>NZ_JAVDQX010000003.1:0-681901 GCF_031454475.1 Chryseobacterium vietnamense | reverse complement strand
GTGAAAAATTTTAAACATTTGTTTGGGGATCGGGTGAGAGTGTGGGAGGGTTGGAGAGTTTGAGCGTTGGAGAGGGTGAAAATGGATCATTCGGGAGAGTTTCGAGATGCGGGGTTTTTAGGGTGACCATTGATCAAAAGAAGGTATATATATTATATAGTAGAGCTTTTTTTAAATTAATACACTATATATAAGTTTTGGCTAAAGCCAAACTAAGGAATTATTTTTTACTAAACGGGCTAAAGCCCGTTCCTATTGAATATTTACAGATCTCCTGGATCTGCACAAATAAGATGTCCGCATTTATATTATATATAATATAGGATGGGAAATGTTAAAGAGTACATCATATATAATATAGAGTAATAGGATTTAAATCCTATACCCATAATTAATAAAATGCTTCGACTCCGCTCAGCATGACACAGCTAATACTAACTGCTAAAAAAAGTCTTAGATAGCAACCTGCCAACTTACATCCTTTAAGAGCTTTTGTAAAGAAGTTTGGATTTCTGTACAATGACACAATGGGAATAGAGAATTTATACTCAATAACCAGCTTCCATAGAAATCAGCAATAGGAAAAATTCACTACCAATGTTCCTTTCTACATGGAAACTCGAAACCCGCAACACAAAAACCCGAACCACTGTACACTCCTACCCCGAAAATCATCATTCATCATTCATCATTCATCATTCATCATTCATCATTTATAATTGATAATTGATAATTGATAGCTCCTGCCCTAGCCCTGATAGTAATGGTTACCCCGCAGCATGGGTTGGAGAGTGGGTGGGACTGGGCGTGGGAGTGCGCTGGCGCGAGGAGTATGAATGGATAGCAGGATAAAGCTCCTGAGAAAGTTGGAGAGCTGGAGAGTTGGAGGGTTTGAAAGTGAAGAAGCTCGAGAGTGAGAATGTAAGAGGTTGGAAGGTGAAAAAGTGTAAGGGTATTGAGAAGAGAATAGAAATGCGGAGTGTAAAATAGTGATATATATTTTCTGGAGGATATAAAAAAACATTCCGTAAGAATCCTGTATATAAGGGACTCCTACGGAATGGGGATAAAACGAAGTTATATTTTCTAGTTCAGAACGTATGATGTTCCGTCTCTTCCGTCTTTTAATTCGATACCTTCTGCAAGCAATTTGTCTCTGATCTGGTCTGAAAGCTCGAAGTTTTTGGATTTTCTTGCCTGATTTCTCAATTCAATCAAAACTTTTAGGGTCTGATCAAGCTTTTCATTGTTATTCTCTTCTACGGTCTGTAGTCCAAGAACATCAAAGATAAAGGCATTGAGAGTGGTTTTCAAATCTTCAAGATCTTCTGTTGAGATCGTTTCTTTACCATCGTTCAGAGCAAAGATGTATTTCACTGCTTCAAACAGGTGGGCAATCAGAATTGGTGAATTGAAATCATCTGTTAAAGCTTCATAGGCTTTATCTTTCCACTCTTTCAGGCTGAAACCGGATTGTTTTGTATCATCAGGAGTAATAGAATTCAATACTTTCACTGCTTCCATCAATCTGATGAATCCTTTTTCACTGGCTATCATGGCATCGTTTGAAATATCCAGAACGCTTCTGTAGTGCGCCTGCAGGAAGCAGAAACGTACAATTGAAGGATGGAAAGGTTTTTCAAAGAAGTCATTATCTCCTGTAACCAACTGCATGGGAAGGATATAGTTTCCTGTAGATTTACTCATACGCTGAGAATTCATCGTCAGCATATTGGCGTGCATCCAGTAATTTACCGGTGCGGCATCATTGCAAGCTTTTCCTTGTGCAATTTCACATTCGTGGTGAGGGAATTTAAGGTCCATTCCTCCTCCATGGATGTCAAATGTTTCACCCAGATATTTTGTACTCATTGCAGTACATTCCAGGTGCCATCCCGGGAAACCTTCTCCCCAAGGGGAATTCCATCTCATAATGTGGGCTGGAGATGCTTTTTTCCACAATGCAAAATCCTGTGGGTTTTTCTTTTCGCCCTGTCCGTCAAGGTCTCTGGTATTGGCGAAAAGTTCTTCTATATTACGTTTTGAAAGTTCACCATAGTTCAGTCCTCGTTTGTTGTATTCTAATACATCAAAGTATACTGAACCGTTGCTTTCATAAGCAAAGCCTCTTTCAATCAGCTTTTGGGTTAATTCTATCTGTTCTACAATATGTCCTGTAGCGGTAGGTTCGATGTTGGGTGGCAGCAGATTGAACATATCCAGGACTTTGTGGAAATCTACAGTATATTTCTGGACAATTTCCATAGGCTCCAGCTTTTCAAGTCTGGTCTGTTTTACGAATCTGTCATTATCTACATTTCCATCATCGGTAAGGTGACCTGCATCAGTAATATTTCTTACGTATCTTACTTTGTATCCCAAATGCGTCAGGGTACGGTAGATAAAATCGAAAGAAAGGAAAGTTCTTACATTTCCCAAATGTACATTGCTGTACACGGTAGGTCCACATACATACATTCCGATATTTCCTTCCAAGATAGGTTTGAATATTTCTTTTTCTGCTGTAAGCGAGTTATATATTTTTAATTGCATTTATTTTTAAGTTAAAAGATTTAATGATTTTAAAGATTCAAAATTGAGTTAAAAATTACATCTGTCACAACAAATAATTGTTGTGATAAAAATCTTATCTGAAACTTTTTTAAATTTTATCATAATTAAATCGCTTTTAAATGATGCTGTAAATGATCTACATAATCCTCGATAATAAACTCCAACGTATACACCCGAGGTTCTGTTTTGGTGGTATCACAGGTTCTCTGTAATGCTTCATCCGGGATATTTTCTACAATATGAACAATCTGATAGTTCAAAGACTTCCACAAATCAATAAGATCTGAAGTAGGAACATTCTGATAGTTCTGAGCTTTTACCCAAAAATTCTGGTCATATACAATATTTTCGTTTTCTTTATATTGTGTCACAACAAATCTACGGATATTTGTAAAAGCGCTGTCACAAAGATGGCCAATAATTTCTTTTTTGGACCATTTTTCCGAAGAACTTCTATATAACCATTCTTCTTCAGTGATATTTTGAAATCTCTGAAGCTCGGCATCAATAATATTTTTAAGAATCTGGTAGTTCATTATTTATTAATCAAGCTTTGCATGGCTTCCAACATAATGTAAGAATTCCTGTCTTGTTATAGGGTTTGTTCTGAAAATACCACTTAGTTCTGCAGTAATGGTAGAACTTGCGGTATCTTTTATTCCTCTGCAGTTAACGCAAAGGTGCTTTGCATCAATGATACACGCAACATCTTTAGTTCCCAAGGCTTCTTTCAAAGCATCTACAATCTGCATGGTAAGTCTTTCCTGAACCTGTGGTCTTTTCGCATAGTAATCAACAATTCTGTTGATTTTTGAAAGGCCAATTACTTCTCCATTGGAAATATAAGCAACATGTGCTCTTCCTATGATAGGTAAAAAGTGGTGCTCGCAGAAAGAGTATACGGTGATATCTTTTTCCACCAACATCTGGCGGTATTTGTATTTGTTGGAGAAAGTGGAGATTCCCGGTTTGTTTTCAGGAAGGAGTCCTCCAAAAATTTCGTTCACATACATTTTGGCTACACGTCTTGGAGAGTCCTTCAGAGAATCATCTGTCATGTCCATTCCCAGCGTTTCCATGATCTCGCCAAAAAGCTCAGTAATTTTTTCAATTTTTTCCTGTGGCGATTTATCAAAAGCATCTTCCCTTATAGGCGTATGTTCTTTTCCAGTGAAAATATCATCGTCGTTATCCGTAAAATCAACCATTTTTATTTAATTTGCAGCAAAAATACGGATAATATCTTTTTCTCTATTTCAAATGAGATGAAAAACATTATCTTTTATAGCCATTTCTGATAAAAAAACATATGATTATTGTCGAACAAGTACAAAACCAACTCCATAAAAGGGAATTTCTGGAATTCCCGGCCCGCCTTTATCAACACGACAAAAATTATATCCGCCCTTTAGATAAACATATTGAGGAAATTTTTGATCCTGAAAAAAATAAATTCTTCAAAAAAGGAGAATGTGAGCGATTTTTGTTTAAAAAACATAACAAGACCGTTGGTAAAGTAGCTGTTTTTGTGAATGGATATTATGAGCAAAATCAGCCTACAGGAGGAATTGGCTTTTTCGACTGTATTAATGATCAGGAAACGGCTAATTTTATTTTTGATTACTGTAAAAACTGGCTTCAGGGAAAGGATATAGAGGCTATGGACGGGCCTATCAATTTTGGGGAAAGAGATAAATTCTGGGGACTTTTAACGGAAGGTTTTATTGAGCCATTGTTTGGAATGAATTACAACTTCCCTTATTACAAAGATCTTTTTGAAAATTATGGATTCCAGGTGTATTTTGAGCAGCTTTGCTTTACCAGACCTATTTTTGCAGAAGTTTCAAGGATCTTTACCATTGCGCATGAAAAGAACAGAAGAAATCCTGCCATTTCTGCACAGCCTATCAAAAAGAATAATCTCCCAAAATTTGCAAAGGATTTTACAGAAGTTTATAATAAAGCATGGGCTTCACACGGCGAAGGAAAGCATTTGGAAGAAGCAAAGGTTCTGAAGATGTTCAAGACAATGAAGCCTATCATTAATGAGCATATCTCATGGTTTGTATATGAAAATGATAAACCTATTGCGATGTGGATCAATATGCCTGACCTCAACCAGTGGTTTAAATATCTGAATGGAAAGTTCGGAATTTTTGAAAAGCTAAAATTTTTGTTTTTAAAGCGTTTTAAAAAGAATGAAAAAATGGTGGGGCTTGTTTTCGGTGTTGTCCCTGAATGGCAAAAGAAGGGCATTGACGGATATATGATCTGGGAAGGAACTCAGCATTTAAGAAAGCATACGGATTTTACGATTACAGAGCTGCAGTGGATTGGTGATTTCAACCCTAAGATGATCAAGATTGCCGAAGTTCTTGATACCACTGTTACCCGAAAACTGGCTACATACCGGTATTTGTTTGACAGGAATAAGGAGTTTGAGAGACATCCGATTCTTTAAAGGAAGATGGAAGTTTTTAATGGATGCTTTAGGATATTTGACACAAAGATTTTATCTGCCGCTGTATTATTTTTGAGGAGGCTAAGCCGAAATCAACTTCATTGATTCTTTCTAAGCGGATGTATAGCCTACGGCTTCTTCATCTCTTTACCAGATTTAAAAATAAAAACCCTGCTTTTTACGGCAGGGTTCCTTCATTTTGGTACTTTTATTAGAATAGCTCACCGGCTACTTTTTTAATATTATCACTTTTCCCCATTGAGTAAAAGTGCAGAACAGGAACTCCAAAATCTAGCAATTCTTTGCATTGGGCAATGGACCATTCTATTCCGATCTGTTTTACGGCTTCATTATTTTTTGCATTTTCCACTTCATTGATGAGTTCTTCGGGAAGGTCTATTTTGAATACCTGTGGCAGGATTTTCAAATGTTTCTTTGTTGCAATAGGTTTGATTCCCGGAATAATCGGAACCGTGATTCCCATTTCTCTTGCTTTCTGAACGAACTCAATATACTTTTTATTGTCAAAGAACATCTGGGTTACGATATAATCTGCCCCGGCATCTACTTTTTGTTTCAACCATTTCAGGTCATAGTTCATGGAAGGGGCTTCCATATGTTTTTCCGGATATCCGGCTACGCCGATGCAAAATTTATTCAATTCATCACTCACCTGCTCTTCGTTATGAAGGTATTTTCCTCTTCCAAGATCATTAATCTGGTTGACAAGATCCATTGCACTGGCATGCCCTCCATGCGTAGGCTCAAAATACTGATGCCCTTTCATAGCATCTCCTCTTAAGGCCATTACGTTATCTATTCCGAGGTACATACAGTCTACCAACAGATATTCTGTTTCTTCCTTTGTAAAACCACCGCAAAGAAGATGTGGAACTGTATCTACATTATATTTATGTTGAATAGCTGCACAGATTCCTAAGGTTCCAGGGCGCATTCTTGTGATACGACGCTCCATAAGGCCATTCCCTTTGTCCAGATAGATGTATTCTTCTCGGGAAGTAGTAACATCAATGAAAGGAGGTTTGAACTCCATCAACGGATCTATGTTGGTATAAAGATCTTCAATACCTATTCCCTTTTGTGGCGGAACAACTTCTAAGGAGAATAAAGTTTTTCCATTTGCATTTTTAATGTGTTCTGTTATCTTCATGTCAATGTTAATCTGCTAAATTTGGTGACAACCATTTTTTCGCTTCCTGGATGCTACAACCTCTTCTTGCTGCATAATCTTCAAGCTGGTCTTCTGTAATTTTTCCTAATCCGAAATATTTGGCATGCGGGCTTCCGAAATAATACCCGGAAACAGATGCTGTTGGGAACATCGCAAGGCTTTCTGTAAGGAAAACACCGGTATTTTCTTCCACTTTTAAAAGATCCCAGATGGTTTTCTTTTCCAGGTGATCCGGGCAGGCCGGATATCCGGGAGCCGGACGGATTCCTTTGTATTTTTCGGCAATCAATTCTTCATTGCTTAAATTTTCCTGATTGGCATAGCCCCAGTATTCTGTTCTGACTTTTTTATGTAAAAATTCTGCATAGGCTTCTGCAAAACGGTCTGCCAAAGCTTTCACCATGATGGAATTGTAATCATCATTGGCTTTTTCATATTCCGCAGACAGTTCATCTGTACCAAATCCAGTGGTTACACAAAACGCTCCTACATAATCTGTTTTTCCTGAACTTTGAGGGGCGATAAAATCACTTAGAGCGAGATAATCTTTCCCCTTTGATCTCTGAGCCTGCTGTCTCAGGGTTAAAAACTTCGCCTGTTCATTATTATTTTCATCAAAAATCAGGATATCATCCGATTCATTGGAATTGGCTTTAAAGATTCCAAAGATGGCTTTTGCGGTTAAAAGCTTCTCATCCAGAATTCTTTTCAGAATCACCTGAGCATCTTTGAACAGTTCTTTCGCCTGAGCGCCCACTACCTCATCTTCGAGAATATTCGGGTATTTTCCGTGAAGATCCCAGCTTCTGAAAAACGGAGACCAGTCGATGAAAGGAAGAAGTTCTCGCAGATCCTGATTCTCGATGACTTTTATTCCCACGCTATTCGGAGTGAATATCTCTTCGTTTTCCCAATCAATTTTAAAATTATTTTCTCTTGCTTCTTCTATGGAAACATAGTCTTTATCCACTTGTCTGTTCAGGAACTTTTCTCTGAAATCAGAGTAGTCATTCTTTAAATCCGAAACATATTCTTTATTTCTGTCACCCAGCAATGAACTTACTACGTTTACAGCTCTGGAAGCATCATTCACGTGAACGACTGCATTTTTATATTTCAAATCGATTTTCACTGCAGTATGTGCCTTTGAAGTTGTAGCACCACCGATCAGTAAAGGAAAATCTAAATTTTGTCTTTCCAATTCTGAAGCGATGTACACCATTTCATCCAAACTTGGTGTAATCAGTCCGCTTAATCCTATAACGTCTACTTTTTCTGCAATGGCTGTCTGGATAATCTTTTCAGCAGGAACCATTACTCCAAGGTCGACAATTTCATAGTTGTTACAACCCAGCACAACACTCACAATATTTTTACCGATATCATGCACATCCCCTTTCACAGTTGCCATTAAAATCTTTCCATTGGCAGGTCTTGATCCGTCTTTTTCAGCTTCAATAAACGGCTGTAAATAGGCTACTGCTTTTTTCATCACCCTTGCAGACTTTACTACCTGAGGAAGGAACATTTTTCCGCTTCCAAATAAATCGCCTACGACTCCCATTCCTGTCATCAGATTAATTTCGATAACATGAAGTGGTCTTTCTGCAGATTGTCTTGCTTCTTCTACATCTTCTTCAATAAAACGGTCAATTCCTTTTACCAGGGCATGGGTAATTCTATCCTGTAACGGATTGTTTCGCCATTCCAGATCTTCAGTTTTTTCTTTTTTTACTGATTTGTGCTTTTCTGAATAGTCGAGAAGTCTTTCTGTAGCATCTTCCCGTTTATCCAGAATTACATCTTCTACAAGCTCCAGTAATTCTTTATTGATCTCATCATACACTTCCAGCATCGCCGGGTTTACAATACCAATGTTCATTCCTGCCTGAATGGCATGGTAAAGGAATACAGAGTGCATGGCTTCCCGTACGGTATCATTTCCGCGGAAAGAGAAGGAAACATTGCTCACTCCCCCACTCACGGATGCATAAGGAAGATTTTGTCTTACCCAGCGTGTAGCTTCAATAAAGTCGATGGCATTTCTTCTGTGTTCATCCATTCCTGTTGCCACCGGAAAGATATTTAAGTCGAAAATGATATCTTCTGCCGGAAAACCAAGCTGGTTGACCAAGATATTATAGGAACGTTTTGAAATTTCAATTCTTCGGTCAAAATTGTCAGCCTGCCCTACCTCATCAAATGCCATTACAATGACTGCTGCTCCATATCTTTTAATGGCTTTTGCATGTTTGATAAATTCTTCCTCGCCTTCTTTTAAGCTGATAGAATTCACTACACATTTTCCCTGAGCTACCTGAAGACCTGCTTCCAGGATTTCCCATTTGGAAGAGTCTACCATGATTGGGATTCTTGCGATATCCGGTTCGGAAGCAATTAGGTTCAGGAATTTGATCATCGATGCTTTTCCATCAATCAATCCATCATCAAAGTTAACGTCCAGGATCTGGGCACCTCCTTCTACCTGATGGCGGGCAATATCTAATGCTTCAGAGAATTTCTCCTCTTTGATGAGTCTTAAAAACTTTTTGGAACCGGCAACATTAGTTCTTTCACCAACGTTGATGAAATTACTTTCCGGCGTTATGATAAGAGGCTCGAGGCCTGATAATCTTAAATACTTCATTTTATTCTTCTAAAATATAGTAGGCATTATTGGCATTCTGCTTCAATAAATCCCTATGCTTACTTAAAGCTGTAATCAGTGGAAATCTCTTGTATGCTAACCCATGCTCTTTAGCAAATTCCTCAATCTCCTCTGTAATTTCATTGTAATACATATAACTGTAATTAGGAAAAAGATGATGGGCAACATGAAAATTGAAGTTCCCCAACACATTTCTTACCAGCCAGTTATTTTCTTTTAAATCATTGGTCACTTCAAACTGATGACGAAGCCAGCTGAATGGAAGACCTTTTTCTTTATTTAATTTTGGAAAGGCATTATCAGGGAGCGGATGCAAAGGCAATAACACAAACAAGGCAAAAATACTTGCTGATATCACCTGTAAAAACCACGCTCCTAAAGCCAATCCTATTGATACTTTAAAGAACACCACAGGAACCACAATCTGATAAAAGAAGTAGAACAGTTTATAACAGATCATTTTTACTTTTTCAATAGTGGGAATCTTTCCCTGGGTTTTTAAAATCACTCTTTCTTTATCAAAAAAATCTCTGAAGTCTCTTATAAACATCCAGTTAAACAAATACAAAGGATATACTAAAAAGAAAAACTTGTCCTGATACTTCTGTACTCCTTTCGCTTTAATCCAAGGTACGATTAAAAGTAATCCGCTTTGTTCGATATCCGTATCCCATCCATCTACATTAGGATAGGCATGATGGCTTGCGATATGTCTTTTTTTCCAGATATAAGAGTTGGCACCTATAAAATCAAAAATGTGAAGAACCAGCCCATTAAGTCTTTTACTCTTATAAATATTGTTGTGGGCTGCTTCGTGGATTAAGTTTAAATAAATTAAAACCAAAGAAATTCCCATCAGAACAAAACTCACAATATAGATCCAGTGCTTTTCAGCATTCAAAACAGCCAGAACATATAAGCCAACATAGACCAATGGGAGTAGTACCGCTTTGATCTGAATATAGATATCTCTGTTCTCAGAAATGGCTTCTACTCTTTGGTTCACTTTCTTCCTCAGCTCATTAAATAATCTGACATCCTCCGAATCTTTTAAGTAAATTGGCTTTTCCATATATTTAACTTTGTGGTTTACTTAAAGTTAACATTTATAATCCAGCCTTCATTCTTGATTTTAATTAAAAAAATCTATCAAATCAGACAAATTCCTTCAATTTTCTAGGTGGATAATCTTTCACCAGATCTGCAATCGCTTTGATATGCTCTGGTGTGGTTCCGCAACATCCTCCGATAATATTGATCAGTCCTTTCTCAACATATTCTTTAATCTGTCTCGCCATATCTTCGGGGGTTTCATCATATTTTCCGAACGCATTTGGTAAACCGGCATTAGGATACGCTGAAACGTAGAATTCTGAATTATGGGCCAGTGTTTCAAGATAAGGAGTCAGCTGATCTGCTCCCAATGCACAGTTGAAACCTACACTTAATAAATTCAGGTGGGAAACGGAAATCAGAAAAGCTTCCGCTGTCTGGCCGCTCAATGTTCTTCCTGAAGCATCGGTAATGGTTCCTGAAACCATAATCGGAATTTTGATTCCTCTCTCATCCTGTAATTCATCAATGGCAAACAAAGCTGCTTTTGCGTTCAAGGTATCAAAGATGGTTTCTACAAGAAGGATATCTGAACCTCCATCCAGCAATGCCTCACATTGCTGTTTATATGCTACTCTCAATTCTTCAAAGGTGATGGCTCTGTAACCGGGATCATTCACATCCGGACTTAAACTCGCGGTTCTGTTCGTTGGCCCGATAGATCCTGCTACGAATCTCGGCTTATCAGGATTTTTTGCGGTGTACTCATCGCAGGCTTTTCTGGCAATTTTTGCAGATTCATAATTCAGATCATATACAAGATCTTCCATGTGATAATCTGCCATTGCAATGGTAGTTCCTGAAAACGTATTGGTTTCAATGATGTCAGCTCCTGCTTCAAGGTACTTCTTGTGAACTTCTTCAATAGCCTGAGGCTGTGTCAGAGAAAGCAGGTCATTATTTCCTTTTACAGGATGTTCCCAATCTTTGAAACGCTCTCCGCGGTAATCTTCTTCTTCGAATTTGTATCTCTGAAGCATTGTTCCCATCGCTCCGTCAAGAATTAAAATTCTTTCGGATAAAGCTTTATATAATTGTTCTGAATTTTTCATTTTATCTATTTTAGTAAGTCTGCAGATGTTTGAATTAATCCAAGGCTTGCTTCAGATCTGCAATAATATCTTCTACATTTTCCAGCCCTACTGAGCAACGTACTAATCCCGCTGTAATTCCTACTTCATTTCTTTCTTCGTCCGACAGTTTGGAGTGTGTTGTGGATGCCGGGTGCGTAACGATCGTTCTTGTATCACCTAAATTAGCAGACAGTGAACACATTTGTATCTTATCTAAGAAGTTTCTTCCCCCTTCTATTCCGCCTTTTATTTCAAACGCTACAATATTTCCTCCAAGTTTCATCTGCCTTTTGGCTACCTCATAACCAGGATGGGATTTCAGGAATGGGTATTTTACCAATTCTACGTTCGGATGGCTTTCTAAAAACTCAGCTACCTTCAATGCATTCTCACAGTGCTTTTCTACACGGATTGCCAATGTTTCTAAACTTTTTGATAATACCCAGGCATTAAAAGGAGACAATGCAGGTCCTGTATTTCTTGCGAAAAGATAAATTTCTCTGATCAGATCTTCTTTTCCTACGGCTATTCCTCCTAAAACTCTTCCCTGTCCGTCAATCAGTTTCGTTGCTGAGTGTACAACAATATCTGCACCATATTTGATAGGCTGCTGAAGATAAGGTGTTGCAAAACAGTTATCTACAATAAAGATAAGGTTATGTTTTTTGGCAATCTGCCCGAAGAATTCAAGATCCAGGATTTCAATTGCCGGATTGGTAGGTGTTTCAAGATATAAGATCTTTGTATTGGGTTTAATATATTGCTCTACATTCTCTGCATCTTCTGCTTTGAAGTAAGAGGTTTCAATATTCCATTTCGGGAAATATTTGGTAAACAACGTATGGGTAGAACCGAATACTGACTGGCAGCTTACGATATGATCTCCGGCATTCAATAATGTGGCAAATGTAGAATAGATGGCTGCCATTCCTGTTGCAAAGGCATATCCAGCTTCTGCACCTTCCATTTTAACGATCTTATCTGTAAATTCTGTTACGTTTGGATTAGAGAAACGGCTGTATAAATTTTTAGGCTTTTCTTCTGCAAAGCTTGCTCTCATATCTTCTGCATCCTGAAATATAAAACTGGAGGTAAGATATAGCGGTGTAGAATGCTCGTCAAACTGAGATCTTTCCGTTTGAGTTCTTATTGCTGATGTTTCAAAATTTTCCATATAGTTTTAATTTGTCAATTCAGCAGGGTAACTATTGGATTCTTCGCTATGCTCAGAATGACAATTGCAGTAATTGTTACACTGTTAAACTGGTAGATTGTTACATTAAATATTATTTCGTTTCACTTACTCTTAAAATATCTCCGAATACTCCTCTTGCTGTCACCTTAGCTCCGGCTCCGGCCCCCATAATCACAATTGGATTTTCACCATAGCTTTCTGTGTAGATTTCAAAGATTGAATCTGAACCTTTCAGCTGTCCTAATGCGGAGGTTGCAGGAACGGAAATCAATTTAACATCCAGCTCCCCTTTATCTTTCTGTAAATCACCATGTAGGTCTCCAACATATCTCAATACATGTCCTGGTTCCTGGTTTTCCTTTATTTTCTGATATTCTTCGTCCAGCTCTTCCAATCTTGAAAGGAATTCTGATTTTGAAACCTCCAGTAAGCTTTCCGGAACCAGATTTTGAATATTGATATCTCCGAATTCATTGATCAGGTCTAATTCTCTTGCCAGGATTAATAGTTTTCTAGCAACGTCATTTCCTGATAAGTCTTCTCTCGGATCCGGTTCTGTGTATCCTTTTTCCAGAGCTTCGTTGATGATGGTTGAAAATTTATCATCTCTCAAAGAAAAATTGTTGAACACATAACTTAATGTCCCGGAGAATACGCCTTTGATTCTTGTAATATTTTCTCCAGAAAGGTGTAATAATTTGATAGTGTCAATTAACGGTAATCCAGCACCTACATTCGTTTCATATAGATAACGTCTGTTATTTTTATTCAACGTATATCTTAGTTTTCTGTATTCTTCTATCGGAAGGGTATTGAAAATTTTGTTGGATGAAACCAGATCAAATCCGTTTTCTGCCAGGGCATGATAGTTCTTCACAAAGTCCTTGCTTGCCGTGTTATCCACAACGATCAGGTTTTCCAGTTGATTTTCATTGGAGAAATTGATCAGTTCTTCAACATTTGATGGATGTTCTGCTGTTAAAACCTCATCCCCCCAATTGGCATCAAACCCTTTTTTGTTGAAGGCAATTTTCTTTGAATTGGCTACCGCAACTACTTTAAGGTCTATTTTTTTACGTTTTTTAATTTCTTCAGCAGATTCCAGCACCTGCTCTATCAATGTTTTTCCTACGTTTCCGTGACCAATAATTGCCAGATGAACGGTCTTTGGCTTTTTGAAAATTTCAGATTCTATGATGTTTCTTGTTTTTTCATCCTGTGAAGATGTTACTACGATATTCACTCTGTTTTCTCCTGCTACCTGATTCAAAAGCAATGGGAAAACATTGTTTCTTGCCAGCTCAGCAAAGACTTTATTAAAATCTTCTGCTACAAAACCAATGACAGAAACATTATTGATACTATAGATCTGGGAAACTTTTCCTGATTTTCTTTCTTCTTCAAATTCATCAATAAGACAGGCAACTGCTTTCTCTGCATCATTTTCATGAACCAGAATAGAAATTCCGTTTTCTATGGCCTGCTGAGAAATTACCCCTACACTGATACGCGCCAAAGTAAGCGCTTTAAAAATTCGTCCGTCAATCCCGATTTCTCCCAGGAAATCTTCTCCTTCAAATTTGACGATTGATCTGTTCTTCAAAAATTTTATTTCGTTAGCATTTTTCATTACTTCTATAAAATGTTTTTAATGATATTATTTAATTGTTGATATTCCATTAGGAAGGCATCATGCCCGTGCATAGATTGGATCTCGTGATAAGAAACATTCTTATTTTTCTCTCTTAAGTCTTCAAAACACATTCGGATTTCAGAAGCCGGGAAGAATAAGTCTGTATCTACGGAGATCATGTGCATTCGTGCCTGTATGTTCTCCAGTGCTTCTTCGGCAACGTTTATATTCATCAGCAGATGGTTCATCAGTTTGTACGCTTTTAAACTAAACCTTTCGTTTAGCGCATTACCATGATAAACCAACCAGTCTTCTGATTCCAAGCGTTGTTTGTCCTGATTATATTGGTTTTGAAATCTGTCATTGAGTGACTGTGGCGTTCTGTAACACAGCATAGCGTGAATTCTCGCTTTTTGTAATGGTTCCTCTTTATCATCCAATAAAAATTTCTGAACCAGACACTGCGCATGAAGCCAGTCGTGTGTCCTGTAATCACAGGCTATAGGAATAAATATTTCTGCGAGTTTCGGCTGCTTGGCAAGCATTTCCCAGGCAATCCCTCCTCCCAGAGAGCCTCCAATAATGGCATATATCTTTTTGATGTGTAAAGCTTCAAGCCCTTTCAAAAATATCGAAGCGATATCTGAGGGAGTAAAGTCTTCATAGTCTTCAATTAAAAAATCGTCATATCCGTTTCCGGGTATATTAAAACACAGAACTGTATACTGATTGGTATCCACAATCTGATTTTCTCCTACCAGTTGTTTCCACCAGCCTTTTTCTCCAGATACCTCTGAGTTTCCGGTAAGAGCATGGTTGATCAAGATGATAGGGGCTGTAAACAGATCTTTCCCGAAAAGCTGATAGCTTAGCGGGATATGGTATTCCTTCTCGGAATTGGTTTGATACGTAAGATTAATATAGTTTAGTTCTGTTTTCAATTCTATTAAATTTTAATACAATTGAAAATGCCACAGGAAATGGCTGAAAAGAACTTCAGTAAGTTATCTGTCCAAAATACTTTGGTAGAACGTAGCACCTTCTTTGCTTGCACAAAGGGTTGCTAAGGTTTCATAGGGTCTAATCCCTCAACCTTTCTTGATAACATTTTCAATATTTGAATGAACGAATGGTGCAAAGGTAGTTCTTTTCTTTTAATTTCAAAAAAAAATTATTTTAATATTTAAAAAAGCCCTTAAATACAAGTGTTCCAAAAGCATATTAATAATTGTTCAGATGAAAAAAATTGGAATTACTTTTCAAAAAAACTAACTTCGTATTGAAAAATGATGCCATATGACCGCCGAAAAAGATAGATTACAAGATACCAAATGGAAAAACTGGGGACCTTATGTAAGCAACCGGCAGTGGGGAAATGTACGGGAAGACTATAGCCCGAACGGGAATGCCTGGAATTTTACCAATCATAATAATGCCGAAAGTTATGCCTACCGCTGGGGCGAAGAAGGTATTGCCGGAATTTCTGACGTAAAGCAGCTCTTATGCTTTGCTTTCTCGTTCTGGAATAAGAAAGACAAAATGGTAAAAGAAAGGTTCTTCGGATTGAGCAACCCTCAGGGAAATCATGGGGAAGACATTAAAGAAATCTTTTATTATCTGGATAATACACCTACCCATAGCTATATGAAAATGGTGTATAAATACCCGATCAACGAGTTTCCTTATGATGATATTCTTACGGAAAACGGAAGACGCAGCAAAAAGGAACCGGAATATGAACTCTTCGATACCGGGATTTTTGATAATGACGAATATTTTGATATTTTTATTGAATACTGTAAAGCTGATCACAACGATATTCTGGCCAGAGTGACAGTGTGCAACCGAAGCCAGCGTGAAGCTCCCATTGTAGTGGCGCCTACTGCATGGTTCAGAAACAACTGGAAATGGGGATATAATACTTACAAGGCAGAGCTAAGTGCTTCCCATGACGGAAGTATTACCATTGGCCACGACAGTATTTCGATCAAAAAGCTGTATTCCAGAAATTCAAATGCACAATGTGTATTTTGTGATAATGAAACCAATACTTCAAAACTGTATGGAGCTCCAGCAGTTGAAAATACCTATTTCAAAGACGGAATCAATAACTATATTATTCATCAGACAAATACGGTAAATCCTGAAAAAAGGGGAACAAAAGCTTCTTTTCTGATTGATGAAATGGTAGGCGCAGGAGAATCTAAAATTTTTGAATTCAGATTAAGTCCTGAGGAAAATGATGACCCATTTGAAAACTTTGATGAAATTTTTAATACCCGACAGGCTGAAGCTGAAGAGTTTTATCAGGAAATTCAGAGTGATACCGTTAACGAAGATGAAAGAAATGTACAGAGACAGGCTTTTGCCGGACTTCTCTGGAACAAACAGTTTTATCATTATAATATCGGAAAGTGGCTGAAAGGTGATCCGAATTTTGAAGCACCAAGAAATTTCAGTGAATATGTAAGAAATACGGAATGGAACCATCTTCACAACAAAGATATTATTTCCATGCCTGATAAATGGGAATATCCGTGGTATGCAACGTGGGACCTGGCGTTTCACTGTGTTCCTTTTTCCATCATTGATGCAGAATTTGCCAAAGGACAGCTTTTACTTCTTACAAAAGAATGGTACATGCATCCTAACGGACAGCTCCCTGCCTATGAATGGAATATGAGCGATGTGAATCCGCCTGTACATGCATGGTCGTGCTTCCGTGTTTTTAAAATTGATGAAAAAAATAATGGAAAGCCGGATTTATTATTCTTAGAAAAAGTATTCCAGAAACTCCTGCTCAATTTTACCTGGTGGGTCAACCGGAAGGATAAAAACGGGAAAAATATTTTCGGTGGAGGTTTCCTTGGTCTTGATAACATCGGAGCTTTTGACCGTAATATGGTTTTAAAGGACGGCCAGCACCTCGAACAGGCAGACGGAACCAGCTGGATGGCCATGTATGCATTAAATATGATGCGTATTGCAATGGAACTTGCCCAATATTATCAGGTGTATGAGGATATGGCGATCAAGTTTTTTGAACATTATCTTTATATCGCTGAGGCAATGGAAAATCTGGGCGAAGGCACAAAAGGGCTGTGGAATGAAGAAGACGGATTTTTCTATGATGTATTGCAGCTTGGAAACGGAGACAGTGTTTCTTTGAGATTAAGAAGTATTGTTGGTTTGATTCCTATGTTTGCTGTTGAAATCGTGGACCATCGCTTATTGGAAAAAATGCCTAATTTCAGAACCCGAATGGAATGGATCTTAAAAAATAAGCCGGAATTAACGAAACTGGTTTCCCACTGGGACGAAGAAGGGCACGGACGAAAACACCTGATGAGCATACTCCGCAAAAACAGATTGACAAAGGTCCTGTCCAGAATGCTTGATGAAAATGAGTTCCTGAGTTCTTACGGAATCCGTGCGATGTCCAAAGTATATGAAGAAAATCCTTTTGTATTTTCTGTGCATGGAACGGAAAATATGGTCTACTACACCCCTGCAGAAAGTGACAGCCGTATGTTTGGCGGAAATAGCAACTGGCGCGGACCCATCTGGTTTCCTATCAACTTCCTGATTGTGGAAAGCCTGCAGCGCTTCCATTATTATTATGGAAACAGCCTGAAAGTAGAACTTCCAACAGGTAGCGGCGACAAGAAAAATCTTGATGAAGTAGCCCAGAACATCAGCAAAAGACTTTGTTCTCTATTTTTAAAGGATGAACATGGACAAAGAGCTTTCAACGGAGGGAATCCAAAATTCAATTATGATGAACATTTCAGAAATTATATTACCTTCTTCGAATATTTTCATGGAGATAACGGCCGTGGTGTAGGAGCTTCCCACCAAACAGGATGGACTGCCACTGTAGCGAAACTGATAAAACCAAGACTTACCTTTTAGATGAGTAATAAATAATCAGTAATGAGTAATAAAAAAGCCGGATGATTCATCCGGCTTTTGCTGTTTTTATATCAGAGATTATATTTTTTCTCCGTTCACATAGACTTCGTATCCGATTTCTACATTCGGTTCTAATGTTTTTGATACGGAACAGTATTTTTCAAAAGAAAGTTCTGCAGCCTTCAGAGCTTTTTTAGGATCAATCTCTCCTTCCAAAAGGAATTTAACGGTAATTGACTTAAAAGGTTTCGCATCTTCTACCTGTACTCTTTCTCCTTCAACCTCTGCCTGAAAACTTTTGATTTCCTGACGCTGCTTCTTTAAAATAGAAACGACATCAATTCCGCTGCATCCGGCTACTGCCATCAGTACACTTTCCATTGGGGAAACTCCCTTGGCTCCCGGCTGGGAAGTATTATCCAAAAGAATAGAATTTCCCTGAGCATTGGTACATTCAAATAAAAAATCGTCGTTTATTCTGTTAAGTGTAATTTTCATTATTTATTGCTTATTGCTTCTGCAAAGTTATAAAATTCCTCTCGCTTTTATCTCCAGATATTTATTGATAACATCGATATTTAGATTTTCCGGAAGTGTATAAACGGTATAGATTCCATATTTACGAAGTTCCTGGATGATCAGTTTCTTTTCAAACTCAAATTTTTCAGCAATGATCTCATCATAGATTTCCTGCATATTTTCAGGATTTTTGTTGATCAGTGTTTGTAACTCTGAATTCTTGAAGAATACAACTACCAATAAATGGTTTTTAGCAATTCCGCGGAGATATTTCAGCTGTCTGTTCAGTCCGTCCAATGTTTCAAAATTGGTAAAAAGCAGAATTAAACTTCTTTGATTGATGGAATATTTTACATCCTGATATAAACGGTTGAAGTCACTTTCAAAGAAATCTGTTTTAATATTATAAAGGGCTTCGGAGATTTTCTTCAGCTGTCCGGATTTATTATCAGCAGCAATTTTATTTTCAGCTTTCTTGGAAAAGGTCATCATCCCGGCTCTGTCTCCTTTTCTCAAAATAATATGAGACAATGCCATGGTTGCATTGATGGAATAATCAAGCAGGCTTAATCCGTTGAAAGGCATTTTCATGGTTCTTCCTTTATCAATCAGCATAAAAATACGTTGTGATTTTTCATCCTGAAACTGGTTAACCATTAAACGGTTTGTCTTCGATGTCGCTTTCCAGTTGATCGTTCTGATATCATCTCCGGGTACATATTCTTTGATCTGCTCAAACTCCATAGTGTGTCCCAGTTTTCTCACTCTTTTGATTCCGCCCAATAAAAACTCACTCTGAATGGCCATCAGCTCATATTTTCTGAGGTGAATAAAGGAAGGATAAGAAGGCAGCATAGCATCTTTCTGGAAAATAAATCTTTTTGAGATCAATCCCAATGGTGAAGATGCATAAATATTCAGTCCTCCGAAATGGTATTCTCCTCTTTCCTTAGGTTCTAATGAATATTGAAAAAACGTGTTCGCTCCTGAAGCGATCTGTTTTTCAATCAGAAAATCTCTTTTCTGAAACTGGAACGGAATTTCATCAATAATTTTAGTAGCTATGGTAAAGCTGTAATTATTTTTGATATCAATTTTCACAAAATTCTCATCTCCGTTGGACAGTTTTTCCGGCAGAATTCTCTGGACCTGTAATGCATTCTTTTGATTAAAAAGCAACAGAAAATCTACCATTGCTGCCAGAAAGCAAATCAGGAGTGCAATATGGGCTGCCCACATGAGCACCGGAAAGAAAAATGCCAGGACATACAGAATCCCCACTCCGATGAGTGTAAAAAAGAAACGTGTATTGATGTATAAATTTTTCATTGGTTAGGTTGCAGGTTGCAGATGATAGGTTTTAGGAATTATAATCCAAACTCTACTCTCTGCTAACCTATCTCGGTATTTCTATTCCTTCTAAAATCTGGCGGATAATTTCGTCTGCTGTAAGTCCTTCCATTTCTCGTTCCGGAGATACGATGACTCTGTGTCTTAAAACAGCGTAGCTTGCTTCTTTAATATCTTCAGGAGTTACAAAATCCCTTCCTCTTATAGCAGCAAATGCTTTTGAAGCGGTAAGAAGCGCTAGTGAAGCTCTTGGAGACGCTCCCAGATACAAGAATTGATTTTCTCTGGTATTGATGATAATCTTAGCAATGTATTCCATCAGTTGGGCCTCTACAATAATTTCTTTTACCAGATGTTGGTAGTTTTTCAGCTGTTCAGCTGTGATAACCCGGTTTACTCCTTCTGTTTTATCTTCTTTTTTACTTTCGTGCTGGTTTTTAATGATCGCTATTTCCTGCTCAAGATTAGGATATCCTACATTGATTTTGAATAAAAAACGGTCCAGCTGTGCTTCCGGAAGCCTATATGTTCCCTCATGTTCGATAGGGTTTTGAGTAGCTATCACAAGGAAAGGTTCTTCCATCTTATAACGCGTACCATCCATTGTGATCTGTCTTTCTTCCATGACTTCAAATAATGCAGACTGCGTTTTGGCAGGTGATCTGTTGATCTCATCAATCAGGATGAAATTGGAGAAGATAGGTCCTTTTTTAAATTCAAATTCTGAGTTTTTCACATTGAATACAGATGTTCCCAAAATATCAGAAGGCATAAGATCAGGTGTAAACTGAATTCTGCTGAAGCCTACGTCAATGGTTTTGGCTAATAATTTTGCAGTGATTGTTTTCGCGACTCCGGGAACGCCTTCAATCAGAACGTGGCCATTGGAAAGTAATGCTGCCAAAAGATGTTCAATCATTTTCTCCTGACCAACAATTACTTTTCCGATCTCAGATTTCACTTTCTCCAGGCTTGTACGAAGTTCAATCATATCAATTCTGGACTGAAACTGCTCCTCCTGTTTATTGAGATTGATAGAGCTTTGGTTTTCTATATTTGGGTTATCAAAATTTTCCATAATAAAATTTAATTTATCATTCTAATCATGTATGAATGCATAATTGTATCCCTTCTCTGAACACTGATTATAGCATTGATCAACACTACATCATTAGGTTATTATATTTTTATATTATTTAAGTATTTCATCAAGGAGCTTATTGATCCTTGTAAGGTCTTCTTTCATTACGCTGGCATAAGGATCCTGGGCTTTTTTGATAAGTGTTATTGCTTCACCTATCATTTCTACGGGTTTACCAGTTTTCAGATGTAATTTTTTAGCAAATTCTTCATCTACATTCTGGGTATCTATCAACAGGTCCATTCTTACTTTGTTCAGGAAGTACTGTGCCTTCTTGGCCATCATATCATGAAAATCACCTTCCTGAAGATACAGATTTCCAATGCTTTTTACAAAATCAAGGGAAGTATTTCTCAGCGGTTCTGTTACAGGAACTATTCTCTGTTTTCTTTTGGCATTAAAGAAGATAAAAAGAACCAGACCGCCTAAAAATACCCACCATGCATATTTTAAGGCCGGGTTTGACAGTATAAATCTCATGAAAAAGCGTGATTCAGAACTTTTGTTTGATACGAACCAGAGGGTTTCCCTATCCTGAAGATATGAGAATACATCCTGCGCGTATTTTACGTTTCCCGGTTTCAGAAGATAATAATTCGTCAGGAAAAGAGGTTCAGCATGAGCATAGATGTATCCCTTACCAAACTTTACTTTGATAAAGTTCGCCTGATCCGTATTCTTTCTCTCAACCGTTTTTCCCAGTACTTCTACTCCCGGTTTTATGAATGAAAATCCTCTTCCTGATGGAAATTTATCCAGCTTAATAAAATCATTCTGAAATTTTTTGTCGGTAAGTTTGAGAACATTTTCTTCCTCAAACGAGATTTCAGAATCATAATATCCGATACTGTCTGAAATTTCTTTAGGCATACGGGTTACCATCAAAAATGCGTCTGAGCCTTCAGATACCTGAGCCAGGATTTTTTTCCACGACTCACCGTCAAGGTTATTTTCAATGACTACAATATTATGAGCTCCTTTTTTGTGCTGGCTGTAATATTCATAAGGAACCTGTTCAATCTTCTTCAGATTATTTTTAAAAAGATATTTGGCTTCATTATTAAAAACAAACAGCCCAAACGGAGATTTTTCATTACTATCAAAATTCTTGCGCCAATCTGTTGTTTCTTTTTTGTTAACTTCAAGCAATGCCAAAATAATCATCACAATGACGAAAATTACAGCATATGTTTTGAAAGTTTTATTCATGGTTATTATTGTTATGGTTTAAATGTCTGATACTGGTTTTTAAATTTCCGGTAGCTTTCTTCATCAATATTGAACTCACCATACCAGACATAATCAAAAATATAAGACAGATTAGAAAAATCATTTTTCAGATGAGAAGCCTTCAGTTCCAGGGCATAATCTTTATTGGTTTTTTCAGGATTCCAGTTGATCAGTTTTTTATCACTCAGTTTTTTAAGAATAAACAGGAACTGATAGCGAACTGCGGAACGGTAATCACCTGCAAGCTCAAATTTTGAGATACTTTCAGGAAAATTGATTTCGTGGATATTCTCATGAAGTTCCTGCACATTAAGATCCAGCTTTTTATTCTTTTTACCAAAAATAAAATTCCCGTCTTTTCCCATAATATATCTGATGATGAAATAGAGCAGAAATCCAACAAGAATAATAGCAAACAGTCTGATAAGAACAGTAGTAAGTTCTGCCGACTTCGTGAGTGCCGTATCTCCAAAGATCCCCTGTATGATCTGATTGATCTTCCGCATCAGCTTTTGAAAGAAAGATTCTCTCGGCTTTGAAACGGAATAATCAAATTCATTGCCTTTATATCTTGACGGAATATTTTCTTTAAATGTTTTCGGGTACACTTCATTCTCCGATACCGGATATTTCATCAGTACAGAATCTGCACGCAGCATATTCCTGTAATGCCCGGTTGTATATAATGAATCTACCAGATCATCAGAAGTAGGATTATCGTCCTGAGCATGAACCAGCCCAAGGGAGAAGAAAAGCAATATGAAAAAAAGAATTCTATTCATTGATCCCAATCGTGTCTATTTCTGCAAGTTCAACTTTCTGGTGAAGATCTGTTCGGCTGTCATAATACATTAATCCTGCATTCACATACATCAGGTTGGAAAGGAAAAATGAAAGTAACATGGAAACTCCATAGAATACGAAAAAAATGATTCCTGCAGTTCCGGTAAAAGGATTCTGTTCAAAATTGCCATCCGGTGTAGAGGTAAGCAATGATCCATAAAAAAACATCATCGGAATAAATGTGAATATAGATGTTGCAATGTAAATAATAATAAACATCACAAAGGCAGAGCCCCAGTATTTCCAGTAAGGTGATTTTTCACTTCCGTTCGGATAAGAAAACTGAGAGCGTAAAGCATAGCTCAGACTTCCCCAGAAACCTCTGTCCGAATTAAAATAATCATACATCAGAAATGTAGTAAAATTGAATATCGTGGGATACAGAAGCAATATCAAAAACAACCCGATAATAATAAAAATCAGGAGATAAGAAAAACCTACCACAAATAAAATGGCCGGAGTAACGATAAAGATCATTCCCAGACACAGTTTTCCGATTCTTCCGGCATTATTTTTAAAGTCACCAAGAATTTCATCCGCTTTTATCTTTTCTGCTCCCTGTGCGATTCTTTTTAAATAAAAAACCGGATACAGGTAATTAACAATCATCAGAATCATAAAAAGCAGGAAAGTCAGCAATCCTACCGTAATCAGCATTCCGGAATTTTCTGAAAAATACTGTTCAAAATAATAGGTTTCGCCTCCAAGATTTGATCCGAATATCTGTGAAAAAAGTTCCTTATAGCCGAAAATTACGACGGTAACCATTAAGATCAAAAGCAAACCGTTGATCAGAATATAGTTTTTAAAATAATTCTTCCCGTATAATTTGAAAAAATTGAAACTATCACTGATAAAAGTTCCAAAGTCTCTTTTTTTATAAAATTGTATCATTGATGTGTTTATTAGTTTTTTTGTAAACAACAGATGGATACACAAAATAGTAGTATCCGATAATTGCCAGTGAGCCAAAAATAATGATAAGGTTCAATATTAAAGGCATCTTCAATGCATGTCTGGTGACATATCCTTCTATAATCCCTGCACAAATGGTGAAAGGAACCGTACTCAAAAATATCTTAAATGAATCTTTAAATCCTTTTTTAAACGAATTAAATCTTGAAAATGTTCTCGGAAATAAGATAGAAGCTCCCAGAATCAATCCGCACATTGCTTCCACTACCATTGCAAATATCTCAAAAACTCCGTGAAGCCATATTCCTCTTGCACTGTCTTTCAATGCACCATAATCATAGAAAAAATATTGAAAAGCACCCAGCATCACACTATTGGAAAGCAGTGCAAACAATGTTCCCACTCCTCCGGCAATACCGTAAATATACAATTTTGCTCCTACCTGAATATTATTAAAAATAATCCCGATTGTACTACCCCATGTACTTCCACTCTGATAAACCCCTACAGCATTATTATTTTTAATATTTTCAACGGTTTCATTCACATACCCTTCGCCAAGAATAATATTCACAAAACTTTTATCATAAATAGCAGAAAGTACTCCGATTGACGTAAATAAGATGAAAAAAAGAAAAGCATACATCAGATATCTCCGGTACTGATACATCAGCAGCGGGACTTCGGTTTTGAAGAAATAAATCAGTCTGTTCTCCTCTACCCTTTTTGTTTTATAAATCTTCTGAAAAATCTGGGCAGATAAATGGTTCAGATAAACGGTAGTATTGCTTTTGGGATAATAAGTCTGGGCAAAAGAAAGATCGTTGATCAGGTTTATATACAGTGAAGACAGGTCATCAGGATTTTTTTTAATTTTCCCTTGAATAACCTGTTCGATTCCCAACCATTTTTCTTTATTTTGTTTAATGAAATAAACTTCTCTCATAATTATTAAGGCTAAAATAATAAAAAATATGTCTCAAATTGCGATAAATACCTCACAAAATGTAAATATTAATTTTAATATTGCTGGTGTAGGAGAAAGGATGCTTGCCTTCATTATTGATCTTCTGATCAGGATTGCTTACGTAGTAATTATCCTGTATCTGTTCTTCAATATTTTTGATTTGGGATATCTTCTGGACGGACTTGACGGCTGGTCAATACGCGCTGTATATCTTGTCCTTACCTTTCCTGTTTATATTTATCCTCTTGTATTGGAAAGCCTGATGGAAGGTCAGACACCCGGTAAAAAGCTTATGAAAATAAAGGTAGTGAAGATTGACGGTTATCAGGCCAGTTTCGCAGATTATATGATCCGATGGGTTTTCAGAATTGTAGATGTTTCATTTGCCGGAGTAGTAGGACTTATTTCTATGATTGTTTCTAAAAACAACCAGCGTTTGGGTGACATTGCTTCCGGAACAGCTGTTATTTCTCTAAAGAACAATATTAATATTTCCCATACCATTCTGGAGAATATTCACGAAAATTATGTTCCTTCTTTTCCTCAGGTAATTGCCTTAAGTGATAATGACATGAGAATTATCAAAGACAATTATACCAAAGCTCTGAAAGCAGACGACCGCCAGATCATCAGTAAGCTGTCCGAAAAAATCAAAAGCATTCTGAAGCTGGAAATAGACCCTACTAAAATGACGGAAAGGCAGTTTATCGGTGTAATCATCAAAGATTATAATTATTATACGGGGAAAGATAATTAAAGAAGTCAGTAGTCAATTTGCTTTACAGATGAATGGTCAAATTAAAAACAATTAACCAAAGGTTATTGCTTATGAAGGACGGTTCAATTTTTGTATCCTTAATATAAAGTTCAGAATCATGAAATTTGAAAACAATAAATCCGGAAACGGCGGAGTCATCACTTTAAATAACGAAATAAAAGAAGTCGGAAGACTTACCTATACTATTTTCCCTGAAGATCATAAATTCATTATCTCTTTTGTCCTGGTACATCCTGAATTTGAAGGAAGAGGAATGGGAAAATTTTTAGTGGAAGAAGCCATTAAGTTTGCCAGAGAAAATAATTGGAAAGTATACCCGCACTGTTCCTATGCAAGATCCGTCATGATGAGAATGAGTGATGTGGACGATATATTTCTAAAGAATTAAAACTTCATTCACCAGAATATCTTCTATATCATCCGGATAATCCACTTTCAGATGATGGTCAGAAGCCACCCATTCCATTATTTCCTGAAGATTTAATACCTTGGAATTGGGAATTCCCATTTTATCAAGGGCACATGCATTGCATTCCTGCTCATATTGATTATGGATAGGAATCACAAATAGTTTCTTATCCATAAATAATGCTTCTGCCGGACTTTCAAAACCTGCATTGCATAAAATTCCATCACAGCCTTCAAAGTATTTCAGATACTGGTTTTCATCTATAGGAAATACTTCCACATTTTTTACTTTAACCTGTACTTTGCTGTATTTAGAAAACACTTTCCACTCTACAGGAATTTTTCTTAAAACCTTAATAATATTCTCGTCGGCAAAACTGGGAAGATAAACAAGATAATAACCCTGTTTGGAGGGATTAAGATTTCTTATTTTTCTTCTGATTACAGGCTTTTTGATCTGTGGATGATAATTTTCAAAATGAAACCCGATTTTTCTTTCGCTTGGAACGTAATATTTTAGAATCATTTCACCCAGAAAGTCCTTTTTTTTCGGTTTTGGTGTTTCCGGGAAACTCATGGATGCCTGATGGCTGAGTTCTATCATTGGAAGCTTTTTCAGTTTGGAAGCCCAGCCTGTCAAAGGTTCATAATCATTAATAATTAAATCATACTGCGACAGGTCAAGTTCTCTGATTGTTTTAGCAGCTTCCAAGAATTTATTTTCGGTAAATGTTTTTCGGTAGGATAAACCGCCTGTTTTATTATAAAGAAGGGAAATACCTCTGTATTGAAAATTAATATCAAAATCAGCCTTCAGCTGCGATTGATGACCACTGATCAGGGTATCTACAGATGCATGTTTTTTGAGAAGAGGAATAATTTCCTGTGCTCTGGCCACATGCCCGTTTCCAGTACCCTGGAATGCATACAAAATCTTCATTTAGGAAAAGTTGGTTACAATTTTTAAAAGAGCTGAATTATCCATTTCCGGGATTTCTTCTGCTTCGTCATCTTTCAGTAAATGTTTATGCTCATCATAATAAAAAATCCTCCATTCTTTATCATGATACTCTAACGCAGAAAGGTTTTCTATCCAGTCACCCGAATTCAGATAAGTACAGGCCCCTTTTTTATTAACAACCTCACGAATCTGCGGCTGATGAATATGCCCGCATACTACATAATCATATTGGTTGTCAATAGCCAGCTCAGAAGCTGTAAGTTCAAAATCTCCGATATATTTTACCGCTTTCTTCACATTGTTTTTGATCTTTTTGGAAAATGAATATTTCTCTTTACCCATTTTTTCCAAGAACCAATTTACAACATTATTGATAATAATTAGGAGATCGTAGCCTTTTCCGCCAAGTTTGGCGATCCATTTGGAATGCTGGACGGATGCATCGAAAACATCACCGTGAAAAATCCAGGTTTTTTTCTGATCTATATTCAGACAGATTTTATTACAGACTTTTAGTTTTCCGAGTTCAAAATCTGTAAACTTACGGAACATTTCATCATGATTGCCTGTAATGTAATAGACATCTGTGTTTTTGGTAGCCAGTGAAAGAATCTTTCTGATTACCTTCAGATGAGGTTTAGGGAAGTAAGACTTTTTAAACTGCCAGATATCAATAATATCACCATTTAAAACTAAAGTTTTAGGCTGGATAGAATTGAGATATCTTAACAGTTCTTTAGCCTTACATCCATAAGTTCCCAAATGAACATCCGATATAACAACTAATTCAACGTTTCTTTTCATAGTTTTGTACAAAGAAACTAATTGAAAATTAACTGTATATGAATGCTATATTATTTTTTATAAAGAGTTCATCAGCTCTTCTGTAATTTCCATGTTGTGGTAAACGTTTTGCACGTCATCATCTTCTTCGAAACGCTCAAGCATTTTCATATTAGCCTTGAACTGTTCTGCGTTTACTTCTTTTGTATTATTTGGAATTCTTTGAAGTTCTGCACTTTTTGCTTCAATTCCAAGCGCATCCAATTTGTGAGATAGAGAACCGAAATCTTCAAAAGCAGTGGTAATCATTACTTCTTCTTCATCTTTTTCTACATCTTCTGCTCCTCCGTCAATCATTTCCATTTCAAAATCATCCCAATCCATTTTGATTTGCGCCAAATCTATGGTAAAAATTCCTTTTCTATCGAAGATAAATGCCAGCTCACCATTTTTACCAAGGTTACCGTCAAACTTATTGAAAACAGCTCTTACGTTGGCTACAGTTCTTGTTGTATTGTTTGTAGTACATTCTACAAAAAAAGCAACACCACCTTGTCCATAACCTTCATAAGTGATTTCTTCATAGTTTTCTGCGTCTGCACCACTCGCTTTCTTAATAGCTCTTTCAACATTATCTTTAGGCATATTAGCCCCTTTCGCGTTTTGGATACATCTTCTCAAGGCCGGATTAGATTCGGGATCTGTTCCACCGGCTTTTACAGCCAATGCAATATCTTTTCCTATTTTAGAGAATGTTTTGGCCATTTTATCCCATCTGGCCATTTTAGAAGCTTTTCTATATTCAAATGCTCTTCCCATTTTAATTTTTAAATTTCCAACAAAATTACTCAAAAGTCAACAAAAAAAAAATACCTCCAATCAAATTGGAGGTATTCATTATTTAGAAAAATTAATTATTTTTTCTTTTTAGCAGCAGCTTTTTTCTTAGCTGGAGCTTTTTTAGCTTTCTTCACTACAGTCTTCTTCTCTACAACTTCTAGATCAGATTTCTTAAGTGCATCCCAAGCAGCACCGTTTACAGCTTCAACAACTACTTTTCTGTCAACCATTCTTTCTGCATCAGAAGCTTTTTCAGAAACAGTAGCGTCTCTTTCTCCAACTCCTACAGATTTTAATTGGTTTGCATTAACTCCTCTAGATTCTAGAGCACCTACTACTGAAGCAGCTCTTTGTCTAGAAAGTTTCAAGTTGTAAGCATCAGCACCTTTCTTATCTGTGTGACCAGTTACTAAGAATGTACCATCGTTAGATTGCTTAATGATTGTAGCCGCTTGATCTAATTTACCACTAGATTCAGGTCTGATAGTAGCTTTATTGAAATCAAATAAGATATCTTTAAGAGCTCCCGTAGCTTCTTTAGCGATTACATCTTTTGGTTTAGGACATCCGTTGTATTCTGGAAGACCTGGAACAGTAGGACAAGCATCATCTTTATCTAAGATACCATCACCGTCTGTATCTGGCCAAGGACAACCGTTGTTTTCAGCAGGACCTGCTACTGTAGGACAAGCGTCATCTTTGTCGATTACACCATCACCGTCAGTATCTGGCCAAGGGCATCCGTTGTTTTCAACTGGACCAGCCACTTCTGGACATTGATCGTCTTTATCTGGAACTCCGTCACCGTCAGTATCAGGACATCCTTGGAATTCTGGTAAACCTGGAGTATCTGGACAAAGGTCATCTTTATCTAGGATACCATCCTTATCTCTGTCTCTGTTTCCGAATCTGAATAAGATGGAAGCAGAAGCTTGCCAGAAGTTAGCAACAGTAGATTTGTCACCTGGAGTTGATACATAATCTCCCTGAACACCAAGACCGAAGTTCTTAGTTACCCAGAAGTTAGCACCAGCACCTGTAGCTACAGTAAAGTGGTTAGCTTTACCGTTTTCATTACCATCCTTACCGTTTGTTACAGTTTCGATTGCGTTACCGTTAGCATCAACAGATGTTCTAGGGAAAGTAAGAGCTGTATAGTCATGTCTTAAGTAGTTAGCACCAACTCTTAAATATGGATCAAACCAAGATTCTTCGTTCCATAAAAGACCTGCAGCGTGAGCCTGGAAACCAAGACCTGTCATTAGGAAAAATTCTTTCCCCATGTTGAATCTTTTGTTTTCAACATTTCCAACAGAAGTTTGCCAGTCAATTACTAAACCTTTACCAACGTTTCTAGCAACTGTTAACTTAGATAGTGGAGGTGTAATAGAAAAGTTGTTCACATTGAACATACTTTTTGTCAAATTGTTAGCAGAGAACGTATTACTGAAGTTACCTCTTGCTGCTACGTGGTTTTCAGCATGAGCACCAACTCCGATTAACCACGGATTGTTGGTAGTCTGTGCGAAAACAGTAGAGGCAACAGTAAGCGCCAATGCTGAAATTCCTAATTTTAGATTTTTCATAGAATTAAATGATTAAATAATTGATAATGCAAAATAAATATAATTTTTCTTTATATACAAAGTTTTTCAAATGATTTTTAACTTTTCTTTAATATTCTGTCGAGGTTCCGTTTATTTTCTCTATCTTTTATCGCCTCTCTTTTATCGAAAAGTTTTTTCCCTCTACCAAGCGCTATCAGCACCTTTGCTTTCCCACGGTCAGTGATATATAATTTTAAAGGTATTATGGTGTTCCCAGCATCCTTTAACTTTTTTTCAAGTTTTTGTAATTCTTTTTTGTGCAAGAGCAATTTCCGTTCCCTTTTTGTTTTGTGATTGTAAAAAGTTCCCAATTTGTACTCATCAATCATCATGTTGATGATGTACAATTCCCCATCAATAAACTGACAGAACGATTCTGTGATGGATGCTTTGGATGAACGTAAAGATTTTATTTCCGTACCTGTTAAAACCATCCCCGCTTCATATTCTTCAAGAATCTCATATTCAAAACGGGCTCTTTTGTTTAATATATTAACTGTTTTTTCAATCTTCATCATTTTAAAATTTCGTTAATGAAATATATAAAAAATACCATACATTTAAAAACTTGACTATTATATTATTACAAAATACCCAAATTCTTTTCGTATTTTTGCGCCAAATTTACAAAACTATATGTTAACAGTATCTAACTTATCTTTACAATTCGGGAAAAGAATTCTTTTTGACGAGGTAAATATTATGTTTACCAAAGGAAACTGCTACGGGATCATCGGAGCAAACGGTGCGGGAAAGTCTACATTCCTGAAAATACTAACAGGAAAGCAGGATCCTACAACAGGGCATGTATCTCTGGAACCAGGGAAAAGAATGTCAGTTTTGGAGCAGGATCACTTTGCTTACGATCAGTTTACAGTTCTTGAAGCTGTTTTAAGAGGTAATAAAAAATTATTTGAGATAAAAGAGGAAATGGATGCGTTATACGCAAAAGAAGATTTCTCTGATGAAGACGGTATTAAAGCCGGTGAACTAGGTGTAATTTATGACGAAATGGGTGGCTGGACTGCAGAATCTGATGCTCAGACCATGCTTTCTAACGTAGGAATTACGGATGATATGCACTGGCAGCTGATGAGTGAACTTGAGAACAAAGACAAAGTAAAAGTTCTTTTGGCTCAGGCACTTTTCGGAAATCCTGATGTATTGATTCTGGATGAGCCTACCAACGACCTTGATATCGATACCATCTCATGGCTGGAAGACTTCCTTGCTGATTATGAAAACACGGTAATCGTTGTATCTCACGACCGTCACTTCCTTGATACGGTTTGTACACACATCGGTGACCTTGATTATTCTAAGCTTAACCTATACACGGGTAACTACTCTTTCTGGTACCAGGCTTCTCAATTGGCAACAAGACAAAGAGCTCAGGCCAACAAGAAAGCTGAAGAGAAGAAAAAAGAACTTCAGGACTTCATTGCAAGATTCAGCTCCAACGTTGCTAAGGCAAAACAGGCTACTGCAAGAAAGAAAATGATCGACAAATTAAATATTGACGATATTAAGCCTTCTTCAAGAAGATATCCTGCTATTATTTTCGAAATGGAAAGAGAAGCCGGAGATCAGATTTTAGATGTAAAAGGTCTTGAAAAAACCAAAGACGGGGAATTATTATTCTCTAATATTGATCTGAACCTTAAAAAAGGAGACAAAGTAGCAGTACTTTCTAAAAACTCTCTGGCCATTACAGAATTCTTCGAAATTCTTGCTGGAAATGTACAGGCTGACAAAGGAACTGTTGCGTGGGGAGTAACAACCAATCAGTCTCACATGCCTTTGGACAACACCAACTTCTTCCAGGAAGACCTAAGCCTGGTTGACTGGTTGAGACAGTTTACAAAGAACGATGAAGAGCGCCACGAAGAATTTGTAAGAGGATTCCTTGGAAGAATGCTATTCTCAGGAGATGAAGCTTTAAAATCTTGTAAGGTACTTTCAGGGGGTGAAAAAATGAGATGTATGTTCAGTAGAATGATGCTTCAAAAAGCTAACGTTCTTTTATTAGATGAACCTACCAACCACTTAGACCTGGAGAGTATTACAACGTTGAACAACTCTTTATCTAACTTTAAAGGAAATCTTTTACTGGCATCTCATGACCACGAAATGCTTTCAACAGTCTGTAACAGAATCATCGAATTAACTCCTACCGGAATTATCGACAGAGAAATGACTTACGATGAATACCTTGCTGATAAAAAAGTAAAAGAATTAAGAGAGAAAATGTATTCTTAATTTTAAAATATTTTTCAAAATAAAAATAGCTGTTCGTTTGAACAGCTATTTTTATATAATGAATTGGCTAAGTTATTATTTCTTAATAAAATTATGGGTATAAGAAGTTCCGTCTGCATTCTGAACCGCAAGAACATAATCTCCTTTAATCAATCGAGAAACATCAATTTTTCCTTCTGTTTTATCTAAAGACAACACCATCTTCCCTGAAATATCAAATATCTTAACTGCTGTAATTTTCTTATCTCCTTTAAGATTTAAATAATCACTTGTTGGATTGGGATAGATCTGTAAATTCTTAGATAAAAGATTTTCAGATGTAGACAAGTTAGCTAAAGTTAATGATACATTATCAAATGCCATCATTCCCATTCCAAAAGGGGCACTCGCGCTCATGACAGCCGTTGTATACATATTAAACCCCAAATAATAAACCCCGGTTGCTGCAGGTGTAATTGTAAAAGTCTCGGATACAGGCACATGTGTACTGACATTCACGTTAGGATAGTCGTGAATTATATTGGTCATTGCAACATCTAACGGTGATGTACCATATGCAACCTTAAAATTTTGAGGACTGCCCTGATTAATATAATCAAATGTAAAAGTATAAGAAGCACCTGCCTGCAGGTTGATTCCATTAGTATAAAACCATGTATTTTTATCACTTGAACCACTACTATATCTATAAAGTATGTTAGAATTAAAACCTAACGATGCCCCAATACCAGTACTCCAATTTGTTCCAGGATTTATAAGTTGCTGCGAAGTACACGTTGGAAGGGTCCCATATGAAGAATTGAAATCCTCTGTATAAGGTGTATCAACGGATAAACAAGGTGTCGTAAAATTAGCCATTACCGGACTCCATTCACTCACGCTCCCTCCTCCACAGTTTGATCTTACCCAAATATTATAGGATGTAGCGGGAGATAAGCCTGTAATGTTTTTTGTAGCAGTCGTAATTCCTGTATCTGTTGGTGTAGTGGATCCTACAGGAGCTGCGTTTGAAGTACTCCTGTAAAGTTCATAAGACGATACTCCCGGAACGGCTGTCCAGGAAACTGTAGCGGAATTTGAAGTCAAATTGGAAACTGTTATAGAATCCGGTGCGATACAGCTGCCGGCAGCAATATAAGAAAACCCAAAAACAGATAAAATACCTGTTGAAGAATTTTTCTTAACAGATATACTGGCAATGCTTTTTGACTGATTTGCAGAACTAATCTGCAACGCTATTTCATATAACCTGGGATTATAAGTGATATTTTCTATAGCATCAGTAACTCTATTTACGCGCCCAATTCCCATTATTGCAAATCCTGTTCCCCAATACCAATCATTAATAGACTGATTTGTAAATGTCTGATTAGTCCCATCTGTAAAATTGACTACAATATTAGCAACAGAACTTCCGCCTCCAGCGGTTGCCAACACAAACAATTTTGATACCTTTGGTGATGATGCAAAATTTAAACTTCCCGAATCATTGATATTTTCGAGCCTTAATGCATTATTCGATGTGTAGGGAGCCAACTGAAATGACAACCCTGTTGTATTCGCGGAATTAATTAGTCCTGAACTTGGTAATCCTGAAGTAGGCGTCACTCCTGCTGCGTTTACAAAGTCTTTAGACATAAATACATAACCATTAGCTGGTGAATCCACATTTTGAGTGGTACTGGATGATGATGCGCCTGATCCGTTTGCAATAAGATCAGCATTATACCCACTAACCACCTGTAGCGTCTGATAAGTCTGTGCATTAATTTTACTAAACAACAATACTGTCATTAAGCAAAAGAAACCTACTGTAATTTTTTTTCTCATAATTTGTATTTTTATTCAGTACAAATATAATTTATTTTCAAATAAACCTAACGAATTAACATATTTTAACTAATTTAATTCATATTATAAACAAAATATTATTACATCCACAAACAAAAAAACTTTATAAACAGAATAAATATCATCTACTTTTCGAATTAAATTTCACCATTTATCTGTTTTAGTATAATTTTTATAAGGGGATAAATTTTCAAACTACAGCAACGGTAATGGTTGAGAATCGCTCGGTTCTCTAATAAAAACAGCAACTGAATGTGCCGGAAATAAACAGAATAATCTCTTTCTGTACTATTTCTTCACGTAAATTCATAATTCTTCCCGATTTTGAATCTGTCTTTTTACACTTTTTTTCCTTATTTTTGTGAAATGAGTCAAAAATGGATTTACAAGCCTGAACCCGATGAGGAAGTTGTGGACAGACTAAGTTCGTCACTTGGTTTTGGTACTTTTGAATCTAAAATCCTCGTTCTAAGGGGAATTGACAATTATCAAAAGGCCAGAGAATTTTTCAAACCTAACCTTACCGATATACATAATCCGTTTTTAATGGCAGACATGCAAAAGGCTGTAGAGCGTATTGCAACAGCTATTGAAAATGGTGAGAAAATATTGGTATATGGTGACTATGATGTGGATGGAACCACAGCAGTTGCTTTAATGTATCTATATCTCAGTAAAATTGTTGAGAAAAAATATCTGGATTATTACATTCCGGACAGAAACTCTGAAGGATACGGGATTTCTACAGAAGGAATTGATTTCGCCAAAGAAAATGGTTTTTCATTAATCATTGCTCTGGATTGCGGAATAAAAGCCCTGGATATGATCAACTATGCCAAGAATCTGGACATTGATTTTATTATCTGCGACCATCACCTTCCGGGTGAAGAGATTCCTGATGCTGCGGCTGTACTTGATCCTAAAAGAAGTGACTGCCGATATCCTTTCAAAGAACTTTCCGGATGTGGCGTTGGTTTTAAACTTTGCCAGGGACTTAATACAATTTACAAATTACCGGAAGCAGAATTATTTGAACTGACAGACCTTTTGGCAATTTCCATTGCTGCAGATATTGTTTCCATGACAGGTGAAAACAGAGTTTTGGCTAAAATGGGATTAAAAACCCTCAGAAAAACCAGAAATCTTGGGTTAAGATTATTGATTCCTGAGGATAAGCTCTCTCATTTTGAAATTTCCAATATCGTTTTTGAAATAGCTCCTAAAATTAATGCTGCCGGAAGAATTTCTCATGGTAAAGCAGCTGTAGAGCTTATGGTTTCTGACAATCTGAAACATGCCAACCAGATTGTAAATGATATCATGAACCTCAACGATGAAAGACGTGAACTGGACATGAATTCCACACTTTCTGCTCTGAATCAGATTATAGAATCCCAGCAGGAAACCAAACATACCACCATCGTATATCATCCCGAATGGAATAAAGGGGTAATTGGTATCGTTGCCTCGAGACTTATTGAAACGTATTATAAACCTACGCTTGTTTTTACCGATGGTAATAATGGGGAGATGGTAGCTTCTGCAAGATCTGTTTCTGATTTTGATGTACATGAAGCTCTCGATCTCTGTTCTGAATATTTCCTTAAATTCGGGGGGCATCACGCTGCTGCCGGACTTTCAATGGAGAAAGAGAAGTTTGCTGCCTTCAAAGAAAAATTTGAAAGAATAGTTTCTGAAAAAATCAAGGATCATCAGAAAGAACCTTCTATTACCATTGATACTGAGATTACAGTGGACGAAATCAACAGAGAGTTTATCAATTTCCACAGAAAGCTGGCTCCATTCGGACCACATAATATGAAACCTATCTTTACATTAACGAATCAAAAGCTTTCCGGATATGTAAAAACAATGGGAAAAGATAATAATCACCTGAAGTTTTATATCAGACAGGAATCTACGGGACGTAATATTGAATGTGTCGGATTTAAACTGGGACAGTTTGTTGAAGATTTTAAAAATAAAAATTTCGATCTTGCTTTTACCCTGGAAGAAAACCACTGGAAAGGCAATGTCACCCATTATCTTAATATCAAGGATGTAAAATTCAGGGATTAACTATTACCTATAATCTTCTACCTGCTAGCTGAACAAATGAAAAAAATCGGTTTATTTTTCGGATCATTTAATCCTATTCATATCGGACACCTTATTCTGGCCAATTATATTCTGGAAAATTCTGATATGGATGAGCTTTGGTTTGTAGTGAGCCCGCAAAATCCATTTAAAGACAAAAAATCTTTACTGAATGACCATAACAGACTTGATATGGTACAACTTGCGGTAAAGAATTATCCCAATATGAGAGCTTCCAATGTGGAGTTTTCTCTTCCGAAACCAAGCTATACTATTGATACTCTGACGTATCTTCATGAAAAACATCCTGATTACTCTTTCAGCCTGATCATGGGAGAAGATAATCTGAAGAGCCTTCACAAGTGGAAAAATTCTGATATCCTGATCAAAAATCATCATATCATTGTTTATCCAAGAGTATTTGAGGGGGGAAAGAAAGATTCTGAATATTTACAGCATGAAAATATCTCCATGATCAAAGCACCGGTAATAGAACTTTCTGCTACAGAAATCCGTACGATGCTTAAAAATGGTAAAAATGTAAGGCCTATGCTGCCACCTGAAGTTTTTGAATATTTGGATGGTAGTAGTTTTTATAAGTAATTTTGCCTATTGGAAATGAGAGGCTAAAATTAAAAGCCAGAGAAAGACTCTTACCTTTTATCTCTCACCTCATAATTTAAGAAATGGACTTCATCGAAAAATTTTTCTCAAAATATTCTCAGGAAAAAATCATCAAATGGTTTAAACAGATCTGTCTTGCAGAAGCCGTTTCGTGTCTTTTACTGTATTGCGTTGCGATGATCTGGATCCGATATGATGAAAATTTATATTCGATTATCTTCATCAGCGTTATTGGTAGTTTACACGGATTATTTTTCACCCTTTATCTATTACTATGCCTTCCTGCAAGAAAAATTTATAACTGGGATGATGAGGATTTTGTTTTTGCCTTATTATCGGCATTCTTCCCTTTTGCAACGGTTTGGGTGGATAAAAAGCTCGCACGATTCGATAGAGAATAAATACATCATAAAAAAAGGACCTTTTCGGTCCTTTCTTATTTTTATAGTGATTACAAATCTCTTTTCACATGTCCTGTTGCCGTGAAGGTATGATTTCCAGAACTATCAGTATATGTTCCATTGACTGTGAAATCTATGTAGTCTCCTACTGCTCCAAAAGAAGTTATATTCACAACTACATTTCCGTTATTGGAGTTAATAGAACCTCCAGAAAATTCAAGCCCATAATAGGATGTAAAGCTTGCAGCCACTCCCAACATATTATTCTGAGTCATAGTAAAGAATGGTCCTGTCCCATTCATAGAATTTATTCGCAATTGTTTAGATGACATAGTAGGTGATGTAGGTATAAGACCTGTCCATTGTGCATTGAACAATCCCACTATATTTACGGTTGGTTGATTATCAATTTTATAGCTGATCAATTCGCTCAAAGCATTACAAACCATGATATTCCCCAAATTGACTGTCGTAGATTGAGCCGTGAAAGTTACTTCATTGGTACTTTGTAAATTAATAGCATCAAACCCCTCATAGGTAAACTGAGGATTTGCAGTACATGCATATGTGTTGAATGTAAAACCTCCAGTACTGTTTACCGGTAAGGACAAATACTGAAAATAGTTTGTGTTTAAGGCAGATTTCAATATTACATAACCATCGGTAACATCGGTATTTGTACAGGTTTTAAGACTTCCCTGAATAGTATAATTAACAGACGTGGAATTGGTTATGGTAATATCAGGGATTGTTGTTACAATTCCAACGGGAAAAGGGCCTACATTAGAGGTATATAATACGTTATTACAAACATCATAAACTTTTAAAACGAGAACCTCACCTGCCGGAACAATTCCGGAAACCATTCCTGTATTATCTGTCATTCCGTAACTTTCATATGCTTGAGAAGTTCTCTTTAAAACAACTCTAGTATTAGGTAAAACCTGCCCTGCTGCGTTTTTTACTGTTACTTTCAACGTGGCTTGGGGAAACTGTGCATCATAATTCCACCAGGAAAAATGGCTTACTGTTCCTACATAAGTATTTCCGATCTTTGTAGCAGAGCCTTCTTCTTTCCACATTCCGGTATCTTCATTATAAGACCATAATGGTATTGTGGCTGGTGAGCTGGAAGTTTGTGCAGCATCCACCGGAACGCTAATTTCTGCAGTATGGCCGTTGGCAATCTGAAGATTTTGTCCGGAGCTTCCTGTTAATTGTACATGCATCATCCCAAAAGTTTCCATTATTCTGGCAATCCCTCCCGCATCGGTAGCCAAAAAGGATCCTGGCATTAATTCATTAAGATATTGGTTGGATGGAGCCAGGTGAAAAACTCCCACATTCACACTTCCTGAATATGTATTTCCATTTGCATCTTTGAAGCTTCCATCGAATTTCACTTTGGTTCCGTTGGGTAGTGAAACTGTAGATACTGAGCCAGCAGTAATTGTAGATGTCGTTGTTACAGGAATCATCATGATATTCACTCTGTTTATTCCGTTGGTAGGAACTAAAACTCTTGATGCATTTACAAAGCCAGCCCTGGTCACTTTTACATGGGCAAAGTTTTCTTTTACTGAAGCATTTTTAAATGTGAAGAAACCTTTAAGATTGGTAGTAACTGTATTGGTTCCAATGGTAACTGTTGCTCCGGAAACCGGCATTCCGTTTGTATCAAGAACTACTCCCTGGAAATTTCGTTGTGTAGTATTCCCAAAATTATAATTAGATGTTGAATTTGGGGTATTTTCTTCTATTTCTAATAAAGCTTCATTTTTACATGAAAATAATAATATAGACAACAAAAATAAGAGGTAAAATTTTCTCATATGGTATTAGTTTTTAGTTTTCACTAAATTAATAATAAAATAACATCACTGATATTTTTTATTCTTTTTCTTCAATTTTAAAAAAATCTTCATTAATTTTTGTCTTTGATGTAACATTTACTCCTCCTTATTTGTCTTATTATACAGAAAAGGTCAGGCAATCAATATTTTAATGTAAATTTTTAATAACTGATAATCAATTGATTATATTTATTTATAAATATTTTTCAGTACTTTGTATTGCATGATACTAGATTTATTATATATCTTTGTAATGTTAAATAACAAACCATACAAGCTATTAATTAAAAAAGAATAATCATGAAGACTCAAATTCTTATTGCAGCACTATTTTTCGGTGGACTTATCACTGCCCAGCAGAAAAAAGATAGTTTGAAAGTAAATGCTATAGATGCAGTGACTCTCAAGAAGCAGGTTTTCAAAAAGCAAGGTGACCGTTTGGTATACGATGTAGCTTCTTCATCTATCGCAAAAGGAACCAACACCTTTAATCTTTTGAAACAAACACCGATGATTTCCAGCATAGACGGAAAGACGCTGAAGATTTTGGGAAAAAATGATGCGGTAATTTACATCAACAATAAGAAAACCAATATGGATTCTGAGGCATTGATTGAAATGCTGAAGTCTACTCCATCTGAGGATATCCAGAAAATAGAAGTCATTACAGTTCCCGGAAGTGAATTCCAGGTTGAATCTAAAGAAGGCGTGATTAATATTGTCATGAAAAAAAGCAAAAACAACGGCTACAACGGAACGCTGAAAATGCAGAACGAGCAAGCTTATTACAATAATCCCAATGCAGGAGCTTCTTTTAATTTCAGACAGGGAAAATGGTCTGGTAATTCCAATTTCAGAACGGGAAGCTGGACAGACAGACAAAGATATACGCTGTCCAACGGAGATCCTACTTTCAAAAATGAATCCTTTGGGTTTAATGATGATCCTAACAAAAATTTTGGAGGTGGTTTCAATGTTGATTACGAGATCAATAAAAAACACAGTCTTGGATTCTCCTACAATATGAGATACAATAAAAGCTTCAATTCCGTACTGGATATTACTAACTGGCAAAACGGGGTGTTAAATAACAGAACAGTCAATAATGAGGATGCACAGACCAGAAATCACTCTTTCAATTTAAATTATGAGATGAAAACAGATTCCCTGGGAAGTAAGCTTACATCAAACGTTTCTTACCTGTGGTTCAACAGGGATAAAGTAAGTTTCAATGAAAGTTTTCCTTTAACAAATGATACCATCAATAAATATTCAGCATTACATCAGGCAGTGCCACAAATTATCAACAATTACGCAGCTAATATTGATTATCTGAAAAAGACAGCGAAAGGAGCTACATGGTTGATGGGAATAAGCTACAATCACACTAACACGGATAATGATACCAGACAGGATAAACTGAAAAACGGAGAATTTATCATTGATCCCAACCAAACCAATCACTTTATTTACAAGGAAAACATATTGGGGATTTATCTGAACTATGAAAGAAAATTAACTGAAAAAATATCCGGAAAAATAGGTGCGCGATATGAAATGACCAGAAGTACCGGAGATATTGTAGACAAAACAGGATTTGAAAGAAATTACAACAACCTTCTGCCTTACCTGAATTTAAATTATGCCATCAGTGCAGACCATAATTTAAGCTATACTTTTTCCAGCAGAATCAGAAGACCGAGATTCTGGGAGCTGAATCCTTCAAGAACCTATTTTACTCCAACCAATTATACACAGAACAATCCATTTATATTGGCTTCCAAATATTATAATCAGGAGTTAAACTATATGTACAAAAATGCTTTCTATGCCAATCTTAGTTTTAATATGGTGGAAGATGCAGCAGCCTCAGACCTGATTCCATTGCAGGGAACGGTAACAGCTCCTAAAAAAGATTCTAAGGGGAAAATCATCAAGGATATCAAAGGAAATCCAATTATGGAAACTACCAGATTCTTAAGATATATCAGAACTAATTATGGTAAGAACAGGGAGATTGCATTAACTCTTGGAATGAACAAATCATGGTTCAAAGACATATGGACAACCAACTATTCTGTCAATTTAGGATATGTTACCTATAAGGGTGGCGTATTTGAAGATCCTACTTCTATGCCCGTTCCGGGAGAAACTGAGGTAGTAGATCCTTATATCATTGATGTTAAAAACTACAATATGTCTGCAACCCTCAATAATGTTATCAGACTGTCTTCTAAAAAAGACTGGTTCCTGGGAGTGAATTACTTCTTTGCCAGCCAGACCGCAATGGAAGGAGGTATGATAGGTGCAAGACAAAGCTTTGATTTGAGTCTGAAAAAAATTGCAGGAGACTGGACAATCGTAGCTGAAGTGAGTGACTTATTCAATCAAAGTTTCTACAGTATTAAAGGAGTACAGCCTAATGGAAAATACAATAATATCACCAACTTCAACTATCCAAGGTTAATGAGCATCGGGGTTACCTATAATTTCGGAAATCAGAAACTGAAAAAAGCAAGGGAAATGAAATCAGCTAATGATGCTGTAAAATCAAGAACCTGATTTATAAAAACTTTATTACTAAACCACTCTTAAATAACAACAACATGAAACGTATAATTTTGTCAATGGCCATCGTATTCGGTACTTGCGCATTTGCTCAGGAGAAGAAATCTGATACGGCAAAAACAAAAAATATAGAAGGAGTCACCATTACAAAGCAGGTTTTCAAAAAGCAAAGCGACCGTTTTGTATATGATGTAGCAGCTTCTCCCGTAGCGAAAGGAAATACTACTTTTGACCTCCTGAAGCAGACCCCATTATTATCTTCCACAGACGATAAAACATTAAAAATTGCCGGAAAAAATAATGCGCTGATCTATATCAACGGAAGAAAAAGCAATATGGATTCCGAATCTCTGGCTCAGTTTCTGAAAAATACTCCGGCTGAGAATATCCAGAAAATTGAAGTCATTACAGTTCCGGGAAGTGAGTATCAGGCAGAATCATCTGATGGAATCATCAATATCGTTTTAAAGAAAAAAATGAGTGATGGCCTCAACGGAAACATGCGAATGTCTAACACTACCAATAAATACAATGGAAGCCAGGCAAGCTTCTCAGCCAACTACAGAAAAAACAAACTGGGAATAAGCGCCAGCCTTAGCGGAGGTGAAAATATTGAGCCACAAACTTATACTTTAAGAAATGGGACTGCCAAAACTTCTAATGAATCTGTAGGAGATGTTGATGACCCGAATAAAAACATAGGAGGTTACCTGAATATTGATTATCAGCTGAATGATAAGAGCAATCTTGCATTATCATGGAACACATGGGCCAATAAAAGTTATAATTCAACGGTAGACTTATTTAATACCATTAAAAAAACAAATACAGAATATACATGGTCTAAAAACCGGGAGGATTCAAGATCTTATAACAATTCTGTGAATTTAAATTATGAATTAAAAACGGATTCGTTAGGCAGTAAACTGAATGTAAACGGTGCTTACCTCAACTATAGAAGATTTCAGTTCACAGATAACCAAACTTTCGCTTCAGATATTGACAGAGTTGTTGGGACAAGAACAAGACAAGTCATTCAGGACCTTCCACAGATCATTAATAACTTCTCCGGAATGGTGGATTATAATCAAAAGTTTAAAAATGATCTGACGGTTTCTATAGGCGGAAATTATAACAAGACCAAAACAGATAACGATTCTAAAAACATCACTTACTCCTTTAATCCCGTAAAAGCTCCGGATTCAAGACCTAACCATTTTATCTATGATGAAAACATCTACGGAATGTATCTTACCGTTGAGAAAAAAATTTCCGACAAACTTTCCGGAAAAGTAGGTGCCCGATATGAAATTACAAACAGCCTTGGAACTTCTGACAATGCTCCCACAGAAGCCCTAAGAAGAATTGAAAGAAATTACAAAAACCTTCTTCCCTATCTAAGTCTGAATTATGCAATTAATGATAAAAACAATATCTCTTATTCCTTCTCAAGCAGAATGAGAAGACCTAGTTTCTGGGAACTTAATCCGGTAAGGAACATTCTTACAGATGATAATTATACTCAGAATAACCCATTTGTAAAGGCATCTTCCACCTATAATCAGGAGCTTACTTATATGTTCAAAAATTCATATTTCCTGATTCTAAACCACTCTTATATTCAGGATGTGATCACACAGGTTCCGCTTCAGGGATATCCGGTATCGCCGGCCGGGAAGGAAGGAGAAAACCCGGCTTTAAGATATATCAGAACCAATTTTGGAAATAAGCAGGAAATGTCTGCCATGGTAGGTATTCAAAAGTCATTTTTCAAGCAATACTGGACGACCAATTTCAATATCGGTGTACAGCATAATATTAACAATGGAAGTCTTGATACTGATCCTACAACCGGAGACCGATTCAAAGATCAAAAAGGTCCTAATGGAAACTTTATTACCTACACCAATAAAACCAATTCTACCAGCCTTTTGATCCAAACCAACAATACCGTTCGTCTTGATAAAAAGAAAACATGGTTCTTCGGGCTTAATTATTTCTTCGTAGACAAGCAGCAGATTGAGCTTGGTTCATTGAAAAACCTGATGAGTTTAGATCTTAGTCTTAAGAAAATGTGGTACGACTGGACGTTTGCAGTGAATGTAAATGATGTACTGAATACCAACATCGTTAAAATTGAAGACTTTCAGGAAAACGGGAATTATAATTATGTCCATCAAAACCGCTACAACAGAAGCTTAATCGTAAGTCTTACCTATAATTTCGGAAACCAGAAAGTGAAAAAGGTAAGAGATATAGAAGGCGCATCAGATGCCATTAAAAGCAGAACAAGATAAAAGAATTATCTTTCTTCATATTCAATTATTCTTACGATGTCCGCTGATTATTTTCAGCGGATTTTTTATATTTAATCACTATGAAAAAACACATACCGATTATTTTAATTTACATGAGTCTTCTTTTTCTTTGGGTTGGCTGTACAGAAAAAAAGATAAAACTAGGTAAGGATATCAACTTTGACAAAGAGGAAAATATTCATTACGGGAAGAGTGCTGAACAGATAATGGATCTCTATATTCCACAAATCAAAACAACTCAGGAAAAGAATGTTTTTATCATGATTCATGGTGGGGGCTGGCGCAGTGGAAATAAATCACAGCTTACATTTTTCACTCTTTCTATGATGGAGAGATTTCCCAATTATATCTTCGTTAATATGAACTACAGACTAGCTTCAGCTAGTAACTTTGGACTTCCCAATCAAACTGATGATATAAAAAAAGTAACTGAACTACTAAAAAATAAACTGGGGTATAATCCAAATGTGATTTTATTAGGCAACAGCGCCGGAGCCCATTTATCTATGCTGTATGCCTATAAGTTTGATACAGATAAAAAAGTAAAAGCTGTTATTAATATTGTTGGTCCTGCAGACCTTTCAGATCCGGGTTTTAAAAACTATCAGGAATATTCCTTTGTGGAAAAAAGACTTGTTGATCCCCAAATACAGAAAGCGGGAACATCACTAATAGATTTCGCAAGTCCTGTAAAATGGATCGATGAAAACTCCGCTCCTACTTTATCTTACTATGGAAATTCAGATCGTGTTATTCCTTCTTCACAAGAAAAGATATTAGATTCTGTTTTAAATAAAAACCATATTTTCCATGAGTCTTATTCATTCAATGGCGGGCATCTGGACTGGGATCAACACCCAAATGATCAATTTCTTATTGATAAAATAGAAACATTTCTCAAAAAAACAGACAAAAAATAACACGTTCTGATTCTTCAAAACGTGCTATTTTTTTATTTTAAAATTGAATTTTTATTCTGACTTTGCAACGGCTGTTCTTTCTGAAACGCCATTCGCATTGAAAGCTTCAATCTGGAAATAGTAAGCATCCGTTCGGTCTGCACCTGTAAAGAAATATTCATTCTTTCCGTAGACCATAATGCTGCCATACAATTTATCAGGAGACTTTCCGAAATAAATTACATAGCCGTCTGCATCAGGATTCTGCTGCCATTTCATCCAGATACTTCTTCTTTCCCCATACTTTTTGGGATCAGCTCTTAATGGTACAAAACCTTCTACTTTTGCGGGCTGTTTTCCTGCTCCTTTTCCAAACACTCTGAAACCACTTAATGCAAATTTTCCTGTTGGCATTTTCAGGTTTTCCATTTTAAGGAAACGGGCTTTTGCAGGATGTTCAAGTTCTACATAATCGTGAGGAACATCTTTGGTGTTTTTGCTTTTATCCACAATTACACTCCACTTTTTCCCGTCATTGGAACCGTAGATTTTATACTGATGCATTTTTCCAAAGGTTTTCCCCATGAACTCAGCATCCTGATCTGCATAATTGATCTGAATAGCATTGATGGTGGAAACCTCACCCAAATCCGTTTGAAACCATTCCCCGGAATTTCCTGTTTTGGCGCTCCAGTAGGTTTTGATATCTTCATCTACAGCATAGTTGGGCTGATATCCACCTAAAGTAGACGATACCTGAACAGGTTTGTTATAATTCAGCAGCATCCATCCGGCAAAAAGACCTTTTGTAAAATCTTTTCCCTGTGCGTATTGCGGAAGATAAGTAGGATAATCTCCATAAGCTGTATTACAGTACATTACATCATCTTTATCAAACCCTGCAGGCCAGATTCCCAGTCTTCTTTCAAAATTATTTTTAGTAGAAATAAAAATGGTAGAAATGTGCCACCAGTTTTTGTAATTATCTTCAAACGTAGCTCCGTGGCCTGCTCCTCTGGCAAATCCTCCCGGTTTGTAAGAGAATGGATTATGCTGTTGATATTCGAAGCCTTCCAAAGGATTTTTACTTACGTATACTCCATCCGAGTATCCACTGAATTCTGTTGCCGGAGCACCGTACTGCATATAATATTTTCCGTTATGCTTTGTCATCCAAGCTCCTTCTACAAAAGGCTGAAGAAAAACATTGTCATTGTATTCCCCAAAACGTTCCCATCCGTGGTCTTCAGGTTTTAATTTAATAATAGGTTTTACGAAACCTTCAGACTGAAGATTTTTTACTTTCACTTCTGTTCCCAGCAATGGCCATTCGTTACTTGAGCCCCAGTACAGATACAGTTTATTTTTATCTTCATCATAATGGAATGCCGGATCCCAAGCTCCCACTTTTAAAGTATCTACCGCTATTTTCCAGTCATCTTTCGTAGGATTTGTACTTTTCCAGATCGGGAAATCCTGTTCCCAGGTAGAACCATAAACGTATAAAGTATCTTTCATGGCCCAAACTGCAGGAGCATTAAGATCATGAATATATTTAGTATCTCTTAAAAATTTTCTTTTGACAAACTTCCAGTCCAGCATATCATCACTGTACCAGTATCCTTCCTGGTTGGTAGAAAAAAGAAACAGTTTATTCTTAAAATTAACAATCACCGGATCTGCCGTAGCGCGATGTTTCCCTTGTTTTGAAAAAACTTCAAAAGGAGTATAACCATAATCTATGTTGATAGGATTGCAGAAAGTTTTCTGCTGGGCACCAACAATAATTCCAAGAAAAATTGCCAATGACAGAAAATATTGTCTCATTTTTAGATTTTAAAGATTGAGACAAAGTTAGGTAACTTTTTTTGGTTTTCTCCAAATAAAGCCATCCAGCAGATAATGAGTAAGCTGCGGAACAACCAGTAAGGGAACCAGAAACTGATACCATATTTCTGAGAGCATCACATTCAGGGAAAAATGCTCATTCCAAACCAGCGTTTCCCATAAGAATTCTTCTACAAAGGCAAATCCTAAAATAATAACCACAAATAAAAATACACCTGAAAAAGATTTAAAAACCTGCATTCTGTTAAGCTGATTGTTTTCCTTTTGATGTATTTCCCGGATATAAATCAATGCGATATAAGGAATCCCATGGGAAACCACATTCAGAAAAGTAAAAAGAAGATCATTGTTGAAATACACGATTCCGAAATACCAGGAAAGAAAAGTTCCTGCGATCAGTGCTATTTTGGGAATATTAATTCTTTTGGTTTTAAAAGCTTCAAAAGTAGTTTTAACAATCCAGATAATCAGAATGCTAAAATATATGACTGTGAGTAAATGAGTATAATCCGGAAGGTTTTTAAGCCAGTCAAATTCATTATTAACAAACCAAGTAAAGGCACGCGGTGTACTGAACCAATATAACATGGGATAGATTGTTGCGGAATAAACAGCCACCTCATCTATTTTCTTGCTCCAGTTATTCGGCTCAAAACGGGCATAGATTCTCATAAACCCATACTGCTGCCGTATAAAATGAAAAACAGCGATCAAGGCCAAAACCGACCAGAATGTCAGACTTCCGAATTGAAACAGAATAATTCCCAATATCCAGCTTACAGCAGGAATTCCAAGGTAAAGAAGTTTATTTTTCTGTATTTCTCCTTTTACAAAATAGGTTTTGAACAAGGTAGAATATACATGGGCTACATCCACAAAAACGATCAGAAAAAGCCATGTATAAAAGGAATAATGATTTTCCAACTCTTGAATTTGTTTCTGAAAAAGAAAAATAACAAGCAGCACCAAAAAAGGTGGTGATAAGATAAACCACCAGTCTGTTTTTGCACTATGTATCCACGGCTGTTTCATTGTATTATTTTACATCATTTTTTCTGCAGTACGGATTCCCTGATAAAAGGCTTCTTCAAAAATAGATATTCCGGAAAGATCAGAATGGGCAAAGAAAATTTTACCTTCTATCGGTTCTTTTGCTTTTTGGGTTTCTTCACCAAAAATCTGATTGGGAACCGGAGCAATCATGGCATGCCCTATTTTATGGAACTGCATTTCCAGAATGAAATCTTCTATCAGAGGATGGGCTTTCTTCAGATCATCCAAAACTAAAGTTTTCAGTTCAGATTCTTTCATTCCGTAGAGCTTTTTCCTGGCTTTCTTACAATCTCCTGTTGAAAAGCTCTTATAGTGGGTAATTACCTTTTCACCTATAATCTGATTCAGATTCTGATGCTGGTCAAAGATATACCCCAATCCCGAAGATCCATAGATCACATTATCCCAGGCCAGTTCTTCATCTCCTCCAAATTCATTTTTCAGGGTAATGGTTGTTAGAAGCCATGGCACGTAATGAAATGGAGTTGCTTTCTGATGATTGAAAATTCTCTCGTTTACAAACTGTGGTGATGCAAACAATACTTTATCAGCAATAATCTTTTTAGTTTTCTTTTGAGTATTATCAAAGCTCAATACCTCGACCTTATCATTGATTTTCACATCAAAAACCAGATTTCCGGACATATGTTTTCCTTCTGTATATTTTGAAAAATGCTTTGCTAATCTGGCATTTCCTTCCGGCCATGTGAATACCTGATCTTTATATTTTGTGCTCCAGTTATTTTTTCTGCCAGCAAAATAATGTATTCCTGCCCACGCAGAAACATAGTCAATTCCTAACCCAAAATCGTCTCTGCACGAATAATCCAGCAGCCAGAGAAGTTCTTCAGAATGGTAGTTATTTTCGACGAGCCAGTCTTTAAAAATGATTTTTTCAAGCTTTACAACCTCATCTTCCTTGCTTGAATCATGTACCGGAATGGCAAACCAGTATTTTCCCTGTCCATCTTTCTTTACACGGAATTCATCCATTAACTTAAAAAAACGGTTAAGCTCCTGCTGCGTTTCTGCTGAAATACCTCTTTGAGGCACTATATCATTTTGCCAGGAATTTTTATAAAACAGTCTTTCCTGTTGTGGAAAAGTCATTTGATATTCATCGAGTATGGGTTCACCATTTTCTTCTGCTCCGAGGCAGATTCCACATTCTTTCAAAAAATCTATGATTTCGACGTTCTCCTTATTGGGTAATGGTAAATAATGTGCTCCCAAAGGGAATTTTGAAAATGCATTCTGTTCGTTTGAAGAGTTTCCTCCCAGATGGTTTTCCATTTCAAGGAGAAGATAATCCTGTTCATTATTCCGGCTGAAAAATCTGCATGCGGATAGTCCGGAAATTCCACCACCCACAACAAGATATTTTGTGTGGATAACTTCTGAAAACTGTGGAAAATCTTTTGCCCACAGTTTATGCCCGAGAACATGATTGGTTCCGGTGATTTTTAGCAGCAAAGCTTTTACTTTCTTTCCACAATACTGCAAAAAGGGAAGCATAAGGCTACCTAAAAATATAGTTGTAAGAAAATGCTTTCTACTGTACTTTCCCCCACTCTTCATCGAAATAACGGACTAGTATCTGGTTGTCCAGACGGTTAACTTCCACTTCTTTCACTTTCATGTCTTTATTAAAATAAGACATTTGTGAAAAGTTGTAATCATAGTATTTCAAGCCAGGAAGCTTTCTATAGATCCTGTTGTTGATGGGCTCAAATGAAGCCATAGAAAATCCCCATTCTCCAAAAGACGGAACATAAGTGTGATACGCTGCTGTGAAAGGAAAAATCTGATTGATCGTTTTTTCTATACACCAGAAAGATTTAGGCGCGAAATACGGAGAAGTGGTCTGAACCACAATCTTTGTATCAAGCGTAGTCAATCTTTCCAATTCTTTATAAAATTGTAAGGAATAGAGTTTTCCCAAGCTGTAATTAGATGGATCCGGAAAGTCGATGATAATGAAATCAAACTTCTTTTTATTCTCTTTTACCCAAATATAGGCGTCTTTATTGATCACTTCCACTTTCGGATTGGAGAAAGAGCTTTGATTGAGCCTGCGCATGGTTTCATTCGTCTTGAAAAACTGGGTCATTTCCCCATCAAGATCTACAAGTGTTAGTTTTTTAACATCTTTGTATTTTAATACTTCCCTGGCTGCAAAACCATCACCACCTCCGAGAATCAGAACATTATCAATGTTTTTTGCCATCGACATGGCAGGATGTACCAAAGCTTCATGATAACGGTATTCATCCGTGGATGAAAACTGTAAGTTGTTATTTAAATATAAACGAAACTCGTGCGTATTTCTCGTTAAAACAATTCTTTGATAGGGAGAACTTTTGGTGTACACTACATTTTCTCCATACAGTTTTTCTTCAGAATAAGACAGAATCGTATCTGAGAAAAAGAAAAGACCTAACAGAAATGTAAATGCAGTAATAGATTTTACCTTTAATGATAAGGGTTTTGACAATTCTTTTGTAAGATAATAACAGAGGAATATTGCAATAGAAATATTGATCAGTCCGAAAAACAAAGGTGTTTTTACAATACCCAACTTTGGAATCAAAACCAGTGGAAAAAGGATCGAAGCTAATAAAGCTCCAATATAATCGAACGCAAAAACGTTTGAAACTAAATCTTTAAATTGTACTCTGTCTTTCAGAATATTCATCAAAAGCGGAATTTCCACGCCAACAAGACAGCCCGTGAAAAAGACAAAAAGATATAAAACGCTTTCAAAGTGTGCGAGTGTATTGAATAAAATAAACAGCACTACAGAGCTGATTCCACCCACAATTCCAACAAGGATTTCAATCTCAATGAATTTATCAATAAGATTTCCTTTGATGAATTTTGCCAGGTAGGAACCTACTCCCATCGAGAAGAGATACACCCCGATAATGAAGGAAAACTGCTTTACAGAGTCTCCTAAAAGATAGCTCGCCAGGGCTCCTGCCACCAGCTCATAAATCAATCCACATGTAGCAATGACGAATACTGAAAACAATAAAAGCAGCTCAAGAGGAATCCTCTTCTTATCCATGAATTGCCGCGCTTATGATCATTGAAATTCCGATGATAAATGCCCCGAAAACAATAGCAATTGCTATATTCTTGTTTTGGGCGATCTCGTGCCATGTTTTTTCAGGAGTCAGTTTTTCAATAATGAAATAACATACAAGTAAAATGGCGATTCCTAAAAATGAATAAAGAACCGAGTTTATTATGGGTAAGAAATTGATGTTGTCCATAGTTTTTATATTTTTATTTGTGATAGTATCTGTAGAATCCTACTCTGGAATGGCTTCTTGTGGTTCCGTCGCGGTATGTTTCCGTTTTGGCACAGTCGCATACCTGATTTCCCTGGTACGTAAGGTATACAAACCAGGTCAGGCAGAATCCACCGATCATGCAGAGTATCCAGTTTTGTCTTATGTAATTTAAAATATTAATTATCATGATGTGGCATAAGGGGTATTTGAACTGTTCTTCCATTTATTCACATTAAAGAAATGTCTTCCTATCCACATCGCGACAAAGAGAACAACCATTATGAATAAAATAAATCCGAAGTTCCAGAATGAGACAGGGAGCCAGGTTGCTTTGAGCTGTACATAGGTATTGCTTGAAATGGGATCTGTAGTGAGTTTAAGTGCTTCAGTATTAATCAGGGAGTCCAGCTTTTGAGTTCCGAACGATGCTTTGGCAAGTCTGATTACTTCCGAGGTATCTTTTTCCAGCGTCTGTCCGTCTGTAAAGGTTTTAGTCTGCACCTTGAATATATCAGTAATCTCAATGATTCCTGATTTATCCCGTGATATCATGACCTTTGAATCAGGCGACGTAAGACCTGAAAATGAAGGTAAGCCACCTTCTTTTTCGGCGGAAATAATGAAGTGATATTTTCCGGAGCCTACCCCACAGAGATTAAAATCTTCGGACTGACTTCCTTCTGACCAGCTTTCTCCATCTTCGTAACCATGATATTGCTCGATATCTTTGGAGGTATAGATAATTTCATTGGTCTTTTCATTCACAAGACTCAACTGGATATTTGCCCAGGAATTATCAACTCCTGAAAAAGCATTGACCTTTAATGGTGCTGAGCCTCCTGAAAGGGTAAAACTTTTGCTGACCATTTCTTTGTCTTTTACATCAACAAAATTAATGGTCTCCGCAAAAACGGTTTCGTTAGTTCTTGATGTATATACGTAGAGCTGAAGCAGACATATCATTAATGCGGCTACACAAAAGATGTTCAAAGCCTGTTTCATATCAAAATAATAAGGCTGAACAATCCCAACTCCTGTATAATACGGCATGTGAGCTATTTTAAAAGCTCTTTTGACATCATGTTTTGAAATGTGAACGCCGTAGAAGTACTGGATTTTCTTAGCGGTCTTTTCCTGAGAGATCATACGGGTTCCGTTGACATATTCTTTGTAGGTCGCAACGCTGAAATCAAGGTGTTCATCAAAAAAACCGGCAGCAGCATCAATAGTGCATGGAGTATTTTCGTACCAGCGATAAGTTCGCCCGGCATAGGTAGGTAATTTCGAATTTTTACTTTTAAAATCATCAGGATGCATTGAGATCAGAAAAACCCAATGTCCATCGCTTTCACTCAGGAAAGCATCATTTCCTTTGCTGTCTTTTAAAGAATATTCCCGCCAGAAAATACTGTTTCCGTATTTTTTGACAGTAATTGAAACGACCGTATATTCTACATCTTCAATTTTCCCTTTCTGTCCGACGTCCAATACAACGTTTTCTGTCGGTACTTTCAAATGTTTAGTCTTTTTATTTCCCTCTACATCAATGAGATAAGAGCAGGTTTTACAAACATATTCTTCTATAGGAAAGGTGAGATCTAATGTATTTTCTGATTCGCATGCTGGGCAGACATAGTGCATTTTTTATCTGTAAATTTTGTGTTTCTGAATGGTATTAGCTTTAAAATACTGAACCACTTCATCTGCAATCTGCTCTACTTTTGTGGTATTGTCCTGTGAATAATTACAAAGAAAAACATCAAAAGTAAGCTGTTTAAATTCCGGCCACGTGTGGATACAAAGGTGAGACTCTTTAAGGATCACTGCAGAAGTAAAACTATCATTCTCAAAAATATGATTGGTAACTCCTACAATTTCTACTTCTTTAGTTTTCAGAATATCTTCTGTAAACGTCAGAAAACCTTTGCTGTCTAATAACAAATCTTCTGACTCTGTTTCCAAAGTCAGAAGAATATGTAAACCTTTACTTGATAATGGGTTCAATTAATTTTTTCGTAAATATATTATTTTTTTGGAAGAAAAACCTCAGCAAGCATACATCTTGCGCTTCCTCCTCCATTTACTTCAATGGTATTCAGGTCTGAATAGATAATTTCGCAGTATTTTTCTATAGCTGCAACCTGTTCTGAAGATAAAGACTGATAGGCTGTCTGGCTCATCACCAGGAACTTCTCACCGTCTTTATTCTGAACCTGAAGCATATTTCCTGCAAACTGCTGCATCTGCTCTTCTGAAATTTCGATGATTTCTTTTCCTAATCCTTTAATGGTTTCCACTACTTTTTCTCTTTCCAGCTCATCATCAATACAATCAAGACAGATTACAACAAATTGATCTGCCACACACATCATTACGTTAGTATGATAGATGGGAAGTCTTTCTGTTCCTACGGTCTGGAAAGAATGGAAAACAACGGGAGTAAATCCGAATTTTGTACAGAATTCTCTGAACAGTTTTTCATCCAGTCTCAAAGAAACAGATCCATAAGCAATTTTGTTATCGTGATCGAAAATCATACTTCCTGTTCCTTCCAGGAAATGCCCCTGAGTTTCCGAGAAAGACCAGTCATCAATCTCCGCCACTTCGAATCCCTGATTCTGGATGCTTTCAATAATATCCTCTCTTCTTTCCACTCTTCTGTTGGAAGCGAACATCGGATATAAAACCACTTTTCCGTCCTTGTGAAAACTTACCCAGTTGTTTGGGAAAATAGAATCCGGTGTATGTGGATCCAAAGTATCTTTTATAGTAATTACATTAATTCCCTTTTCTCTCAGCTTTCCGACAAAGGTATTAAACTCTGCCAAAGCTTTTGACTGGATATCAGAACCTGTCTGTTCTACCTGAAAATAATTATTTTTCGCTGTCTCAGCGTTATAACCGAATGCGATCGGTTCTATCATTAATACTGTATCTGTTGTTTGCATTTTTTATATGTTTGAGGGTATTAGTGTATTAGAGTTTGAGTGTCTGAACAGCGTTTTACAAATTATTCTCTTCTTTATTCACAGAAGAAAATGAACACCATTTTTCTGACTGACTCATCATGTTAACTAACATTCCTATTATTTGATTATATTCTTTGTGCAAATGATCATATTGCTCTTCATTTATGTACTTACAAGCAAAAGCGAATTGAAGCCATGTTTGGGTTTCTCTTGCTTCTCCCTCTGAATCTGTAAGCTTAGCGATGAAGGATTTTTCATATCTTCTTTTTCCCCAAGCTTCACTAATATTTGCAGTTACAGATCTTGATGATCTTCTTATCTGATCTGTAAGTGAATAAAGTTCTTCTTTTGGATAGGATTTTGAGAATTCATAAATCAGTTGTGCTGTTTCAAATGATTTTTGATAAACTTTTAAGTCCTGATGAAATTTAATTGTTGACATACCTAATATTTATTTAAAATTAAAAAAATATTCAAGCCTACCAACACTATAACTCTCAGGCCTTAAAACTCTCCCACTCTCAAACCCTCCCACTCCATTACTCTCTCACAAGCGGCATTGTAGAACATCTCAGCAAACCACCCATTTTAGAGATTTCTCTGTAAGGGATTTCTTCAACGGTCATTCCCCACACGTTTCTCAAATGGTCATTCATTCTTGTAAATGCTTTATCTGAAACTACTACATCAGGAGCAATTGAGAAGATATTCGGGAACATTTCAAACATTTCTTCGTCATTGATATGGAAGCAGTTTTCTTCTCCGAAAATATCGATGATCAAGCGGTAATCACTTTCATCTACGAATCCATTTTTATAAATAATACATTTGTCTTCTCCTACGGGATTAAATGTACAGTCCAAATGCAGAATGCCTTCAAACGGAACTTTATCATTTTTCTTCAGTTCCAGGTCAATAATTCTTTTCTTTGGAAAATATTCTTTTAAGATTTCAATGGCATATTCATTTGTTCTTGCCGTCTTATAGTTTCTGTAATCTTCACTGAAGCAGGTTCCGATAAAAAGAAAATCATTCCATACGATTACATCTCCTCCTTCAATATGTGCTGTCTCCGGAAGGTTGATGATCTTTCTCCATGCTACTTTCTCAAAAACGCTTTTGTATGCTTCCTGCTCGTCTGCTCTGTCCGCGATCACATTGGAAATGATCATCTTATCGTCAATCACAAAGGCTACATCTCTTGAGAAAACCTGGTTGTAATCTTTGATGATACTTGGACGCAGTACTTCAACGTCATACTTTTTTAAAACTGCTTCAAAAGCGTTCATTTCATTAATAATATCCTCTTCTTTAGGATAAATGTTGTGTTCGATTGAGTAATATGACTTTGCGTCATAACTTTCCTCTAGTGTGGGAACTGCTCCCAGTGAATTAGGCTGGCCTAGAACTACTGACTTCAGCCTACCCGTTTCGTTTTTAATGTTTAGTCTCATAAAGATTTATGCAATACTACAAATATAAGTAAAGGTCTCTACCTATAAAACTTTTGGATTATTTTATGTATTAAATTTGATCGCCAAAACGAACACCCTTCAACAAAATTTCCTTGTCTGTCCGGCCAACTGTAGTGAATAGCTCCAAAAACATCTACAACTTACTATTTTCCATCTACATAAGAATAAAAAAACAGATATTTATATTATTTAATTTCCTATATTAGTGATATAATTTTCGCGAAATTATAGACCCTAAAACATAACTATTAACACCAAAAATCAAAGTCATGAACAAGAACAATCCGGTGCTGAAAAACGCACAAAAATTAGGAAGAGACCAACAAAAATCTGTAATGGGAGGTGCTCCTATTTCAACTGGCAGAAGATGCTGCGAGTGGGATGATGCAGGAAATTGTTATATCTGGACATGTGACAGATGCCAATGTCCTTAATAAAAAAACGAAAGCCTGCTTTTTTAAGCAGGCTTTCTTCTATTATTTTATAGATTCTTCACCTGAGATTAAATCAAAAAAGCTAATATCAGGTATTGTTTCTCTCGCTTTGTGACAAGTTTTCAAGCCTTCTCAATATCAATATCCGTAAACGTTCTTCATGGTCATCTCCCCATTTCCCTAATGTGCCAATCACCGGAATCAATGTCTGTCCAAATTCTGTAAGCCTGTATTCTACTTTTGGAGGCACAACGGGATAAATCTTCTTTGTGACAAGTTCATGCTCTTCCAGTTCTTTGAGCTGAACATTCAACACTCTGCGGGAAGCATCCGGAATTTTCCGCTGCAATTCACTGGGTCTTTGAAATCCTTCATTAATAAACCATAGCAAACGCATTTTCCATTTGCCATAGAGCACCTCAGCAATCAGATCAAGCCCGCAGTTCAGATTGGGTGGGATTTTTCTTTCATACATAAAACAAATGTAACACAATGAAATGAGATCACAATAGGGGATTAATTTATCCCTATGGGATTCGTAAGACCGTACTTGTAAGAGCCTGTTATACTCCTGAAATTTGTACAAAAAGAAATCATGACAGAATCATTTAATTTCAGCAATGAATTATCAGGTAAGATTGCTTTGGTAACCGGAGGGACAAAAGGAACCGGAAAAGCTATTGCTGAAAGATTACTCACCGCTGGTGCCACTGTAATTATTACTGCAAGAAACCGGTCTGAAGAGATGGATAATCAGCTTCATTTTATTTCAGGAGATCTGAGTAAGGCAAAAGACACGGAAAAACTGGTAAAAGAAGTATTATCTACTTTTGGGAAGCTTGATATTTTAATTAATACATTGGGCGGCTCAGAAACGCCTGGTGGCGGCTTCTCTGTTCTGAGTGATGAAGACTGGGAAAATACAATTCAGACCAATTTGCTGGCACCCGTTCGTTTAGACAGAGGATTTCTGCCGCAAATGCTGGAACGAAAGGAAGGAGTGATCATACATATTGCATCCATTCAGGGAAGGCTGCCTTTATTTGATTCCACATTACCTTATGCTGCTGCCAAGGCCGGACTGATCAATTACAGCAAAGGTCTATCAAAAGAAGTTTCTCCGAAGGGAGTTCGTGTACTTACTGTTTCTCCGGGCTGGATCATGACTTCAGCTTCTACGCGTATGATGGAACGTATTGCGGACAGCTCTAAAACATCCATTGAAGAAGCAACTCAAAGTGTTATGAATGCACTGGGTGGAATTCCTATCGGCAAACCTGCCCAGCCAGAAGATATTGCAGAATTTGTTGGTTTTTTAGTTTCTCCACGGGCACAATATTTAACAGGAACCGAATATGTAATAGATGGTGGTACTATCCCTACTGTTTAATCATTTAAAAATAATAATATGAATTTACCTACCATTTTACAGGATTTTTTAAAGGCACAGGAACTTTTTGACAGTACAACTTTTGCCAGTTGTTTTTCTGAACAGGCATCCGTATTTGATGAAGGAAAAATATATATAGGAAAAGATGAAATCAGAGAATGGAATCAGAACTCTAATAATGAATTTAAAACGTTATTTGAGGTGAAAGACTTCCTGACGAAGGATGATACTATTCTTCTGAAGATCAATATTTCAGGATCTTTTGACGGCAGTCCGGTACTTCTTAAGTTTTATTTCAGGATTGAAGACAACCTTATTGCAGCCTTAACCATTACTGAATAAGTTGTAAAACAAAGAATCCCAAAGCTTGCTTTGGGATTCTTTTATGGTATAAGCAAATATTATCTGCTTGCGATGTCGATGTAGTTTCTTTCCTGAGCACCTTGGTAAACCTGTCTTGGTCTTCCGATCGGGTCTCCTTTCAATCTCATTTCTTTCCACTGAGAAATCCATCCCGGAAGTCTTCCTAATGCAAACATTACTGTGAACATTTCTGTAGGAATTCCTAATGCTCTGTAGATAATACCTGAGTAGAAGTCTACGTTTGGATATAGCTTTCTTTCTACGAAGTACTCATCTTCCAGCGCTACTCTTTCCAACTGCATTGCAATGTCAAGAGCTTTATCCTGGATACCTAATGCTGTAAGGATATCGTCAGCAGCTTTCTTGATGATTTTTGCTCTTGGGTCGAAGTTTTTGTACACTCTGTGTCCGAATCCCATTAGACGGAAATTATCAGCTTTATCTTTAGCTTTAGCAACATATTTAGATACATCACCTCCGTCTTTTTCGATCAATTCAAGCATTTCGATTACCGCCTGGTTAGCACCACCGTGAAGTGGTCCCCAAAGTGCAGATACCCCGGCAGAGATAGAAGCGAAAAGACCAGTGTGAGCAGAACCTACCATTCTTACTGTAGAAGTAGAACAGTTTTGTTCGTGGTCTGCGTGAAGGATTAATAATTTATCTAAAGCATTTACTACTACCGGATCAATTTCGAAATCAGCGTTTGGTAATCTGAATGCCATTTTGTAGAAGTTCTCTACGTAGTTCAGGTTGTTATCACCGTGGTTTAAAGGTAAACCTTGAGTTTTTCTGTAAGTCCATGCACAAAGGTGAGAGAACTTAGCGATCATAAGCTCAGCAGCGTGATCCATCTCTTCTTTAGAGTTTACGTTAACAGCTTTTGGATTGAAAGCAGTCAAAGCAGAAGTTAAAGAAGATAAAACTCCCATAGGGTGAGCAGAACGAGGAAAAACATCAATGATCTTTTTCATTTCGTCTGCGATGAAGTTATATTTTTTAATATTGTTGTCGAATGAAGTAAACTGATCCTGAGTAGGTAATTCTCCATGTAATAAAAGATACATTACTTCCGTGAAGTTAGATTTTTCAGCAATCTGCTCAATTGGATAACCTCTGTAGAATAATTCTCCTTTATCTCCGTCTAAGTAAGTGATGTCGCTAATAGTAGCTCCTGTATTTTTGTAACCTAAATCCAGAGTGATTAAACCTGTCTGGTCTCTTAATTTTGAAATATCAATCCCTCTGTCTCCGATAGTGCTATCCACGATTGGATATTCATATGAATTACCGTCGTAATTCAATATTACTTTGTTGTCTGACATTATTTATTTATTTTTTTTAAATATACCACTTTCCATAAAATACGGCAAACTAAAAATTTCGCTTGCCGTTATTTATAAATTCGATTAATTATCTTTTGATTTTAAAAGCTTCCAACCCTGGGAAAATTGCAGTTTCGCCTAAAGCTTCTTCAATTCTCAACAGCTGGTTGTATTTTGCCATTCTGTCTGATCTTGAAGCCGAACCTGTTTTGATCTGTCCGCAGTTCATTGCTACAGCTAAATCAGCAATTGTAGAATCTTCAGTTTCTCCTGATCTGTGAGACATTACTGAAGTGAATTTGTTGTTCTGAGCCATTTGTACTGCAGCCATTGTTTCAGAAAGAGAACCGATCTGGTTTACTTTTACAAGGATAGAGTTGGCAATATTTTCTTTTACTCCTCTGGATAGTCTTTCCACGTTGGTTACAAATAAGTCGTCTCCTACCAGCTGTACTCTGTCACCGATTTTATCCGTTAACATTTTCCAACCTTCCCAGTCGTTTTCCTGCATACCATCTTCGATAGAAATGATTGGATATTTTGCTGCCAGCTCCGCTAAGTAAGAAACCTGCTCGCTGCTTGAAAACTGAGCTGCATCCGGAGTCTGGAATTTTCTGTAATCATAGATTCCGTCTTTGTAGAATTCAGAAGCTGCACAGTCTAGTGCTAACATAATGTCATCACCTGGCTTATAACCTGCTTTTTCAATAGCCTGAAGTAAAGTATCCAAAGCATCTTCAGTTCCTTTGAAAGTAGGTGCAAAACCACCTTCGTCACCTACCGCAGTAGATAATCCTCTTGAATGAAGAATAGACTTTAGATTGTGGAAAATTTCAGTTCCTTTTCTCAATGCATGAGAGAAAGAATCTGCTTTTACCGGCATAATCATGAATTCCTGGAATGCGATAGGAGCATCTGAGTGAGATCCACCGTTGATTACATTCATCATTGGAACAGGAAGTGTGTTTGCGTTCACTCCCCCTACATATTTATAAAGAGGCATTCCCAATTCTGCTGCTGCTGCTCTTGCTACGGCCAGAGAAACACCAAGGATAGCGTTAGCACCAAGATTTCCTTTGTTTGGTGTTCCGTCAAGATCAATCATGATCTGATCAATATAGTTTTGTTCAAAAACCGGCTGTCCTACTAAATTCTCTGCAATTACTTCTTTTACATTTTCAACAGCTTTCAGAACTCCTTTCCCCAGATATTCTGAACCACCGTCACGTAATTCTACCGCCTCGTGTTCTCCTGTAGATGCTCCTGAAGGTACAGCTGCACGGCCCATTGCTCCGCTTTCTGTAAATACATCTACTTCAATGGTAGGATTTCCTCTGGAATCTAAAATCTGTCTTGCTTCTATGTAAGAAATTGCACTCATTTTTTATTTTTTTTAGTTTAGACAAATTTAATCAAAATTTAACTTTTAAGGGTATTTCACAGTATTTTTTTGAAATTATTCCAAGTTAAATTTTAGTTAATTTATATTATGATAATTCCTAATTTTTGCGGTAACAGATCAGGGGTTTAAAAATAGAAGGCTATAACAAAACCCACCTTAAAAAGTGGGTTTTGTTATACGATATGTGAAGTTATTTTTATTTTCTGGGAGTAGGCGATAAAAGACCTGCCAACGCCCCTATTGCTCCTGATGAAATGGTAGCAAAGATCGTGACCAGCTGATTATCTTTAGAAGAGCCGTCATTCCAGTAAGCAATGAGAATAAGCCCTGCAATAATTGCAATGACTGCCAGCCCGAGCATCAGGACAATAATCCTGTAAATCCAATAATCTGTATCCTTTGGATTCCTTATTTCTACATTTTTAATAGCCTCTATAGGATTTGTTTTGAACTTCTCCTGAAGATCACTGTTATTTTTTAAAGCAGCTTCCAAATCTCCGATACTGTCGTTAATAAGAGTTTTCATGGCTTTTAATTTTATATACCAAATTTATCTCTAAAAAACGAACCCGTCAATTACACAAAAGGGGTATTTATAGTGTTATGTTGAACACCAAACAGATTCCGGCGTTTTCGGATATGATTATACATTCTCCTGATAATTCATTCATTCTTCGTTTCATATTTCTAAGGCCGTTACCTTCTTTCTGCCCATCAGGAATTCCGTTTCCGTTATCGGAAATTTTCATAGAAAACTTATTTTCTTTCTGCGAAAATGAAAGTTTCAAAGTATCTGCATGACTGTGTTTGTACACATTGTTGACAGCTTCTTTTAAGCAGAGAAAAAGATTGCGCCTCATTTCCGTAGAGATGGGTGCTTCTGCAATGATATCTTCGCATTCTGAATACACCCTGATTTTTGTTTTCTTTAAAAAGTTCCCCGTATAAAGGATAGCATAATCGACAAAGCTTCCCAATGTATCATTTCCTGAGTTCAGACTCCAGAGCATTTCCCTCATGGAGATATTCATTTCTTCAGAGGTCTTCAGAAGCTCATCGATATCGTTTTGCAGATCATCGTCTTCTGCTTTCTGTTTTAGAAATTCCGCCTGAAGTTTCAATGCAGAAATTCCGGCTCCGAGATCATCGTGCATATCATGGGAGATACGTTCCCGCTCCTGCTCCAGTATTTTTTGTTTTTCCAGCTCTTTCTGGAGAAGCTGGTTTTGGTGTTCTGCTTCTTTGAGCTGTTGCTGCTGAATAAAAAAGAGCTGTCTTTTATTATACAGAACAACTATTAAAACAATAAAGATGACGAAAGTTATTAACAAAATAACAGCCATAATATAAGCCAATCGTATGGTATCCGGCAGCTGTTTCATATTGTTTTTTTATTTTCAAATTTCCTTAAAGCAATATAGAACAATCCATACATAATGATATTAACACAATACTGCATCACTTTCAAGATGTGCAGAAGCCCGGGATCATTATCCTGAAGGAAAAACATGGGAATAGATCTGAAAATAAAAAAGATACTCCAGAAAAGCAATCCACAGGAAACCCAGAAATGCGGATCGTCCAGAATTTTTATTTCGTCAAAATTTTTCAGTCTGATGTACAACCAAACCAACACATTAATGATGAAATAAAAGCATACTAATATTCCTAATGTATTTTCATAGTTATCACTATAAAACTTTACAAAGAGAATAATATACGCAAGTATGGCCATCAGAACATACCGGGAAAATACACTGAGTTTCCGGGGGAAAATTTTAGCATAGTAGATGCCAAAAAAAATAATCAAAAAAATGCTGTAATAATTAAACAGATAAGCAAAGTCAAATTCTTTATTGAATATTTTATAATGGCCATACAGCTCCAGGCAAAGCGACAGAAACAAAAATACCGCAAAATAGTTTTGGCTGGAAAGACCTTTCTTTCCAGCTAAAACTATAGACTTTACAGTAGCCGCCAAGAGTACTGCAATATAAATTATCTGGATCAACATCTTAAGGATATAATGAACCCATATCGTAATATCCCTTGTCTGTGCTAAAAACCAGTATCATTTGTTTTTCGTGGGTTTCAAAGTGTTTTTTATATTGGTCTTCCCGAAACTTATCTCCAAGATTATTTTCAAAAATCACTTTCTTGACATCACTGATCTCGCAAAGATTGATGATAAATGTATCACTACGATCTTTTGATAAGGTATCTATCAGATCAACGATATGATAACTGATATAACGTGTATTATTTCGCCCTAAATAATTGGTCAATACCTGATGTGCATTCTGAAGATAAAAATCATAAAGTGCTTTTACATTCTCATCGGAAATTTTCAGATCCTTAAGTGAAAAATCCTGATTGGCATTAATGATAAGATAATTATGCTCATCAATGGTATTTTTCCCCTCTGTTTGCAAAGAGGCCACCATGTAGATCATCTTGTTTTCAGAATAAGGTGTAAGTCGCAACCTGGAATCCTGTGGATCTATCTGTACGAAAGTGAATGTTAAATAGGTCGCTTTAATATCATTCATGAGGTCACAAATATTTTTCAGTAATGAATGTTTTACAGCATAAATACCTCCGAGATTAAAATTCACATTTTGATTTTGCATAAATAGCAAAACTCCCTTTTTAGCACTGTCAATAAAACTTTTTGCCAGAATGTGGCTGATTGGCCTAATTTCCGACACATCTTCAACCAGCTGTTCAAGTTTATTACCGATAGGACCTTCTCTGTAAGTTAAATTATCATCAGGGATTACCTGACTTGTTGCATTTGAATTTTCCATAATTTCTTAGTTTTTTGATTGATTAAATTTATTGACTGCCTCCACTTTATTGTTGACGTGGAGTTTTCTATAGATATTTCCTACGTGTTTTTTAACGGTATCAATACTGATGAATTTTTTATCTGCAATCTCTTTGTAAAGAAGACCCTGGGAAAGAAGTTCAAGGATTTCTTTTTCGCGTTCCGTAAGTTCATCAAAACCTTTTATCTCAGGAAGTTTCTTCTCGAAATGATTCAATACCCTTCTTGCAATAGAAAAACTCATAGGAGCACCTCCCTGATATACGTCCCGTATTGAGGAAAGAATCTTATCCATACTTTCGCCTTTTACCAGATATCCCATAGCGCCCGCCTTTAAAGAATTAAAAATCTTTTCATCATCATCAAAGCTGGTACACATGATAAACTGTGTATCGGGCATTTCTTTTCGTAATTTTTCTATGATTTCGATTCCGAGCATATCCTGTAACTGGATATCCATCATCACAACGTCAGGAGAAATATCAGGTAAATTCGTTATAGCATCATTGCCATCAAAGAACTGAGCGATCACTTTCATATCCTTCTGATAATTGATGACCTTCTTCAACGCATTGTTGTAGTTTTTCTCGTCTTCTACTATGGCTATGGAAATGCTCATGACTTTGTTTGTTTGAAGCAAATTTCAACAGAAAACAGATTGAAATCAATTACACGTTTGTGTAATATTATTGTTTGAGTTTGAAGTTATCGTTCAGTCTTTTAGACTTTATTAAATTTAATCAATTTTTCATTCCAAAAACAATATATGCCTAAATATTTCACAATAAATTTAAAGATAAAGCCAATAAGAAATAATAAAACACTTTACACTAACAGTTATTTTACAATCTGATCAAGAATAGGATGATCAATACTGCTTATAGTATTATGGAATTTGATCTGTTCAAAGATTTGAATGCGGTTTTTTCCTTTTTTCAGCCACACTCCGGGAATATAAAGGGTTTGTTGGGGACCTGCAGTACTCCAGTATCTTCCTACATTTCTCCCATTGATAAAAACAATACCTTTTCCAAAATTTCTCATATCCAGAAAAGTATCTCCTGTTTCATCAAGCATAAATTCTGCTTCCTGAATTACGGGTGAGTGAAAAGCAATATCTCTCTTTTTAAAATTATGTTTTGGGAAGCTTTCAAAAGGCAGGGGAAGCATTTCCCAATTTCCGGAAATTTCAGTACCATTAATTTTTACGGGGCTGATAATTCCTTTTAAATTATGAACAATCTCTGCTCCATAATTGATTCTGCCCATATTTTCAACCAGAATTTCCAACCGGTCTCCGGATTTTATTTCAATATCAAGATCATACTTTTTATGTACTCTGTTCAATTCACCTTTCCATTGGCCATTGATATAAACATTCGCATAATCACGCAGACCTTTTATTTCCAATATTCCTTTATAATCTTTGTCAAACTTTCTTCTGTAAAGAATATATCCGTTTCCGATGTTCAGATCTTCAAATGTAAGGGGTTGGTCACTAATAATAGGTTTCTGATGGTCGGTAAGATCAAACAGAGAATTTACTTTTGAAAATTTTATTTGTGGAATGGTGATGACCTTTACGGGTTTTGGAACATCCGGAAGTTTACTTTTATTGATAGCTTGAAAAACTTCTCTTAATGCATTGTATTTAGGAGTTGTCCATCCTGCTTCACTGATAGGAGCGTCATAATCATAACTTGTAAGATCCGGCTGGATGTCATGATCCTTATCGTAATTGGCACCGCTGGTAAACCCAAAGTTGGTTCCTCCATGAATCATATAGTAATTAAAAGAAATGCCATTTTCTATGTACAGTTTTGTTTGCTTCAGCACTTCTTCTGCAGAAACCCTCACAAATGGTTCTGCCCAGTGATCAAGCCAGCCGGGATAATATTCTGCAACCATATATGGACCTTTCCCTCCATTATATTCATTGATACTTTTCTTTAAAACAGCAATATCACTTTCTCCATTCGCAGTGGGTAAAGCTCCTTCAATGGAACCCCCTTTAAAAAGCGAGCTCCCGTCTGAAGTAAATAATGGTACAGAAATACCACTTTTCAATAGCATATCTTTAATCTTATGGCTGTATTTTCTATGTTCTTCCAGGGGAATATCTTTTCTTTGGGCGACATAAGATCCAAATTCATTTTCTGCCTGTACCATAATTACGGGACCTCCATTGTTAATCTGAAGAGGTACGATCTGTTTTGCCAGCTGACTGATATATTTCTGGCACTCTTCTAAAAAGGCTTTGTTGTCTCTTCTTATTTCCAGATCTTTATTTTTCTGCAGCCACCACGGATATCCACCAAATTCCCATTCTGCACAAACATAAGGCCCGGGCCGGATAATGACGTATAAGCCGACTTCCTGTGCTGTCCTGATGAACTTCTGTAAATTTTTCTCACCTGTAAAATTCCACTTATCCGGTGTTTCTTCATGATAATTCCAAAATACATAGGTGGTAACAGTATTCAACCCCATAGCTTTCATCATCTCCAGGCGATGCTTCCAGTATTCTGAGGGAACTCTCGGATAATGCATTTCACCGGAGTATATGGTAAATGGTTTTCCGTTCAGGAAGAAATGTCCATCTTTTATTTCAAAATTTCCCTTCTGTGAAAACACAGTATTCAAGGAGAAAAATAAAAGAATAATGCATAAATATCGGTTAAAATTTCTCATATTGTAAGGCATGATTTTTGTAAAATTAAAGTATAAAAATCATATTGAATATCAAATAATATAATCATGAAAAAAAGTCTCTTAGCATTAAGTGCTGTATTGGCATTAGCTGTAGTCAGCTGTAAAAAAAGTGAAAGCGGAAACAAAAGCGTTATCAAAACAGACAGTTCAGAAACTGTAATTACAGACCATAATGGAAAAATAGATTCTGTAACGCAAAGTTCTTCGACAGTAGATATCAATGGTCAGAAAACTGAGAAAACAGATTTTGTTTATAAAGCTACCGATGGAACATTGGTAAAGGTAATATTCAAAAACGACCCGAAAGAAAGTACAGTAGCTATTACCAGCAATAAGAAAACATTTACATTACCTAAATCGGAAACCAAAGGGGATGAAACCATTTATAAGAAAGATGATATGACCGCAAGGGTAAAAGGAGACAGTCTTCACCTTGAACAGGGTAATAATATTATTGAACTGAAAAGAACAAAGATCTAAATAAAAATGTCCTTCAATATTGAGGGACATTTCATTTCTATAGTACATATTAAGTCTATATTTTAGCTAATCCGGCTATATTATGGAAAATAAAAAAACCATCCGAAAACGGATGGTTTTTATTTATATTTCTGAATGAATATTATTCTTCAGTTTTTTCTTCAGTAGTGTCAGCTTTAGCTTCTTCTACTTTCTCTTCTACTGCAGGTGCTTCAGCTACTACAGCTTCAGCTTTTTTAGGTGCAGCAGTTGATCTTCTGCTTCTTCTTGTAGCTTTTTTCTCTTCAGCATTAGGGTTGTAAAGCTCGTTGAAATCTACTAATTCGATAAGAGCCATATCAGCAGCATCACCTGGTCTGAAACCTGTCTTAATGATTCTTGTATAACCACCGTTTCTTTCAGCGATTTTAGGAGCTACAGTTCTGAATAATTCAGCAACCGCAAATTTATTTTGAAGGTAAGAGAATACTACTCTTCTGTTATGTGTAGTATCTTCTTTTGCTTTTGTTAATAGAGGCTCAACATATACTCTTAAAGCTTTAGCTTTAGCTACAGTAGTGTTGATTCTTTTATGCTCAATTAGAGAACAAGCCATATTAGAAAGTAAAGCACTTCTGTGAGAAGCTGTTCTTCCTAAGTGATTGAATTTTTTACCGTGTCTCATTATTAATTATTTATCAGCGTCTAACTTATATTTTGCAACGTCGAAACCGAAGTTAAGACCTTTTGAATGCACTAATTCTTCTAGTTCTGTCAAAGATTTTTTACCAAAATTTCTGAATTTCATCAAATCAGACTTACTGTAAGAAACCAATTCTCCAAGAGTTTCTACTTCAGCTGCTTTCAGACAGTTAAGGGCTCTTACAGAAAGATCCATATCTGCTAATTTAGACTTAAGAAGTTGTCTTGTGTGAAGAGTTTCTTCATCGTACTGGATAGATGCTTTTACAGCTTCAGTTTCAAGCGTGATTCTCTCATCAGAGAATAACATGAAGTGATAAATTAATATCTTAGAAGCTTCAGTTAAAGCATTCTGAGGGCTGATAGACCCGTCAGTTTCTATATCTAATACAAGTTTTTCGTAGTCTGTTTTTTGCTCTACACGATAATTTTCAATGCTGTATTGTACTTTCTTGATCGGCGTAAAAATAGAGTCAATAGCAATAGTTCCTACAGGAGCATTGTTTGATTTATTTTGTTCAGAAGGAACATACCCTCTTCCTTTTTCAATATTGAAAGTAATTTCGAAAGTTACATCACTGTTTAGGTTGCAAATCACTAAATCTGGGTTCAGAACCTCAAATCCATTGATAGACTTTCCTAAATCACCAGCAGTAATAACCGTTTGACCTGAAACTTTAGCAACAACCTGCTCGTTAGCCTGGCCTTCTGCTGCAGCTTTTAATCTTACCTGCTTAAGGTTAAGAATAATTTCGGTAACGTCTTCGATTACTCCTGGAATAGTTGAAAATTCGTGCTCTACACCTTCTATTTTGATAGATGAAATAGCGTATCCTTCCAGAGAAGAAAGCAACACTCTTCTCAAAGCATTACCGATTGTAAGCCCGAAACCTGGTTCTAAAGGTCTGAATTCAAATTGACCTTTAAATTCATCAGAGTTAAGTAAAATTACTTTATCGGGTTTTATGAATTGTAAAATTGCCATATTATTGGGTTGAGCAAAAATTTGATTAAAAAATTATTTAGAGTAAAGTTCGACGATAAGGTTTTCCTTAATGTCCTCCGGAATCTGGATTCTTTCAGGAGCAGAAACGAAAGTTCCTTCTTTCTTCTCATCGTTGAATTGTAACCACTCATAGTTTGACTTAGAAGCCAATGCATTGGTAACAACTTCAAGAGACTTAGACTTTTCTCTTACAGCGATTACATCACCAGCTTTTACCAAGTAAGAAGGGATATTAAGAATTTCTCCGTTCACAGTGATGTGTCTGTGAGAAACTAATTGTCTAGCTCCAGATCTAGTTTTTGCAAACCCGAATCTGTATACTACGTTATCCAATCTTGATTCACAAAGTTGTAATAGAACTTCCCCTGTTACACCTTTACTTCTGTGTGCTTTGTCAAATAAGTTAGCAAACTGTCTTTCTAAAATACCGTAAGTATATTTAGCTTTTTGTTTTTCAGCTAACTGAACTGCATATTCTGATTTTTTAGCACCTCTTCTTTTGTTAGGACCGTGTTGTCCTGGCGGTTGGTTTTTTCTTTTTTCGAAGTTCTTATCATCTCCGTAGATTGCAGCACCAAACTTTCTAGCAATCTTAGTTTTAGGTCCAATATATCTTGCCATAATGGGTAAATTCTAAAAATTAAACTCTTCTTCTTTTTGGTGGTCTACATCCATTGTGTGGCATAGGAGTCACATCAATGATTTCGCTAACTTCAATTCCTGAATTGTGGATAGATCTGATAGCAGATTCTCTACCTGCACCTGGACCTTTCACAAACACCTTTACTCTTCTTAAACCAGCTTCGTGAGCTACAGCAGAGCAATTTTCAGCTGCCATCTGAGCAGCAAATGGAGTATTCTTTTTAGAACCTCTGAAACCCATTTTACCGGCAGAAGCCCAAGAGATAACCTCTCCGTTTTTATTTGTTAAAGAAATGATGATGTTATTGAAAGAAGCCTGAATATGAGCTTCACCAATAGCTTCAACTTTTACTTTTCTTTTTTTAACTACTTTAGTTTGTTTTGCCATAATTCCTAACGATTATTTACTAGCTTTTTTCTTGTTAGCAACAGTTTTTCTCTTCCCTTTACGTGTTCTAGAGTTGTTTTTCGTTCTCTGGCCTCTTAAAGGTAATCCAAGTCTGTGACGTATTCCTCGTTGGCATCCTATGTCCATCAATCTCTTGATGTTCAATTGCACTTCAGATCTTAATTCTCCTTCTACTTTTACGTTTTCAGAGATATATGTTCTGATTGCAGCCAATTCATCGTCATTCCATTCGTTGACTTTCTTGTCTTCGCTGATACCGGCAGCTTTAAGGATTTCAGAAGAAGTACTTCTTCCTACTCCATAGATGTAAGTTAAACCGATAACACCTCTTTTGTTTTTTGGTAAATCAATACCTGCAATTCTCGCCATAATTTAATGTTAACCTTGTCTTTGTTTAAATTTTGGGTTCTTCTTGTTGATTACGAATAGTACACCTTTTCTGCGTACGATTTTGCAATCAGCGCTTCTTTTTTTAATTGATGCTCTTACTTTCATTTTGATAGTATTTATTTTTTACAAATGCCAAATGGAATGTGTATTCCATTTGGCTAATTGTTTTAATATCTAAATGTGATCCTCCCTTTAGTTAAATCATAGGGAGACATTTCTAGTTTTACCTTATCACCAGGTAAAAGTTTAATATAATGCATTCTCATTTTGCCGGAGATATGAGCAATAAGGATATGCCCATTTTCCAGCTCTACACGGAACATGGCGTTAGAAAGTGCTTCCACGATCACGCCATCTTGTTCAATATGTTTTTGTTTTGCCATAAATTAATATCCAGTCGTTCTTGATAATTTAGACTGCATTAAGCCATCATAGTGATGGTTCAGCAGATATGTATTAATCTGTTGAACTGTATCTAAAATTACACCCACCATAATTAATAGTGACGTTCCCCCGAAAAATAGGGCAAACGCATCTGTCTGAACAAAGCTTCCATGCACAATTGCTGGAAGGACTGCAAAGATAGATAAAAAAATTGCACCTGGCAAGGTAATTTTTGATAAAATATCATCTAAATAATCAGCGGTCTCTTTACCGGGTCTTACTTTCGGTACTAAACCTCCATTTCTCTTCAAGTCATCAGCCATCTGGTTTACCGGAATTGTAATCGCAGTATAGAAAAATGAGAAGATAATAATTAATAGCGCAAACAATACGTTGTACTGCCAGCTAAAAACATTCTTGAAACCTGCAAGAAAAGTATTAGACTCATCGAATTTTGTTAATAATCCTGGTACGAACATCAATGCCTGAGCAAAGATAATCGGCATTACACCAGCAGCATTTACTTTCAATGGAATCCATTGTCTTGCTCCCTGCATAAGATTTCTGTTTACACCTCCTCTTGCTTGAGCTCTGCTTACATACTGAATTGGAATTTTTCTAACAGCTACTGATAAGATTACTGCTAAAAGAACTACCAACATCCAGAATAATACTTCAATAAGGATCATGATAGATCCCATTCCTCCTTTTCCGTTCTGCACGGCCATCTCCTGTACGAATGCCTCAGGTAATCTTGAAAGGATCCCCACCATAATAAGGATAGAGATACCGTTTCCGATTCCTTTATCGGTAATCTTTTCACCTAGCCACATTGCAAATACTGAACCGGCAACCAAAATAACAATACTTGGTAACCAGAACATGATTGAATTAGGCTCTACATAGTATGCAGACTGGAACTGAGCATACGGTAAGAATAATTGAGTAATAGAAGTTAAGTAAGAAGGTGCCTGTACCAGACAAACTCCAATCGTTAACCATCTTGTAATTTGGTTCAATGTATTTCTACCTGACTCTCCATCTTTCTGAAGCTTCTGAAGATAAGGAATAGCCATCCCCATCAACTGAACAATAATAGAAGCAGAAATATAAGGCATGATTCCTAACGCCATTACGGAAGCGTGGCTGAAAGCTCCCCCCGTAAACGACGAAAGCAAGCCAAGGAGACCTGCTCCTTGCTTGTTACCGCCTTGATTTTTATAATGCTCTAAGAGATCTCCCACCTCTGCAAGGTTAATTGCAGGAAGCGAGATATAAGATGCGAATCTATACACAAGGATAATACCTAAAGTAAAGAGAATTTTATCTCTAAGTTCTTTAAGACTCCAAATATTTTTAAGTGTTTGTATAAATTCTTTCATTAGTAAGTATTATAAGGTAATTGCTTTTCCACCTGCTTTAGCAATAAGCTCTTCAGCAGATTTAGTGAATTTGTCAGCAGAGATTGAAACCGCAGATTTCAATTCTCCTCTACCCATAATTTTCACTAATTCGTTTTTAGAAACTATCCCGTTTGCTACTAAAACTTCTTTCGTGATTTCTCCAGTGATGGATTTGTTCTCGATTAACGTTTGAATAGTATCAAGGTTAACTCCTCTAAACTCTTTTCTGTTTACGTTTTTGAATCCGAATTTAGGTAATCTTCTTTGTAAAGGCATCTGTCCACCTTCGAAACCGATTTTTTGAGAATAACCAGCTCTAGCTTTCTGACCTTTGTGTCCTTTTGTTGAAGTACCTCCTTTTCCGCTACCCTGACCTCTACCAATTCTCTTTGAGTTGAAAGTAGATCCTGCAGCAGGTTGTATGTTATTTAAATTCATTTTAATTTCTCTTTTATAAAATTATTTTTGAACTTCAAGTAAGTGGCTTACTGCAGCGATCATTCCTAAGATAGAAGGAGTAGCTTCGTGCTCTACAACTTGGTGAAGTTTTTTTAATCCTAATGCTTCAAGCGTTCTCTTTTGGGTTTTTGTTCTACCAATAGCGCTTCTTACTTGCTTTACTTTAATTGTTGCCATTGCTTTAATTATTAACCGTTAAACACTTTACTTAGAGAAATCCCTCTCATTCTAGCGATCTCTTCAGGTCTTCTGATGTCTAATAACGCTTTGAAAGTAGCTTTCACTACGTTGTGAGGGTTAGAAGATCCTTTAGATTTTGAAAGGATATCGTGAATACCAGCTGATTCCAATACCGCTCTTACCGCACCACCGGCGATAAGTCCTGTACCGTGAGAAGCAGGTCTTAAGAAGATATCTGCACCACCGTATCTAGCAGTAGTTTGGTGAGGAATAGTATGGTTCATTACAGGAACTTTCACAAGGTTTTTCTTAGCGTCTTCAACTGCTTTAGCAATTGCAGAAGCAACCTCTTTAGATTTTCCTAAACCGAAACCGATAACACCTTCTTCGTTACCTACTACAACAATAGCAGAAAATCCGAAAGCTCTACCTCCTTTTGTTACTTTTGTTACTCTGTTAACAGCTACGAGACGATCTTTTAATTCTAATCCTCCCGGTTTTACTCTTTCTATATTATCTAGTCCTAACATATTTTCCGAAATTTAATGATTAGAATTTAAGTCCACCTTCTCTTGCACCATCAGCTAGAGCTTTTACTCTACCATGGTATACGAATCCGTTTCTGTCAAATACAATACTTTCGATTCCTGCAGCGATAGCTTTAGCAGCGATAGCTTTACCAACAGCAGCAGAAACTTCAGTCTTAGTACCTTTAGCGTCTACACCTTTTTCTCTAGAAGAAGCTGATGCTAAAGTTTTACCATTTTTATCATCGATTAACTGAGCGTAAATTTCCTTATTACTTTTGTATACAGATAATCTTGGCAATTCAGAAGATCCAGAGATTTTCCCTCTTACTCTTCTTTTGATTCTTATTCTTTTTTCTAATTTACTTAATGCCATAATACTTATAATTTATTAAGCAGATTTACCAGCTTTACGTCTAACAATTTCTCCTACGAATCTTACACCTTTTCCTTTGTAAGGCTCAGGCTTTCTGAAAGAACGGATCTTTGCAGCTACCATTCCTAGAAGTTGGTTGTCGTGAGACGTTAAAGTAATAATTGGGTTTTTACCTTTTTCAGTCAATGTATCTACTTTTACTTCGTTTGGAAGTTCCAATACGATACCGTGAGAGAATCCTAAAGCTAACTCAAGTTTTTGACCTGCGTGTGAAGCTCTATATCCTACCCCTACTAGTTCAAGTTTCTTTTCGAAACCTGCATTTACACCAACAATCATGTTGTTGATTAACGCTCTGTATAAACCGTGAAGCGCTTTGTGTTGCTTAGAATCAGATGGTCTGTTTACGTTAAGTTCACCATCTTTTTGTTCTATAGTAATTCCTGCTGTAAGCTCTTGAGAAAGTTCTCCTTTTGCTCCTTTTACAGTTACTACACCGTTGTTTTCAGTGATTGTAACTCCAGCTGGAATTGTTATAATTGCTTTACCAATTCTTGACATTTTCCTCTGATTAAAAATTAATAAACATAGCAGATTACTTCACCGCCTACTTTCTCTTCTCTAGCTTTCTTGTCAGTCATTACTCCTTTAGAAGTAGAGATGATAGAAATACCCAAACCGTTTAGTACTCTTGGAAGTTCAGTAGAACCTTTGTACTGTCTCAAACCTGGTCTAGAAGCTCTTTGGATAGACTTGATAGCCGGTTTGTTGGTTTGCTTATCGTACTTTAAAGCGATTTTGATCACTCCTTGAACAGCGTTATCTTCAAACTTGTAGTTTAAGATATACCCTTGATCAAATAAGATCTTAGTAATCTCCTTTTTGATTTTCGATGCAGGAATTTCCACCACTTTGTGGCCTGCGCTTTGTGCGTTCCTTACTCTTGTTAGGAAATCTGAAATTGGATCTGTTACCATTTTTCTTTTATAAATTATTGGTTAAAGAACAATCAGTTTTGAAAAGACTTGAAGATTAAAATATCAGACGTCAGAAATCTTCGGTCTGATATTTTTATTCTTTAGTATCCTGACAACTTAATTGTCCCGATTTTTAATTAGTAATTATTACCAACTAGCTTTTCTTACACCTGGGATAAGACCGTTGTTTGCCATTTCTCTGAAAGTTACTCTGGAAATACCGAACGTTCTCATGTATCCTCTTGGTCTACCTGTTAGTTTACATCTGTTGTGTAATCTTACAGGAGAAGCATTTTTAGGCAATTTTTGAAGTCCTTCGTAATCACCAGCTTCTTTAAGAGCTTGTCTTTTAGCAGCGTATTTAGCAACTAGTGCTTCTCTTTTGCGCTCACGCGCTTTCATTGATTCTTTAGCCATTTCTTAGTTCTTTTTAAATGGTAAACCGAAGTGAGTTAATAATGCTTTAGCTTCTTTATCTGTTTTCGCAGTAGTTACGAAAGTGATGTCCATCCCTTGGATTTTTTTCACTTTGTCAATTACGATTTCAGGGAAGATAATTTGCTCAGTAATACCTAAGTTGTAGTTACCTCTACCATCGAAACCATCTGCCTTGATACCAGAGAAATCTCTGATACGTGGTAAGGCAGAAGAAGTAAGTCTGTCTAAGAACTCATACATTCTGTGAGCTCTCAAAGTTACCTTTGCACCTACAGGCATACCTTTTCTTAGTTTGAATGCAGCTTCGTCTTTCTTAGAGATTGTACCAACTGCTTTCTGACCTGTGATGTTTGTCAATTCTTCTACAGCATAATCAATAATTTTCTTATCTGCAGTAGCATCTCCTAAACCTTGTGATACAACGATTTTCTCTAATCTAGGTACTTGCATGATTGACTTGTACCCGAATTCTTCCATCATTGCAGGAACAATTGTTTCTTTATATGCTTTTTTGGGTCTTGCTATAAATTCCATGTTAATTCAAATTATAAAGTTTCACCCGTTTTTTTGTTAATTCTTACTTTCTTATCTCCTTCGATTTTGTAACCGATTTTGATAGCTTTTCCGTCTTTACCAACTAAAGCTACGTTTGAGATATGAATAGAAGCTTCCTTTTCAGTAATTCCTCCTTGAGGATTAGAAGCTGAAGGCTTAACGTGTTTTTTAACGATGTTAAGTCCTGCAACGATTACTCTTGGGTCTCTACCTTCTTTCTTGATCACTTCAATAACTTCACCAGTCTTACCTTTGATATCTTTCTTACCAGTAGTAATGATTACGTTATCTCCTCTTTTTATTTTTAACTTTGACATTTCTTTTAAAAATTTTAAAAATTAAAGTACTTCAGGAGCTAATGAAATGATTTTCATATATTCTTTGTCTCTCAACTCACGAGCAACTGGTCCGAAAACACGCGTTCCTCTCATTTCTCCCGCTGCGTTTAGTAATACACAAGCATTGTCGTCGAATTTGATGTATGAACCATCTTTTCTTCTTACTGCTTTTTTAGTTCTTACTACTACAGCTTTAGATACCTGACCTTTTTTAGCGTTTCCTGATGGTGTAGAATCCTTGATCGTAACAACGATTTTATCACCAACTGAAGCATATCTTCTTCTGGTTCCTCCCAGAACTCTGATCACTAGTACTTCTTTAGCACCTGTGTTATCAGCAACTTTTAATCTTGATTCTGTTTGTAACATTATTACTTAGCTTTTTCAATGATTCTTACTAATCTCCATCTCTTGCTCTTGCTCAAAGGTCTAGTTTCTTGGATCAAAACAGTATCACCTTCTGTGCATTCGTTGTTCTCGTCGTGTGCAGTATATTTTTTCGTTTTCAAAACGAATTTACCGTACATCGGGTGCTTTACTCTTGTAGTTTCACTAACAACAATAGTTTTTTCCATTTTATTGCTGGAAACCACTCCGATTCTTTCTTTTCTTAAATTTCTATCCATTGTAAAATGAAATTATTGTTTGTTAGTTAACTCAGTGTTTAGTCTTGCGATTGTTTTTCTCAAATCTCTGATTTGAATCGGGTTTTCAATTGGGCTGATTGCATGAGCCAATTTCAATTTAGAATATTGAGCTTTTGCTTCAGTTAATTGAGCTTGAATATCACCCGCGCTTAAATTTTTAATATCAGCATTTTTCATTGTATTCAAAGATTATAGAGGTTTAACAAAATCGTTAGCAACGATGAATTTAGTAACTACTGGTAATTTTTGTGCAGCAAGTCTAAGAGCTTCTTTCGCAATTTCGTAAGGAACTCCTCCAACTTCGAACATAATTTTACCTGGTTTTACTACAGCTACCCAATATTCAACAGCACCTTTACCTTTACCCATACGTACTTCCGCTGGTTTTTTAGTAATTGGCTTATCTGGGAAGATTTTGATCCATAGTTGACCTTCTCTCTTCATATATCTTGTAGCAGCGATACGAGCTGCTTCAATCTGTCTTGCAGTGATCCAAGCTCCTTCCGTTGCTTTGATCCCAAAAGTTCCGTAAGCAAGTTGACTACCTCTCTGGGCATTCCCCTTCATCTTCATCTTATGAACTCTACGGAATTTGGTTCTTTTTGGTTGTAACATAATTTCTAAATTTTAGATTTTAGATTTTAGATTTTAGATTTTTTTTAATTTTAAAAAAGTAACGGTAATTTAAAATTCAAAATTTCTAATCTAAAATTTTAATTATTATTGTTATTGTTGTTGTTTTTTCTAGGTCTTCTGTTGTCTCTGTCTCCACCTCTGTTTCCTCTGTCTGACTGACCTCCTTTTTTCTGTTGTCCCACTAGTGGAGAAAGTTCTCTTTTACCGTAAACTTCACCTTTCATGATCCAAACTTTAACCCCTAGTCTACCGTAAGTAGTGTGAGCTTCTGCCCAGTGGTAATCGATATCAGCTCTGAAAGTTGACAATGGAATTCTTCCTTCTTTGAAAGATTCTGATCTTGCCATCTCAGCTCCGTTTAATCTACCAGAAATCTGAACTTTGATACCTTCAGCACCCATTCTCATAGTACTTGCCATTGCCATTTTAACAGCTCTTCTGTAAGAAATTCTGTTTTCAATTTGCTTAGAAATACTATCAGCAACTAGTACAGCGTCTAATTCAGGTCTTTTGATTTCGAAAATGTTGATTTGAATATCCTTACCTGTAAGTTTCTTCAACTCTTCTTTCAATTTATCAACTTCCTGACCTCCTTTACCGATGATAAGTCCCGGTCTAGCAGTAGTAATAGTTACTGTAACTAATTTTAAAGTTCTTTCAATATAAATTTTTGAAATACCACCTTTAGATAATCTAGCTTCAAGGTATCTTCTGATTTTGTAGTCTTCAGCGATTCTGTCTCCATAATCGTTTCCACCAAACCAGTTAGAATCCCATCCTCTGATGATACCTAATCTGTTACCAATTGGATTTGTCTTCTGTCCCATACCTTGATTAATTTTCTTTGTTACCTAAGATTAATGTAACGTGGTTAGATCTTTTTCTGATTCTATACCCTCTACCTTGTGGAGCTGGTCTTAGTCTCTTCAATTGTCTTGCACTATCCACAAATATTTCTTTAACGATAAGGTTTGCTTCCTCGATGTCAGCACCTTCGTTTTTCACTTGCCAGTTAGCCATAGCAGAAAGAAGCAATTTTTCTAACTTGTTAGAAGCATCTTTCTTAGAATATTTTAGGATATAAAGTGCTTTGTCTACCTGCTCTCCTCTAATGATATCAGCAACTAATCTCATTTTTCTTGGAGAAGACGGGCAATTATTTAATGAAGCTTTTACAACGTCTTTGTTAGCTTCTTTTCTTGCGATTGAACTATCTTGTTTTCTTGATCCCATGATTATCTGCTTCCTTTGTTTTTGTTACCACCATGACCTCTGAAAGATCTTGTTGGAGAAAATTCGCCTAACTTGTGACCAACCATGTTTTCTGTAACATAAACCGGGATAAAAGATTTCCCGTTGTGTACTGCAATAGTTTGTCCTACGAAGTCCGGAGAGATCATAGATGCTCTAGACCAAGTTTTGATAACTGTCTTCTTACCAGACTCTATATTTGCCTGAACCTTCTTATCTAAAGTATGATGAATGAACGGTCCTTTCTTAAGTGATCTTGCCATAATTATTTTCTTTTAGATACGATGTAACGGTTAGACACTTTGTTTTTCTTTCTAGTTTTGTAACCTTTAGCCGGTTTACCGTTTCTAGATCTTGGGTGACCTCCTGAAGAACGTCCTTCACCACCACCCATCGGGTGATCTACTGGGTTCATTACAACCGCTCTTGTTCTTGGTCTTCTACCTAACCATCTGCTTCTACCAGCCTTACCTGATACAGTTAATTGGTGATCTGAGTTGGAAACAGAACCAATCATTGCCATACATTCAGTAAGGATCATTCTTGATTCTCCTGAAGGTAACTTGATGATTGCATATTTACCATCTCTTGAAGTTAATTGAGCTGAAGAACCAGCACTTCTTGCTAAAATTGCACCTTGTCCAGGTTTCATTTCAACACAAGAGATTACAGTACCCAATGGAATATTTTTCAATTTCATTGCGTTACCTACGTTTGGTTCAACGCTTTCTCCTGATACTACTTTCTGATCAACTTTGATACCGTTTGGAGCGATGATATATCTCTTCTCTCCGTCTGCGTACTCTAATAAAGCGATAAATGCAGTTCTGTTTGGATCGTATTCTACAGATTTTACAGTTGCTTCAACGTTTGCTTTGTTTCTTTTGAAGTCAATAATTCTGTATTTCTTTTTGTGTCCACCTCCGGTGTAACGCATGGTCATTTTACCTGTTTGGTTACGTCCACCTGACTTTTTAATACCAACTGTTAGAGATTTCTCTGGTTTGTTGGTAGTAATTTCCTCAAAATTGTTTACAATTCTGAATCTCTGTCCCGGGGTGATAGGTTTTAATTTTCTAACAGACATTACTATTATTTATAATTAATAATTAATTTACAGCAAAAATATCGATAACCTCACCTTCAGCAAGTTTGATTACCGCTTTTTTCAATTTATTTGTCTTTCCTACTTGAAGACCTTTTTTAGTGTATTTTGAAGAAACCTTCGGAGCATAAATCATTGTGTTAACGTCTGCTACTTTTACACCGTAAGCTGCTTCAACAGCTTTTTTGATCTCGATTTTATTCGCCTTAGGGTTAACTAAGAAAGAATAAGAACCTCTTAAATCTGTAAGGTAATTAGCCTTTTCTGAAATAACTGGTTTAATAATAACTGACATGATTTATTTCTTTAAATTTTCCTGGAATTTTTCAACTGCACCTTCGAAGAAAATGATCTCACCAGCGTTTACTAAATCGTAAGAACTGATCTCGTTGAAGTTCATTACTTTAGTTTTAGGTAAGTTTCTTGAAGATAAATACACATTCTTATTAGCTTCAGGAAGAACGAATAAAGATTTTTTACCGTTAAGTTCCAATGCATTTAATACATTGATGAAATCTTTAGTCTTAGGAGCGTCAAAGCTCACATCTTCTAAAACTTTAATGCTGTTGTCTCTCATTTTTTGAGATAAAACAGATTTCTTAGCCAATCTCTTAAGAGCTTTGTTCAATTTGAATCTGTAGTCTCTTGGTTTTGGTCCGAATACTCTACCTCCACCTCTGAATACTGGAGATTTGATATCACCGTATCTAGCAGATCCTGATCCTTTTTGCTTCTTAAGCTTTTTAGTAGAAGCAGTAATTTCGCTTCTTTCTTTTGCTTTATGAGTACCTTGTCTTTGTGCAGCAAGATACTGTTTAACTTCTAAGTAAACCGCGTGCTGATTTGGCTCAATTCCGAATACTGTTTCGTCTAGAGTTACTTTTCTTCCGGTCTCCTTTCCTGATGTATTTAATACTACTAGTTCCATTTTCTGATAATTACATAAGAATTTTTAGCTCCCGGAACAGCACCTTTTACTACTAAAAGATTTTGTTCTTGATCAACTTTTAACACTTGAAGGTTTTGAACAGTTACCTGCTTACCTCCCATTCTTCCAGCCATTCTCATCCCTTTGAATACTCTTGAAGGGTCTGAACCAGCACCGATAGAACCTGGAGCTCTAAGTCTGTTGTGCTGACCATGAGTTGCCTGCATTACACCTCCAAATCCGTGTCTTTTAACAACACCCTGGAAGCCTTTACCTTTTGAAGTTCCTGTTACGTCAACATATTCACCTTCAGCGAATAAATCAACTTTTACTTCTTCTCCTACTTTCACTTCAGCGAATCCGTTGTGGAATTCTACCAATTTAGCTTTAGGAGCAGAACCAGCCTTTTTAAAATGGCCAGCTAACGCTTTACCAACGTTCTTCTCACTCTTGTCATCGAAACCTAACTGCACAGCTGTATAACCGTCGTTTTCTAAGGTTCTGACCTGTAAAACCGAGCATGGACCAGCTTGAATAACTGTACAAGGAATATTTTTCCCTTCTTCGTTAAACAAAGATGTCATACCGATTTTTTTACCAATAATACCTGACATTGTTTATATTATAATAAAATTTATCCTTTATTTATCACCATTTTTCGGAAGTCTGAAGTAATTTCTACTTTTGATATAGGCATACTACGCCCCTAAAATGAGTGTGCAAATTTATGAATAATTTTGTAACTGACAAATATTTCAAGTAAAATATTTTGATTTTTAATCAATTAGATGATTTTGAAAAAATTCAGAACAAATTTCCCAAAGATTTATTTTGATTTTTAAAAAGAAATTAAGATGAAGCCCCTACGGAGTCATCACCTTCACTCCCACTTCTTCCAGCCCGGCCTTGTCTTCAGCACAGATCCCCTTATCCGTAATAAGGTAATCCACCTGATCCAAAGCTGCAATCTTCCCAAAACCTTTCTTATTTAATTTTGAAGAATCTGCAAGAATCACTGTCTGATCCGCACATTCCATCATAATCTGATTCAAATGAGCTTCTGCAGCATTGGAAGTACTGATTCCGAATTCAGGATCAATTCCATCTACTCCCAGAAAAAGTTTATTACATGAAAACTGCTTTAGAATTCCTTCAGAAATAGAACCCACTATGGAAGTAGAGCTTTTTCGCACTTCACCTCCCAACTGTATAATATTAATGTTAGGATTATTACAAAGCTCAATAGCCACCCGTAAAGAAGATGTCAATACCGTAAGCGGTCCAAAGTTCACCAGCATCCTGGCCAGATAATGCATGGTTGTACCGGATGCCAGTATAATGCAATCATTTTCCTGAATCAATGACAATGCTGCTTTCGCAATATCCTGCTTGGCCTCTACATTGATATTTTCTTTTTCTCCAACATTTTTCTCATAAGCATATCTTACCTGCTTGCTTGCTCCTCCATGATTTCTGAAAAGAAGCCCCAGGCTTTCGAGATAGTTCAGATCCTTTCGGATCGTAACCGAAGAAACATTGAGCTTTTCACACAGATCCTGAACAAGCACATGTCCTTTCTCATCCAGCTCTTTAAGTATTTCATCCTGCCTTGGTAATAGCTTTTCCATTTTATTCGTTTCATCAAAAATACCGTTTTTTTTTGACATCTTAAAATTTCATTTATTTTCTTTTTGCTTTCATTTTTAATTTATATATTTGGAAACGAAACATAAACGAAACATTTATGAAACGAAACGAAGAACTCAGTAAGTTAACCAATGTAAAAGAATGGGACTTTATTGTCATAGGAGGAGGAGCCAGTGGTTTAGGTTCAGCATTAGATGCGGTAAGCAGGGGATTCAAAACTTTATTGCTTGAATCTCATGACTTCGCAAAAGCAACATCCAGCAGAAGTACCAAATTGGTACACGGCGGAGTTAGATATCTCGCTCAGGGAGATGTCGGATTGGTAAAAGAAGCTTTAAAGGAAAGAGGACTCTTGGCAAAAAATGCGGCTCATATCGTAAAAAATCAGTCTTTTATTATTCCAAACTATACATGGTGGGGAGGAATATACTATAAAATAGGACTATCTGTTTATGATTTTCTTGCCGGAAAATTGAGCTTGGGTAAAACAAAATACATCAGCAAATCAAAAACTATCGAAAAACTCCCTACCATTGAACAAAATCATTTAATGAGTGGTGTTGTTTACCAGGATGGACAGTTTGACGATGCGAGACTTGCAGTTAACCTTACTCAAACAATCATTGAAAAAGGCGGAAGCGCAGTCAACTATGTAAAAGTAATCAACCTTTTGAAAGATGCTTCCGATAAAGTAATAGGTGTGGTTGCAGAAGACCAGTTTTCCAAACAGCAATATCAGATACACGGTAAAGTAGTGATCAATGCTACAGGTGTGTTTACAAATGATATTCTTAACATGAACAACCCTAAACATGGTAAACTTGTAGTACCAAGTCAGGGAATTCACCTTGTACTGGATAAATCCTTTCTTAAAAGTGATGACGCTATCATGATTCCGAAAACATCAGACGGCAGGGTTTTATTTGTTGTTCCATGGCATGACAGAGCTCTGGTAGGAACTACAGATACTCTTTTAAAAGACGAAAGCTTTGAACCCCGTGCACTGGAAGAGGAAATCAGTTTTGTATTGAATACAGCGAGACAGTATTTAGCTAAAAAACCTACGCGCGAAGATGTAAAATCAGTTTTCGCAGGTCTTCGTCCGCTTGCTGCCCCTAAAGACGGAAGCAAAAGCACGAAAGAAGTATCCCGAAGCCACAAAGTCATTACTTCAGAGACAGGATTGGTTTCTATCATTGGAGGGAAATGGACTACTTACCGTAAAATGGCAGAAGATACCATAGATGAAGCTATGAAAGTTCACAGATTGGGAAACAGCCCATCTAAAACGGAACACCTTTCCATCCATGGAAATGTAAAACCGGAACAGGTAGACAGAACCAATCATCTGTATGTATACGGATCTGATATTCCAGCCATCAAAGCATTGCAACAAAGCAATCCGCGCTATGCTCAAAGAATCCATCCGGATCACCCTTTCACTGTAGCGGAAGTAGTATGGGCCGTAAGAGCAGAAATGGCAGAAACCATTGAAGATATCCTGGCAAGAAGAGTACGTTTGCTATTCCTTGATGCCAGAGCAGCGATAGACAGCGCTCATAACGTGGCAAGAATCATTGCTGAAGAAAAAGGATATTCTGAAGAATGGGCTCAGCAGCAGGAAAATGAATTTATTGAACTGGCAAGAGGATATTTACTGACTCCGTATTCACCTAAAGTTATCAACCTAAATTAGCATTATATACATGAATGAAAAACTAATTCTCGCTCTAGACCAGGGAACAACTTCCTCCAGAGCGATTCTCTTCAATCACAGTGGAGAAATAGAATATGTATCTCAAAAAGATTTCAGACAAATATTTCCTACTCCGGGTTGGGTAGAACACGATCCAAACGAAATCTGGTCTTCACAGATTTCCGTAGCAGCTGAAGTTATTGCAAAGGCAGGAATTTCCGGACTGGAAGTTGCCGCTATCGGAATTACCAACCAGCGTGAAACGACAATCGTCTGGGATAAGGAAACCGGTGAACCCATCTACAATGCAATTGTATGGCAGGACCGAAGAACTTCAAAATACTGCGACGAACTGAAGGAACAGGGACACGCTGAAACGATCAAAGAAAAAACAGGATTGGTTCTGGATGCTTACTTTTCAGCAACCAAGTTAAAATGGATCCTTGATAATGTAGAAGGAGCAAGACAAAAGGCTGAAGAAGGAAAACTATGTTTCGGGACCGTTGATACCTGGCTTGTATGGAAACTGACCCGTGGAAAAATGTTTATCACCGACGTTTCCAACGCCAGCAGAACAATGCTTCTGAATATCCATACTTTAGAATGGGATGATGATTTATTAGAATTATTCAATATTCCTAAAGCTATTCTTCCTGAAGTAAAGCAAAGCAGTGAAATATACGGGGAAACAGCGACTACTCTATTCTCTACCAAAATTCCAATTGCAGGTATTGCGGGTGACCAGCAGGCTGCCTTATTCGGACAGATGTGCACCACTCCGGGAATGGTAAAAAATACTTACGGAACAGGATGTTTCTTATTAATGAATACAGGAACGGAAGCCGTTTCTTCTAAAAATAACCTTCTCACTACGGTAGCGTGGAAGATCAATGGAGAAGTAAATTATGCACTGGAAGGCAGTGTATTTGTAGGAGGTGCAGCTATTCAATGGCTAAGAGACGGTCTTAAGCTTATCCGTTCTTCTGAGGAAGTAAACAAACTGGCTGCTTCTGTACCAGATAATGGTGGAGTTTATTTTGTACCTGCACTGACTGGTCTTGGCGCTCCTTACTGGGATCAGTATGCCCGTGGAACCATTGTAGGAATTACCCGAGGTACCACTGATGCACATATTGCAAGAGCCACACTGGAAGGAATTGCATTTCAGGTGTATGATATCGTAAAAGCTATGGAAGCCGATTCCGGAACAGCCAGTCTTGAATTAAGAGTAGACGGCGGCGCCTCTGCCAGCGATCTTTTGATGCAAATACAGTCTGACCTTTTCGGATTTAAAATTACAAGACCCAAAACACTGGAAACTACAGCTCTTGGAGCAGCCTACCTTGCAGGACTTGCAGTAGGATACTGGAAAAATATAGACGAAATCCAGGAACAATGGATTGTAGACAAAGATTTCCACCCTCAACTGGACAGAGAAAAAGTGGATAAAATGACCCACTTCTGGAAAAAAGCTGTAAAAAGTGCTCAGAGCTGGATAGAAGATTAACTCACTCATTAAAAAAACTTATATGACCCCATTTATTGCAGAAGTTATCGGAACGATGCTTCTTATATTGTTAGGCAACGGTGTTGTAGCCAATGTTGTCTTAAAAGATACGAAAGGAAATAATTCCGGATGGATTGTTATTACTACCGCATGGGCGCTCGCCGTATTTGTGGGAGTAACCGTTGCAGGGCCAATAAGTGGGGCCCATCTGAATCCGGCTGTAACCATTGGACTGGCCGCCGCAGGAAAATTCTCCTGGGACCTGGTACCTTCTTATATTGCGGCTCAGATGATCGGCGGAATGCTGGGTGCTTTTCTGGTATGGCTGTTTCATAAAGATCACTTTGCCATTACGGAGGATGAAGGAGCAAAACTGGCTTGTTTCAGTACCACTCCCGCTATCAGAAAAACATCGTCTAACCTTATCAGCGAAATTATCGGAACATTTGTTCTGGTATTCTGTGTCTTTTATTTTGCAGATCCCAGTATTTCTTTACAGGCAGACCCAACAGCTAAAGTAGGATTAGGTTCTATCGGAGCCATTCCCGTTACGTTTGTAGTTTGGGCCATCGGTTTGTCTCTGGGAGGAACTACAGGGTATGCTATTAACCCGGCAAGAGATCTTGCCCCAAGAATTATGCATGCTATTTTACCTGTAAAAGGAAGCAGTGACTGGAGTTATGCGTGGATTCCTGTAGTAGGCCCGGTTACTGGAGCTATTATCGCAGCAGTATTATATGGATTTTTAAAATAAGACCAATGATGAGAAAAATCTTAAAGGGAATCTTCGTTCTTGCTTTAGGCACAGGAAGGTTATTTTCACAGGAGAGCGGTGAAACCAAGGAATCTAAAGAAGGAAGACTTGATTTTACTGCCAACATTCAGAACAATCACTTATGGAGAGGGCTTATTATTACTGATAAACCTGTCGTAATGGGAAATCTTTCTTATGCCCTGGATGCGGAAAAGAAATGGAAAGTTGGAATCTGGGGAGCATCAGCATTAGCGGATGATAAAGACAACACTCATTACAAAGAGATCAATTATTATATTCAATATTCTGACGGTCGTTTTTATATTGGATTATGGGATCTTTACAACTCCCGGAACATCAATACCGCAGTAGCTGCAGATGACATCTTCAGCTATTCACAGAGAAGAACGGCCCATATTATTGATTTAAGAACCAACTATACCTTCGGGCCGTCATTCCCGATCAATATCGAGGCTGATATCATGCTGTATGGAGGAGCCAATGCAGGAGAAGTCATCCTTGAGGCTGATGGAAGCTACAAAAAGAACAGATATTCTACTTATGTACAGGCAAGTTATCCAGTTATTAAAGGACAGAAGGTAAATCTGGATGCATTTGTAGGAGCCGGATTTGCTCTTAATGATAAAACCTTTTTATATGGCAATGGCAAAAACAGCTTTGACATCGTAAATGTAGGTCTCAAAGCCGGAAAAGTAGTTAAGATTACCGATCATTACAGCCTTCCTGTATCCATGATGGCCATGTGGAATCCTTCCAATAAGTTCGCAAGAATTCAGCTTGCAGCAACCGTTTTTTAATCTGATTTTAACTCAATCATAAAAAGCCACTTCTTTTAGGAGTGGTTTTATTGTTATAAAGCCACCATCCAAACAAAATCCACACCTCATTCAGTGAAAGGGATATCTTATACCAAGCATCTTATAATTGTAAACAACCGTGTTTTTACGGTGAATGTTTTTGCTTAAAAATTTTTACATTTGAAAAAAATATCTATGAAAAAATTTTTCAGTGTAATGATTCTGTGTATCAGCATTCTTACATGGGCACAGCAGACAGAGGTTCCTTTTATCGGATACAGAGCTTTTGACATTCTGAAAGGATATAGCGGCACTGGGACTCCACATTATTATCTGGATGTAAAAAATAATGGGGATGTACATTTTGGATATGTTCAGGTGAATCAGGCGAGCGGAGAAGAAACCACAGAAGAGATCAATGCAGGAAAATATGCTCCGAATAAGGTAATGAAAGTGGTTTTTAAAAAATATGAGGAAACATTTTTCGTGAAGTTTGATAAAGATAAAATCTACCTTACTGATGAAAAAGGAAACGTTAAGAATCTTGATGGCTGTTGCTCATCCAGTGAAAGCATCAGCAAAGAAACCTGTACGTGCGAAAGCGAATTTTTCAAGTAGTAAAATGATATATAGAGAAAGCCACTCCATTTGGGGTGGTTTTCTTGTTGTGGAAAACCACTCCATTTGGGGTGGTTTTCTTGTTGTGGAAAACCACCCCATGATTACAAAACAGTTATTAATGTAATTTCTCGTCAGCAAAAACTTTATACATTTGTAAGAACTCACCTTCATCATCGGCTTTTATTCTTCAATCACCGGGATTTTACGGTTTATATTTTGCCAAAATATCATTAATTTTGAAGGGTGATTTACACCAATGAAACATTTAAAAATTTTATTTCTATTTCTGCTTTTTCTTATTCTATCATGCAACGGGAAAGAGAACCATCCTTATACTTTCTATTACTGGAAAACCAAATTGAAGCTGGACCTTGAAGAAAAGAAAGCACTGGATAAAGCAACAGTCCCCAATTTATACACCAGATTCTTTGATGTAGATAAAGTAAACGGAAAATTTCAGCCGGTAGCTGTGATTACCAAAGACCAGAGTTTTCAGACAGACAAACAGATTGTTCCTACTGTTTTCATCACCAACCAGACATTGTTAGGTATTTCTGCTGATGAGATTAAATTTCTGGCTGAAAGCATTCATCTTTTAACTCAAAAGAAAGCAAAAGAATATCACCTGAAAACCAGTAATGAAATTCAGATCGACTGTGACTGGACCGCCGGAACACGAAATGATTATTTTAAATTTCTGAAAGAACTCAAAAGAATTTCCGGAAAAGACATCACCTGTACTCTCCGTCTTCATCAGGTGAAAGATAAAAAACAGACCGGAATTCCTCCTGTTGGAAAAGTATATCTCATGTGCTACTCTACTTCGTCACCTCTTGAAAATTTTGATAAAAATTCTATTCTGGATGTGAATATTCTGAAAAGCTACCTTTCGAAAATAGAAGACTATCCTATCAAAAATATTGAAGTTGCCCTTCCGATTTATTCCTGGGGAATCGTTACCAATCATTTGGGTAAACATAAACTGATTAATGCATTATCCAAAAGAGATCTCGAAAACCCTGATTTTAGAAAAATATCTGACTATGAAATTGAAGTAATGAAAGACGGTTTCTACTTCGGAAGTTATTTGAATAAAGGGTTCAAAATAAAGACAGAGGAAATAACTGAAGAACAACTTAATAATGTTATCGGGTTTTTACAGAAAAAAATCCCGCATTTTAATATCATTTATTATCAATTAGATAGTAAATTTGTGTCAGACAGGAAATTTTAATCTCCTGAGACAGACATACCTGCCAGAACACTATATCACACACTATTAAAACTAAAAAAACACTGCACACCCTATGAAAAAGTACATTCTTTCACTTGCGGTTGTATCACTTTTCTATACGCAATCTGACGCCTGCGCGTGGTCAGATCCTGATTATGATTACTTCAACCTTTTTACGCAAACCATCATCAAGGATAAGACTTACCTTCCTTTTCTGCATAATTACTCCAGCAGATTTTATGGAGGATATAACTCAGCACTGATTCCTGATGACAATGTGGAAACATGGAAAAAGTTCTTTAACAATCAACTCAGTTATGCCGAAACCCAGAATCTGGTGTATAAGGTAAGCATGAACGATCTGAATGCTTTAAAGAACGGAAATCCTTCCAACCCTCTTTTACAAAAACTGGGCACAGGCTTTTACCAGAAATATAAAGAAGGCATTGATTATTTGATTGAAGCCAAATATCTCGAGCCTTTTATGAGCATCAATTATATAGAAAGTGAAAACTCATTCTATTACGACAGGGATGCCAGCAGAAAAAATGCTACAGCTCTTGATTACAATAAAACGATCGCTGCTTTAACCTCTCTGTACAATGCGGCGAGAAATCCTGAAATCAAACAGCGTTACGGATATCAGCTGGTACGTCTGAATCATTATACAAGAAATTACGATTCTGCGGTACAGGCTTTCAAAACATATGTAGCGCCCATCAAATTGAAAGGAACGGTCTACTTTATGTCTCTGGATCAGCTGGCAGGAGCACAGAGAGGACTGGAAATGAACAGTGATGCCAACTGGAACTTCTTTCAGGTATTCATGAACAGCAAAGACCGCAAGGAATCTGCATTTGTTTCGATGAAACTTTCGGACACCGCTTCTTTCAGCAATATTCTGAAAAGAGCCAATACCAATGATGAAAAGAATATGGCTTATTTCCTTTTAGGATATGAGGACTTCAACAATCCTATTCCGATGATGGAAAAGATGTATGAAATTGATCCTGATTCTGAAATTCTGAAGGTAATGGCTGCCAGAAGTATCAATGAACTTGAAAGAAGCTACCTGCCTACTTATTACTATACTTCAGATGCTCAAAAAGCAACTACGAAAGAAAATTCATCGGATAACACATCAAAAGATACATCTGCAAATCAGACCAAAACTGAAGTGAAAGAAGAAAAGCTTTCTTTCTGGCAGAAAATTGTAAGGTTCTTTAAAAATCTCTTCGGAGGTTCCAAATCTGATAAAACAGGTGATAGTGCTAAAGCTGACCAAAGTGATGATGAGCTGTTCAGCAATCCGGACAGAATTCCATTCTACAACAGAACAGGGTATTATTACGATGAGAAGACACAGGATTTCCTTAATGACCTGGAAAAATTCACAGATAAAACAAAAGAAAAGTCTAAAGATGAGTACTGGCAGATTGCAGATGCCTATCTTAAGTTTTTAAAGAAATACTATAAACAAAGCTCTGAAATTCTGAATGACATCACAACCACCAATCCGGAATATCTGGAAGAAATCAAAAGAATGAAAGTTCTGAATGATATTGTTTCCCAGCCGAAAATTGATGCAGAGTATGAAGATCATCTGATGAAAGACTATGCAGAATACTTCGTAGAGAAAAAAGTAGAAAAAGATACAGCTGCTACTGATAATTTCGATTATTATGGTGAAGTACCTTCTACTGCAGATTTCCTTAAAGATGTTATTGCAAACCGTTACTTCCTTCAGGGTGAGGACGGAAAATCGTTCCTGATGAACAATAAACTTTCTGATCTCCAATATAACCCGAACTCAAGTCTGGTAAAAAGCGTGGAAGAGTTTTACAGAAAGCCAAATAAAACCCAGTTTGAGCAGCAGATCATCGCCAAAAATATGGATAGTGTAGGTAATATTGATGCTTTCTTCAATACCATTTATGGAGACAGAGCGATGAGACTTGCCGATTTTGAAAAGGCAAAATCTTATTATGAAAAGGCAAAAAGCTTTGCAGGTATTCCAAGACAAAATTATGAGTGGACAGAAAAAAGTGGCCAAACCATCACTCCAAAACAATATGCTCCTGCAGAATACAACGGTTTTAAAAATATTTCAAATCTTGTATTCGGGCATAACGTATGGGAAAGTTTTGGAAGTCCTGATACCGAAAGTATGAAAGCAGAAAACTATGCTGATTTCCCTTTCATTAAAACAAGCATGGATAAACTTGAGCTGGCAGATGCTTTGATTCAGCTAAAAAAGATCGGAAACGGTACGGGTGAAAAAGCAGCAAAAGCCAATCAGCTTATCGGAAATTTATTGTACAATACTTCCATTTTAGGATATTACCGCGAATTATTTGTTATGGATATCGACAACAGCAACGGAGGTAAATATGATTTCTGGAATACAGACAGAAAGAATCCTTACAAATATTATTATAAAAACTTCCTTGATACATCTTATATTGAACCTGATAATTTTGACCTGTCCATCAATTATTATCAAAAGGCACTTAAGCTTTCCAATAATAAAGAAGAAAAAGCAAGAATCCTATTCCAGATGGCAAGTGCTGAGCAGGGTAAATATTACCAGTACGAAGCCAAAGCGCCTAAAGATTTTGATTATTCTGATCCGAAGTGGTCTGAAAAAGAAGATGCCCGCCAAAAGGAAATGGATAATATTAAAAACCAGAAGTACAGAACCTATTTTGCTCAGTTGAAAGCTCAGTATTCCGATACTGAAACAACGAAAAACCTGATGGGAAGCTGTAGTTACTTCAATTATTTCATGAGATAATACAAACCATAAAAAAAACCTCTGATGACTCAGAGGTTTTTTTTGATTGTTAACCGGATTATTTTTTTACAAACTTTGTGGTACTCTTTTCTTCTTTATTGGTAATGGTAATAAAGTAGATTCCTTTCACGAGAGTTCTTACATTAATCTTACCCTCTCCTATTGTTCCTTTTGCAATGATCTGTCCCGGAGCATTGAAAATTTCATAAGATGCATTGGAAGAAACATTCATTACATTCAGGACATCTTCTGCAGGGTTTGGATAAATCTTAACAGATTTCGTATTTCCAGCTTCAGAAACTGCCAGCAAACTTGATACAACAGCCTTCTTCACAGCATAGAAAACGTTTCCAATGGCAGAAACTCTCAGGTGAATTGTTTTTCCTGCTAAAGAAGCGGGGATGAAAACATTAGCAGATCCGTTATTTGGAACTGATGCAGCCAGATCGTTCCACGTTGCCCCGGCATCTTCTGTATAATCAATTTTTACATTAGCTACATTATATGGAGAAGCTGCTGTTCCGGAAACGGTCCATGCTATTGCAGAATTGGCATTAGGTGTTAATGATGTTGTATTGACAGTGAATGCGGCCGCAGATCCCACCACCACAGTCTGGGTAGCATATGCAGTCTGGGCCTGTCCTCCTGGTTTGTTATCTCTTACCGTCACACGGAAGTTTGTAGTTCTAGCTACTGTACTTGCTGCTTCAAAATCAGCTGTATTTTTTACAGCTCCTCCCAATACGGTTTCCAGCTTAGGGAAATATCTGGTAGGACTTGCGGTAGGTATCCAGGATCTGAAGTTTGCTCCTGAACTTGTATTTCCGATATTCGTTTTGGTTACTCCATTGGTCAAATTACTTGAATTCACCTGTTCCCAGCAGTAGGTCAGAGCATCTCCGTCCGGATCTGTTGCTGATGCTGTCAGTACAAATGCTGTAGATTTCGGAATAGTATAAATAGTATTCATTGCGGTTACAACCGGTGGATTATTGGTGATAGGTGTTTCCACGTCAACAGTTACTGCGTCAAGATTAGTCTGCACCTGGTCAATGCTTACACTATGGAAATAGGCATCAGAATGTTGCTGAACATCTGTATTAGTGCCTGTAATTCCGGCATAGCCCATAATGGTAGATCCCGATCCTGGTTCCACACAAACGCCTGTTCCTTCATTAAAACTATAGGTATGATTATCTCCCAATTGATGTCCCATTTCATGAGCTACATAATCTATGTCGAAGTTATCTCCCTGTGGTATACCGTCTGCAGGAGAAGTATAACCGCTTCCTTTGTAGTTATCCGGAGTTGGCGAGTTATTACAAGAAGAATCAATAATTGTAGATGTATCATTACTTCCAATACAACCGATGCAGCCTGCATTTCCACCGCCACCTGAAGCTCCGAACAAGTGTCCTATATCAAAATCGGTATCTGTAACACCGTAAGCTCCTCCATGCAATGCATTCATCAGCTCATAATTCCACTTACATTTATAGTCAGATGTACTGTAGGGATCATTAGCAGGATTGGTAAAGATCAGGCCTGGAGCATTGATTGCACTGACATGAACATTAAATTCCTTTTCAAATACCCCATTTACCCTTGATAAAGTGGCATTAATCTGAGTAAGCGCACCAGAAACACCTCCAAAATAGGAAGTGTATTCACCTGTCACTGACATAGCTAACTTTAAGTTATGAAAAGTTTTATTACCAGATTTTGCTGCAATACCTGCGTTTTTCATTTTTTGAAGATTAGCAACAGATTCTTTATCTTCCTTTGTAGAACATGTAAATGCTTGTCCGTTTTTATTAGTTTTTCCATGTACGGAATAATAGGACTTATCAGATGTTGCCGGTTCTATAAATTCATATTGACCGTCGGCACCTATGATCATAGACTGAAAATCATTAGGAGCAATACTGAACCTAATATATTTGGTTGGATCATCCACTCCGATCCCAACATAGGAACCCAGCTGGTACTTATTAGCCAGAGTTTCATCCATTACCGGAAAACTGCTGACTGTAAATTTCTCAATTTTTCCGTCGAGAGTAGGTATATTGATGGTAATGGGAGAGCCTTCACCCATTTTAGGAGCTCTTAGCAGCTGTGTTCTTATCTGATCAATATCAAGCCGGTAGTAAACAGAATGATCACTCTTTTTTATAATTTTCTGTTGGGGCATCCCTCTGCTCCACTGGGCATTTGCTGATATTGATAATAGAAATACCGGCAAGCAAAATAATTTTATTTTCATATTTTTTTTTCAATAAATGTAGATATTTATCAAAAAAAATACTAAAAACAAGATTAAAAATCAAAAAACCACCCAAAATACCTAAAACTTCCATCGTCTATTATAAAAAAAAACATAATATTTAAAATATTATGAAAAATTATTAATCAATCCTTTTTTTGTTCTTTTTTCTGCATCCATTCTTCATGTTTTCTTTTAAAGAATTCAAATTTGTAATCATGGTTTCTTTCTGCAGCATCAATAGAATGGGAAGTATGAATATCTGCATCCTTTTTGGCGAGATGGCCCAGTTTTTCATAATAAACATGAAGCTGGTCAAGTTCTTCTTCCGTAAGATCTTCAATATCCACAATACGATTGCTTGCTTTTTCGTGAGCTGCAATAAGCTCATTCAGTTTAATCTGTATTGCTTTGGAGTCTTTGTTCTGGGCTTTCTGAATCAGGAATACCATCAGAAAAGTAATGATTGTAGTTCCGGTATTGATCACCAGTTGCCAGGTTTCAGAATAATTAAAAAAAGGTCCGGTTACCGCCCATATTACTACAATAATAAAAGCTCCCATAAAAGCATAGGGACTTCCTGTAAATTTTACAGCCCAGTTTGAAAATTTTTCAAAAAAGCTATGGTTCTTTTTTCCCATGACCGTCATTTTATATGATTGATTAAATGTATAAAATTAACAGCAATCAGGAATGCCACTGGCAAAAAAAAACATTAAAACAGAAGTTCTGTCTTAATGTTTTCTAATTAAAATTGATATGAATGATTGTTACTATGTTATCTGTCTTTTCCTGAGAAGCGGTATTCCAGGTTTTGCTTTTCTTCTCCTATGATACTTTTTCCGATTTGAGGAGGTGAAAAAACTTTTGGATAAGATGTATTATTCCAATGTTCCTTCCAGGGTGAAATGTTACCCCAGGAATACATACTTGTAGGATTTTTATAATGTTTTTCAATATTTTCCCTTGCTGTTTTCAGTTCTTCTTCAGACAAATGTTCTTCGGAACATGAAGCTAAACCTGCTGCGGCAATCAATAGTAAAAATACTGTTCTGGTAATTTTCATATATTTTTTGATTTAGAATTTATAGTTTACCTGTACAGCAAAGTTTCTAGGCTGAATCTGATCGATATATCCTCCTCTGAAATAGGAGTTATATCCTACAGAATCAAAAATATTATTGAAGAACCCTCTTAATCCTAATCCATTTTTGAAAGAATATCCTATTTGTGCATCTACCGTAGTATACTGTGGCATAAAGAAGGGTTTTTCGCCTGGCTGGGTTCCGTTCACATGGCCGTTTTCCGTATTGGTATATTTTTGTTTGTAATCATCTACAGGTCTTTCTCCTACAAAATAAATTCCGGCTCCTACGTCAAGACCTGTAAGAATCCCCTTATCGAACTTATAATTCAACCACGCATTAGCAGAATGTTTAGGAGTATTAATAGGCGCTGAACCATTCACGAATGAAGGACTATCTTTATACTGTGCATCTACATACGCCCATCCGGTCATCACCTGTAGGTTGGGAAGAATTTTACCTATCAACTCCACTTCTACACCTTGCCTTTTTAGGTTACCTGCAAGTGCGTATTTCCCTGTAGGATTTCCACCATCAAGAAGTTCGTATGATAAATTATCCGTATTGATATCAAAAACGGTTATATTAAATCTTAATCTTTCATTCAGCCAGTCGGACTTAATTCCGGCCTCCCATTGTTTGGTAGTAGAAGCTCCTACTGTTCCACCGGTGAACAATACATTATTGGAACTTCTCAACGCTGTAGTACTTGTGTAAGAACCAAAGATGTTCATATTCTCAATCGGAGAAATCATAATTCCCAATGAAGGGTTCCATGCGTAGTCTTTTTCTTTATCTGAACCAATTAGTCGGCTATAACGAACTCCTAAATGAGCTTTTACATATTTATTGAACGTAATAACATCCTGTGCCATTAATCCCATAGTAGGTGCTACCGTATTGATTGCATTGGCTGTTGATAAGTCTATATTAACTCCAGCAGGCAGGATATTGTTGATTTCATTCAGAACATTGATCTGGTCAACATCTTTAGCTTTATATGAAGTTGTTGTAACGTTAGATTCTTTCCAGTCAAAACCTACCTGGAAAGTATGTTTCATGAATCCTGTCATTACATCAGCACCGATGAAATCAAATTGAAATACTTTGTTTAAATCTTCTCGCTCAGATCTTGTCAATGTTCTGTTACGGAATTCTGTCGGATTATCTCTCTTTACAGGTGCCAGGGCTGCTCCCACAATTTCAGTCTGATAAGATGAGCTCATATAGGCAGCTCTTACCTTCAGTTTTTCAGTCAGCTTTCTTGTAACAGTAGTTGAAAAGTTGAATGTTTCAGTCTTTGCATTATCTGTAGAAAATCCAAGGAATTTTCTTCCCGGCATTTTGTATATTGCTTCTGTATCTCCTTTGGCAAGGTTTACAGTTCCTCTGTCCGGCGTTGTATTGTTATGCATATAATCCATTTCCACTACAATTTCCGTTTTATCATCCGGACGAATGGCAATAGATGGATTTACGTAAATACGTTCTGTATTAATAAATCTTCTGAAGCTATTATTGTTTTGGTAGGCAGCATTTAATCTCACAGCAACTTTCCCCTGAGAATCTAACACTCTCTGAAAATCGACTGTTGGTCTATAGAAATCCCAGCTTCCATATCTGAAACCTACACTAGTCTGGTTGATAAATTTAGGTACTTTAGTTACCACATTTATCACACCACCTGCAGAGCCTAAACCATCTCCTATTCCTTGTGTAACGGCAGCAGAGCCTTTAATTATCTGAATACTTTCTATTCCCTGCATATCGGTAAGCATTCCTGCAGTACGGAAATCAGAATCCATCTGAACTCCATTTTTTAAAACGGGTACTCCTCTGTATCCTCTTATAGACATACTTTCTCTGGTCCCTCCATAGCTGCCGAACTGAGTTACTCCCGGAACATTCTTTGCTACATCAGTAACCGTCAGCCCTCCAAGGTCTTCAATTACTTTATGAGAGATCACGGAAATACTCTGAATCTGGTCTCTGGTTTTTAAAGGCAATCTTGTGATTGCTTCCAAACCCTGCGGCTGCTTTTTTCTTTCACCGAATAATTCTACTTCATCAATTTCTTTCGACTTCTTGATAGAATCGTTAGCTTTCTGTGCATTTACAAAAACCCCACCCAATACAAGCAGAGAAAAGGATACTACTTTATTCATCTGATAATTTTTGGCAAAATTATTATTTTTATTAATTCTAAATAAATAAACAGATGTGACATATGTCACCACGAAAAGCGCTACTAATATCAGATTATTAACCTAGTCCACAGACTCTTTAAGATCCCCGAATGGATCATGTGTATTATTAAGACAAAACCCATGAAGACTTTTTATCATTACAGAAAGTACAATACAAAAAAAAGCCGATTTGATAAAGTACAAACCGGCTTTTTCTATTGATTTAATTTTAAAAACCATAGTTATAAAAAACCGTCCCTTAAAAAGGAACGGTTTGTATAATCATTGCAAAGTATGCATTTATCACACTTTAATTTCAACGTCTACACCTGAAGGAAGTTCTAATTTCATTAGAGCATCAACAGTCTTAGAAGAAGAAGAGTAGATATCCATTAGTCTCTTGTGAGCTGAAAGTTGGAATTGCTCTCTTGCTTTCTTGTTTACGTGCGGAGATCTCAACACTGTGAAGATTCTCTTATTCGTTGGCAATGGAATTGGACCGTTTACAACAGCACCAGTAGCCTTTACCGTTTTTACGATTTTCTCAGCAGACTTGTCTACCAAGTTGTAATCGTAAGATTTTAGTTTTATTCTGATTCTTTGTGACATTTCTTTAATTTAAAAATTAACCTTTTGCTTTAGCTATGATTTCTTCAGCAACGTTTTGTGGAGTAGCTTGGTACTTCTCTAATTCCATAGAAGAAGTAGCTCTTCCTGATGAAAGTGTTCTTAGAGTAGTTACATATCCAAACATTTCAGAAAGTGGAACAGAACCTTTGATTACAACAGCTCCGTTTTTCTCTTCCTGCCCACTGATAGTACCTCTTCTTTTGTTAAGGTCACCAATGATGTTACCCATGTATTCTTCCGGAGTTACAACTTCCAGTTTCATAATAGGCTCCATGATTACTGGCTTAGCAGCACGTCCCGCTTCTTTAAATCCTAATTTAGCAGCCATTTCAAATGAAAGAGCATCAGAATCCACCGCGTGGAAAGATCCGTCTTTAAGAATAACTTTAATACCTTCAACTTCGAAACCAGCCAAAGGACCGTTCTTCATTGCAGCTTTAAAGCCTTTTTCAATTGCAGGAACAAATTCTCTAGGAACGTTACCACCTTTGATCTCATTGATGAATTCTAAACCAATTTTACCTTCGTCTGCAGGTCCTAGTTCAAATACAATGTCAGCAAATTTACCTTTACCACCAGATTGTTTTTTGTAAACTTCTCTGTGTTGAGCAACTTTTGTTAAGTTTTCTTTGTACTCTACCTGAGGTTGTCCTTGGTTTACTTCAACTTTGAACTCTCTCTTCATACGGTCAACAATGATATCTAAGTGAAGCTCACCCATACCAGAGATAATCGTTTGTCCAGAAGCTTCGTCAGTTCTAACAGTAAACGTAGGATCTTCTTCAGCCAATTTAGCTAAAGCGTTACCCATTTTATCCTGGTCAGCTTTAGTTTTAGGCTCAACAGCGATACCAATTACCGGATCAGGGAAAACCATAGATTCAAGAATGATCGGGTTTTTCTCATCACACATCGTATCACCAGTTTTGATAGACTTGAATCCAACTGCTGCACCGATATCTCCAGCTTCAATATATTCTACCGGATTTTGCTTATTAGCGTGCATCTGATAGATTCTGGAGATTCTTTCTTTATCACCTGAACGAGTGTTCAAGATATAAGAACCTGCATCCAGTCTTCCAGAGTAAGCTCTGAAGAATGCTAGTCTTCCCACGAACGGGTCAGTAGCAATCTTAAATGCTAATGCAGAGAAAGGCTCGTCTACAGATGGTTTTCTTGTGATTTCAGCGTCTGTTCTTGGATCAGTACCTTTGATATCATCTTTATCCAATGGAGAAGGAAGGTATTTACATACTGCATCCAACATAAACTGTACTCCTTTATTCTTGAATGAAGAACCACAAGTCATTGGGATAATAGATAAATCGATAGTAGCAGCTCTCAATGCAGCATTGATTTCTTCTTCTGTAATTGAATCCGGATCTTCGAAGAATTTCTCCATCAAAGTTTCGTCATATTCAGAAACAGCTTCTACTAGTTTCTCTCTATATTCAAGAACTTCATCTTTCATATCTTCAGGAATTGGCACTACTTCGAAAGTAGCTCCTTGTCCTGCTTCATCCCAGATGATCGCTCTGTTTTTAATTAAGTCAACAACACCTTTGAAATCTTCTTCAGCACCGATTGGTAAAACGATTGGAACTGCGTTAGATCCTAACATTTCTTTAACCTGGTTTACCACGTTAAGGAAGTCAGCACCTTGTCTGTCCATTTTGTTTACGAATCCCATTCTCGCAACTTTGTAGTTGTCAGCAAGTCTCCAGTTTGTTTCAGACTGAGGCTCTACTCCATCTACTGCAGAGAATAAGAATACCAATCCATCCAATACTCTTAAAGATCTGTTTACTTCTACAGTGAAGTCAACGTGTCCCGGTGTATCGATAATGTTGAAGTGGTAAGGCTTAGTATCAGCAACAGGTTTTCCTTGATCTGTTGGAAAGTTCCAAGAACAAGTAGTTGCAGCAGAAGTAATAGTAATACCTCTTTCTGCTTCCTGCTCCATCCAGTCCATTGTAGAAGCACCATCGTGAACTTCTCCAATTTTGTGGTTTACCCCTGTATAGAATAAAATCCTTTCTGTAGTGGTAGTTTTACCTGCATCAATGTGAGCAGCGATACCAATATTTCTTGTAAATTTAAGATCTCTTCCCATTTCAGATTAGAATTTGAAGTGTGAGAAAGCCTTGTTAGCTTCCGCCATTTTGTGAGTATCAGATTTCTTTTTGAAAGCTGCACCTTCTTCTCTTGAAGCAGCTACAACTTCGTTAGCTAATTTCAAAGCCATAGACTTATCATTTCTAGCTTTAGAATATTTGATTAACCATTTCATTGCCATAGAAATTTTTCTGTCAGCTCTGATTGGCATAGGGATTTGGAAGTTAGCTCCACCTACTCTTCTAGAACGTACTTCTACGTGAGGCATTACATTTGTAAGTGCATCTTTCCAGATTTCAAGTGCAGTTTTTTCGTTATCTCCTTTTTTAGTTTCTACGATCTCTAATGCATCATAGAAAATTTTGAATGCGATTGACTTCTTACCGTCAAGCATTAAGTTGTTTACGAATCTCGTTACCAATTGATCATTAAATTTCGGATCTGGTAACAACGGTCTTTTTTTCGCTTTTGTCTTTCTCATTGCTTTTGTACCTTATTTAATGATTATTTTTTCTTTCCTTTTGCAGGAGCAGCAGCTGCTTGTCCTGGTTTAGGTCTCTTAGCTCCGTACTTAGATCTTCTCTGAGTTCTTCCATTTACACCAGCTGTGTCTAATGCACCTCTTACGATGTGGTAACGTACTCCCGGTAGGTCTTTCACCCTTCCGCCTCTAACCAATACTATCGAGTGCTCTTGAAGATTATGTCCTTCGCCCGGGATATAGGCATTAACTTCTTTACCGTTAGAAAGTCTTACCCTTGCTACTTTTCTAAGTGCAGAGTTAGGTTTCTTAGGTGTAGTTGTATATACTCTCGTACATACACCACGTCTTTGTGGACAAGAATCAAGGGCAGCCGATTTGCTCTTCTTGGCAAGCGTGGCTCTTCCTTTTCTTACTAATTGTTGAATAGTAGGCATTTAATTGCTTTTTATTTTAGGGTGCAAAAATAGTAATATTTTTTTAATCTGCAAACACTTATATAAAAATTAAAATCAAATACTTACATCTGAAATCAAACGCTTTTCCTAAGTATCATAACCTAACCATAATATACATGCGGAAAAGTGACAAATAGAAATAGATTCTGCTGCTTAAAAATTGAAGATTAAATATTTATGAAATTTAACACAAACGGTAAAAATTCCTTTTGTTAAAAATCGACGGTCTCTTATCCGATATATCCAAACTATTTTAAAAAACTTTCGTATAGTTATCATCTATTAATAATCCTTAGAGTTCGGCACGATATTTCGTAAATTTGGGATATACAAATGATAAACACATCAGTCATCGTAAAAAAGTTTCATACTCTGCTGAACTGGAGCGGTGATTGCATCTCATTTTAAAAATAAATATATACATATGAAAAACGCTAGTATTATTGGCCTTAAAGAAGCCGACTGTAAAAACATTTCAGAAAAATTAAATGTACTGTTAGCCAACTATTCTGTATTCTATCAGAACACAAGAGGTTCTCACTGGAATATTAAAGGTGATCAGTTCTTTACGCTTCATCCAAAGTTTGAGGAATTATACAACAGCCTCGTATTAAAGATTGATGAAATTGCAGAAAGAATCCTCACATTAGGAGCTACGCCTGCACATAATTATTCAGATTACTTAAAGGTAGCCACCATTAAAGAAAGCAAAGAAGTAACTGACGGTACTAAAAGTGTTGAACAGATTCTAAGTTCATTCAAGGTAGTGATTGATCTGCAGAGAGAACTTTTGGATATTACAGATGAAGCAGGAGATGAAGGTACCAATTCGCAAATGAGCGACTATATTACCGAGCAGGAGAAAGAAGTTTGGATGTACAATTCGTATCTTGGAAAATAACTCCATCAAAAGCATGGAAATATTTCAAAAAAATCGCCTTACATTTAGGCGATTTTATTTTTTATTTTTATATTTGCGTTAAAATTACACATATTATGAACGACGTAAGATTAAACTCTATCCTCGATAATGATTTCTATAAAATAACCATGCAGAATGCTGTGGTAAAGCTATTCCCTAGTTCTATTGTAAAATATGAATTTATCAACAGGGGAAAACACCACTTTCCGGAAGGGTTTGACGCTGCTTTAAGGGAAGCCGTAAATAAAATGGCCGAACTTAAACTTACGAAAGATGAAAAAAAGTTCATGGCAAGAACATGTCCTTATATAGATCTGCCCTATCTTGATTTCTTAGAGGGATATCATTACGATCCGTCTGAAGTAAAAATCCATCAGGAAGGAGGTGACCTTTCCGTAACTGTGGAAGGACTTTGGTACAGAACGATTCTTTGGGAGGTCCCGCTGCTTGCATTAATCAGCGAACTGCATTATGAAATGAACCACATGGAAAGAGATTCCAACGAAGTGGTGATGAGCAAAACAATAGAAAAGGCAGATTCACTAGGTAGACTTGGAGTAACGTTTGCCGAATTCGGGACCAGAAGAAGACATTCTTATAAGGTACAGAATCTGGTAATGGAAGCTTTAACTCAGAAAAAAGACTCTACTTTTATCGGAAGTTCAAATGTTCATTTTGCAATGAAGTACGGTGTAAAACCAATCGGAACGCATGCTCATGAATGGTTTATGTTCCATGCCGCCGAATACGGTTTCAAAATGGCCAATGAAATGGCACTGGAACACTGGGTAGATGTCTACAGAGGTGATCTTGGAGTGGCTTTGTCCGATACTTACACCACAGATGTTTTCTTCCAGCAGTTTGACAAAAAATTTGCAAAGCTTTTCGATGGGGTTCGTCATGACAGTGGAGATGCTTTGGAATTTGCAGATAAAACTATTGCCCACTATCAAAGAAACGGGATTAACCCAATGTTTAAGTATATTATTTTTTCCGATGCTTTAAATCTTGAAAAAGTAGAGGAAATCACCAATTACTGCAGAGGGAAAATTGGGATATCATTCGGAATCGGAACGAATCTTACGAATGATGTAGGCTTGAAACCAATGAATATCGTGATGAAACTCATCGGCGTACAGGCTCCCAATAAAGAGTGGATTCCTACGGTAAAACTTTCTGATGAGCATGGTAAATATACCGGAGATCCAAAGATGATCGAACTGGCGAAAGAATTTTTAAGAATTAAAGATTAGTAACCTCATCAGAACAATTATATATAAACCTCGAAGTCATCGAGGTTTTTTGTTTCATCTCATCATTTGAAATCCGGTTTTCAAATATCTGTAAGGTTTTATTATATTTATCAAAATAAAACAAGATGAAATCAGGAACATTACTCGTTGCATGCCTTCTTCTCTCAGCATTTTCCTTTGCTCAGGAAAAGAAAGCAGAAAAACCTAAATACAATCAGGAACTGGCCACTTCTTTAGGAGCTGACAAATATGGAATGAAACCTTATACGATTGTTATGCTGACAACTGGTTCTACAAAGATTGAAGATAAAGCCAAAATGGGTGAACTTATGAAAGGACACATGACCAATATCGGTAAACTGGCCAATGAAGGCAAAATTGTTGTTGCCGGACCTTTCCTTGAAAAGAATAAGGAAAACTACCGTGGCATGTTTATTTTCAACACCAAGTCTAAAGAAGAAGCAGAACAATGGGTAAAAACAGATCCTGCCGTTCAGGCTGGCGTTTTCAGTTATGAAATTTTCCCATGGTATGGTTCTGCAGCGCTGCCTTTGTATCTAAAGCATCATGATGAGATCTCAAAAGAAAATCCTTAATACACAAGAAATCCCTCAATTGAGGGATTTTTTATTAATCAAAACAGATATACGGTTTTCTTGGGGGATAACAGCAATAAGGATTGCTGCAGAATATGTATCCTGCCGGACAACCTCCATCAACAGGTGCCTCACAAGCTAACGCCGCGCCACCTAAAACAGTCTTTAACTCTTTTCTGTTTAAGCTTTTTAAATTTTTCATGATTAATTTAGTTTAATTTGATTTCCTACTCTTTAAGATTTTCGGATTCCTCTTTTATTATTTCTCTTTACGTGGAAATAAATATACAATTTATTTTTTAATTCATTACATTTCAAACTATTATCAATAAATAATATAAAAATTTCAATCAATACATCTTGTTTCGATGAATTAATTTAATTATTTTAGCAATTAAACTGCTTGACTTATATTACTCATTGTAAGCAAGTTAAACACAACCAAACTAATTAAAATGAATCTCATGAAAAAAATTAATTTTACAAAACTTACGAGAACTGAGTTGAAAGATGTACTCGGGGGAACTCTTTATCCGGCAGAATGCCCCGGAGGATGTCACGGTGAAGGCATGATCAGATGTCCTGATGGCACCACCACAATGACCAACTTTATATGCATGGGAGGAACCTGCCAACCGGCAGCAATGTGCAAACCCTTGATTCTGGAACCTTTTCCTGATCCAATTATCATCACCGATCCGATGATTATCACCCCATAATCTGAATGAACAATATATTAAGTGAGCTTTCCGGCTCACTTTTTTAGTATCTTTAAATCAACAAAAAACCATCATGAAAACTATTGAAGAAGTTCTGAAAAAACTGGATGAAATCATTATCTGGTGTAAAGAAAATCAAAGTCCGGCAGGATATTTTGCATGTACCTACAGAATTATGACGGCACAGGTTCTGAAAGGTATTCAACAGAAAAAATTTGAAGATAATTCAAGAATGACTTCGCTTGATCTCGCTTTTGCACAAAGATATCTTCAGGCATGGGAAAGCTACAGCAAAGGAGAGAAATGTACCAACTCGTGGTTTATAGCCTTTGAAGCCACTAAAAATAAAAACTTACTGATACTGCAGCATATATTCCTTGGGATGAATGCACACATCAATCTTGACCTTGGTGTTTCTGCAGCTTCAATCATGCCTTACCGGAAGATCAATCCTTTGAAAAAAGATTTTGAAAATATTAATAATGTTATCGCTTCCATTAATCAGAACGTACAGGATTCTTTAAACAAAATCTGTTATCCTGTGGATCTTGTTGACAAACTCTCCAACGGAAAAGATAATGTTGTATTGGATTTTGCTATTTCCAAAGCGAGAGATACTTCATGGGCAACGGCAGTCATTGCATCCAACACTCCCAATTTCTTAAGAGAATCTGTGATCGGTATTATAGATTACGCAGCCGCTAAAGTGGCCACTCAAATTCTGAATCCTAAGATCCTTACTCCTGCTCTTTTAAAGGAACTTAAAAAATGTGAAAGCAGTGATGTAGCAAAGAATATTGAGGTTTTAGAAGCTACAAAAAACGCATAAAAAAGGTCGGGATCTTCCTCACGGATCCCGACCTCATAATGAACAAAATAAAAGAAACTATATTGCTTCCTTATGCTTTTTACGGTAAGCATAATGGAAAATTATGGGCAGTACTGTAAATGACAGCAACATACAGATGATCAGTCCTCCAACAATCATAATAGCTAACGGTTTCTGAATTTCAGAGCCCATTCCGTTTGACATTGCTGCAGGGAGAAGTCCCATAGATCCCATCAGGGCAATCATCACCACCGGACGGATTCGGCTCTTCACTCCCTGCGCAATGGATTCTTTGAGTGACATTCTGTTTTGCAGATTCTCTTTCATCACCCCGATCAGAACGATACCGTCTATAGTGGCCACTCCGAAAAGAATGATAAATCCGATTCCTGCTGAGATCCCGAAGATGGTTCCTGTAAACCAAAGGGATAAAAACCCTCCGATAAACGCAAATGCCAGTGTAATGGATGAAATCAGCGTATCTTTTATGTTTCCGAAGTTGAAATACAGCAGCATCAGAATAAGAACTAAAGAAATCGGTACTACCATAGCCAGCTGCTTTGCGGCTCTTTCTTTACTTTCAAATTCTCCGGCCCAGGTCATTTTATGTTTTTTCGGAAGCTTTACTTCCTGATCTACTTTCGCTTTGGCCTCTTTGATGGTACTTCCGAGATCACGCCCTTCAATATTGAACCCAACTCCGATGTATCTGCTGTTTCCTTCACGGTAAATAAATGACGGTCCGGTATGATAATCAATGGTTGCAATTTCTTTCAGCGGAACTTTTTTATTGTCCTGAGTCGGGATCAGAATATTCCCCATCTTTTCAGGCGTATCTCTGTATTCTTTTTCAAACCTGAGCATTACGTCAAACATTCTTTCTTCTTCATAAAACTTGGTGGCAGCCTGTCCTCCGATTGTCATTTCAATCACAGCCTGCGCATCTGCCATGGACACTCCATACTTTGCCATTTTGGAATCATGAAGCTGTATTCTCAATTCCGGAAGCCCGATATTCTTGAATACATTGACGTCTGATATTCCCGGAACTGTTCTGATGGAATTGGCTACTTTATTGGCATAATTTTCAAGCTCAAATAAATCATTTCCAAAAATTTTAATGACCAGCGGAGCTTTAACTCCTGCCACATATTCTTCCACGTTATCCTGTATCGGCTGACTGAATCCAAAATTGATTCCCGGAAATCTCTCAAGGGAGAGTCTCATTTCTTCAAGAAGTTCCTCTTTGGATATTTTTTTCTTCCATTCATTTTCCGGTTTCAGCTGAATATTAAATTCGATATTAAAAAATCCGGTGGGATCGGTGCCATCGTTGGGACGACCTGTCTGGGTCATAACAAATTTTACTTCATCATATTTCATGAGAATTTCCTTCATCTCTTTGGTTAACCTAACAGATTCATCCAGATTGACACTGTTGGGAAGGGTTGCTCTTACATAGATCGCACCTTCGTTCAGTTTCGGTAAGAATTCGGATCCGTAATTGGAGAATCTCCAGCCACAAACAGAAAGCAAGGCAACAAAACCAATGATAAATCCTTTTTTATAACGGTCACTGAATTCGTAGATTCTATAGATATTGACTCTGAAGAATCTCGAAATAAAGTTTTCTTTCTCTTCAATATTTTTCGTCAGTAAAAGTTTACACATTGCCGGAACGTAGGTCAAACTTAAGATCAATGATCCTAACAATGCATATCCCAGCGTAAATGCTAGTGGAGAGAACATTTTCCCTTCTACTTTCTGGAAAGAGAAAATCGGCATCAGGGCAACGATAAGAATCAACAGGGCAAAGAAAATATAACCCGCTACACTTCCTGCGCTTTTTTTGATGATTCCCAGTTTTGAAATTTTATTGAATCGCCGCAATCCAATCTTTTTTGCTTTAAGCTCGAGGGCAACAAAGACGTGTTCCACAATAACCAGCGTTCCTTCCAGAAGCAATCCAAAATCCAGCGCTCCCATAGAAATCAGGTTGGCAGGCAATCCCTGAATTTTAAGCATAATAATAGCAAACAGGAAAGCCAAAGGAATTACTGACGCTACAATGAAAGTTGTTCTCCAGTTGTAAAGGAAAATAAACACAATAATGGAAACCAGAATAACTCCTTCGATCAGGTTTTTAGAAACCGTATGCACTGTAGTATTCACAAGCTCCGTACGGTCGATGATCGGAACAATCTGAACATCTCCCGGCAGTTCTCCCCCGTTCAGTTCTTCTATTCTGTCTTTCAGTCTTGCAATAACTTCACTTGGATTTTCCCCACGAAGCATGATCACAATTCCTTCTACAACATCATTTTCTTTATTATATCCTACCTGTCCTAATCTTGGTTTTGCAGAAACTTTTACTTCCGCTACGTGTTTCACCAGAATAGGTGTAGAACCTTTTACTTCGATCTGAATATTCTCAATATCTTCTTTTTTCTCCAAAAGACCAATCCCCCTCACTACATAAGCCTGATCACCTTTTGCTACTACATCTCCTCCTACATTGATATTACTCTTCGAAACCGCTTCATACACATCCAGGGGGGAAAGGTCGTAATTGTGTAATTCCGTAGGATTAATTTTTATTTCATATGTTTTTTCTTCTCCACCAAAGCTTACCACATCAGCCACACCGGGAACGGCAAGCAATTCTCTTTCCACCACCCAATCCTGAATAGCAGTTACTTCTTTGATGGGAAGTTTACTTTTTATAATATACCGATAAATTTCACCTGTAGCACCGGAAGGAGGCTCAATACTGTATTCTGCTCCGGCGGGGAGCTCTACATTTCCGAGTTTATTGGAAGCATATTGCTGGGCATAAAAATCATTGACATGATCATCAAAAATAACTGTCACCACAGACAATCCGAATAAGGAAATGGAACGCACCGAAGTTTTGTTCGGGATGGCATTCATTTCTTTGGAAATGGGTAATGTGACAAATTTTTCAATCTCTTCAGCACTTCTTCCCGGCCATTGGGTAATAACCCTTACCCTTGTATTGGTAACATCCGGAAATGCTTCAATGGGTGTATGCAGATAGGAATAGATTCCTCCGGCCAGCAAAAGGAAGGTTCCCAAAAGAACAATCAAAGAGTTTTTTAACGAGAAGGAAACTATATTCTGTACAAACTTTCGCATTACTTCGTGGAATTATTTAATTGGTTTTTCAGGTTTTCATAGATCAGCAGGCCGTTGGAAGCAATGATATTTTCACCTGGTTTTAAATTACCTTCTACATAGATATATTGACTGTTGGAAGCGATTTCCGTCACCGGTCTGATCTCAAGTTCACAGTCTTTTTTATAAACCACTACATAGCTTTGGTTGTTATCAAAGATTAAAGCCTTTGCAGGAATTGCCAATGCACTTTTGTTTTGTGAATTAATGGGTAATACAACATCTGCGGACATTCCCGGTCTCAGCTTCATTCCATTATTATCCATAATGATTTTGGCTTTGAGGACCCTTTCATTTTCATTAAAAACCTGGGAAATAGTATTGATCTTTCCTGAAAAACTGTCATCAGGATACGCAAGAGTCTTTACCACTACAGGCTGATCTACATAAACATGCCTCATATTGGTGGCATATACATTGGCCATTACCCATACTTTATCCAGATTGGAAATAGTAAACAGCTGATCACCGCCGGCAGTAACAGGCATTCCTTTTGAAATATTCTTTGAAATAACATATCCGTCTGCGGGTGCTTTTATCTGAATCGTGCTTCCTCCTGCAGAATACAGCTGCATATTTTTCTGTGTCTTGGAAATATTGGACTGTAATATCGCAACTTCGGAACGTGCTTCCTGCAAATCTTTCTGAGAGGCAATATCATCCTTATACATCGCTTCTACAGAGGACAGTTTTCTTTTCGCAACAGCCAGCTGGGCCTGTAAGGTCTGCGTATCATCCTGCATTTCATTGACAGCTGTACTTTTTACACTCGCCAGGGTTTGCCCTTTTTTCACATAATCACCAAGTGAGAAATAAGTATCCATCACCACGCCGTCCACAAGGCTTACAAAAGGAACCGTCTTATCCGAATTACTTTCCACTTCTCCGGTAAGCGTAATACTTTCTTCTATGGGAAGCATTTCTGCTTTGGCCAGTTTAATCTCTTTTTTAAGTTCTTTGCTGATGCAATACGTTTTTTCTGTTTCTTTATTTTCTACTTTTCCGGCACAGCCTGTAAAAATAATGAGGGCAGACAGGTAAGCCGCAGCACTGTATTTGGTAATATTTTTGTTCATAGCTTATAAATCTTGTCCTACAACATACTGCAGGTTTTCGTAGTATTGATTAAGTTCTTTTTTAGTATCCAGGATGATCATTTTATTTCCGATGTAGGTATCCAGAAAATCCATATACTCAAGCATGCTGATATTTCTTAGTCTGAAATTTTTCTCGTGGCTTACCAACAAGCCGTCCAGCGTAGATTCGTAATGGTCATCAATCTCTTCGGAAACCTGTTGTGTTCTGATATAATTTCTGAAGACAGAGACAATTTCATTCTCTGATTTCAACATATTTTTCCGGGTCTCCAGTTTGCTTTTCTCAATCTCAAGTTTAGCTTCCTGAATATTTCCTTTGTTACGGTCGAAAATGGGTAGGTCCACAGAAACACCTAATCCTATAAAATCTTTCATAATATTTCCTCCCCGGTCATATCCTATAGAAAGAGTAACATCAGGAGTCTTCATAGCATTCTGAATTTCCAGATTTTTGGCAGCGTGTTTCTCTTTATTTTTCGCGATCATGATATCGGGACGGTTTTCTTTTGCCTTTTCCATCCATTGAGTCACTTCCAGTTCTGAAAGTTGTTTTTCGGGCATAACAAACGAATCTGAAATCACCAGATATGTTTGGGAAGGCAGCATTAATAACGCTTTCAGTTCTACCTGCTGATCTTCAATTTCCTGCTTCAATGAAACCAGTTTCTTTTTGAATTCGATTTCCTGTGCTTTTAAGCGGACATATTCAGCTTTACTGATATTCCCAAGGTTTAATTGATTGTTGTAGGATTTTGTTAATTTCTCAATGGAAGCAATCTGTCCCTGATAGATTTTCTGCTGTTCCTGATTGTAAAGAATTTCAGTAATGGTATTTCTAAGCGTCTTCTTAAGTTCACGTAAAACTTCCTGCAGTTCATACTTCTCTCCTTCCACTTCTATTTTCTGAAGTTCAATATTTTTTCTTCTCTTTCCGGCAGTCTGAATCACCTGTTCTATTTCGGCAGAAATCTGAGTATTCTTTCCCCAGTTTCCGATAAGCGCAGGCTGCTCTTCGATGTCATAGGTTCTCCATAGGTTTACCTCACTGATACTCAATGTGGGATTAGGCCAGTATTTAGCCTGGACAGCTCTTGCCTCTGCTTGTGAAATTTCAAGCTTCTGTGCAATAAGGTCAAGGTTTTTAGCCAGAAAAATAGTTTCAGCTTCCTTTCTGCTGATTTTCATAGTGTCTGAAATCTGTGCTGAAAAGAAACTGAAACAATGAATATAAAATAGTGTAAAAAATAGCTTCTTCAAGGGTCTCTTATTTATGACCACAAAGCTACTTGTCTAATATTAGAGGGAATTGTAAAGAAAATTAAAATTCGGTTAGTCCAACATTAGAGTTTGATTAGAACTTTTTTAAAAACACTAAAAACACAAATCTTTTCACAAATAACACAATTATGAATGGGCAGGAAATTCCAGAAGAACAATGGTTTCCACATTGACCGTAGAATCAATTTTCATGACAATATGATGATGATCACATTATGTTTTGGCTGAAGCCGAAGGGTGTTGAATGCATTTTGTAAGCGGGTTAAAACCCGCTCCTATTGAATATTTTAATCTCTCACAGATTTCACGGATGACATAGATTTTTTAAGATTTAAAATGAATCTAAAATCACCAATTTGCGAGATCTGGCAAATCTGTGGGAGAAAAAATCAGGAATGGGCAGGAAATTCCAGAAGAACATTGGTTCCCACATTGACCGTAGAATCAATTTTCATGACAATATGATGATGATCAAAAATACTTTTTGAAAGTGATAAGCCAATTCCACTTCCTTTCACAGTATCAACATTTTTTCCTCTGTAGAAAGTTTCGGATATTTTTACAAGGTCATCAGCCGGAATCCCTCTTCCTTCATCTCTGACCTCAATATACAGCTGGCTGTTCTTTTCTGATAATGTGATCACTATAGGCTTATCATAGGAATATTTGACAGCATTTTCTACAATATTATATATTGCCAGATACAGCAATGTTTCGTTGCCGGGGAATTCCAGCAGAGCTGGTTTTGTTACCTGAAGATGTATTTTAATGGATGAATTATTTTCTTTTGCTTTAGGTTCTAGTTTTTCATAAATCTTCCAGATCAGTTCATCCACTCTCATCAGCTTATGAGAAGACTCCAGTTTTGTCATTCCGGACATCAGCAAAAGATTGTTGAGAATATTTTCAATCTCATATACATTTTCCAATGACTCTTTAGCCACCGCTTTATACTCTTCCGGCGTTCGGTCTTTTTGTGCAAAGACTTCCAGGTTTCCGGAAATCGCCGCTAAGGGCGTTTTAAATTCATGAGAAACATAATTGATAAAGTTCTGCTGTAAAAGCACGTTTTCAGAAATCCTGCCCAGCAGTTTATTATAAGATTTAATGAGATCTTCAATCTCATCATTGGTATTAGCAGAGGTAATAATTGCGGTAGAAATATTATCATATTCCACTTTATTGATACGTTCTACCACATTGGAAATAGGTTTGTAAACTACCTTGGAAAGATATCTGCTCAGGAAATAAATCGCAAGCAGACCAATGACCAATACCGAAAGCATAATAATAGCCAGTCTCAGGATCTGCGATTGGAAAGAATCGTTGGAGGATTTTACAAAAACCACAAAATCACCCTGGTTGTCCGGATAAAAAATCCCGTAGTAGAACTGGTTATCAGACATAAACTGAATTCCTTTATTAGTCCTGACTGACTGCAAATGGGATAATTTTATATTCTTATCATTCAGATTATGGCCAAAAGTGACTTCATTATTCTGATTATAGACCGCTACCCTGTTATTCTGAATCAGGTGATTGTATTCTTTTTTAATCTGGGCATGACGGTCTTTCGGAAGCTCATCTTTTTCGAGATAATAAATAGCAGAGATCAGGGCCGTATTTCTTAGCTTTTCAAAATAAAAAATCTTGGTACTGTCATAATAGGCAAAAAATATCACCGCAGATGTGATGATAGAAACAATGCCGAATGAAAGGCTTGAAATAAGGGTAAATCTATTTCTGAGGGTCATATTCAGTCTTTGATCAAATATCCGGTTCCTTTTACCGTATGAATAATTTTCTGTTCCGTTTCATCAATTTTATTACGGACATAGGAAATATAAACATCCACTACATTCGTTGTATTATCAAAATCAATTCCCCAAACCTTATGCAGAATCTGGGTTCTGCTCAGCACCTTATTTTTATTCTCCATCAGGAAAGTAAAAAGTTTATATTCAGTTGGAGAAAACTCTATTTCTTTACCGTTCTGCGTTACCTTATGAAGATCGGTATCAATGGTGATATTACCGCATGATAACAATTGATCTTCTTTCTGATAGCTCAGTTTATTTCTTCTGGTTAAGGCTTTAATCCTTGAAATCAGTTCTTCAAAATGGAAAGGTTTTGATAAATAATCATCAGCGCCCATATCCAGCATTTTGATCTTATCATCGGGGCTGTTCAAGGCACTTAAAACCAAAATCGGAGTATAATTTCCTTTAAATCTGATAATCTGGGTAAGCTGCATTCCATCCAGCCCAGGAAGCATAATATCCATTAAAATAATATCAAAATCATAGGTATGAAGAAGCTCACGAGCCTTTTCCCCGGAATCGGCAAGAGTCGTATTATAACCAGCCTCAGAAAGGCCTTTTATAAGGAAATTACTGATTCTCTGATCATCTTCTACCAACAAAATATTCATAAGGCTCGGAAATTTCCCATAAATATAGGTATTCTAATTAAGAAAGGAAGCTGGAGGCTGGAAGAGAGAAGTGCCGGAGCTCTGGTAAATAGTCTCAAACATTTCGTCAGTCTTTTAAAATAGTAGAACAAACAACCGGTATTGCCCATACAGCTTCCAGCCTTTTTTCATAATTTTGGAAGATGGAGATGATATATTTAATTATTGGATTGATTGCCGGTGGCGTTCTGGGTGCGGTTATATTATATTTTGCCTTGAAATCATCAATGGTTTCAAGAAGTTCCTATGACTTGTTGAATACGTTATCTATTAAAACGCAATCTGATCTTGAAAATTCAAACCTGAAAATTCAGGAGCTTAATCAAATCATCAGTAAAGAGAAAGAAGCCAATATGCTGCAACAGGATCTTCTGGATGATCTGAAAAATGAATTTTCTAAAATCTCCGCAGAATATGCTTCTTTAAGCATCCAATTTCAGGAGTTAAAACAAACCAATCAGAGACAGACTTCTCAGATAGAAACCCTTATTCTCGAAAAACAGACTCTTTTTGCTAAAAACTCTGAGCTTTCTGCCAAAAATGAAGGTCTTCAACAGTCACTTGATACTCAGAAAGAGGAAATTGTCAAGATCCAGGAAGATTCTAAACTTCAGTTTGAAAACCTTGCCAATAAAATTTTAGAAGAAAAAACAGAAAAGTTTACGGCTTTAAATCAAAATAACTTAAAAAATATCCTTGAGCCTTTTCAGGAGAAAATCGCTGATTTAAAAAACAAAGTCAACGAAGCCTATGAAAAGGAAAACAAAGAGCGTTTCTCCCTTGCTGAAAAAGTGAAAGAACTGGCGGAACTGAATCAGCAGATTTCTGAGGACGCCAAAAAACTGACCCGCGCACTAAAAGGAGAAAGTAAAACCCAGGGGAATTGGGGCGAGATGATTCTGGAAAGCATTCTTGAAAAATCAGGACTGGTAAAAGGAAGAGAATATTTCCTGGAGCATGAATTACGTGATGAAGACAACAAAGCCCTGTTTTCAGAATTCTCCGGAAAGAAAATGCGTCCTGATGCTGTTGTAAAATATCCCGACGAAAGAAATGTCATCATTGATTCCAAAGTGTCTCTGACAGCTTTCACAGAATTGGTAGATGAAACCGATGCAGATGTTTACGCTATAAAACTGAGCCAACACCTTGGATCGATCAAAAACCATATTAATCAGCTTAGTCAAAAAGCATATGATGACTATGGAAAATCTCTGGATTTCGTGATGATGTTCATTCCAAGTGAACCGGCTTATATTGCAGCGATGCAGGCAGACCAGAATCTGTGGAACTATGCTTACGAAAGAAGAATTCTGCTGCTGAATCCAAGTAACCTGATTACTTCCCTTAAGCTGATTGCCGATCTTTGGAAACGTGAATATCAGAACAGAAACTCCATTGAAATTGCTGATCGTGGAGCCAGACTTTATGACAAATTCGTAGGCTTTGTAGAAAATCTGGAAAAAGTAGGCCGAAATCTGGATCAGGCGAAAAATGTTTATAATGATGCTTACAAACAGCTTCACACCGGAAATGACAACCTGGTGATTCAAACTCAAAAACTGAAATCATTAGGAATTAAAAATAAAAAAGATCTGCCCCAAAGTCTTATCGATAACAGTAATCTTATTGAACCATCAGAAAGCTAAAAACGGAGGTTATGTTTTCATTTACAGCCTATCCATACCCAAAATCCGAATCTTTCAAAGAAATTTTCGTTTCTTCCCTTGGAGCAGGAATTTTGGTGTATCTGTTTTTGATTATTTTTCAACCTTTCGGTACGGAGACCTTTCATCATCCCTATAAGTTTTTATTGCTCTTCCCTTATTGCATTATCTTCGGAACTGCATTTTTTATGGCCAATCTTATAACTTCCCGTTTTACCAACTGGAATATTGGTGCTGAGCTCCTAAAAAAAATTCTCATCCTTTTTTTAGGTTCTGTCCTATCCTACTTTTATAATTCACTATTTTTAAGCCATGTAGAACTGGATCTGGGTAATTATTTTTATATGCTACTTTATTCTCTTGCAATAGGTATTCCTATTTCTATCATATATATTTTATCCAGATATATTTATTTAAAGAATATTCATGAAAATACGGCCCGCGATATTTCTCGGCATCTTCCGGTTTCAGATCTTGAATTACCGGAAACTCTATTAAAAATATCAGCACAGCATACAGAACTAATGATAAGCGAAAATGATTTTCTGTGCGTTCAGTCGATGGAAAATTATTGTACCTTTTATTTTCTAGAGAATAAAAATGTAAAAAAAATATTGGTCAGAATAAGTTTATACAATGTTTTACAACAGATCGAAACTGATGCTGTCAAAAAATGTCATCGTTCTTATATTGTCAATCTTAGAAAGGTACAAGATTTGAAAGGTAACGCGCAAGGTTATAAATTAATTCTTCCGGAACTTGATTTTGAAATTCCTGTTTCAAGAAGTTTTATTACCACAATTATCCCTCAGCTGCAAAAGCGAAGTTCATAAATTTTGTCATTCGTCACTCTTCTTTGTCATTCATCACTTTACCTTGAAAGCATTGATTAAAAGCTACATTTTTGCTCAAAATTAACAAACATGAGTAAAAACATCCGCTTCATTCTAATCTTTATTTTGGGTTTTACCTTCTATTATTTCTTTGATTTCTTCTGTTTCAAAAACATTCAGGTCTTCTCAAAAGAAGTTTTTCACAGCAAAGCTATTTCGCATGTCATTGCATATTCCATTACTTTAATTCCGCTGGTTATTACGTTGAAGATTTTGATTCCCGAAAGAAGTATTTGGGATCTGTTTTCTTTAAATAATCCTATTTTTAAAGGATTTACATTGGCATTTGCCGGAACTCTTCCTATGCTAACCGGATATCTGTTTCATTTTAAAATGCTTACTGCAATCGACTTTGAAGCTCTATTCATCAACACTGTTTCGTCAGCTTTCTTTGAAGAGATTATTTTCAGAGCTTTTCTTATCGGAATTGTGTACAGATTTACCAGGCTTGGTTTTTTATCGTCAGCATTATTTGGTTCGATGCTCTTTGCACAGGTCCATTTATACCAAAGCCATAACATAACAGAACTTGTTGAGATATTTGTTATTACATTTTTGGGTTCAATATTTTTTGCGTGGGTCTACTTTGAATCCGGATACAACCTTTGGACGGCTGTTTTTCTTCATTTTTATATGAATCTGTATTGGGAAATCTTTTCTGTATCTGAAAATGTTTCAGGAAATCTCTATGGAAATATTTATAAAGTCTTTTCTATTATCATCATGATCGCAGTTGTTATCAATTTTAAAAAGAAACATAAAATTCCTGTTGAGATCACGTGGAAAACCCTTTTTGTCAAAACCAGAGAAGTTCAATCATAAATTTTGCATAATTTTGCAGCATGTTGATAGAAAGTTTCCAAAACGATAAAATAAAAAATGTCACTAAGCTCCTTACTGACAATAGATTCCGTAAAAAATCAAAAGTTTTTGTAGTAGAAGGCCAGCAAGAAAATGAAAGAGCCATGCAGTATGATTTTGAACCGCTGGAGTTCTTTATCTGTGAAAATATCTTTAAAGGAACTCTTCCCGAGGGAAAAATCCATTATGTAAGCGAGAAAGTATATGAAAAAATCGCTTACAGAGGAAGTTCTGAAGGAATTATCGGGGTCTACCATGCCAAAGAAAATTCACTTTCAGCATTTGTTCCTAAAGAAAATTCTACGGTAATCATTGTGGAAGGAGTGGAAAAACCAGGAAATCTTGGTGCTATTTTAAGAAGTTGTGAAGCATTTGGGATTGATGCTCTGATTGTTGCTGACGGAAAAACCGATTTCTACAATCCTAATGTGATCAGATCCAGTGTAGGATGTCTTTTCGGGATGGAAGTCTATCAGGCTGAAAATGAAGAAACTTTGGAATTCCTGCAAAAAAACAGCTTCAGTATCTACACAACGTTGATGGACGAAAGTGCTGAAGATCTTTATAAGAGAGATTTCAGACAGCGTTCTGCGGTATTATTCGGTACGGAACATTCAGGGTTAAGCAACTTCTGGATTGGAAAAGGAAAAAACACATTAATTCCTATGGCTGGAAGTATTGATTCTTTGAACTTAAGCAATGCGGTAGCTATTACCTGCTACGAATCTTTAAGACAGAAGAAAGGCTAGATATATTGGGCTATTCTTTATTGAACTTTATTATTAATGAGATTGCTTCGCCTACGGCTCGCAATGACTAAGCATAAAAGAACCGTTTCACTGGGTGAAACGGTTCTTTTATTGTTAAGCGTATGCTAGAATTATTTCTTAGCAGCATCTTTAGCAGCATCAGCAGCTCCTTTAGCAGCATCAGCAGCACCTTTAGCAGCGTCAGCAGCACCTTTAGCAGCATCTTTAGCAACTTCAGCACCAGCAGCAGTAGTAGCAGCAGCAGCATCTTTAGTAGCTTCTACAGCAGTAGTTGCAGCAGAATCAACAACTTTAGCAGCTGAATCAGAAACTACAGCAGCAGAATCAGCTACAGTAGCAGCAGCAGAATCAGTTGTACCTTCAGTAGCAGTAGCTTCAGTTTTTTTACAAGCAACTAGAGAGATTGCAGCGATAGCAGCTACGAATAATGACTTTTTCATAATAAATTAAATTTAATTTTGTTAATATTGTTTTATAAAATTTTCTTCTGTTCTGTTATTTGAACAAGACAAAGGTAGAGCAGTTAGAAAATTTGTCTATGAAAAATAATTGTAATACCTTTGTAAAATAGTTTTACAAAAAAACATAGCTGATAATCAACAATTTAATTATTTTTTGAAAAATTGACAGATTTAGATCTATTACACTTTGAACAGCTAAAAAAGGATGTTCAGGGTCAATACTTAAAAGAATATACCCCTTCGCAGGATGACATATCCAAGTGGAAGGGTATAGATATTATATATTTTCAGGAAGACCTTCGAAAAAAAGCGAAAGGTAACATCAGTGAAAAGTCATTTTATACCTATTTTAAAAATTCACCAGTTACTAAATTACCAAGGATAGATATGCTCAATTTATTGAGTATTTATGCAGGTTACGACTCATGGTACGAGTTCAAAAAGCAACATCTTTTTGCCGGTGAATTACTACAGGAAAATGAAATTCCGGAGGAGGAAGAAATTGATGAACTTGAAAAAACAGTGTCTTCGGCTCCTGAACTACCAAAAACTGAAATTCAGCCCAAAAAAGCTGAAATAAATACCCAGGAAAACATTGATTTACAAAAATCAATTACTGATAATCAGTTATTTACAAAAAACAAGACAACTGCTAATGAAATTGAAATTTCACCTGCTCCGGCAAAGAAAAATTTCTTCAAAAAGAATGCCTGGGCACTCGTTACTTCAGTTTTGATTACCATCACCGGTATTTTAGGATTTAAAGATGTTCTTTTTTCAAAAACTTATAAATATTGCTTCATCGACAAAGACAGAGGAGTTTCTGTAATCAATACCTTAGAAATAATGGTGGTGAAAGAAAACGAATCTCCATTGATGTATAAAATAAAACCGGGCGAGTGTTTTTATTATTCTACCAAGGATAAAAATCTGAAAATGCGAATCAGCGCTCCTTTCTACGAACCATTGGAGGTAAACAGAAACCTTGAAAATGCTCCTGAAGAAGAAAAAATAGAACTAAAGCCGGATGATTACAAGATGGCTGTGTATTATTTCTCTATAAAAGACATCAAAGGCGGGAATCCAGATGAGCAGGTTGCACTGATTAAGCAGAAAAGAAACCAGCTGGAAAATCTGATCAGCAGTAATGCAGTGATCTATCAAGTCTATGATAATGATACTTACGGCATTGAAAGACTGGATAAGCAGAAGTATATCACTCTGGTAACGACTCCAACAACCTCTCTGAAAAACCTGAATGTAATAGAAATGAAAAAGGATATCAAAGGTAAAATTGTATCCATCAAATTTAAAATTGCTACCACAGATGAAAAGAATAAGTAATTTTTTAATTTTCACCGTGCTTCTGACTTTAGTTATTGCCTGTAATAATAAAACCTCAGAGGTAAGCGACCTCGATAAACTACGAAACAGCAACAATGAAAAAAGCTATCCTGCCGTGCAAATGGATAGTATGCAGGCTATTAATTCCATCACCAAACAGAAAGTTCAGGAACTTCTGGATCTTTCTACTCTATATCTTAGCGGAAACAGGAATACGGAAATAGATACTGTTATCTATTCCCAGATGGAAAGCTATTTTCACAAACCGGATTCTCTGACCTTTAAAAAATTACTGAAGGAACTGGACAGCATGAAAGCAAAAACAGCAAAAGTCAGCAACCTGAATGTATATAAAGAGTTTTATAAAAAAGATACATTAGACTACGCCAAGTTCAATGTTGAGTATTTTGATAATAAAAACAAGTCGCTGGGAAGCTTTGAAAAGAATGCACAATATATACTGCTTTCCACTTCCAAGCTTAAAAAAGAGTTTAAATTCTACTTTTTAGATTTTTATTCCAAGCCACTTAAGAAAGACAGTACTTCTGTAGGAGTAACCAGGTAGTCCAGGGGAATATCATTTTCCCAGGTATCATCCACATATTCATCGGGGTCAAAATAATTGACTCCGATTTTTTTTGTCTCTCCGGATATCGTCTGAAACAATCCGTCATAGAAACCTTTACCATATCCTACTCTATTTCCTTCTTTGTCGCAATACAACAAAGGGGTAATCACGTAATGAAAGTATTTTTCACCAGAATCCATATTGGAGACCGGTTCTGAAATCCCCCAATGATTGGTTTCAAAAACGGTGTCTTCAAAGATTTCAATATTAATAAGTTCGTCACCTACAATTTTAGGCACATAGACATGGATATTCTTTGCTAAAAAGTATTGAATGAAGATTTGGGTATCGACTTCCTTTCTTGCTGGAATTGGAATGAAAATGTGTACTTTCTCTGATTCTTTTGGTTTGAAATATTGGATGAAATTTTCAAAAACCTTCTCAGATAACAAGAAAGCCTCATCGGTAGACAAGGCTTTTCTTTTTTGGGTATATTTTTTTCTAAGCTCAGCTTTTAGCATAATTATTAAGTTGTTTTTAACTGAAATAATTGTTACCTACAGGCTTTCGAAGTTTACTAGGATTATGCGTTCTGCACTATTCTATACAGTTTGTCAGATAAACGAACTCTGAATGGCAGTTCAAAAGTAATCTGATCTCCGATGTTAGCAGTTTCACAAGGACCTCCGTTGGCATAGATTTCAGTAATGGTTACTTCCTGCTCTCCTGTTGTAGGACCGCAAATTAATACTTTATCTCCAACTGACAACTCTTTATGTTCAATTAAAAACTGTGCAATTTTTGATTTTGAAAAGTAATGTTCTGCTTTACCAATCAATTCTTTTTTTACAGCAATCTTCTGGCGGATATTCTTTGTTTCTGCTTTTGCTAAAGGCTTATCTGATAAATCACCAGAGTTTTTGAATTTCAAAGCATCAGATTTTCCTTTTCTGAATACTTTATTTCCAACCTGAAGTCCTTTTCTCAACTTCACCTGTTCGTCCCAAGGCAAATGAATGGTATCCAGGCATTCTGTAGAACAGCAGTTTTCCATTGCAGCTTTACAATCATCACATTGGATAAACAATAGATGGCAGGCATCGTTTGCACAGTTGGTATGGTTATCACAAGGTTTTCCACACTGGTGGCACTGTGAAATAATATCGTCTGTAATTCTCTCCCCTAAACGGTGGTCAAATACAAAGTTTTTACCAATAAACTTACTCTTTATTCCTTCTTCTTTGATCTGGCGCGTGTATTCGATAATACCTCCTTCAAGCTGATAAACGTTTTTGAAACCCTGATGTTTGAAGTAAGCACTTGCTTTTTCACAACGAATTCCACCTGTACAGTACATCAACAGGTTTTTATCTTCTTTGAAATCCTGTAACTGTTCGTTGATAATGGGTAAACTTTCTCTGAAATTTTCTACGTCCGGAGTAATAGCACCTTCAAAATGCCCTACTTCACTTTCATAGTGATTTCTAAAATCTACAACAATCGTATTAGGATCTTCTAATAAATTATTGAATTCCTGAGCTTTTAAGTGAATTCCTTTGTTGGTCACATCAAAAGTTTCGTCATTCAAACCGTCAGCAACAATTTTGTTTCTGACTTTTATGGTTAATTTTAAAAAAGAGTAATTGTCCTGGTCTACCGCTACGTTCAAACGGATTCCTTTCATGAAGTCATACACTTCCAGCGTATCACGAAAAGCCTCAAACTGATCTGCAGGAACACTCATCTGAGCATTGATTCCTTCTGTAGCAACATAAATACGGCCGAGTGCATCCAGTGCGTTCCAGGCCATAAATAATTCGTCGCGAAATTTTTTGGGGTCTTCGATTTTGGCATACGCATAGAAAGACAAAGTAAGACGGTCTTTACCGGCTTCATCAATAAGTTGAGCTCTTTCTTCTGCGCTTAAGGTGTTATACAGTTGCATGCTATAAACGTTTTAAGTGAGAATAAAATTTTTGCAAAGATAATAATTTTTGAATTAAGTATATTTATGACACAAATCACGAACAGTACATACTGACGTGTATGCAATAAAAAATCTGATGACTTTGTATCATAAGTCTGCCATATTTTCTTTAATTTTTTTTAAGTTGTGTTAACTATGGCACTAACAATTATGACATAAGGTATAAAATGATATAATAGCCGTTAAATTTTAGTTAAAATTGAAACATAGCATGCTAATTGCTTACTTATTTAACATTAAATTTGTTTACTCAAAAACATAAAAAGAAAATTAATTAATAAACAAGAAAGATATACAATGAAGAGTACTTTAAAAAAACTATTACCATTTGCAGTAGTTGGAGTCATTTCCGGAGCTACTACCGTTGGAGCTTTACAATATTTCGGACATGGCTCCAACAATGGAGATCAATCGTATTTCACAACAGCAGCACCTAATACTTCCTTTGCAGGAATGAATACGGGAGCGGTAGGTGATGATTTTGTAAAAGCGGCTAAAACAACCGTTCCGGCTGTAGTTACCATTAAAAATTACCAAAGCAGAACATCTAGCAGAGCTTCAGAACAGGATTTGTTTGACTTTTTCTTCGGAGATCCTTTCGGAGGAAGGGGCCAGCAGAGACAAAAGCAGCAGCAGGCTCCTGATAATATGCCATCAGGAATGGGTTCTGGTGTAATCATCTCTCCGGACGGTTATATCATTTCCAACAACCACGTGGTAGCAGGTGCCAATAAGCTGGAAGTCGTATTAAGCAACAAGAAATCATATATTGCAACTCTGATAGGAACAGACCCTAATACGGACATCTCTCTATTGAAGATTGAAGAAAAAGGTCTTCCTTATCTGAATTTTGCAAATTCTGACAATATTGATGTGGGACAATGGGTTCTTGCAGTAGGAAATCCATTAGGATTAAATTCTACGGTAACAGCAGGTATTGTTTCTGCAAAAGGAAGAGGTATCGGAATCTTAGGAAGTCAGGGAAAAGCAACCAACCCTATTGAAAGTTTCATTCAGACCGATGCTGCAATTAACCCGGGTAACTCAGGAGGAGCGCTGGTAAATACGAATGGAGAGCTTATCGGGATCAACTCCGCTATTCAGTCTACTACAGGATATTACCAGGGATACGGATTTGCCGTTCCTTCTAATTTAGCAAGAAAGATTGTTGAAGATATCAAGAAATTCGGAATTGTACAGAGAGGATTCCTTGGCGTTCAATCTTTAGATCTTTCGAATGATCAGTTGGTAACTTCATATAATAAACAGTTCAAAACAAATCTGAAAGTAGGCTCAGGTATTTATGTTACAGGATTTGGTGAAAACAGTGGTGCTGAAGATGCAGGACTGAAAAAAGGAGACGTAATCACTAAAGTAGACAACTACGATATCACAGACTTTGCTGATCTTTCTATGTCTATTGGAAGCAAGCGTCCTGGAGACAAAGTTCAGGTAACCTATTCCAGAAATGGTAAAGAAGGTACTACTACCGTAACACTTAGAGACCAGAAAGGAGGAACTTCAACCAGAACGAAAGCAGATCTTAGCGTAACGGAAAAAATAGGAGCTGAATTTGACCCTCTTACCGAGCGTTTTAAAACAGAATATGGACTGAACAGTGGCGTAGTGGCCAAAAACGTTTCTGAGGGCAGCGAAATGGCTAAAATCGGAATTGTAGATAACTATATCATCATTGAAGTCAATGGCAAGCCGGTTAATTCACAGAAAGATGTTGAAAAGATCCTTGAAAAATATCAGGGGAATGTACAGGTGAAATTCGTGGATGACTACGGAAGAATTTATACCAAAGGATTCAAGATGCCTTAATCAGAAATGAATAGATTTTCATATCAACAAAAAACGCTGCAGACATCTGCAGCGTTTTTTTATGAGTTATTTAGACTTGTTCATTTTATCAGCGATACTTTTCTTCTTATTCCGCTCGTAAATCACTTCTACAATCTTACCTCCAATCCAGGAAAACGGAAAGAATGTAAGGAAAATAGAGATCTTATAGAATGTAGGATGATAAGGAAAAATAATAACATCCAACATGGCAATAAAAAGCATGATAAAGCCAATCAGAATAGCATAGGCTACTTTAGCATATTTAACGATAATAGCAGTCGCCACTCCCCCAACAGTAGTTCCTAATCCGGAAATAAATAAAAGGAAGCCGAAAAATGCCTTATCATCTTTCATGCTGAAAAGAAACCTTTGCCAGTGCTCAAACGGAGCGAAAGCCTCAAAAGTTACCCATTGCGGAAAAGCTCTTATACCAAGAGTAATAATAAGTCCTGCAATACCAAGACCTATCAGAACCGCAATTGTATTTCTTATAAAATTCATTAATCCTGATGTGCAATCATAGAAATTTCGATATCCACGTTTTTAGGCAAACATGAAACCTGTACTGTTTCACGAGCCGGATAGCTTTCTGAATCCAAGTAAGATGCATAAATATCATTCATTACAGCAAAATCATCCATACTTTTAAGGAAGATGGTAGCTTTTACAACATTTTTGAAAGTCATGCCAGCTTCCGTAAGGACTGCTTCAAGGTTTTTCATTACCTGGTGCGTTTCCTTTTCAATGCCTTCTACCAATTTACCAGTTGCAGGATCTACAGGAATCTGTCCGGAGATATACAAAACTCCGTTAGCCATATTAGCTTGCGAATAAGGCCCGATAGCTGCAGGTGCATTAACTGTGTTGATTACTTGTTTCATATGTGGATTTAATTTTTTATAAGATCTAAACCATCACTATCTGTTTTATTCGCTGGTCTGCGAATTCTGTCAACAGTGAATTTATTAGAATTTATTCTTCTTGCAAATATAAAATTTATATTCTCAAATGCCAATCTGATATTAGAAAGGTGCATTAGGCTGGGTAAAGCTTCTGTCTTTGTACTTCAATGCATCACTTAAGATATTGGCTTTGATACCGATAAAGAAGTCATACACTTTATACTGTCCGAAAGGAACCCAGTTGAAATTGATCGTAAAACTTCGCTGATCTCTTGAAAAACCAATCCTTGTATATGCCAATTCTTTAGTCACCATGTCATAATGCGTACTTCCATTGATATTCCAGTAAGGAGTCAGCTTGATGCTACCATCTAAACCTAACGATGCAATTTTATTGCCCAATCTGCTCAATCCTTTAGAGTAAGCATAATTGGCACTGATATTTAAAGTCCAGGCCTGATCAAAGTGTGCGTAATGATCATCATCAAAATAATAATTTTCATTTCGGATTTCTCCTTTCGAAGAATATTTCTTGGCATAATCTGTTTTCTGTCCAAAAATTTCGCTGCTTAAAGGATATGATAACTGAACATTGAATCCCTGTACACTGAAGTGTCCGAACTGTTCTGTTCTTATTCCGGTATCCTGTCCCGGTAAAAACTCAATTTTATAAGGTTCCAGTGCAAGGCTGGTATTTACCGTTAGCTTATTATTGAAAAATGAAGATTGTCCGTTGATAGAGAATACAGACCAAGGGTGATCTTTAGCCGCAAAGTTGTAGCTTCCTGCAAGGTTTAAAGATTCAAAAATTTTGATTTTCTTCACTCCCGTAGAGTCACTCTTAGACTTTACTTTCATCTCGATATTGTTACCGATATTGAAACCTAAAGCTCCCTGCATACCACTTGACGGGCTTCCGATAATTCCTTTTTCAAAAATAGAATATGGAGTCAGTGCTCCGGTTGCATTATAATAGTTTCTGTAATATCCGAAGTTAGGACTTGAAAAATCCGGTGAATAGGTAAAACTTAAACTTGGCGTCATCATATGTCTTACCGCTTCTACTGTAGATCCTTTTTTGAATTTCATCATTCCAAAAAGTGTTGTCTGAAGACTTGCAGAAGTGGAAAAAGTAGAGTATCCTGTAAAGTTTTTATTGATCTCGTCAACCGTTACGTTTTTTACCGGATCATAATATCTGTTCAGCGTTTTTGTAGTCAGAGCGTTATCAATATTGGCACTTAAACTAAAGGTGAAATATTTTGCTACTGTTGTATTGGTTGCTAAGGCAATATTATTTTTAAGTCCTGTCTGCATTTTATCCCACATTTCTTTTTTAAATAACTCGTTTTCCTGAGTATTTACGAAATTGGTAAGGTTGAACCCGGTATTTACCGTAATATTTTCAAGAAGTCCCTGTCTGATCCCTGTTCTTGATTTAAACAGATAGAACTGGTTGATGGCTACGTTCATCTGTGGAAGACGAAGGTCTGCCAATCCTGTTGCAAAGTTCTGGGAATATGAAGCAGTTCCTGTAATAGTCATCGGAAGTTTCAGGAATCTTTTGGTAAGGGTTACCGTAGAGTTCTGCTGAGTATTCAATACATTCTGGTTGAAAATGTAGTTGTTGTTAAGCGGGTTGTTATAGAACTTGGTACTTACAATATCCACAGAAGCACTGAATGTCAGGAAAGGATTGGCCTTAGAATCCTGTGAGTGTGTCCAGTTGATTCTATAGGTACTGTTTTTAGTATAATCATCCAGGCCTTTAATCCCTCTTACCATAGTACCAATATCTGCTGTAAAGTTTCCTGAATAGCGGTATTTCTTCTGGTAATTCACCTGAGGGCGTAAGTTCCAGCTTCCTTTTGTATAAATATCTGCTAAAACTTTAAGGTCAAAGTGTTCTCCAATCGGTTGGTAATATCCGATTCCGTTCAGGAAGAATCCTACATCTTCTCTTTCCCCGAAACTTGGGATCAGAATACCGGCTGCCCTTTTATCTGAAAAGGGTAAAATAGCAAACGGAAGGTACAGTGGTGTGGGCACCTGCTCAATAAACATCTGAATAGGACCTGTAACGATCTGGGATTTTGTTTTGGTTTTAATCAGCTTAATATTATAAGCTCTCATAAAATAATCCGCTGCCGTATCTTTTTTCTTAATAAAATAATCATCCGTTGTATAATCTGCTTTTCTCATTGCAAATACGGAATCATTATATTTTTTAGTTTTCTGAGCTATAATTACCCCTTCACTTTCTTCTGTTCTCGCATTGAAAGCAATAGCCTGTTTCGTTTTTGTATTATAGCTGAATTCGTTGGTTTCGTATTTTTTCCCGGCCTGTGTAGTAATTACAGGTTCTACAATCTTTCCTAAAGAGTCTTGTTTCCCTCTTGCATAGATCAGATTTTTGTTATCATCTATTGAGATATAATCTGCATCAATCTGCATATCCTGATACTTTACCTGAGCATTTTTGTTCAGAAATGTCATTTTTTTTGGAACATCTCTTCTCTGATCATCCGCTTTTGTACGAAGAACATCATTTAAGGGTTCTTTTTTTACAACTATGGTATCCTTTTTGGAAATAGTATCATTAACCGCATTTTTAGGCAATTTTTCAGGAGTTTTCTGTGCTAAAAAATTGTTAAAAATTAGGATAATTAAAATTTGTAATATATTTTTGAAGACGGTTTTGGCCAATTTTATACTATATAATTAAGGCCCAAAATTAATATAATTTTTATAACTGTAAGATGCACAAACAAAATTTTAAAATAATTTTATCATTTCTCCTTCTCCTTACCAGTAACTTTATTTTCTCTCAAAAGAAGTTTACTATCGTTCTGGATGCGGGACACGGAGGAAGTGACCATGGAGCCAACAGGACTTATTCTGACATTGGAAGAGTCGCAGAAAAAGACATTACACTTGCTATTACGTTAAAAGTAGGTGCCATGTTAGAGAAAAACAGAGATTTTAAAGTAATATATACCCGTAAAATAGACGAGTATCCTTCTCTGTCTGACAGGACCAATCTTGCCAACAGAAGTAAGGCAGACCTTTTTGTATCTATTCACTGTAATTCTTCCCAAAGACCTACAGCTTATGGTACCGAAACATATGTACAGGGACCTAACCAGAATAATGAAAACCTGGAAGTAGCCAAAAGGGAAAATGACGTGATCTTTCTGGATGAAAAGGATAAGCAGATCTTTGGTTCTTACAATCCTGATTCTCCGGAATCCTTAATTGCCTTAAAACTTCAACAGAGTAAATATCTGGAATCCAGTCTTCTTTTGGGAGGATTGGTAGAAGACAACTTTGTGAATAAAGATAAAAGATCCTCAAGAGGTGTATTTCAGAAAAACCTTCACGTTCTCCGTATGAATGCCATGCCATCCGTACTGATAGAAACCGGTTTTATCAATCACCCTGAGGAAAGCCACTATATTGCTTCAGACAAAGGCCAGACTGAAATTGCAGAAAGTATCTATAATGCTATCATTGATTACAAAAAAGCAGTTGACAGAAAATCCGGTGGTTCTATTGCTGTTAAAAAACCTGAGCCTGAAAAGCCTGCAGAAGTTCCTTTGAAAAATGATTTCAGAATTCTACTCATGAGTTCTCCTACGAAATACAATGAAAATGATCCAGCCCTGAAAGGTCTGAACTACATCCTTACGCTTAAAGAAAACGGACAGTACAAGTATTACTATGCTGTAACCAATATGGCTTCTGTAAAAGATATTAATCTTAAAACTGCCAAAGATGCAGGTTTCAGAAATGCTTTTGCAGTAGGATTTATGCCTAATCAGAGAATCAGCATGGGATATTATACTATTGAAGTGTATGCTGGTGATAAACTGAATGGTAACTCTTATATCCTTCAGAATTTAAAAGATGTGGAACGAAATAAGGACAATGGTGTATTTTACTACACCTATGGAAAAGTATACACATTGGAAGATGCTGTAAAACTTCAAAAGGAACTTGAAGCTAAAGGTGTCAAAAATACGGTGATACAAAAAGTGTACAAATAAATCAAAAAAATAATTTTGAAGTCTCAAAGTTAATTCCTACTTTTGCGACCTCAAAATTTGGCCTATTCGTCTAGTGGTCAGGACTCAAGATTTTCATTCTTGCAACAGGGGTTCGATTCCCCTATAGGCTACAAATCACAAACCTTTAGCCGATCGGTTAAAGGTTTTTTTATGAGTTGTTTAGTTTTGTTTTTTGCTTTTTAAAATTATTTTAATGCATTAAACAGCTGTAAAGAACTTTTCAAATTTTGTGACTTATATTATCATTGAAGGATTAGTCCATTGAGAACCTGTAGTTTACTGTCATTATACTGAAAAGGAAATGACTTTTATTTGAAAAAAGCGTTCCATTGATATTATATGTCACAAAAGCATTATATTTGCAAAAATTTTATCCATAGTTGGTCACACCAATATGGTAACACTGATGAAAAATATTATTGATAAAACATTGTTTGTAGTTTTCTGCAGACTATCAAATTTTATATCATGCCGGATTTAAAAATACAAGAAGCGAAATTGCTTTTTAAGAAAATCCACTCTAACCCAAAAAGTTACGATTTACAAATCAATGAAGGCGGGATTACAGGCAGAGATGATAAAATCAGTTTCAGACTTTACAGGACTGGAGAAAGGGTTGCTTTTGAAGTAACAATTGATGAACTTACTTTCACCAATACCACTGGAGAATGGAATAATGCACTGATCATGCTGGGAAATACGATCAAAAAAATAGAGAAAGAACAAGAAAATTTAAAAATAGAACAAGCAATAAATAAACTTAGAAAGTACCTATCAGAAGAAAATTAAATTTTTTAAAAATAAATTTGGTAGTTTAAAAAAAAGTTTATAGTTTTGCACTCACATTTAAACGATATGGCAAATCATAAATCAGCACTAAAGAGAATCAGACAAAACGAAACTAGAAGACTTCGTAACAGATATTACCACAAGACTGCTAGAACAGCTTTAAAAGCTTTAAGAAATGAAGAGAACAAAGCTGCTGCTACAGAACAATTGCCAAAAGTTATCGCTTTATTGGATAAATTAGCTAAGAAAAATATTATCCACAAGAACAAAGCGGCTAACTTGAAAAGCAAATTAACAAAGCACGTTAATAAATTAGCGTAACAATATAGCTGGCCCGTTCGTCTATCGGTTAGGACCTCAGATTTTCATTCTGGTAAGAGGGGTTCGATTCCCCTACGGGCTACTTACATCTTATAAGACCACTGTAATAACGGTGGTTTTATAAAGATCAGAGTAGAAAAAGCTATAGTAAAAATAAATCTAACCGGCCCGTTCGTCTATCGGTTAGGACCTCAGATTTTCATTCTGGTAAGAGGGGTTCGATTCCCCTACGGGCTACAATAAGAGTTGACACTTATAAAAACAAAAGCTAACACATTGCTTCGGTAATGGAAGATAGAGGGCCCGTTCGTCTATCGGTTAGGACCTCAGATTTTCATTCTGGTAAGAGGGGTTCGATTCCCCTACGGGCTACAAAAGGACTTTTTCGAAAGTCCTTTTTTCGTTTCTGTATAACAATTTCGGGGAATTCTTCCTGAAAGCATCCAAAGAATTTAAGCTTTCAATAGTTTAATTACACCTACTTTATTGAACTACGAACGATAATTTCTTCAGACAAAATACTTCACTAACCATACTCCTCGTACAATTTTCACCTTCAACGATAAAGTCATATTAAATTTCATTAAAAATATCACTAATAATGGAAATATTATTTTATACTTCTTCCATTAATCCTTAAATTTGAATAAAACTATTCATTCTAAAATATATAACATGAAATTCAATTTATTTTCGGGAAGCCCATCTTCTTTAAAAGCCGGATTGATGGCTTTATTTTTATTCTCTGCCAGCACCATGTCATTGGCACAAAACAGGATTTATGCACATGCACAAAGTTCAGGGGTATTCGGGGTAGCCTGCCTTGGATGTCGCATAGACAATCCGCTTAATGCCGTAGGAGATAACGAAGATGACTATTCAACAATGGTATTGGGAACAGTGCTGTTGGGAGGAATTCAGCAAACACTGATTTTCCCAGACTTAAGATCAGACACAAGGCTGGTAGTAGGAATCGGAACAGACAACATCCCATTATCTGTACAGCTATTAAGCGGAGTAACGCTTGAGACTATGAATGGTGGCACTTCTAACGATGACCGAAGAACTATTGATGTAAGTCTTCTTAAGCTGGGTGCAACTCCTAACAGAGGTACAGTAGAATTCAAGCCTTCAAAGCCTTATGATGGAATAAGAATCGGATTAACAGGTGGTGTTTTAAGCCTTGGCGGCGGTTTCAGAATTTATTATGCTTACCAGGATCCATTGATGAATATTATGGCTCACAGTCAAAACGGACAGATTACTCTTGGCGGAAATGTTCCTGTAGAAGGTTCGGAAGTTACCTTATTCAACACTTCAGGAAAAGAGGTATTCCGTTCCACATTGAGATCAAATATATTTGAATCAAAACAACCGGAAGGTGTTTATATCATGAATATACAAACCAAAGAAGGTAAAACATATTCCAGAAAAATTTTAATCAAATAAAGCGATCAATAAATACGGTAGATTTTTTTAAGCTTACCGTATTTTTAACATTCACTTTCAGCCGAATACAAATCAACAGATTATTAAATAATAACAAACCAACAAACACAAATATCAATAAATTATTAACAAATCACATAATTATGAAATAAAATAAGCAACATAATTATTTTATTTATAAATTTACAAAAAACTAAAATCCAAAATTTTTCTATATATGAAAACTTATTTATTACTTGGCCAGCGCACAATGAAGGCTGCAGCTTTGGCATCATTCCTATTTTTAACAAGCACCATGTCTTTTGCTCAGATTGTAAAAACCTATGCAAGCAGCCAGACCAGTCAGGTTCTTGGGGTATGTCTGGGTTGTGGGGTATTAAATCCTCAGAATGCTGTAGGGAGCAACGAGAATGACTACTCTACTTTACAGGTTTCAGTGGGTCTTCTTGCAAGAACGGAACAGACATTAATCTTCCCTACGACCAATATTGCAAACAATACCAACAAACTTGTTCTTGCTATTGGTTCCAACGGAACTCCACTATCTGCTCAGGTATTGGGTGGTGCATCTATTGAAACATTTAATGGAGATGTTTCCAATAACGATTACACAAGTCTTGCCACAAAACTGATTAACCTTGGTGCCGGAGATCCAAGTAAAGGTGAAATTGAAATGACTATGAACATTCCTTTTGACCGTATAAAAATTAATGTTAACTCAGGATTATTGAATATTGGTGGTGAGCTCAGAGTATATTATGCTTATCAATACAAAGATCCTTTCATCAATTTTATGGCTCACAGCAAGGATGGACAGTTTACTCTTGATAAAAATGTTTCTGCTGAAGGTTCAGAGGTTACCCTTACTAATACTTCAGGAAAAGAGGTATTCCGTTCTAAGCTGACATCAAATTCTTTTGAAACCAAACAGCCACAGGGAGTATATATTATGAAACTTCAGACAAAAGAAGGAAAAACATACTCTAAAAAGGTGATTATTAAATAAGAAAAAAACATAACAGATCAAACCCGGCAAGCTTTTCAAGCTTGCCGGGTTTTTACATCCCATTTATTAACATACCCGGTTTAAAATCATATTGATTAAATGATAAATAAAAACCTCTGATCAAAATTGACCAGAGGTTTTATTAACAAGATTACGATCTAAAACTAGTGTTAGTTTTTGATTACTTTTTGTTGATATACTGCTTTATCTGTAACTGCTTTCAAAATATAAATACCTTTTGGAAGTGCACTTACATTGATTTGTCCGTTGTTCAGCTGTACATTAACCATTCTTCCAGAAGCATCATACATAGAAACATTCTGAATTTTCTCCTGAGTTTTAAGAGTAAGGATATCGGTAACCGGATTCGGATAAATACCGAATTCAAGTTTTTTCACTTCAGCAGTTGCCAAAGTAGTTCCTAAACTGTTTACACTCACCGTTTTTTCAACCAGCTTACCGTTTGAGTTAAAGCTGATCACAATATCAGAAGTTCCTGAAACAAGAGGTGTCAAAACCAATTCATCATTTTCATTAATCGCTGCGGAAACTGCTGTAGGATTACTGTTTGATTTGATAGATTTCACTACAGATACCGCCATATTATCAGCATCGGAAATTATTGTTTTCAGATCAATTGCAGTTGTACTTGCTGCTGTAAGCTGTGAAGGTAAAGTATTGCTTACCACAGGAACCGAATTATTGGTAAATACCGTCAGTGAAGGGAACCAGTAGTAATCATTCAGTGTTTTTGTATTGATAAGAGTTCCGGTCATATCATACGTATGGATCCAGTTTTTCTGGTAGTGTGCACCGTATCCGCTTTCTGTTGTATTCAGAACAAGTTCCCCGGTAACAGGGTTTACACGAAGGGCAGCTCCATAAGGGATTTGTTTAAACTGACCTGTTTGTCCTGGAATGGCAGCAAAGTTTTCATTAAATGTTTTCGTTGTAACATCAAATCTTACAATCTGTGTTCCTGAACTCCAGCTGCTGATTGAATTGATCCAGTATAAAGCATTTTCTTTATTACTTGCTGTAAACCTCCCTGCATTCCACGCTCCCCAGTCTCCGATATATTTTGTAGTAGGCATATTATAAGCCTGAGTAGCAAAAGTAGTAGGATTGATGCTGATCACTTTTTGATCCTGAATTCCCCATACACTTCCATCTTTAGCCTGAGCAACTGAGTAGAAACCTCCCGCAATAGTGCTCACAATCGTATCGGTGTTAGGATTAATTACTAAAATTCCTACCCCTTGCTTTACTGCAAAAACATATTGTGAAGTACGGATCATGTTTCCGATCTGCCCGTTTCCACCTGTTCCGGTAATTAAAGAGCCTACCTGCAAATTATCAATATTGAAAGTAACAATACCGGTGGAAGTACCAATATATCCTTTATGTTCATTCACTCCTACAAATGATCTCCCATCACCACCTCCAATATTATTAAAGCCTGCAAGTTTCTGCATGGTCTGGGCATTGGCTACAACCAATCTTCCTCCCGGAGTATATTGCGTATCTCCTCCATCTGCTGCTTGCTTAGATACAAAATAGAACTTATCTCCGTAGATTGTTCCATATTGTGTAGTGGCACCGAAAGCCTGGTTATTGTTTGCATTACTGTATACACGGTAGTTGATCTGACCGTTATTGTCAATGAAATTTACAGAACCGTTGGTATGACCAAACCATTCTTCGTTCACCATGAAATATCCGTTGGTAAAGTTGTTGGAAGCTACGTATGGAGAAACAGGAGTGATGGTAGAGGATACAGGTGTTTGAGTAAAGCCTACATTAAAGTTCCATACATCCCATGAACCGTTTTCCAATACACGTGAAGAAGCTCCTACGCTAGAATATCCGAAATCAGCATCTGCAGGGTTCTTTACCCAATAAGACCAATATCCGTTAACCGTCCATCCGGACTGCCAGTGATCGTTAGCAGCATCTACGATGGTATAGCTGTCAAAATCATACGCAGTAGTATTGACAAAACCATTCACCGGATATAACGGATAAGTGGTATTTCCACTTTTGATCAAAGCATTGGTACCTTGACCGTTCAGGTCAAATCCAATTCCTCCTACTGCCGATCCAAACTGTGTTCCCTGATACAGCAATGTGTATAGTCTGTGGTCTGCTTTAGCAATCGCTTTAAGCATGTCTTCTCCGGTAGCATTTCCGTTCCATTTGAATCCCCAAACCATCGCATCAGGATTTTTACCGTCGTTCCACTGTACTACAAAAGCGGCCTGGTTGGTTCCGGATCCTACCCAGTACTGAATATCAGAAAAACTGATGGTAGTGGTATTAAGCTTACTGATCCCTGAAATATCATTTCGGGGAACACCCTGAACTTTTATCTGTGCATTTGATACGCATGCAAACAGAAAAAGCATCATAAAAAGATAAAACTTTTTCATTTTTTATTAATTTAAATAGATTGAATTATGTATTATTTGAAATGTAAATCGTAAGCTCCCGCCACTTCTGTAGAAACTTCTCCCAGCCAGCCGGCTTCCTGATTGACTCCTGTATATATTTTCATAAAATCGACTCCGGGAAGTTTTACATACTTACCGCTTCTGTCTACTGCCCAGGAAATATCAATATTGGAAGCTTCATCATTATTCGGGGCATTATCAGCATATCCGAAATCATATGACTTTCCTACCCAATAGGATCCGTCCCCGTTCTGATCGTAAAAATTATTTGCCAGTCTTGTTCCGGAAAACCCGTAAGAACTATCGGTAAACCATAAAGGATAATAACTTTGCGCGTGAAACGTATTTTTTGTTTTAAAACCCTGATTCCCCAGATTGTCACTCCATTTTATATATTCTACATCGGTCTGCCAGAATTCGGTTCCGGGTACAGGAGTTTTATTTTCATCAGGCTTATGGTATGTGATACTGTAATCTCTTACGGTTGCATTTTTAAAATATTCGCTGCCTGCAATTTCGTACCATTCATCATTATCCGGTTTTCCGTTTTTGTTTCTGTCGTAGGCTACCATAATAATTCCCGGCTCACAAGATCCTGAACGGTGGTCGCTGGCATCATTTCCAAAAAATGCATTTCCCAGCACTTTAAAATCTCTTCCATTCAGATTGGGAATCGTATGATCAAAACCGAAAACCACATATCCGCCATATCCGCCCAGGCTGATCATGGTAGAATTGCCTCCCACCAATGATTCGTTTGCTTTCTGAAGCATATTTGCAGCCGTATTTCCAGGTAAATATTCCGGAATCTCGTTCATGAACTGTCCTACAGCAGGACGGAACTCCAATACTTTAGCGATATATTTACTGTAAGGTGTTTTTTCTTTGGTAACGATGATTTTAGAATGATAAACCTGTTCATTCCCTTTGTTATTAATTTTTAAAGTCAAAGGATAAGCATCTGCCGTTGGACTGATAAATTCAAGTTCTGAATTTTGAGAAATAATAGAATCGTTAATACTCCATGTAACCGATCCTGATGTATTGGTAGGAATACTCAACACTCTCAAACGCTCAATGGTATAGGAATCATCAAGACCATTAAAGGTAAATTCATCCTGATCGTCATGTTTACAGGCTATCACTCCTACCAGGAAACATGATAAGACTCCGGCTTTTAAATAAGTAAAGGTATTTCTGTTCATTTCTTAAAGTTTGGTTATTTGTATAAAAAAGCGAAGTGAGCCGGAATATTTCCGCCCTCTGTCTTCCATTTAAAATGTCCGTTTTTATCAAAGCAGTACACAAATCCCAAGGAAACATAATTCCTGGCATCTGTGATGTAGATATCTTCTGTGATTGGATTTACCGCAATTCCGTAAGGTGTTTTAATGGCAGTTTCGTATTCTTTATCAAAAATTCTGTTGGCAATGATCTGTTCTGTTTTTACATCAATGATTCCAAAGCTCTTTTTATAGCTGTGGGTATTGTAATTGAATTCGTTTCCGTAGAAATAGAGTTTATCATTCACGATTGTCATTTCACTCACAGCGAGATGGAAATCTTTCTTGACAATCCCGGTTGCCGCATCTATAAGGTATAAGCTGGAAGAAATGTTATAATAATCTCCTCTTGAGCTTACATAAAGATCACCGTAATTGTCTTTTTTAATGTGGTGAAGATTGATGGCAACATTTAATTTCTGGATTTCAGTAAAAGTGTTCAGGTCTATTACGGAAACGGTATTATCATAATCGGGAGCTTTGTATCCTCCGGAATTGGCAACAAACAATTTATTCCCTACAATTTCCATTTCTTCCGGCTGATATCCCACTACCACTTCACGTTGAATGGAAAGAGATATAGTGTCAATTTCCACCACTTTTCCCTTGGGTGCTTTTGGATTAATTGCTACCGGACCTGCATAACTGCTGGCATATGCTTTCCCGTCTTTGAAGGCTAAATAACGGCAGTTCTGTAACGGAATAGAAGTAATACGTTTAGCTGTTTTGGCATCCAATACTTCAATTTTATTGGAAACATTGACTACGATATACAATTTGCTTCCGTACACTTTGATATCATTTCCTACATCTCCAAGCTCTTTTACCACATTGGGATTAATTTCTGCATAGATGTTCCTGTAATAAGTTCCTTTGGTATAATCAAAAAAATCCAGCGTACATTTATTGCTTCCCATATTCCCTTCGTTCAGCATATAGAATCCTTTTATTGCTGTATTTTCTGAAGGAAGTCCTTCCACTACTTCCTGACGGACAATGACATCATCTGTACGGCATGAGGTAAGAAAAGCTAAGACAAGAAACAGAAAATAAAAGTTTAGTTTTCTCATAAGGTGAAGTTTAGAATAAGTTTAAAATTTCTTCCCGGCATCGGATAGTTGATCACCACGTCATAATATTGGTTGAAGATATTATTCATCTCAAGGCTTACTTTAAACTGATGATCCGCCCAGCTGAATTTTTTCTGAACAGAGAGATCATGAGTATACCAAGGCTGTACATAATTGTATTGAATATTATCCTGGTTTACATCATAGCGCTTTCCTACATACATTGCACTGTAATTGAAGCTCCAGTCTTTATAATCGGCCATCAGTGCAAATGATCCGCTATGCCATGGTGTGTAAGGAATCTGATTTTTGTAGAATGTATCTTCAGGATCCGTCATATCTCTTGCACTTTGATAGGTGTAAGAAAGTAATGGCCTAAGTTTTACTTTTCCCAACTGCATTTCTGCCTGAACATTCACGTCAGCACCAATAATCTCAACCAGACCAAGATTCATCATCAGCCAGCGGAACATACTTCCGTTAGGAGCTGCGACAATTTTATCCTGTACTTTGTTGTAATAACCGTCTACTTTAGCATAAAAAGATTTAAAGAAATGATTTTTGTAGTTTTTCTGGTACGTAAATCCTACATCATACTGATTGGTAAATTCCGGTTTCAGGTAAGTGTTTCCGATATTGGTATAATAAAGGTCATTGAAAGTAGGCAGTCGGAAAATTCTTTTATAGAAAGCTCTGAGGGTAAGCTCAGGAATTATTTCAGGCTGGTAACTCATAAATACAGCGGGTGTCCATTCTCTGCTGTCTCCGGGTCTTTTGTTTTTTCTTACTTCTTCAAAGGTAAATGTACCCAAAAGGCTTCCCAGAATTTTAAACCTGTTCCACTGGTAGGTTGTTGCCAAAGCGACTAATGTTGTATATCGTGTAGGATAGGAAAAGTTATCAAGATTGGCATCCAGATTATTGTACTGAAAATCTCCACTCAGACTCACATCCCAGTTGGGAGTAATTGAATATATATTGGATGAAGAAAGATAAACTTCTCTTTGGATGTAAACATTATCCGTATACATAATAGATTGCGAACGAACGGTATCCATAAAATGAGTATAATCGTAGGCAAATTTTGCTTTCAGCTGTGTTTCAAATTTTGGGAACAGTTTTTTCCGCAGATTGGCCTGTACGAAATAATTTTCATCGGAAAGTCTAGCTCCTCTTCCTTCAAAACGGCCGTTCACAATAGGTGCCGGCATTCCGCGGTCTGAAATATAGCCATAGCCACGGATATTCCAGCTTCCGTTATTCAAAGTTCCATTTAAAGAAGTTTCAAAACGCTTTGCTTTGATATCTGAATCTTGTCTTTTTGCAATGGTATCATAAGCCTGCTGTCCGTCAGGATATTTCTTGGCATATCGAAATCTGTAAATTCCGTCACTTTGCATAAATTCTGCACTGAAACTGGCAGAAACCCTGTCTGAAATTTTCTGCTCCAATCGGAATGAAGGATTGAAGAGATCAATAGAAGCACTTTTGGCTCTTATCACAAGATTGGTTTTCCTTGCTCCTTTAAACACAGGGGTTTTAGGCTGTAAATAGATAGATCCGGAAGAACCGAAATCTTTTGCCGGCTGGAAAATCTCACTTTTCTGTCCGTTGTATAATGATATTTCTTCAAGGTCATCCAAAGAATATCTTCCGAGATCGACAAGGCCGTTTTGTGCATTTCCCAGTTGAATTCCGTCATAGAAAACCCCTACATGCTGACTTCCGAGACTTCGGACGTTAATGGTTTTCAGCCCTCCGATACCACCATAGTCTTTAATCTGAACTCCGGAGAAATACCGCAGCGCATCAGCAACGGAATGACTGTTCAGTCTTTCAAGTGCTTCCCCTTGGATGGTTTGGGCCGGAATGATCTCTTTAAAATTCTTTTTGTAAAGGTTAATTCCTTTAATGGTCTCCTCCTGAAGACTGTCTTTTTTATTGGTTTGGGAAAACAAAAGTTGAGATGTTAACACTAAGATCGTGAAAACAGCTTTATGAATTGCAGAAGTAATTAGTTTTGCCGTCATTAGCTCATTTAGGATAATGATGACGCTAATGGGTATAAGAATACAACGACAAAGCACAGCTGTCACTGCACAGAATCATTGATGTCCTAAGCTTTATTCCACGAAAGCGTCAAACGATTATTTTCTGGCAGGTCTTCTGACTTACTCCATTTTTGAAATCCTTCCCATTCCTGAAAACAGTGGATATATTCTTCAAAAACTTTGGTGCGGAGCTTACAGCAGCGGGTCTGTCCCGGATTTTCACCGGATTCCCTTTTAAGAGCTTTTTATGGCTCACCAAATTCCGGCAAAGATAAAAAATTATTCCTAACCCCCAATTAAATTCATGATTCATAAACAATTAAAGCTCCCGAAGGAGCTTTAACATGATTAAAAAAGGGTTTTATTTTAAATTCCGATATTCAGGAAAATACTGAATCTTGATTTTGCTTCAATATCTCCACCTGCCAAATGAGTATACATCGGAAGCATTACTTCACTTCCCAGGCTCAGTTTTTTATAAGAAGCTTCAAATCCCAGTTTCCCGTACAAAGCACTTCCTGCAGTATTGGGCAGGGCTTCATCAAACTGTTTATTCTGTGCATACACTTCCCCCTGCACTCCTGTTTTTACAGAAAAGATCGACTTTTCGTTTCCGGCAACCTGATAAAATCCTGTCGCAGCATAGTTCCACTGGTTTCCGAAACGGTAATTTTTCTTATTTTCCGTTTTGATTGTATAATCTGTATTGACCAATACAGCCACTTTATTCTTTTGAAATTTATAATTCAAAGCCGCCTGATAATCCCAGCTTCCGGTTCCCAATTGAAAACTTGGATTGATTCCGGATGCACCTTTTTCATCAAATTTCCCCAAAGGAATTTTCACTCCCAGGCCTCCGCTTATGTGATGGAAATTATCTTTAGAATTCATCAGCTGGTAAATTCCCATCAGGTTCAGATCTCCGATTCCATTGATCTTGATATCTCCCTGCATGGTCTGCTTTTCATGGAAATGGAAGGGCAGACTTGCATAAACACTCAATTTTTTAGTCAATGGAATTTTCCCCCAAAGCTGCAAAGTATTGAAATACTGATCCTGGGTAAGGTCTTTAACAAATAAGTTTTCCTTTGCTTTGTAATGTTGTGCAAAGTATTTGATTCCGATAAACTGTGGATTCAGTAAAGATTCAAAACCGGATGATCCGTTACCAGCTGCACAGCCGCAAGCATCACAATCATCATCAAAATCAAATCTGCTAAAGGTTTCCGGTGCAATATACATGCTGTCTCTAACCACATTGGCCTGGTTCAGGCTAAATACCATTAAACTTAGTATTGCTATAATCTTCTTCATGTTTTCTATAATTTATTCTGCAAATTTTGGATTGGAGATAAAACTTTTATCTGATAATGTTTTCAGGAAGGCTATAATGGATTGTTTTTCCTGGCTGTTCATAGCAATTCCCGTATGGCCATTCTGTTTCAGCTGGGGATCGAGATTAGGATTATCTTCTACCTGGTCTGAATAGAAATTGAGCACAGCCTCTAAGGTGTAAAACCTTCCGTCATGCATATAAGGTGCTGTATATTCTACATTTCGCAAGCTTGGAACACGAAATTTCATCCAGTCAACCTGATTGAGAGAAACTCTGTACCGTCCGGCGTCTTTGAACTCCGTATTGTAATACATTCCTGTGTTGCGGAAACTTTCGTCAGTAAATAATTCTCCGCTATGGCAGGATGCACATTTCTGATTAAACAATACCATTCCCTGAGATTCCGCCGAAGTCAATTGTTCTTTTCCCTGCCTGAATCTGTCATATTTTGAATCTGCAGAAATTAAAGAAGCCATAAACTGTGATAATGCTTTTAAAATTCTTTCGCCAGTAATAGTTTCGTCTCCATATGCTTCTCTGAACAGCTTTTTGTATTTCTGATCATCTTTAATCTTTGAAATGGCTTCCGGTATTGAGCTATCCATTTCATTGATATCTGTAATAGGACTGATCGGCTGCTCATTAAGGTTATGAATCACTCCGTCCCACATATATCTTTTCAGAAAAGCCATGTTCTGAATGGGCGGTGCATTTCGGATCCCTATTCTATCATCTACCCCATGACTTACGGTATGCCCGTGATGGGTGAATGCGTTTTCCTGAATATGACAGAACCCGCATGAAATGGTATTATTTCGGGAAAGCCTGCCTTCATAGAATAATTTTCTTCCCAGCTCCACTCCATTTTTAGTTACCGGATTGACCGATTGATCAAAAGTCATTTCCGGGAAATACGAAGGAAACTGCAGATTGTAGGCTTCATCTTTTTCCAACGGCTGGATTACCTCATCAGAGCACGAAATGCAACTCAATACAATTACAAGCAGAACCAGTATTGTTTTAACAAAAAAATTAATCATTGTGAACGTGGTCTACTTTAAACATTTTTGTAAGATTATTGGTAATGTCTACCAGGTGCTGGTTTGAACCCATCAGCATATCATTGGCTGTTGTCAGAGTAAGTGCTTTATCTCCGCTCAGAAATTGGTTCAGATCAGCCAGAATATGAACAGAAGGACGGATTTTTGCCGTTACCCTTGCTGTTGTCGGAAGATTCAATGTGATTTCGCGATAAAGATCTGGGGTATTGTTGGCTGCAGTATTTCCCATGTTTCCGGTATGGTTCATAAATTCTTTTGAAGGTGCATCATTTCCATATTTCCCTTCCAGTTTTACAAAAACATAACCGGCAGCCCATGACCAAGACATTCCTTTCTGCTTGGCTTTTGTCCAGAATTCAGCTTGTCCGTCCTGTCCCAGCAAATACGCTTTCTGGCTGACCCCTAATCCGAATCTTATTTTTTTATAATTGTTTTTCGGAACACCATCCAGATTAAGGTAGATAATTCCTGCTACAGCATCTGCCTGATCTATGATAAAAGCACCTTTATCAGGGTTATTTTCATTGTATTTAAATTCATTTCCGTTTTCGTCTGTCAGTGTGATATTACTGATGACGTATTTCAAAGCGGAAAAATTATGTTTCTGACCATTGGAAGAAGTCTGAACCGTCTGATTTAACACAATATCTCCTACATTATTAAATCCGTTTTCAAATTTGATCTGAAGTTTTCCGGGAGTGGTATCCTGCGGATTTTCGTCATCTCTGCTGCTTTCACAAGCAACAAAAGAGAACAAAGTAAAGGCAATAAAGAATAGTGATAAAAATTGAGAAATTTTCATTGTTGATTTTTTAAGTTGAATACAATTTTGAATGAGTTATTTTGAATGTGAAAACACTCTTTTTTACCACAAAAGGCACAAAAGTTTTACACTTAAGTTTATTAAGTGATCATTTTTATGCACAATAAGAACACGTAAGCTTTTTAAAAATCTTTGATTCTTAATTGATGTAAGCTTTTATGACTTTGTGGTTGAATAGTGATGGTATACCTTAAAAAACCGGTGGTTTGAAAATATGGGTCAGAAACAGAAAAGAATAGGCTGTTTCGTAAGTGAAGTTGAAATTGAAAAACGGTCGTTTTTCAGTGGTATTGATCTTTGTAGTTTCAGGCAGGATATAGATATCAAGAATTTTCTGTCCTGAGTTTTTGAGTTTCTGGAAAGGTGAAGATTCTGAATCATTGGTTTTAGCCAATTCTTTACTCAGATAACATTTTCCGTTACAGTGAATCTCCGGCCTGGATTTATTAATACAGAGCACTTTAACGATATAATCATAATTTACAGCATACTCTACCAATGGCACCAAAGGTCTTAGCACCATATAAAAAGTAAAAAGTATGCTGTAAAATAATTTCATCAGATTATTTCTTGCTTATCGCTTCGTCATATCTTCTGCTGATCTCCTTCCAGTTCGTAACGTTCCAGATAGCGGTAAGATAATCTGCTCTTTTGTTCTGATATTTTAAATAATAAGCATGTTCCCAGACATCAATTCCGAAAATAGGAGTTCCTTTCTCTTCCACAACATCCATCAAAGGGTTATCCTGGTTAGGAGTAGAAGAAACAAACAGTTTCCCGTCTTTTCCTACAGAAAGCCATGCCCATCCTGAACCGAAACGGTCTGCTCCTGCTTTAGACATTTTTTCTTTAAAAGCATCCATACTTCCGAAAGTTTCAGTGATGGCTTTTGCCAATTTTGCAGAAGGCTGTGTATTTTTCTGAGGGGTAAGAACCGTCCAGAATAATTCGTGGTTGTAATGTCCTCCCGCGTTATTTCTCACTGCAGCAGGTAGTTTTGAAGCATTGGAAAGAATCTGAAACAACGTTTCTTTTTCCTGTGGAGTTCCTGCAATTGCTTTATTCAAATTGGCTGCATAAGCTGCACCATGCTTTGAATAATGAATTTCCATAGTCTGGGCATCAATATTCCCTTCCAGAGCATTATAAGCATACGGCAGAGGAGTCTGCTTAAACTGAGCCAGTGCAAACTGAGCCGCGAAAACTGCGCTTAAGGCAGCTATTTTCATAATCTTCATAACTTTTTTGTTTATGGTTGAACAATGTTTTCTTCTTAAGCTGGAAGATGGGAGATGGGGGCTGGAAGTAATGAAATGTGGTAACATAACTTTTTCAACTTCTATTTACCTTTACAGCCATCTCAAAAATCGCCGGAGCTGCATCGTCTGGAATAACTTCCAGCTTCAAACATCCAGCTTCCCTCTTCTCTATTTCAATAATTTCTTAATATCCTCAATCAGGATTTCTCTGTCAGGGTGATATTTCCCTGTCAGCATTGGTGTTTTACCTTCCGGATCTTCATAATTCAATCCTGAATAATACAGAATCGGCATATTTTCCTTGTTGTATCTGCATCTGATATTTCCGTCCTGATCTACCAGCGCAATCATACCGCTATGGTTCAGACTTTCTCCTTCATCTTCCTTGTCACCTACATAGATATTAAATTTATCAGCAAGATTACCAATGTACGTACGGTCTCCTGTCAGGAAATGCCAGTTGGGAGATTTTGCCCCTATTCTTTTCGCATGTTCTTTCAATGCTTCAGGGGTATCATTTTCCGGATCAATACTGATGGAGATAACACCGAAATCGGGATCATTGATCTGATTCTGAATCGCCTTCATATTGGTATTCATTACAGGGCATATTGTAGGACATTTGCTGAAGAAAAATTCTACGAGATATACTTTTCCCAGCATGTCTTTATTGGTAATTTTTTTACTGTTCTGATCCGTCAGTTCAAAATCAGGAACTTTCATCACAGTATAAAGGTTCTTTTTAAAATATCCCATTCCTACCCCGATTCCCAGGAAAAGCAATGCAAATACCGCAATGGGTATGATCACTTTACTTTTATTTGTGGTCTTCTTATTTTTGGGCATATATTTCAGGACTTTTTTTGAATTCACTTTTGCAGGAGACACTGCAAAAACCGTACGTTTTATTTTTATATACAGCAGTATCTTTTATAGATCCGGCGGTTTTCATATGGCAGATGGGATCTTCTTCATTCACAACCTGTATGTTTTCCAAATTTTTTCCGGAAGAGTTCATATGGCTTGCATGCTTTACCTTAGGCGCTTCTTTGGCACACGACAACAATGAGATTGACAGCAAAGCAGTCAAAATAAGAGGAGATTTCATTTTGATGTTAAATTGAAATTAATAATGTTAAATAAAGTTAGAAACAAGCCCAGATTTCCCAATTAATGAACCACCATTCTAACATACAGAATTTTTGATAAGAATTCAGATGTTTATTATTCATTTAATTGTTTGGGATGTCTATAACAACTTAATTGTAATAGTTTTAAAACTTCCGTTACTATAAACTTAAAACATAGTTTACAGGAATAATTAAGCTAAAGGAGGATGAAATATCCTGGAAAAGTATTCTGAAGAGTGAGAATTAAAATAGCTTGAATCCGGAACTTCAGTAAGCAGCTCCGAGTTCAGTTGAGAAGAGAAGGAAAGAATATCATGAGAAATAAAAACATCTAATCCTGCAATCTTTATCGTTTGAGAACTATTGGACTGTTTTTCTGTTTTTGCCAGTTCTTTTTCCACATAGCATTTTCCTTTACATGTTGATTGTGGTACATTTCTGTTCTCACAAAGGTTTTTTACAATATAATCGTAGTTCACAGCATAGTTTACCAATGGCAAAACGGGACGTATTGCAATGGTAAAAATGATGAATATGGAAATGAATAACCTCAACGATTTGTTCTCTGTTACAAATATACTACTTCAAAACTGTTTTATAACAGATTTATGATGAATGTCATTATGCATATCTACTGTTACCTATAAAAATCACAAAACTGTGCCTGTCACTAGAATAATTTTATCCCGAAATTTGAATAAGACTTTAGACCTAAATAAAAATTTAGTTCTTTATATACAATTTAATCTTGTTGATAAAAGCTTTGCTGATGTTTTTGGCAGAGCTTTTTTAATGAGACTAATCATTAAGACGTCATTTTGCTGAAAATCTTTGATTTTCTTGCGTCCTTAAAAACAAACACAATTTTTATCTTCTTTGCGCCATGGCGTTTATCTAACAAAAACCTATTACCTCTTCTAAATTAAGTTCTGGCGTGGTGTAATTTTGGAAACGCAAAGACGCAAGTTTTTTTAAATGCTTACTATTTTAAGGCGCAAGGATTTTATATGCGATAAAGTTTAAAACAAAAGCTCCACTGAAATTCAGCAGAGCTTTTATTGAATATAATTGAGTTGTGTTTATTATTTGCTTCTTAAAATTTCATTCTTTGGATTCTCACCGCATTTAAGATAGCCAGCAATGCTACTCCCACATCTGCAAAAACAGCTTCCCACATGGTGGCCAAACCTCCTGCTCCCAAGACCAGAACGACAGCTTTTACCGCGAATGCAAGGATGATATTCTGCCAGACTATCTTTTTCGTTTGTTTCCCGATATTGATGGCCATTGGGATTTTGCTTGGTTTATCATCCTGAATGACGACATCTGCCGTTTCAATGGTGGCATCACTTCCTAAACCTCCCATTGCAATTCCTACATCACTTAAAGCGACTACAGGTGCATCATTCACTCCGTCTCCTACGAAAGCTACGGTTTGGTTTTTAGCTTTAATTTCTTTAACCTTGTTTACTTTATCTTCAGGCAGCAGGTCTCCGAATGCATTGTCAATTCCCAGTTGGTCTGCTACGTATTTTACTACAGTACTTTTATCACCGCTCAACATGGTGGCTTTCACATTCATTTTGTGCAAATTGTCTACGGTTTCTTTGGCATCTTCTTTTATGCTGTCTGCAATCGTGATATATCCTGCAAACTTTTTGTCGTAAGCTACTGCGATCACCGTGTACACAATGTTGGCATGGTTGATATCATAGCTGATGTTGAATTTATCCATCAGCTTAAAGTTTCCTACCAGAAGTTCTTTACCATTAATTGTTGCTTTCAATCCGTGGCCGGCAATTTCTTCTACATTTTCTAAAGGAATGGCGTGATTAATATCTCCTACATAATTGTGAATAGCTGTTGCGACAGGGTGTGTACTTTTACTTTCGAGAACATTCACCATCTGCAGGATTTCCTCTTTATTAAATTCAGGGCTCATACTTACTTCCTGAACTTTGAATACACCTTCAGTCATCGTTCCCGTTTTATCCATCACTACATTCTGGATTTCTGCAATGCTGTCCAGAAAATTACTTCCTTTGAATAAGATCCCGTTTCGGCTTGCGGCACCAATTCCTCCGAAATATCCTAACGGAATAGAGATTACCAAGGCACAAGGACATGAAATTACCAGGAATATCAATGCTCTGTACAGCCAGTCTCTGAACTGATAATCGCTCACAAAGAAATAAGGGAGTAAACAGATTCCAATGGCAAGAAATACTACGATAGGAGTATATACTTTCGCAAATTTTCTGATAAACAGTTCGGTAGGTGCTTTCTGAGCAGTGGCATTTTGAACCAGTTCTAGAATTTTACTAAGCTTGCTGTCTTCGTAAGCCGTATTTACTTTTACCAAAGCAATACTGTTCATATTGATCATTCCGGCAAGAACGGCTTCGCCTTTATTTTTGGTGTCAGGTTTACTTTCCCCGGTTAAAGCTGCTGTATTGAATGAAGCTGAGTCTGAAAGCAATTCTCCATCCAGCGCCAGTTTTTCACCTGGTTTCAGCTGTATAACGTCTCCAACTTTTGCTTCTTTTGCTTTTATTGTTTTAGGCTGATTATTTTCCATCACCGTTACCTCATCAGGACGCTGATCCAATAAAGCTTTTATATTTCCTTTGGCTCTGGTGACCGCCATAGACTGGAATACTTCTCCTACGGCATAAAAAAGCATTACTGCTACGCCTTCCGGATATTCCCCAATAGCAAAAGCTCCGATGGTTGCGATGCTCATCAGAAAGAATTCTGAGAATACATCTCCCTTGATAATACTTTTATAAGCATCCTTCAAAACCGGGAATCCTACAGGAATGTAAGCTGCCAGAAACCATACCAGACGAACCCAGCCTGTAAACCATGCGGGTTTTATATAGTTATCAAAGGCAATTCCCAATAATAAAATGACGAAAGATATAATGGCAGGAAGAAACATCTGAAAGACCGTCTGATCTCCGGAGTCGTGAGAGTGATCATGGCCATCGTGGTCATGTCCGTCTCCCTCCGTGTGATTATGTTTGTGTCCTTTTGTATTGGGTTTTTCCGGGGTTGTACTACAGCATTTTTCCATAACTGAATATTTTTATACAAATGTAAAGATGAGACTGATGCAATGCTATTGCAAACTTTCGAGACAATTTTCGCAGATTCCTTTAGCAAACAATCTTATTTCGTCAATCCTGAAATTGGTCTGTATATTTTCAGGGAAGGAAATATCTTCTTTACAGGTAGTTTGTTTGCATATTTTACAGTAGAAATGCAGATGCCAGTCTTTATGTGTTTTTTCATCACAATCGTCTTCACAAAGTTTGTATTTTGTGGTGGTGTTCTCCTGAATGCTGTGAACAATTCCTTTTTCTTCAAAGGTTTTCAAAGTTCTGTAGATGGTAATTCTGTCAGCATTGTCAAAATGATTTTCTATTTCAGAAAGAGATAAAGCCGCTTCCTGAGAGCTTAAGAAATCATATACCAGAATCCTCATACTGGTAGGTTTGGTATTTTTATCAATGAGCTTGTGTTCTATATCTTTTTTCATTGTACGCTTTTAAATTTTTACAGATGTACTTCATTTTCTCCATAGCCTTCCTCCTCTATCTGAAAAGTGGTATGACTGATCTTAAAGTTATTAACAGTGATATCCGTTAATGTTTTTAATAATTGATTCTGAGAATATCCTGTTTCCTTTACAACATGGGCACTCATTGCATTGACACTGGATGTCAGCGACCATACATGCAGATCATGAACATTTTTTACCCCGGGAGTTTTTTCCAGAGATGTACGAAGTTCATGGATATCAACATCTTTTGGAGTTCCTTCGAGTAAAACATTGATTGCTTCTTTCAACAGCCTCCATGTTCTTGGAAAGATCAGCAGTCCGATTGCTGCCGAAATCAACGGATCGGCATAGTACCACCCGGTTGTCAGCATAATCACTCCGGCAATCATTACACCTACTGAAGTAAGCATATCTGAAAGTACCTCAAAATAAGCGCCTTTCATATTCAGGCTGCCTTCTGAGTCTTTTCTTAGAATCATCATTCCGACAATATTAACGATCAACCCGATTCCAGCAACAATCAGCATTGATTTGCTTTGTACTTCCGGCGGATTCTGAAATCTCTGGTAGGCTTCAAACAAAACATAGATTGAGATTCCAAGTAAAACAACAGCATTCACTACTGCTGCCAGTATTTCAGTACGGTAATATCCGTATGTTCTGGAAGGATCAGCTTTTCTCTCTCCTATTTTAATGGCTATAAATGCCAACAATAATCCTACCACATCGGTGAGCATATGAGCGGCATCTGCTAATAATGCAAGACTATTGGTCATGATTCCGCCAATAACCTCAGCAATAAGATAAGTTCCACTGAGGCACAGAACAATCAGTAAGCTTTTTTTATGTCTGCTTCCTGCAGAAACGGTTTGTGTTGGTGTATTTTCCATATTGTATGTATGGTTTAATTACATTTCGTAATAAGATGTATTTTCTTTTTTAGGTGGAACATTTTGTTCACCAATCATTTGTCTGATATTGATCTCTATGGTTTGTGCCAGAGAAGTCATCGGAGTATCTACAGGGCCATTTTCAAAAGGATCCTGCATAATGATAGATGTTTTTTCAATGGCAATGAATGTCACCGGAACCAGGAAAGTGATTGCAATTTCTACCAACAGCTGTGAATCATCAAGCCCAAACGGAAGTATAGCGGCAAAAACGTAGATCAAAATATGAACTAAAACACTGTAAGAACGAGGAAAAACCGTATTCTTCAGTCTTTCACATTTTCCCATACTGTCGCAAAGTCTTGTGATGATGTCGTTCAGCTGCATCTGCTGGAAATCCGTCAGTCCTTTGGAAGCTGCAATTTCTTTCAACTGTTTTGAGTGTTCGTCCAGAATAGCATTGGAAATATTGACTCCTTTAATCTGATGTTGATTCAGATACTGCTGGACTTTTTCAGAAAACGGAAGTTTTCTCAGCGATTCTCCAAGGGCATAGGTCCAGATGATCTGTCTTTCGGCAAAATCTTTTATGGTTTTATCATCTCTGGCAGGCATAAACTGAATGACCAGTCTCACAAAAGTTCTGGAATCATTGACAATGGCTCCCCAAACTGTTCTGGCTTCCCACCATCTTTCGTAGGATTGGGAAGTCCGGAATGCCAACAGCAATGATACCGCTGTTCCCAGCAATGCAGGAATATTCAACGGCAGTGATATTTTGCGAAACCACGGCAATTCGTCCAGAAGACCAATGGCAATGGCAAATATTCCGATGAACAGAATTTGGGTTTTTATTTCACGGATGAAATACCAGACTGATATTTTTTTGTTTAGTAACATAATCAGGTCATTTATTAAAAATTCGGTGAGATAATCTTTACTTTTTTCCTGCCGCTTTTATTCAATAAAAAATTCCGTAAACAGCTCTAATTTAAGGATAAAAATCGACATTTTACTGGTTCCGGCTGCTTTCATTAATGCTCGTGTTCTCCTGAATTCACCAGTTTTGCATTGACAAAGAATGCTCCTTTCACTACTATTTTTGCATTGTCCGGAATACTTCCTACCGGAGTTATCGCGGTATATCCCATATCAGTTGTTCCCTTTACCACTTCTATTTTTTCAAAGTTTAAGGTTTTTGGATGTGGTTTTCCTTTTTCTTCATGCTCTTCTTCCACTTTTTTATCGGTCTGAATAAACACGTAGTATTTTCCGTCTGCTTCTACAATAGCTTCTGTAGGAACTGCTGGGGTTGTACTTTTATCAAGGCTTACGATTCCGGTGATATTCATTCCATCGATCAGCCCGGATTTGTTTCCGATCACTTCGCAATGCATAGAAATAGTTTTACTTTCGTTCTCAAAAGAGGAACCTATGCTGTAAATTCTCGCGTCGTATTCGGTTTCCGGATTGTTGGTCAGTTTAAAATGAACAATCTGCCCTACTCTCATTTTAGGAAGATCTTTTTCAAACACCTGAAGATCGAGATGGATAGAACCGTTATCAATTACTGTGGCCACAGGAGAAGAAATATCTACATAACTTCCAATCTGCGCTGTAATACTGCTGATCGTTCCGCTGATAGGTGCTGTGATCACCAAACCGGATTTCATATTTCCATTGTTTACCTTCCCGGGACTTATTCCCATCATCTGAAGCTGCTTCAGCAGGGAAGCTCTTTTTGTTCTTAATGTTTTAAGCTCAGCATCGGCACTCTGAAGATTTTTCTTCGCTCCTGCATCATTATCAAAAAGTTCTCTCTGCCTTCTGTATTCCTGTTCCGCATAAGTAATTCTGCTGTTTGTGGTCAAATAATCTTCCTGAAGCTGGATGTATTCCGGATTGGCAATGGTTGCGATAACTTGTCCTTTTTTCACGATACTTCCAACCTGAATATTGATGGTTTTGATAATTCCTCCGTACAGGGAAGTAATGGTTGCTTTATTACTATTCGGAACACTGAGAAGACCATTGGCTTTTATAGTAGAGGTCAATTCTTTCATTTCTACTGTTCCCAATGCAACTCCTACGGATTTCATCTGATCTTCTGTGAGTGAAGCTATCGTCGCGGGAGCTTCTTCGTGTGCAGATTCTTTCTGCTCTGTTTTTTCAGGAGCCTTTTCTTCTGCGGTTTCTTTTTTTCCACAACTTGTCAGTAATAGTGAAATCAGGATAAGGGGTATGATATTATATTTGAGTTTCATATCTAAGAATGTATTTTGTCTGATATTGTATTTCAGCACTTTCATATTATTTATTAATGATTGAATTAATGGTCACTACAGATTGGTTCACCTGCTGGATAGATTCCAGGTATTTCAACTGAATATTGGTAGCAGTCTGGAGGGCAAAAAGATATTCCACATAGGAAATTTCTCCTGTTTTATATCCTAACTGGGCTGCTTTTACAATTTTATCAGCATTAGGCAAAGCCTGACTTGTATAATAATCATACTGCTGAATATCCTGCTGGTACTGGCTAAAAGCATTGTCCAACTGTGCTGAAAGTTGTTTCTGCTGCATTTTCGCATTGGTTTCTGCAACCTGTCTGTCATATTCCAGAGCCTGAATTCTTGCTTTTGTTGCCCCAAATGTCAAAGGAATTGCTACCCCTACTGTTGCCGACTGAAAACGTTTTCCTGAATTATAAAAATTTTCCTGTCCGTTAACAGTATGGAAACCTATCAAAGACTGATTGGTATATCCTAAGCTGAAATCAGGAAGCCCAAGTGATTTTTCAACTTTCTTATTTTTCTCAGCAATTTCCATTTCCTGATAAAAAGCTTTTACTGTAGGATTGTTGGCAACTACAGCACTGTCGAGTACATTTTCTGCTTTTAAAGGAGCATAATCTTTATTAAAAGGAACTTCAATATCTTCTGAAGTGTTCATCAGAGTTTTTAAATTCTTATAAGCGTTATTCAGATAAACTTCGTTCTGTCTGAGAAGCAGATCAATTTCTCCTTTCTGGGTTTCTGCAGTACTGATTTCAATTTTTTTGATATCACCTGCTTTAAATCTTACGGTCGCGATTCTGATAAATTCCTCATAATATTTATCCAGACTGGTTAGCTGAGCTTTATTATACTGGAGATATTCAATCTGATAATAATAGGTTCGTACCTGCTTTATCAGCTCATTGGCTGTGATCTCTTTATCAATCTGTTTGCTTTTAATATTCTCATTGATGAGTTCTTTTCTTGCTTTAAACAACGTAGGAAAAGGAATACTCTGCGAAATAGCAAACGACTGGTCAAACTTCGGACTGTTGTATTGTCCAAGCTGGGCTTCAAAACTTACCTTGGGAAGTTCTTTTGCTGTGGGTCTTAATGCTTCAGCGGATTTAATGCTTAAATCTTTTGACTGTAGGGTTAAGTTATTACTCACCGCCTGCTCTACCGCCTGTTCCACAGAGATAGGTCTGGACTGTGCATTAAAAGTCTGCCCCAGCATCATGAATCCTACAACAAGAACCGCTGTAAACATTCCTGTATTGTTATTTTTTCTTTTCAAAATCTTTGTGTTAAAAATAATATACAGCATCGGCAAAACGAATAACGTAAGGAAAGTAGCTGTTACCAGACCACCAATCACCACCGTTGCCAAAGGTTTTTGTACTTCAGCACCCGCACCTGTAGAAATAGCCATTGGTAAAAATCCTAATGAAGCCACTGTTGCGGTCATTAATACCGGTCTCAATCTGGTTTTTGTTCCTTCAAATACTCTTTTCAGAATATCGGTTTCCCCTTCTTTTTCTAATTGGTTGAATGTTCCGATCAAAACAATTCCGTTTAATACTGCTACTCCAAAAAGAGCAATGAATCCAATCCCGGCACTGATACTGAATGGCATATCTCTCACTAAAAGCGCAAATACACCGCCGATTGCACTCATAGGAATGGCTGTAAAGATCAATGCAGCCTGTTTGAATGAGCGGAAAGTAAAATACAACAGCATAAAAATAAGAAGCAATGATACCGGAACAGCGATCATCAGACGTTTGCTGGCTTCCTGAAGGTTTTCAAACTGTCCTCCGTAGGTAAAGTAATATCCGGAAGGGAGTTTCACTTTATTCAGTTTTGCCTGAATATCTTTCACCACACTTTCCACATCACGGTCTTTTACATTGAATCCGATGACAATTCTACGTTTTCCCTGCTCACGGCTGATCTGTGCAGGTCCAAGTTTATAACTGATATTCGCGACCTGCGATAATGGAATCTGTGCTCCTGTACCGGAAGTAATCATCAGGTTGTTCACATCTGAGATATCCGTTCTGTGAAGACTATCCAGACGGACTACCAGATCAAAGCGTCTTTCATTTTCAAAAACCTGCCCGGCTGCTTTTCCTGCAAAGGCTGTACTTACTGCATTGTTGACATCTTCGATATTCAATCCATAATTGGCAATTCTTGTTCTGTCATACTGAACATTGATTTGTGGAAGACCACTAACTCTTTCAATCTGAGGGGCTGTAGCTCCGTCCACTGTCTGAATGATTTTCCCAACTTTATCTGCATACACAGCTAAGGAATCAAGGTTTTCTCCAAAAATTTTCACAGCAACATCCTGTCTGATACCGGTCATCAGTTCATTGAAACGCATCTGAATAGGCTGGTTTTTTTCAAAGAATACCCCGGGAATCGTTTCCAGTTTCTCGCTGATCTCATCTGCAAGCTCGTTATAGGACTTCTTAGTTTTCCATTCGCTTTGCGGCTTCAATACAACAATCATATCGGTTGCTTCAGGTGGCATCGGATCTGTAGGAACCTCAGCGGAACCCGTTTTTCCGACCACCATTTTCACCTCATCAAACTGTTTGATAATTCTTGACGCCTGCATGGAAGTTTCTATACTCTGGCTCAATGAGCTTCCCTGTGGTAAAATACAGTGAAAAGCAAAATCTCCCTCCTGCAGCTGCGGGATAAATTCCCCTCCCATATTTTTAAAGATAAAAGCAGAGATAAGGAAGACTATAGTGGTTGCCGAAACAATGATATATTTTACTTTGATCGCTTTCTGTAATAATGGCTGATAAACCTTTTGAAGACGATTCATCATTTTATCGGAGAAGGTTTCTTTGTGGGATATTTTCTTAGATAAAAACAGTGCGCTCATCATAGGAATGTAGGTCAGGGATAAAATTAAAGCTCCAAGAATAGCAAATCCTACTGTTTTCGCCATTGGGGTAAACATTTTTCCTTCTACACCAGCTAGTGTAAGAATCGGAATATATACGATTAGGATGATGATTTCCCCGAAAGCAGCACTGCTTCTTATTTTGGATGCAGAAAGGAATACTTCTTCATCCATTTCAGACTGCGTCAAGGCACGGACAGATTTCCTTACTCCCAAATGGTGCAATGTGGCTTCTACAATAATAACGGCTCCATCGACAATCAATCCGAAATCTATAGCACCAAGACTCATCAGATTGGCACTTACCCCGAAAACATTCATCATTCCTAATGCAAATAACAAAGAAAGCGGGATGGCCGAAGCTACGATAAGTCCGGCTCTCAGATTTCCAAGGAAAACAACAAGAACGAAAATTACAATCAAAGCTCCTTCGATGAGGTTTTTCTGTACGGTATTGATGGCTCTGTCTACAAGGTCTGTTCTGTCCAGAAATGGTTCTATAATAACATCATCCGGAAGAGACTTCTGAATAGTCGGAATTTTTGCTTTGATATTGCTGACCACTTCATTACTGTTGGCTCCTTTTAACATCATTACTACTCCCCCTACTGCATCTACTTTCCCGTCATACGTTAAAGCTCCGTAACGAACAGCACTTCCTAAACGGACATCAGCAACATCTTTTATAAAAATCGGAACGCTTCCGGTTTCGTTTTTAACAGCAATATTTTTAATGTCTTCAAGAGAGGTTACCAATCCAATTCCACGAATGAAATAAGCGTTGGGCTTTTTATCAATATAAGCTCCTCCTGTATTCTGGTTATTTTTTTCAAGAGCGGTAAATATTTCAGTGATGCTGGTTCCCATTGCTTTTAATCGATTGGGGTCGATAGCTACTTCGTATTGTTTTAATTCGCCACCAAAACTGTTGATCTCCGCAACTCCGGGTGTTCCGTTCAACTGTCTGCGAACGATCCAGTCCTGCATGGTGCGGAGTTCTTTGGCATTGTATTTCTTCTCACTTCCTTTTTTAGGATGAAGAATATACTGATACACTTCTCCAAGACCTGTACTTACAGGTGCCAGCTCCGGAGTTCCTACTCCTTTCGGAATTTCTTCCACGGCATTTTTCAGCTGTTCATTAATGAGCTGTCTCGCAAAATATACATCTACATTTTCCTTGAACACTACTGTAATTACAGAAAGGCCGAATCTTGAAATACTTCTTGTTTCCTGAATATCGGGAACATTGGCAATACTCTGCTCAATGGGAAAGGTTACCAACTGTTCCACTTCCTGTCCTGCCAATGTAGGACATACGGTAATAATCTGTACCTGATTGTTGGTGATATCCGGCACAGCATCTATCGGTAATCTGGTGGCACTCCATGTTCCCCAGATGATCAGCACCAAAGTCATCAAACCAATGATCACCTTATTTTTAATACTGAATTTTATGATTTTATCTAACACGATTTGTATTTAATTTTTATTGAAAAGTGAATGCACACAGTATAAAATACTGCAGCAAAAATATCCTGAAAACCTCTGCAATGGTATTGCAAAGTTTCAAGCACGGTTAAGTATCAGAAAGCATAACTTTCTAAAAGTCAATAAAAATTAAATTTTAGGAGGCTGCCAGATAGGATCGTAAATCTGGTAAGCAAAATCGTTTTTGTGGAATAGTATCTTCTTTGAAAAGTAAGCAGGAATCTGCTCAGGAATTTCTAATAAAGGATCCATCTTAAATGCTGAAACTGTCATCTGACAACAGCTACATGCACAAAGCGGAGAACATATATCTCCTTTTTCTGTAGAATGAACTCCGTGAATACTTAATGCAATTTTATTGCCTCCAGAATTCAGAGGATGGGATGTGTCTTCACATGGCATCAGTGATAATGCTATGAAGTAAACTGCCAGTATCCATCTTAAGAGGTTCATGGTACAAAGGTAGAGTTTTTTTATAAAATGAATTATTTATTGAGCATTTATCCAATATTTCTTTATGATAAAAATAAAATTCATATCATTGAAAATAATAACTCAATATCTAAAAAGGCACAAATGAAACATAATTTTCCCCTGACCATCTTTTGTTCGCTTATTATTAGTCTAATATCGTGTGATAAGCAGAGTACAATAAATCAGAATTCATCATTTGTTTATAAAGACCTGACTGATACGTACGATTCAAAAACAGGTTTGTTTATACGAAATTATGATTCTGATATAACAACAATAAAAGTACATTTAACCAGAGAAGAAAAAAATAAAATTCTAAAAGCTTTTTCAGAAAACAGCTTTGAAAATCTTCCTTATATAATTGATTGTTCTATATGGGGACATAATCCTAAAATTTATGACAAACTGAGTCTGAACAATATTAATGTAGAATATATTCACAATACTGATGATGGCTGGTTTTGCTATAATGGGAAAAAGTTCAGTAGAATTAACAAAACTATACATGATATTATCTTCAACAAAAATGAAGTGAAACAACTAAAACCTTCTACTATAGCATATGAATAAAAAATATCTGATTATGATTAAATATATTTTTGCAATGTTCTGCATGATGGGATTTTTAAATAGTTGTGGACAAAAACTATATAAAATAGAAAAAGATAAATATGGTGAGCCTTTACTAAATGATAAAGCAGAATATTCATTTAAAGAAAAGCCAACCGAAGAAGATTTAAAGACAATAGATACTACAGCATATTATGTTCAGGTCTTTGAGGGCAGATATTATAATGAAGAAGAAATGAAGAATCCAAGGATAATCATTTTTCATAATGATGGTTTTTTCAAGAATGAATCACTTATGTATTTTGGAAAATTTGATGAACATAGAGGAAAAAATTCTGTTTATTACGGAGGAAAATATAGAATAAAAAATAATGAGATTTTTATCGAAGAGTTTCTTCCTGCTTCTCAAGGTAAAACAAAATGGTATACCAGGAGAATAACTAATGGTAAAATAGATGGTAATAAGATTATTTTTAATGATGGGCTAGTTTCTATTTTTGAGAAAAGAAAAAATTTGCCCGCAAAATAACAAGATCTTTAATTGGAGAGAGGACACTTTTTAATAACTTATAAAAATAATTTTAAAAACAGAAACCGTTGCTTTTTTAGCAACGGTTTTTTATTAAAAAACCACCGCAAAAGCAGTGGCTAAAAAAAATCAATCTAATTATGGACTATATCTTATAAATTCGGGTTATTCTCAAACTCTCTCTGAGGAATACTGAATAAATAATAAGTACTGTTGGGTGTGAAAGCTGATTTATCCGGGAAATCAAGAACAGAATGCCCTTTACCGTCTACGGTTTTCACGGTTCCGTCCGGTGTAGTGATCTGAACTTTTATCGGCTTACCATCAGCATCTACAAACGGTTTTCTTACTACTGTTCCCTGCGTTCTGATAATATCTGAAAGGGAGAATCCTTCTCCGAATAATTCTTTTCTTCTTTCAATTAAAACTGCTGCTACAACATCATTTTGTGATAAGGAACCATTGTAAACATTGGCATTTCTCGCTGTTTTCAACTGGTTCAGGACTGTTACTGCCTGAGAAACATTTCCGTTTCTTGCTTCGGCTTCAGCTTCGATCAGATACATTTCTGCAGCTCTCATGTAAACAATGTCTGCAATAAGAGTTGGCTTAAATTTAAACTTAGCATATCTCAGCAATCCTTCTCTTCCTTTCTGCCCGTCCCATGAAAACAACTGGTATCTGATGTCATTGGTATCAAAAAGGTCTTTAAAATAAGGATCTGCCATAAAGCTGTAATAATAACTTCCTGATGAAGAAACATCCAGATAATGAAAAGCATAGCTCGCATCAGACTGTTCCTGCGTCTGCCCGTGCCCCCAGATCCATTCTGCATTGTTGATGTCATTGAAGCCATCTTTGTATTTTTCAGGAGCCATAAGCGAAAATCCTTCTCTTGCAATTTTTGCAGATGCTGAAGCTTTGCTCCATTCACCGGTATTCAGGTAAGTTCTTGCTAAAAGTCCGTTCACAACGGAACGGTTGATCTTATCCTTATTGTTCCTCGTATAATTTTTCAACAGGTTATCGGCATCAGTAAGATCACTTTTAATCAATGTATAGATTTCTTCAAGCCTTGCTCTTTTCTTCCCTACCGTGCTTGTGGTAGAAGGTTCAGTATAAATGGGAGCTGTCAATGCTGACTTATCTTTCAGATAACTGAACTGATAAAAGCTCGCCAAATTCAGATAACAGAAAGCACGTAATGCTTTTGCCTGTCCTTTCACCTGATCTCTTTTCTCCTGACTTCCTTCTGTCCCATCAATTCTTGTAATCACATTATTCATATTATTGATGGTGGAATACAACATCGTCCAGATAAATAAAGGTCTGCTTGCCGTACTGTTCACCATTTCGGTGAAAGCATAAGTGGAAGCAAAACCATATTTATTGGTCAGTACTGCCACATCACTTCCCATCGCATCGCTGGCTCTTAAAACAGTGGAATAACCGATATTAGCGTATGTTGTTCCGTCATTATTAAACTTTGCCCAGGTACCGTTCACCACCGTTTCGGCACTTTCGGCTGTTTTGAAAACTTCTACGCTGTTGGCCTGATCAGTCGGAGCCGTGTCCAGCTCACTTTCACAGCTTGTCAACGATAAAAATCCGATAAGTGCAAACGATAAATATTTTAATTTTTTCATTGTTTCAATTTTAAAGGTTAAAGTGTTGCCTGAAGACCAAAAGTGATCGTTCTCATTGCAGGATATCTGTAATACGTTGTTCCGTCCAACGCCTGCTCAGGATCCATTCCCTTATGTTTGTAGAAGGTCAGTAGGTTTTCTGCCTGGATATAAATTCTGAACTTTTTCAATCCTATTTTCTCAAAATAATCTTCTGGAAGTGTATATCCTAAGCTTACATTTTTAAGTCTTGCATACGTTCCTGAATATAAAAACCTTGATGATGTTGAGGTCCAGTTATTCGTTGTTGTACTCAATCCCGGGACATCTGTATTAGGATTGTCTGGGGTCCATCTGTTTAACATTTCTGCACTCCATGCGCGTCCGCCGGCACTTCCGTTATGCATAATGGAAGTATAGTCGGTATCCAGAATCTTCCCTCCGATTTTGAATGTCAGTAATCCTGAAAAATCAAAATTCTTATAGGTAATACTTGTACTGATCCCTCCTGTCAGTTTAGGCAATGCAGAACCTTGCAGCAATTTTGTAGCTTTTGAATATTCTGAAGTCGTTCCTTCCACTGAGTTCCCACTGGCATCTGTAGAAACGGTTTTCCACAATGGCTTTCCATTGCTTGGATCTACACCCACCCATTCCGGAATAAAGAAATCATATACAGAGCCTCCTACCGTTAATAATTTTGTTCCTACTACAAGAGAACCACCGGGTAACTTGGTTACTTTGTTGTTTAAAGTACTTAAGTTTACATCCACATTCCATTGGAAATCCTCAGTTTTAACAGGTGTTGTAAATAATGAAAATTCAAATCCTGTATTCTGAATCGTTCCGATATTCGCCGGATAATCACTGATTCCCAACGATGGCGCAACCGGCATATTAAACAGAAGATCCTGGCTTTTTCTTTTGAAGTATTCGATATTTCCTTTAACCCTGTTATTCAGAATCGCGAATTCCAATCCTACGTTTAAGTTAAGGTTGGTTTCCCACTTTACATTATTGGTAGATGTTTTTTCCAGCGTTGTTCCAGGTTCGCCACCAAGACTGATAAATCTGTACAACTCCTGATAAGCATAATAAAGCGGCTGCCCGTTAGGTCTAAGTAATTTATCATTCCCCTGTCCTCCGTAGCTGGCACGCAATGTCAATTGATTGAAGACATTCAGGCTTTTCACAAATTCTTCATTTGATATTTTCCATGAACCTCCCACTGACCAGAATCTCCCCCATCTGTTATCTTTTGCAAATCTCGAAGAACTGTCTGCCCTTCCTGATGCAGATAAGAAGTAAGTATTGTTATAGTCATACTCTACTTTTCCCAGGAAACTTAATAAGCTTAATTTATTACTGTTTCCACTGAAACTCCCCAGCAGGGAAGCCGCATCCGGCTCATAGTAATAAGGCAGTGAAAACTGGCTTCTTGTTCCTGAAATAGTTTGATAATCGTATTTATAGAATTCATGTCCTGCCAGAGCATTTACATGGTGTTTCCCAAATTTCTTATCGTATGTCAGAATATTGCTGGTTGTATAAGAAAGCGTTCTGGTATTGGTTTTTGTTACCGAACCTCCGATTTCAGCACCTTGTCCCAGCAATGGATTTGAATAATAATGTCCGTTATAATTCACCAAATCAACAGAAAAACTCGTTTTGAATTTTAACTCCGGTAAGAAAGTGAATTCCATGAATCCTTTTCCTGAAAAGTTATCTTCTTTATTTTCGTTTTTATCCAATGGCAGGGTTGCAGCGGCATTCTGATTCTGAAGCGCATTTGTTGGTCTGTACTTGCCAAAATCATAAACCGGGTTTCCATCAGCATCCAAAACGTAAGTTCCGTCTGCATTTCTTTCATAATAAGGATAGAATGAAGGAATAAATCTTGCGGCATTGATGATATTACTGGCCTTGGAATCTGAAGAAGTTGGCGCCTGTTGAATGCTGTTTGTGTAACTTAAGTTTACCCCAACATTCAGCCATTTTTTTACTTCAGAATTGATCTTTAATCTGGTATTATATCTTTTAAATCCTGATTCAATCGCCATCCCTTTATCATCCAGATACCCCAATGAAAAGAAATAATTACTTTTTTCACTTCCTCCGCTGATATCAAGATCTACCTGATTTCTTGAAGCCACTCTCTGCAGAATATCTCTCCAGTCATCATTCCAAAGTGGCGATGCACCTGGTAATAATTTTCCATCTGTTCCTACAGGTTTTGGATAAGCAGTTCCATATGGATTGATCCCAAGGGTAGAAACAAGATTGTCTGTTGCCATTTGTGCAGCCTGCTGGGAAGAAACTTTACCGGACTGATATCCGTTTCTTAATGCTTCCCAATATAATTGAAAGTACTGATCTGTGTTTACCTGCTCATAATCTTTAACAGCTCTTCCTGAGAATCCCTGACTGATATTAAAATTAACTCTGGCTTCTCCTTTTTTACCCGATTTTGTAGTAATGATAATAATTCCGTTTGCTCCTCTTGAACCGTACAAAGCACTTGCTGTAGCATCTTTCAAAACACTGATGGATTCAATATCGCTTGGACTTATAGAGTTAATATTTCCGTCAAAAGGAATTCCGTCTACCACATATAACGGATCACTGGAAGCACTGATGGAACCAATACCTCTGATTCTGATGGTCGAAACCGCACCTGGCTGTCCTGAGGCACTGGTTGTCTGTATCCCTGCAACCTGTCCTTCAAGTGCTTTGGTAATATTGGTTACAGGTCTGTTGTTAATTTTATCGCTTGAAATGGTGGCTACAGAACCGGTATAGCTGTTTCTTTTAGCTTTTCCATAAGCTACCACTACTACTTCATCAATCTCCTTTTCATGAAGGCTATCTTTTTTCGGCCAGGAATTCTGTGCACTTACACTGGTTACTCCCAGAAAAAAAGCAGCAACCGGAGGTATCCAGGCTTTAGAATTGAATAAATTTTTGCTAATCATAATCAATTTTATTTATCATATATTAAAATTTAGCCCTTTGCAGAATAGTCAGCAAAGGGCATCGATAAATACGATAAACCAAATGCTTATTTTTCCTTAAAAGGCTGAACGTAACACCTTGCCCCACGGGTAGGTTGTTAAGATTTCACAGGGTCAGTTCCCTCCATCTTTCTTTATAAGCCGATCGAAATATGTTTGCAAAGCTAGAAACTTTTAGTCTACAAAACAAGTAGACTTATTGATTTTTCGTGATAATTTTTTAATAATTAACATAAAATTTTAATAAAAGCCATACCAATAAGGAGTTGCAGACTTTACCATTAATTCAAATATGATAAATATCATTATAAATAATTCAATAGCACAAAAAAAATAATTGCGGCCAGGTGTATACAGTTAATTCAAAAAAGTTTTTAATTTTATAGTATGAAAGTTTTGATCATCAACGGACCTAATCTCAATCTTTTAGGCACAAGAGAACCGGAAATCTATGGAAATGTCTCTATGGAAAGTTATTTGGAAAATTTAAAATCCGAGTTTCATTTTCATAAAATAAAATATTATCAGTCTAATATTGAAGGAGAGCTTATTAACAGACTTCAGGAGGATGATTTTGATGCCGTGATAATTAATCCTGGAGCTTTTACCCATTATTCTTATGCCATTGCCGATTGTTTAAAAAACATCAGAAAACCCAAGATTGAAGTTCACATCAGCAATATCTATAAAAGAGAGGAATTCAGGCAGAAATCTGTGACAGCTGCTAATACTGATGCGGTTTTGTCTGGTTTTGGGATGGATGGGTATAGGTTGGCTTTATTAAGCGTGAAGTAATTTCTTAACCACAGATTGCACAGATTTTCACAGATGTTTGTGGATATAGAGAGAGTAATTTATGGAGATAAATGATAAGATTTACTGTAAGAATATTGGGGCATATCCCGGCCAATTAACGAAAAGAAAATCCTATATCATTAAAGAAATAAACGATGAAAATGTAAGGATTCAAAATAATGAAGGAAGGCTGAGATGGTATTCGAAATTTTATTTTAGTTTAAATAATGAACCGGAAATAACTTCAATTAACATAGATGATACAATAGAAAATATTGAATCTGATGCCATAGAAGTAACCATTACATTTTCTGACAAAGCAAAATATTGGACGACCTTCACAACTCCAAAGTATTTAGATAAGATGTTGAATGAAGAGTCTTATTTTTCTTCAAAACATTTTTTGATCATAAAACATTTGACTAAAGAATCTATCCAATCAACAATTCTAAAACTGGATGAACAGAATAAATTGATTGAAAGTTGTAAAAAGTATAAATAAGAAAGCCTCATCAATGATGAGGCTTTTTATATGTTGATGGATAGCTATTAAATAGTCTGTTCCTGCAATTGAGGTCCTGAAGCAATTAATTTCTTACCTTCTTCAGTATCACAGTACTGCTCAAAATTCTTGATATATCTTGAAGCAAGATCTTTTGCTTTTTCTTCCCATTCTGAAGCATTCTCATAGGTATCTCTAGGATCTAAAATACCTGTAGAAACGTTTGGCAATTCAGTAGGAATTTCAAGGTTCATAATCGGAACCTGAGTCTTAGGAGCATTATCAATAGAACCGTCAATGATAGCATCGATGATCGCTCTGGTATCTTTCAGAGAAATTCTCTTTCCTGTACCATTCCAACCTGTGTTTACCAGATAAGCCTTAGCTCCGTGCTCTTTCATTTTACCGATTAATGTTTTAGAATACATTGTCGGGTGTAATGTAAGGAATGCTTCTCCAAATGCCGGAGAGAAAGAAGGTTGTGGTTCAGTAATTCCTCTTTCAGTTCCGGCTAATTTTGAGGTATAACCGCAAAGGAAGTGGTACTGAGCCTGATCTTCATTCAGGATAGAAACCGGAGGAAGTACTCCGAATGCATCTGCTGAAAGATAAACGATCTTTTTCGCATGACCTGCTTTAGACGGCAATACAATTTTGTTAATATGATAGATTGGATAAGAAACTCTTGTATTTTCTGTAATAGATCCGTCAGTATAATCTGCTACTCCATTGTTCACAACAACGTTTTCAAGAAGTGCATCTCTCTTGATGGCAGCGAAGATATCCGGTTCTTTTTCTGCTGATAAGTCGATAACCTTAGCGTAGCATCCACCTTCATAGTTGAATACTCCGTTGTTATCCCATCCGTGCTCATCGTCACCGATAAGGTATCTTTTAGGATCTGCTGATAAAGTAGTTTTACCCGTTCCTGAAAGACCAAAGAATAAAGCTACATCACCTTTTTCTCCTACGTTAGCAGAGCAGTGCATTGAAGCCATCCCTTTTAATGGAAGGTAATAGTTCATCATCGCGAACATCCCTTTTTTCATCTCACCTCCGTACCATGTACCTCCGATGATCTGTAGTTTTTCAGTAAGGTTGAACATGATGAAGTTTTCAGAGTTTAATCCCTGAGCTTCCCAGTTCGGGTTGGTAGTCTTTGATCCGTTGATTACTGTGAAATCCGGCTCACCGAAGTTTTCAAGCTCATAGTGAGAAGGACGAATAAACATATTAGTAACAAAATGCGCCTGCCATGCCACTTCAACGATAAATCTTACTTTAAGTCTTGTATCCGCATTCGTTCCGCAGAATGTATCTACTACATAAATCTTTTTAGATTCAGCAAGCTGGTTCAGCACTAGTTCTTTACAAGACCCGAAAATTTCTGCTGTTGTAGGTAAGTTTACTTTACCATCCCAGAAAATTGTATCTCTTGTAACATCATCCTGAACAATATATCTGTCTTTAGGTGAACGACCTGTGAAAATTCCTGTTTTTACTGATACTGCGCCTGATTCTGTAAGCTCAGCCTTCTCAAACCCCTGATTTTCAGGAGAAACTTCAGCCTGATATAATTCTTCATAAGAAGGATTATACACTACTTCATAGTTTCCTTTAATCCCTAATTTCTCTAAATCCTGGATGATTTTAGTGTTTTTCATTTTACTTATATTTTCTATTCTTTATTGCTTTCAACAAAAATAATATTAATTATTTGTTAAAGGTGGTTTAAATATACTGATATAAGTCAGAATGGCAAATAAAAAAACAGGATCACAACTAATTGATTATAAATCAATTATATTTTCCCATTCAAAAATAGTTGTAAAACCTTTCTCCCAAAAATAGTTCTTATAGTCCCCAAATTTGGCACTCATTACAAAATCTCCACCCCATGCGCCTAAACTTTTGACAAATGAAGGGCAATCTGAGAATAATTTTTCTTTAACTGTGAGAATTTCAAGAAAATCAGCAATTTTATGCTCATGAATCATCATTAATTCGGAAAAATTTTCCAATTCACTGCATAATAATATTTTTTTTGTGAGATCTGAAAATTCATTAACCAATTCCGGAGACTTCTTTTTGGACTTGTAAAAGTTGATTCCTTCTCTGCTATCCTGCTTCTGATTTAAGTGAATAAATATCAGTTCATTTTTAAAGGAGGGATTGAAATCTACTTTCTCATATTTTATCTCAGGTTTGCTTTGGAAGAGCACTGCAGATTTTTCTTTCGCTACGGCGATATCATATCCACTGCCTCCCAAACTGATCATATTAAGATAAAAGGGATCTATTTCAGCCCACTCTGCAAGATTGTTCATCAGGGTAGAACTGCTTCCAAGCCCATAATCTGCAGGAAACTGAAGATTGGTTTTTAAATGATAACTAAGGTCGGTTTTGAATTTACTTGTAGAAAGCTGCTGAACATTTCGTAATGTTTTGGTAATAAATTCAGCGCTTGATGGAATATTGGTTTCCAGGATCTGCCAGTTTTTATAATCAATGACAGCTTTTAACCATAATGTATTCTGATGATAGGCTTCCCAAAGAATAAGAGATTTTCCATCTTCTTTTTCTTCAAAAAAAAACTCTTGTCCCAGCTTGGTAGGTACCGCTAAGACAAGAGCTCCATCGATTGCGAAATATTCTGAAGTAAGCATAAGCTTGCCCGGTGAAAATATCGCGCTCATATTTTTTTATTTAGATTGCAGAAGTAGCTTCTACAGATCCGTCAATTTTTTTGATCAGTCCCTGAAGGGTTTTTCCTGGTCCTACTTCCACAAAGTTAGAAGCACCATCTTTAATCATATTCTGAACAGACTGAGTCCATTTTACTGGGCCGGTAAGCTGAGCGATCAGATTTTGCTTGATCTCATCAGGGTTTGTTACCGCTGTTGTAGTGATATTCTGGTATACAGGAATCGTTGCTTTTCTGAATTTTGTCTTTTCGATAGCTGCTGCCAGTCTTTCCTGCGCAGGCTGCATCAATGGTGAATGGAAAGCTCCGTTTACCGGTAACAGCAATGCTCTTTTAGCGCCCGCTTCTTTCAGCTTGATGCAAGCTTCTTCTACAGCTGGTGTTTCACCAGAAATAACCAATTGCCCCGGACAGTTATAGTTGGCAGGAACAACAATCCCGCTGATCTGTGCACAGATTTCTTCAACCTTAGCATCTTCTAAACCTAGGATAGCCGCCATAGAACTTGGATTGGCATCACAAGCTTCCTGCATTGCTTTCGCTCTTTCAGAAACTAATTTCAAACCGTCATCGAAGGATAAAACTCCGTTGGCAACCAAAGCTGAAAACTCTCCTAAAGAGTGTCCTGCTACCATTTCGGCACCGAGACCATTTACTGCTTTTAATGCTGCTACTGAATGTATAAATATTGAAGGCTGGGTAACCTCTGTTTTCTTAAGATCCGCATCCGTACCGTTAAACATAATGGAAAGAATGTCGAAACCTAAAATTTCATTGGCAGATTCCATCAGATCTTTAATATCTTTTCTAGAATCATACAATTCTTTTCCCATTCCTACGAACTGAGAACCCTGCCCTGGAAATACAAGTGCTTTCATGTATTGAATTAAATATTATGCAAATATAACTATAATGTTAACAATATTCGTTCTAAGTGCTATAAATCATTTATGGTACTAACCTGATTACTCTGTAACCTGTATTTACATATGCACCGTTAGCTTTAGATTTTACAAACTCAAATTTGGTAGCAAGCTGAGTCTGAACTTTATTCATCTGCTTAAAGATTTCTCCTTTTTTATTCTCTCTGGTTAACATGTCATTTACGACATCAAAACCTACAATAGCATATTTTGGTGGAGTTTTGCAGTATTTAGTTTTATAAGCTGCCAGAATTTCTTTCTCAAAACTACCGTCTGTATTAATCTTTCTATCCATCAGATATACAAGACTTGCCTGGCTCAGCTCATCCACTTTCTTTTCAAAAACAGGAGAATAAAACATACTGAAGGCTTTTATTCCCTGAACTTCTTTAGAAATAGCAATCATTCTGTTGGCAAAAGCATCTCCTGCAGCATTATCATCATTCGCTAAAATGGCAATAACCGGTGCAGACTGCCCTGTCATCATATTCTGATCCGGCTGAATATCTGCCGGGGAATTAACAATAATGATATTAGGATTTTTCACCGCTTTTTCAAGTCCGGCTTTAATATAGTTGGCATCTTCTTTTTTTGCATCCGCCACTATATATATTTTCTGATCTGAGTACACGCCTTTTACTTCTTCTACAATCTTATCAGCATAGGTTTGATTATTCGTCTCAACAATAATCAAATTGCTGTAATTGTAGAGTTCTGGAGAGTTGGCAAATGGTGCTACAACCGGGATTTTCTGATTTTTGGTAAAATCAAGAACATCAATTACATTGGATTTAAAGAAAGGGCCAATGATAAGATCCGTATTATCAGGATTAATCTGCGTCAAAGAGTTTTTGAATGAAGCTTCATTTCCTGAATCTACAACTTTGATATCCAGTTTTTGCCCTCCTCTTGCATTTCTTTCAATAGCAAGCTTAGCTCCTGTCAAAAAGTCAAGTGCCATTGCTCTATACTGAGTTTCGTTGGTACTGTACCCGAAAGGAAGCATCAATATAACACTCAAAGCATCGCCATTTTTCTTTATATAAGCGGCATCCTGCTTTTTGATCTTTAGAACCATTCCGGTTTTCAAACCGTGTGAAAGATCCGGGTTGAGAGCGATAAGCTCATCAATAGAAACACCGAATTTATTTACAATAGAGAACACTGTATCGCCTTGCTGAACTGTATAGGTCACATAATCGTCACCAGCTGCAACATTGGAAGCAGCTGTAGATTTTTCGTTCCCTGAATCCATTTTTGCTTTTGAATTTGAAGTTTCAGCAACGGTATCTGTATTGGCAGTAGTATTTGTTCTTTTTATTTTAATGGTATCCCCAGGTTTAAGTCCTTTTTCTTCCAATCCTGGATTTAGAGCATAAAGGTCCTGCTGGCTGATGCCAAACTGTTTTGTAATTCTGTAATAATTATCTTTGGCCTGGATGACATACGGTTCTCCTTCTGCAGGTGTGGTAACTGCTATAGGTGTAGTCGTTGTTTTTTCTACTGGAGTTTCAGTGTGTTTTTCTGTGGTTATTGCCTGTTGCTCTCCTCCATATTTTTTAATACTGGCAAGAGGTAAGGTGATCTCGTCTCCGATCTTCATGTGAGAATCTAATTCTGGATTCAGTTTTCTCAGATCAGTTTCAGAAATTCTGTATTGCTTTGTAATGCCGTAAATCGTTTGTTTTGGCAGTAAAACAATTTTACCTAGAGAAGAAGCACTTGTTGTTGAAGTCACCTTTTCTACTGGGGCCGTTTTTGTCACAACCGGAGTGGCTGCTTTGTCTGATTTTATAGTTAAAACATCTCCGATCGCCAGTTTGCCATCTTTATGTTTTGGGTTTAGCTTCAGCAATTCATCTACAGTCATTCCATACTTTTTTGCAATGTTGTAAGGATTGTCACCTTGCACAACCGTATGTGATTTCTGGGCTGAAACTCCCAAAACCATACATAAACTGGATAGAATAAAAAACCTCTTTATCATAGTCGATAATTATAATTTACAAAAATACTTCTTTAAAATTAAATGGCAACAATTATTAATTTTGAATCTTGAACCACCATTTCTTCCAAACAATTTTCAAGCCACGAATAGCCGTAATCTGAAAAGAATACACTAAAGTTATATACTCTCTCCTGCCATGTTTTTGCGGGATGAACATCTAAAAACAGATTTTCAAGTCTTTCCAGCAATTCATTCTGTTTTATTTTTTCAGCATGAAGCAAACGTTTTTTCATTCTTTTAAATGATTTTAATTGTCGCACTTCTTCTGCCTTTACCATATTTCCGAAAGATTTCTCCGTTGTTTCTGCTGAAGCTTTCAATTCAGAAAAATTATTGATCAATAACTCTTCTTTCTCATCAAGTAATTGTAAAATCGGATGATCTTTTAAAATCTTCTGATTGGTAAGTACCGAGAAATTCTGGAAAAAATCTTCAATTTTAAGATCAAGTTTCTCAATTTTACCTAATGTTTTTTCTTTCAGGAAAAGCATGGAATTTCTTGGAATAAGGATAGGGAAAGGAATATTAATTTTTGAGAAATAATCTTTCAGTTCCAGCCAGTACATGATTTCAGCATTTCCTCCGATATAGGCTAAATTAGGAAGCACATTTTCCTGATATACCGGACGCATCAAGGCATTTGGACTAAATTTTTCAGGATGATTTTCCAGTTCACCAAGAATTTCTTGTTCAGTAAACTGGATAGATTGATCTACAACAATATACTTCTGTCCGTTAAATTCTATTCTGTCTCTTGTTTCAGAAAGGTAGAAAAGGTTAATCTCACGAGGGTTTACCTGCACCTTTCCATATTTTTCTGTTAGAAAATCTACTTTCTCTTTTGATGTTCTTTGTAAACTGAAGTTCAGAAGTTCATCTTTAAAAATCGTTTTCATTTGATTTTTAAGCTCCTGAGAATCTCCATCCAAGATTAAAAGCCCGAATTCTGAAAAAAGACGATTCACAAGAATTTTAATAGCTTCCGTTAGGGTATTTCCTACTTTGTAAGCTTCCTTCATCATTAAGATCAGCTCTGTCCCGAAAATAGAATCTTTGAATTCTTTTTCAAATTCAGAAATAAAATAGGTATCACTGATTGCAATTCTCCCTACCGGACCGCCTGATTTCTCATTGGTCTCGTAGTAATTATTTTCGGTTTTAAAATGATTGATCTCTGCAAAATCATGATCCTCTGAGGCCATCCAATAGACCGGAACAAAATTAAAATCCGGGAAATTTTCTTTCAGATACGTGCATGTTTTTATAGTCTGAAGAATTTTATACACAAAGAAAACAGGCCCTGAAAACAGGTTCAACTGATGTCCTGTTGTAATCGTAAACGTATTGGGCAGTTTAAGATTCTCAAGATTTTCTCTCTGCTTTGAAGAAAGAGAAAGATTTTCGAACTGTCCTTCAAACACGTCAGCTAAAATGTTTCTTTTTTCAGAGGTAAAAGAATCCTTTTTCAGATGAATCTGCTGTCTTAAATGATCTAAGGAAAATGTATTATTTTCAAAACCCTCGATATTCTGGTTTAAAAAATCTTTTACCAGCTGAGGAATGCTTTCTATATCGTTAAATGATATTTTATTAATTGTTTTCAACCTGTACAGTTTTTAGTTGAACAAATACCACACAATTCCAATATTCAATCTGAAATCATATACCGGATAATGTGGAAATGCATATGCTTTGTTATTCGAAATAACAGTTCCTATCTGCTGTCCTTCTATAAAAAAGAACATTTTTTTCACTTTCATATTAATATAAACATCGGCGATAGGCTGTCCTCCAATTGAGAATGAATCTGCTCTTGGAAGGATATATTCATTAAGAACAGGGAAATATTCTCTTGAAGCAAATTTAGAGAAGTAGTATACTTTAACACCTGCCTGAATTTCTGCTGCTTTTTTGAAGGCCTGTGTCTGGTAGAAGAAATTGGCTCTACCGATGAAGCCTGGCATGGGAAGCAGTTCTTTATTCGTTAAGGTATTCTGGAAATGTACTCTGGTATTCAGATGGAATTTGTTGAAGCTGAATGTAGCGTCTCCTCCGATCTGAGAGATATTTACTGAATTGTCACTTTGTTTCGGACTTCCGTTGCTGTCAAAATAAGTATAGTTATCGATTCTGAAGTAATTGGCGAAAATTTCTGTTTTAAACCATTTCAGATTGATGCTTCCTCCCACTTCCATTACAGACTGGTTCTTTGCATTTTCAAGATAATAATTGAAATTATTATATACAGAAGTATTCAATAAGTAGTTGAATGAAGGATATGCACTTTGGAAATTTACCTTAGCATTAACAAAATAATCTTTTATAGGTTCAAATTTCAGATTATTGGTTGTCTTCAGATAACTTTTAAACTGGCTTCCGTTTGAAAATTCAAGGAATGAGTTCAACTGAATTTTGTCCCAAAGTTTTACCTGCAGGTTTCCTACAGCTCCGATTCTGTTTTCTTTAAGTTCACCAGGAAAAGGTACGTTGTTCAGTGCAACGACATCTCTTATCCCAAATTTAATGATCTGATAACGTACCCCTGCATCCAGCTTAAATTTTTCATTATTAAAAATCAGGCTTACCGTATTGCTGAAATTCTCAGAATATTTTTTGGTTGTCAATGGAAAGCCATTCACTAAATCTGTAGGAGCATCATACCAATACGGCTCTAATGCGGTTTGGTTATAATAGTATTTATTTCCCTGATGAGAAAGAATGTGTCTTATGCTGAAAGGAAATTTCTCAGAATTGAATGGTGTAAACTGATGGCTCAGATAATATCTTCTGTAAGAAAACTGTGAACTGGAAGAAGCCAGATTTACCTGTGCATTTTGTCTGTTACTATAATTACTGTCTCCACTCTGAAACAGATTATCTTCAGTAATCCCTCCATTTTCCTGATTATTTACATTCTGGTGAAGATAATGCGCAAAAAGCTCATAGTTCCCATTTTTTGAAACATAGTGTCCGGAAAATAAGGTATTGTTGTTAGCTGATAAGGAATTTCTGTAAAGTCCCTGCGAACGGAGTCCCATATATTCAAGAGCAAAATTGAACCTCTTTCCGATATTCTGAGTATAGGTAGACTTTAAAGCAGCCCCGTTTCGCATAGCATTATGATAAATAAATGATGCAGTAGGTGTTTTTACATCATAATATTTCACATCATTTGCTCCAATGATCATGTAAGATTTGTTGGATGGCAATAAAGAAAGATTTTGTTCATCATTAACTTCAAATATAAGAGGATTAAATCCTGAACCAATGTTGGCAGGCTGTACTCTTCCGAAGTTATCTTTATTATTTTGTTGCGAAAAGATATAGGTCTTATCAAAAGTCATTACTGTATCAAAAACTTTCTTTTCAGAAAACTGGGTCTGATACTGATAATCATTTATAGTAGGTTTGAAAATTTTCAGGGAATCTTTTTTCCCGGAATCTATTACAAGAGTGTCTTCTTTTTTAGGCTGAGGCTTTGTTTCTGCTTTATTAACGACCTGAGCCTTGGCTACAAAACCTAAAGAGAAGAGTATGAAAAGGATGTACTTCATTATTCATTATTGTACAGCAAAAATAAGAAATAAAAGGACATAAAAACTGTTTGATTGGTATCCGGGGCGTACTAACTATTCCCAGGCTATGATGACATTCCTAAATTAGCACTATATCCATACCTGTTACTATCATGATAGCAGCCCGAATAAAACAGTCTTTTAAATACCAACAATTGCTACACTTATCCTTTATAAATGGTACAGACTTTTTTAAAGATTTTGAACAAATAAAATAAGCCACCTTTACAAGGCGGCTTATTTTTTTATTTTATCTGATTTGATAATTAGTTATCGTAACCTGGGTTTGATTTTACCAAAGTTCCAGCAACGTTAGTTTCTGCCAAAGGAATTGGGAATGCCAATCTGTTATCTCCAACTGGAATATTAGCTGTTGCATTACCATTGGTAGCATTTTTAGGAATAGGTCCTCCCCATCTTAGTAAATCCCACATTCTGAATCCTTCACCAATAAGTTCTTTTCTTCTTTCTTCTTTCAGCTTATCAAAATCAATTGGTCCCAAATCTTCAATTTGTTTGGCAATACTTTTTATTACATTACCTTGAGCATCAACAATATCTTTTAGCCTATTTTTAAGCAGTAGCTCCCAATATCCTTGAGCTTTAGCAGGATCTCCCCCCTTAAGCTCTGCTTCAATACCATTAAGGATAACCTCTTCGTATCTGGAAACTCTAATATTATCCTCTCCATTTTTATTAGGATACTTTGCTGCAATAAACAGTCCTGAAGTATTGTCACTCCCAGCAAATATTGATTTTCTGATATCCTGTTCAGACATATAAGTCAGAACAATAGGTTTAACCGGTACATTTTGATAACCGTTATCTGGACTAATTTTAGAGTTAATACTTGTAGAACCTAAAGCTGCAATTGGCCCCACTGCTAACTCAAATACTGAGTTAGAAGCTGCATTATTAAGAGTCCAACTTGTTAAATAAGAATCACGAGGAATTACACTATATTTCCCAGATGCTACTACATCTTTTACTAACGAACGAACCTTAGCATAATCTCCTTTGTATAGATAATATCTGGACATTAAAGCCTTAACTGAAAACTCGTTCAATACAGTCTTGTCCTCATAAACCTGATTAGAATTTCCTGTAAGGTTTGTTAATGCATTATTAAAATCTGCTTCAATCTGAGCCTGTGTCTGTTGAACAGAAGAACGAGCCATATTCGCAGAAGGATTATACTGAAGAGGAACAACCACTCCGGTAGTTCCACCAGAATACTGCTGTCCGAATAATCTTAAAGCATCAAACAAAGCCTGAGCTCTTACTGCATAAGCCTGTCCTTTAAGTTGCTTTATTTTCAGAGCAATCTTAGTTGGATCAACAGTTTCCCCCCAAGTTAAGTTATTTGAAGTTCCAAGAATGATGTTGGCTTTAGCAATTGTTGTATACATTGCAGTATATGGACCTGAAGCGTACGCATCATTAGAAAGCATTGTATAGTTTGAAACCGTACTATAATATCCCGAACGGTTATTAGAATACATTTCATCACTTCTCACTTCGGGAATTGTTACAAAATCACATCCATAATAAGAAGCACCTCTCATAGTACCATAAGCTCCGAATACAAAAGACTGAAGCTCTTCTATTGTTTTAATATCTTCCTGAGGTTTACTTTGGAAAAATTGTGTATCAATAAAGTCCTCACTACACGAAGTAATCGCTGTAGAAGTAAGGGCAATAACTGAGAATGCTATTAAGTATTTTTTCATTTTTTTCAATTTTTAAAATTCAACATTAAATCCAACTAAATAAGATTTCAAAGGAGGCAAGTTCAGGTTTGTTGTTCCTGCAAGTGCAATATCCGGATCATATCTTAGGTTTTTATCATATGCATGCGTCCAAAGGTTGTTACCCATAACGTAAACTGTTACTTTATTAAGATTTGTACCTTTTAAGAAGCTAGAGTCAAAAGTATAAGCTATTTTTAAGTTAGCTAATCTCAAATAATCTGCTTTATATAAGAATCTTGTAGACGTTCTGTTTGCAAGTTTATTTCCACCATAAATAGGTTTTGGGTTCAATGCATTAGTATTGTTTGGAGTCCAATAATCTAATTGATCCTCATATCCAGGATAGAATAAGCTATATTGACCATCACTCATCGTATAGATTGCCCAGTCATCATATACTTTACCTCCAAAGCTATATGTTCCCTGTGCGGAAACTGTAAAATTCTGATAAGACATTTTAATACCAACTCCTCCAAAATACTTCGCTAAACGATTACCTTGAACAGCTCTTTGAGCTTTATTATAATTGTTGGTTGTTTCACCATCAACTCCATTCACATACCATAATGGATCTCCATTGTTAGGGTCAACACCTGCCCATTTTCTCATATACCAGCTGTTGATAGATTCTCCTTCTTTTAGGATCGTAGCTCCGGAAATAATGTCTTTTCCACCATAGATTTTAGTCAACTCATTATTAAGCGTTGATAAGTTAGCATCCATGCTAAGAGCAAAACCTTTTGGATTCTCAGGCTTTAAGATATCCGCATTGATACTGAATTCAAATCCTTTGTTAACCAATGTACCAATATTATCTGTGTATCCTGAAATACCTTGAGAAAGGGACAATGGAACAGTAAAAATCAGATCTTCAGTTTGTTTGTTATAGTATTCTGCTGTTAATGAAACACGATCTTTTAATAGACCAATGTCAACTCCTACGTTGAAAGGCTTAACAGTTTCCCATTTAAGTCCTGGGTTATAAAAACCTCCGAAGCTTGCTCCAGCATTGTTATTATAATTGATACCGTAACTGTATGTAGCGTAAGGAGACGCTGAAATCTGATTTCCTAGTTTACCGTAAGAAGATCTAAGTTTCAACAATGTTAAATAATCATTATCAGGGATAAAGATTCTTGCTAAGTCAACACTTGCTCCTGCAGAATAGAAGTTACCTCCTTTCTGACCTGGGAAGAAGTTAGACATTGCATCTCTTCTATATGATAAATCTAAGTTAACAATATTGTCATAGTTATAATTTACCTGTCCTGCATAACCAGATCTTGATGTAATAGTTTTTGTTCCTCCAGCTGCTACGGGTTTAACAAAACTATCTAAAGTCTGAAGAGATGAAAGGGCAACAACCTGTCCTTCAGCATTGATTGCTCTCATGTCAGATTTGTAAGCTTCCTGAATGGCTCTGGCAACAAATTTATTTTTATCTCCAATTCTGAAAGAATATTCTAAGATATTCTGTATATTGAAGTTAAAAAATCTTCTTGCATTAGATGTCAAATCACCTTTCGCTGAATATCCATCACCATGAAGAGGAGATAAGTAAACATCTTCTTCTACGTTGATATATTCAGGTGCGAAATTCATTCTATAAACAAGCCCATCAAGAATTTTATAAGTCACTCCCAAGTTGGCAAATACTCTACTTGTGTTTGCTTTTCTAGAGTTAATATCCTGTAATGCTGCTACGTTAAAGTTTCCGGAAGGCAATGAGTTATTAACCCCGTAATACCAGCTACCATCAGGGTTTCTTACCGGATCAACAGGAAGGTTAAAGTACTGAGCGATCAATGGGTTAGCAAAATCTCCACCATCGTTCAAAGTACGCATTTTACTGTTTGAAAACTGGAAATCCGTATTAATCGTTAATCTATCAGTTGCTTTATATTCAATTTTAGTGGAAGCATTCACTCTTTTGAAGTCACTCCCTTTATAAACACTCTCCTGGTTGAACATACCGATAGAAGAGTAATATTTGAATTTATCACTTCCTCCGCTAACTGAGAAGTTTGTTTCATTTTGATTAGCACTATTTCTAGTAAGCTCTTTTTGCCAGTTGGTATTTACATTACCATATGCAGCATATCCTAGTGGATCCTGGTCTGGATCAAATAAAGCATCATAAGCCTCTTGATAAGATCCATAACCAAATGCAGCAGGTGTATTGGCCATTGTCTGAGCTGCTAAGCCATGCCATTGATCTTTTGTCAATGAATTTGGCAATTTAAAAGCAGTTTTATTTACCCCAAAGTTACTTGAGAACTGGAATCTTGGTTTACCAGATTTACCAGATTTTGTAGTAATAATGATTACCCCGGCACCAGCATCTGCTCCATATAGTGATGTTGAAACTGCATCTTTAAGTACAGTCATTGATTCAATATCATCAGAACTTAAATTCGCCAAGATATTTGACGTTGTGTTTAAGCTTGTAAGATCTCCTGAAGCAATTCTTACTCCATCAACAATAAAGATTGGGCTATTATTTCCATTAACAGAAGTATTACCTCTAACACGGATGTTTACAATACCCCCTGGCTGTCCTGAAGCTGCTCCAGTCTGTACCCCGGTAACTCTACCCATTAGGGCTTTATCAGGAGATGCAACAGGCAGATCATTAAGCTTTTCACCTTTAACTGTACTTACAGAACCTGTAACTTCTTTAACAGATTTTTTCTGTCCGAACCCGACCATTACTACTTCATCAATCTCAGTAGCTCTAGCTGTATCCTTCTTTGCTTTTTGCGCATAAGCTACTTGTCCTAGGAAAAACAGAGCTCCAGCGCTTAATACACGTAGTTTAACATTCATATTAACAAATTTTAATATATTTAATGGGCAAATATGTTAATAAATATTAACATCCACAAATTAAACTAACGTTTAAACGACTATTTTTTTTACCGTTTCATTTAAAATTTACATAAAACAAATAAGATTCAATAATAATAGACAGTTTTTATTCAATAAAAAAGAATTTTTTTGCCGACCCCATTCGTTTTAACAAATTATTAATAATTCAAAAAAAATTATTTAGAACGATTATAAATTAAACGAGTTTAAAAAATAAAAAAACCACTTTATAAAAAAGTGGTTTTCACATATTTAGGATATATTTATTTCAGTTTCTTCTTGACTGCTACTTCTTCGTATACTTCAAGGATATCTCCGATTTCGATGTCATTATAACCTTTAAGGTTTAGACCACATTCGTAACCTTTCGTAACTTCTTTCACATCATCTTTGAAACGTTTCAAGCTTTCAAGTTCTCCGTCAAATTTAACAATACCATCTCTTAGCAAACGCACTTTAGACTGTCTTGTTACTTTTCCGGTAAGAACCATACAACCTGCAATTGTTCCCACTTTAGAAATCTTGAATACTTCGCGGATTTCAACATTACCAATTACCTGCTCCTGAATCTCCGGCGAAAGCATTCCTTCCATCGCTTCTTTTACCTCATCAATTGCTTTATAGATTACAGAATACGTTCTGATCTCAATTTCTTCACGATCTGCAAGTTCTTTTGCATTAGCCCCGGCTCTTACATTAAATCCAATAATAATTGCATCTGATGCTGCTGCTAAGTTGATATCAGATTCTGTAATCTGTCCAACACCTGAGTGAAGAATTTTAACGCTGATTTCTTCTGTTGATAATCTCTGTAACTGATCAGAAAGAGCCTCTACAGAACCATCCACGTCACCTTTAAGGATAATATTCAATTCTTTGAATTCTCCTAAAGCAATACGTCTACCCAATTCTTCAAGCGTTGTATGTTTTTTAGTTCTGATTGATAATTCTCTCTGTAACTGTTCTCTCTTATTAGCAATTGCCTTACCTTCACTTTCATCAGCATATACTCGGAATTTATCACCTGCTGTAGGTGCTCCGTCTAATCCTAAGATTGTTGCAGGGATTGATGGACCAGCTTCATTAAGATTTTTACCTCTTTCATCAAGCAAAGCTTTTACTTTACCATGATTTTTACCTGCCACCACATAATCTCCAACTCTTAAAGTTCCGGTTTGCACCAGCATTGTTGCTACATATCCTCTACCTTTATCTAAAGATGCTTCAATAACAACTCCGTTTGCTGCACGTTCAGGATTCGCTTTTAACTCAAGCATTTCAGCCTGTAGTAAAACTTTCTCCAATAATACATCAACGTTGTTACCGAATTTAGCAGAGATCTCTTGTGCCTGAACATTTCCACCCCATTCTTCTACTAAAACAGGAGGATTCAAGCCTGAAAGTTGCTGACGGATATTATCAGGATTTGCATTAGGTTTATCCACTTTATTGATTGCAATAATCATTGGAACCTGTGCAGCCTGAGCGTGGGCAATAGCTTCTTTCGTTTGCGGCATCACATCATCATCGGCAGCAATTACAATAATTGCAATATCCGTAATCTGTGCACCTCTTGCTCTCATCGCAGTAAAGGCTTCGTGACCTGGTGTATCTAAGAAAGTAATTCTCTGACCGTTTTCCAGTTTCACGTTATAAGCACCAATGTGCTGAGTAATTCCTCCGGATTCACCGGCAATTACGTTTGTTTTTCTAATGTAGTCCAACAATGAAGTCTTACCGTGGTCAACGTGTCCCATTACAGTAACTACAGGAGCTCTTTGTAATAGACTTTCTTCAGTATCTACTTCATCTTCTGAATCTGTATCTTCAAGATCAGCATCTGAGAATTCAATTTTATAACCGAATTCATCTGCTACTAATAATAAGGTATCAGCTTCAAGTCTTTGGTTCATGGTAACCATTACACCTAATGAGAAACAAGCAGAAATTACTTCAGTTGGAGAAACATTCATTAAACTTGCCAATTCACCTACTGTGATGAATTCTGTTACTTTAAGAGTTCTGTCTTGTGCTTCAAGCTCCTGCTGACGCTCATCCTGTTCTCTACGGAAAGTTCTCTTGTCTTTTCTGTGTTTTGCAGATTTAGACTTCCCTCCTTTATTAGTAAGTTTTTCTAATGTTTCTTTGATCTGGTTTTTAACCTGCTCATCAGTTAGCTCAACTGGCATAACTCTCTGTCCAGGTCTGTTGTTCTGGCCTCCTTTTTTGAAGCCACCACCTTGACCCTGACGGTTTCCACCTCCCTGGTTGTTTCCAAAACGGTTTCCACCCTGGCCACCTTGACCTTGAGGACGATTTCCTTGTCCACCTGGACCACCCTGGCGGTTTCCACCTTGTCCACCGTTATTATTGTGCTGACGGTTTCCTTGGCCCTGACCACCCTGGTTGTTGTTATTATTTCCTGAGTTTTGATTATTCCCCTGGCCTTGTTGGTTATTCTGGCCACCAGGTTTTTCAATTCTCTTTCTTTTCTTTTTTGCTCCAGCTCCTGGCTTTGGTGCAAACTGAGTTAAGTCTATTTTTTCACCAACGATCTTAGGGCCGTCAAGTTTTTGATACACTGTCTCAATTTTCTGTGGTTCCTGAGATTCAGGTTCAGCCTCAGCTTTTGGAGTTTCCACTTTTTTCTCCTCTGCAACAACTGGTTTTGGAGTTTCTTTTACTGGTTCTACAGGTTTAACTTCTTCTTTTTTCTCCTCCATTTTTGGCTTGTCTTTTTTCACAGGTCTGTTTCTAGATTCTATTTGAGACAAATCAATTTTATCCAAAACTTTAAATTCCTGCTTTTCTGGGGCTGCTTTAACTTCCGGCTGTTGTTCTTCTTTCACGATTTCTTCTTTCTTTTCTTCAACCGGTGTCGCAACAGGAGCCACAGGAGCTGCAGGAGCTTCTTCAACTTCAGGCTTCTTAGGTTCTAAGTCTATTTTACCTAAAATTCTAGTTTCTGGTTTATTTGCTTTAGCTCTTATCACTTCAGGGGTTTTCTTTTCTTCAATTTCCAGTTTTTCTTCCGGAACTTTAGTGATCACCACCTCATGGGAAGCCTTTCTTTGTTCGCCGTCTTTAGCAAACTCAGCCTCCAATGCAGAATATGCCGCTTCTTCCAATTGAGCGTTAGGATTGCTTTCAACTTCGAAACCCCTTGATTGTAAAAACTCTACTAATCTGGACATCGAAATGTTGAATTCCTTAACCGCTTTATTTAATCTAATTTTTGGCATTTATATTATTTACTGTTTTTTAATTTTTAAAATTAAAGTATTTCTTTTTTACTGTTTATTAAAATTTATTTAAAATCTTAATCTTCAAATTCTTCTCTCAGAATACGTTTCACCTCTTCGATTGTTTCTTCTTCAAGGTCTACCATATTTAAAAGACTTTCAGTTTCTTTATCTAATACTGATTTTGCAGTTGTAAGTCCTACTTTCTTAAACTCATCCAAAATCCACTGCTCGATATCGTCATTAAATTCTCTCAATTCAACATCGTCATCCTCGCTGGACTCTCTGTATACATCAATTTCATATCCTGACAACCAAGAAGCCAGTCTAATATTCTGTCCTTGTTTTCCAATTACCTTAGAAATCTCTTCAACAGGAGTATATACTAATGCATAGTTTTGATCCTCATTGATGTCAATTTTATTGACAGTAACGTTTCCTAAAGCTCTCTTCACCAAAATCTCAGGGTTTTTAGACCACTGAATAACATCGATGTTTTCATTTCTCAACTCTCTTACAACGCCATGAATTCTGGATCCTTTTACTCCAACACAAGCACCTACCGGATCAATTCTGTCATCATAAGCATCTACTGCAATCTTCGCCTTTTCACCAGGAATTCTCACTACCTTTTTCAGGATAATTGTTCCGTCCTGGATTTCAGGAATTTCCAGCTCTAATAATTTCTCAAGGAATTTAGGTGCAGTTCTGGAAATAATAATCTGTGGTTTAGAACCTTTAAAGTCTACTGTCTCAACAATAGCTCTGATATTCTCACCCTTTTTAAAGAAATCGGATGGGATCTGGTTTTCTTTTGGTAAAATAAATTCGTTTCCTTCATCATCCAGCAGAATCACATGCTTATGACGGATGTGGTGGATTTCCCCAACAACAATTTCCCCAATTTTATCTCTAAACTGCTCGTACAGCATTGCATTATTGTGCTCCTGAAGTTTTGTAGCCAAAATCTGCTTAAGGGTAAGAATATTTCTTCTTCCCAATTGTGCAACAGGAATTTCCATTGTAAAGTCTTCACCTACTTCAAAAGTAGGGTCAATCTTCTTAGCTTCAGAAATTTCAATTTCCAAATCATCATCTTCAGACATTTCGTCCTCTACAATTGTTTTATTTAAAAATATCTGAAAATCTCCTTTATCCGGGTTTACAATCACATCAAAATGATCATCTGAATCAAATCTCTTTCTTAAAAGAGTCTTCAGTGAATCTTCAATAATTGCCATAAGATCAATCTTACTGATCCCTTTTTCGTCTTTAAAATCACCAAAGGATTCAATCAACGCTATATTATCCATCTATTCTTTTTTCTTTTTAAAATTTAATTACTACTAATGCTTTTTTGATCTCAGGATAAGAAATTTCTTTCTCCTCCTCCACATCTACTTTTCCTTTTCCGATATCTTTCGGCTTTCGGTAACGTAGAACAAGTGTGATCTTCTCATCGTCTACTTTTGACAATTCTCCTTCAATTTTAGAAGAATCCTCCAGCATCACTTCAATCTCTCTTCCAATGTTTTTACTGAACTGTCTTGGTGTGGACAATGGTTCGCTTAATCCTGCGGACATCACCTGAAGGCTGAAGTCATGCTCTTCACGATCCATATTGAATTCAATTGCACGGCTTGCATCAAGACAATCCTGCAAAGAAACTCCGTTATCACCATCCAAAATCACTGTAATATCATCCCCTGCAGAAATTTTAAGATCAATAAGAAACAGATCTTTTCTGGTCTCAAGGAATTCATTTAATAATTCTTCAATTCTTTTTCTAAACTCCATATATTTTTATCTTGATTTACAGTACGAAAAAAGGCTTTCTTCCGAAGCCTTCCCATTTTTTCCGTAAATCCATTGCAAATATAAGCTTTTTTTCTAAAAATGCAAAATTATCTTAAGTATCAAGTAAATAGCGCCAGATTCATTTACAATAAATTAAAAGAATATGTCACAGGATTTTTATTACTTTTGTCTCTAGAATTTTAAAACAGACATTTTGAATATAACGATTGTAGGAACAGGTTATGTAGGTTTAGTTACAGGAACTACGCTGGCAGAACTTGGCAATTCAGTATACTGTGTTGATATTGATGAAAAAAAAGTAGAAGGTTTGAAAAACGGCATTGTTCCCATCTATGAGCCGAACCTTGAAGAAATGTTTTTGAGAAACATACAGTCTGAAAGATTATTTTTCACTACCAATCTTAAAGAAGCTTTAGACAAGAGCGAAGTTATATACCTGGCACTACCAACCCCTCCGGGAGAAGATGGATCTGCGGATCTCTCTTATGTACTTCAGGTAGCTAACAATATTGGTGAACTAATGACTGAGTACAAAGTCATTGTTAATAAAAGCACGGTTCCTGTAGGAACGGCGGACAAAGTAAGAGAAACCATCTCAGCGAAAACAAATATACCTTTTGATGTTGTTTCAAATCCGGAATTTTTAAGAGAAGGATTTGCGGTTGAAGATTCAATGAATCCCTCAAGAGTAGTAGTGGGCGCAAGTTCACAAAGAGCCAAAGACATCATGTCTAAAATATACCAGCCCTTCACCAATATCGGAATTCCCATTATCTTTATGGATGAGAAGTCTTCGGAGCTCACAAAATATGCTGCGAATTCATTTTTGGCAGTAAAGATCACTTTTATGAATGAAATTGCCAACTATTGTGAAAAGGTAGGCGCAGATGTAGATAAGGTAAGACTGGGAATGGGTAGTGATGACAGAATCGGGCACAGATTCTTATTCCCGGGGATCGGATATGGAGGAAGCTGCTTTCCTAAAGACGTAAAAGCGCTTATAAAATCGGGAAAACAGGAGGAATTTAATTTCCAGATTCTCGAAGCTACAGAAAATGTAAATACCACCCAGAAAGTCATTTTAGTGTCTGAAATTGAAAAATATTTCGGGGGAAGTATTGAAGGAAAGAAAATTGCTATGTGGGGGCTTGCCTTTAAAGCCAATACAGATGATATCAGGGAAGCTTCATCATTGGACAACATTGCCCTACTGCTGGAGAAAGGAGCAGAGGTAATAGCCTATGATTCAGTTGCAGAAAATAATGTTCAGAAACTTTTAGGTGATAAAATACAGTACGCCAAAGGAATGTATGATGCACTGGAAGATGTAGACGCGCTATTTATTGCTACAGAATGGCCGGAATTCAAAAACCCTAATTTTGAACTGATGGCTAAAAAAATGAAAAACAAAGTCATTTTTGACGGCAGAAATATTTACCCACTGGAAATCCCTGAACAAAACGGATTTCATTATAAAAGTATAGGAAGAAAGACCATCACAAAATAAACAAATGAAAAATATTATCATTACAGGAGGTGCCGGATTTATTGGCTCCCACGTTGTAAGAGAATTTGTAAAAAACAATCCGGATATTACAATCATCAATCTTGATGCTCTTACCTACGCCGGAAATCTGGAAAACTTAAAGGACATTGAAAATGAACCGAATTACGTTTTCGAAAAAGCAGATATCACAAAACCTGAAGAACTTAGAAAAGTTTTCGAAAAATACAGTCCTGATGCTGTTGTACATTTAGCAGCAGAAAGCCACGTAGACAGAAGTATTACAGATCCAATGGCATTTATCAATACGAATGTAAACGGCACCGCTAACCTTCTGAACCTTTGTAAGGAATTCTGGACATTAAATCCTGATCACACGCATGGCAGATTCCCGGATGAAAAAAGAAACAATCTTTTCTATCATATTTCCACGGACGAAGTATACGGAAGTTTAGGCGAAACAGGATTCTTTTTAGAAACAACATCGTACGACCCACAATCTCCGTATTCAGCTTCAAAAGCTGCTTCCGACCATTTGGTAAGAGCTTACGGAAATACTTACGGAATGCCTTTCATCGTATCTAACTGTTCCAACAACTACGGTCCGAACCATTTCCCTGAAAAGCTTATTCCTCTTTGTATCTCGAATATCATTAACGAAAAACCACTTCCTATTTATGGTGACGGAAAGTACACCAGAGACTGGTTATTTGTAATTGACCACGCCAAAGCGATTCATCAGATTTTTAAGGAAGCTAAAACCGGTGAAACGTATAATATCGGAGGATTCAATGAGTGGCAGAATATTGATCTTGTAAAAGAACTGATCAAACAAATGGATGCTAAACTGGAAAGACCGGAAGGCTATTCTGAAAAACTGATTACTTTTGTTAAAGACAGACCGGGCCACGACAAACGTTACGCTATTGATGCAACAAAACTGAATAAAGATTTAGGCTGGAAACCTTCAGTAACTTTTGAAGAAGGGCTGGCAAAAACCATCGACTGGTATCTTGAAAATAAAGAATGGCTTGAAAATGTGACTTCGGGAAATTATCAGGATTACTACAGCAAGCAATACAGCTAAATCTCAGCTATTAAAGGAACAAATAGAGAATCTGAAATAATTATTTCACTTTTTTATCGTAACCTGAATAGCAAAACAAAATCGATTTATAACACAAAAGAAATACGCGTATTACGCATCAAAACATGAAAGGAATAATATTAGCCGGAGGTTCCGGAACAAGACTTTACCCTCTAACTATTGCCGTAAGCAAGCAGCTTATGCCTGTTTACGATAAACCCATGATCTATTATCCACTTTCCACACTACTTTTAGCAGGAATAAAAGATATTTTGATCATCACTACCCCACACGACCAGGAAGGTTTCATCAAACTTTTGGGCGATGGCTCACAAATTGGCTGTAATATAGAATATGTTGTACAGCCAAGCCCGGATGGTTTAGCGCAAGCTTTTATCCTGGGTGAAGACTTTATAGGCAATGATCCCGCAGCATTGGTATTGGGAGATAATATTTTCTACGGTTCCGAAATGGGTACTTTATTGAAAAACAAAACCAATCCTGAAGGAGGAGTTGTTTTTGCTTACCACGTAGCAGATCCTGAAAGATATGGAGTGGTGGAATTTGACAAAAACTTGAAAGCGGTTTCTATTGAAGAAAAGCCTTTAAATCCTAAATCAAACTATGCTGTCCCCGGCCTTTATTTTTATGATAATAATGTCGTAGAAATTGCGAAAAATATCAAACCTTCCGCAAGAGGTGAGCTGGAAATCACAGATATCAACAATGTTTATTTAAACAATGGAAAACTTGAAGTAGCGGTTCTTAACAGAGGAACTGCATGGCTGGATACCGGAACATTTGACTCTCTTCATGATGCTTCAGAATTTGTAAGTGTTATTGAAAAAAGACAAGGGTTTAAAATTGGCTGTATTGAAGAAATTGCCTTCAGAAATAAGTTCATTGATGAAGAAAAACTGCTTGAAACGGCCACCAAATATGGTAAAAGCGGATACGGCGAATACCTGAAACAACTTATCGGAAAATAACAAATATAATTTATAAAATTCATAGACTATTGGCTTTATGGCCAATAGTTTTTGTTCATACCGTCAAATATCAATATATTAGTTGTTGATTTTTAGTTTTATTGACAATGAAAATTCATAAACTAAGAGATACGGTAAGAATTAATTATTATAAATTTGCAAAAACTTACACAGATGAATGAACCACAACAGAAGTGGACTGAAACGATTGATGCAGATCATTCGTTATTTGACTTGAAGCTAAAAGAAGTCTGGAGATACAAAGATCTTGTTTATATGTTTGTAAAAAGAGATTTTGTATCCAGCTTTAAGCAGACTATTTTAGGCCCAATCTGGTTTTTTATCAATCCCATTTTAACAACCATTGTCTATTTGGTTATTTTTGGAAGAATTGCCAAATTACCTACAGATGGAGCTCCGCCACTCATCTTTTATCTGGCTGGTGTTACTCTCTGGAATTATTTTTCTTCTTCACTACTGGCTACCTCCTCCACTTTTACAGGAAATGCAGGAATCTTCGGAAAAGTATATTTTCCAAGACTGGTGACTCCGTTATCCATTGTTATCTCCAACCTGATGCGGTTTGGGGTACAGTTTCTTTTATTTATTCTTGTGTGGGTATATTACCTGAGTGAAGGAAAGGTTCACCCTAATATTTGGGTATTGGCAACTCCTCTGCTTATTTTATTGATGGCTCTTTTCTCATTGGGACTGGGTATGATTTTTTCTGCTCTTACCACTAAGTATAAAGATCTTGCCATGCTGCTTGGCTTTGGAGTGAGTTTATATATGTATGCCACACCAGTGATATATCCGGTTTCATCATTACCAGGATTTTTCAAGAAGCTTGCTTTGTATAATCCTTTAACAGGTATTTTTGAATGTTTCAAGTATGCCTGGTTAGGTGTTGGTGACTTTTCCCCTCTCATGTTAGGCATAAGTTCTGTTATCATCCTTGTCATCATGGCAATAGGAATTGTAATTTTCAATAAAGTTGAAAAAACTTTTATGGATACGGTGTAATTATTCCCTGTTTAAAAATTTAAATTAAAAAACATGCTGGCTTTAAAAGCAGAAAACATATCTAAACAATACCGTCTGGGACAAGTCGGAACAGGAACTCTTTCTCATGATTTAAATAGATTCTGGCATAAAGTAAGAGGAAAAGAAGATCCTTATCTGAAAATTGGAGAAACCAATGACAGAACTACAAAAGGAGATTCCGAATACGTATGGTCTCTTCGTGATATTAATTTTGAAATAGAAAAAGGAGATGCTGTAGGAATCATCGGAAGAAATGGAGCGGGGAAATCTACGTTACTTAAATTACTGAGTAAAGTAACAAAACCCACGACAGGGAAAATATATACAAATGGTAGAATTGCCTCTTTATTAGAAGTTGGTACAGGTTTTCATCCGGAAATGACCGGGAGGGAAAATGTGTTTTTAAATGGTGCCATTTTAGGAATGACCCGAAAAGAAATCAAAAGCAAATTTGATGAAATTGTAGCTTTTTCGGGCGTTGAAAGGTATATTGACACTCCTGTTAAAAGATATTCTTCCGGGATGTATGTTCGTCTGGCATTTGCTGTTGCAGCTCATCTGGAATCTGAAATTCTTATTGTAGATGAAGTTTTAGCGGTAGGGGATGCAGAATTTCAGAAAAAATGTCTGGGAAAAATGAATGATGTTACCAAAGGAGAAGGAAGAACAATTCTTTTTGTAAGTCATAATATGGCAGCTGTTAAGCAGCTTTGTACATCAGGTATATTGATGAAAAACGGACAGGTAGCTCATCGCGGGGATATCAACAGTGTATTGGAAAACTACATTATCAATGAATTATCGCCTAATATTGAATTTGAATATATAGAAGATATAAGCAAAAAAGCTCAGATTCAAAAGGTAAGGGTATATAATGATAAGTCTGTAGAAACTACAGAATTCGGACATAATGAAGATATCAACATAGACCTGACTTTCATCAACAGAAGTGTAAGTGCAGGCATTAGAGTCAATATTGCCGTTTTGGATAAGTTCGAAAATGTAATCTTCATCACCAGAAAAGTATTTGATGCGAAAAATGAAAATAACTTTACAATAAAGATTGAAGGAGGTAAATTAATACCTAATACTTATGTACTTTCGGTTGCTATAGATACTCCGTCAGTAGAATTGTATGATATTATAAAAGGTGGAATCCAACTTAATATCATTGAAACAGGACATGAGAATTTCCTTGCCGGAGATACGGATAACGGAATCATCACTCCACCTGTAATATGGATGTAAACAATGGGTAAAAAAATATTAATTCTTTCGACAGGTGATGTAAATGGTGCTTATGAAGCCATGTACAAAGTAGCTCATATTATGAAAAATATGGGTCATGAAGTTGTTATGTGTGTGAAACATAAAACAAAGAATGAAGAATTCATTAAAGCCTATAATCATCCTACTTCTACTCCAGTAAAGCAGAGCTTGCTCACCTCAGTTATTCATAAAGTCAAAACCAGGCTTAATATTGTAAAACCTAAAGAGGTAAAAAAAACAATCAGTACAGACAGAAAATATTCTTTCTTCAGTAAAGATGAAATAACGGCAAATATTAATGTGGACAGCTTATTAAAAACGGCAGGCTTCACACCGGATTTTATTTTTACAGGAATGACTATTGATTTTCTCAATAGTACAGACCTTCTGAACATTTACAATACAACAAAGGCAAAAATATATAACATCACAGTAGATATGAATCATTTCACAGGAGGATGTCATTTTTCCTGGGGATGCGATGGTTATATCAGAGGATGCGATGAAAACTGCCCTGCTATTATAAAAGAAGATGAAAAAGTAACTGCTAAAAATAATTTTGAAAGAAAATATGAAAACGCTAAAAAAGCTCATTTTAAAATTATTGCAGGCTCCGGACTGACACTGATACAAGCTCAAAACTCAAAGATCTATAAAGATCAAAAGACAATTCATAATATCAATAGCTTAATTGATACCACTCTGCTTAATGATAAGAACAAATCAATAGCAAAACAGGTTTTTTCATTATCTGACGACTGCTTTTACATTTTAACAGGCGCCCAGAACATGGAAGATCCCAGAAAAGGTTTTGCCTACCTCATTGAAGCGCTTAAGCTGTTAGATCAGGAGTTATCTCAGGAATTAAAAGAAAAAATTGTACTTCTTGTTGTTTCCAATACGGTGAATGAAGAATTTGACAAGGTAACTTTTAAAAAGCAGAAAATAGATTATATAAAAGATTATAGATTGCTGTCATTATTATATCAGGCCGCTGACCTATTTATCAATTCATCTGTTGAAGATTCCGGGCCTATGATGGTTTCAGAAGCTTTGGCCTGCGGAACACCTGTTGTAGGATTTGATACAGGAGTAATCATGAATATGGTCATCGATGACTATAACGGGTATAAAGCTCCCATGAAAGACAGCAGGAAATTAGCCGATGGAATAAAAAAGATTTTTAAATTAGACCATGATTCTTACAGTATATTTTCTAAAAATGCTGTAAAGCAGGTAGAAGAATTTTCTTCGTATGAGTATGCATCCGAAATTTTTTCAAAAATATTGGAACAGAATGATTAAGAAACTATATAATAAAAAAATTTCCGGACTGGGACTCGCTATATTCAGAATTTTCTATTCATTAGTATTGCTATGCGGAGTTACACAGTTTAACTATTTCAGACACCTTATTTTTGACGAAATTCCCTTTATACATCCTGCGGAAATTGATTTTGGAATTCCCATTAAAATCTGGATGATTGCCATCATCTTCATTATATTTGGTCTTTTTACAAGATTAGCAACCATCATTAATTATTTGATGACCATCATTCTTATTGGCAGCATCAACACTTATGAATATCATATGTTTTATGCTTATCTGGGAATCAATTTCCTGATGATATTTTTGCCCATATCAAGAAATCTGTCATTAGACCGCCTTATTAATAAACTAAAATATTCCAATACCCGCTTCAACTATGATCCTCCTAAAAAGGTAAATGCTCTAAGCTATCTTATTCCTATTTTTATTGGAGTTGCATTTGTATATTTCGATTCTATATTTTATAAATCCACATCTTCTTACTGGACTAAAGGCTTGGGGGTATGGTATCCAACCAGTTTTCCTTTCACTAACTTCTTTTCTATTCCGGAGATTTTAGACCAGGAATATCTGATGTTATTTTTAGGATACCTCACCTTAATCTTCGAATTGCTATTTATCTTTACCTTTTTCCGTAAAAAGTGGCGTGTTCCTTTGCTTATTATTGGTTTAGGATTACATCTCGGGATCTCCATCTGCTATCCTATTCCATGGTTTGGATTAGGAATGTGCTCCATCTATTTATTAATGGTTCCTGTTGCATGCTGGGAAAAATTATTTACAGTAAACAGGAAAAAACCTCAAATGGTATTTTATTATGATGGTGAATGTCCTTTGTGCAACCGTACAAAGATTATCATTCAGCATTTTGATATCACAGGAAGGATAGATTTTAAAACAGTTCAGTATTATGCCGAACAGGAAGAACTCTTAAAAGATATTCCCACCGATGATCTGTTGAATGACATCCATTCCATAAAAAATGGGAAAATATATAAAGGATTAGATACCTATATCCAGGTTTTTAACGCTATTCCCTATCTGAAACCGCTGAGCTGGTTTTTAAGAGTACCCGGAATTTATCATCTAGGAAAATCAGTATATCAATTTGTTGCAAAAAACAGAAATACAGAACGTTGCACCGAAGAAAACTGCGGCTATACTCCTCCAACATTGCCTCAGGATGAGGACAGCTTTAAAATTCTCCAGAATTACACGTTAAAAGATCTGAAAATATCCGGGATCAAATGGGGACTTGGGTTTATTATCCTGATACAGGTTATCATCTCATACAATTCTATAGGTTATAAAGGAGGGTTTGAAAAAACTTCTATAAGCCGCGCAATAAACAAGTTTTCAGATGCTGTAGAAAGACCTGCCAAAACTTTTCTGGGAATTACCCATCATGCTGTTTTTATGGACTACCATTTCAGTAACTATAATCATATTGTTGCCGTTGCTTACCTTGACAATAATGGCAATGAAAAATGGCTGCCCATCATCAACAAAGACGGAACTCCCGGAACCTCTCTCTATTATGGTCCTGTATGGGTAAAATGGACTTTCAGAGTAAACAACAATGAAATTGATCAATCTAACCTGAAGAAAGGAATACAGGATTTCACAGCTTTCTGGGCCTATCAGAATAATGTTAATTTAGATGATGCTAAATTTATTATTAAGCTAAAAAAAATAGATACAACTCCTTATCATTGGGAAAAAGGGTTCCTGAAAAAACAGATGGAAAAACAATGGACTGACGTAGGAGTAGCGGCATGGAGTAATAAAAAATGTTCAATCCAGATTCCTGAAATTGAAACTTTATAAATTTTTTAAACAGATTATCACCTATCAAATTTAAATATTCTCTGATGAAAAAGATTGCAATATTAGGAGCCAGTTATTTACAGATGCCGCTTGTTCAGAAGGCAAAAGAAAACGGGCATGAAGTACATTGTTTCGCCTGGGATGATGGAAGAGCAGTATGCAAAGAATACGCAGATTATTTTTATGATATCTCTGTTCTGGAAAAGGATTTAATTCTCGAAAAATGTAAAGAAATAGGCATTGATGGCATTCTTACCATTGCCACTGACATCTGTATTCCAACAATAGCCTACGTAGCCTATGAGCTCAATCTTCCGGGAAACAGCATTGAATGTTCATTACTGACAACCAATAAGTCATTGATGAGAAAATGTTTTGAAGAACATAATATCAGATCACCCAGATCCATTACGGTTTCTGAAATTAATGCCAATGATTTTAAAACATTTAATTATCCTTTAATCATCAAGCCTTCTGACAGATCAGGAAGCTTGGGGGTGATAAAAGCAACATCTTTTGATGAAGCTAAAGACGCCATTGAAAATGCAATAAACTATTCTTTCTCTAAAACCTGTGTGGTGGAAGAATACATCAAAGGAAAGGAAGTAAGTGTTGAGACCATCAGTTTCGGAGGTGAGCATCGAATTATAACAATTACAGATAAAGTCATCACCACGGAACCTTATTTTGTGGAATTGGCACATCATCAGCCTACTTCATTCCCTGAGCATATTCAAAATAAAATACTGGATATCACCTATGCAATCCTGAATGCAACAAAGGTTGAAAACGGAGCCGCACATGTTGAGCTTATGATAACCGAAAACGGTGATGTTTATCCGATTGAAATAGGAAGCCGTATGGGTGGAGATTTTATTGGTTCTGATCTGGTTCAGCTCTCTACAGGGTTTGATTATGTACAGGCTGTTTTAGATATTGCATTAGGCCAATTCATATTCCCCCTTGAGATAACACAAAAGAAATATTCCGGAGTATATTTTCTATCCGAAAACACCAAACAACTGTTGCCATATTTTACAGAAAACCAATTGGAGGACTATATTGTAAAAAAGGAAATAACCAATCCTTCGTTACAAAATGCACATTCCAGTAATGACCGATCCGGGTATTTAATTTATCAGTCGGACAAAAAAATTGATTTGTTATGAAACGTATTGCTATAATCGGATCAGGCCACCTTGGACAGCAGATTCTGCATCATATTCAAACGGATACCGATGATAAAGTCATTGGTTTTTTTGATGACTTTATGGAAAAAGGAAACAGCGTTAAAGATCTTCCCATATTAGGAGGAAAAGGAGATGTGATCAGTATTTTTCAGCAAGGTATCTTTGATGAAATAATTATTGCTATCGGTTATAAACACTTAGAATTTAAAAAACAGATATTTGAAACTTTTAAAAATAAAATTCCTTTTTATACCTTTATTCATTCTACAAGCTATATTGATCCTTCCGCAACAATAGGAGAAGGCACAGTAATTTATCCGTATAGCATGATAGATCAGAATGTGAAAATCGGAGATAATGTGTTGATCAATATTTCGTGTTCAATCGCTCATGATTCATTGGTAGGAAATCACTGTTTTGTATCTCCATCTGTAGCTGTAGCCGGTTTTGTTTCTATTTCGGAACAATGTATTCTTGGCATAAACAGTACCATTATTGACAACATCAATATTGTAGAAAAAGTACAGCTGGGAGGCGGTGCAGTAGTTATTAAAAATATCTCCCAACCTGGTCTCTATGTAGGAAATCCGGTAAGATTTATACGATAATCCATGGGAATAAAAAAAAATATTTTTTTTGGAGGATTAAATGAACTGAGAGCAATAGCTGCTTTATCTGTCATCCTGCATCATATTGAATTATTTAAACACCGTGATAAAATAGAAAGTTTATTTGATTCTGAATATACGCTGTATTGGATTGAGCATTTGGGAAAAAATGGGGTGTATCTGTTTTTTGTATTGAGTGGATTTCTGATCACTTACCTTCTGCTGTCTGAAAAAGAAAAAAACAGCACTATCAATCTTAAAAAGTTCTATTTAAGAAGAATTTTCAGAATCTGGCCTTTGTACTATATTATCCTTTTTATATCCTTTATTATCGTTCCACTGTTAACCTTTATTTTTCCTTTATTCTCTATCACTCAATCTTACTACCATTTAATAAAAGATGCTTCAAACTATGATTTGAAATCTTTCCTTCTCTACTTTACGTTTCTTCCCAATTTTGCAGTGAAGGCAGGAAAAATTCTTGCAGGAGCTTCTCAATCGTGGTCTGTAGGGGTAGAAGAACAGTTTTATATCATCTGGCCCATCATTATCTCCTTTTGTAACAGAAAAACAATGCTTTTGGTTTTTTTATCCATTTTGGCTGTTTTTGCTGTTATTAATCTCCAGTTTCCAAACTCATTGATAGGCACAATTGTTACCATCATTCCGTTTGAATTTATGGCCATTGGGGCATTGGGAGGCTATTTTTATTATAAAAACACTGAAGAAATAACTCAGTATACAAAGAGTAATATCCTATATGCTGGTGTACTATTGTTAATAGCCATTTTAATTTCTATTCCTGTTTTTAAGCTGTATATTCAAAATATTATTTTAGGGTTTGTTTTTCTATTATTGATTATAATAAGCATAAACTCATCCAATAAAGCGGTGTTAAGGAGCAGATATTTTTCATTCTTAGGAACGATCTCTTATGGGATTTACATGTACCATCCCCTGATTATGTTTTTAATATTCCCCGTATTTTATAAGCTATTAATATTTTATAATAATATATTTGTATTTAATATTGGTGTATTTATGTTCATACCAGGTATAACTATTTTAGTCAGTTATGGCTCGTATAGATACATTGAAAAAAAATTTATAGACATCAAAGATTCAAAATTTAAAACACTATGATCCCATTTAACAAGCCATTTATTATTGGCAAAGAACTCACATATATAGAAGAAGCTGTAAAGAGCGGTAAAATTTCCGGTGACGGAATGTTTACGAAAAAGTGCCAGCAGTTTTTTGAACAGAAATATCATTTTCCTAAAGTACTGATGACTACATCATGCACGGATGCACTGGAGATGGCTGCTATTTTGTGCAATGTGGAGCCAGGAGACGAAGTAATTGTTCCCAGTTATACTTTTGTTTCCTCTGCTAATGCCTTTGCACTGAGGGGAGCAAAAATAGTTTTTGTAGACTCCTGCCATGACAATCCCAATATTGATCCGGTAGAAATAGAAAAACATATCACCGAAAAAACCAAAGTAATTGTCCCTGTACATTACGCTGGTGTGGCATGTGATATGGAAAAAATTATGGAGCTGGCTCACAAACACAATTTGTTTGTGGTGGAAGATGCAGCACAGGCAATTGACAGCTATTATACTTTCTCAGACGGAACAAGAAAGGCGCTGGGTTCTATAGGCCATTTTGCGGCCTTTTCGTTTCATGAAACCAAAAATATCATTGCCGGAGAAGGTGGAATGTTAGCCATTAATGATCCACAATATTTTGACCGCGCTGAAGTAATCCGCGAAAAAGGAACAAACAGAAGTGCCTTCTTCAGAGGTGAAGTAAACAAATATGGCTGGGTGGATCTCGGTTCATCTTTCCTACCTTCAGAGATTATATCGGCTTTTTTGTATGCACAATTAGAGAATCTGGAAATTATTCAGAAAAAAAGATTAGAGATCTGGAACAATTATCAGAACGGACTTTCTGCACTGCAGGAAAAAGGCTTCATTACTTTGCCGGACATGCCTTCCTATGCAACAAACAATGCTCACATGTATTATATTGTCTGCAGAAGCTATGAAGAAAGAACAAATCTTATTCAATATTTAAAGGCGCAGGATATACACCCGGTTTTCCATTATTTAAGCTTGAATAAAAGTGATTTCTTCCTTGCAAACAATCCTGAAATAGATATTCCAAACTCTGATCATTTCACAGATTGCCTGCTGCGACTGCCATTTTATTATGAATTATCTGAAACTGAACAGCATAAGATCATAGAACTGATCAACAGTTTTTTTACAAAATAATATAACTGCCCCATCACTTCTCAATCACAAAACATGAATTTTCTAAAAAAATATATTGTCGGTTTTTTATTTGATATACTGAATTCGAATGCTTATAAAACCCATCAGCAAAACAAACTGAATGCCTGGGCTCAGAAGAGCTTCAAAAAATTCGGAACGAATTCTGCATTACCTGAAGAACACTGGATAAAAAACCCTAAATATATCTCGATAGGTGAAAATTTCAGTTCTTTATACCATTTAAGGCTGGAAGCCTGGGATCGTTTTCAGGGAGAAGTATTTCACCCTGAAATAATTATTGGTGATAATGTGGTCTGCAATTCCGATGTTCATATCGGAGCAATCAATAAAATTGTCATAGGAAATAATGTCCTTATGGCCAGCAGAATATATATTTCTGATCATTCCCATGGCAATATAACGGCTAATGACCTGAAAAATATTCCTGCTGCAAGGCCTTTACATTCCAAAGGTCCCATTATTATTGAAGATAATGTATGGATTGGTGAAGGAGTATGTATCCTTCCCGGGGTTACTATTGGTGAAAATTCTATTATAGGCGCCAACTCTGTAGTGAATAAGAGCTTCCCAAAAAATTCAGTGATAGCTGGAATTCCCGCCAGATTAATAAAAACATTAGAAAACTGATTATGAAAAAAATAAAACCGCTTGCATTTTACCTCCCTCAATATCACCCCGTTCCGGAAAATGACGAATGGTGGGGAAAAGGATTTACAGAATGGACTAATGTAAGTAAAGCCCAACCTTTATTCGAAGGACACGAGCAGCCTATATTCCCTGCAGATCTGGGATATTATGACCTGCGCGTTCCCGAAGTAAGAGAACAGCAGGCCCAGATGGCAAAAGATTATGGAGTACATGGGTTTATCTTTTATCATTACTGGTTTGGCAGCGGCAAACAATTGTTGGAGCGCGTGGCTAATGATGTACTGAAATCAGGAAAACCGGATTTCCCTTTCTGCTTCTGTTGGGCCAACGAAACATGGTCAGGAATATGGCATGGATTATCAGAAAAAATACTGGCAGAACAGACTTATCCTGATGAGCAGGATTTAATTGCCCATTTCGAATACCTGCTTCCTTTCTTCAAGGACGAAAGATATATCAAAGTGGATAATAAACCTCTTTTCATTATCTACGATCCTAATCATCTCAATGAAGGTGATCCGCACTATATCTCAAAATTCAGAGCTCTTGCCATAGAAAACGGATTTGACGGGTTGTATGTAATGGCTTCCAATAAACTTTCTGATGACCTTGATTTTCAATCTATGGGATATGACAGCAAGATTTCCAATGCCTTTCACAAAGCCTGGGTTCCTCATATTAATAAAAAAGAATACATTTCCCACTCTCAATACTATAAAAACAGGATAAAAGGATTAATCGGAATTAAGAAAAAAGAACAGCCAAAAGTCAGAATTCAGGATGCGCAACAAGTCGTCAATGACTTGAAGTTTGAAGAAAGCAATGTTCCTACCTATCCATGTATCCTGCCTAATTGGGACAATACTCCAAGAAGCGGTTACAGAGGAATTATACTGGCCAACAATTCACCGGAACTGTTTGAAAAGCAGGTAGAAAAAGCGGCAAAATATCTTGAAGATAAAAAAGACTATCCGGAACAGTTTTTAATTGTTAAATCCTGGAACGAGTGGGCAGAAGGAAACATTTTGGAACCGGATAGAAAAAATGGCTTCGGGTACTTGAATGCATTAAAAAAAATCTTGAATAAACACAGTAGAAATGAGTAAATTCAGTGTACTTATTGCCAATTATAATAATGGTCACTTTTTTGAAAAATGTTACCAAAGTTTAACGGCTCAGACTGAAACAGACTGGGAAGCAGTAATTTTAGACGACGGCTCTACTGATGATTCTCTTGAAGTTATAAGAAAACTTATAGGTAATGATCCGCGGGTTAAAATCAATCAAAATGATCAAAACAGAGGAATCGGATATACCAAAAAGAGACTAATACAGCTTGCTGAATCTGAAATATGCGGTTTTTTAGATCCGGATGATGCGTTGGCTAGCCACGCCCTGGAATCTGTTTTAAAAACGCATTCTGAATATCCTGAAGCAGGAATGGTCTATTCCAATCTGGTATTTTGTGATGAACATCTGAATCCCAAATCAGTACACAAAGCGAAGCAGATTACTGAGCTGGATCACTCTTACTATAATTTTAATGGTGAAATTTCTCATTTTGCTACTTTTAAGAAAAAGATCTACGAAAAAACTTCCGGTATTGATCCGTTTTTAAAAATTGCGGAAGATAAAGACTGGTACATGAAAATGTGTGAAGTAGCTCCTGTACAATATATAGATGAAGATCTGTATCTGTACAGAATTCACCAAAATGGAATATCTACTACAAAGAACACGGAAAAAGCACTGTTCTGGCATTGGGTAGCTCTTATAAAAATGGCTGAAAGAAGAAACATAAATATTGAAGATCTTTTCCTTGAGAACTATATTCCGAAAAACAAATACAAATATACTCTTGATAAGCTGGATCGTGTGAAGAATTCACGATGGGCAAAACTGGGAAATAAACTTGGACTATTCAAAATCTTCAGGTACCTGTAAGATTTTTAAACCGTTTAGATAAAAATATATGATTATTGGCAATGGAATTTTGGCAGCAGCCGTAAGACCTTATGACAGAGAAGATATACTTTTTTTTGCATCTGGGGTTTCCAATTCTCTGGAAAAGAATCCTGCAGAATTTGAAAGAGAAATCTCTCTGTTAACAAAAGCGACAGAAGAATTTCCGGATAAAAAACTGGTTTATTTTTCAACCTGCAGTATTTATGATCCTACAAAAAAAGAAAGTCCATACGTAAACCATAAGCTTAATGCTGAAAAATTCATTACAGAACACTGTAAAAACTTTGTCATTTTCAGAATTGGAAATGCAGTAGGCCGTGGAGGAAATCCAAACACATTAATCAACTTTCTTAAGAACTCAATTGTGTCCGGAACCCAATTCACCATACACAACAATGCAAAGAGAATTCTCATTGGTACTGATGATATTGCTTTATTTACAAAACAATATATTGATGTACTGAACAATGAAATTATTAATCTCACCTATCCTTACCAGTATTCTCTGCCTGAAATTTTGTTTCAGCTGGAACAGTATTTAGGAAAAAAAGCAGTGTTTAAAAATATTGATGAAGGGTCTTATTATAATATAGAGTTTAATCCCCGCACAGAATCTTTTTTCACGGGAATCTCTTCCGAGGACTACTTAAGAAAATTATTTTCAGCCTATTTATAAAATAAAACATATCGAATGAAAAATAAAGTTTCCATTATTGTTCCCTGTTTTAATCATGCAAAATATCTGGAAGAATGCATCCAGTCTGTAATGAACCAATCCTATACAAACTGGGAATGTATTATTTTAGATGACGGCTCTACTGATGATACTGCAGTAGTATCCGGAAAACTTGAAAATGATAAAATACGCTATGTTTATCAGGAAAATAAAGGCCTTTCAGGTGCCCGGAATACAGGAATCAGAAATGCTTCAGGAGACTATATTCTGCCGTTGGATGCAGATGATACACTTAACCCGCTGGCTTTAGAAAAGATGGTGGCCGTATTTGATCAGAATCCTGATACCTTAATTGTTTTTTCTGATACCGTTACCTTTGGCCATACCAGCAAAAAGTCAAATTTACAGGAAACGTTTACCCTTCGGGAATTGCTTTTGGGGAATAAATTATACTGTACTTCTATGTTTGCCAAAAAGTATTTTGATGAAGGCATTACGTATGACGAAAAATTAAGACATGGATTTGAAGACTGGGAGTTTTGGATACAACTTATATCTTCGCACAGGAACCAGCCTGTAACAAAAATTGATTATGTTGTTTTCAACTACAGATCCCATCCGGACACTTCCATGATAAAAGATATTACCGGCAGTAATGATAAAAAAGAGTTTATCTACCATGCCGTATATGAAAAACACAAAGCACTGTTTCATGAGTTTTTCCCCAGTTATATTGCCCTTTTAAACAGAAAAACATTTTATGAAAAAAAACTGGAGAATATCTACAACAGTAAACCTTACAGAATATTTAACTTTTTAAAAAATTTATTGAGATGAGTCAGTTTGTACACGTGATTATGACAAGATTCAATGTTCCTACAAAAGGTTGGAACGAAACACGTTCAGGATATAAACCTCTAACGGAAGAATGGCTGGATGACCGCTTCAAGTTATTCAGAACTTATGTACTTCCTTCCTATAAAAATCAGACTAACCAAAACTATATATGGCTCACTTTCTTTGACACCAATACATCTGATAAGTTTAGAAAAATCATCAAAGAAATCGAAGCAGAATATCCTGTTTTCAGAGCTGTTTTTGTAGAGGATTTTGATGCAATGAAAACCAAAGCAGTAGAAGTAATTCCTCAGTTCTTCACTTCTGAGACAAAATTTGTCATCACCAGTGAGCTTGATAATGATGATATGCTTCATCAGGACTATATAAAAACCGTACAGGAGCACTTCAAGCCGATTCATGATCTTGTGATTGACTTAAGAAGAGGATATCAGCTGACAATGCTTCCGGGTCGTAAAGCCGTTGTAAATGTATATAATGCTGTCGTAAATCCTTTTGTAAGCCTTGCAGAAAGTGTAGACAACTTCAAAACCATGTTAAAGGAGAGAGCGCATAACAGCTATCGTCATTATCCGGATTTCTCCGTGGAAGACAGTAAGGAAATGTACATACAGATCATCCATCAGTACAATCTGATGAATGTTACTTTTAAACATAAAGCGGTTCCTGAGGTTGATTTTTCAGAATATGGAATGACTGAAGATACAAAATTTACAATTGACAGGTTCAAGACCCTTCAGCATAATATTGCAAGAGTACCGTTTGTGATGGGACTTATTTTGAAAAAAATTTTTAAAAGATAAGATCCGGCATCCGTAATGAAGCTTAATAATATCCAGATTTTAAGAGGGATTGCAGCATTATTGGTATGTTGTTTTCATTTCCGTGAAACGATAAACTTACCCGGGCTGAATCTTGGCGATATTCTTTTTAATAAAGGAAGTATCGGTGTTCCCGTATTTTTTATTATCAGTGGATTTATCATGGCTTTCACCACTCAAAAAATAAATTTCAGTAAAGATTCTTTTCAGCAGATCACTTTATTTTACAAAAGAAGACTGATCAGAATTGTTCCGCTGTATTATCTTTTGACATTTGCTGTAATAATACCGGGGGGCGGTTTGTTGATCTATTTTCATGGAGCTGGTCTTTATGAACTTATTCATTCCCTGTTATTTCTTCCTACTCAAAAGGAATTTCCCGTGCTTTTCCTGGGCTGGTCCTTAAATTTTGAGATGTTTTTTTATCTCATATTCGGGCTCTCATTATTTTTTAAAGAAAAAAGGTATTATTTCATCGTAGGATTTTTCATTCTTACCACCATTTTGGGATATTGTATACATTTTGACAGTCCTTATCTGAAAATGGTAACCCATTCTCTCAATCTTTATTTTGTTGTAGGAATTCTCTTCGCGCTTCTACTGAACAAATATACAGTTCCAAAGAAGTGGGCTGCAATAGTATCTGTAACAGGGATAACATCATTTATACTCGTTTTACTTAGTATCATTCCTATCAGCAATGACTGGCTAAAACTGGCCATCATCTCCATGTTTGTTTTTTCTTTTCTGACTTTTGATTATATATTCCATTTTGAAGGAAACAAATTCTTAATATTTCTGGGAGATATTTCGTATTCACTGTACCTGTCACATCCTTTTATAGAAATTGTTTTAAAAAGATTTAAAGTTGAAGGTTATCTCAACATTCCTTTTTTTCTTCTTAAAATTGCCCTGGTTATTATTCTGGCCTCAGTTCTGTATTATTTTGTAGAAAAAAGAGTTACCCATTATTTAAAAATTAAATTAAACGCATAATCGAAAAAATGAAAATTTCAGTAATCATTCCCGTCTACAATGCCGAAAAATATGTTGCTCAGGCTGTAGAATCTGCACTCCGGTTTGAAGAAGTATATGAAGTGGTATTGGTAGAAGACAAATCACCTGACAATGCCTTGCAGGTATGCCGGGAACTCGCTGAAAAATATGATAGGGTAAAGCTCTTTCAGCATCCAGACAAGGGGAATCATGGGGCGGGTGCCAGCAGAAATTTAGGAATGGAAAAGGCTGAAGGAGATTTTATTGCTTTCCTTGATGCTGATGACTACTATCTCCCTAACCGTTTTGATGCAGAAAAAAAGCTTTTCACCAATGATGAGGTAGATGGAGTGTATGGCGCTATAGGGGTTCATTATTATTCTGAAAAGGCAAAAGAACAGTATTATAAGGTTTTTGGAGATCGCCTGACCACAGTTTATAAAGAGCATCCTCCTAAAGATGTATTCCCGGGACAGCTGAATATGAGAGGAACCTTCGGGCTTTTCAGTATTGATGCACTGACCATCCGTAAAAGTTCTCTACAGCATATGGAATATTTTTTCAAAACCCATTTAAAGCTTCATCAGGACACAGAATTTCTTTTCAGACTCTCCTACTATCTGAATTTATATCCGGGGATTCTTGATAAAGCAGTAGCGGTGAGAGGAGTTCATGAGAACAACAGAATTACCAAAGTAGATTCCGGAGAAGTGAAACCGGCTTCCACGCGGGTTGTATTGTGGAAGGAAGTGAACCACTGGGCAGAAAATGAAAACACCATTCCTGAGGATATTAAACTTCACATCAAACGGGTATACAGAAGTTTTCAGATCGCAAATGCTCCCCTTCTGAAAAAGTGGGGAATGATCACCAAATATTTGCTGACAGATTATAAAAGCATACGTTCAGGGCTTTATAATATCAATTTCAGAAATGATTTATTCTAACAAAACAACTAAACTAAATATTTAGTTTACAAGAGATTGATTTGAAAATTAACGCTTTGCAAAATGGATCTTTCTTAAAAGATTCCGCATCGGCTTTTCAATAAACTGGTAAAAAGCTGCAGAACTAAAAAGCATAACGATTATGTAAATCACAAATACGATATCAATGCTGAATGTGTATTCCTGCCATTTTAAAAGCTCTCTTACAAGATATAGCACAGGGATATGGGTGATGTATATACCATAACTTATTTCTCCAAGATATTCCAGTGGCTTCAGTGAAAAGAACCTGGTAACCCATCCATTATTAGCAGAGATCAAAAGGATAGCGGGAACAAAAAGTAATGCCATCAAACCATTGTGATAGAATAACGGGACAAACATCAGAGACACAAGAATCAGAAAAAAGACTGCAATTACCTGACGATCATAATTTTTCTGCCTGTAATTTTTTACAAAAAATATCCCTGCCAGATTTCCGATCAGGAATTCATTAAGATGCCAGAATGGGAAATAGTAAAGGAACTCATGGCTTTTTGTATGAGGTCCTTCATAAGCTCCATACACCGGATAAAGATTAGAAAATACCTGAGTGATCAACCAGAGACCAATGGCAAACACCCATATCATTTTGTTTTTCCTGACATAAAAATAATTATACAAAAGCGGAAAAAGCAGATAGAAAAAGAACTCTACGGAAATTGACCATCCCGGAAAATTCAGGATCATGGCTTCGCCCGGAATCCAGCTCTGAATGCCCAATCCATATAAAAGCAGTTTATACCAATCGAACATCTCATATCTTGTCATAAAATAAAGCAAAAGTCCGAGCATATAAAGTGGATAAATCCTGGCAAACCTGTTTTTATAAAATTCCAGGTAATCAATTTTATCTTTCTTGTGATAAGCAATGATCATGATAAATCCCGAAAGAATAAAAAAATAGCTTACGCCGACATTAGCTCTCAAAAAAAGATTGGAAATATAATCTATCTTGTATAAAAACAGATCCTTATTGAAATGAGAAATAACAATTGCCATTGCAGCAACAAACCTGGTAAATGTAATCTGACTTATCTTCACAGAACACAAAATGCTTTACTTTATCAAAACTCAGCAACCTCAACTCCGAAGGTGGCATTTATTTGGTATAAAGTATTAATTTTTAAGGCACAAAAATAAGATTTATTATTATAATTATTTAAAACAAATTATATTTGTACACTACAAATGTGAAAATAAATTCAGGTATGCTTGATGAAATTTTAGCAAAAATTCAACGGAAAAGCCAGATTTCTCGTCTCAAAAAACACCCTAATGTTTCTTTTAAAGGGATAAAGCTTGGGATCAGTAATCATTTTGTTCTGCACGAAAATTTAAAAAATGTTACGCTCGGGAATTCCATGAGTTTCAGGAATTATGTACATATCCTTGTGCAGCAGAATGCCACTTTAGAAATCGGAGATCATTTTTTCATGAATAATTTCTGCTCTATCAACTGTCTCGAGAGTATTTCTATAGGAGACAACACATTATTCGGAGAAGGGGTAAAACTGTATGACCACAACCACGCTTACCAGACTGAGCCGGAATTTAAGCTGTTCTCTTCTGAGTTCACCACCGCTCCCATCAAAATAGGAAGTAACTGCTGGCTTGGAAGTAATGTGACTGTCTTAAAAGGGGTTACTATTGGTGACAACTGTATCATCGGAGCAGGATGTGTCATTCACAAAGATATTCCGTCTAATACCACTGTTATCAATCATCAGGATTTAATATTCAAGGAACGGTCATGAAGTTTTCTATCCTTATTGCCCATTACAACAACGCTATTTTTTTTAAGGATTGTTTTGAAAGTATTCTTCAACAGACCTATACAAACTGGGAAGCTGTAATTCTAGACGATGGTTCTGCTGAAAATGAGAAGAAAATAATACAGGAAATGATTTCAAAGGACAAAAGATTCAGATTTTTTGAAAATGAAAAAAATTCCGGTGTAGGTGTTACAAAAAGTAAACTGATTGAGCTGGCTGAAGGAGAAATCTGTGGTTTTCTGGATCCTGATGATGCCATCTCTCCTACTGCTATCCAAAAATGTATGGAAATTTTCCAGACTAAAAAGAATACAGTCCTTACCTATTCAAGGTTTATGACATGTGACCAGAACCTGAAGCCAATAGCCCCGTTCAGATCTGCGATGCAGGTACCGAATGGAGATCCCTGTTTTTTTAATTTCCCGATTCAGATTGCTCATTTTGTAACTTTCAGAAAAGCAGTTTATGAGCAGACAGAAAAAATGAACCCTAATCTAAAAATTGGGGAAGATCAGGATTTATATCTTAAAATATATGAAAAAGGGAAAGTTCAGTTTATTAATGAAACGAACTATCTTTACCGGACACATCAGGGCGGGATTTCCCAGAATGACAATAAAAAGAAATCCCATGAATATTTTGCTCAGGTGATTTTTAATACCATGAAACGCAGAGGACTTACTACCATCAACGGAAAAAAAGTTCCGGAACAGTATACGGGAGCTGATGAAATATTCGGGCTGCTGCAGTACCAGCACCAGCTGCCATTCCGTATTAAGAAAAAAATAAAAATTACGTTACAATCAATCTTCGGATAATGTTAGAAAAAAAAATAAAAATTTTGTTCAGGCACCGTTCCATGGAAATGGGAGGCGTGGAAAAAGTATTACTGGGACTTCTCAACAACCTTGATCCTGACAAATTTGAAATGACGGTATGCCTTACCCTCAATCAGGGTAAACTGCGTGATGAACTTCCGAAACATATCAGAAAAATATACCTTACGGATGGAAAAGAAGACTTTTCCCATAATTCTCTTTTACAGAAACTTCAGCTCGTTAAAAGAAGACTAAAGCTGAGAAAACTGAAAAATTCTCCTGCCATTGCAGACCGTCTTATCAATGATACTTTTGATATTGAGATCGGGATGGATTACAGAGACTATGATGCTATTCTGAACTCAACCAATAAGAATTCAAAAAAAATCGGATGGTTTCATTCTGAAATTAATGTGCCGAAATTTCAGCCTTTAGTTCCGAATATTTTAAAGAGCTTTCCGCAATTTGATCATATGGTATACTGCTCCCACAAGATAAAAGATATGATGCACCAGCATTATCCGAATCTCAATTATCCGGCTGAAAGCGTTATCATTAATCCAATTCCTATCGAAGAAATTAAACGGAAGGCTGAAGAAAAGCTTGACAATTTCCCTGAAGGACCTGTTTTCGCATCTATTGGAAGACTTCATTCAAGAAAAGGATATCACAAACTTATTGACGCTCATAAAAAGCTTATAGATGAAGGATTTCATCACAGCATTATTGTTATCGGTGACGGTGATGAAATGAACAACCTCAAGGCACAGGCAGCCAAAAATAATGTTGAAAAAACATTTATTCTGGCTGGAAATCAGATGAATCCTTATCCTTACATCAAAAAAGCGGATTATTTTATTCTTCCTTCAGAATCTGAAGCATGGCCATTGGTAATTGCTGAAGCTTTAATCCTTCAGAAACCCATTATTGCAACAGAGGTAGGAGATGTAGGTCTTATGATCAAAGACCGTGAAACAGGATACCTCATCAATTATGAGGTAGATGAAATGTATTCAGCAATGAAAACATTCCTTACTGATCCTAACCTTGTTCTGCACATCAGAGAGAACCTTAAAACCATTGAAAGTCAGTTTGACAACAAGAAAATATTTGACAGCGTAGAAAACATTATAGAAACCCTGCACAAAAAATAAGTTACTGTGCAGAATATCCTCCGTCAATCACAAGATTGCTGCCTGTGACCCATCTTGAGGCATCAGACAGTAAAAAAATACAGGCATTCGCTACATCTTTAGGCTCGCCTATTCCCAGCGGATGCTTTTTTATGATTTCTGAGGAAGCTTCTTCTCCGATATTTTCAAACATTTTCTCTAAAATCGGAGTGTTTACCATCGCCGGACTTATGCTGTTGACCCGGATATTACTTCTTGAAAGCTCCATAGCCAAAGAACGGGCTCCGGATATAACAGCTCCTTTACTGGCAGAATAAGCTGCTTTCCCGGCCTCTCCTATCATCCCTGCCACGGAAGAGATAAATACAAAACTGGAGTTTTCATCTTTGTATTTTTTTAAAGATAAAATTTTAGCTATTTCAAGTCCTGCAATAACATTGACAGCAAATATATCTTGGTACAGCTGAGGGTTGTGCTTTTTTAACGGTAATGTCTTTTCGATACCGGCACAGTGTATAAATCCCGAAATTTTACCAAGTACTGCAACTTTATCCGCAACAACTGCTTCAAGATTTTCAGATTGGGTAATATCTTCAGTAATTGTTTCAACTTTTGTTTCAGGATTGAGCATAGAAACAGTTTTCGCAAGTTCTTCCTGATTTCTTCCTACAAGAATCAGATCAGCACCGCTATTACTACATTCTACAGAACAGCTTCTCCCGATCCCGGAAGAAGCGCCTGTAATGAGAATAATTTTATTTTTTAATGAGAAAGCATCCATTAATCTTCAAAATTTTCTTTTCCTATAACATTCATCAGATCTGAAACGGTTTCAATATCTTTAAAATGCTTGGTATCAATTTTTTTGCTGAAATTTTCGTCTACAAACGCAATAACAGAAAGTAAGCTGATAGAATCATAGCTTTCTAAAGATTTCAGGTTCGTTTCAGTAGTCAATGTTTCATCTTCTTCCAATTCTTCCTGTAGTTTTTCTAAAAAAACGGATGTTTTCATATTTTATAATTTTAAATGTTTTGTATTAAATTTCCATAATGGTGGCGCCCCACGAATATCCAACTCCAAATCCTGCCATTAAAACCTTATCGCCTTCTTTCAGCATCCCCTTATCCATCATATTTTTAAGAGCAATAGGAATAGTTGCAGAAACCGTATTCCCGGTTTTTTCCATGTCAATATAGAACTTTTCTGCCGGTATTTTTGTTTTCTTCCTTAAATAATTCAGCATAAAAGAATTGGCCTGGTGAAAAACAAAATGGTCGATATCATCCATGGTCATACCATTCACTTCCAATGTTTCTTTTACCAGACCCGGAATATTTTCAATCGTAAAATTAAAAATTTCCGGGCCGTTCATATAAATATTTTCAGGGCTGAATTCGTGCTCAGGATTCAGTTCAAAGTCTTTTTTGAAAGCTCCTTTTTTCACGATAAGGTTTTCAGCACCGCTTCCGTCTGTTCCCAGACAGAACTGATAATCATTACCTTCAGCTTTTTCAATAATTGCAGAGGCAGAGGCATCTCCAAATATACTTCGGTTGCCTTTATCATCTGGATGAATATGCTTGGTGTACGTTTCTGAAGTTACCAGCAGAATACTCTTTGCAATTCCTCCGGCAATCAGTCCTTTTGCAAAGGCCAATCCATACACAAATCCTGAACAGCCAAGGTTAAAATCTATGGCTCCGATATTTTTTCTAAGCCCCAATCTGTCCTGCAAAATACAGGCCGTTGTAGGGAGAAAATACTCCGGACTTTGGGTACAGAACAAAATAAAATCTACTTTGTTTCTGTCATAATTTTCGAAAATTTTTTCTGAAGATTGCACAGCCATATCCAGTACGGTTTCGCTGTCAGAAGAAATATGGCGTTGGGAAATACCTACTTTCTCCTGGATACGTTCGGAGCTCCATTCAGGGAACTGCTTTTCAAGATCCTCGTTAGTTAACACCTGCTGAGGCAGATAATATTCTATTTTTGAAATTTTCATCATATTAATAAATTCTCTTTCTTTGCAAAAGTAACGAAAACAAATTTACACTTGTGATGATTTTTATATTCAGAATCCTATTGAAAATAGACTCTCTTTATCAAAATTTTTTGAACAGAGGCAGCCTTGAAGTGGCTAAATACAGAGGTATGAAAGTAGGAAAAAACTTTAATATGCCTGATAAAGTGTATTTCGGAACTGAACCTTACCTTATCGAAATTGGCGATAATGTGAACATTGCAGGAGATGTAAGGTTTGTGAACCATGGTGGAACAACCACGTTGCTTAGAAAGCTTCCCGGTTATGAAGATGCAAGAATCCTGGGAAGAATAAAAATCGGAAACAACTGCACCATCGGGCTCAATTGTGTGATTATGCAGGATGTTCAGATTGGGAACAACTGTATTTTAGGGGCTAACTCTGTATTATCCCAGTCTATGCCGGACAACACGGTCTTTATTGGAAACCCTGCTCAGTTTTTATGCACCATTGAAGATTATGGTGATATTGTTCTTAAAAACAATTCGGAATATCCCCGCGAACTGGAAAAAGACCGAAAAAAACTGGATGCCTATATCAAAGAAAATCTTCCTCACAAGTATAAAAAAGCAAGAAAAATTAAATAAATTTATCTTGTAAAATCATAAAATAGAAAAAACAAATTGAAAAAGAAAAAACTCCTCATTCGTATAGGTTCATTACGTCATGGTGGTGCCGAGAAAGTATTAATTAATTTTTTGAAGAATCTCCCTGCCGATAAATATGAAGTTGACCTTCTGGTAAATCTTTATTCAGGATTATACATTAAAGAGGTGCCGTCATGGGTAACACTGTACTATTTGACAAAAGGAGAAATGATAACAACCAACAGGCCGCAGGATATTCCTGTGAAAGCCTACAGGGTTCTTTATCAGAAAATGTTTCTTTGGTTCCCCTCTCTTCTTTATAAATTTATTTTAAAAAATAAAAAATACGATGTAGAGATTGCTGCTATCCATGCGATGCATCAGGAAATTCTCTCCAGCCCGCAAAAAGATTCGAAAAAAATCATTTGGGTACAGAATGATATTTTTAATTTAAAAGAATATACACCTGAAGTCATCAGACAGTTTTTCAGATTCGACAGAATTCTTGTGATTTCCAACAAACTGCAGGAAGGAATGCATAATCTGGCTAAAAATGAAGCTGAAAAAGCATCTGTGATTAAGATCTTCAATCCGATTGATAGAAATGACACGTTAAGAAAGGCGGATATTGAAGTGAATGACTATCCTTTCAACAGCGATCTTCCCACTTTTGTAACAGTAGGAACGGTATATCCCCAAAAAGGATACGACCGATTGCTTAATGTCCACAAAAAGCTTATTGATGAAGGGTTGAAACATCAGCTGTTGATTATTGGCGATGGGTATGATTTTAATGCGATTCAGGATCAGCTCAACCAGCTTGGTCTCCAGGATACTGCAAAAATGCTTGGTTTCAGCAGTAATCCCTACCCTTATATGAAAAAGGCGGATTTCTATATTATGTCTTCACGACATGAAGGATTTCCTACCATTATTGCCGAAGCGCTTATTCTGAATAAACCTATTTCTGCAACAGATATTTCTGGGATCAGGGATCTTCTGCAGGATGGAAAACTGGGAAATATCACAGCCAACTCAGAAGAAGGAATTTATGAAGGAATGAAAAAATTTCTTACGGATAAAAATATCACTGAGGAATACAAAAAACAGATCTCGGAAACTGAGCTACCTTTTGTTTTGGAAAAATCTGTAGAACATCTTCAGAAAATAATTGACGAAGTATAAAAATATTGACGATGGCTGAGCATTCAATCATTCAAAAAGACTTTTACCGGGAAAGCGGAAAGTGGCTTTCAACATTTCAGATCTGGAAAAAATGTATTAATCCAAATCTACATTTTGTTTACATTCTGAGAATGGCGCAGAAGCATCAGAAAAATCCTTTTTTGAACACTTTCTGGAGGATTGTGCTAAGACATTACCAGATCAAATATGGATTTCAGATTTATCCTGAGACTCAGATTGGTGAAGGTTTTTATTTGGGACATTTTGGAAGCCTTGTTATCAATCCAAAAACAGTTATCGGGAAAAATTGCAATATTGCCCATGGAGTTACTATAGGGCAGCAAAACCGTGGAAAAAATGAAGGGTATCCTGTTATTGGTGACGAAGTCTGGATAGGGACCAATGCAGTTATTGTAGGAGGGATCACCATTGGAAATAATGTATTGATTGTTCCCAATTCTTATGTTAACTTCGATGTTCCCTCACATTCTGTCGTCATAGGAAATCCCGCAAAAATTATCCCAACAGCAGATGCAACAAAGGATTACATCAACCGTAAAGTGTAGTAACTCCAACAGTTATCGTAAAAATTCTACTTGTATTTATCAGTAATTTCATGTACATTTGGAAATTGTATGGTTCTGATGACATCAAATCATGCAACTTGTTCTGAAAAAATCGCTTAATATTAAAAACACAACTCCAACCTATTATTAATAAAAAATAATTTTTGATGAAAAAAACAAAAATCCCCAGGTCTCTATTCCTACCTACACAACCAACTCTATAAAGCGGAATAACAACATACCGCTATAAACCGTAACAACTTATCTTCAAAAGTGTCTTTTTGAGTTGATACAATATCTGCAAGATTTAGAATTATTATCTGGTATTAATTCTTTTTCATGCTATACACAATTCTGATATTCAACACTCACTTATTCAAAAACACTAAAGATGATATAAAATTGATCTCAAAAGCACACATACAAACATGTTAAAAAAAATAGTTCCCATTCTTCTCATTATAATATACCTTACAGGTTTTTTGGTATCATTCCCTTATATATTTGATAATCTGTTCGGAGCCGAAAAACTGGACAGTATCCGGAATATTTTTGAGTATGGAATTATGTTTTGTTCATTCCTTGTATTTAATGCCCTTCTTTTTAAGAATAAATATACCTCTGTAATTGCTGTTATTCTTTGTTTAGTATTAAGTATTAACTTTCTGATTTCGGTATCCTGTTTTCTTATCTATCACTCCGGATTCAATGTAGGAATGGCCATCAGCATTCTGGAGTCTAATCCTGATGAGGCGATGAGCATGTCTTATATGTTTATTCTTCCAGGCATTTTATTTTTTGTTTTTCTGGGAATGCTGCTGTACTCTGTGAATTATTTAAAAAAAGATATAGTAAAAGCTGATGCTAAATTTATCATTATTGCATTACTGTGGCTTATTCTACCATTCGGATACCATCTTAAACATACCTATGTCAGCAATAAAGGAGGAGGTAGGATGATCAAGAATGTTTATTATCATTTATCCGATTTCAATACCGCTTTGAATATACAGAGAGACATTAATGAAATCAAAAAGAATGTTCCGGTTTTCAATATCAGAAAAATACAGCCTGGTATAGAAAACGTAATTCTCATTATTGGAGAATCCGAAAGAAAACAAAACATGTCATTATATGGTTATAACAAAAAGACAACTCCCTATACGGATGAACAGGCGGGAAATATGATGATCTTTGATCATGCCATTTCTCCTGCAGGCATTACCAACCTGAGTGTCCCACTAATGCTATCCAGCATTCATCCTGATGAATTCCGCTACCGTTATGATAAACTATCCTATAATATCATCAACATGGCCAATCAGAGCGGTTACAATTCTTTCTGGCTGAGCACACAGGCAAGTGCCAGAGGAATTACAGCCATCGCTTCCATGTCTAAAAATAAAAAATGGGTCAATGGCTATGATGAAGTAATTGTTCCTGAGCTTAACAACGTAATTCAGAAGAAGGAAGATAAATTTATAGTTCTTCATATAATGGGAAGCCATCCAAATCCGTGTAACAGGCTTCCTCCTAACTGGAATTCTGGTGATCTGAATTGTTATGACAGCTCTATCAAATATACAGATTACGTTTTCAAAAATATTTTCAGCACACTGAAGAACACCAATTCCGTAGTCATTTATGCTTCAGATCATGGTCTTAAAATACAGGGTGACAAACTATTGCATATAGACTCCAAAGAATCTACCCAGGTACCATTTTTTGTTTGGTTTGGAGATAAAGTACCTGCCAACTATAGAATTACAGGGCACGAAACAAGACAAACCCAAACCACTTATATCTATCCGCTGATCATGAAATATATGGGGCTTGAAACTCCTCAGCATTATAAAAATGAAGGGAATAAATATCTGAACTTAAATATGAGAAGCATGGAATATAAAGACCTTCCGGAGTAACATCCATTTGTATCTACGCCTATTCTATACAGCTGCTAATTTTCTGTTAATAAGATAAGCAATCAGTACATTAGGAATCCAGCACAGCCATGCTACGGCAATATAGGAATCTATAGGATTTCCCGTCATATTTTTCAGCAAAGGGAACCATAATCTCAATGTTACAGCAGCAAAGGTACAGGCATAGCTATAAATCATCAGCTGCTGATGTCTGATTATATTACCTTTTCTGATTTTTACCAGGGCTCCAAGAGTTGTTATAAACCAGAGTAATCCTAAACAGATAAATCCCATCGCTGAAACAAGACCTCCATTGGCATAAAATCCCATATAAACAGCTGAAACAGAACTTATCATCACAGCAATTACATACAAAGTTCCAATGCTCCTGTGAATCCTCATGTATCTATTCCGGAATGAAGCTCCAAACTGACGCCAGCCTATAAAAAGAGCAAGTCCTCCGAAAATAATGTGCCCAAAAAATGCTGTTCTCCAGATCAAGCTGTGGAGTAATTCGGGAGTTTTTGAACCCAGAAAAGTATATTTAGATTCTACGAACACATAAATAAGAGGATAAGCTCCGATCAATAGTGCCAGTACAGCCATTATTACAAATAGTAATTTTCTCATAGGTAACCATTATTTTTCTGTAAAAATGAGGAATAGAAAGGCTTCAATTGTTCCAAAATGAAAGGTGGAACTTATTTAACTCACTACAAATAATCACATTTCATTCTCTATGCTTTGGCTTTTTAAAAAATCCCTGGGTGAACAGTTCATGTACTTTTTAAAATTCCGGTTGAATGACGTTTTTGAATTAAACCCACTTTCAAATGCTAATGAAAGAATGGTATATTTTCTATTTTCAGGAAGTACCGCCAGCCTTTTAAACTCTTCAATCCTCTGACGGTTGATATAATCATAAAAATTTTTATTCTCAATCGAATTAATTGCCTGAGACAGTATATTAGGATGAACTTCCAGTAATGCAGCAGTATGACTCAGACTCAGCTCAGGATCTTTATAAAGACTGTCCTTCTCCATTTGATAAATAAGTTTTTCATAAACAGCTATGATCGCATCCTCTCCGGGAAAATTCTTCTGGTATTTTATCACTTCATCATCCACCTTTTCTTCATTTATATTTACTGTGATTACAGGTAAGTCCAGAATTCCAACACGGCTGATCCCAAAATAAGCAGCCACAATGATAAACAGAACAACGATAAAAAAAATAAGAATATCATTTCTGATCATCACGGCAACCCATATCAAAGCTAATCCGGCAATAAGATAATACAGCCAGCGAAGATTAATTCTCTCTGTATTTGAATATTGCTCAGCAATCTCTCTCGTATACTTTCTGACAGCAAAAAAGCTTACTACAATATATACTATTCCTGATAGTATCATCATATATTTGAGAATACTGCTTATCAGTTGGTATTCGCTGCCTCCGCTTTGATAAATGGCAAGTCTATCCCATGGAGATAAAATCAATAGTTTAAACAACATCACAATGACAATCAAAACAGGGACAAAATGCAGAAGCCAGATTTTTCTGCCCGGCGCTTTTCCTGTAACACTCAAAACATACAGGTACAGCATGGGCCCATGAATAAAGGGAAATATAACCTCATAACCCAGAAAATAAGGAAACTTTATGTAGCTGCCGGAAAAAAATAGAATAAATAAGATAAGATGTATTCCTATAATCATAAACCATGCTGCCAGAATATAATCAGCCATTACTTTCTTACGTTTCCCCGCAATCAGAAATGAAGAGAAACAGGAAATAAAAACTCCTGCCAGGTAAAATACCGGCGGTAAAGATTGCAGACCAAAATCAGACATCAGATTGAAAGATTAATCAGAGCTTTAAATTATCTATTTTTTGACATATACAAAGTATTTTTATGAACTATTTCAGCAAAAACAATTCTGATTGTCTTGAGAATTAAGAATATTTTAATTCACAAATCTTGAATTTTAATTTATACTTCGTAATTTTATCCTGGTTTTTTAAACGTTTGGATTTCCTTATAGATGTCAATAGCCGCCTTACAAAGAATATTGGAATGATGAATATGATTTTAAGCATATTTTAATATTAAACTTTGTTAAAAGTGATTTATTTTTTAACAAAAAGTATATTTTTGTACAATTATTGATTTGGTCTATTGATTTTGGAAATAATTTAAACGAAATAAATAATTATAATACTTTAAAATTATGTCACAATCGTACGAAGTTATTTTCGAAAACAATAAAAAATGGGTAGAGTCCAAAGTAGCTGAAGATCCAAATTTCTTCCATGAACTTGCTAAAACTCAGCATCCTGATTATCTGTATATAGGATGTTCAGACAGCAGAGCTACCGCAGAAGAGTTGATGGGAGCAAAACCTGGAGAAGTGTTTGTTTACAGAAACATTGCCAATGTTGTGAATACTTTAGACATGAGTTCCACAGCTGTTATTCAATACGCTGTAGAACATCTGAAAGTAAAACATATTATTGTCTGCGGACATTATAACTGCGGTGGTGTAAAAGCAGCGATGACTCCTCAGGATCTGGGATTATTGAATCCATGGCTGAGAACCATTCGTGATGTTTACAGATTACATCAGGCAGAGCTGGATTCTATTGAGGACGAAAACAAGCGTTATGACAGACTTGTAGAACTTAATGTTCAGGAGCAGTGCATCAACGTAATCAAAATGGCCTGTGTGCAGGAAAGATACATTTTAGAAGAGTATCCTATTGTTCACGGCTGGGTATTTGACCTTAGAACAGGTAAAATCATTGATCTGGAGATTGATTTTGAGAAAATCTTAAAAGACATCCAAAAGATCTATAATCTTACAGGTTCGGATTGGGTAATGAGCAGAAAGACTAAGTAGTTTTTCTAAAAAAGAAGGTAAAATGAAATTCTGGAGTATTATTGTATTAACGTTCTTTCTGAATTTTACAGCGCTGCCAGGCATTGCTGCGGTTGCGGGCTGGGATATTGCGAGAACGAATATAATAATCAATGAAGAAGAGCCTCATTCTCACCCATCCTCATTTATTGTTTACGAAAAAACCATTCCGAAACCTTTAGATGTATTCGATTATCTGAAGTTTTCAGAACCAGATGTTCAGGGTGTGTCTTTTGTTCTGATTGATGATTCTTTTCATCTTTCACCCTTACTTACTATATTTTCTCCTCCTCCGGAAGCGTAACTCCTATAGTTAGATTTTTTTGATACCATTTCCATATCATTTTTTGATATCGGATACTCATGTACTTTAAAAATTATTTTTTCTCAACTTTTTATAACTGACTTATTTAAAACAAATAAGCCGGCTATACCTTACAGCTTCACATTATGAAAAAGACATCATTAATAGGAGGAATCAAGGAAAATTTTCCTTCAGGACTCGTGGTATTTTTAGTAGCACTTCCGTTGTGTTTAGGAATTGCTTTAGCATCAGGTGCTCCACCCTTATCCGGTATTATTGCCGGTATCGTAGGCGGCCTGGTAGTAGGAACAATCAGTAATTCAAATATTTCAGTTTCCGGACCTGCAGCAGGTCTGACAGCTATCGTTTTAACAGCAATTACAGATCTTGGCGCATTTGAACTTTTCCTTTGCGCAGGGATTATTGCGGGACTTATTCAATTGGTTTTAGGGTTTGTAAGAGCCGGAAGTATTTCCAACTATTTCCCCAATAACGTTATTGAAGGAATGCTGGCGGCCATAGGAATCATTATTATTTTAAAACAGATTCCACATGCTCTGGGATTCGACAAAGATTACGAAGGTCATGAATCTATTTTTGATAATGGCCTGAACTTCGGATATTTTACTGAATTATTTGGAGCGATCCATCCGGGGGCCATTGTGATTACTTTGGTTTCTGTAGCAATCCTTATCGCATGGGACAAAATTCACGTACTGAAAAGGATGAAAATGCTTCCGGGAGCGTTAGTTGCCGTTATTGTAAGCATTCTTTTGAACCAACTTTTTAAGATGTCCGGAAGTTCTCTGGCTATCCAGACCCAGCATTTGGTTTCTCTTCCGGTTCCACAGTCTTTTGATGATTTTAAAAATCTGATCACGACTCCGGACTTTAACGGTTTTACCAATCCTAAGGTATGGATTGTAGGAGCAACCATTGCCATTGTGGCATCTATTGAAACGTTACTTTGTATTGAAGCTTCAGACCGCCTAGACAGACAGAGAAGAATTACAGATACCAATCTTGAGCTTAAAGCCCAGGGAATCGGGAATCTTATAAGTTCTTTTATTGGCGGACTTCCAATGACTTCTGTTGTGGTAAGAAGTTCTGCAAATGCCAATGCTGGGGCAACTTCAAAAATTTCGGCTATCATTCATGGCGTATTCTTATTGATCTGTGTTCTTTCTATTCCTGTTGTTTTAAATTTAATTCCTTTAGCTACATTGGCTGCGGTATTAATTTTAGTAGGATATAAATTGGCAAAGCCGGCAACATTCAAACATTTCTGGCACTTAGGAAAATTCCAGTTTATTCCGTTCGTAGCAACTGTGGTAGCTGTCGTGGCAACAGACCTGTTAAAAGGAGTAGGAATCGGGCTTACGATCTCCGTTTTTTATATTCTTCAGGGAAATATGAAACGGGCTTACTATTTAAGCAGAGAAAGACTGGATGATGCTGATGGAATCAATATCAAGCTTGCAGAAGAAGTATCATTTTTAAATAAGGCAGCCATCAAAAAAACACTTAAAAATATAAAACCAAATTCTACAGTGATCATTGATGCAAGAAGTACGTCCTATATTGCAACCGATGTACTGGAAATGATCCAGGACTTTGCGAATATCCGTGCAAAGGAACAGGATATCAATGTAGAACTGATAGGCTTTAAAACTTCATACAGAGATTACGAAAGAAGTGAAGATTCCCATATTCTGGTTACTCACAAAAGAGCCATGTAATCTCAACAATTAATTAATTTTTTTAACTTTAAATTCGAAAATAATAAAAATATGAAAGCACATACATACGAAACACAGTCAACTATTACTCCTGAAAAAGCATTGGAATTCTTAAAAGAAGGAAACCAGAGATTTGTCAACAACCTTAAGGCAAACAGAGACCTTCTTGAGCAGGTGAATGCAACACGTGAAGGACAATGGCCTTTTGCTGTAGTTTTAAGCTGTATAGACAGCCGTACTTCTGCAGAACTTATCTTTGATCAGGGATTAGGAGACGTTTTCAGTATCAGAATTGCAGGTAACTTCGTCAATCAGGATATTCTGGGATCCATGGAATTTGGTTGTAATGTTGCAGGTTCTAAGCTTATTGTAGTTTTAGGACACACCAAGTGCGGGGCTTTAAAAGGAGGTCTTGACGCTGCACAAATTGAAGGTCTGGGAATGGATAACCTGAACCACCTTATCAATCATTTCAACCCAATCATCAATGAGATCATTGAAGAGAATGAAGAACGTTCATCAAAAAACAGTTCACTTCTTGAAAGACTTAATCATCAGAACGTAAAAAGTGCGATTGAAGATATCCGTAAGCAGAGTTCAACACTTAAAAAGCTTGAAGCGGAGGGTAAAATTAAAATCGTTGGAGCAAACTATGACGTTGAAACAGGTGCAGTAACCTGGTTATAAAAAAGTAAAACTCTTACATTTCAATTATAATTTACAGAAAATGCCATCGGAATCCGATGGCATTTTTGTTTTATTAGCCCTTCGACTAGCTCAGGGTGAAGACCCGAATACCAGACGAAATCTTTAAGCGCTGTCAGGCTGAGCCTGCCGAAGCCACTATTACTAAAAGGGAAAGCTCATTAAATTTTATTGTTTTATAATTATGCTAATGTTTACATTCATTTAAACAATAAGCTCAAATATATTAAAAGGCAAACAAGAAAAATATTCATGAGTACACAAAATAAATGACTGCCTCAAAAAAAAGGCAGTCATTTAATATTATAAACTATATTCTGATTACAGTTCTTTTTCCTTTCCGGAATTACTTCCCGTTAAATGCAGACATCGTATTATTCAGACCTGCAAATACAAAAGAAAGACTGGCCTTAGCAAAGGTTTCGATTCTTTCTGTAAGCTTTCCTGATTCCTCTTCATTCCATGTTCCTAATACATAATCTACCTGTCTTCCTGCTGTAAAATCTGCAGAAATTCCAAAACGAAGTCTTGCATAGTTTTGGGTTTGCAATACTTCATTAATATTTTTAAGACCGTTATGTCCTGCATCAGAGCCTTTTCCCTTCAATCTTAAAGTTCCGAAAGGTAAAGCAAGATCATCAGTAACGATTAATACATTTTCCAAAGGAATATTTTCTTTCTGCATCCAGTATTTCACTGCATTACCGGAAAGGTTCATATAAGTATCCGGTTTAAGAACAAAAACTTTTCTGCCTTTGTGCTTTCCTTCTGCCAGCCAGCCAAAATTGGAGGTATTGAATGATACTTCAAGAGTTTCTGCTATTTTTTCAGCAACTTTAAAGCCTATATTATGTCTTGTATTTTCATATTCAGGGCCTTTGTTACCAAGCCCGACAATTAAATATTTCATCAGAAATTTTTTGCAAAATTAAGGTATAAAAAATAAAAAACTCAATCTTAGGAAAGATTGAGTTTGAATATTGTTTAAAAAAACTCTTCTATTGTGGTTTATAGATGTAATTAACGCCATATCCTTTTGTCATGTAAGTCTGAGGATCATAGACGTAATTGGTACTCTTAACAATTGGTGTTGGAATTGGCGGTGTAAGATCTGTTACCGACCATCTCTTAGGGTTGTTTGGAGATAAGATAAGACTTTCTTTATCATTGATTACCGTAGATAATAATCTTGAAATTTTATATACGTGTGGTAACAATGTGAATGGGCTTACCTGCTCATCATAGGCATAGTATTCGTAGCTGTATTTTCCGGTAACAGCACCAAATGTTCCTCCTGTCATTGTTCCGTAGTGTCTTACCACTTTAGATACATTGTCTCCTACGTAAGTATAACCTGTTTTAGAATAATCTGTGAAATTAAGTGGAACTCCTGGAACATCCGGTCCGTTTCTCATAATGATTGAATCCAGTTTTCCTGTAGCAGTACTGTATTTAATCTGATAAGCTGTTTTCTCTTTTTTCAGTAATGTCTGTGGCCCCGGAGTCGTTGCCGGTGGTACTGGCGGAGGTCTTCTGAATGTTGAACGGCTCTCAGAAATCAGCTGCAGTTTGTTGTTATTTGCATAAGTGAACAATTGAGTGTAGGATACACTGTCTTTATCCAGTTTTCCGTTTCCGTCAAGATCAAGAAAACCGTTGAAATTAATCTGGCTGATTTTATCACCACTGTACATAATATCTGTAATGGAAGCACTGTCTGTGATTACTTTAGTCACAAGAAGTCCACTGTACTGATATTCTGCGATAGTATCTTTATCTGTAATTTCTCTGTATAATGCTCTGGGACCGCTTAATCCCCCTGTATTGTTAAGATCCAATAATGGATTTCCATCCTCATCCAGCATGTCTTTGCAGGAATGTACTGAGGAAAAACCTGCGATGAGTAAAATAAAATAGAAAATTTGTTTCATTTCCTTGTAATTGATTATTTTTTTGACAAATATAATTTTTTTTTGCCTAAAAATTATATTATTATTTATATTCCGGTAAGATTAGTAACTATATTTCCTCTATAAATTTTTATAGGTAAAAGTTAAATTCTGATTTTTCTCCACAACTACATATCCTTGATTATCATAAGAATAACTTTGAGAAGTATTAACAGGAGTAGCGGGTGACGGCAATTCTATAAACGTAGAAGTAGGATTGTTTGGAGATATTTTGTAGAATTGAGCAGGATCGATCAGACTTCTTGTGATGAAATACACTGATGGCAGTGTATAATACGGGCTTTTCTGAGCGTCATAGTTTTGAAAACTAAACTTGCTGATTACTGCTGTACTCATATTCGGGTTCCCGTTGATATCCAACAGTCCTTTGGAACGAACGACCTGAATCACATTTTCTCCGTTATACACAAAAGAATAATTAATAAATCTGTTATAAGCACTGATTCCTCCTTCTTTTCTTTTCTCAAGTATTTTGGTAAGTTTGTTGGTAACCGGATCATAAGTAAATGCATAGTCACTTACCACAGAAGCGGATGGCGTTGCCCCCGTAGCTGTAGAAGTAGCATTATAAATCTTTTTACCTGTAGCATCAGGAACAATATTAAATTCATAAGCAAGACTTGATGACGCTGAACTTACATATTTAATTTTGGTGATATTTTTTTCGGTATAGGTTACTGTTCCCGTATAATAAGCACTTCCTGCAAAAGATTCATCTTTAGATACTGCAGTCTGCAGTTCTCCGGTTACAGCAGTTGTAACATAATCTTCCTGAGAAACATTATTGGAGCTAACCTTCGCTAAAATCTTTTTAGGAGGAGGGCCATCATCCGGATTCGGGATGGATTCTGTGGGATCTGAGGTAGTATTACATGCTGTCAGCAGCCCAAGAAAAGCAATACCGGCAAACATTTTTAAAAAATAGTTTTTTACCATATAGAATTTTTTTAGCTTGTCCAAATATAATTCAATTTTTAATAATACACTTTACTTTATCTGAACAAATTCACAAGAAATAGAGTTAATAAACAAAAAAAATCTAAAAACATAACGTTTTTAGATTTCCTATTATTGTATTGCGATGAAAATTAATAAGGTTGCAATATGGATGTTGTCAAAACAGACTGTGACATATCACTGTTTAAGAAAGCAGTATCAACCGCTCTTCCAATTCCCAGGGTTGTTCCTGCAATAGCTCTTTTTATACAGGCTACCTTAACGGAATATTGATTTTTAGGAGTAAGATTGGTAAGGGTAGCATTAAGATTGAAAATCTTATAACCACCACTATCTCCCAATAACACATCGGTTCTTACTGCTCTAAGGGCATTATCCACAAAAACACCACAGGCAAAACTTGCAGAATTCGTTCCCGTTTTCTGAACAGTTGTCTGGAATGAGAATGTCGCTTTATTTGTACCGTTGGTTACAGAGAATGTATCAACAGTTCCGGGAATGACTGTCCAGCCTCCTGTCAGGGCCTCTCCATCATTATAAGGATTGGTAGCACCACTGTTACCGGAAAAGCTTACTCCGGTTTTGTCTGAAACAGTGTTTATGGAAAACACAGACATACTTCCCTGTCCATCTGCAATTTTAATGGCTTTCCAGTCATTTGCACCTAAATCAGTGTTATTGTGAAATATATCACCCGCTGTTCCGGCAGATCCTTTGAGTACATCAGTACCTCCTGTTCTTAATTCTTTCCTGATATTGAGATCTCCGTTTACATCCAGCATATTAGTCGGATTAGGAGTATTAATACCCACTTGAGCATTTGTTGCAGCAGCTAATACAAGTGATGTTACAAATAATATTTTTTTCATAATCCGTCTTAGTTTATAATCGTGTTAAATACTTCAGGAACTTCATATACATCTACTTTAAGAGAAGACTGTGAAATAAAACTATTGATATTAGTATATACATTAGTTCCGATAGAAAGAGTATTCCCTGCACCTGAGGCACCATAAGAACCCAATCTTGTACAGGCAACGCTAACCGTATGATTTCCCTGGGAAAGATTATCTACAATTCCGATCTGGGTATGGGTAAGGAAAGGATATGAAGTGGTAATTGCCTTTAGATTTCTCTGTCTAAGGTTCACCAGTTTATTATCTACAAAGATACCACATGCATAATCTATGGAGTTGTCCGTACTTCCTGCCCCCATAAAATCGGCCTGTACAACAGTTTCAAATTGAAAATAAGCCTTACTTTGAGTACTGAAAACGGTGATGGTTTGTGAAAGTCCGTCTATTTTCTTAAAATTGGTAAGTGTACTATACTCCTTTCCCTTCGTAAAGGTTCCTCCTCTTGAAGCCATGCTTACTGAAGAGTTTTCTGAAGAAGAAAATGAGACACCTACTTTATCTGAAAAAGAGTTGTTATAGATCAGGTAAAATTTATTAGGCTCATATTCAGGAATACGAAGTGATTTCCAGATCGGAGGAAAACCTACTCCCTGAGAGACCAGAAGCTGATCATTATTTCCCTGAAATATTGTGTTATCAGCGGCATTAAGAACGGCAATTTTATTTCTGAAATTTACATCTCCGTTTACATCAAGTGTTGCTTTTGGAGCTTCTGTTTTTATTCCTACCTGAGCCGCTACCAAAAGACTTATGCTAAAAAGCAGTGTTGATAATAGTTTTTTCATCATTAGTTGTTTTTATAGCTCACGTATTCAATAACATCCACTTTCACGGTAGATTCCAGGGTAAATGCACTGGAAGCGCCATTGGCTGCTGCTACATTACGTCCGATGGCAAATTGTGAAGTTGAGCTTGATGTATCAATCTTTCTGCATGCAATTTCAATATTGTGAACCCCAACAGGAACGTTCTGTTCCGTATAATTAAGAGTAAATATATAATCCTGAAGACCTGCTTTTCCACTATTATTATTAGAAGCAATTCTATCCGGGCGTACAGCTACCAATGCTCCGTTTCTGAATACACCGCAAGCAAATCTGACATTCTGTATGGTGGTAGATGTGGATGCCTTCATTTCAATTCCTGTCTGGAACTGGTAGGTAAGTCTGTTCTTTCCATTTTTAATGGTAAAAGTATTGTCGAGCCCATCTATCTTTTTCCAGTTTCCTTTTGTAATATCCGTAATGTTATCTCCCACTTTGCTGGTGTAGATACCATCACCGGCAACACCATCTGTAAGTGAAATAATACCCGTTTGATCCGATGACAGATAAGAATTAATCAGCTTATACTGTCCCTCTTCCATAAAGGAAACATTCAAAGATTTCCACACAGGAGGCAAACCCTCGCCCTGAGAAACCAAAACCTGGCCATTTAACCCGGCATCTCCAGCCTGAGTTGAACTGCCGCCTACTCTAAGTTCTTTTCTTAAGGTGGTTTTTCCGTTCACATCAAGAACAGACTTTGGCTTTGCAGTACCGATTCCCACCTGTGCGTTGACATAAATTGAAAGAAATCCAGCCACGCAGCAATGTATTATTGTTTTCATAATTAAGGACTGCAAAGTTACGCAACGAAGTCCAAAAAATTCCAGTTATACATCTATAAACCTATAGAAATAAACACATTACAGCATAGAATTAATAACACACAAAAGTAGAATTATTTCTACATAACTCCACTTTCCATATATCAAAAAAAGCAGATAGCGTCTCAAACCCTTACTGTACGCGGGTTTACAGGATTATTTTTATCATTAGAAAGTGATTTTAACCCCTCAAAAACAGCCTTAATTCTCTTTAACAGGAATATTTAAAAATAAAAACATGATAATAATCACAAAAAAACGTGCAAAAAATTAAGTTTTTTACACGTTTCTGATATTTTTTATGATATTATTTCCAGTAAACAGGAATTAAAATTTAATCATGTTCAATAATGGCTTTCAGCAACAGATTAACCTCATCTACATTTTTCACTCTTTCCTTCCTCATCATCAACTGATTACCTTCTTTTCCTGACTTTTCTTTCAGCTGGGCTTCAGCCGGATTTCGGGTTAGATAATTAATAATATGTCGGAATCTGTCTGTCTGATAAAATTTATCCTGAGGATTCCCCGGAAAGTATCCTAAAAACACTCCATTCTTCATCACAATTTTTTCAAAACCGATGTCGGCTGCAAGCCATTTCAGGGAAACACTCTTTAAAAGGTTAACAGCTTCTTTCGGCAATGCCCCAAAGCGGTCAATCAGCTCCAGTTCAAACTGGTGAAGATCCGCTTCGTTAGTAATTTCAGCAATTTTCTGATACAGCAGCAATCTTTCTTCTGTGTTGGAAATATATGAATCTGGCAACATCAGCTCTAAATCAGTATCAATATTGACATCCTTCACAGATTTGAAAAGTTTCTGTCTGTCTTCTTCATTTTCAAAAAGGCTTTCAAAATCCGCATCATCTTTCAGCTCTTCTAAAGCTTCCTGCATTAACTTCTGATAAGTTTCAAACCCCATTTCATTGATGAAACCACTCTGTTCAGCACCCAAAAGATCTCCGGCACCACGGATCTCCAGATCTTTCATCGCAATCTGGAAACCACTTCCCAGATCAGAAAACTGCTCAATTGCTTCCAAACGTTTTCTGGCATCCGAAGTCATCATATCATATGGAGGAGTAATCAGATAACAGAATGCCTTTCGGTTACTACGCCCTACCCTTCCTCTCATCTGATGCAGATCTGCCATTCCAAATCTTTGTGCATCATTGATAAAAATAGTATTGGCATTCGGAACATCTACTCCACTTTCTACAATGGTAGTGGACACGAGAACGTCATATTTCCCTTCCATAAAATCCAGCACATTTTTTTCAAGCTGCTTTCCTTCCATTTGCCCATGTCCCGTAATCACTCTTGCATCCGGAACCAGCCTCTGAATAAGTCCTGCAATATCTTTCAGGTTTTCGATTCTGTTATTAATAAAGTATACCTGTCCATCTCTCTGAAGCTCATAAGAAACGGCATCACGAAGCGTTTCTTCATTAAATCCGATTAACTGGGTATCTACTGGCTGTCTGTTTGGCGGTGGTGTTTTGATAACGGATAAATCCCTGGCAGCCATTAACGAGAACTGTAAAGTCCTAGGAATAGGAGTTGCTGTAAGGGTAAGGGTGTCAACGTTATTCTTCAGTGTCTTCAATTTATCTTTCACTGAAACTCCGAATTTATGTTCTTCATCAATAATCAATAAACCAAGATCTTTAAATTTCACAGAACTGCTTACCAATTGATGTGTCCCAATAATGATATCTACTTTTCCGTTCTTGAGAGCTTCCAAAGTCTCTGATTTCTGCTTAGCTGTCCTGAATCGGTTTACATAAGCAACGTTTACCGGAAAATCTTTAAGTCTTTCTTTAAAACTTCTGTAATGCTGAAAGGCAAGAATGGTTGTGGGAACCAATACAGCAACCTGTTTACCGTCTGTAGCTGCTTTAAATGCAGCCCTGATTGCCACTTCCGTTTTACCGAAACCTACGTCACCACACACAAGCCTGTCCATCACCGTATCAGCTTCCATATCTCTCTTTACATCTACGGTAGCCTTCTCCTGATCCGGAGTATCTTCATAAATAAAGCTGGCTTCCAGTTCGTTCTGCAGATAAGAATCCGGAGTATAAGCAAAACCCTTGGCCGTTTTTCTCTGGGCATATAATTGAATAAGGTCAAAAGCAATCTGCTTAACCTTCGCTTTTGTTTTCTGTTTTAAAGATTTCCATGTTGGAGATCCCAGTTTACTCAGAACGATCTCCCTTCCATCCGGTCCGTTGTATTTCGATATTTTGTGCAAAGAGTGAATACTTACATATAATAAGTCTCCGTTTTTATAGGTCAGCTTGAAACATTCCTGAATCTTCCCGTCGTTATTTACTTTTACCAATCCCATAAACTTCCCGATTCCATGGTCTATATGGGCAATATAGTCCCCTATTTTAAGAGACATGAGGTCTTTCAGGGTAAGCTGTTCAGATTTTGCAAAGGTATTTTTGGCTTTGTATCTCTGGTAACGGTCAAAAATCTGATGATCCGTATACACCAGCAGTTTGTGTCCATTATCTACAAATCCTTCATGAAGTTCAGACTTGAAACTTTTAAACGGAAGCTCATGTTCAAGTTCTTCAAAGATAGACTCCAGTCGTTCTTTCTGTTTTTCTGTCGAAAAGGAAATCCAGGTATCGAATCCGTTATTTTGTTTTTCTTCGATATCTTCAATCAGCAATTCGAAGTTTTTATGAAAAGAAGGTTGTGGAAGCTGCTCCATTTTTACTTCAGTTACTTCTTTCAGTCCTTCAATAATCATTCCTCCAAAATCAACTGTTTTGAATTTTTTATAATCGAACAGAAACTCCTGATCAGAAATAAAAAGTTCCTGCGGAGTCCTGTGGGCAATGTCTTTACTTAATGTATCATATTTTTCTAAAGATTTTTCGTAGAACGTTCTGATCTTCTGCATCCCGACCATTCCGTTTTTAGAAACCACAAAACTTTCTGCAGGCAAGAGCTGCAACAAAGAAACCCTTGTTCCCGTTACTGAAAAGTTCATATTGGAAACCAGCTGAAAATCCTTTACTTTATCTACCGAAAGCTGTGTTTCGATATCAAAGGTTTTAATACTTTCCACTTCATTACCAAAAAATGTAATCCTGTACGGTTTTTCATGTGAATAGGAAAATACATCTACAATTCCTCCTCTCACAGAAAACTCTCCCGGTTCGGAAACGAAATCAGCCTGCTGGAAATGATAATGATTAAGCAGTTCATCTACAAAATCAAAATCCAGCTGATCTCCCACTTTAATATGATGGGAAATGGCTTTAAAATCTTCTTTCTTCAAAACCTTTTCCGATAAAGCTCCCGCATAAGCCACAATAACTTTCGGAGATCTTCCGGAATTGATTTTATTAAGAACTTCAGTCCTTAAAACCAGATTGGCATTCTGAGTCTTTTCTACCTGATAAGGTTCAAGATGGGTGGCCGGGAAATACAGCACCTTATCCTTACCCAATAGATCTTCCATCTCAGTATTGGCATACAATGCGTCTTCCTTATCATCTACCAGATAAAGAATATTCTTCTTCTGAGCCAAAAAAAGCTCAGCCACAAAAATAGAAACTGAGGATCCGGCACTTCCTTTTACAGCAAGATGCTGACTGTTTTCTAACTGGGTAAAAATTTCTTTCCCAAACTCTTTCTGCATAAGGTCTGGAAGGAACTTTTCATTAATGGATTTTAACTGCATAAATAGTAATGGTATAAACGACAAAAGCGATTTCGGGACATTTCCGAAATCGTTTATGATATACAAAGGTACGGATATTTTTTCTCTTCCTCAGAAAAACGGAAAGACTAAGGGTTTAAAATGAATGACTTAGCATTATAAATCTTAATTTTTTACAATTTTATCTAATAACTTGTTAAAAAAATTTCAACTTTTCCCTCATGGCATAGTGTTTGGCCTTTTATCTGTAACCAAACATTTAAGAATTATATTATGAAAAAAGCAATTAAAATCTTAGGAGTTATGATGCTGTTATTATTCACAGCATTATCTTTTTCGTCGTGCAGCAAAGATGACGACCCTGTAAACAATGAATTTTTTGCGGGAACCTACAAAGGAAAGGTTTCTTATAATGATGGAGGCTCTACCAATATCAGCACGGACAACGGAAGTGTATTTGTAACGAAGATTGCCAGCGGCACCAAATATAATTTTGCGTTCTCCAACAGCATTCCGGATCTTAACGGGATAGAATTTAATCAGGAAGGAGATCATACGCTGGTTATGATTGGTTCTACAGCAACCTCTTATATCAGAATTGATAACAATGTTCTAAAAATCCTGTATGTGAAAGATGGCAAAACGTGGACAGCGAACTGTACGCGCTAGCCATGTCTATTTATATATTATTCAAGCCTGTTTCCCTATCCGGAGACAGGCTTTTTCATGATCATAGAAGAGGTTTTAATTTTTTTTTAAGCTCTAATAAACTTTAGTTAAGTTTCAAAATCTCAATTTTTTAGCCTGCTTTTTGTATATCTTTATTCAACAAAAAACAAACAATAATTCTTATGAAAAAATTCTTATCTGCAATGTCTTTGATCCTGGGATTAGGACTTGCTACTGCTCAGCAGACTGTTCCCGCTACAGGTGCTCCTGCACATCCACCTGTAAAAGCAACTACAGCAAAAGCTGTGAAACCAGCTGAAGTGAAAGCTGCAAAACCGGCAGTGGATGCAAAAGCAGCGAAACCTGCACAACCGGCTGCCAAAATGAAAAAAGACGGCACTCCGGATAAGAGATATAAAGAAAACAAACACCTGAAAAAAGACGGTACTCCAGACAAAAGGTACAAAGCAAATAAATAAGCATAACATCAACATATAGTTGTTATTTTCATAATCAAATTTCGAAAAGCCGGTGGAACGTGTTCCATTGGTTTTTTTTATGTGAAGCTTTGTAAAAAATGATTCCAGATTCTTTACTTATTTATAAATTTGACCCATGTTAAACTTCTTCAAGAAAAATGCAGCGCTGATCTGGGCAAAGAAACATGTTCAAAAAGCGGAGGATTTCAAAAAAAATGCTGAAAAGAACCAAGAGGACTTACTTCTTTCTCTTGTAAACACAGCTCAAAAAACACTTTTTGGGCGGGAACATGATTTTGAAAACATTCATACTGTAAAGGAATTTCAGGACAGAGTTCCTGTGGCCGATTATGAAGATCTGAAACCTTATATTGAAAGGGTAAAAAAAGGACAGGCCAATATTCTATGGACGGACACTCCCGAATATTTTGCCAAAACATCGGGAACCACTTCCGGATCTAAATACATTCCGATTTCCAAAGAAGGAATGCCATTTCAGATTGCGGGAGCTCAAAGTGCACTGTTTCATTATATCAGCAAAAAGAATAACGCTGATTTCGTGAATGGAAAAATGATTTTCCTTCAGGGCAGCCCGGAACTGGAAGAGGTATTTGGAATAAAAACAGGAAGACTTTCCGGCATTGTGGCACACCATATTCCAAATTATCTTCAGAAAAATCGCCTTCCAAGTTGGGAAACCAATATTATGGAAGACTGGGAAGCCAAAGTAGATAAAATTATTGAGGAAACTGAACATGAGAATATGACGCTCATCTCTGGAATCCCACCATGGCTTATTATGTATTTTGAGAAGCTGACAGAAAAACATGGTAAAAAGATCAAACAGCTTTTCCCGAATCTTCAGCTTATTGTTACCGGAGGCGTCAACTATGAGCCTTATCGTGACAAAATGGAAGAGTTATTGGGTGGAAAGGTAGATATTGTTCAGACTTTTCCTGCTTCTGAAGGTTTTTTTGCCTTCCAGGATGATTATACCAGAGAAGGATTACTGCTATTGACCAATCATGGAATTTTCTATGAATTTATTCCTTTGGAAGAGTATGGCAAACCTGGAGCGAGAAGATTAACGTTAAAAGAAATTGAACTTCATAAAGATTACGCATTGATTCTTACCACCAATTCCGGTTTATGGGCGTATTCTATAGGGGATGTCGTAAGATTTATCAGCAAAGATCCATACAGGGTTTTGGTAAGCGGAAGAACAAAGCATTTTACCTCTGCATTTGGAGAGCATGTGATTGCCATTGAAGTGGAAGAAGCAATGAAAGCAACGCTTGAAAAATATCCCGCGCAGATTACAGAATTCCACCTGGCCCCACAGGTAAATCCGGCTGAAGGACTTCCCTATCACGAATGGCTGATTGAATTTGAAAAAGAACCCGAGGATTTAGGAGCATTCAGAGATGAACTTGATCAACAGCTTCGGGCAAGAAACACTTACTATGATGATTTGATTTCGGGAAATATTTTACAGAAACTGCAAATCACCAGGCTTACAAAAAATGCCTTTCATGAATATGCGAAATCCCAGGGAAAACTGGGAGGTCAAAACAAGACGCCAAGATTGGCTAATGACAGAAAGATTGCAAATCTCTTAGAAATTTACAAACTTTAATCATATTTTTTCAATTCCAAAAACGTATATTCGAAAAAAATTATAAATTTGAAAAACTAAAAGAAAATAATGAAAGCATCTGTACTGTTGAAATCGTCTTTACTAACATCTTTATTTGTTATTACATCTTGTGCTACTACAAAATACAGCGAAGATATTTCAAAAAACAATTACTCTAATCTTGAAGCCGGAAAAGTATATAAAGTAACTATGAGAGATGGCTCTCCGAAGCAGACCATCTTATTCAGAAACGTGGTGGGTGAAAATATTGTAGGTACAGCCGGTAAAAAAGACAGTACAGAAGTGATTATTCCCAAAGCCAATGTAGCGGCTGTAAAAGACCGAAGAAAAGCAAGAATTGCTGCAGGAGCAACAATTATCGGAGCAGCAGGTGTTGCAGCTATCGTATTAAGTTCTTCCAGAGCTGACTAAAATAGATTTTATCTTTTGAAATATATTTAATATATCTTTCAGAAATTGTCATATGAATAGCCTTAAATAAATTTTTAGGGCTATTTTTGTTCATGATTTCCTTTACCCCGTTACAAACATTACAAAATGTTGAGTTCAGAAATCTTCTCACCGGGAGATTTTTTATTGTTTTAGCTTTCAGAATGCTTGCCACTTTATTAGGATGGTGGGTATATCAATTAACGAAAGATCCCTTTTCAATAGGTCTTATAGGACTTTCAGAGGTTATTCCTGCTGTAAGCTGTGCGCTGTATGCCGGACATGTTATTGATATGAATGAAAAAAAGAGGCTGCTTCTTATTTGTAATTATGCTTATATTTTCCTGATCGGCCTTCTGTTAATTCCCGCATTCCTAGATGTAGAAATGCACTTTACGGGCCATCAGATTACCTATTATATTTATGGGGTTATCTTTTTCACTGGGATAGCAAGAGCCTTTATCGGGCCTATTGTTCCTTCCATGATTCCCAAAATCGTAAAGAAGGAAAACCTTCCGAATGCCGTAACCCTGAACCAGGCTACTTTCCTGATATCTTCTGTTTGCGGACATGCTATTGGAGGTGTTCTTATTGGATTTATCGGTGTAAAATGGACCCTGGTTGCTATTTTAGCACTCATATTTGTGGCTTCATTATTTTTCTGGCAGCTTCACAAACAGCATTCAGAATACAAAAAGGAAACGGTAAATGTAGTAGAAAGTATGCGCGAAGGAATTTCTTATATTTTTAAAACGAAGGAGATCCTGGGAGCGCTGTGTCTTGATATGTTTGCGGTACTTTTTGGGGGAGCGGTAGCCATGATTCCTGTATTCGCAACGGATATCCTAAAGTCAGGAGCTGAAGGTTTCGGCTTACTGAATGCAGCTTCGGATATTGGTTCCATGTGTATTATTACTCTATTATCTATTGTTCCTCTTCGAAAAAATCAGGGGAAAATACTTCTTGTTGTTGTTACCGGATTCGGACTGTGCATTATTGGGTTCGGTCTATCAAAACTATACTGGTTATCTTTTATGTTCCTGGTAATGAGTGGAATGCTCGATGGAATTTCAGTGGTTATAAGGGGTACCATTGTACAGTTAAAAACACCGGATCACATCAGGGGACGCGTTCTGAGTGTGAATTCAATTTTCATTATGTCCAGCAATGAAATGGGGCAGTTTGAAAGTGGACTCATGGCCAAACTACTGGGAGTTGTGCACTCTGTGGTGTTCGGAGGTTGTATGACCGTTTTAGTAGCCCTTCTTGTGGGAAGCACCAATCCTAAACTGAGAAAGATGCAATATTAACTTATTGTTTATCAGGTTATTTTAAATCTGGCACAAAAAAAATAAGAATTCGAAATACTTAAAATCAGAATAGAACGTTTTCTATTCTGATTTTTGTTTTATAGCTGTTTTTTAAAAATTTATAAAAGAATTAAACCTTAAATATTCATCAAAAGCACCAATATCTTTACGATCTCTACATAATATAACCCAAACAAGAAAATACAATATTTAAAACCAATACGTTACTTTCATTAAATATATCTCAAAATCTTTAATTTAACGTTAATAATTTTTTATATTTGCTTCATAAAATATCCCCCTATGACTAAACTTTTACTAATTTTGAGCTTTCTCGTGACAGGTTCTCTGATGAATGCTCAATTTTTTTCAGATCAAACCTTACAACAATCTGTTTTACAATTCAATAATGCTAAAACAGAAAACGACTACGATATGCTTTTTTCTAAGTTTTCAGCAGCTAAAACTTCAGAAAAATGGCAGGCTAATTACTATGCAGCAGCAGCCTTGTATCTTAAAACCAATTTCCTTTTAAAGAACAGCCCGAACAGTCCTCTTGGAGAACCTAATGAGTCCGCAAGAAAACTGGCAATGCAGGCTCTTGCTTCTGAAAAGAATAATGGAGAAGTAAATCTGCTTCTTGCCCTTATTCATTTTCAGAAAATCAGAATAAAAACAGCGGCAGACCCTCAAAAGGAATTAAAGACCGTGACAAGTTTCATGAATAAAGCAGAAACCTTAAAGAATAATCCAAGGCTTTCTTTTTTAAAAGCTGAAATCGCTGAAAAACAGGGAAACAAGACGGAAGCTATAAAGTTGTATCAAAAAGCAGCTAAAGAATTTGAAACATCAGACCCTTCATCCAGTTCACCCAGCTGGGGAAAACAGCTGATCGGAACAAATTAACAGTAAGAAAATGCATGATCTCCTGAGTACATCAGGGCGATCAGTTTTTTTTTGATATGAAAGCCTACAATTCATTGAATATTCAGAGAAACATTATTTTGTATCAGATGAAAAACAACATTTCCTTAGTAATTAAACACTTTTAATATTTGTTTTTAAAATTAATTCTCATGAAAAAAACATTACTTGTTTTATTAATCATATTTTCACATATTTTATTTGCTCAATCAGATTGTAATACTGCAATGGCAGTCTGTGGTAACTCGGACATCTCATATACACCAGGCGGGCATGGAGATATTGCAGAAGACCTGGGTGGATGTTTAACTTCTGACGAAAAGTACTCTGTATGGTATTCTTTCACCATTGCTACCGGCGGAACACTTACGTTTGAAATCATCCCTAACGACCAGGGAGATGATTATGACTTTGGAGTATACGGACCCAACAAATCTTGCGGAAATCTGGGAACTCCAATACGTTGTTCTTATTCCGGGCAAAGTGGAAATACAGGTCTTAATATGACCGCAACAGACCTTAGTGAGGACGCTACAGGAGACAAATGGGTAAAATACATGGATGTATTGCCTGGTCAGACTTACTATTTAATTGTAAATAACCACAGAGAAACAGCGAACGGATTCAAATTATCATGGGGCGGAACGGCTACTCTATCTTCTCCGTTCACTGATCCGAATATACAGCCTCATCCATTTATCCCACCTGGTATTCCGGGAGCCAACCCTGCTGACCCAAGAGAAGTGGTGATATGTTCAAATCCTGCAAGTTTTGATTTCGCATCATTATCAGCAGGAATTCTTAACGGCAACCCTAACTTCAGCATTAGCTACCACACAAGTCAGAATGATGCCTTAACTGGTAACAACCCTCTTGTTGGGCCTCAAACAGTTACTCCTGTTGGTGTTTATTTCTACAGTATCAATTATACCGATCCGACTAACCCTAACAGTCCTATTAACAAATGTAGACAGACTGGTAAATTTAAATTTAAAGATGGTACTATCACAGCTACCGATGTAACGCTAACAAGCTGTAATAACAACAATGCAGGTACTGCAATGTATGATCTTACAACTGCTGCAGTTTTTGCTGATCCAACAGCAACTAAAAAATATTATTATACTTTATATGATCTGAACAATTCAATTAATGAGATCACCAATATCTATCAGTTTGTTTCTGCAGAAGGTAAAATATATGTAAAAGTAACCTCTGTATTCGGATGTACTGATATTGCAGAAATTACCCTTAAGTTCTATCCGCAAATTATTGCAAAGGATGCAGAATTGAGATCATGCTTTATTGAAGCAAATCCTTCGACTGCTTTATTCAACCTTGATAATGCCGCTGTAATTACTCCGCAGGCAGGTATTACTAAAAAATACTTCCCTTCACTGACAGATGCCATTGATGGAACCAACGAGATTTTAAATGCTAATTATATTGCACCAAGCGGTTTGGTATACGTAAGAGTATCTGACACGAGAGGATGTTATGTAGTGGTAAAAATCGGTTTAACAGTAATTGCTCCGGTAACATCCAGTGTTCTTAAAGACAAAATTATCTGTATGGAAGACACTACCACTTTAGATGCCGGACCTGGATTCAAAAGCTATGAATGGAGCACAGGAGCTACAACACAGTCTATTAAAGACGTAGGAGTAGGAGTTTACTGGGTAAAATTAAAAACGGGAGAATGTGTTGCCACTCAAAAAGTAACCGTTTATCCTTCTGAGCAACCGGTAGTAACAAACATCGATATTAACAACACTACATTAACAATCAATGTTATCGGAGGAACTCCTGATTATCAGTATTCAATGGATAAAATTTTATGGCAGCCGTCTAATGTATTCTCCAATGTAGCAAGAGGAACTTACAAAGTGTATGTAAAAGATGCTTACGACTGCGAACCTATTGAAGTGAATGTTGTTGTTCCTAACCTTATCAATATGATTACTCCAAACGGGGATGGCGTGAATGATGTGGTAGATTATTCTGCTATGGCTGATAAACAGAACCTTATTTTGAGTATCTTTGACAGATATGGAACAAAAATCCACCAGGGAGATAAATCCAACGGTTACAAATGGGATGGTAGAATTGGCGGTAAGAACATTCCAACAGGTACTTACTGGTATTCTGTAACATGGAACGAGAATGACAAGAAGAACACTCCTTTCAAGTTTTCAGGTTGGATTGTTGTAAAAAACAGAGAATAAAACACCTTACAATATAAAAAGCCGCTTTGGCGGCTTTTTCTTTTACAAATAATGATAAAAATTTATTGATTTCAAGTTTGTTTAACAAAAAAAGTTTTAACAATGAAAAAAATATTACTTCTTTTTATTTTATTGATAGCGCAAATGGCCTATTCACAGTCAGACTGTGTCACAGCAATTCCCATCTGTGGTAATTCTGACATTTCTTATACCCCTTCAGGCCCGGGGAATATTATAGAAATTCTTAATCAAAACGGAGGATGTCTCAGCACCAATGAAAGATATACAGTTTGGTATACCTTCACTGTATCCACACCAGGAACGCTGGCATTTAAAATAAAACCTAACGATCAGGGTGATGATTACGATTTTGCAGTTTATGGACCTACAGCAAATGGCTGTGCTTCATTACAGAATGCTGACCACGTCTTCATACAGCCTATAAGATGTAACTATAGCGGTACTCCAGGAGATACGGGTCTGGATCTGACTCTTGCTCCACCTGCAGTATTCCCTACCAATCCTCCCGGTGTTACATCCAGCATGAACAATGGGAAATGGAGTCCTTATATGGATGTATTGGTAGGCCAAACTTATTATCTGGTTATTGACAACTTCAGTAGATCCGTTAATGGTTTCTCTTTAGAATGGTCAGGTACTGCCAGTTTAAGTTCGGCATTTAATGATCCTGTTCTTTCTCCTAACCCATTTATCGCGCCGGGTATTCCGGGAGCCACTCCTAATGATCCCAATCAGGTAATGGTTTGTGCATTGCCAACCCAGTTTGATTTCACAACACTTTCGGCAGCTATTGTTAACGGAAACAGCCCTAACTTCAAGGTTACTTATCACAAAACAACCAACGATGCCCTTACAGGACAGAATCCTCTTACAGTAACTACTGTAGATGGAACAACAACATATTATTACAGAGTTGTATACCAGGATCCAAGCAATCCGGACAATCCTATCAACGGATGTTTCATAACAGGGAAATTCAAGTTTGTCAATGTGGGAATCACAGCCAATACAGCCACATTATACTCTTGTAATAATAATGGAGCTGGTACTGCAAAATATAATTTAACAACTGCCAATGTATTTGGAGGCACGGGTGCAACTATTAAGTATTATGCTACAGTTGCAGATATGAATGCAGAAATCAATGAAATTACAGATCCTGCCAACTACGTTTCTGCTGAATCAACTGTATATGTAAAAGTAGTTTCTTCTTTTGGATGTATTGCAACCACTACAATCAGACTATTATTCTATCCAGCGGTGGTATTGAAAGATGCTGTACTTCAGAATTGCTATATCGATAATGACGTTACACGTTCAACATTTGATCTTTCCAAAGCAGATATCGGTGTACCTGTTCCAACACCTACAGGAACTATTATTAAGTATTATACTACAGTAGCTGATGCAAAAGCACAGACAAATCCTATATCAGCAGCATTTAATTATCTTTCAGAAAGCAAGACAGTATATGCAAGAGTAGATAATGACAAACAGTGTTATTCAATTGCTAAAATACAACTGATTGTATTACCTCCTGTAAAATCAGCGGTATTAAAAGATAAAACAATTTGTGCTGAAGCCAAAACTACTTTGGATGCGGGACCTGGATTTGTAAGCTACGAATGGAGCACAGGTGAAACTACACAATCCATCAGCAACGTAGGAGTTGGTGTTTATTGGGTTAAACTTCAGACCGGAAAATGTTTCACGCTTCAGGAAGTACGTGTACATGCGAGCCTTCAACCAGTGGTTTCAGGAATAGAAATTACCAATAACAATATCACAGTAACAGCCACAGGAGGAGTTCCTCCTTACAAATATTCTGTAGATGGCGTTAACTGGCAGGATTCCAACGTATTTACAGGACTTCCAAGAGGAGAGAATACAATTTATGTAAAAGATACTTACAACTGTACCCCTATCCAGGTAACCATAACAGTTCCAAATCTTATCAACGCGATTACCCCGAACGGAGATAACGTAAATGATGTTATTGATTACTCAGCATTAGCTTACAAGAAAAACCTGATCTTCATTGTATATGACAGATATGGAAACAAACTTCACGAAGCTAAGAAGTTCAACAACTTCACTTGGGACGGAACTGCCTTTGGTAAGAAAATTCCAACCGGAACTTACTGGTATACGATCTCATGGAATGAAAACAATAAAAACAGTACCGAAACCAAATATTCCGGATGGGTACTGGTAAAAAATAAAGAGTAAGTTTTTACTTCACCTTTAAAAAAAAATCACCTCAGACTGAGGTGATTTTTTTTATCAACAAGAGCAACCTCCTGTTTACAGCATTTTACGAAAGACTGCTAATAATTTGTTGAATACTATTTTTTTATTATTTTTTAAATAAACTATCTTTGCACCATGGCGCAGAAAGAAACATTATCATCCCTGACACACGGAAACTTTGCAAGAGAATTGTCTATTGCGGATGGAAAAATGCCTCCCAATGCAGTAGATTTTGAAAGACTGGTTATCGGAACTTTTTTGATTGACAAAAAAGGACTTGACCATTCCATTGACCTTCTTACTCCAGAGGTATTTTATGATCCCAGACATCAGGTCATCTTTTCTACTATCCTAAAATTGTATGAAGGTAACCACCCGGTAGACCTAATGACAATCATTCAGGATTTAAAAAAAGAAGATAAACTGAGTCAGGCAGGTGGTGATCATTACATTATTGATCTTACCATGGGAGTAAGTTCATCTGCCCATATCGAATATCATGTACGTGTTATTCTTGAAAAGTATATTTTAAGAAGCCTTATTAACGTTTCTGCCAATGTTATTGATTCTTCCTACAAGGAATCAACAGATGTTTTTGAACTTCTGGATAAAGCGGAACAATCTTTCTTTGAGATCACCAACGGAACCATTAAGAAAGGATTTGATACTGCCAACTCATTGGTAAAGCAAGCCATTGATACCATTAAATCTCTAAAAGACAAACAAGGGCTTTCTGGAGTTCCTTCAGGATTCAGAGATGTGGATAAGGAAACCGGTGGATGGCAGAATTCTGACCTTATCATTATTGCAGCCCGTCCGGCGATGGGTAAAACAGCATTTCTTCTTTCGATGGCAAGAAATATTGCGGTAGGACACAAAATCCCTATGGCTCTTTTCTCACTCGAGATGGCCTCCGTACAGCTTATCACCAGAATGATTGCTTCTGAAACAAGAATCTCGTCAGAGAAACTAAGAAAAGGAACCCTGGATGACGAAGAATGGCAGAGACTATTCTCCAATGTATCTGAACTGGAGAATGCTCCTTTATATATTGATGAAACCCCTTCACTTTCCATATTCGACTTCCGTGCAAAATGCCGAAGATTGGTGATGCAGCATGGAGTAAGACTGATCATGGTCGACTACCTTCAGCTGATGACAGCAGGTAGCAGCAGCGGAAAAGGAGTTGGAAACCGTGAACAGGAGATTTCCATGATTTCACGTTCATTAAAAGCAATTGCAAAAGAACTTAACGTACCGGTGATTGCTCTTTCGCAGCTTTCGAGAAGTGTAGAAGCCCGTCCGGGAAAAAGACCTCAGCTTTCAGACCTGAGGGAATCCGGAGCAATCGAGCAGGATGCAGATATTGTATCTTTCATCTTCAGACCGGAGTATTATAAAATTACGGTTTGGGATAATGATGAGGAAGGACAGGAAACCTCTACAGAAAACCAGGCCGAACTGATTATTGCAAAACACAGAAATGGTGCTACGGCAGATGTCAGATTATCATTCTTAAAACATTTTGCAAAATTCGGTGATATCGAAGCTGCGCTTGATGGTGGGGCCGGAGGAGGATACCCTTCCAACTTCGGAGAGCCAAGTGGATTTGACAAGATCAAAACAACGATTCAGCCAGGAGCAGCATTTGACCTTCCGGACAGTTCAAAACTTTCAGGATCTTCAATGAATGATTTTGATGATGATGATGACTTCCCTTTTTAGGCGAAGACTAAAGTTCAGATCCATTCAGTTTCATTGTACAGTCAATACATCAATTTTTAAAAAGCAGATTTGAGAATCGAAATTTATACGGACGGAGCGTGCAGCGGAAATCCCGGGAAAGGCGGATATGGAATTCTCATGCGCGTTCCTGAAAAAAACTATCAGAAAACATTTTCAAAAGGTTTTCGTAAAACCACCAACAACAGAATGGAGCTTCTGGCTGTCATTACTGCGTTGGAAAAACTGAAATCCACAGAAAATGAAATCCACGTGTACACAGACAGCAAATACGTATCTGATGCGATCAACCAAAACTGGATTGCCGGATGGATCAAAAGGGGTTGGAAAAATGTAAAGAACCCTGATCTCTGGAAAAAATTTGTTGAACTTTACAACAAACACACACCTAAAATGCATTGGGTAAAGGGGCATGCAGGACACTTTGAAAACGAACTTTGCGATAAATTAGCGGTAGCAGCAGCCAGTTCTCCGAATCTTGAAATTGATACGTATTTTGAGAGTTTGGATAACAATTCTTTATTTTAATTTAATTAATGCAAATACGTATTACCTACTATAATATTCAGCATTATATCATAATTAGCAGTATTTTTTTAAAATATTATTAAAATTTAAGCGAAATTAACATTAAATACACATTATTTAATTGGGATTTAATATCTTTACATATTAATCTAAGTCCCATTATAAATGAATAAAAATCTATTATTGTATTTATCTGTTTTTTTACTCTGTATAGCTGGGAAGTCCTTTGCTCAGACTTATCAGCTTATTGGAAACCCAGTGAACACTACCGGATGGACAATGGTTTCTCCTACTCAGGTAAACACAGATTTTATTCAGCTTACCCCGGATACCAACAACCAGTCCGGCTCTATCAGGCTGAATGACCCAATCAATTTAAAATATTGTGACAAATGGAGAGTGGAATTCGATTTCAGAATGGACTCCAACCAAACCTCCAATGGAGATGGAATTGCCTTCTGGTATCTTGCCAATCCTCCGGTAGCCAGCGTATTAGGCTCAGGCCTTGGAGTATCTCAAAATGCAGTTGGTCTTGTGGTAGGGCTTGACACTTACAACAATACCACAACGGCTACCATGAGTAAGGTACACGTTGGATATGGACTGGTTCAAAACACCACTGACAGCAATAATGTCGAATTTTTTAATGTTCCCGGAAGTTCTTTCCACTCCCCGGATCTGAATACTACACAACCTTTCCAGGGAACAAATTTCAAACATGTGGAAGTAACGGCACAGGTAGATCCTGCAGCTCCTACCAGCTGGATTATAAAAATAACAATAGATGGGAATGTAATTTGCAATCAGTCTTTCGCGCCTTCAGGTGCTGCTGCTGCAATGACTGTAGGATATTTTGGTTTTTCAGCTTCTACAGGAGGTGCAAGATCAAGACATTCCATTAAAAATGTAAAAATTTATACGGATAAAGTTCCAATTTTACAGAATTCAGCAACACAGTCATTCTGTCCTAATCCTACAACAGGATACGGGTCTGTAAACCTGACTTCTTTCAATTCGCAATTTGTCAACAACCCTTCCAATTATACATTTACCTATTTTCCATTTGGAAGTTCTACCCCTATTGCTACTCCAGCCAATTATCAGTTCAATGCCAATACAACAGTTACAGTTGTTATTAAAGATAATGCAGGATTGCTCTGTGACAACCCGGATGGTAAAATTTTACTCGACCTTGCCCCTTTCAAAGCGGAAGATAAGACGATTACAGTATGTAATAATAACAAAGCCGGAACAGCAGCCTTCAACCTGAATACAGCAGCTGTAACCAATGTTTTAGGTGTTACAAAAAAATATTATAAAACTTTAGCAGACCTCAATGCAGATACGAATGAGATTCAAAATCCTGACAATTATATATCTGCTCCCGGAGTCGTTTATGTAAAAGTAACCACTCCTCTGGGATGTACAGGTTCAGCAAAAATTACATTGGCATTCTATCCTGACACTCCTGTAAAAGAAGCCACCCTGAGATCATGTTTCATTGAAAATAATATTACGAGTGCCATTTTTAATTTGACAACTGCAGATGTTACAACTTTAGGAGCAGGCGCGGCCAAAAAGTACTACACATCCATCGCAAATGCTTTGGACGGCATCAATGAAATTATGAATCCGCTTCAGTATTTATCCATAAGTACTGCAGTATATGCAAAGGTAACAGACGCCAACGGATGCTTTAATATTGCTAAGATCAACCTTATTGTATTACCTCCTGTAACATCTTCTGTTTTAAAAGACAAAACCATTTGTATTGGAGAAAAAACAGATTTGGATGCAGGATCTGGATTTGATGGTTACGAATGGAGTACAGGAGCAACAACCTCATCCATTAAAGATGTAGGTGTTGGCACTTATTGGGTAAAACTGAAAACCGGAAACTGTATCACTACACAGATTGTTAATGTAAAAGCATCTGCAAATCCTGTCATCTCCAGCATTGATATTGACAACAACACCATTACTGTCAATGTAGCGGGAGGAACTCCTCCATATCAATACTCTCTGGACGGAGTCAATTGGCAGCCGGGTAATATATTCACAGGATTAGCAAGAGGAGAAGTAAGAGTGTATGTAAAAGATTTTTATAACTGTACACCTGTTGAAGTTCAGATTACCGTTCCTAATCTGGTTAACGCTATCACTCCAAACGGCGACAACGTAAATGATTTCATTGATTATTCAGCACTGGCTTACAAGAAAAATCTGATATTCATTGTATACGACAGATATGGCAACAAACTATATGAAGCCGGAAAAATGAGAAACTTTACTTGGGATGGAACTGCTTCCGGTAAAAAAGTACTTACAGGGACTTACTGGTACACCATTTCATGGAACGAAAATAATAAAAACAATACTGAAACGAAATACTCAGGCTGGGTATTAGTTAAAAACAGAGAATAATTTACTATCGGAAACTACCTCATTTGGGGTAGTTTCTGTATTAAAAAAGAGGATTTGCTCAAGAAGAGATTGAGACCAGATATTACTGTCTCACTATAATTTAAAGATAAAAAAACAATAACATCATAATCCATCCACTATGAAAAAAAATATACTCATTTTTTTACTAACTATCTTATTATGCTTGCCGGGAAGGTTTCTTTCACAAACCTATCAACTTACCGGAAACCCTGTAAATACAACGGGCTGGGATCTTGTCTCTGATGCTATAGTAAGCGGAGACTTTGTAAGACTGACAACCGATCAGACCAGCAGATACGGGGCTGTAAAATTATCCACTCCTATCACTCTAAGCTATTGTGATAAGTGGAAAGTGGAATTCGATTTCAGAATTGACGGAAACGGAACCACACAGTTTGGAAAAGGAGACGGCTTCACCTTCTGGTATCTGGCCAACCCACCAACAGGATTTGTATCAGGAGGAGGATTGGGTATTCCAGCTAATGCTTCCGGGCTTATGGTTGGTTTTGATATCTTCAACAATACTACCGAAGGCCAGATGAGTAAAGTTCACATTCTTTACGGTACAAATAATACAGCAGGTAACAACATTGAATTCAACACCACTCCTGGAAGCACCTTCCATTCGCCGGATCTTATCGCTACTCAGCCGTTTGTAGGAGACACCTACAGACATGTGGAAGTAAATGGTGAAACAGACCTTACCAACCCGACAAACTGGATCATCAAAGTAAGAATCAACGGTGTCCTTATCGTAGATCAGTCTTTTGCTCCTTCCGGAGGAGCTGTGGGAATGTCACAAGGGTATTTTGGTTTTTCTGCCGCAACCGGTGGTGCCAGTGCAAGACATTCTATTAAAGATGTTAAGGTGTATGTAGATAAAGTCCCTATTTTAAGTAACACCATAAGTCCGTTCGTTTGTACAAATCCAGCTACCGGAAATGGTACAGTAGACCTTACTTCTTATAATTCTCAATTTGTAAATAATCCGGGGAATTATATTTTCACTTATTATGTATTGGGAAGCTCTACTCCTATTGCCAATCCCACAAGTTTCCAATATTCTGGAAATACAACTATTAAAGTGGTTGTAAAAGATCCTACATCTACTCTTTGTGATAATGGCGACGGTGTTATTCAACTTAATCCTACTCCATTTGCAGCAACGGATGCCAGTCTTAGCGGATGTAATAACAACAATGCCGGAACAGCAACGTTTGACCTCAATACGGCTGCTGTAACAACTGTTGCCGGAGTAACCAAAGAATTCTACCCTACCTTATACGATCTGAATAACGGTACGAATCAAATAACAAATCCTTCTGCCTATGCTTCTGCAGCAGCAACAATATATGTAAAAGTAACCACACCTCAGGGTTGCGTAAGTACTTCTAAAATCACACTGAATATTTACCCTGTCGTAGTTGTTAATGACGTTGAAATAAAATCCTGCTTCATTGAAACTAACCCATCTACGGCCTCTTTTAATCTTACAGGAGCTGTAGTTTCCCAGGGCGGACTTACGAAAGAATACTATCCATCCCTGACAGATGCCATCAGTGGAACTAATGCAATCGCAACTCCGGCAGCATACATCGCTCCTAATGGTGTTGTTTATATTAAAGTTTTTAATGGAAACGGATGCTATTCCATCGCTAAAGTTACATTAACAGTAATACCTCCTGTTTATTCAAGAACTTTACTTGACAAGACCATCTGTATTGAAAACACTACAACATTAGATGCCGGAGCAGGTTTCAAAAGCTACGAATGGAGTACAGGAGCTACCACACAGTCTATCAAAAATGTAGGAGTAGGAACTTACTGGGTAAAACTTAAAACCGGAGATTGTATTGTGACACAGAAAGTAACAGTATATCCCTCAGACAATCCGGTTATCACTACCGTTGACATTTCGGGAAGTACAGTAACAGTATATGCCAATGGCGGAACTCCTCCTTACCAGTATTCAATGGATAATATCAACTGGCAGGACTCCAATGTATTTACCAATATTGCAAGAGGAGAAGCTAAAGTATATGTAAGAGACGGCTATAACTGTGTACCTGTTGAAGTCAATATCACAGTCCCTAATCTTATCAACATCATTACACCTAACGATGACGGAATCAATGATTTTGTTGATTACTCTGCACTTGCCAACAAACAAAATCTGGAAATAGCCATCTTCGACAGATATGGTTATAAGATGTTCCAGGCAGATAAAACCAATGGCTATAAATGGGCAGGAACTACCAATGGACATAAAAAAGTCCCTACAGGAAACTATTGGTATTCTGTTTCATGGAATGAAAATAATAAAAACAGTACTCCGATAAAATTCTCAGGCTGGATTGTTGTAAAAAACAGAGAATAATTACACTTTCCATCACATCAAAAGAATCACCCCGCCAGTCGGGGTGATTTTTTGTAAGAACAGGGAGGAGATATTTCATTTTAAAGACTCTTTATTCATATTCAATTCTTAAATTTGTCCTATGAATTATTTGGAAGCTTTAAGCAGAAGATATTCTGTAAAAAAATTCAATCATCAGATTATTCCTCAGGAAACTCTTCACAACATTCTTGAGTCAGGAAAGCTGTCTGCCAGTTCGCTGGGACTTCAGCCCTATAAAATTGTGGTTGTTGAAAGCGAGGAGATGAGACAGAAATTAATTCCTGCTTTTTATAATCCTTCTCAGATTTCCACTTGTTCTCATCTTATCGTTATTATTTCAAAAAAAATTATAGAAGAGAACTATATCCGAGGTTATTTTAATCATATTTCTGAAGTAAGAGATACTCCTATGGAAACGCTGGACCCTTTCAGAAATAGCATAAATCAGCATATTAACCAGAAAACACATGATGAAATTTTCAACTGGGCAGAAAAACAGTCTTATATAGTATTGGCCAATCTTATGTATGCTGCTGCTATTGAAAATATAGACTCCTGCCCCATGGAAGGCTTCCGTCAGGATCTCATTGAAGAAATTCTGAATATAGATCCTGAAACAGAAAAAGTAACTGTTACCCTCGCTTTAGGTTACCGTTCTGAAGAAGATCACTTCCAGCACATGAAAAAAGTAAGAAAACCAAACGAAAAATTGTTTAAATTTATTTAATATTTTAAACGATTGTACCTAAAGCCAGCATATGATAAAAGCGGATGTATTAGTAATCGGTTCCGGCATTTCCGGACTTTCCTATGCCATTAAAGTTTCTGAGCAACACCCTGATGCCAAAATCATTATTGTAACCAAATCTGATGAAGGCGAAAGCAACACCAAATATGCACAAGGTGGTCTCGCTGTTGTTACTGATTTTCAGAATGACAATTTTCAAAAACATATTGACGATACCATGCGTGCCGGCGACGGAGAAAACAAACGCGATGTTGTAGAAATGGTGGTAAGAGAAGCTCCAGCGAGATTCAATGAAATTGTAGAATGGGGCGCCCAGTTCGATATGAAGAATGGTAAGTTTGCTTTAGGCAGAGAAGGAGGCCACACTGAAAACAGAATCGTCCATCATAAAGATATCACAGGTTTTGAAATTGAAAGAGCTTTGCTGGAAACAGCCAATAGCAGCCCGAATATTGAAATTCTTGATCATCATTACGTTATTGATATTATTACACAGCACCATGTTCCCGGAAAAGAGCTCAATGAAGGAGACATCCATTGCTATGGCGCCTATATTCTGGATGAAAATTCCAAAACCATCAAAAAAATCACTTCTAAAATAACACTGGTTGCCACAGGAGGTGCCGGACATGTTTATAAAAACACAACCAATCCTACGATTGCTACAGGAGACGGAATTGCCTTTGTAGCCCGTGCTAAAGGAAAGGTTTCCAATATGCAGTATTACCAGTTCCACCCGACAGCTTTGTACAGCAAAATGGATGGAATGTTGTTTTTAATTTCAGAAGCAGTTCGTGGAGATGGAGCAAAATTAAGAACCAAAAGGGGTGAAAAATTCATGCATAAATATGATGAACGTGAAGAATTAGCCTCAAGAGATATCGTTGCAAGAGCCATCGACGCCGAAATGAAAATTACCGGAGACGAATTTGTCGGTTTAGACTGCAAAGAAATGAACCATGAAAAATTCTTAGAACATTTCCCTAATATTTATAAAAAATGTAAAAACGAAGGAATTGACCCTTTCACTCAACTGATTCCTGTTGTACCAGCCTGCCACTATCTAATGGGCGGGATCGAAGTAGACCGAGACGGACAGTCTTCCATCAGAAATCTTTTTGCTGTAGGAGAATGCACCAACTCCGGACTTCACGGCGCCAACAGACTTGCTTCCAATTCATTGCTTGAAGGCTTGGTTTTCGGACACAATGCTGCTATGAAAACAGTAGAACTTCTGAATGAAAACAGTTTCAACTTTGATGATCTGAAAGCCGTTCCGGAATGGAATGAAGAGGGAATGAAAATCATGGATGAAATGGTCATCGTCAGTTATCTTAGAAAACAACTTCAGGAAATGATGAGCGACCTGGTAGGTATTGTAAGAAGCAACAAACGTCTGAATATGGCATTGCAAAAACATCAGGAGATTGCAGCCGCTGTAGATGAAATCTACCACTACTCTATTCTTTCCCCGCAATTATCGGAATTAAGAAACCTAACAACTGTTGCCCATCTCATCATTACCCAATCCATGGAAATGACAGAGAACAAGGGAGCATTTTATAATAAAGATTTGGTTTAAAAAGAAATCACACAATGAAAAGACCAGCATACGTAACAGATAAAGCATTAAAGACATTTATAAAAAACGCACTTGAGGAAGATATTCAGGATGGGGATCACTCTACCCTATCTACTATTCCACAGGATCTTGTACAAAGTGCTAAGCTTTTGGTGAAACAGGACTGTATTCTTGCAGGTGTTGAATTGGCAGAAATCATTTTCAAGACTTTTGACAAAAATCTGAAAGTGGAAGTTTTCATTAAAGATGGAACTCCCTGCAAATTCGGAGACATCGCCCTTACTGTTACAGGTAGTGCAAGCTCCATCCTTTCTACGGAAAGATTTGTTCTTAACTGTATGCAGAGAATGAGTGGTATTGCCACCTTAACCCATGAATGGGATTCCAGATTAGTAGGTACAAAAACTAAACTTTTAGATACAAGAAAAACAACTCCTAACTTCAGAATGTGTGAAAAATGGGCGGTTGCTATTGGCGGCGGAACCAATCACAGATATGGTCTTTATGATATGATTATGCTAAAGGACAATCATATTGATTACAACGGAAGCATAACCAATGCCGTGGCAATGGCAAAAGATTACGTTAAAAAGAATAAGAAAAAGTTAAAGATAGAGGTTGAAACCAGAAACCTTGAAGAAGTTCAGGAAGCCATCAATGCAAAGGTCGACAGAATCATGCTTGATAATATGGATGTAAAAACGATGAAGGAGGCTGTAAAAATGATCAATGGTTCTTGTGAATCTGAAGCTTCAGGAGGAATTACCCGCGATATGCTGAAAGAAATTGCATCCACAGGCGTTACCTATATCTCTGTAGGAGCCCTTACACACTCTGCTGAGAATATAGATCTGAGTCTCAAAGCAGTGAAATAGCGTTGAATTTTTAACAAAAACACCACCACTTTGTTAAAAATTCAATAACATGACTTTTTTCATACTAAAATTCAATTTTTAGCCATAATATTGATTTTTAACAGGTTAACATTATTAAGACTTATTAAAAATTAACATTGAGTTAATAATAGTTAAATTTTATTTTGCGAATTTTGCAGAAAATTAAATCTAATTATTACTAACGATTATGAAATTAATCAACAAATCGATACTAACTGCGGTTATTACATTATCTACAGCTAGTGTTTATTACGCTCAACAAGTTAAGGACACAGTACAAAAGTCCAAAGATATTGACGAGGTAATCTTAAGAGGTGTTACAGATATCGCTAAAGATAGAAAGACACCTGTTGCTGTTTCTACTATTAAATCTGCACAGATTGTAGAAAGACTAGGTAACCAGGAATTTCCAGAGATTTTAAAAACTACTCCTTCTGTCTATGTAACAAGAGGTGGTGGAGGTCTTGGTGATGGATCACTAAGAATTAGAGGATTTGATACTAAAAATACGGCTGTAATGGTTAACGGTATGCCTGTTAACGATATGGAAGGAGGTACAGTATATTGGTCTAACTGGCAAGGGCTAAGCGATGTAACTACATTTATGCAGATGCAAAGAGGGCTTGGGGCATCTAAATTGGCAATTGCTTCTGTAGGAGGAACTATTAATATGCTTACAAAAGCCGCTGATGCAAAACAAGGTGGTAACGTAACTCTTGGGGTAGGTAATAATGGGTTTTTAAAAACTTTATTTTCTTATAATACTGGTAAAAACCAGAATGGCTGGTCTACATCATTTTTAATGAGTAGAACCTCTACTAACGGTTATATTGACGGAGGTAAGGGAGAAGCTTATAATTATTATTTCGCTTTAGGTTACAAACCTAATGAAACTCATGAACTTCAGTTTACTTTTACCGGAGCTCCACAATGGCATGAGCAAAACTTTCAGTCTCCTATATCAGCCTTTCTAAAATATGGTAAAGACGGAAACCCTAATAGAAGATACAACCCAAATTGGGGATATCTTAATGGACAAGAGTTTTCAACAAACAGGAACTGGTATAGTAAACCTGTTGCCATGCTAAACTGGGACTGGAATATGAACTCAAAATCTAAGCTATCTACAGTATTGTATGGTTCTTGGGGTAGAGGTGGTGGAACTGGAATGCTTGGTTCAATCAATGGTAAAAATACAAATTACGCAGACAATTCCCCATTAAGAGATGCTAATGGAATTATTCGATGGGATGATATCGTAAAATGGAATCAAGGTGGATCTGTTCCTGATTTTGGCGCAAATAAAACTGCTACTAATGGAGAAATTGGGATTAATACATCTAATAATGGACTTACCAGAAGAGCTAGTGTAAACTCACATAACTGGTATGGGGTCTTGACTAATTTCCAGCACAAAATCAATGATAACTGGAATTTCTCAGTTGGTTTTGATGGAAGATATTATTATGGATACCACCCGGGATATGTAACTGATTTCTTAGGGGCTTCAGGTTACCAGGAAAAAGGAAATCTAAATTACCCAGGGGGATATATTGTAAGAGATTCTTTCAATGCTGTTCCTTCTGCTAATCCATTCGCAAAAGCTACTAAAGGTGATACCCAATATGCATATAGAAACTTTGATGGAGAAGTATTGTGGGGAGGCTTCTTTGGACAGTTAGAGTATTCAACTGAGAAATTCTCTGCTTATGTTCAGGGATCAGCATCAGAACAAGGTTTCCAAAGAATTGATAACTGGATTGTTGATGGTGTAACAGTTAAAAACGGACAAATCCAAAATACTAAAACAGGTTTCAAATATCTTTTCGGATATAATGCAAAAGGGGGAGTAAACTACAATATTGACCAGAATCACAATGTTTTCGGTAATATTGGATACTACGAAAGACAACCTAACAACTATGGAGTCTATCCTAGTAATAACCAAAATCTTAACCCTAATCTAACCAATGAGAAGGTGATGAGTGGAGAACTAGGATATGGTTATAGAAGCTCCAAACTTACTATGAATGTGAATCTTTATTATACTTCGTGGAAAGACAGATTTCAAAGATTTACAAACCTTCCTAACTTAACCGATGTTAACGGAAAGCCTGTGTCCCGTCCTTATGCTAATATGGATGGCATACAAGAGGTTCATATGGGAGTGGAATTTGAAGGTGCTTATAAAATCACTAATTACATTACTCTTAATGGTATGCTATCTATTGGTGACTGGAAATATAAAGGTAATGCAACGGGTGAGATTTTTGATGAAAATGACCAACCTGTACAGTTAGCGGCCGGACAAAGCAATAGAAGAACTTTTGCATTAGATAAAGTAAAAGTTTCAGATGCAGCTCAAACAACAGCTTCTGTTGGAGTAACGGTAAATCCTATAAAAAATCTTTCGGTGTATGGTACATGGACTTATGCTGACAGATACTACGGAGGTGTAAGCTTTAATCAGGATTATTTAGTAGGACCAAATGGAGAAGTAACTGATGCTGCAAAAAAGGGTGCATTAAAGTATCCTAGCTTTAGTCTTTTCGATGTAGGTACATCATATACTTTAAAATTAAAAGATCAAAAGCAAAGTTTTGTTTTTGGAGTTAATGTATATAACTTGTTTGACAGATATTATATTTCTGATGCCAGAACTTCCGTTCATACAAAACAACTGTCTGACTTTAAAGATAATGCATCTGCAACTGCACAACAACAATTTGATGCTTATCAAAACACTCTTTATAAAGGTATAGATCCTTCAAACCAAGTGTATTTTGGGGCTGGAATTACCTGGTCAGCATCTATTGCATTTAAATTCTAATATTTTGATATATTAACATAAAAACCCGCCAATGGCGGGTTTTTATTTTTTATATTTATAAAAAATAAATATGGACATAGTTCTTACCGAATTTATCGAACATTGGAAATCCAAAGACTATGTAATTGGAATCGTCTTAACTGGTAGCCATGCATTGGGATTGCAAAATGAAAATTCAGACATCGACATCAGAATTATATTTGATACTACCCAAAAAACAACACTGAAAGGCATAAAAAATAAAATTTCATACTTCGCTGAAAGTATTGACTCTGTAAAGAAAAGAATGCAACAGGACTATGCACGTAATATGAAATTCGAAGCCAGGCTTTTTAGTATCGGAAAGATATTATACAAAAAAAATGACACAGTCGATGAATTGATCATCATTGCTCACAAGTTTATGAATACACCTTTCAGGAATACTCAACATCACAGAGATGCTATCATATTAAAAATGTATTCGCTTTCAGTTAACTATAATTATCTGATTCAGAATGAATCTTCAAAACTCTATACTTATAATTACATGAGCTTTTTGAAGAATGCTTTACATACCTATTCGTGGTTTATGAGCTATGAATTATTTATTGATATAAAAACAGATTTGATCCTAAATAATCCTAATTACAGAAGGACCAACTTATGGCAGGATTATCCGGATAAAACTTTCATTCAAATCTGGATAGACTGTATAGAAGGTGAGTACAATAATGAGAATATTAGAAAAATTTATAATTATCTTCAATCACAAATGATACAAATTGAAGGGAGAGATTTCGAAGTAGTGCGGGAGGAAAATATCTTTTAATTTACGATTAAAAAATAACTATGCGTACTAGTTTCCTAGCTCCAATTGATTTTTAACAAGTTGATAGTAAGCACCTTTTAAACCAACTAATTCCATATGGGTACCTTCTTCTATAACTTTCCCCTGATCCAGGACAATAATTTTATCTGCATGTTTCACTGTGGATAAGCGGTGTGCAACAATGACAGCTGTACGCCCTTTAAAAAATTGTTCAAGATTATCAATTATCGTTCTTTCATTATTTGCATCTAAAGCACTGGTCGCTTCATCAAAAAATATATATTCCGGAGATTTATAGACAGCCCGCGCAATAAACAAGCGCTGTTTCTGCCCGCCACTTATCCCCATCCCCTCATTACCAATCTTAGTGTTATAAGTTAATGGAAGACCTTCTATAAACTTTTTAATATTTGCAATATGTACAGCATGTCTTAATCTTGCTTTATCTATATCATCATCACCTACAGCAATGTTATCTGCAATCGTGTCATTGAAAATATAACCGTCCTGCATGACTACACCTATATGATCTCGCCACATTGTGGGAGAAATATTTTTAAAATTCTGGTTTCCCAATTTAATATCTCCTTGGGTAGGCTCATAAAATTTCAATAATAATTTAATCAGTGTAGTCTTACCACTCCCACTAACCCCAACAATTGCCGTTGTTTTCTGATAGGGAATTACCAGATTCAGGTTCTCAAAAACATTTTGATTTGATCCTGTATATCTAAAACTTAGATTATGTACAAGCAGGTCTCCTCCAGATATTTCTGGAATATATTGGGATCCGGCAGTTTCTTCTTCATCTTTCTCATGAATCTCATTAAGTCTTTCTAATGAAATACTGGCATCCTGTAATTGTTTAATAAAGCCTATAACCTGGCCTATGGGGCCATTTAACTGTCCTATGATATACTGTATGGACATCATCATTCCCAATGTAATATTACCGTCAATGACCAATTTTGCTGAAAGAAAACTAATAATCATATCTTTTATCTGATTGATAAATCCACCACCAATAGACTGCCACTGATCCAAAGCAAGACTCTCTATTCTTAGCCTAAATATTTTTACCTGTAATGATTCCCAAGCCCATCTCTTTTTCTTTTCTGCATTTTGCATTTTAATCTCCTGCATACCATTAATCAACTCAATAACCTTACTCTGAGTCTGCGATACTTGAGAGAAGTTTTTATAATCCAGATCTTTTCGCTTTTTCAGGAAAAAAAGAATCCACATTGAATAGAATGTAGCTCCCACTAAAAATACTAGAAACAATCTATAATCATAAAATAGCAAGATAATACTGTAAACAAAAAAGTTAACAATGGAAAACAATGTACTCAATGCAGAACCAGTAAGTAACTGCTCTATCCTTGAGTGATCTCCAATCCTCTGCATAATATCTCCTGTCATTCTGGTATCGAAAAAACTGATAGGCAATTTCATTAGTTTGATAAAGAAATCTGAAACTAATGAAATATTAATTCGCGTACTTAAATGGAGTAAAATCCAGCTTCTGACGACATCAATTCCCATCCTTCCAAGATACAGCATAAACTGAGCAATTAGTACAAGATAAATAAAATTAATATCTTTATTCTGAATCCCAACATCCACAATGCTTTGCGTAAGAAAAGGAAGGATCAGAGAAAGCAAACTTCCTGCAAGCAGACCTACCGCTAACTGAATAATTAGTGATTTATATTTAATTGCATAGCGACTAAGAAATCTTAGATTAAGTTTTTTTCCTTCATCATCCCATTCTTTATTATAAAAAGCCGGAGTAGTTTCTACAACCAAAGCAATACCCTCTTTTAAGGTTTCATCGGCATTATTTCCGATCCAGTGTTTTATAAATTCATCTTTCTTATAGGTGACAAGTCCATGAGCTGGATCAGATACATAAATCAAATAATCTTTCGATTTCTTTTTAATTTCATATACTACTACAAAATGTTTTTTGTCCCAATGAACAATACAGGGTAACGGGATAGCCCTTGAAAGAAGATCAAAATTTATTTTTACACCATTGGTTTTAAATCCAATCTTTTCCGCAGCGTTACTTAAATTTAATAAACTGCTCCCTATCCTTGTTGTTTCGGAAAGCATTCTTACATGCTGTAAATCAACTAACTTACCATAATATTTGCTAATAATACGCAAGCATGTTGGACCACAATCCTTAGCGTCGGGCTGGCGATAAAAGGGGAATTTTTTCACAATGATTTAAATAACAAATTTATACTTCAACAGATTTCCGTGCTTTAATTGACTGATATTTTTTTAATAAGAAAAAATAAATTTTAAATTCATTAAAGCGTTGCTTTTCTGTAAATAATCGATTCATACTCATGTGAATATAGCTGGACAAAACATTTAAATAATCATTTTCAACATTTCGTTTAACCTGGTCAATGATCTGTTTCAAATTTGATTGGTCAATAAGCTTTATTATATCTCCGTTGAGTTTTTCAGTAATTACAATATCCTTAATCCTTCTTTGCTCCTCATGTAAGGTATTTCTCATCATCTTATCTTTCGTGTACTCGAACTCCTTTGCATAATAATTAAACTGTTTTTCCAGAAAATGTAACCTTACCTCATCATTGAGATCAGCAAGATTAAGATAGTGTTCTGTCAGATAATAGCCTACTAAAAACAGATCCTGATAACTTATATTATTCTTGTATTTATATATTTTGTATATCAATGATGAATCATAATAAAACAGAGTTTCGGAATCAATAATATTTTTACCCCCATATCTTCCTAACTCTCTGACATAGGTATCCTGAACAATACTAGATACGTACCCTTTTCTAACCAACGGTGTCAATATACTGTTACAAGCTTTCATTATTTCAGAAAGGAACTCTAAATCATTTACGTACAAGCGTAATCTCAAATGCTGCTTGGGATCTGAATATCTTATAAAAAACCATTTTTCAACAATTCTTTTTTTAACAAATTTACTTTCAATACAGTCCGCAAGCTGGAGAAGTATTTTATTGATGAACTTAAAATCTATATAAATTTTAAGGTAAATCCACTGAGATCCTGGGATAAATACCCTGCTATTATAATCATCTTTAGTATTTAGCATCCTTTCTGCTGATATTCTTTTAGCGGGATACTTTTTATCCTTATTTATAAAAGGTACTATAATTTCTTTATGATAGACAGTATTTGCATGTTCATTCGTCTGCTCCCATAAACTCTCATATAAAGTAATATACTTATCTTTCTTATCAATAATTTTCCACAACATATCCATTCCTAAAGAAGTTGATATATCCAGGCAAATTGTATTATCTCCTTCCTTAAAGGTAACTAAATTATGAATACTTAATCCGTTTCTGATTACCTCAAACTTATTATTGAAATCACTGAGGTTTTTACATTTTTTTAATCCTATAAATTTTTCATTTCTTATAACCCACTTTTTAGGCTCCAATACATAATTCCCGTACATCACTCTTGGAAAAGACTCTTCAACAGAGTCTATGATTCCCCAATCCCATACTTTAATATAGGGATTACCCTGATATTGCATATCGCATAAAAAATGATAGATAGGAAGACCACTCTTACTGAAGTTATGAGCATTGGATAAACGAGGTTTAATAGGCTTTTTTAGTTTTTCAGAAAATAAAAATATTTCATTATTTATCACCTGAATGTAAAGATCATCTACATTAATTTTCTGCTTTTCAGGAAGTACAGAATGAGCCAGATAAGGAATTTCATAGTCTCCAAAATGAGGTCTTGCAATTACATTTCCAGCTCTTGCTTGCGGTAAATGAATAATCTCAGCATAAATATAATTTTTGTCCAGTTCTTCATGCTCATGAACTAATGCACTTAGGTTATTATAAACATTATCGTGCGAGGAACAAAAACGTCCCATAAGATTATTTCCCAAAGAACTCGATAGGGATGCAATGTGAATAAGATCCTCCTCCTTTTGGGGATAGATTTTTAAAAAGAAATTAATATGTGGGAGATCAGCAGGTACAGTGTCATTGAAATGGGTCTTTATATCAATTTTATCAATAGTAATCTGCTCTTTATTATGTTTTAAATATTCGTGGTATTTGTGTAAAACAAAAGTTGTCAGTTTATTATTATCATTTTTTTTCACATTATCATAAAAATCCCTAGTGCTTTTGGCATTTTTGTAACCAATCCCCAGTTCTCCGTCTAAAACCTCTGCTAATTTAACCTTTCTATCTTCATATCGTTCTTTGAATGCTCTTTTAAAAACCTCAAACCAGGAATTTTGAGAAGGGGGTGTAGAGAATTTAGAAACAATACCGATTAAACCTTTTAATTCTTTCTTTGTGTCTATACTAAAAGTCTGATCATCTTTTAAATCTATAACATCAAGTTGTATCAAATTCTTTTCTGGTATTCCAGGCAATACAGTAGTAATATTTCCGTGGATTTGTTTATACAGGTCTATGTTTGACTGACTGCTGTTAACCTGAAGCAATAATTTTTTTACTTTTAATAAAACATTTCTGATTTCTGAGATTTTATCGTTGATCCCATTTTCATATAGGTTTTCGAGAAATTCTAACAGAATATCAAAATAATCTTTCCCTGAGACATTGATATCCAGATTACTTGTTAAAACTTTGTTGAGAATTAACCCATTAATATAGTTAGTCAATTCTACTTTTGAAACATCATATTTATTTAATAATTTCTCAACCAACAAAGGATAACTTATACCTGTTCGGGCGATCTTAATAATATATGCCAGTACTTCGTTAGACTCTAAAGACACAAGATGATGAGTCAGATTCATCTTCTTTAATCTATATTCCACATACCTGTAGGCTCCACCTGCTTTATATAAACTATTATTTACTCTATAGGTTAAAAAATCTTGTACACCTTCAAGTTTTGAAATATAATCTCCTATTTGATATTGTACTTCCATATCAAGGCGAGGAAAATATTGTAGTGAAGGTAGTATTTCTTTATTTTCTTTCTGTTCATTATAGGTACCTTGACTAAAATTTGCAAATAACCCAAATGGAGTACAGCGACTTGTAGATCTTATGTAATATTTGGCTAAAGAATGAAGCAGTTTTTTTCTGTCTTTATCTGTGAAGTTCTCAGGATTTTCAGAGTATTTTAATGTTTCATTATATAGAATATCAGACGCCAGATATAATGCCTCATTTAATTGATAGTTCTCAGAAAATTCTTTAATGAGATATTTAAGAATCTCTTTATCATCATAAGTTGCAGAGATTTTATAAAATTTAAAAAGATTTTTCAAAGGCAGAAGCGGCTGCCTTATTGCGTAAAAATTACTTTCGTACATTGTTGTTTATATCAAAAAAGAATTACATTAATAACACATCACCCCATTTAATATCAGGATCTATTAATGAAAGTAAAGATAATCCGACACCACTAAGCCCTTGCAAAAACCCAAAATCGTTATAATACCCTCGCTCATTGTGCCATGCACAATGCCCGCTTGCATACTTTTCTTCTTCGGAATGAATCATTTCAAGAGTTATATTCTTCCAATATTCTATTGCTTCAGAATAATCCGTTTCTCTATTAAGATAAGAAAACTTATTAAAAATATGCATTACACCCGCTGCTCCATGGCAAACTGCAGCATCTTTAATGCTATTGAGACTAAGATCTCTTTTCGATGCTGAAAAATTAATACAATCTAAAGCTATCTTTTTAAAATCTTCATTTTGAATGACCTGTCCAACATCCCACAACGAAACCCCCATTCCCAAATCTCCATAACACCATCCCAGCCGGGCGCCCCTGCTCATATTTTTTTCTATACCTTCAACCGCAGATGTCATCGTAGGAAAAAGCGAATTTTTTCTTATATTAAATTTAAAATCCAGCATTGCAAAGGTTGCTTCACTTAATAATTTCTTCAATTCGCTGCTAGAATTCAGCTTATAAACCTTCGATAAAACAGATACAATAGCTGGTTGCCCATGTGAAAGTCCGAAATTGATTGTCTCATCATACCTTTTACCTTCGCTTACATTAAACGAAGGCCAATAGGGCTTATTATAGATAGTCGTTTTAGTAGCGGAAGACAGTTTGGAAGTTATATCTTCTATATAGCTGTTTGTATCATTTGCTCCTTCTGTAAAGTAGTATAAAGCTCCAATAGCTCCATGTAGAAAATCATAATTGTCCCTGTTTATTTCTTCGATTGCAAAATGATAAATATACTCGTCCAGATCAGATAATGCATCTTCTACTTCAAAATCAATAAAATCTTCTTTATGAAGAAATTTTAATAACCATCCCAAACCTGAAGCTCCAGTACTGAATCTGTAATTTTTAAATTTTATACTATCTTTAATGCCTTCAAGAATATGATCAATCAATATATTTCCTTTATCTACACTTATAGGATCATTAAAAATTTTTCCATAATAAAAATAAAAAAGACAAATACCTCCTAACTCATGTAATACTCCGGGAAGATATGATTGCTTATGCAGATATAATTGATCTATTTTACTTTTTATATTTGTTATTTCTTTTATCAAATTCTCCATCATAAAATTAATTCGTCTTGTATACAAATATAAACACGGATAACTTTTCAATAAAGATAAAAAGCTATCCGCGTTTATTTTAACCTTAAATAATTAAATATTAGGTTCTGTCGTCACACATTCCGGATCCGTCTTGTGTAAAGCAATCCATTGTGATATCTGTAACGCAGGCCATATCATCAGTATCGTTCATAGTACAGCCCCCATAGGTGCAATCTTCGTCTGTGCAGTCATTTGTGTTACAACCGTCTGTTTGATCACATGCATTTCCAGGACATTGACTAAGGTCTACCGTAATGACGGCTCCACCTCCTCCCATAATTTTTTGAGATTCGTCTTGTGAGAGGTTTAGGATATCTTCCTTATTAATTTCTAGTTTGATAATTTTCTTCTTTCCCATGTTTATGATACTTAGTTTTTAATTAAGTTCTCACACAATCTCCATGAAAACCAGTATCCTGACACCATCCGGATTCACAATTCCCTCCACTACTTAAGTTACACATTTCTGTATCCTGAACTGTATTATCCCAACAATCATAGGTAGGTTCAATACAACCAACAGTGCAGCGTACATTCTGAGATTCAGGACATTGATCTTCAGTATTCAGACCACCACCTACTATTCCATAAGCCTCTTTTTCAGATAAATTAAGAATGTCTTCTTTGTTAATCTCTAATTTGATGATTTTTTTCTTTTTCATAGTTTAAATTTAGTTCGTATTTTAAGTTCTAGTTCCATTACATTGAAATACATCTCCTGTATAACAGTTTCTATCGTCACTCACTCCGCAAGCGCCATCACAACTATCCATCCCTTCTGTATACCCCTGACAGCCTTCTTCTGTACGATTACAGTCATCTGGCAATGTTAGTTGTTGACACGTATCACCATTATCATACGTTAAAGTATCTCCTCCTCCAATAATTTTTCGAGATTCGCTCTGTGAGAGGTCAAGAATATCCTCTTTATTAATTTCTAGTTTAACGATTCTTTTTTTCATATCTTAACTAGTATTAATTACGTTCTTTCACAAGTGAAATCAAAAGTTCTGTCACAGTCTCTTGTAACATCAGTGATACAGGCCATATCATCTGTTTCATTCATAGTACAACCCCCATATGTACAATCTTCATCTGTACATTCATTTGTGTTGCAACGCTCTGTCTCATCACATACATTTCCCGGACACTGGCTAAGATCTACAGTAATTACTGTCCCTCCTCCACCTAAAATTTTCTGGGATTCATCGTGTGACAAATTAAGGATGTCTTCTTTGTTAATCTCTAATTTGATGATTTTTTTCTTTTTCATAGTTATTTTAGACTTTGTAAATCAAATATACATTTATTTCCGAATAAAACACATTATATTTCATTAACAATACACCAAATAGTGTCTAATCCTTTTATTGGCCGTTACTCGTTCAGTAATTCATAAAAATTCAAAGATCATTGTACACTTAATAAAAATGTCATGCGATTATTCCTAACAAGAATAATATGTATTCTTCTGACTTCAATCCCTTAAACATCCTACAAAACAGACAGTAAATTTACATCAGAATAAGAAAGTATTAGAATGTCAAAAGGACAGGTTATCCAAAAATTTGAAAACCTTATAAATCTGCAGTTACAGAAACAACATCTTGATTTTATAAAGAAATTTTCAATATGAGAAATAGCTAAAATCACCAATAGTTTACTTTAAAAAAAGAAAAAAATTAAATTTCCTGAATAAGGTAAGGAATCTGAAAATACCTCAATGACAATTGTAACCGATCAACTTAAATAAATGCATACCTCATCGCTTCAACAAAATTCATTCAAAATTCGAAAGAACGATATCTACTACATTATCATTCAACTTCTAATAAAATCATAATATTAGATTTTCTCAATATCAATCCCGGCTTTGAGCCGGGATTTTTGTTATCTTTGTGTACAAAAAAATAGGATTATGGATTTTTACAACATTTTACTTAATGCCCACAAAGGTTTCGGGTATCTTGAAATTCTTTTGGTAGCATTATTTATCATTGCACTTTTAGCTACCATGTTTGGTTTCAGTGGAAAAGTGAACAAATTTTTGAAGAAAACAACTCTATTCACAATGATTTTCTTCCACGTTCAGTTTTTATTGGGAATCATTATGTTGATCACAACGTTCAGCAAAGGATTAAACATGGGAGAAGTAATGAAAAATGCAGCATTGAGATTTCAATATGTTGAACACCCATTCTCTATGCTTATTGCAGCAGTTTTGATGACCATTGTCAACAAAAAAGTAAAATCCAATGATACTATTTCTTTAGGAGTAGTGATTATGGGACTGATTGCAGTAGGTTTATTTGCATTCGCGTTCCCTTGGACAAGAGTCTTCGGGGCATAAAAAGACAAAGAAATTATATGCGTTATAATTTATAAATAGTTTAATCTTAAATTTTTAATTAATCAATGAAAGTAGCTGTAGTAGGTTCAACAGGCATGGTTGGACAAGTTATGCTTAAAGTTTTGGAGGAGAGAAACTTCCCTGTAACAGAATTAATCCCGGTAGCATCCGAAAGATCTGTAGGCAAGAAGGTGAAGTATAAACAGAAGGAATTTACTATTGTAAGCATGAAGGACGCTATAGCTGCCAAACCGGATATTGCTATCTTCTCTGCAGGAGGTTCTACCTCTCTTGAATTCGCGCCTTTATTTGCAGAAGCAGGAACAACAGTCATTGACAATTCTTCTGCATGGAGAATGGATCCTGACAAAAAATTAGTCGTTCCCGAGATCAATGCTGATGTTTTAACAAAAGAAGATAAAATCATTGCAAATCCGAATTGTTCTACCATTCAGCTGGTAATGGTTCTTGGACCTTTGAACAAGAAATATGATTTAAAAAGAGTAATTGTTTCTACCTATCAATCTGTAACTGGAACAGGTAAAGCAGCTGTGGACCAATTGAACGGGGAAATCAGTGGAGATGATTCTACTGAAAAAGTATATCCTTATCAGATCTTTAAAAATGCATTGCCACACTGTGATGTATTTGCTGATGATGATTACACCAAAGAAGAGATCAAACTGATGAAGGAGCCTAAGAAGATTTTAGGAGATGATACTTTTAACTTAACAGCAACCGCTGTAAGAGTACCGGTTCAGGGAGGACATTCTGAAAGTGTAAACATCGAATTCGAAAATGAATTTGAACTGGACGAAGTAAGAAAAATCTTATCTGAAACTCCGGGTGTCATTGTAATGGATGATGTAAAAAACAACCACTACCCGATGCCGCTGTACTCAGAAGGAAAAGACGAAGTTTTCGTTGGAAGAATCAGAAGAGATCTGTCACAGCCCAAGACGCTCAACCTCTGGATCGTTGCAGACAATCTGAGGAAAGGAGCAGCAACAAACGCTGTACAAATTGCAGAATACCTTGTAGCAAACAACTTAGTATAAACTAACAAAATAAAAAGAGTCTCAGAATTGAGATTCTTTTTTTTATCAAACACAATTATGAATACCCAGAAAAATGCCCATAAAGAGAAAATAGGATTTCAAAAGCTCATTGCAACATTCGGAATCATCCTTTTTGTTGGAAAAATTATTGCCTGGAAGCTCACCAATTCCGACGCTGTATTTTCCGATGCTATGGAAAGTATTGTCAATGTCATCAGTGCGTTCATGGGATTGTATTCTCTCCATCTTGCAGCCAAACCTAAGGATGAAGACCACCCTTACGGGCATGGAAAAGTAGAATTCGTTACTTCCGGTATTGAAGGAGCACTTATCGCTATTGCCGGCGTTATGATCATTTATGAAGGGGTCCATAGTCTTATTGTTGGAAAAACGCTGAGTAAAATTGATCTTGGAATATGGATTATTGCAGCCACTGCTGTTATTAATTATCTGCTGGGATATATCTCTATAAAAAAAGGGGAAAGAGAGAACTCTCTGGTTCTTATTTCATCCGGTAAACATCTTCAGTCCGATACCATTACCACCCTTGGCGTAGTGGCCAGCTTAGTCATTGTTTATTTTACCAAAATCTATTGGCTCGATTCCGTAGTAGCATTAAGTTTTGGACTTTATATCATATTTGTAGGCTATAAAATCGTCCGAAAATCATTAAGTGGTATTATGGATGAACAGGATCCTGAAATATTAAATCAGGTGATTAAAATCCTTGAAGAAAACAGACATGCAGAATGGATTGATGTCCACAATATGAAAATTCAGCAATTCGGATCTTCTCTGCACATTGACGCCCATATAACACTTCCCTGGTATTATGATCTTCGTGATGCTCATGGTGAAATGGAAAAAGTCATTATTCTTCTTGCCAGAAATATTAAAAGAAGTATTGAGTTCAATTTCCATATGGATGACTGTAAACCGATTTCATGCCCGGTATGCCAGATCAAAGATTGCCCTGTCCGCGAAAAAGATTTCATCAAACGTGTAGAATGGACACCGGAAAATGTTACCAGTGTGGATAAACATACAATCATTGAAGGAGAATAATCAAATCGGGTCTTACTTTATCTGCTTTCTTTAGTAATCATCTGCTTTCTGTAATAGAACATCGGAACAATCAGAAGTATAATCAACGGTTGGATTACAAATCGTCTCATATAAAAAGAAAAAAGATATCCTATTTCAAATTTGCTGTGAATACAGTAGAGATAGATCGGGAAAGTGATGGCAAAGACCACAATCATCATCACTGCTCCCTGTATCGTCCATTCTTTATTTTTGAATAATCCGTAAATAATCAGGCAGGAAAAAAAAAGATTTAAAATAAATCGGAACACATGTCCGGCAATCAGTCTACCCCATTCAAAGGCAGGGAATTCTATATTTTTATTGGCTTCATGAAAATAGTCTAAGAAAGGATCATAAAAAATAGTATCCTCCAGAACCCTTACACTTATCAATCCACAGATTCCTGCAATAACCAAAAGCCAGCTAAGAATTTTCATGTTTTAAAGCAAAAAATTTAATCCAGATTAACCACAGTAAAACTACACTTCCGTAAATAACAGCAGGGAAAATAAAATCATGAAATATCTTTCCATATTCCTTATAATCAACCATTACTATATTCAATCCGACAATTCTAAGGAGATTCATAATATACAGTAAAACCAATCCTACTGCGACAAAAACAAAAGTCTTTATTCCCTTATAAAAGGCAAAAACAAAAGACACAAATAGAATGATGACAGAAACGGCATTGCATCCTTCCACCATTCTCGTCACATAATTGTGTTTTACATAAAACCAAACCTGTTCGTTCTTTACATCATCATAAAGTTCTGTAGGATAACCTATTGCATTCTGCAAAGACGTTACCTGACGGGCAATCAGCCTTGAAAACGAATCCAACCCGGAATCTTTACCACTGTTCAGGTAGAACTGATAAGCGAAAAGCAACACCAGGTAGATAACAATAAAGCGCAATAAAATACCTAAAACAGGTTTAAAGTCTTTCAGCATACTGCAAAGATAAAAATTAGCCTGTAATATCCTGAATTTGAACAAAGAAAGTTAAAAACAAGCAATCAAACTTTACGTTATTCACACAGAACACTTAAAAATTTTCGCTAGAAAATTTAATAATATCAAAATTATTCAGTGCTATTATCACACTCTTTACCCCCAACTGATCAGTTCTTTAAACGATCATTTCCAACTCATGTTAATTTAGTATATTTGTTTCCATATTATGACTTCTGAAAACGCAAAACGATTTTTTGAAAACCATTTAGGTAAAAAATCTTCCGAATTCGTCACATTAGCTCAAAGCGGATCTGCGAGGGTAAATTTTCTGGCCACTGCCGGTACTGAAAAATACATCATCACGTACAATGAAAATATTCCGGAAAATGATAGTTTTCTTTATTATTCTGAAGTATTCTCAGACCTGAACCTTAATACCCCTTCCATCCTTGCTGTTTCAGATGACAGGAAGATGTATATTCAGGAATTTTTGGGGCAACATACTCTTTCTGAAGTGATTGCTAAAGAACAACTGTCTTCCACTGTAAGATCTTTGGTACAGAAGACTTTAGAAAAGCTTTACCAACTGCAGGTGCAGACGCAAGGTAAAATTGATTTTTCAAAAACCTTTGAATATGAAAGCTATGATGAACTTCCCGTGATTCATGATTTGTATTACTTTAAAAATTTTGTCGCCGATTTTCTGGAACTTGAATACAACAAATCTACACTCCTTAAAGAATTCAAAAAAATTGCAGCCCTTATTGAAAACCTTGAACCCAAAGGAATTATGATCCGCGATTTTCAGGCAAGAAATATCATGGTCAACGAGAAAAATGAAGTTTCTTTCATCGATTACCAATCGGCAATGAAAGGTCCTTTAATGTATGATGTCATCTCGTTTCTTTTTCAGGCGAAAGCAAATTTCCCCGAAGATTTCAAACAGGAAATGCTTGAGTTTTATATTCAGCAGTTCGAAAACCATGAAACAAGAATGCAGCTGAAAAACGCAGTGATGCCTATTCAAATGATGAGATTTTTACAGGTTTTGGGAGCCTATGGATTCCGGGGATTGATTCAGAGGAAACAACATTTCATGGCCAGCCTTGGAAAAGGAATTGAGAATATTACACAATTTGCAGACTCATGGGAGCAGATGAATGATTATCCTGAACTGAAAAAAGTAATTCAGCAGCTGATTTCAGAGAGAGCAAAGCAAAAAATCGAGGAAATATTAAATAACTAAGTCTTCGACTCCGCTCAGACAGACAGAAACGAAATAAAATACTTCAATATGACTAAATAAGCCTTAATGGTTTAAAAATAAAAAATATGCTACACATCGAGATACACAGTTTTTCCTACAAAAAAGGAGGTATTCCCAAAGATAATTCCGGAAATGGCGGAGGCTTCGCTTTTGACTGCCGTGGAATTTTAAATCCCGGAAGAATTGAAGAATATAAAATCCAGACCGGAAATGACATTGGAGTTCAGGAATATCTTGAAACAAAAACGGAAATGCCAAAGTTTTTAGAACTGGTAAAATCTATTGTTTCCATCAATATTGACAACTATCTGGAAAGAGGTTTTGAGCATCTTCAGATTAATTTCGGATGTACCGGAGGACAACACAGATCGGTATATTGTGCCATAAAAATTGCAGAATTCATCAAGGAAAAATATCCTGAAGGAACCGAAATTACCCTTCAACACGATGAACAACCGCAACTGAATATTAGTAATCAGTAATGAGCAATAAGTAATTTTGATTACATTTATATATTACTCATTACCCATCACTCATTACTTATACTATTATGAAAGCTTTAATTTTCGCAGCAGGCAAAGGGACCAGACTGAAACCGTTTACAGATCACCATCCAAAAGCATTGGCTAAAGTGAATGAAATTCCGCTTCTGGAAAGAAATATCAAATACCTTAAAAGTTTCGGAATTACGGATTTTGTTATTAATATTCATCATTTTGGAAATCAGATTGTTGATTTTTTGAATAAAAACAATAGTTTCGGATGTAAGATTGAAATCTCTGATGAAAGCAACGAACTGCTGGAAACAGGTGGCGGCTTGATATTTGCAAGAAAATTTTTAGATCACGGAGAAGATTTTTTAATCATGAACGCTGATATTCTAACGGACTTGAATATCAATGCACTGGTAGAATACCACAAAAAGATAAAAGATTTTGCTACTTTAGCGGTTTCGGACAGAGAAAGTTCGAGAAAACTCCTTTTCAATGATGATATGGTTTTGAGAGGCTGGCTGAATGTACAAACCGGGGAACAAAGGCTGGCAGAATTCAATAAAGGCTTTAGATCCCTTGCATTCAGTGGAATTCACTGTATCAATCCTGTCATCTTCGAAAAAATAAAAAGAACAGGCAAATTCTCTGTTATGGAAGAATATCTGGATCTGATGCAGACCGAACATATACATGGTTTTGTACACGACAGTATTCTTATTGATGTTGGGAGACCGGCATCCATACTAGAAGCCGAAAAACATTTTAAATAATTTTTTGCAATGGAAATTGATGGAACCAGGGATGAAAGTTTAGTAAATCCAGAACTTGATAGTAACGAAACAAAACTTCACAACAGTTTCAGACAAAAAACCTGGGACGAAACAATCACCAAAGACAGCTGGATGGTCTTCAAGGTCATGGCTGAATTTGTAGACGGTTATGAAAAACTGGCTAAAATTGGCCCATGTGTTTCTATATTTGGCTCTGCTCGACTGAAGCCGGAGAATAAATACTATGAAATGGCTGTAGATATTGCTGAAAAAATTACCAGGTTGGGTTTCGGTATTATTACCGGAGGCGGCCCGGGAATTATGGAGGCAGGAAATAAAGGAGCATTCAATGCAAAAGGGAAATCTATAGGACTTAATATTGATCTGCCTTTTGAACAGCATTTCAATCCTTACATCAATAAATCCTATTCCATGAATTTTGATTACTTTTTCGTGAGAAAAGTAATGTTCGTAAAATACTCTCAGGGTTTCGTAGTGATGCCTGGCGGATTTGGAACACTGGATGAACTTACTGAGGCGATGACTCTGATTCAGACCAATAAAATCGGAAAATTTCCTATTGTTTTAGTAGGAAGTGAATTCTGGGGAGGATTACTGGATTGGTTTAAGACAACTCTGTTAAAAGAAGGAATGATTGCGGAAGATGATCTTGATCTTTATCGTGTGGTAGATACTGCTGATGAGGCTGTAGCACATATTAAAGCCTTTTATGATAAATATTCTGTGAATGTAAATTTTTAATTGGCATATTATTTGTGACTTATAACAAACAACTATGATTGTAAATCTATTAATTAAGATGAAAAAACTTTTATATATATCAGGAATTTTAACATTTTTTGTGTTAATGAGTTTTATGTATGTAGACTTTTTCTCTTCAATGACCAAAGTTGACTATATTGATGGAAGCAAGACATTGAAGTTTACCACAAAAATGAATACAAGCCATATCTCTGACGCGATTAAAATCAACCCGAATACGGCAGGATTTGAAGCAGAGGTAAAAAAATATGTGAACAATAATTTTGATGTATTTGTCAATGGGTCTCCCAAAACGATTACCTTCACGGGAAGTCAGGTCAGTGGAGAAACTGTATGGGTATATTTTGAAACCGGAGGTGTTTCGGATATTAATACCTTAAAGATTAAAAATACGATCCTTTTAAGCGCTTTTCCTAAGCAGATCAATCTGGTAAACATAGCCTATAAAGGCAGCCAGAAAACAATGAACTTCCAAAGAGGAAAAGAAGTGAACGAGGTTTCTTTTTAAATGAAAAATTAGATTTAACCATTATAAAAATGGGTACCCTGAAAAGCTGAACTTTTCAGGGTATTTTTTTTGCAGCAATAAAAAATCACTTCAAAGAGATTAATTAAGTACAAATACCTAATCCAAAATTTCAGCATTTCCACTCTAAGATTTTCATTTTCAGCCATGTACATTTGTACTGTAATTACAACCCAATCAGTGAAGCCGTATCACTTTAATAACGGGGCGGAATCTGAAAAGCCCAATGAGTAAGAAAATACCAATCAAAAACTAAATATCATGGAAGATATAGAACTAAAATCATCCAGTCAGGAAATTGATGTCCTGATCGTTATTGACACGGATTATGTAAGACAAACTTATAAAAACCCAAGTACAGACCCTAATAATCCTACAGGAATTGATCATAACAGCCAGCATATGATCGTTTCGAATGCCAACGCTATTTCCGGACAAGGTACAGCTGATTTGAATTTCAGTGCAAGAGCCGGGGATATTGTTTCTTTCAGAGGAACATCAATATACCAAAACTCCGATGATGCAGTAATCATCTATAATATTAAGTACTGGTCAGGTGATCAGGTTTTTAACAGTTTTATATACAATTCAGTGGAAAGAAAGCAGGCCGCTGTGCCTAATTTGAATTCTCAGAATGGTCTTCCTGCTGCTAGTGCAGATATCACTTTTGCAAGTATCGACTCTAAAGTAAAAGCTACAGGAACAGAGAATTTCTATGTACAGTTTGGACTTTATATTTTAGATCCAAGTAATAGTAACAAACAGATTCTGTATGGATACTTTTACTGGGATCCAACGATTACGGTTAAATAAACGCAAGTAAATCCCGTATAAATAAAAATCGGGCAGCTTTTTAAGCTGCCCGATTTTTATAAAGTGTATTAGAATATATTTTATTCTGATGTATTACTCAATTTTGATGTTATCAATCTGAACATCATATATACCACCATTTCCTGTTTTGATCGCAAACATATCTTTTCCGGCTGTAGTGTTAATATCAGCAATACCTGTAAGAGTAAGTTCAACCAATCTCCATTGTCCGTTTGTATTGATAGATCCTGTGTAAGAGTTAGCACTTTCTACTCCTAAAGTAGCACCAGTAGAGAATGTACCTAGATTAAATACGTAGAAACCTCCACCTGCTTTGTATACATTGAAAGAAAGAGTTTTTCCAGTTGCAGTACCTTTGATGTACATAGTAATTCTTTTTGGTACAGCTGGTATTCCTGTAGTAGCTACAGATGTAAATACATAATCGTTAGCGGTAGGAGTTCCTTTGATTTGAAGTGAATTTGTACCATTGTATCCAAGACCAACACCTTGTGTAGCATAAGGCTTAAGACCGAAAGTGTTTACACTGGATAAGAAAGTTGTCCAGTTTTCAAAATCTGAACCTGCGAAAAGGTTTACAGCAGAAGCAGAAGGAGCATCTGGTTCACCTGGATTGAATCTGTCGTTAGGGAAGTTAATATCGTCAAGATTTCTGATATAAGCCTGATCTGTGAAAATTGTTGCATTACTTGAGCTGGTAAAACGGCTTAGTAAAAGAACGATATCACCACTTTTTGCATATTTAGGAGAGATCGGTGATTTCGCAAAAGTTGCATAGTTACTGAAACGAAGATCTAATCTACCTGCTTTCTTATCCGTAATATAACGGTCACCTGTACCTGATTCATCAGCAAAAGTTTTTGTCAGTTCAGGATCTTCAAACTGAACATTTTTAATTTTTACAAGCTGATTGATGTGAGCTCCATTTTTAAGAGCATCAGCAATAGAATTAAACTCTAATGGCTTTATTGCAGTTACTACAGCCTTTTGTCCGTCACAAACTCTTGCCATGTAATTGGATAATTTATTGGGGTTGATTCTACCGATAGGATAATTAGGATCAAAAGAACCTACTTTAATGTTCCCATTAATACCTTGAACAATCAATCCTTTCAGGTTAATTCTTACTAAGGACCCGGTAGGATAATCAAGATACTGGTTTCCACCATCGATGTCAATTTCAATCCCTTGTGTTGGGTTTTCAGGCTTATCCTGAAGGAACATCATTTTATAGATATTTCCTGATTCATCACTTGAAGAGATGTAGGCTTCAACAATATAATCTTCTTTAATGATATCGGCTTCAGTTGGTTTTACTTTTGCAATAACAGCAAGATCAGTTAACGGGTGATTAGCTGCTGCAAATTTGTTGGTACATTTGATTTCCGGTAATTCATAATCATCAGTTTTTACACAAGACGAGAATGTCAGCATTGAAATAGCACTAAATATCGCCGCTTTAAAATATATATTTTTCATTGTTTTCGATTTTTAATTTTAGTTTTTAGAATCTGAATTGAAGGTTAACAAAATAAGATCTACCCTGGTTATACCAATATTTTGGGGCGAATACCATGTTTCCGCTGTCGTAATCATTCTTATAATCAATATAGTTAACGTTTCTGGTCTGCTCAAACCCTCCTGTAATATAATTTCTGTTATTAAGGATATTATTGACAGATCCGGATACCAATACATAATATTTGCCAATCATCCAGGACTTCCCTGCGTTGACATTGAAAAAGAATGCCGAAGGAAGCTTTGTAGGCGTAAGTACTCTTGCAAGCTCTTCATCATTTACAATGTCATATGGGACTCCCGGTGTGCCAGGATTGGTATAGAACCTGTCTGTTCTGGTTACAGGAGACGGATCCAGGAAGGACTGCCCGAAGTAGTTCCATGTTGCTCCTACCCACCAGTATTTAGGGCTGCTGTAACGAAGACCTAATGTATATGCTTCCTGAGGAGTACCTCCTTGTCTGTAGTTTTTAAGCGTTGCTTCACCCATATTGGTATAAGATCTTGAGACGATATTTCCGTTTCCGTCAAGTTCTCTGAATGTTCCAACCGCGTCAGATGCAAAATAAACCGTAGGATTGTTAGTATAAGTATATTGTCCTAAGCTTAGTAACCCACTGGCAGTTAAGGTAGGAGTTACTTTCACCTGTGCACCAAGCTCAATTCCCATATTTCTCTTATTGGCTCCTGCCAACACCTGCGTAATGAAAGCACCATCCTGAACCGGAGCCTGATCACCGCTCTCCGTAAGGTTTGTCAGTTTAATTCCCTGTGCGAAATATCTTTGTACACTTGTTTCGTTTTGAGTATTAACAAGGTAACCTGTCAGTCTAAGTTTAACAATCGGAGTAGAGATTACATAGCTCAGGTCGTTGGCATCAACAACAACGTTTTTGATTCCCGGAGTGGTAACACCACTTACTCTGGTATTAAAATAAATATCATTTAAGAAAGGAGACTGTGAGAAGTAAGCTCCGTTGTAAACCAGGAAGTTTCTCCCGTTGATCTTATATGTAACCTGACCTTTAACCCCTGCATTCCAGAAGTTCTGGTCTGCTCCTTTTCCATAAGAAGACTCATACAGATAGTGTTGGAATAATCCTTCTCTACTGTTCGTTGTATATCCGAATAATCCGGAGATAAAAACATCAAATTTTCCTGTGGAGAATTTGAAAGCAGGATTTATTTTGAATTCCTGTCTTCTGAAAATATAGCTGTACCCGATTTTATCACCTTCTCTTTTAGCAACATCAGTATCGCTTTCCCTTGTATTGAATTTACCCCAAACACTTCCTGCATTGGTATTGGATGCAAACGGATCCATATTCAGCGCAAAATCAGCACCTAAAAGGTCATTTACCTCCCTGTACTGCTCAGATCTGTAATTCTGGTAAGATAGGTTTAAGATAAAACGGGAAGTATCGGTGAAGTTATATGTATAATGAGTAGATACATTCCATACTTTATCATCTTTTACATCGTCCACAAGATAATAAGCGGCTCTCCTTCCACCAAGTAACGCATTGTATTCTACGTTTCTGTTGGCATTATAAAGATTATCCCAATTGATCTGTGTATGAGACTGGTCATCATTCGTCCACCAATCTCTCGTAATCCCGATGTTGGCAGCTTGTTCCGGTGACGGATCTTTATAGTTTAACCAATAGCTTGGCAAGTTACGGTAGTAGGTTGGTGACGGGTTATTGGCTTTGTACCAATCCAGTCTTGAACTGTACTCTTTCCCAAACTGATAAGAAACTGATGTCCAAAGCTGAGAGTTTTTATTGATTTTCCAGAAATCCTGCAATTGGATCATAGGCTGGAAACCTCTTTTTACTCTTTCATTTCTTTTATCTCCGTTTTGCCATCCCCAATAAGAGTTATAATGAACTCCTCTGAAGTCATATACTTCCTGAGTACTTGGACTTGAAGAGCTTCTGGCATATTTAGAACCTATGGCATTCAGGGTCATGGTATGGCTATCACTGAATTTCTTTTCAATACCGATATATCCACTGTATGCATCATAAGCTGTACCATCCTGAATCCCTTCCTGTGCCCATCTCCTTGCGATCATTCCTGTAAATGCCCATCCGTTCTTATTCATTCCGGATGAAAATCTGTAAGATAATCTGTTGGTATAATTTCTGTTGGTCAGAGAGTACGTCAACTGGCTTCCTTTTCTGTACTCACTGGCTCTGGTATTCTTATAAAATACTCCGGTAGTTCCTCCGAAAGCATATTCTGAAGGTGCATGGTTAACTGCAATTTCCGGGTAACGGGTAATTTCGTTCAATCCTCCCCAGGTACTGAAGTCTACATCTCCATTATCTGCAGCGGCCATAGAAACCCCATTGATCATATTCTCACCTGTTCTGCTATCAATTCCTCTTGGACGGAACCAGTACGGTCCTAAATCGAAACTTGCAATTCTGTTGAATACATCCTGAGAAGACTGTAGTAATCCTACTGTTGCAGTTTGTTGTGCGCCACCGCTATCACTTTCTCCCGAGTCTTCTATGATAGCCAATCCCTGATCTGCACCGTTCAATGCCGAATAAAGAGTAATTACTCCAAGATCTTTTCTCTTCTCATCACTGGTTACATCAAATTCAAAAATTTTAGTTTCAAAATTGGGTTTTGTAACCATAATCTGATAATGTCCAGGCATCAAATCTTTAAATTGGAAATATCCGATTTTGTCTGCCTTTGCATCATTTCCTGCTCCTTTTAAATCTACATTTGCTTGCTCAACAGGCTTACCGTCTGCATCCTTAAGATACGCAAACACAGTTGTCTGCGCGTAATAATACGACGCAGGCAGCAAAGTAAATAAAGAGATCAATGATAATTTTTTAATCATGAGTATATTTATTTTTTAATACTTTTATTGTTAATTTTCAACAGTTTAAAAGTTGGGGGCACAAATTTAATCAAATTTTGCAATCTCAAACTTTTTTAACGTATTTTTTCCTTAACATTGCAATCTTTTAAGAATCATTATAAAAGAGAGATTCGGATTACTGCTTTTAAATTTACAAATATTTAAAAAGCAGCAAGTTAAAAAAAGGTAAATTTGTAATTAATAGTATAATAAAACTCAAAGAGATGAAGAGATTTTCTAGTCTGTTTGCCCTGCTTATTTCGATCGTGGCATTCTCCCAACAACAAGGAAAACTGAGAAAAGTAGCAACCGTAGGTTTCTTAAATGTGGAAAACCTTTGGGATACTATCCGCTCAGCAGATTATATAGATGGAACCAAGGACATTAAAAATCCTGCTTTCCACAGAAGTATTCCTATGGATTCTATCAAGTTTCTGGAAACTGAAAAATATGATGGGCCATGGAGCGACGGAGCTTTAAAAGGTAAAAAAGCAGTAAGAATACAAAGTGGTTCTGAAGAATTTACCCCCAAAAGTGCAAAGAACTATGGAAGTAAAATATATAAGGCAAAACTGGCTAACGAAGCTAAGGTAATTTCTGAAATGGGAGCACAATATACCAAAACAGCTCCGGCAGTAGTAGGATTAATAGAAGTTGAAAACAGACAGGTCATTCAGGATCTTGTGAACGAACCGGCTTTAAAGAAATATGACTACGGAATTATTCATTACAATTCTTATGACTATAGAGGAATTGACGTTGCATTGATCTACCAGAAAAGAAGGTTCACCCCTACCAATTCATTAAAAAAAGAACTGGTCATTTATGGTGACAACGGAAAAAGAGAATATACAAGAGACATCCTTGTCGTAACAGGATTTTTAGATAATGAAAAAGTAGCATTCTTCATGAACCACTGGCCTTCAAGAAGAGGTGGTGAAGCGATTTCCCTACCTAAAAGAAATGCTGCAGCTGCATTATTAAAACAACAGATGGACAGCGTAAGAGCAGCAGATCCTGCAACAAAGCTTTTTGCCATGGGTGACTTTAACGATGACCCTGTAAGCCCTAGTTTAAAAAACCATCTTAAAGCTCAGCCCAATCCAAAAGACCTGAGCGAGGAAACTCCTTATCTTAACCTGATGTATCCTCTATATAAGAAAGGAGTTGCTTCTTTGGCTTATCAGGATGCTCCGAACTTGTTTGACCAGATTATCGTTTCTAAAAATGTAGTTTCAGACCAGGTAACGAAAGAATATTCCGTTTACAAAACAGAAATTTTTGCACCCGCTTACCTTGTCAATAAAGAAGGAAATTATAAAGGATATCCTTTCAGATCATGGAATGGAGATCAGTTTACAGGAGGCTACAGTGACCACTTCCCGGCATTTGTAGTTCTTCAGAAAGAACCATAAAAAATTTAGGCACTCTTATTGGAGTGCTTTTTTATATAAATACCTATATCATGAAACATATTATTTTATTAGTAATGATTGCATTGGTACCTTTCAGCTGTTTTTCTCAGGAAACACCAAAGAAAGATAAAGAGCAACATGAAATGAAGCCTTCTAAAAATGAAGACGGAGAATGGGATCTTACAGTCATTGATACCCAATTCGACTATTTTCTGAGTGCTGTTGCAAAACCTATCAGCCAGTATACAGAATCTTATCTGAAGACGAAAAACACATTTTTAGTCAATGAATGGAACAGCTATTATTATTCCGGCAGATACAGAAATATTATTGAATCCGGAATCGATTATGATCCAAAAGAAAATTACGGGATCAAGTTTGAATATAAACTCTACCAGGTTTTCGCGTATGTAAACTGGAAGTATAAGCTGAGACTGAATGGATTATCCGGAAGCGATGCCATAAGGTAAGTTTTAAAACATAGTAATAAAAAAGGTTCAGAATAATTCTGAACCTTTTCATTTTTATAATAGCTGAAAATTATTTATTGAATAATTCTTCTACCTTATCCCAGTTTACTACATCAAAGAATGCAGAAACATAATCAGGTCTTCTGTTTTGGTAGTTTAAGTAGTAAGCGTGCTCCCAAACGTCTAATCCTAAAACCGGAGTTCCTTTAACGTCTGCTACAGGCATTAATGGGTTGTCCTGATTAGGTGTGGAAGAAACTGATACAGACCCGTCAGCATTCTTTACCAACCAAGCCCATCCTGAACCGAATCTTGTTTTAGCAGCCTCAGAAAAATCAGTTTTGAATTTATCAAGACCTCCGTAATTTTCGATAGCAGCTTTTACATTTCCTACAGGCTCTTTGCTTCCTCCAGGCGTTAAAATTTCCCAGAACAGAGAGTGGTTGAAGTGACCTCCTCCGTTATTTCTTACTGCTGGTTTGTCAGTTCCTGTCTGGCAGATCTCTTCAATAGTTTTTCCTGCAAGTTCAGTTCCTTCAATTGCTTTATTTAAATTGTCAATGTATGCCTGGTGGTGTTTTGTATGGTGGATTTCCATAGTTCTTGCATCGATCGTTGGCTCTAATGCATCATATGCATATCCTAGTTTTGGTAATTCAAATGACATAATCTTTATTTTTAATGTTATATTTCAAAATTAGCCAATATTTAAGGTATTATCAAGGATTGTGGATTACTTTAATAAATCTTTAACATTGATATATTGATTTAGAATGAATTAAATTTTAAATATTTTTAATTTCATCTATAAACCCCCTCCATTTTGATGTTCCCCAATCCTATTCAAAGCATGGTTTATTTTCAATTTCGTAACTTCCACAATATGAAGTAAATATTTATACAAAAACACTTCAATAACTGAATGTTTAACTTTAAATACTTTTTATTATGAAAATTGGACTTTTTGGATTTGGAAAAGCAGGAAAAGCTGTAGCCTCAGTTATTCTTCAAAACAAAGATCATTCTCTACAATGGGTGTACAGAAAATCGAGCAGATCGTCTGCCAGAGATGCCGCAGACTTTCTTGGAGTAGAAAGTGATGATCCCGGTCATTTTTATTCAGAGAAAAAAAAGGGTGTAGACGAATTGCTTGAAGAACATCCTGTAGATGCTATTATCGACTTTTCGTCTCAGGATGGGATTTATACTTACGGAGAATCTGCTGCCCAAAAGAAGGTAAAGATCATATCAGCTATTTCTCATTACTCAGAAAAGGAAGTACATTTCCTGAATAAACTGGCTCAGAAAGCTACTGTCTTCTGGTCACCTAATATTACTTTAGGTATTAATTATTTACTGTATGCGGCTCAGTTCTTAAAAAAGATTGCTCCTTCCGTAGATATTGAGATCGTGGAAGAACATTTTAAAGATAAACAGGGAGTTTCAGGAACAGCCATCCGGATTGCAGATGTTCTGGAGTTGAAAGATGAAAAGATAAATACCATCCGAGCGGGTGGAATTGTAGGAAAACATGAGGTTATTTTCGGTTTTCCGTTTCAGACAGTAAGGCTCATTCATGAATCAATTTCAAGAGATGCCTTTGGTAACGGAGCGTTGTTTGCTGCCGAACATCTGATCAATAAAAAACCAGGCTTCTATAAATTTGAGGATTTATTACATCCTTATTTCAAAGTATAGAAGCCCGGCCTATTAACAATTTAACTTATTATTTATTCATCGACATCAGGAACTCTTCATTGTTTAGGGTTCCTTTGATGTTTTTATCTACAAATTCCATCGCTTCTACAGGGTTCATCTCAGAAAGATATTTTCTAAGAATCCACATTCTCTGTGAAGTTACTTCATCAAGAAGAAGATCATCTCTACGGGTACTTGATGCTACAAGGTCAATAGCAGGATAAATTCTTCTGTTGGCAATTTTTCTGTCTAACTGAAGTTCCATGTTACCTGTACCTTTGAATTCTTCAAAGATTACTTCGTCCATCTTAGATCCTGTATCAATTAATGCGGTTGCAATGATTGTCAGAGATCCTCCTCCTTCTATTTTTCTTGCTGCTCCGAAGAATCTTTTCGGTTTGTGAAGAGCATTGGCATCTACCCCACCGGAAAGAACTTTTCCTGATGCCGGAGTTACCGTGTTATATGCTCTTGCCAATCTGGTGATAGAATCCAGTAAGATGACTACATCATGTCCGCATTCTACCATTCTTTGTGCTTTTGCAAGAACAAGATTAGCAACTTTTACGTGTTTTTCAGCAGCTTCATCAAATGTAGAAGCAATTACTTCTGCATTTACGCTTCTTTCCATGTCAGTAACTTCCTCCGGACGTTCATCAATCAGAAGAACCATCATATAAACTTCCGGGTGATTGGCTGCAATAGAATTGGCGATATCTTTAAGCAACATCGTCTTACCCGTCTTAGGCTGCGCAACAATCATAGCTCTCTGTCCTTTCCCGATAGGAGCGAATAAATCTACAATTCTTGTGGATACTGTAGAACCGCTTCCTGCAAGGTTGAATTTCTCTTCAGGGAAAAGTGGAGTAAGGTATTCGAAAGCAACACGGTCTTTGATAAATGCAAGATCACGTCCGTTAACTTCTGTAGGTCTTAATAATGAGAAATACTTTTCACCTTCTTTCGGAAGTCTTACAATTCCTTTTACTGTATCTCCGGTTTTTAAACCGAAATTTCTGATCTGAGCGGTAGAAACATACACATCATCAGGAGAAGAGATATAGCTGAAATCTGAAGAACGTAAAAATCCGTAGTTATCCGGTAAAATTTCCAAAACACCTTCAATACTTACCAGTCCATCGAAATTGAATTCTTTTTTATGGTCGTTCTGCTCCTCCGCCTTTTCAGAATGTCTGTTTTGATTCTGATTCTGGTTTTGATGCTGCTGATGTTGTTGGTTTTGATTTTTATGTTGGTTTCCACTGTTCTGTGGATTGTTGTGTCCTTTTTGAGGTCTGTTAGCCTGTGGTTGTTGAGGATTGTTAGGCTTTTCTTCAGCCTGAGCAGGCTCCTGGGATTCTGTGTTTTTTGGAGTTTCAGTTCTTTCCTGAGATACTTCTGCATTCCCTGCATTGGTAGAAACTCTTTTTCTCTTCTTTTTGGCCTGAGCGGCGGCGGCTGATTCTTCTGTTACTGTTGCTACGTTGGTTTCAGCTTTTGGTGCTTCCGGCTTTATTTCTTCAGAGACAGGTATCTTTTCTTCTACTATATCTTCAGTTTTAGGTTCTACCGGAGCTTTAGCGATTGTTTTTGGCTTGGCTGCCGGTTTTTTCGGGGCAGCTTTTTTTGCCGGGGCTTTGGCAGGTTTTTCTGCTGGAGCCTCTTCAGTATTTACACTGGTGGTTTCGGTGGCGTTGAAATAATCTTTTGCAACTTTAGGGTTAGAAGCCTGAAAGTCAAGAATAGCAAAGATCTTGTCATTTTCATTGCTGGTTCTTGCAACTTTAACGCCCAAATCTTTCAAGATTTTAGTCAGTTCCGTTACGGATTTTGACCTTAACGTTTCTATGTTAAACATATTTATGTAAAAATGTAATTAATTGTGAGTAAGAAAAGTAAGTCCGGCGACTTTGGTTTTCAAGTACATTGTATAATGCAAATCTACACTTATTTTTGAATTGTGCAAAATTTATGTTATTTTTGCCAAGAATTTAATATTCAATGCTACAGAGAATACAAACAATATGGACTTTATTAGCAGTTTTAGCTGCTGTTTTCCTTTTTATAACAGGACAGGATGTTGTCATTTCAGACAGTATTCCCTTACTTAATATAAGCTGTATAGTACTTGTTATTATTGGAGCATTAAGTATTTTTAGTTTCAAAAACAGAAAAAGACAAATTTTGCTGAATACCATCAGCATCATTATAAACGTTTTGTTGATTGGTGTATTGGCGTACTGGTTACTAAACTTATCCGGAGGAATTCAGATTCCTGAGAAGGGTATTGAGCCGATTTTCCCATTAATTGCGGTAATCTGTCTGCTTATAGCAAACATTTACATCCGTAAAGATGAGAGGCTCGTAAAATCTGTAGACAGACTTCGATAGCCTTACAACGATTTTTTGAGTGAGAACAGCTTCTTTTAGGAGCTGTTTTTTTATTTGATATCCATTCCTGATTTAAATTATGTAAATTCATTGCAACTTTTTGATTAAAACCACGACAGATCATATAATTTTAATAAAAGACAATGAAAAAGCTAACGTATCTTACTTTATCACTATTCTCTATATTGACCTTCGGGCAGGAGGTTTCCAAAGAAAGAGTAAAGACGGTTCTTTCCACTCTCGCTTCAGATGAAATGAAAGGCCGTGAAATCGGAACTCAGGAAAATGAAAATGCAGCCCATTATATCGCTAAACTTTTCAAAGAAAATAATCTGGAATATTGTACCGGAAAATCTTATCTGGTGCCTTTTGACTATAACGGAAAAACGGTATACAATGTTTGCGGAATCAAAAAAGGAAAGTCAGATCAGTATCTTGGTTTCTCAGGGCATTTTGACCATATCGGAACCAGTAATAAAACCGGAGATAATATTTATAACGGAGCAGATGATGATGCCAGTGGAATCACTACTCTGGTAGGTATTGCCGATTATTTTAAAAATAAAAAACCGGAATTCTCTATGGTGTTCATGGCATTCAATGGAGAGGAAAAAGGGATGCTGGGTTCAAGAGCTATTTCTACGGATAAAAACCTGGACCCCATTTATAATAAGATGACCGCTCTTTTCAATTTTGAAATGGTAGCTACAGAATCTCAATGGGGGAAAAATTCATTATATATGACAGGAGACGGATTCTCAGATCTTGATGAATTATTCAATCAAAATGCGGTGAATGGATTAAAAATAAATGCAGATCCATATGCGAAACAGCAGCTGTTTTACCGTTCAGACAATGTAAGCTTTGTAAAAAAGAAAATCATTGCCCATTCATTTTCTACTGTGGATATGACGAAAGCGTCTCATTATCACCATGAAAATGATGATGTTACTATTGTAGATTTTGATAACATGACCCGGATCATCAATAATTTTGGTAAAACACTGGATAAACTGAGCCCTAAAAATTTTGCCCCGAAGTACAATGATCAGGTGAAATTTTAAGTGAAATCATTATAAAAAACTGCTGTTTCGGCAGTTTTTTTTATTAACCAATACTACTTTCTTATCCCTTGTTCTAAGCCCTATCCGGTTTTATATATTTAAAAAATATAGCTGAATAGCCCTGAGTTGTAACAAAAATAAATTTTTTGAAACTTATCAGGTAAAGTAAAATAGGATTAAGAACGTCTTATCTTTTAATTTTACGTAATTTTGCTATCCAATTTTTTCATTGAATGAACCAATATATTAAAATACTAAAGTTCGCAAGACCTCACCAAAAATACATCTACGGAAGTTTGTTTTTCAATCTTATGTATTCTGTATTTCAGATTGCTTCCTTAGGGACTATTCTACCTGTTTTGGGAATGCTTTTCGGAACCATTGAGGCTAAAAAATACAGCCATCCACCTGTGTATTCGGGAGAAATTCTAGATTTTTTCTCCTACGCAAAAGAATATGCCAATTATTATGTTCAGAGTTTAGTGACCCAATATGGAGCACTTAACGTTTTGGCATGGCTTTGTGTGATCACAGCTTTTATGTTTTTGCTGAGAAACCTTTTCAGATATTTAGGTTCATTTTTATTGATCAATTACCGCGTAGGGGTTACTAAAGACCTTCGTGGAGCAATGTACAGAAAGATTCTTGCTTTACCTGTTTCCTTTTTTACAGAAAGCAGAAAGGGAGATCTGATGTCCCGTATGTCTAATGACGTGGGAGAAGTTGAAGGTAATATTTTAGGAAGTTTAGTGGAATTAATCAATGCACCTTTCATGCTGATCAGTACATTGGTAACTCTTTTCTTTTTAAGTACAGAAATGACTCTTTTCTCTCTTTTAGTATTACCTGTAATGGGAACGATGATTGCTTTAATAGGAAAAAGTCTCAAAAAAGATTCTCACCAGGCTCAGAATGAGATGGGAAATATTTTCTCAATCGTAGATGAAACATTGAAATCTACAAAGGTGATTAAGATTTTCAGTGCCGAAAAAATAATGGACAACCGTTTTATGCAGTCTATGCAGAAGTGGATCAACAGCTCCATAAACTTAGGAAGAAAAAAGGAATTAGCCTCTCCAATGAGCGAATTTTTAGGTTCAGTTACGTTCTTGATTATCGCCTGGTACGGTGGAAAACAAATCATCGTAGAGCAAAGTATCTCGCCTGCAGACTTCCTGGTTTTCCTGGGTATTTTCTTCCAGATTTTACCTCCTGTGAAAAGTTTATCACAATCTATTTCGAATGTTCAGAAGGGTGAAGCTTCTCTTGAAAGAGTTTTAGCCATTCTGGATGCTGATGTGAAAATTGACGAAGTACCAAATCCTGTTTCTATATCAACATTAAATAGTTCAATCGAGTTTAATAATATTGGTTTTTACTACGATAAAGATCATACGATTCTTAAAAACTTCTCACTTTCTATTCCAAAAGGGAAAACCGTTGCTCTTGTAGGGCAAAGTGGAAGTGGTAAAACAACTATTGCTAACCTATTAGCAAGATTCTATGATGTTTCGGAAGGAGAAATACTGATTGACGGAACCGACATCAAGCATTTAAAATTACAGGAATACCGTAAGCTGCTGGGAATGGTAACCCAGGAATCTGTATTATTCAATGATTCTGTTTACAATAATATTCTGATGGGTAAACCTGATGCTACCAGAGAAGAAGTAATTGCTGCAGCTAAAATTGCCAATGCTGATACATTTATCACTTCACTTCCTGAAGGATATGATTCCAATATCGGAGATGATGGAGGTAAACTTTCCGGAGGTCAGAAACAAAGGGTTTCTATTGCCAGAGCGGTATTGAAAAACCCACCAATCATGATTCTGGATGAGGCAACTTCTGCACTGGATACAGAATCCGAAAGATTTGTACAGGATGCACTGGAGAAAATGATGGAAAACAGAACTTCGTTAGTGATTGCCCACCGTCTTTCAACCATTCAGAAAGCAGACTGGATTGTGGTAATGGAAAAAGGTGATATCGTGGAACAGGGAACCCACCACGACCTGATTGCAAAAAGAGGAATGTATCACAAACTTGTTGAACTTCAAAACTTCGACTAATCTTTTAACTGAATTAAAATGAACCCAATACAAGAGTATTTCTACAGAATCGAAGAGCCTGAAAGAAGTACTCTTTTATTTTTGCGTGACACCATTTTAGCTTCAGATCCGGAAAATATTACAGAAACATTCAGTTTCGGACTTCCGTTTATCAAATACAAAAAGAAAATGCTGTGCTACTTTTACTACAGCAAAAAATATCAAAAACATTATCTGAGTTTTTATCACGGTGACAGACTTGATTATCCCGAATTGATCCGGGACGGCCGAAAGAAGTTTAAAATCCTTCTTATTGATATGGAAGAAGATATTCCTGTGGATTTGATATTAAACATGATACAGGAGGTTAAAAAACATATAAAATAAAAAACTCCGGCACGAATAATCGTGCCGGAGCCATCTTTAAAAACCTTTTATCATTGTGTGTTTATTCCGTTAAATTCTGCCTGCTTTATTGCCCAGGCAATCATATTGGCAAAAAGGATTGAATTCTGAACCTGCATTCCTCCTGCTGTATATCCGTTTCCTGCATATCCGTAAGCTGATTTCTGAACCGGGAAATACCCTCCTGTGCTGGGCGCTACAAAAGGCTCAATAGTATTACTGGAATACTGATTCCCATTGGCATTTTCATTACTTAAAAAGCCACCGTCACCAAACCAGATAAAGTTTAAGCTGGTATTTCTTAACCCTGAAATTCCCGTTCTGGTAGTTGTACTGTTGATAGGTTGCGCATAGCTGTAAGGAACAAACCCACTTGTCAATCCTGACATGTTTACGGTTGTAGAAGCATCTTCACCCCAGTTTTTTCCTCTTACATCTCCAAAAGGCCCGTTAAGGATAGGATCATCAGTATTAGTAAGAGCATACACAGAACCTGCACCACCTCCATAAGAAGCTGAAATGGTAGGATCAGAAAATATTCCTCTGAATAAATTCTGTGCAGTCCCTGTATCATCAGTCATCGCAATGACAACTCCTTTTTTATTAAGATAAGAAGCAATATAACCGGCATCTGTAGCATTAGGTGTATAGTTGTAACCAATCACAACAATATCCGGCTTATTATTCAGAGCTGTCTGAAGGGCTGTTGATGAAGGGGAATTTCCTAAAGAAGTATGGGTAAAACCTTCATATTTAACAATACTGGAAGCAGTGGTACCGAAATTTGTCGGAGAATCCATCAGGCTTCTTGACGGGCCGGTATAGGCGCTATAACCATAAGCTGTCTCCAGTCCGATATGGAGAACCGTTTTCTTAGGAATAACAACCACTACATTTACAGAACAGGTTGTAGATACACCTCCCTGGCTGTCGGAAGTAATTGTAATTGTTTTCACCGATGTAGAGGTTGGAGTACCTGTTCCGCTTAATGTAATATTCTGATTTCCTGTAGAGGTAAATGTTCCTGATCCGCTGAAAGAAATACCGTCAACCGTATTGGTTGTAACCGTGTAGCTTCCCAATGTTGAAACGTTCACAGGTAAGGTAATTGTATTTGAAGCAGTAAGAGCCGTCCCCACTTTATATACTCCATTTACTGTTGCAGTTCCACAGCTCATGGTATAAGTTCCTGCCGGACTCAGCACAGTAATGGAAATAGCTGGTGTACAAGTCACTTCAGTTCCGTTGGCTTCAAGAACAACATTATCAATCTGGATATTCTGAGGAGTACCCTGTCCCGGAATCTGTATTGTCTGTGTTCCGGTGTTTAGAAATACTCCGGTTCCATAGAAATTATATCCGTTTGCAGTAGTTCCGGAAATGGTATAATTACCGGGTTTTGTTACATTCACAGCAATGTTCAGATAATTTGAATTGGTAAGCTCTTTTCCTTTTACATAGCTTCCCATTGCTTTTGAAGTAGAACAGTCTATGGTAAAAACAGATTTACCCATCTGTCCGCAGACACTTTTCCATTCGTTATCCGCAAAGCTCCAGTAATTAAAGCAGTCTTCTGTGGTGTTGTAAATTGTCAGCCCATCGTCATTGGATTGATTAATTACTATTGCATTTCGCTGTGCTTCCGTTAATCTTGGAATAAGTACTCCTTTGTTATTATTTCCTGAAACAACATCCAAAACGGAATTAGCATTCGGTGTTGTAGTATTAATCCCTACTGCACCATTATTGATTTGAGAAAAAGATTTTCCAAAAACAAAGAGCATTGCTATAAACAAGACTTTGATTGGAGGCATTGTAAATTTTGTTTCCATCATTGTATAAGTTATAATTGTTGATAATTAAAAATATTAATCTTGACATTTAACTTCCACAAAATTATCAACCACAGGTTATTACATGTTAATTTTTCACTACGCAATACTACTCACGCGTAGTAAAACTCACAAAATGACAATGACTTATCAAAACATTACACATCAATAAAAAGTTGAGTTATTTAACAAAACCCAACCATTAATTCAAAAAAGAAAATCAAAATAGTAGAAGACCAATTATTTCTTACTTAATAAAATAATTAGATTAAACAGACTGCAACACCTCTGTCATAAAAATGGCTTTCCATTTGGCAATGGTATTTCGGCTTATTTTAAAATGATCACTCACCTGGAGATTGGTCAGCCCGTTTCTTTTTTGATAAGTAAGAATTTTCAAAATAGATTCCTTATCATAAGAACGGAGTCTCTGATTTTTACGTTCCATCATATATTCAGTTTCTCCAAAAATCAGTTGATTAAATTTCAGAATGTCAAAAGCAGAATGAAATGTTTCCAACTTATGTCTGATGGTGGCATCTGATAATTTTTCGGGAAACTTCTCTTCAAGAATATCGGTGTAAATCTGTTTGTAATCAGGTATCATAGCACTATATCTTTTTCATCCATTTATATAAAGTGGTCTTGGGAATCTTGTACCTTATCACTACATCATTTGCTGTCATTTTCCCGGTTCTTATTTTATCAAGAATAAAATCTTTAACCTCTTGTGTATAGATACTTTTTCTGAAAACCAGCGTGTTTTTATTTTGAGTGAAGACAGTATCAATTCTTGCCTGGGGAGCATACAAAATCAAATGTCCGGTATAAAATCTGAAGAAATCGAATTTTAAAAGCTTGCACCATTTCAGGAGAATATCGGTATCCATACTTTTTGCATGATACATCATCTCTACTTCATCTTCCGTACGGCTCAGAAACCTGGAAATTCTTTCTATTGAAATCTGGCACTCCTCCACTTTAGACTGGATCAGGCTTCCAATATGAATGTTCTTAATATTCATCACAATGTTTTTAAGTAAAAATATTCACAAGAAAACCAAAAAACACCATCGGAAACTACTCAAGATTACGTATGAGTAACAAAAATCGGAATTCTGTTTAAATTTTAATCAAAAAGCTGTTGATATTGATCTCAGAGGAGATATTCAGTTTTTTCCGGATTCTGTATTTTTTACTTTCCACCGCCCGGATACTGTTATTCGTACACTGTGCAATCTTCTTGGTATCAAAATCCAGCTTCATCAGTGCGCAGAAATAGAGCTCAGAATGGATCAGATTAGGATTTATTCTTAAAATTTCGGGAATAAAATGAGGAAAGAACACCTGAAATTTTTCAAAAAACATGGGTGAATTACTTTCCGCTAAATTTAAGATCTCCTGAATATTTTCTTCTGAGAGATGATTGATCAGCATCTGGTGCTTCATAAGCTCTGCATTTGTTTTTACGAGATCCTTGATGGTAGAATCTTTTTCTTTTTTATCGGAAATTAAGCCATGAATCAAAGCGTCTTTTTGGGTAATAAAAACAATATCCATCAGAAAAGAAGCAACCGAAAATAAAATATTCAGCAATTTGATTGTTTTAAAATCTGCTTTTTCTATATATCTGCTTTTAGGAAGAAAATCAAAATCAAAATAAAGACAGGTAATAAAATTGATACTGATGATGAAAGTGATAAAAAAGATGGTGTAGGCGTCTTTTTTGTATTTCAGAAAGAACGGAACAGCAAACAAAAGACAAAAGTAAAAGTACTCTACTCCGGCATTTTTGTAAGTATAAATATTAAAAAAGCTTACGATAAATGTGAGTAAAACAAATATACCGACAATGAATGGTTTTAAAACGTTTCTGAACCGTTTGGTTTTTCCTTTTATGGCCATGAGAAACAACCAGAAAAAGGTAATGATGGTAAGAAATATGGAGATCAGCATATCCCCGAAAAAAGCAATAATGAAAATAGAATAAAACAGGAATATGAAAAACAATAAAAGCAAATACCGGTTAATAAGATGAAGATAATTACTTTCAAAATCATCATCCATATTCTCGGCTTCGTCGTTGATCACCTTAAAGAAAAACTTATAAATCATCTTGTTGTTTTTTTATGCTTTCACAAGCTTAAGTTGGCATTTGTACTCCTGAAAGTATAAATTTTCCAATATTAACAGCCTTTCATGCAAAATAAAAAATCTACAAAACGAAATGTACAGTCTTTTTCAGCATTAAAAAGGAGATGATCAAGGTGTTTTTCTACAATTTACTAAAATTCAATGTTAAAATTATCAAATGAAATGCCATTTTTGACAATAAATTAACAATCATTTACCTCAGATCACTTAAAAAGCATGGGCTTGTGTTTTTAAGCAGGCAAAATTATTGATCCAAATGGAAAAGCATTACTCTTCTGATACGCAATAGTACGCATGCGTAATTAAACTCAAACAACAAAATATATCACTTTATCCCTCAAATAAAAAAGAGAGCTATAATGGCTCTCTTTTGATTTTATATATGATAAGAATATTAATTTTCTTTCAGTTTGGCAATGACATCCTCACCTCCCTTTGTAATATCTCCGATTTTACAGATAATCTCAGTATCCAAAGGCAGGAACACATCCATTCTGGAACCGAATTTAATAAATCCGAACTCATGTCCGGCTTTTGCTTTATCTCCTTCATTACAGTAGAAAACGATTCTTCTTGCAACATATCCGGCAATCTGTCTGAAGACTACTTTATGATTTGTCATCGTCTGAACTGCTACTGTAGTTCTTTCGTTCTCTGTGGAAGACTTTTCATGCCATGCTACCAGATATTTTCCCGGGTGATACTTTTTGTAAATCACTTCTCCCGAAACCGGATATCTGCAGATGTGAACATTAAGTGGTGACATAAAAATAGAAACCTGGATGGCTTTTCCTTTGATAAACTCATCCTCTTCCACTTCTTTAATCATTACCACTTTTCCGTCCACCGGAGCAATAACATTTTCTTTGTGATCAAGAATATTACGATCCGGAACTCTGAAGAACCAGAAAACTAAACCGTAAATAACCAACAAAGGCATAATGATCACCAGTGACCATATTTCAAGGAAATAAATTGCTAAAGCACCCAGAATAATAAAAAGCAGGGTTGCAACGGTAATCGTTCCTTTTGATTCTCTATGTAATTTCATGAGACTAAATAAATTTTTCTAAAATAAAGTACAAATATACGACAGGAACGCAGATAATAAAACTATCCAGTCTGTCTAAAACTCCTCCATGCCCGGGAATGATGTTTCCACTGTCCTTTACACCGAAGTTTCTCTTCAATTGACTCTCCACCAGATCTCCTAAAGGAGCAAAGGCTGCAATCAAAAATCCTACAACCATCCAGTTGCCTCTCAGCTCAGGTTGATAGTGTTCAATAAAGTAGGATAAAACCAATGTTAAAACAACACCTCCGGCATACCCTTCCCAAGTTTTTTTAGGCGAAATTTTAGGCGCCATTTTATGTTTCCCGAAGAACTTTCCAACCAGATAGGCAAAGGTATCGCTACTCCAGATCAGGATAAACAGAAACAGAACCTCCAAAGAGAAACTATCACTGTAGCTGGAGAACTTTGGTAATCCCAATGCAAAACTAAATGGCAGGGCCACGTAGATCACGGTAAAAATAAGTTTTCCGCTGTCGAAGTATAATTCGTTGGGATATTTGAATAAAGTAACCACAGCAATCCCAATTAAAGCCAGTGCCAGTATTTCGCTAAGTCTGAAATCAAAAAAGAAATCGTGATTAAAATATCTTTTGGAAAACATATAGAAAATAAAAATGACCAATGGATATACTACCCATTTTTCATAGCCGTTTCCAAACTTCATGATTTTGACACATTCCCAGGTTCCTACAATCAGCAGCAGACTCATTAATCCATGATAAAGATACTGTTGCTTAATCAGGCCAGGTGCAATATTGTTCAGCAGCTGTGCTCCCAGCGGAGTAGAACAAAGAATAATGATAGCTACATAAACGATACCTGATACGGTTCTTTGAATGAGATTTTTGTCCAAAATTTAAAATTTAGAAGTGGTTGCTTAATCTTCAAGCAGCAATAAAAACAGTTTTGTATTGGAATTGGAAGAACTGTCCATTTTTGATTGGCTTCCGCTTATGGAAGTAAGGTTCTTGATATTTCCGTTTCTTTTTATTTTCCCCATAGCATCATTCAGGTTGTTTACAATCTGAGAAACATTGGCAATAATGATAATTCTGTCGGGAAGCCTTGAAGAATGATAATGAAGAATATTATTATGTGAAAGCATGATTCTGCCATCATAGGCGATCAGGTATTCACAGGTGATGAATGCGGCGTCATTAGACGGTTGTAGCTCTGAAGTATAGGTAGTCTTCACAACGTTCAAAAAGTTCTGAAGTTCTTTGTCCCAACAAAAAAGATTGTGGATCCCTTCAATTTTGATAATTTGATTTAAAGTTTGTAGAGCTTCCGCTTCATCTGCACAATAATTAAAAAATCCCCCCGAATGCGTAAATAATTGCGCAAACTTATAGTCAAGATCCGCATTTTTCAGCGAATCCCCAAGCTTCTCCAGGCTCTGTTTGTCCTCTTCTTCAGGCTGGTTGGTAAGTTTGCTTACAATCCTCTTGAATAAATTCAACTTAATCTATTTTTAGTCAACTTTATACAAAAATAGAAAATAAATTACAATAGTGTCCAAAATATCTCCTTAAATATGAAAAAACCTGACAATTTTGCAGTTGTCAGGTTTTAATAATTTTATTTTTTAAGAGTCTTAAAGCTGTGTTGGGCTTTCAGGAGCCTGTATTTCGCTTTCTTCTTCTTTTTCTTTGATCTGAGGTGTTTCCTCTACCATTGGCTGATCTTTCTCAGGAATAGTATTGGTTACAGGCTTCTCTGTCAGTTCAGGATCCCATGCTCTTTTTCCGAAGATTTCTTCTAAGTCTTCACGGAAGATCACTTCTTTTTCCAACAATTTACTTGCCAGCGCATCAAGTTTATCCTTATTCTCATCAAGAATTCTTACCGCTCTCTCATATTGATTTTCGATGATTGATTTGATCTCTGCATCAATTTTTGTAGCAGTTTCTTCAGAATAGGGCTTTCCGAAATTATACTCAGACTGGCCAGAGCTGTCATAGTAAGAAATGTTACCGATATTCGGGCTTAGTCCGTAGATTGTTACCATTGCCTGAGCTCTCTTCGTCACAGTTTCCAGGTCAGAAAGTGCTCCTGTAGAAATATTGTTGAATATTACCTGCTCTGCTGCTCTACCTCCTAATGTTGCACACATTTCGTCCAACATCTGTTCAGTAGTGGTAAGCTGTCTTTCTTCCGGAAGGTACCATGCTGCTCCTAATGAACGTCCTCTAGGAACGATCGTTACTTTTAAAAGCGGGGATGCATGTTCTACCAACCATGAGATGGTAGCGTGTCCTGCTTCATGGTAAGCCACTCTTCTTTTTTCAGAAGGCTTAATTGCTTTATTTTTCTTTTCAAGACCACCAATGATTCTGTCTACAGCATCAAGGAAATCCTGTTTTGTTACAGAAGTATGATTATTTCTTGCTGCGATCAGTGCTGCTTCGTTACAAACGTTGGCAATATCCGCCCCACTGAATCCAGGAGTCTGTTTTGCAAGAAACTCTCTGTCTACATTATCATCAAGCTTGATCTTTTTCAAGTGAACATCAAAGATCTGTCTTCTTTCGTGAAGTTCCGGAAGGTCTACATAGATAGAACGGTCAAAACGTCCTGCTCTCATCAAAGCTTTATCAAGGATATCTGCTCTGTTGGTTGCTGCCATGACGATAACATTGGTATCTGTTCCGAAACCATCCATTTCAGTAAGAAGCTGATTCAGGGTGTTTTCTCTTTCGTCATTTCCGCCGGAGAAATTATTTTTTCCTCTTGCACGTCCGATAGCATCTATCTCATCAATGAAAATAATCGCCGGAGATTTTGCTTTAGCCTGAGCAAAAAGGTCTCTTACTCTGGAAGCTCCTACTCCTACAAACATTTCAACGAAATCAGAACCTGAAAGTGAGAAAAACGGAACTTTAGCTTCCCCTGCAACAGCTTTCGCCAATAGGGTTTTACCAGTTCCCGGAGGGCCTACTAAAAGGACACCTTTAGGAATTTTACCTCCCAGTTTTGTATATTTTTCAGAGTTCTTCAAGAAGTCTACTACTTCCTGAACTTCTTCTTTAGCTCCTTCCAATCCTGCAACATCTTTGAATGTTACCTGAATTCTTTCTTTTTCGTCAAAAAGCTTTGCTTTAGATTTCCCGATTGAGAAGATCTGTCCGCCAGGACCTCCGCCACCGCCCATCTTTCTGAAAAGTAGGAAGTAGAATAATCCTAAGATTGAAATCCAAACCAGCGCAGGAATTAAAATATCCATTAATGCGCTTTTACCTGTACCGTAATCTTTGGTTGTTTTAATAACCGGATTGCTGGCTTTGACCTGTTCAAATTTCTGAAGGAAAAGTTGAAGGTCTCCATATTTCACAGAAAAATCTGCTTTAGGAGCCATTTCGAAGGCAGAAAGTGGGTTGTTTTCTTTTCCGGCTTTGGAAACCATTGCCGATTTTGCTTCTTTTGTTAGGAAAACATCAGCTTTCTCTATGTCTTTGTATATAATTATATTCTGGACTTTGCCCGCCTGCATTTCTCTAAAGAAACCATCTTCATCAATAGATTTTGCTGCATCACCTCCAAGGAAATTGGAGCCAAAGAATAGCAAAAGAGCTACGATTGCAATAGGAAAGAACCAGTTGAATCCTTTATTATTCATTTAGACTTTTTAAAATTTTTATTATTCATTTTCAATTCTGGTAATGACTGCGTCACCCCAAAGTTCTTCTATATCGTAGTACTCACGTACCTGTTTTTGGAAAATATGAACGACCACTGAAACGTAATCCACCAATACCCACATTGCATTTTCAGTACCTTCTACGTGCCAAGGTCTGTCCTGAAGTTCGTTTCTTACTTTCTTCTCTACACTTCCTGCCAATGCAGCTACCTGTGTATTTGAGTTTCCACTACATATTACGAACGTTTCTGCTACGGAGTTTTCGATGTTTGAAAGGTCAAAGATCATAATGTCTTCTCCTTTTACATCCTGGATAGCTTCAACGATTTTATCTATTAACGCTTGTTTTTCTGCTGTTTTATTCATTAAAAAAATACTATAATCTGCAAATTTATTGTTTTTTCTTTACTTTACCCTTACTTTTACCCTCTTAATCTCTTAAAGTTTTCTTAAATGAGCCAACTCTTCTACCTGAAAGAATGTTCTTCTACTAATGACGAAATATCAAAGTTTTTACTTTACGGAGATTCAAATTTTATAGGACTTCATACTTTTAATCAAACTAAAGGCCGTGGTCAGTATGGAAATATCTGGACTCAGACTGCCGGAAAAAATCTGGCTTATACGCTGGCAATGAATACTCAGAACATCCTGTGCTCCGACTTTATATTCAATTATTATACCGCAATGGTGATCCGGGATTTCCTTGCCAAATTGTCTGACTCTGAGGTAAAAATCAAATGGCCGAATGATATTATCCTTAAAGGTAAAAAAATCGTTGGAATTTTAATAGAAAAGAAAAAAATTAATCAAAATAATTATTTCATTATTGGAGCCGGAATCAACATCCTGCAGGAAAATTTTGACGAAATATCCAATGCGGGATCACTTCTGACACAGACAGGGATACAGTTTGACCTGGAAGAACTCGCTTTAAACCTTCATGAGTATTTGTGTGAAAAGCTTAAGAGTCTACCTTCTGATCAGGAAATTCTGGATGGATTTAATAAAAAACTTTTCAGAAAGGATCAGATATCAGTTTTTGAAATTGAAAAAGAGCGACAAAATGGCATCATCCGACATGCAGACGAAAAGGGTGAACTCTGGATCGAACTGGAAGACGGAATGCATTCCTTTTATCACAAAGAAGTAAAACTACTTTATTGATTGGCTCTTTTGATATAAAGATAAAGCGTAAGCGGTAAAAACACCATATTGGGCAGCCACATGGCTACAGCCGGAGACAAACTTTTATTTTCCGAAACCACTTTTAAGGCTTCAAACGAAAACACGAAAATAAAGGCCAATGAAATACCTATGGCAAGGTTTACACCCAATCCTCCTCTTTTCTTTTGTGATGACAGGGAAAGCGCCAGGAATGTCAGAATAATGATTGAAACAGGCATTGAGGTTCTCTGGTGAAGTTCATTCAGATACGAGTTCAGGTTACTGTTTCCTCTTTCTTTTTCTCTTTCGATGAATTTCAAAAGTTCAGGAGTGGTTTTATTTTGTCCCAAAAGCTCGTTAGGAAAAAGTTCTTCCGGCGAGTGACCGTAATTTTTCCTTAATTCTATTCCGTTACCGAGTTTTTCGGTATTGTCTTTATTGATTGTTTTTTCCAGGTAGTTGTTTAAAACAAACTGTTTTTTGGCTTTATCCCAATACACTTCACTTGCTTTAAGCTCATAGACCATTTTTCTGTCTTTATCATATTTCTGGTAGACAAAACTTGAGCCTCTTTTTTCTCTTTTATTCCATGAATCAACGAAAATATATTCCGTTTTACTCAGCTGTGAAGAAGCGGGAGCTGTTCCTAAAATCTTTTCTTTATTGGCCGCATTATACGTATATGCTTCCAATTCATTTTTCTTGATATTGGCCCATGGAAGAACCATATGGTATACCACAAGGGCAATCAATCCAATAAAAATAGAGGTAAACAGATAGGGCTTGGAAAATCTGTGGAAACTGGCACCACTACTTATAATGGCCACAATTTCAGTATTATTTGCCATTCTGGAGGTAAAATAAATTACCGATATAAATACCAGAATAGAAAGGAAGGTCACCACAAGATTGATGATCCAGAAGGGATAGAAATGGATAAGAAAATACGTCAGATCCAGTTTCGGATCAATAGCCTTGGCATTTTCTATCCTTGGGATTTTCTGCTGAACATCGATTACCAATACGACTATAGACAATAATACCAACATGAAACTGAAAGTCCCAAGGTATTTTTTAATGATATATCTGTCTACAATTTTAAGCATATTCTTTTACAGTCTTTGTCTAAGAACCGGTACCACAGAGTTTTTCCATTCGTAAAAATCTCCTGCCATAATGTGTTCTCTGGCTACTTTTACCAAATCAAGATAGAAGGCAAGATTATGAATCGACGCAATCTGTTTTGCCAGATATTCTTTAGATACAAACAGGTGACGAAGATACGCTTTTGAATATTCACGATCTACAAAACTGGTTCCAAATTCATCCAAAGGCGAAAAATCGCGTTTCCATTTTTCATTTTTAAGGTTCATGACCCCTTGCCAGGTGAAAAGCATTGCATTTCTTGCATTTCTTGTTGGCATTACGCAATCCATCATATCAATTCCCAGTCCGATAGATTCAAGGATATTCCATGGAGTTCCCACTCCCATCAGGTATCTTGGTTTTTCTTTCGGAAGGATATCTGTCACTTCATCAGTGATTCTGTACATTTCTTCTTCTGGCTCTCCAACGGAAAGTCCTCCGATAGCATTTCCTTCTGCTCCTGCTTCAGAAATTACTTCTGCAGAAATTTTTCTAAGGTCAGAATAAGTAGATCCCTGAACAATCGGGAAAAGTCTTTGTTTATGTCCGTATAATTCAGGATTATCATTCGTCCAGTCAATACATCTTTTCAGCCAACGGTGGGTAAGCTCCATGGATGATTTTGCCTGGTTGTAATCACATGGATAAGGAGTACATTCATCGAAAGCCATGAAAATGTCAGCTCCGATCTGTCTTTGAATCTCCATTGATCTTTCCGGAGAGAACATATGATAACTTCCGTCGATATGAGATTTAAATCTCGCACCTTCTTCTGTCATTTTTCTGTTACTCGCCAGTGAAAACACCTGAAAACCTCCTGAATCAGTAAGAATAGGAAGGTCCCAGTTCATGAATTTGTGTAAACCACCAGCATCCTGCATCGTTTCCATGCCCGGACGAAGGTATAGGTGATAAGTATTTCCCAGAATAATCTGAGCTTTAATGTCTTCTTTTAATTCTCTCTGATGAACTGTTTTCACACTTGCAACAGTTCCCACAGGCATAAAAATAGGAGTTTGAATCTTCCCGTGATCTGTGGTAATTTCCCCTGCTCTTGCTTTTCCTTCAGAGGTTTTTTCTATATTAAAAAATTTCATCTCTATACTTTTTTAAATGCACTGTTTTTTTCAGTGATTTTATGGGACAGAAACTTTCAGTCTGATTTTACCTTACTACAGGCATTGCAACACCATTCTGTTTCAGTCTCTCCTTTACATATTTATCTGCTTTGGGATCTTTTTTCAGCAATATTTCCTGAGCATCATTGGTGATCCCATCCATTTCTTCTTTAATCACATAGTATTTGAAACTGTCTACAAAATCATCAGGCTTTACCTTATGTGATTTCAGAACAGCTCTTGTACCTGCTTCCATATTTTTGTCAGGATAGATAAAGATAGCCTGATCGTTAATTGCAAGATCAGCAATGATTTCTGCCATCTTATCTTTATCGATCAGATTTTTAGGCTTATCAATATAATCGCCGCACGAAAACAAGCCCAACAAAACGAAAATAAAGAGTAACTTTTTCATCAGTTTTATAATCTGTTGATGATTGATTTCCATTTTAAGTTCAGCACTCCAAAAACAGCTTCATGGATAATTCCTCCATTCATTTTGCTTTCTCCTAAAATTCTGTTGGTAAATATAATAGGTACTTCTACAATTCTGAAACCTTTTTTAAAAGCTCTGAATTTCATTTCAATCTGAAATCCATATCCTTTTAATTTTACATTATCTAATCCTATTTCTTCCAATACTTTTCTTGAAAAACATACAAATCCTGCAGTGGTATCATGAATTGGAAGCCCTAATACAAACCTTACATATTTTGAGGCAAAATAAGAAAGCAGCACTCTTCCCATAGGCCAGTTCACAACATTCACTCCTTTTGAGTAACGGGAACCAATGGCCATATCTGCATTTTTACATGCTTCAAAAAGTTTTGGCAGATCGTTAGGATTGTGTGAAAAATCGGCATCCATCTCAAAAATATAATCATATTTATTTTCAATGGCCCATTTAAACCCATGAATATATGCCTTTCCCAACCCATCTTTCACATGTCTTATTGACAGATGTAAATAATGCGGATGCTTTTTCTGCAATTCTTTTACGATTTCTGCTGTTCCATCAGGAGAAGAATCATCTACTACCAGGATATGAAAGTCGTCCTCCAATGCAAAAACTGCGGAAATAATATTTTCAATATTTTCCTTTTCGTTATATGTTGGGATGATGACGAGTTTTTTCATTTCAGTTTGCAAAGATAGTTTATTTAACCTTTTTATTTTATACAAAATAATCTATAATTTTGCAAAAATATTTCTCGGGGATTAAGCGGATGAAACAGAAACTTTTATTCAACAGATCTGAACAATACGTAAAATCGATGAGAGCAAATATTTTAACTGCAAATTCATGGATCTGGTGACAGGAAAATCTGTGCCGGGCTGTGTTATCTGAAGTTAAATAATAAATAAAAAAAATTAAATTTTGCCATCATCACAACACTTCATCAATCACGTAAGAATACCTGAGAATAATGATTGGGTAATCTTTATCCTTGTGGGCTGTATATTTTTATATGTTTTTATGATGAACGTCATAGAAAGAGATGCCAGTCTTAAAGATTTTCTGCTTCAGAAATATTTTGATGCAAGCAACAACCTTCCCAGCTGGATCATCACGTCCTGTGTAATGACACTTACCCTATCTGTATTAATTTCACAGTACGTTCCTATTGTACCGAAATACATTGCTGATCTTCAGCTTTTGGGATATCAGCTTAATAAATTTGGATATACATTGCTGGCAGTGCTGCTTTTTTATTTAATAAAGTCAGCATTGGGATTTTTATTTTACCAAAGTATTGGGGATGGAAAAAAATGGACTATTTTTTATTTTACCTCCACAAAGTTTTATTTCATCCTTTCATTTTTGTTAATAATTCTTTGTGTAGCCCATTATTACTTCCCGATAGACAGAAATAAAATGTTTCTGTATTATTTCGGTTTCTTTGCTTTTGTATTCATTTTCAAAGTATTTTTCTATTTATTTCACAAGAACAAGATTCTTCCTGAAAAATGGTATTATAAATTTTTGTATATTTGCACCCTCCAAATCGCACCATTATTATTGCTTTGGAAGTTGTTATTTTTTTAATAAAAGTCAATGATGAGAATAAAGTCTATATTGGTTTCTCAACCAGCGCCTAGTGAGTCTTCTCCATATCTGGATATAGCGAAGAAGGAAAAAATAAAGATTGATTTCCGTCCATTTATCCACGTCGAAGGGGTTGACAATAAAGAGCTCAGAACACAGAAAATAGATCTGACGCAGTATACCGGTATTATTTTTACCAGTAAAAATGCGATTGACCATTACTTCAGACTAGCAGAGGAATTGCGTTTTGCTGTTCCGGATACGATGAGATACATCTGCCAGTCGGAAGCAATTGCCAACTATCTTCAAAAGCACATCGTGTACAGAAAAAGAAAAATCAGCTTTGGGGAGAAGAACTTCTCAGACCTGCTTCCTCTTTTCAAAAAGTTTCCAACTGAAAAATATCTGTTGCCATCTTCAGATGTTTTGAGTCCGGATATTGTAAAAACCATGGATGCATCTAATGTAGACTGGACAAGAGCAATTATGTACCGTACCGTATGCAGCGATCTTACAGATATCAATGTCAAAGATTATGACATGCTGATTTTCTTCAGTCCGCAGGGAATCAAATCGCTACAACAGAATTTTCCGGATTTCAAGCAGGATGAAACCAAGATCGGAGTTTTCGGAAACACGACTTTGGCAGCTGCAGAAGAAGCAGGATTAAAAGTAGATTTAATGGCACCTACGAAGGAAACTCCTTCTATGACAATGGCCCTTGAAAAGTATATTAAAGCACTTCACAAATAGGCTTTAATTATAAAAATACCATCAACCATCTTTTCAATAAAGGAAAGATGGTTTTTTTTTACCTAAATTTGAACAAAAATTAATATTGAATTGGTTTTTGCTTAAATTACTTACTTTCAGAGGAAAAAGTATAAGATTGTATTCAATTAAAAAAAATAAAAATACCCCGGATGAAAGCTCCACAGGCAAAAAAAATTGAAAAAATACTAGAAAAACACGGTGATAAAAGAACCGATAATTACTTTTGGTTGAATGAAAGGGAAAATCCTGAAGTTATCAAATATATTGAGGAGGAAAATGCCTACGAAGAATTCATTATGAAAGATACGGAAACTCTTCAGGAAGAGCTTTTCGAAGAGATGAAAGCCCGCTATAAAAAGGATGATGAATCTCTGCCTTATTTCTTTAATGAGTATTGGTATATTGTGCGTTATGAGGAAGGCAAAGAATATCCTATTTTCTGCAGAAAGTATAAAAGCCTGGATAACGAAGAGGAAATTGTACTTGACGTTAATATCCTGGCAGAGGGCAAAGAGTTTTTTGAAGTAGGAAGTGTAGCAGTAAGCCCAAGTAACCAACTGGCTTCTTTTTCTTCGGATGATGTAGGTAGAAGAATTTATACCCTGAATTTTAAAAACTTAAAGACAGGAGAAATTTTGCCGGACACCATTCCTAATACTACAGGAAAAGCTGTCTGGGCAAATGACAACAAGCATATTTTTTACATCAGAAAAGATAAAAGCCTTCGTGCATTTCAGGTGTACAGACATCAACTTGGGACAGATTCAGCAGATGATGTTCTGATTTTCCATGAAGAGGATGAGACTTTTGATGTTAATGTATTTAAGACAAAATCGTTAGAGTATATTTTCATTGCCAGCTCAAGCACTATTTCTGATGAACACCGCTTTATCCCGTCTGATGATGTATTTGCAGAATGGAAAGTCATCCAGCCAAGAATAGATGATCTTGAATATTCTGTAGAGCATTATGAAGATGAGTTTTATATCATTACGAATGCTGATGATGCGATCAATTTCAAGATTGTAAAAACAAAGATTGATAACTGCAGTATGGAAAACTGGATTGATGTCATTCCACACCGTGCTGAAGTTTTACTGGAAGGTTTTGAAATCTTTAAAGATTATCTGGTGTTGGAAGAAAGAGAAAGAGGACTGCTTCAGATCAAAATCATTGATGAGAAAACCCAGGAATCTTACTACTTACCTTTTTCCGACCCTACTTATACAGCCTATATCGGGATTAATCTGGAATTTGATACAGAGATTTTACGTTACGGTTACACCTCTCTTACACAACCAAGCTCCACCTATGAATATAACATGAAGGATAAGACTACAAAGCTTCTGAAACAACAGGAAGTTTTGGGTGGAAAGTTTGCTCCTGAAAATTATATTTCAGAGAGAATCTGGGCAGATTCAAGAGATGGAAAGACAAAAGTTCCTATTTCCCTGGTATATCATAAAGACACTAAAAAATCACCTGACACTCCTCTTCTTCTGTATGGATACGGAAGTTATGGACATACTGTTGATGCCAGCTTTTCGAATGTAAGACTATCCATCCTGGACAGAGGTTTTATCTATGCTATTGCTCACATTCGTGGTGGTGAATATTTGGGAAGAGAATGGTATGAAGATGGAAAAATGTTATTCAAAAAAAATACATTCTTTGATTTTATTGATGCAGGAAAATATCTGATCAAAGAAAATTATACTTCCTCAAAGCATATGTATGCAATGGGAGGAAGCGCAGGCGGTTTGTTGGTAGGTGCTGTGGTCAATTATGAACCTCAGTTATTCAACGGAATTGTGGCACAGGTACCTTTTGTAGATGTTGTTACAACAATGTTGGATGATACGATTCCTTTGACAACTGGAGAATATGATGAATGGGGAAATCCAAATGACGAGGAATATTATCATTATATGAAAGACTACTCTCCTTACGATAATGTAGAAGCTAAAGACTACCCTCATATGCTGATCACTACAGGATTCCACGATTCTCAGGTGCAATACTGGGAACCTGCAAAGTGGACGGCAAAACTGAGAGAATTAAAAACTGACGATAATATTTTAGTTTTCAAAACTGATATGAGCTCCGGACATGGAGGGGCAAGCGGAAGATTTGAATCTCTGAAGGAAGATGCGTTGGAATTCGCATTTTTATTAAAATTAGAAAATCAAAAAGAATGATCAACGAAGCTGAATACTGGAAAAAAATAGAACAATTCTTTGAAGACAATTTCCAGACGGAGAAAAACCCACCCATTGAAACCCTTTTATTTCTGATAGGGCTTCAGGAGCTGGGAAGCGGCCAGCAAAAATATACGAAAGAAGACAAAGTAAACCTGATTCATATTGCAGTCTGCAGATTGCTTGAACCTTTTGGATATTATAAATTCACACACTATGAAGATGGATGGCCGCAGTTTGAAAGCCTGGAAGAACTTCCGGAATTAAAGCCTAATGAGCAGACATTGCTGATGAAAAAGGCAATTATCCAATACTTTCAGGAGGAGGAGCTTTTGTAAAAGCGGGAAGCGGGAAGATGGAAGCAGGAAATTAATTCCTGTCAATAAATAAAAGAGGGTTTTCCAATGGAAAATCCTCTTTTTTATAACCGATTATTTTTACATATTCACATTTATCCAATCAATTCTTCCAATTGATTAAGGCCCATTTTAAATCCTTCTTCAAATCCCATGTCCATGAGCTTTCTCATAATTTCAGGAGAATGGTAATGGATATTGATCGTTACTTTAGTTCCTTCCTCCACTCCGGTAAAGCCAATCAGCCATTTTGACCTTGGAAAATCTTCGTTGACATTCCCTTTTTCATCACAGAATGCACTCATCCAGTCAAGACTTCTGTGTTCTGTAATTTCTCCATATTGAGTTTGAGCATACATTGGTCCTTTTTCACCATTTGGTCCTACCATGGTATACATCCAGATCCCTCCTTCTTTGAAATCCTGACTTACCGTTTCACACTTCCATGGCTTGGGTCCCCACCATTGATCCAATAATCTGGCTTCTGTAAAATACTTCCACACGGTTGAAACATCAGCCTTATAAATCTTCATGACATACGTGCTGGGCGCATCAAAATCTTTGTTGAAAATGATATTAGATTCCATAAATATTTATTTTTAATAAAGTTAGCACTTTATTTATTGAAAGGGACTTTTCATATGACAAGTAAGAGATAATTCATAAATAATTGTTAAAAAACACTCTTTTAAGAAAAAAAAAACAATTTTTTGGCTCGTTTTTTGTTTATGTACTCTTAAAACAATTAATTTTAACATTCATTTTTCCAAAACCTATATAATAAAATAATGAATAACAAATTCATCCCAATAATTTCAGTGTTTATGACGATCTCACTGATTGTCTTTGTAACGCTCCAATTTTATTGGTTGAAAGGCTATTACGGAGTACTGGAACAGGATTTTTCAAATAAAGTGTATGCGGTTTTGGAAAGTACTTCAAAAAATATTGAAGAAATTGAAGCTGACAAATACCTGAACCAGGATTATAAAGATTTCAGAAAAAATATTCTTGCAAATAGCAAACAGCCTTCTTTAACTACAATTCAGCAAGTGGAAGACTCTGGTACTCAAAGACAGATTATTTATTCCAAAAATATTATTGAAAAAACACAGCTTCCGATTTCTCAAAAAGGAGATTCTATTAAGCTGACCACATTGTATACAGACGAAGCTGCTTATAAAATAAAAAGAGATACCACCAATCGCGAACTTTTAACGCAAGATATCAATCAGGAGATTGAAACGGGAGATTACTCCATGAAAGAGTTTGTGAAAGTATATGGAAATAACCTTCCTATTACTAAAAGAGTAGATCCGAAAACATTGGACTCTGTTATTGCCAAAGAACTTAAAATACGAGGGATCACTGCCAAATTCGGATATGGAGTTCTGGATCGTAATAATAAACTTACCAGCATTGCCAATAAGGCTTATAAAGAAAAGAAAGACAGCAATACTTACAGCTTTCCTCTTTTTGCCGATAAGAAAAATACTTTATACAGCCTTGCATTGGTATTCCCTAAAAAAGAATATTCACTGGCGATGAACAACTGGCCGATGCTTTTGGGAACATTCCTTTCTCTCCTTACCATTCTTGGAATTTATATTATTTCCATCAATTATATGATGAGACAGAAAAAGCTTGCTGAAGTAAAGACAGACTTCATCAACAACATGTCCCATGAGTTTAAAACACCACTTGCAACCATTTCTGTTGCAACAGATTCATTGGCTAATGACAAAATTGCCACCAATCCGGATAAGGTAAAATACTACTCCGAACTGATCAAGCAGGAAAACTTAAGGATGAAAAAGCAGGTGGAAAATGTGCTTAATATGTCAAAACTTGAGCGAAATGAAGTGGAACTGTTCTTAAAAGAAGCCAACGTAAGGGAACTGATCAAAAAAACAACAGAATCTTTCAATCTGATTGTACAGCAAAGAAACGGAACGCTTACGCAGAAGTTCAATGCTACTCAGTATAATTTTAAAATAGACGAATTCCACATCTCGAATATGCTGGTGAACTTACTGGATAATGCCAACAAATATTCTCCTGAGGCACCGGAAATACACGTGGAAACAAGAAATGAAGGACACTGGTATGTGATTGAAATTTCAGATAAAGGAATGGGAATGGATACCCAGAATAAAACCAAAATTTTCGAAAAATTCTTCAGGGAAGAAACCGGAAATATCCACAACGTAAAAGGACAGGGATTAGGCCTTTCTTACGTGAAGAAAATTGTAGAACTGCACAAAGGACAGATTATTGTAGACTCTCATAAAGGAAATGGAAGTACGTTCACGATAAAGCTGCCAATGAGCTAGAAAAATAAACGATAGGTGATAAGCGATAAATGATTAAACTTCTCCTTCACATCAATTATCAATGATCATTCATCAATTATAAGTTTAAACCAAATATCAAAATATAGAAGATAGAGTGAGGAAGTTCATTCTTAATTGTTAATTATTAATTATTAAAATTATGAGCAACAGAATATTATTAGTAGAGGACGATCAGAGTTTCGGGGCGGTGCTTAAAGATTATTTGACCATCAATAATTTTGAAGTAACTCTTGCCACTGACGGAGAGCAGGGATTAAAAGAATTTACAGAAAATGAATTCGATATCTGCATATTTGACGTAATGATGCCTAAAAAAGACGGATTTTCATTAGCGGAAGATGTAAAAAAGATTGATAAAAACACACCCATCATATTCCTTACAGCAAGAAATATGAGAGAAGATATTTTGAAAGGATACCAGTTGGGAGCAGATGATTATATTACAAAACCTTTTGATACAGAACTTCTTTTATACAAAATAAAAGCAATTCTTCAGAGAAGTTCCACATTGGAAAATGAAGAGCAGGAGCAGTTCAAAATCAGCAATATTTTCTTCGATTCTATGCTGAGACAGCTGAAAGTAGGTGATAAAGAATACAAACTTTCTCCTAAAGAAAATGAATTATTAAAACTTCTTTGCATTCACAGAAATGATTTTATGCCGAGAGATCTTGCCTTAAGAAAGATCTGGAAAAAAGAAAATTACTTTACAGCAAGAAGTATGGACGTATATATTGCCAAGCTTCGTAAACTATTAAAAGACGACGAAGGATTAGAAATCATCAACGTACACGGAGAAGGATTTAGACTTTTGGTAAAAAATTAATCCAAAAATCAAATTATAAGTATAAAATTAGCAAAACAATTGAAAATGTTTTGCTAATTTTGTTTCATACCCATGGATATGAAGAATACATTTATAGGTTTGATCGCCGTATCACTATTAGCTGCATCTTGTAAAAAGGATGAAAGAGCTACTTATTTAAAAGAAGAAGCCAACGCTGGACAATCCAACGTAGCCCTGAATAACACTTCAAAAACCGCTCTGATGGATCAGGCAGGCATCCAATCCAGTTCTGCTCCTGCTCCTTTGGCAACAGCTCCGGGAATGAATCCTCCACACGGACAGCCCGGACACCGATGCGATATTCCGGTAGGACAGCCTCTGAATGGAGCTCCCGCTACAGCTACGCCTGTTTCTCAAAATATAAATGCAAACGGAAACAATATCGTTCAGATTGATCCGAATGCTGTATCACCGGGAAAAATTACATTGGACAATAACGGAAAGCAGGCAAAAACAGCTCCGGGAATGAATCCTCCACATGGACAACCCGGACACCGATGCGATATTCCGGTAGGACAGCCATTAAGCAGCAAACCTGCACCTGCTCCACAACCGGCACAAAATGTAGTGCAAACGACTCCAAGTCCTGCACCTGCAGCACAGAACCTGGCGATGGGTGAAAAACCAAAACTAAATCCGGCACATGGTGAACCATGGCACAGCTGTTCTCTGAAAGTTGGTGATCCTTTGCCATAAATTTTGTATTTTTGCAGATATGAAGCTGTTTCACCTACTTGTAATAGTATTTTGCCTGGGAATCTTTCTGGTTCCTAAGGACAATTTCTATGCGCAAGAGGCACAGGAAACATGCTGTAAGGCAGAGTCTTCCCAAAAAATGGACTGCTGCAAAAATCATTCTTCAAAAAAAGACAGCAAAAATGATAATACAAAATCATGTAATGATGACTGCTGTTCATCATGTATTGCCTGTTACACTTTTATTGAAACCCCTTTCTCAAAAAATCTACGTCTGGAACTGTCTTATTACAAAGCGAATAAGAATCCTCAGTTTCAGTATGCAGATCCTTATCTTTCAGACCGTTTAAAGGAAATCTGGCAACCACCCAAGATAGGTTAATTAAAATCTCAGGGGTTCATTATGTCTTATAGTGAACTGTTTTTAATTAATCTAAACTTTTAAACAAAATGAAATTATCTATTTCCAGGTTAATACTTGGTGCATTATTCCTATTTACACAATTTATATCGGCGCAAACACTTTCAAAAAGTCAGTTCAGGGTAAAAGGGAACTGCGAAATGTGCAAAACAAGAATTGAAAGTGCTGCTAAAAAAGCAGGCGCCAAAACAGCTATTTACTCTATTGATCTTCAGACACTAACCTTAGAAACAGACAAGACTTCTTCTGATGATATTTTGAAAAAGGTAGCAGAAGCGGGACATGATAATGAGAAATTCAAAGCGTCTGACACAACGTATGAAGGCCTTCCCGGATGCTGTCATTACGATAGAGACTTACAGCCTTCACAGGCAGAAACCCATCACGAGCACCATGCAGGGGCTGCTGTTTCCACTAAGAAAGAAAACGAGTTCTACGTAAGAGGAAATTGTGCTTCATGTAAAGCCAGAATTGAAAAGGCATCTAAAGATGCGGGTGCGGATACTGCAGAATGGAATGCGGAGAAACAGACGGTCACTTTACATTTTGATTCTTCAAAAACCTCATCAGATAAGATCTTAAAGGCTATTGCTGATGCCGGTCATGATAATGAAAAATATAGGGCCGCTGATGCCGTATACAACGGACTTCCGGGATGCTGTCTGTATGACAGGGATTTTACTTTCGGTGAAGCTAATCCAAAGGTACATTACGAAGAAGGAGCGAAACATGAAGATCATAAAGACAATGAAACTTCATCACCAAAAGAAGATCACTCCCAGCATGAAAAAAATATCGATGGAGTTGTTGTAACAGGTTCTAAGGCGGCAACAGCTTTAAGCAAGAAAGAAGCGGGACTTGTTTTTAATATTGATAAAAAAGAGTTGTTAAAGGCTGCTTGCTGTAATCTGTCTGAAAGTTTTGAAACCAATGCAACGGTAGATGTATCTTTCAGTAATGCGGTTACCGGGACAAAACAGCTGAAAATGCTTGGTTTGGATCAGAAATATACCAGCTTAACGAAAGAACAGCTGCCAGAAATCAGAGGCCTGGCTTCTGCCTACGGATTAAATTTTATTCCGGGAAGATGGATTGAAAGTATTCAGCTTACCAAAGGAGGAAGTACCGTAACCAACGGCTATGAAAGTATCACAGGACAGATCAATACTGAACTTCTGAAGAATGCCAAGACTCCTGAAACGTCACTGAATCTTTTTTCCGACTTTAATGGAAGAGCCGAAATAAATATCACCAATGTTTCTCCTATCAACGATAAATGGTCACAGACATTTCTTCTTCACGGAAACGGAACTTTCGGAAATACGGATATGAATCATGACGGTTTTCTGGACAGACCGAAAGGAACGCAGATTAATGCTGCCTATTTATTGAATTATAATGATCTTGAAAAATCAGGATTCGGATCTCACTTCGGAATTAATTTTATCAGAGATGAAAGAACTGCAGGACAGATTGGATTTGATAAAAAACTTGGGCAGGACAAACAGCCTTTTTATGGGGTAGGAATCGATATTTCAAGATTCCAGGTCTGGAATAAAACGGGCTATGTTTTTAAAGGGAAACCTTACCAGAGTATCGGATGGATGAACCAGTATGTGTATCACCAGCAGGACAGTTTCTTCGGATTGAGAAATTATGCAGGACAACAGCACACCTATTATTCCAATTTAATCTTTGAAAGCATCATTGGAAATACCAACCACAAGTATAAGGCTGGTGCAAGTTTCTTATATGACGGTTATAAAGAAACGTATTTGATGGATGATATCAGAAGAAATGAAATTGTACCGGGTATTTTTGCCGAATATACTTTAACAGGTTTAAAATATACTTTAGTCGCAGGTTCCAGAGTAGATTTTCATAACCTGGCAGGAACACAGTTTACGCCAAGATTGAACTTCAAGTATGATTTCACCCCTCAGACGATCTTAAGACTTTCGGCGGGAAGAGGATTCAGAACGGCGAATGTTTTTGCGGAAAGCCAGCAATATTTTGCCTCTAACAGGGCTATCAATATTTTGCCCAACGGCGGAAATATTTATGGTTTAAAACCTGAAATTGCATGGAATTACGGGGCAAGCTTACAGCAGGAATTCAAATTGTTCGGAAGAAAATCAAGTATTATCGCTGATTTTTTCAGAACAGATTTCCAGGATCAGGTATTGGTAGATTTGGATAAGTCTCCTCAACAGCTTACATTCTATAATCTTGATGGTAAATCTTTTGCCAATTCATTCCAGACCCAATGGGATTTCATGCCTGTAAAAAACCTTGAAGTAAGATTGGCATATAAATATTATGACGTGCAGGCGGATTATATCGGAGGAAGAAGAGAAGTTCCTTTTATGGCAAAACACAGAGGATTTGTGAACCTGGCTTATTCAACCAATAAAAATGATAATGGCGGATTCTGGAGTTTTGATACGACTTTAAACTGGGTTGGAAAGCAAAGACTTCCTGATACTTCAACGAATCCGGCAGAGTTTCAACTGCCAACCTATTCGGAATCATATGCGGTTCTAAATGCTCAGATCTCAAGAAACTTCAATAAAAAGATCAGAGCTTATGTAGGGGGTGAAAACCTTACTTCTTATTATCAGAAAAATGCGATTGTGGATTTTAAAAATCCTTTCGGAAGTTATTTTGACGGAGGAATGGTATACGCTCCGATTATGAAGGCTAACTTCTATGTGGGATTGGATGTGACGTTTTAAAAGCGGGAAGCTGGAAGAATGAAGCTGGGAGTCCTATTAGGTAGTGTTCTATTTTGAGGCAAATTACTGGAAGGTATTTTCTGAATAAACAAAACCTTATAGGTCTTTGAGACTTATAAGGTTTATTTTTTTGCTGCCAGCTAATAGATACATAAATAATGAAGGAGAATAAAAACTTCTGATCACCTCCAGAAACTTCCCTCTTCCAGCTTCAAGTTTCCCTACCAATAAAAAATCCGCTTCAATGAAGCGGATTTTTTATTTATCTCCCAAAGTCATCCTGTACTCTTACGATATCATCTTCGTCGGAAGGATTGGATGCATCGGTATGCTGCCAGATTTCGGCAACAATTCCCCAGCCTGCAAGACCTATTAATCTGTGTCTTTCTCCCTGCTGAAGCTTCACCAGGTCTTTTGGTCCATATTCTCCCAATTCTCCTTCTTCATCGGTATTGCTTCTTTTGATGCCTACCGTTCCTTCCACTACCTGCCAGATTTCGGCTCTTCTGTGGTGATACTGCCAGCTTAATCTTGCTTCTGGAGCTACGATAAGAATTTTCGGACTTAGCTTCCCTCCTATTCTTAGGTTGTCTACATCAATCCCATCGAAATATTGGTTGGCAAAATCCTGTGCCTGTGTTTCATCTATCACAAAGAAACCACCCCAAGGTCTTGTATCATCTTTTGCTGCAATGTTAAAACCTTGTGTCTGCAGCATGTTCTCTACTCTATCGAATATTTCTTTTTTTTCTGTACTCATACAGCTATATTTTTAATTTAAAAATTATTTATTTGATTCTTCTTTTGACATTGAATATGGGAAATCTTTTTCCTGTGATCCTCTTTCTTTGTTGGGTTTACTGTCCATTTTAAAATCTAAAACAACTCCTTTCATCAATTCCTTATGACTTACCCAGTTTTTGGAGTAAGGCTGTTGGTTTACATTCAAAGATTTTACATATAAATTTTCTGCATTATTTTCCGGAGCTTTTATTTCAATTTTCTTACCATTTTCCAAATGGATGGTAGCTTCTTTAAATAATGGTGCTCCCAACACATATTGATCAGTAGCCGGTGTTACCGGATAAAATCCAAGGGCTGAGAAGATATACCAGGCAGAAGTCTGTCCGTTATCTTCGTCACCGCAATATCCATCCGGAGTTGCATGATACAGTTTATTCATTACCTGTCTTGCCCAATATTGTGTTTTGTAAGGCGCTCCTGAGTAGTTATACAGATAAATCATGTGCTGAATAGGCTGGTTTCCGTGGGCATACTGTCCCATATTCATGATCTGCATTTCTCTGATCTCATGGATCACACCTCCATAATAACTGTCATCAAAAACAGGAGGCAATGAGAATACCTCATCCAATTTGGCTTCAAATTTCTTTTTTCCACCCATCAATTCTGCCAGACCGTCAATATCCTGAAAAACAGACCATGTATAATGCCAGCTGTTTCCTTCTGTGAAAGCATCACCCCATTTGAAAGGATTGAAAGGTTTCTGGAAGTTCCCGTCTTTATTTTTACCACGCATCAAACCTGTTTCCTTGTCGAAGACATTTTTATAATTATAAGCTCTTTTCTTATAAATATCAATTTCTGAAGCGGGTTTCCCCAATGCTTTTCCTAACTGATAAATTGAAAAGTCGTCATACGCATACTCCAATGTTCTGGCTGCATTTTCATTGATTTTTACATCGTAAGGAACATAACCCAGTTCATTATAATACTTTACTCCTGCACGGCCTACTGCTTCTATAGGTCCTTCGTTATTTGCTCCATGTTTTACGGCTTGCCAAAGCGCTTCCGTATCATATCCGCGAAGTCCTTTGATATAAGCATCTGCTACAACGGATGCAGAATTGTTTCCGATCATAATATCAGAATATCCCGGGCTGCTCCACTCCGGTAAGAATCCGCCTTCTTTGTAAGCATTAGCCAATCCTTCCTGCATTTCTACATTGATGCTTGGGTAAACAAGGTTCAGGAAAGGGTACAAAGCGCGGAACGTGTCCCAGAATCCGGTACCTGCAAACATTCTTCCGTCAACAATTTTACCATTGTAAGGGCTCCAATGTTTTATTTTATTCTGAGCATCTACTTCATATAATTTCTGGGGGAAAAATAATGTTCTGTACAGAGACGAATAAAAGGTTCTCATCTGCTGATCTGTTCCTCCTTTTACTTCTATTTTTCCTAATGTTTTGTTCCAGATATTTTTAGCCTCGGTTTTTACCTGTTCAAAGTTTCTCGTTCCGATTTCTCTTTTAAGATTCAGTTCTGCCTGTTCAAAGCTGATGAATGAAGAGGCAACTTTTGCATAAACCGTTTCTTTATTTTTAAGTTTAAAACCTACGACAGCTCCTGTATGATCGCTGGTAATTTCTAATTGGTCATTAACCAGTTTATCATCTTTCCAGGTTTTTGTGAGTTCAAAATCTTTATCAAACTGAACGACGAAATAGTTTTTAAAATTATCATATTTCCCGGTAGAATATTTTGTGGTATACCCAATAATTTTTCTTTCTTTAGGTAAAATCCTGATGTAAGAACCTTTGTTCAAAGCATCTACGACGATGTAAGCACTGTCTGTTTTTGGAAAATCAAATTTAAAGTAGGAAGCTCTTTCTGTAGGTGTAAATTCTGTAGTGACATTGATGTCCGCAAGGTATACACTGTAGAAATAAGGAGTTGTAACCTCAGCTTTGTGAATGAACCAGCTCGCTCTTTCGTCTTCTTTAAATTTCACTTTTCCTACTCCCGGCATGATGGCAAATGCGCCGTAGTCATTCATCCAGGGAGAAGGCTGATGCGTTTGTTTAAATCCTTTTATTTTATCAGCATCGTAGGTATAAGCCCATCCGTCACCCATTTTACCGGTCTGCGGTGTCCAGATATTCATTCCCCAGGGAAGTCCGACTGCCGGATAGGTATTTCCGTTGGATAAGGAAGGCTTGGACTGCGTTCCCATTAAAGGATTCACATAATCTACGGGAGATATATTCTGACCTAACGCCCAGGCCTGTAATAACAGTAAGCAAGTAGAAAATATAAACTTCATTGTATCTTTTCGTTTGTTAATTTATATACGCTTTTTTAATGCATAGCTGGCAGCTCCAAGAATGGCCGCATCTTCAAATATCGCAGAAATTTTAACCTGCAAGTTAATATTATTCTTTGTTAAATTCTGAATAAATCTTTGTTCAAAATAAGGATAAGCTTTGGCAATATTCCCTCCTATAACTAAAACTTCCGGTTTGTAATAATCTACATATTTTACGATAAATTCTGAGAAAGAGTCTGCATATTCATCAAATATCTGGGTTTGTATTTCCGCTGGTTTATCCAACAATTCTTTAGTCCCTGAAATTTCTTCTCCGGTGAGTTCTTTATAACGATTCACAAACCATCGTGTTGCAAGATAATCTTCACTGATAGAGTTTTTAAAAGGAGAATCCCATAAGTCTTCATCGGTAGCCAATTCTCCATTGAAGAAGGTAGTTCCCAATCCTGTTCCAAGGGTTACTCCAAAAGCACTTTTGAATCCCTGGGCACAACCTCCAAATACTTCTCCTTCCATAAAGGCTGCCGCATCATTTACAAAATGAATCAGCTTCTCAGAAATGCCTAGTCTTTTTGCCAGTTCTTTTTTGATATTCACCTGATAGATATCGATGAATTTTCCATGCTGCATCAAAGATATGCCGTTGCCATAATCGAAAGGTCCCGGCATTGCGATACCGATCAGAAGGTCTTCTTTTACCAGATCATGAGCCACTTTTTCAATGGCTGAAACCCAAGCGCTAAAGATAATTTCTTTCTTTTCAAAAGCATCTACATGTTCTCTTACATAGGTGGATGAAATGATTTCACGTTTTTCCGGGTCTACCTCAGCCAGCGTGATATGCGATCCTCCTATATCTATTCCTACTATATTCTGCATTATTTATTATTTTAAATTCAAACATCCCTGTGACTGAAAAAACAGACAAACAGGAGTACACCACCTGCCTGTCTGCTTTGTATTTCAGACTTTATATTACTAATTCCGATAACTACTTCATTATCTGAATTTTATTTCACAATAATTTTACCTGTTGATAATACTTTACTGTTTGCAGATGTAATCTTGTAAATATAAGTACCACTGATTAAATCCTGCGTATTCACTGCATTATTATTTTGATTAATATTCTGTTTTTTGAACAATTTTCCTGAAGCATCATACAATGCTACTTCACTTGCAGAGTTATCGCTGATGGCAAAGTGAATATCATTTCCTCTTTTCACAGGATTCGGATAAACAGTGTTGTTCTCTTTTACAGATTCAATATCTTTCACGGCAAGAGATGAAGTACAGGCAACATCTGTTCTCCAGTTCGCATCTGTCATATTGATCAGCGTTGCAAAATGAGTGTTGGCTGTAGCATCTAAAGCGCCCATTCCACTTCCTTCATCCATTTTCCAGTTCGCTTCAAGACCCGTAGAGTTGGCAGGAACATTACAGCTGTTACTCAGAATTTCCTGTGGTGTTAATGCTTTTTTCCAAACTCTGAATTCATCAAGGAATCCATTGATTGTACGGGAATTATCATAATTTCTACCCAGATAAAGAATGCCGTTGGCATTGAAATTACCTGTCACTGCTGAACTTGCATCCAGGTTTCCATTGACATAAATTTTCATTGCTGCACCGTCATAAGTGGCTGCAATATGGTACCATGTATTGGTATTGAATGCTGTATTCGTATTCAGTTTCACTTGTGATGAGCCGAAACTCAATATAAACTGCAGTTTATTATTCGCCAGGTTTCCATCTCCGAAACGAAGCATGGCCGAGTTATTATCTCCCACTTCAATACCCATTACTGATGAAATATAAGGGAATCCCGTTTTAAAAGCATTTACTTTTACCCAACCTTCAAATGTCATAGCATTTCCACTCAGGTTAAACTGTCCTGCGTTAAGATAATGCGTGCTTCCGTTGAAAGAAAGGGATCTTGCTCCGGGACTTGTAACAGGTGCAAAACCACTGTTGAATGCTCCTTCTCCTGAATAGGTACTTGTAGTTCCTCCCGCACATCCTGCCTGTACTTTCCATACATAATTTGTATTAGGTGTCAGATTCTGTAATGAATATGAATTGGTTGTGATATTCGGGATTTCAGACCAGGTTGTGGCAGCAGCAGTTTTATACTGTAGAGTATATGAAGTGGCATTTCCTGCATCCCATGATAACTGGACTGTATTACCAAGGAAACTTCCGGAAGTTAATCCTGATGGCGTAGTGCAGCCACTTCCGGAATTAAACCTTGGTGCAAAAATATAAGTACTTGTTAATGTCGGTGAGCAGTTGGACTGTATTCTCCAGTCGTAATTGGTATTCAGAGTAAGGTTGTTGATGACAATATTATTTCCTGAATAATTGTTGGCCACATTCGTCCATACTGTGGAATTGGCCGGTTTATAATCAATATTGTAAGACTGGGAAGCATTGGAAGTCCAGTTCAGTTTTGCTGAAGTTCCTGTCACATTGGAAACATCCAGTCCCAATGGCGGATCACAGGTCTGTCCCTGAGACCATGAATATAACTGACCGCTTAAAAGCGTATTTTCGTTGTAAAGGATATTGGAACCCATACTCAGATAGCTGGCAACATTGGTTCCCGGCAGATCATACCACATAAACACTCCATATTGATCATTTTTTGTGCTGGTGGCTAAATTTGCCAATGTTGTTGCTGATGTAGAGCTTGGATTGGAGTTTTGAATCCATGTTGCGGCTGCAGAAATTTTGGATTTATCAAGGGGAGGAACAACAGGTGCATTGTACGTACTGTACATGGCGTTCCAGGTATAATTAATATAATTTCCTGCTAAATCTCCGTTATAAGTTTGTCTGGTTGTAGCCGGACCGTAGTAGTAGAATGTAATCAGTTTATCAGGCATTGCCGCTTTCAATTCCTGTAAAAGCATTACAAAAGAACTGTTATTAGGCTGTCCTGTTCCGTTATTTCCGTATCCTGCGTATTCGTCATCAAGGTCTACTCCATCCAGACCGTAGGTGTAAACAGTATGAGCAACCTGCAGAGCAAAATCTTTAGCTGCTTCACGGTTAGGAAAATTAGAAATTCCTGCTCCCTGGTGATTTCCTAAAAGATCCAGTAATACTTTTATTCCTTTTTGCTGTAAAGGTTTTACGTAGGTATTAACATCATTCAGGACTTTGGTAACATTGTTATTGTTGGAGATGTAAGCACGGTTTTTAGAAACATCATAGTTGATGTTGGCTGCAAAAATAATAGCAACATCAAAAAGCTGTCTGTTGGTATTCTGCAGAGTATAGGAACCTGCATTCAGCATATTATTGTTGTTCACTTCCACATAGCAGACTCCCAAAGGATCAAGCTGCTGTGCTTTGAGTGATGGAGCTGACTGAAGCATCAGAACCATTAGAGGAATAAAAAAGGATTTTTTTCTCATAGTATATCAATTTTGTAGTAGAAAAAATCATTGGGCCGAAGCCCAATGACTGGTTTATTATTTTACAATTAGTTTTTCGGATTGTTTTAAACTTCCATCATGAGATTCAAACTGAACGATATAGCTTCCTGCTGAAAGTCTTGTCAATTCAATTTGGTTATCTCCGGAATTCAGTGATTTTGTGTCAACGATTCTTCCATTAAAATCATAAACCGTTAATTTTCCTTTGCTGTATTCCTCCGGAACAGAAACGGTAAGTGATGAAGATTTGCTTACCGGATTCGGATATAATTTGATTTGATTTTTAATATTGGTCTGTCCGGCACTTATTGATTTTTGACTCGATGCATTTCTTGTCAATAGTGAACTTCCTGTTGCACATGGCAGATCTGTTCCCCAATTGGAAGCATCAACACCTGTCAATGTTAAAGTTACTCCGTTTCCTGATGTATCCTGAACAGTAGAACCACTTCCTTCGTTAAACTTCCAATAGGCAGCCAATGAAGTAGCCGGAACTGATACATTACACATATTCTGACTGATTTCCGTCTGGCTTAATGCACGTTTCCAAACTCTCACTTCATCTATTTTACCATTGAAATTCCTTGATGTGTTATATAAATATCCAACATTGAACGCCCCGGTTGAATTCACACTTCCGGTTTGTGCTTTAGTCGCATCCAGAACCCCGTTAATATAAATTTTCATATTGGCACCGTCATATGTTGCAGCAACATGATACCAGGTATTTGCATTCAAAGCGGTTGCGGAAGCCAGTTTTTGCTGAACATTATTAATACTTACTACAAACTGAAGCTTATTATTGGCCAGGCTGGCATCTCCTAATCGCAGGAATGCGGAATTACTGTCGCTTACTTCAGTTCCCATGATAGAAGAAATATAAGGAGAAGCAGACTTGAAGGACGAAGGTTTGATCCAGCCTTCAAAAGATAATGCGGAACCGCTCAGGTTCATACTTCCGGCAGCCCCTGATTCAGTACTTCCATCCATAGATAATGCATAAGAACCTGTAGGCGTTGTTCCTGAGGTACTGGTAAATCTTGGTGCAAACATGTAAGCGCTTTTCACGCTGCAGTTGGTTCTGATTCTCCAATCGTATTCTGTATTGGCTGTTAAGCCTGAAACAGTTACAGAAGTAGCGCTCGTTGCAGAAACGGCATTCGTCCATGTTGTGGAAGAAGCTGGTTTATAATCAACATCATAGGTATTGGTTCCAACAGCAGACCAGTTCAGTTTTGCACTTGTTCCTGTAAGATTGCTTGTGTACAGTCCGATAGGCGCATCACAGTTTGTTCCTTGTGTCCATGACTGTAAAGTACCGCTTAAAACAGTCGGCTCTCCATATAATGTTTGAGTTCCTGCTGAAAGTTGCGCAGTTTCATTAGTTCCATGCAGATCATACCACATAAATACTCCGTAACCACCGTTCTTAGTCTGAGTGGCCAGGCTGGTTGTTGTAGAATTGGAAGTATTTCCCATCCATACGGCTGCAGGAGAAATTTGTGCTTTGGTAAGAGGAGGTACATTAGGAGCGGAGAATGTTCCATACATGGCATTCCAGCTGTAATTGACGTTGTCTCCTACTCTGGCTCCGTTCCATGAAAGTCTTGAAGCAGCAGGACCGTAATAATAGAATGAAATAATCTTATTCGGCAATAATGCTCTGAGCTCCTGAACAAGCATTACAAAAGAGCTGTCGTTAGGCTGCCCGGTTCCGTTATTTCCGTATTCTGAATATTCGTCATCAAAATCAATTCCATCAAGACCATAGGTATTCACTGTATTGGCAAGCTGTAATGCAAAGTCTTTTGCGGCTTCACGGGTAGGAAAATTACAGATCCCTGCTCCCTGGTGGTTTCCTAAAATAGTCAGGACTACTTTCATTCCTTTCTGCTGAAGGGGCTTTATGTAAGTATCTGCATTGGTAAGCACTTTCGTAACATTATTATTGGAATACAGATAAGCTCTTCCACGGCTGGTATCATAATTAATATTAGCCGCAAAAATATTTACCACATTGAACAGATAGCTGTTCGATGTCTGCAGTTTGTACGCTCCCGCATTCAGGAGGTTGTTGTTATTCACTTCCACATAGCAAATTCCTGTAGGATTAAGCTGCTGTGCGTTAATCAGAGAACCTGACTGAAGCATCACTGCCATCAGTGCGGTAAGGATGGATTTTTTTTTCATTGTATAATTTTTTTAAGGTGTTTGGTGTCTGAATTTTATATAGCAAGCCCCTGACTCCTTCTTTTTTGGGAAGGAATCACTGATGAAAAAGCCATATAAAAAGGGAGGGCTATGTCAGTAGCTCAGGGTTTTCGTTAAAGGTTTTCCATAACAACTCACCGAATAAGGTATTGGCCCATGCAAACCATTCTCTGGTGAACTTTTTGGCATCGTCTTTATGGAAGGATTCATGCATAAAGCCTGTCCCGCCGTGCGTTTTCTGTAGAGTATCAATACACCACCTGATCTCACTTTTGTCTTTGGTAGTGAGTGCCTTCATGATGATACTCATTGGCCAGATCATGTCAAGTCCGATATGCGGACCTCCTATCCCTTCTGCCAGTTTACCTTTGAAGAAGAACGGGTTGTTTTCTGACCACACAAATTTTCTTGTATTCAAATATACAGGATCGTCAACTTTCACCGCATCCAGATAAGGCAGTCCCAGCAAGCTTGGACAGTTCGCATCATCCATCAGGTTGTAGCTTCCAAAGCCATTCACTTCAAAAGCATAGATTTTTCCAAATTCAGGATGATTGTAAATTCCGTATTTTTTGATGGCTGCATCTACCTCATCAGCAAGGCTGTTCAGCTGTTGAGCCAACGTTTTTTCATTTTTAATCTGAGAAACCATTTCTGCTGCCTGACGTAAGCTTACTACTGCAAATAAGTTAGACGGAATCAGGAATCCATAGATAGTAGCATCGTCACTTGGACGGAACATAGAGCTGATAAGACCCACCGGTTTTGTCGGATAACCATATCCTCCCATAGGAACTCCATCTGTTGCCCACGCTGTTGTACGCTCAAATTTGTAAGGTCCCAGATCATTTTTTCTCTGCTGTTCTGTGAAAGTCTGCAGGGTAAGTTTAATTCCTTTCAGCCAGTTGGCATCGAAAGGTTTTGTATCTCCTGTGGTTTTCCAGAAGTGATAGGCAAGACGGATAGGATAGCAAAGTGAGTCAATTTCCCATTTTCTTTCATGGGTTCCCGGTTTCATATCGGTATGGTCATATTCTTTCCATTTACTGATCTTCTGGTCATCGTTATAGAAAGCGTTTGCATAAGGATCTTTCAGGATGAAAGTCGTCTGCTTATGAATTACCCCTGAAATCAGCTTGTGCAGCTTTTCATCTTTCTTCGAGAACTGCAGGTAAGGGAAAACCTGTGCGGAACTGTCACGAAGCCACATCGCATCAATATCTCCTGTGATGACGTAAGTATCCGGTGTTCCGTTAGTTTCACTATAGAAAACGGTAGTATCTAATGTATTCGGAAAGCTGTTTTCAAAGAGCCAGCCCAGTTCTTTGTTTTTAACTTTCTTTTTAAAAGCAGCGATAGCATTTTCTACGGATTCGCTGGTAAAATGTCTTTTCTCTTTAGGGACACGGACAACAGGAAAATCATCCAGCACTAAATTTTTAGCAAAAACATTTTGAGTAAACAGCAATCCGGCTCCTGCCAGTGCACTTGTTTTAATAAAATTTCTCCTTTCCATTGATACTTTTGTTTCGTTTATTTTTATAGTCTTATTTTACCGGCTTGCTTCCCATTACGAATCTAAGCTCGCCACCGTTCATGATATCGCTGTGGTTCAGTTCCCAGCTTTTGTATTCTTTACCGTTCAGGAACATTTTCTGAACGTAGATATTCTTGTCGGAAATCTTGTCAGCAATCACGGTAAAAGTTCTTCCATTCTCTAGTTTTAATGAAGCTTTCGGAAATTGTGGGGCTCCGATAGCATAAACTGGCTTTCCTGGTGTCACAGGATAGAATCCTAATGAAGAGAAAATATACCAGGCAGACATTTGACCGCAATCTTCGTTATTGACTATTCCGTCCGGTTTTGCCGCGTACATATTGTCACGGATAAATTTCACCATTTTCTGAGTTTTGTAAGGACTTCCTGCATAGTTGTACAGGTATGGAACATGATGTCCAGGTTCATCTCCAAATCCTAAAGATCCGATAAATCCTGAGATATCTACATGCTGTTCTCCTTCCATATGAAGCGCTTCTGTAAAGGTTTTATCCAGTTTTTCTTCAAATCCTTTTTTCCCTCCGTACAGATTCATCATTTCATCAATCTGATGCGGAACAAAGAAATCATAGGCCCAGATATTTCCGGAAACCCAGTGTGGCTGGAGTTTTTTCCAATCATTAAGCTTGAAATCCGCTAAGAATTTCCCGTCTTTTTGTCTTGGCCAGAAGTGATTATTTTCTTTATTGAAGGTATTCAGGAAGTTCATAGAACGTTTTTTATACACTTCTGCTTCTTCTTTCTTCCCTAATTTTTCTGCAAGCTGCTGGATACACCAGTCATCATATGAATATTCAAGTGTTGCAGAAACTGAAGCACCGTTTTCTGATGGTGTATAGCCTAACCTGATATAATCATTAAGACCTCCGCCTCCATCACTGCTGCTCATCTTGTCTGTTAAAGAAGCATCTTTCATTGCTGCAAATGCTTTTTCTCCATCAATACCCGGAACTCCTTTTGAAATGGCATCCCAGATTACCGAAGCACTGTGATAGCCCAGCATACAGAAGTTATCATATCCACAAAGCTCCCAGATTGGCATGTGGTCTTTACGGTCTGTATATCTGCTGATTAAGGAATTGGCAAATTCTTTTGTATGTTTCTGATCCATAATGGTCAAAAGCGGGTGCGTTGCTCTGAATCCGTCCCAGTATGAATAAGTACTGTAGTTCGTGAACCATTTGGTATTCATGTTTTCCTGAGCGGCAACATAATCTCCATTCACATCCATATAAAGGTTGGGAGCAATGAAGGTATGGTAAACGCCTGTGTAGAAAATTTTTCTCTGACTGTCTGTTCCTCCTGTCACCTGGAATCTTCCGATAAGGTCTCTCCAGGTTTTTTGGGCTGTTTCTTTCGCTTTGGCAAAGTCAATATTTTTTGCTTCGGTATCGAAATTTTCCTGTGCGTTTTCTGTACTCACCGGAGATAAAGATACTTTTACTTCAATGCTTTCCTGATCCTCAGTTGAGAATCTTACAAAGGCTTTAGCATCTTTGGCAAGGGCAATTTTTTCATCATTTTTAATTTTTCCGTCAGCATACACGCCGTAAGACTTAAACGGTTTGGAAAACTCCATCACGAAGTAAGCAAACCGTTTACCTCCCCAGCCATTGCTGTAACAGTAACCTTTGATTTTATTATTGCCTTCCACACTCACTAAAGTATGGTAGATATTTCCGAAGATTTTATTGGTAGGATCAATAATGATATTAGATTCATCACTTTTAGGGAAAGTATATTTATGAAATCCTACTCTTGGGGAAGCGGTCAGCTCAGCTTTGATTCCATAGCTGTCCAACATTACGGAATAATATCCCGGAGATGCCACTTCTTTATCGTGCGTAAATTTTGAACGGTAACCAGTTTCCGGTTGATCTTCAGATCCCGGAACCATTTTCACCTGTCCTACCGTTGGCATTACCAGAATATCTCCAAGGTCTGCCCAACCCGTTCCGCTCAAATGGTTATGACTGAATCCCATAATCGTCTTACTGCTGTAGTGATATCCGGAACACCAGTCCCAGTCGCCGCTTTTCGTATTCTGATCCGGACTCAGCTGTATCATCCCAAATGGCGTAGTTGCCCCTGGAAAGGTATGTCCATGACCTCCTGTTCCAATAAAAGGGTCAACCCAGGATAAAACATCATTTTTATTTTGCTGGGCATTCGCTACAGAAATCAGGGTTGTAAAAAAGCAGATAAGCAGTTCTTTTTTCATGATAATAGAGATATCGGAGATTTTTTTGTTTAAAAGTTGGTTAAAAATAGGAAAACCATTATAAAATTCCCAGCAAACGGGAAAATTAAGATGATTAACCTATTTTCCTAAACTTTATATTACTGTATTAAATTGAATTCTTTTTCATAAAGTCAATAATTTCTGAGATATATCCAAAGGCAATCGCAACTACGGTATCAGCAGCACCATAATATACTGTTACTTTGTCTCCCTCAGTTAATGCTGCACAAGGGAACACCACATTCGGTACGTCTCCTGTCAGCTCATACAATTCGGCCGGAGCCAACAAATAAGGCTTCGTTCTGTACAATACTTTTGTAGGATCTTCAAGATCAAGCAAAGCTGCTCCCATTGAATATCTGAATCCTCTGCAGGTATTGATCACGCCATGATAGAAAAGCAGCCATCCTTCTTCTGTTTTGATAGGAACAGGTCCTCCCCCGATCTTTGTACACTGCCATGCACTGTCTTCAAAAGGAGTTACTTTCATCACACAGCGGTGTTCTCCCCAGTACTTCATATCAGGGCTATAGCTGATATAAATATCTCCGAAAGGAGTATGTCCGTTATCACTCGGACGGCTCAACATCGCATATTTACCATTGATTTTCTCAGGGAACAAAACTCCGTTTCTGTTGAATGGAAGAAAGGCATTTTCGCACTGAAAAAATTCTTTAAAATCAAAAGTATACCCAATTCCGATGGTAGGACCATTGTATCCATTACACCATGTGATCCAGTAACGGTCTTCGATAAAAGTAACACGCGGATCATATTTGTAATCGGATTCAATCATATCTGTATTTCCTGCCTGCATTTCAATAGGGTCATGATTGATATCCCAATTGATTCCGTCTTTACTGAAACCAGCAAAAATATTCATCTGTACTGCCTTGTTGTCACAACGGAAGACTCCGGCAAATCCATCCTCAAAAGGGATTACTGCACTGTTGAATATACTGTTGGATGTTGGTATCGCATATCTGTTAATGATCGGGTTTTCGGAAAACCTCCACATGATATCATTGCAACCTTCCGGGCGATCCTGCCAGGGGATCATTACTGATTGAGCTGTCATAAAGTATTTTTTACTTTTTATTTTTAATTATTATGAATTGATTTGTTGTTCTTTCTGATTTTCAGGATGAGGAAAAGGAACGAATAAGGTGGCTAAAAAAGCAGGAATCGTAGCAATCAAGACCCAGATAAAGAACATTTTGTATCCGATCCAGTCACTGATCATTCCGCTGAACATTCCGGGAATCATTACTCCAAGGTTCATAATTCCTGTTGCAAATGCGTAATGGGCTGTTTTGTGTTTTCCGGGTGCAATCTGCTGCATCATGTAGAGCATTAACCCTACAAAACCAAATCCGTATCCGAAATATTCTACCACCACAGCAATTCCTACCGGAAGAAGTTCCGACGGTTGGTAATGTGCCAGTAGTGCATATACTACAAATGGAATATTGAATGCACAGCACAGCCATATCAAAGACCTTTTCAATCCGCGGGCTGAGATAAAATATCCTGCCAATACGGAACCTAATATAAATGCCGCGGAACCGTATGTTCCATAAATAAGCCCGATATCGGAAGTTGATAATCCCAATCCCCCTGAAGTTCTTGGAGCTTTAAAAAATAAAGGGGCAATTTTGATCGCAAATCCTTCTGCAAAACGGTATAGAATAATGAAGAGTATGCACCACAGAATCTTTTTTTTGGTAAAGAAAGAGGTAATCACTTCCAATAATTCTTTACGAACATTTCCGGCATTTTTCTCTTCTTTATGTTCGTCTTTGTTTTCTTTCGGCAGAATGAAATAGTGATAAATAGCTAATAGAAAAAACAGCAGTGCATAGATCACCATAATGATCATCCAGGCATTGGTAACTCCTTTTGTTTTTTCTAAAACACCTGCAAAATAAACGAGTGCGCCGCTGCTGATAATCTTCGCAAGGTTGTAAAAAGCGCCCTGCCAGCCGATATATTTTGCCTGCTCTTTATTGGTAAGAAAGCCGATATACGTTCCGTCTGCTACCACATCATGGGTAGCTCCACAAAATGCTATTACTGCAAAAAGGGCAATACTGTACTTGAAAAAATCATGCATCGGCAAACTTAAAGCCACTAATGCAAAGAGAATTCCTATGGCAAACTGAGTAGAAACAACAAAGAATTTTTTTGTTTTATAGATCTCCAGGAACGGACTCCAAAGTGGTTTTAATGTCCAGGAGAACAGGATAAGGGCTGTCCAGAATGTAATCTGTGAATCCGAAACGCCCATATCTTTATACATGATTCCTGAAACCGCATTAATGGTTACAAAGGGAACACCCATTGCAAAATATAATGTTGAAATCCAAAGAATTGGCTGGATCCGACGGGTTCCGGAGTTGTTTTTTCCCATATTTGAAAATAAGATTCTAAATAAAAGAGAACATCTCAAGGATTCATTCAGGCTAAAAAACGAAACTATAAATTTTTTGGAGATTCTACTCTATTCTCCCGCTTCAATGAATGTATCAAATAAAAATCTGATGTTGAGATGTCTCTTTATTAATGAGTGATTCTGAATATTTTTTATTTCTTATCCCACCAAAGCTTTGTGCCTCCGGTATCAGGGCCGTTAAGCATTTGAGCCGCCTGCTGGTAATTATATAATGAAGTTTTGGTATCAATAGTGAAAGGAATTCTTCTGATCATTGCTTCTGTACTGATGGCTCCGCCACTGTCATTTTTTCGTACTTTGAAGAGAACCGGATATCCTGTTCTTCTCTGCTCTGCCCATGCTTCAGGTCCGTTGGGATAAAGAGAAAGCCATTTCTGGGTAATAATTCTTTCTAATTTTCTTTCGTTGGTATCCCCGTTATTCCATGCAATGGTAATGGTACTTAACTGAGGATGTCCTAAACCGATGTTATTGTCTGCATTTTTCGGATCTACATAAGGTGCTTCTGTAGAAGTGTTATCCGCAAGGTATGTTGCAACGCTCGCACTTTTCCCCCATTCTCCAAAAGACTGCTGAACCCCGGTTGTATAGTTGGTTTGAATATCTCCTGCTCCTGCATATCCTCTCAAAGCAGCTTCAGCTCTAAGGAACCATGTTTCTGCAGCGGTGAATAATTTCATTTTACCATCTGTACCGGAAAAGTAATCTCCGCTGGCAGATTTTGCCTGTGGCTGCGAAAATCCTCCATAAGTTGATTTACCATTTAATAAATCAATCCCCTGACGTATTCCTATGTATTTTCCTTGTAAACCTGGGTCAGATGCAGGAATAGCATATGCCGAAAGTCTTGGGTCATTATATCCGTTCATATAAGCCATTAAAGGTGCTCCGATCAAACAGTCTCCCCATGAGTAAATGATGAAACTCAATTCTGACTGCCCTACGCTGATCAGCGCATTATCTGCATTGTCGGTAATTAATCCGGCAGGTGAAGCTAATGCCTCCTCAGCATATTGTTTAGATTTTGCAGGATCTGCATAGCTCATTCTCATGGCTAACCTCAGCTTTAGTGAGTTGGCAAACTTTGCCCATTGCACCATATTTCCACCATATACTAAATCTGCTTTTTTCAACGCTGATTTATCTTCTACATTCTGTGTTGCCGACATGGCGATTACTTTCTGCAAATCGTTAATAGCTGCAGTAAGATCAGCAATAAAATAGTTGTAGGCTTCCTGTTGAGAATCAAAATCAGTTACTCCATTCGGATTTGGCTTTTCATATTTGCTGTAAACTACAGGCCCGTGACTGTCTGAAACTCTTGCAGCCGTAATCACTTTCAGAATTTTTTTAACAGCAAATGTTCCTGTAAAATCTACTCCTTTATAGATTTCCTTAGCGGTATTATCAATAATAAGAGAGTAATTGAAAATATCCTGCTGTCTGGCAATAATTCTATTGTTCCATCCATCCATCATTGAATAGGTAAGATTATTTACCCCTCCGTTAAATGGTGTTGCTGTACTGAACATTCCACTGTACATATCTGCACTCAGGTTAGGGTACAGCTGATAATCTGACTGTAATCCTCTCTGCATGGATTTCATGGGGTCTACAACAGCGATAAAATCTGCGTAAAAATTTTCAGGGCCTCCTGCTTTTTCCTGGTTATACTGCTCAAAGTCATTAGTACATCCTGAAGCAGAAAGCAATAGTACAGCTCCGAATGCCAATATTTTAATATGATTGATTTTCATTTTCTTAATTGTAAAAGTTAGAAGTTAGCTTTTAATGATAATCCAATAGATCGGGTAACCGGTAATCCGAATGAATCTACCCCCACTCCACCAGGTGTATTTCCTGATACCTGTTCAGGATCAAACGGTGCTTTTTTGTAGAAGAAAAATAAGTTGGTTCCTACTAAGCTTACCGTTGCATTTCTCATATATTTGGATTGAATATCAAAAGTATATGAAATGGAAGCCTGGCGTAAACGTATTGTTGTTGCGCTATACAGATAAGCTTCATCAATACCTTTTCCAAACCCTTCTGTTGTTCCTACTGCTTTATAATAATCTTTTGCATTGGTTAAACCTGTGTAAGCCTGTCCTGCATTTGGAGTTCCAGGTGCATACACTGCATTTGGGATAGATACACCACCTGCATCTCTTGCATCAGCTGTAGACTGAGTTACCCCATAGATATCATTTGCTTTTTCTGTAAGGGAAAGTACCTTCCCTCCAAATTTACCATCAATAAGGAAAGATATTCCAAGCTTACCAATGTTAAAGGAGTTATTGAATCCCATAATAAATTTAGGGTTCGGATTACCAAGATAAGAAGGAGTACCTTCTGCTAACGGGATTCCTTTCTCATTCACTAAAATACGTCCCTGATCGTCTCTTTTAAACTTAATTCCGTAAAGATCACCGAAAGATCCTCCTAATTTCAGTTTTGTATATTCCCCTCCTCCTGTTAATGAGAAAAGTTGGTTTTCTGATATTGGTAAACTTGATGGGAACAATTCAACAATTTTGTTTTTGTTGGCAGAAGCATTTAATGTAGTTGTCCATCCAAATTTTTCTGAACTGAAAACCTTATAGGATAATGAAGATTCAAAACCTGTATTTCGGATTTTCCCTGCATTAATATAATATGACCCAGGAGCTATCCCTCCAAAATAAGAATCGATTTTTGTCTCTAACAATTGATTGCTCGTATTGGAGTTGTAGTAAGTAATATCAAAACTTAATTTGTTGCTGAACATCCTTAGCTCTGTTCCAACTTCAAAAGTTTTATTAAATTCAGGTTTCGGAAACAGTTCCTTATACTTGGGATCAGTAATGAATGAACTTTTTGGAAACACAAGCGTTCCCGCATCTACTCCAAAGGTATATCCTTTATTATATTCAATCATTGCATTGGAGATATTGGTAGGCAACCCTAATCCTACAGTTGCATAAGATCCTCTTACTTTCCAGAAACTAATGACTTCCGGCAGTTTGAAAACAGAAGATAATACAGCATTTGCTCCTACAGATTCATAATCGAATCCTGTTCTTCCGGTTAAGGCCAAACTGGAATCCCAGTCATTTCTAAAAGTCATGTCCACATAAAACATATTTTTATACCCTACTGTAGCACTGGCAAATACAGATTGCACCTGCTTCTTCATATTGGTATAAATATTATGATATCCATCACCAGGGGATCTTTTTTTACCCCATTCAAGATTACTTACAGTGAAAAGGTTAGGGTTTGTCAGATAAGCATTATCAATTTGTCCTATTTTATTTCTTGTGGTATTAATACTTCCTCCTAACGTAAAATCTAAAGAGAAAGATTCACTTATTTTAGGGCTACCGATAAGCAACACGTCCCCGTATGTAGAAGAGTTTTCATAGGTGTTTTTAAGCATTCTTCCATTAATTCCTTCATTAACAGCCAGTAAAGTAGGTGCTGAAAAAGCAGCAATATCACGCTGACTGTCTGAAATATTCCAGCTATAATTCCCTCTTACTCTTGCTGTTAACCAGGGATTAATCTGGTAAGATAGTGAAAGCGCTCCATAGGTATTTTTATTGCTTACAGTAACAGGATTACGGTTTAAAATCCAGTAAGGGTTCTGTGTTGGTGGGTTTCCTTTAAAACTTCCATCCGGATTCACCTCCCACCAGTTTTGAGCAGGTAAAAATCTTTCTTTATTTAAATAACTGTAATTATCTGGACCATACTGATCAAAATCTACTCCTCTTGGCAGCCAATACAAACTTGTCAAAGGAGAAAAAGATGCTCCGGGAGTCTGTCTGTTCTTACTTTCCTGTAATGAACCTATGAAGTTGGCATCTAATGTTAATTTATCGTCCAGAAACTTACTTGAATTTCTGAAAGAAACATTATACTGATCAAAGTATGACATAGGAACTACTCCTTTATTGGTAGTATTTCCAATAGAGAAATAGCTTGTTGATTTTTCATTCCCTGACTGGAAAGACAAGCTGTTTACCCATGTAGTTCCTGTCTGCAGAAAATCCTTAAGATAATCCTTGGAAGCTCCTTTTGCTCCCCAGCTTTCTGTTGACTGTCCCGGCTGTGATCCCGATACAGAAGGGTCATACGACAGATAACTGTGCTGCAGTTTTGGAAGACTGTATGCTCTGTCTACGGTAAGGCTCGAACTGTAAGTAATTGAACTTTTCCCGGCACGTCCTTTTTTAGTCGTAATCAAAATAGCTCCGTTACCTCCGGCAGAACCATACAGTGCAGATGCAGATGCTCCTTTCAGGAAGTTGATGCTTTCAATATCATCAGGATTGATGGAGCTCAGTACATCTCCCGGATCCGGCATATTGGAATACTGTCCGATATCTGCTGATTTTCCAGTTCCATTGATGATTGGGATTCCATCAATTACATACAGTGGTTGTGCACTGTTGACAGACTTATCTCCTCTCATGACTACCCTTACTGAGCTACCTACACCATTGGTTCTGTTGATCTGTACGTTGGAAACTTTTCCATTAATTGAATTTAATAGATTGGGAGTTTTCACTTCCGTAAGCTCATCCCCACCAATCTGCTGACTGGAATAGGTTAAAGAGCGGGCCTGCCTTTTAATCCCCAAAGAGGTGACCACGACCTCCTCAATACTGGTTGTCTTCGTAGTGTCGGCCGCTTTTTTCTCCTGTGCATTCGCAGTAAGTGAAAAAACGAACAGAACGGGTATAACTGCTTTTCTCATAAGGTATAGATTCGTTAGATTTAATTGAGAATCAATGACATTACTTTATTTTTTAATACAAAAAAAATTATTGTTTTTTCAGCAAAATTTTACCGTTTATGTATTAAATAATTTAAAGTTTTGTTAAGATTTAATTCACATTCACAAATCTAAATTTTGTAGTCAGTCTGATATAATACTATTTTATCATAAAACGATATTATTTTTTCAGCAATCAAAATTAAAAGCTATTAACACTTTAAAGATCAGCAAAATACAACACTTCCCAAACAATTAAAAAAAGGGGATTTATTCGGGTATTTTAACAAAATAAAAGTAGATTTCTGGACGGAATTACAGGGCGTCAGATAGGCTATAAAAAAGAAAAATATAAATTTTTGATACGTATTATTCAATCTTTTTAACTCCTTTAAATTGCTCCTTAAATTCGGTTGGAGTTGTCTTTTTAATGGACTTAAATACTTTATTGAAGTTCGCAATATTATTAAACCCGGCTTCAAAAGCAATTTCAAAGACTGTAAGATTCTTTTCCATCAGCCAGCGTGCAGCATAACTGATTCTGATCTCATTAAGATAATTAACAAATGTTTTCCCGGTTCTTTTTTTAATAAACCTATTAAATGTTACATTGCTCATATTCACCAATGATGCTACATTATCCAGCGTTATTTTATTTTCAAAATTTTTGTGTACAAAATCATGAACAACCTTCATTTTGTCGTTATCTGCAAAAGATTCAAGCTCAATACTATATGAAGACAAAAGGGTTTTATTTTCTGCTACAGCCAATTCATTCAGAATTTTCATAATTTCTATAAAAGATTCAAAACTGTTCATCTTGGAAAGATTGAGAAACGAATCTTTTAGTTTCTCAGCCGTTTCTGTTGAAAAAAGAATCCCTCTAATGGAGTCTTTCATCAGATTATTGATAGGTTTCAGAATATTTTTTCCCATCAGAGACTGATGGAAGAAGTCCTGATTAAATTGTATGGTGATTTCGTGGGTCTTTCTGTTCTTACATTTATAATTCGCCCAGCAGTGCGGTAAATTGGGGCCTACCAGTACCAATTCTATATTTCCGATCTCTCCGGTATGATCTCCTATCATTCTACGGTATCCTTTCCCTTTGTAGATAAAGTTGATTTCAATTTCGGGATGATAGTGATACGGAAAGTCGAAAGATGCTTTGATCCTGTCAAAAACGAGAAAACTATCTTCAGGAGATAGTGGAGTTATTTCTCTCAGAATATTTTCTAATTCGCTCATACAGGCAGCTATGAAAAAAGGTTAATACGATTAGGTCACAATACAAATCTTTGTAAAAATGATAAAATAATATCAATGTAAAAACATATTTCCGATTTATTTTATTCCAATTTTATATGTCAGACATCAGAAATGTGGGTTTCAATAATTTAATACAGTTCAAATCCTGCTTTTTTGTATCTTTAAACTAAAGTTAAAGTATGCCGCAACAGCTTATTTTTGAAGATCATTATAAAAGACTCGGACTGGAAGTATTTTCAGAAGAAAATCTGGAGAATTTTAATGGAAAACAGTTCTCTACAGATATTAAAGTATTTTTCATTCCTTCAGGATACGAACTTACGGTAGATTTTAATCATTATAAGACCAATAAGCCTTCACTTTTCTTCCTCACCAACCAGCATTTGAGCATTCAAAAGGGAAAAGATGAATCTATTCTTCTTTTCTACAACCGTGATTTTTACTGTATTCAGATCCATGATAAGGAAGTGGCTTGTGACGGCCTTCTCTTTCATAACATATTTGAAATTCCTTTTGTAGAACTTGATGATTTAGAAACGTCTCTTATAAAAAGTTTATTTCAGAATATTCAGGATGAACTTGAAGGGAAAGATTCTTCTGCAGAGGAAATGATAAGAACCTATGTGAAACAGATCATTATCCGCGCTACCCGCCAATGGAAGAAACAAAATCTGGATCATGACACCATCAGAATTCCAGGCAGCGAACTTGATATTTTCAGGGATTTCAGCAGACACCTTGAAATTCATTTCAGGGAAAAACACAATGTTGCAGATTATGCAGAACTGCTTCACATGGCTCCAAAGACTTTGACTCATAAATTTAAAAATTTAAATCTGGACTCTCCCAATCAGTTTATCATCAACAGAATTTTATTAGAAGCAAAAAGATTACTATTCTATACAGATAAACCTGTAAAAGAAATTGCTTATGATCTGGGTTATGAAGATCCTGCCTATTTCAACCGCCTTTTCACGAATAAAACCGGAAGCACACCGATAAATTTTAAAAAAAATTACATCACGGGAAAAAAGTACAATATTTAAGTCATTTTATCTATTGAATACACCCGTTCACAGACCTACCTTTGTAACATCAAAATCAAACAACATTACTAAATACAAAAACAAACATTATGAGACGTAACGCAACAGCCGTTTGGAACGGTACTATTAAAGAAGGAAAAGGACATTTAACTACTCAGAGTACAACTTTAAACCAGACTCAATATTCTTTCAACAGCCGTTTTGCAGATGGTGTTGGGACAAATCCTGAAGAATTACTGGCAGCAGCTCATGCAGGATGCTTCACAATGAAACTGGATGCAGAATTATCTCAGGCAGGCTACAATCCTGAAGAATTAAAAACAACTTCTGTAATCACTCTTGACCCCAATATCGGAAAGATTACAAAATCTGAACTGACTCTTACGGCTAAAGTTCCGGGAATCTCAGAAGAAGAATTCCAGAAATTCGCTAAAATTGCTGAAGAAGGGTGCCCGGTAAGTGCAGCATTCAACTTTGAAATTACATTGAATGCTACTTTGGAAAATTAAAATTCAAAGCATTTATATCAATAGGAACGGGCTTTAGCCCGTTTTCTTTTTTAAAATAATTCCATTGGCTTTAGCCAAAACTTAAACCCAAAACATTCAAATTAATTATTCTTCTTCAATAAAATATACCGAGTGGTATATTTTTGTATATTTGCAAATATTTAATCATTAATAATGTCGAAGGCAGAAAAAACAAAACAGCATATCATTGAGAAAACAGCAACGCTTTTTAATACAAAGGGTTACATTTCCACATCGCTGTCAGACATTACGCAGGCAACCGGACTGACAAAAGGCAGTATCTACGGAAATTTTGAAAACAAAGATGAAGTAGCGATTGAAGTCTATAAATACAATGCCGGACTATTGAGCAAAACCCTCAGTCGTTCTTTTGGTGAAGAATATCCTACATCCGTGGATAAGCTTCATGCTTTTGTAGCGTTTTACCGAAAAAACTGGAAGTTTGTATTTTCCAATGGCGGATGTCCGATAATGAATGCTGCAACAGAAGCAGATGATTCTTTCCCGGCTTTAAAAACTCAGGTTAAAAGATCCTTTGAACAATGGATGGTCAAAATATCAGCCACTATTCTGGAGGGACAAAAGAATGGGGAAATTGATAAAAAAATCAATGCTGAGCAATATACCTCCTTATTTATTATGCTTATTGAAGGCGGAATCCTGCTCTCAAAAACAATGGGTGATCAAAGTTTTCTAAACCATGCTTTAGACAAAATTGCACACATGATTGATCATGAACTCAATATTCTTCCATCATAAATTATACAATATGGAAACAAAAAAAGTGGCTATCGTAGGATACAACAGAATTCCTTTCGCCAGAATGAATACTGCTTATTCAGAACAGGGAAACCAGGATTTGCTGCTCGCATCTCTGAACGGATTGATAGATCGTTATCACCTTAAAGGAAAAAGGCTCGGAGAAGTGGCCGGAGGTGCTGTTATCAAGCACATCTCTGAAAGCAACCTCATCAGGGAAACCGTGATGAATACAACTCTTGATCCTGCAACTCCTGCATGCGACCTTCAACAGGCATGTGATACAGGAATTGAAGCAGCTATTTATATCGGAAATAAAATTGCCCTGGGACAGATAGATTGTGGTATTGCATGCGGAGTGGAAGCCATGAGCAACATCCCGTTTGAATCATCACCAAGATTAAGAAAAGCCCTATTAAAAGCTAACAAAGAGAAAACTGCGTTTGGAAAAATAAAACAACTGTTAAGCCCGAAACTGAAAGACTGGATGCCTATTCCTTATAAAGGACAGGAGCCCAAAACGGGCCTTGTAATGGGTGAGCATACAGAAATCACTGCAAAATATTACAATATTTCCAGAGAAGAACAGGATCAATTAGCGTTAAAAAGTCATCGGAACATGGCAAAAGCGTATGATGAAGGCTTCTTTGATGATATGATGACTCCAGCTTTTGGTTTGGATAAGGATAACAACTTAAGACGTGACAGCAGCATTGAAAAGCTTTCACAGCTAAGACCTGCTTTTGATAAGCAAAACGGAACTTTAACGGCAGGAAATTCAACTCCATTTACGGATGGTGCTTCAGCCGTTTTGCTGGCCAGTGAAGAATGGGCAAAAGCCAATAATCTTCCTGTTTTAGCTTATATCAGTTTTTCAGAACTTGCGGGAATAGAATATGTTGAAAATAAACAGGATTTACTTTTAGCACCCGTTTTTGCTGCAGAAAGAATGCTTAAAAAAGCGGGGATGAATCTCTCAGATTTTGATTACTACGAAATCCATGAAGCTTTTGCAGCACAGGTTTTAGCCACCATAAAAATCTGGGAAAATGATGAGCTGGCCAAAAAATTCGGATTGGAAAAAGCCCTGGGAAAAATAGACAGGAACAAGCTGAATGTAAAAGGAGGAAGCCTTGCAGCAGCCCATCCTTTTGCAGCGACCGGAGGAAGAATTATTGCAACCCTGGCAAAATTACTTCATGAAAAAGGCAGTGGAAAAGGATTTATATCCATTTGCGCAGCCCGTGGACAGGGAGTAACAATGATTTTAGAAAAATAAAAACTCGCGTATGGATAGATTAGCACAATTAAAACAATTCATCGGAAAAGAATTTGACCAGTCACCTTCTCCTTTTATGAAATGGCTCAATCCTGTTGTTCTTTCTGCAGAAGAAGGTCAGCTGGAATTTCAATATACCATAAGACCGGAATGGCTGAACCCTGTCGGAAACCTTCACGGTGGAGTTACCGCTGCCATTATAGACGATATCATTGGCGCTACTATGTTTTCTTTAAATGAAAATTCTTTCATTACCACGATAAATAATGTCATCGATTATTTTTCAACTGCAAAAGAAAATGATAATATTGTAGCCGAAACTAAAATCATTAAAAGAGGTAAGCAATTCGTAAATGCACAATGCGAGATATGGAACGCAGACAAAACACGATTGATCGCAAGAGGAACCTCGAATTTATTCAAAATCAATAACTAAGTATGAAGAGAGTTGTCATTACAGGTCTGGGCGCAGTGACGCCTTTGGGAAATAATGTCGAAGAATTTTGGCAAAACAGTATTAAAGGAGTCAGCGGAGCAGGACTCATTACCCATTTCGATACAGAAAAATTTAAAGTACATTTTGCCTGTGAGGTAAAAGGCTTTGATCCAAAAGTATATCTGAATCATAACGAAATCAAGAGAAGCGATCTGTTTACACAATATGCTATGTATGCGTCCTCAGAAGCCATTCAGGATTCCGGCCTGGAACTTGAAAAAATGGATCCGTTCGATACCGGAGTTATCTGGGGAACAGGACAGGGCGGTATGTGGACTTTTGAAAAAGAAGTGATGGATTTCGCAGCAGGCGATGGTACACCACGTTTCAATCCTTTCTTTGTGCCCAAGTTTATTGCCAATATGGCTTCGGGAATGATTTCTATGAAGTATGGACTTCAGGGCATCAATTATACTACGGTTTCTGCCTGTGCTACAGGAAATACGGCATTGATGGATGCATTCAACTATATCCGTCTCGGGAAAGCCAAAGTAATCATCAGTGGAGGCTCCGAAGCTGCCATCACTCCGGCATCCATCGGAGGATTCTCTATTATGAAAGCCATGTCTACAAGAAATGATGACTTTGCTACCGCCAGCCGTCCCTATGATGCAGACAGAGATGGTTTTGTAATGGGTGAAGGTGCAGGAGCACTGGTGCTTGAAGAATACGAACACGCTGTTGCCAGAGGAGCAAAAATTTATGCAGAATTAGCCGGAGCCGCCATGACGGCAGATGCTTATCATATGACAGCACCTCATCCGGAAGGAGCAGGAGCCATCAAAGCAATGCAACTGGCCGTGAAAGAAGCAGGAGCTAATATGGAAGACATTGATTATATTAACCCTCATGCTACTTCCACTCCATTAGGAGATATGGTTGAATTAACAGCCATCAATAAAGCATTTAAAGGAAGTAAAAACCTTGATATCAGTGCAACAAAATCCATGACCGGGCATTTATTGGGTGCTGCCGGAGCGGTAGAAGCTATCCTTTCAATCAAGGCTATTCAAAATGGAATTATTCCTCCAACAATTAATCTTCACAGGATTGATGAGAATATTCCTAAGGATATCAATATCGTTTTTGGAGAAGCAAAAGAAAAAAATATCAATTTTGCGTTGAGTAATGCGTTTGGATTCGGAGGACATAATGCAACTGTTGTTTTTAAGAAATTCTCTTAATTATCATAAACTTACGACAGATTTTTATATCTGAAATTGAATCATACATTCTTCATGGTCAGAAGAATAAATTCTGAATATATTTAACGAAAATAATTACAATCCTTGTGTTTTTAAAGCACAGGGATTTTTTATATATAAAAGTTTTTGTAAGTTCGTTCCGTCACAAAATATTTTATGAAGAAACTTTTCTATGCATTATTAATTCTTATTTCGAATTTTCTTTATTCTCAGAATAATTTTGAAATTGATCTCACTTCAGATTCATACATTAATGATAGCCTCATGTTGGGAGCTCCAGCCACCAGAAACGGATTTGGAGAGCTTTATACATTCAAAATACAAACCAGTAACAACATTTCTGATTTTGGAAAAAAGATCAGGATGAGCCATTCTATATATTATTTTAAGATTCAAAAGAAAAATATCGTCAGTGGTTTTACAGAATATCCTCAACCTGTAGCGTTTGGTTATATAGGAAAGAAAGGTGAGCCGATGTATAATACAAAAATATTTTTCTTGGAAAAAGGGAAATATAAAATTGACTTACCTCAAAACATTAACAATTTAGAACTGAATATAGATTCCCCTACCAACAAAGAATATAAAGCCCTACAAAAATCATTGGACCCGTTTTATATAAAATCAAAAAATCCTGATCAACGCGACAGCCTGATCAATATGAACAAGAAACAGGAGTTTTTAGGAGAATATATCAGGAAAAACCCCAATTCTTATGTTGCATTATGGGAGATTGTGAATGATTATACGCTGGAGGATTATCACCCTGCCTATCTGAAAAACTTGAATTTATTTTCAGCAAAATTTAAACAAAACAAACTATACAAAGGTATTGAAACGCGTTTAAAAGCAGAGCAATCTACATCTATCGGACAAAAAATACCTGACATTTATTTTGACAAGGGGAATAAACTGACCTCGGAAGATTTTAAGAATTATAAATTAACCTTTATTGATTATTGGTCAACGACTTGCGCCCCTTGCATAAAAGGTATGCCTGAAATTGTGAATCTGTATCACGAATATAAAGGTCAAAATGTAAACTTCATTACAATTACAGACGAGCAAAAACCCAATAGAATGGAGGTTGCCAGGAATATTTTAAAGAAAAATAATGCGGATTGGATAAACTTTTTTGATACCAATAAGGACTTTCAGAAGAAAGTGAATGCTACAAGCTATCCTCTTCATTTTATCATTGACGAAAACGGAAAAATAGTTGCCCGAATCAGCAATAGCATTGAGGAAGCAAGAACTATTATTAAAGAATATCTACAATAATTGTTCAAAAGAAAAAAAGCAGTCAAAACTGACTGCTTCAAATATAACGAATTATATACCCCTTATAAAGAGATTGACTTGTAACTATTGAGCATCCGGGATAAAAAAATCCTCGGCATTTTCAGCAATCGGAATATAGAGTCTCTCCCACTCCTTGCTCTTCACCATGTCCCAGCTGTGACCGGTTCCTTTAAGGTCTTCAGCAAGAAGAACTACTCCCGGTTTAATCATAAAGGTGGAGCCATCCGTCACTTTAAATTTTATATTTCCTTTGATGGTAATCACATATTGCCTTCTGGGAGCCGGATGGGCATTTTTTTCCCACTCCTCCGTTTTATTGCTCATCCAGAATGTTGTGGTATTCATGTGTTTAAGAGTAGGGATTTTCCCTTTCTCAAAAGTACATGATCCGTCAGGATTGTTGATTAGTCTTATGGCAGGAATAAACTCAGTGGAGGTTTCCGCAGTGACACTTACATTTTTATGGTTTTTGTGTTGTGCATTCATAAATCCTACAGTACTTACTACTAAAACAAGGCTTAAGCCCTTAATGATATTTTTCATTATAAATTTAATTTTTTATTTTTAATTATAAACAGTATCGTAAACCAGCATTCTTTCAAAGAATGGTTTATATTTCTGAACCAAAGCAAGATGCTCAGGAAGTTTTCCATAGGCTTCAAGTTCTTCCAGGCTATCGAACTCCATAGAAGCATTATAAGTAAATGTACTGTCTAAAACACTTCTCGGGCTGGAAACTGCCGGTTTTCCGTAACGGAGGTTCTTCTGATAAGGTAGCTTTTTAAGGCCTTCAAAAAAATTTTCAAATTCTTTTACTTCAGACTCCGAAAGATCTTTTCTAAGCCAGAACAACAAATAATGGAAGTACATTTTTTTCTTTTTTATAGGGTTAAACATAGGTAAAGCAGAGGCAAACATATTTCCTGAAACCAGCAGTAAGGCAGAAGCCTGGACTGAGCGGAATAAAAATTTTCTTCTTTCCATTGTCATTTATTTTAATTAAAATCTATTCTGTATTTAAGGACAAACTGCCATTTCCGGTCGGAAACTACAGCATTGTTTGAGGGGTCATTGGTATAAACAGGTCTGTTCTGAGCGTCAAAGGTTAAACGCGAAGACATTCCGTTCATCAGCAGAGATATTCCTGCATCATAGATCACAGCATTATCATGAAGCCCTTTCAGATCTGACAGCTGCATTCCTACAGCAGGCTGAAGCTGAAGGTTTTTCTTTTCTTTATCCAGGTAAGGCAGAGTTCCTCCCAATTGTACATAATAGGTATTCCCGGTTCCGATAACAGGCATTGCATTTCCTGCTCCATTCAGACTTGCTTGTGTAACATCTACAGAGGTAGCAGGATTATTGGTTCCTACATATCGGATATAATTAGGGCCATAGTCGTTATGCATTGCCATTCCATACGCACTTATTGATGTTCCTTTTTCTTTGTTTAATGGTGCATCGTAAAATAAATCTACCGCAAAACTCTTCATATCATCATTCACTGTATTTTTACCGGCATCCAGATGCCATAATGCATTGTGAATGTAATCAAATCCGGCACCCAGACTCAATACATTCTTTTTTCCTACATACGTTCCGGAATTAAAAGGTGTAGAAATATTCTCTTTATCTAAAAAAGCATATCTGAAATATCCTGAAAAGTCTTTTCCGGGGGAGTTTTTACTAAAGGAAGCGACATTCAGTTTCGGATCAGAAGTTGCCATGGTATAAGGATCGGCTACTACCAGGCGGTAATCAAACTTTCCGAGTTGCCCTTTAATATAGGCACTCAATTCCCTCACTGTATAATCTGTTGTTCCTGCATTTGAGGTTGCATAAGCCGGCAGGTCGTATAAAAGCGTATTCAATGGTCCTGTAGTAAATCTTGAGAGGCCGCGCCATGTAGAACGTCCTGCACCAAAAGCAATTTTATCATTAAAAGCATATTCAGCATAGGCATCCAGAAGGTCAAAATAATTACTTCCTTTTGCATTGACATTCACGTTGGTAGTCCCTCCCTGCAATACAAACATCAGCTTTTCTGTAGGCTTATAAGTCATTTTTACACGAACTCTTCGAAGCGAAAGGTCAGACAGATCTGATTTGGCTTCGTTATTGACAAGGCTTCCCGGATTAAGCTGGGTATATCTGGCCCACAATTCTGCATATCCGCTAAGAGAAATATATCGTGAGTGTTCTTCATTGAAATAATGAGTTAATCCGGGATTATTAAAATCATTTTTTTTCTGGGCTTCTAATTTCCCCATGAGTCCCAATAAGGAAAACAACGCGATTGCTGTTTTGAAAGAGGTAGTCTTCATATTTTTCTATTCTTATCTTTTGTTGATTTCAACGGGACAAAATTAGATTGCTAAAAGCCCGGCAGGTATTAGAAATCTATTAGAAACCTTATAGAAAACTATTAAAAGGGTGAATGTTTTCTGATAAAAGAAAAATATAAAATACCTTTGTACAGTGCTTTGGGAATAAATGAAAGTCAGGCTTTAAAATCAAAAACGTTTGAAAAACCAACACAACTATTCATCTTATTTCTTTATGAAAATTTTAATTGTAGAAGATAATTCACGTGTTTCAAGTCTTTTGAAAAGAGGGCTGGAAAGCCAGCAATATCAGGTATATATTTCGGAAGATGCAGAAGATGCGATTGTTCTGCTGAATAAAATAACATTTGATCTGGCCATTACGGATATTATGCTTCCTAAAATGAGTGGCATTGATCTGTGCAAACTGATCAAACAGCAATATCCTGATATCCCCATTATCATGCTCACTGCTCTTGGGACGATTGATGAAAAAATTGAAGGATTTGATGCCGGAGCAGATGACTATATGGTGAAACCTTTTGAGATCCGGGAACTCTATGTGAGAATCAAAGCTATTCTGCAGAGGAGATCAAATAAAAATAAAGAAGCTTATCTGAATGATCTGGAGTATTATGACCTGAAGATCGATAGGAAATTCAACAGAGTTTTCAGAAACGGAGCGGAAATAGAACTTACTCCCAAAGAATTTAAACTCCTGGTATTTCTGGTAAGCAATGCCGAAAGAATTCTTACCCGTGAAGAAATTGCAGAAAATGTATGGGGAAATCATTTTGATACCGGGACGAATTATATTGATGTTTATATTGCTTATTTACGGAAAAAGATTGATAAAAATTTTGATCATAAACTGATTCATACCAAACCCGGAGTAGGATTTATTTTTGCTTCACAATTATGAAAATAGCAACCCGAACAGCTCTCATATATTCCATCCTTACGGCAGGCATTTTATTTTTGTTTGCCTATGTCCTTTATTTTGTTTCTGAAAAAAACAGGGAAGATGAATTCAATGACCGGCTGGGATACAAAGTAATCTGGCGTTCAGAATTTATATTTGATGCCAGAATCAGTGATGCAAAAATCCGTGAACTTCACCAGCGCAACCAAAAACTGCTGAATGAAGCAGACATCAGTGTTTATAACAGTAAAAAAGAGCTTACCTTTACAGATCTTCCTCCTCTCAAAAGCAATGGAAAATATCTGGATAAAATGATAAGATCCGATAAAAACAGAATATTCTGGCAGCAGGGTGACCGTCAGTATATTGCCATTCAGCTCCAATCCAACGGTGAAAAGTATTATATCATCGGAAGTGCAGTAGATGTTACGGGAAAAGCCCATATCTCCGAGTTTAAAAAAGATATTATCATCATCTACATCAGCTCCATTGTTATCATTTTTATTATAGGATTTCTTTTTTCCTATTATACGCTTAAGCCTTTAAAGGATATTATTCTCCAGATCCGTGATATTTCAGAGCACAACCTTAATAAACGGCTGGATATTCCCAAGGCAAAAGATGAGATTTATGAACTCACGGAAACTTTTAATTCTACCTTCAACAGGCTTGAAAAATCCTTCAACAATCATAAGCAATTCGTGACCACTATTTCTCATGAATTCCGGACTCCTCTTTCTACCTTAATTGCAGAACTTGAGCTTGCCAAGGAACTTAACGTTACCTTGGATGACTATAAGCTTTCTATTGACAATGCCCTGCAGGATGCTAATGACGCGTCGGAGTTGTCATCTGCTTTGTTGGATTTTGCCAGAGCCAGCTATGATGTATCACAGATCAGTTTTACCAATCTACGCCTGGATGAGATTTTGGCAGAAGCTAAGCTTGCATTGCTGCAGAAAAATGCCGGCTTCAAAATCGGGATCAATTATATGAGCAATGCCTCAGATGATGATGAAAACAATTATGATTTTTATGGTAATCCTTACCTGCTGCAGGTTGCTTTTTCGAACCTAATAGAGAATGCCTGTAAATATTCGGCAGACAAAAGCTGTCATATTGAGATAGAAACTAAAACAGAACATATAAAAATCCGTTTTGTTGATCATGGCATCGGTATTTCAGAGAAAGATCTTTCAAGAATTTTTGATCTTTTTTACCGCGGTTCCAATAAAAGTTTCGAAAAAGGAAACGGAATAGGTCTTTCCATTGTAAAAAGAATTGTAGAAATACACGAAGGAAAACTGACCATAGATTCTGAAGTGTCAAAAGGAAGTGTATTTACTGTAGAATTCCCCTCCAAAAATTAAAAAGCAGTCAAAAAAATGACTGCTTTTACTCTTATGCTTTCAACCATTCTGAGGAAGAAAGGTAATTCTGATCAGGATAATAGATGAACAGGCAGTTTTTTCCTTTAATCGTATTGATTATAGACTGCGTCAGTTCTCTTGGGACGGCAGGGCATCCCCAGCTTCTTCCAATTCTTTTGTGCATCGCAGCAAATGCATCACTTACATAATCCGCACCATGCATTACAATTGCTCGTCTGTATGCAGCATCATTAAAGCCCTTATCCATTCCCAATAACTTCAGAGAGTATCCGTTATCACCCTGATAGGTTGCATCCGTGATATAAAATCCCAGGCTACTCTGCAGCGAACTTTCCTTATTAGAAAAATTCGTCGCAAATTCTTCGCCGGTATTTTTTCCGTGTGCTACTAATGAGTTGAACAGAACTTTTTTGTCTTCAAGGTCAATGATCCAAAGTCTTTTTGTGTTAGAAGACATAGAAAAATCGCAGATAGTTAATAAATGCGAGTCTTGGGTAAGCAATCCTGCTTTTTTTAAATTTTCATAGCCAGTCAATGCTTTTGAGAACACTTCATAGTTCAGTTCGTGTTCCGGGTCAAATGCAATAGATTGGTACAATGCTTCTGATGAAGACACTGCTGTGGTGTTCTTCTCAGATTTCGTTTCAGCTACTTTTTCAGTTTTCGTTGTTTTTACATTCTCACTTTTCACCACCACTTTAGGGGAAATGTAGAATGAAGTCGTCACCATGTAAACAAGGCCTAGTACACTATAAAATCCTTTCATTCAATACTATATAAATCCAAATTAGTGGGGCAAAATTATAAAAACATAATTACCAAAGGGTTATAACTCTAAAAAGTTTAACGCTATTTAAGAAACTTTAACTTCCTGATTTTGTGAATTAAAGTGGTTATTTTTGAGAATCCGGAACAAATTCCAGGCTCACAGAATTCATACAATATCTCAATCCTGTAGGCTTGGGTCCATCGTCGAAAACGTGTCCCAGATGGGAATCGCATCTTTTGCAAAGAACCTCTACTCTATCCATTCCGTAAGACTGATCTCTTACATAATAGACACCTTCTTTATCCGCTTCAAAGAAACTCGGCCATCCACAGCTGCTGGAAAATTTTGATGTCGAACGGAATAAATGATTTCCACATACGGCACAATAATATTCTCCTACCTCATCAAATTCGTTATATTTTCCTGTAAAGGCTCTCTCTGTAGCGGCTTCTCTCGCAATTGCGTATAGATCCGGAGCAAGGAGTTTTTTCCATTCTTCATTGGAAACATTAAGTTTTGTAGTATCTGTTCTGGAATAGTATGGATTGTTTTTTGCTTCTGTATTTTCCATAGGAGGGGTTTTAATGAGTTGGTATTTCTGCGTACATCCCTGCAGAATAATTAGTATGGTTATTGAATTTAAAAATTTCAACATTAATTTTAATTCTTTAACCACGAATGGTTTCATAACCAAATTTACTAAATTTGAGAATATGAATGACGAAGCAAAAAGAAAACAACTCAGAAAATATAAAGCATTTGCTACAGGATTATTTGTCCTGATGGCAGTTATTTTCATTGTTACCACTATTTTACAGAAGTCTAATCACTCTCATTGGATTGGTTATGTACGGGCTTTTGCCGAAGCAGCTATGGTAGGTGCTCTAGCAGACTGGTTTGCTGTAACAGCATTATTCCGCCATCCTCTCGGGCTTCCCATTCCTCATACCAATCTGATTGAAAACAGTAAACAGAGGTTGGGAGACAACCTTGGAAGTTTTGTGGTGGGTAACTTTCTTTCTCCTCAAAATATACGTCCTTATATCCAAAAACTTAAAGTTTCCAATTTTGTAGGAGAATGGCTGGGTAAGGAAAAGAGCCAGGAGATTTTGATTAAAAACCTGTCAGATATCGTTCTTGACATTCTTAATAAACTGGATGATTCTACGGTAAGCCAGTTTATCAGCAAAAAGGTGTCTGAAATGACCGATGATATAAAGCTTAATACAGTGGTTGGAAACGGAATCGGTTATATTCTTGAAAAAAATGACCATCAGAGAATTATCACCAATCTTTCTAAACAGATCAAAGAATACATCATTGAAAACGATGAAATGATCAAAGACCGTGTAAAAAAAGGCAGTTACACATTTATTCCTTCTTTTGTAGATAATAAAATTGCAGATAAAATTGCCGACGGACTTTCTGATTTTTTCAAAGAAATAGAAGAAGATCCCCAGCATGAAGTAAGAGGAATAATTACCCAGAAAATTCATGAATTCTCCGTTGATCTGAAAGAAGATCCGAAATGGAATGAAGAGTTTAAAACCATCAAAAACGGCCTTCTGAAAAATGACAAACTGGATGAATATTCTAACGACATCTGGGTTTCCATTAAAAAAACGCTGATGAAAGAACTTCAGGAGGAAAACTCGGCTTTGAAAAACTATCTTACTAAAAATCTGAATGAGTTTGCCCAGAATTTAAAGACTGATGAAAACCTTCAGAACAAAATTGATCATTGGGTTCGGGTAACGGCCTATAAATATATTCTGAAAAACACCCATCAGTTCGGGAACCTCATCAGCACTACCGTCGGAAACTGGCAGGGAAAAGAACTCAGTGAAAAGCTGGAACTGGAAGTAGGAAAAGATCTGCAGTTTATCCGGGTGAACGGAACGCTGGTTGGCGGACTGGTAGGATTGATTATCTACACCATCGCTCACTTCTTCATTTAAAAAAACTAAAATCCACGATAACTCAACCATGAAAAAAACTTTCAGTGTCTTTTTTTGCTTTTTCCTTACATTTTTCCTCAGTCAAAAAGTTGAATTAAAGAAAGTAACCGATTCTTCCCAGACGTTTACCGGAGAAATCGGAGGAATACCAATTACTGTTGAACTTAGCTATACAGGCATTGTAGATTGTGATCAATACCAGCATTATGTGGATGGATGGTATTATTATGATAAGTATAAAAAGAAAATCCCTCTTACCGGAATATATGATTATTATGGAAATCTGTCTCTGTATAATTTTGGAACCCTTCAGAAACAAAAGGCCAGGCTTTTAAAGGAACAGATCACCTCTCTTCAGAAAGTAGAAAAGACTGATGAAATAGCTCAAAAATTACTACCAAAGGAATCTATCATATTTGATCAGTCAGCTCTTAAAAACAATCCGATTCCCGGCCATTTTTATCTTGGCAAAAAGGTTCAGGCAGCAACATTATTTACAGGCAATGCTATGATCTACCGCCTCAACAACTATCTGTACTTACCGAATAATAAAAAGATTAACACCTACGATTTCATCAATAAAGCAGGCGGAAATGAATTGATCTCCTATGCTTCAGGAGAAAACGGAAACAGGGTTTTACTTTATTTTGAACAGACTTCAAATTTTAATGCCTGCGGACAGTGTGGGGCAAGTGAAGGAGAAAAAGGCTATCGCGTTCTTTATTTCACAAAAGACTGGAATTATAAAAATTATGAAGAATTCCTGATTGAAAGCTGCTGGGAAAATATTTACGATGTTACCAAAACGAAATCCAAAGAGAAACAAACGATTACCTACAAAATAGGGAAATCTGAAGGCACTCCCGCCCATACAATTACTGTAGATATTAAAAATGCATCCGTAGTAAAGTCAAAATAAAAAAGAGAGTCCAATGAACTCTCTTTTTATTTTTATCTCGGTAATCTGCTTGCTCTTTTCAGAAGTTCCTGATTGATTTCTTTGATCAGTTCCGGACCTTCATAAATAAATCCCGTGTACAACTGAACCAATACAGCTCCTGCATCCAGCTTCTCCATAGCATCTTTAGCAGAGTGGATTCCTCCAACTCCAATGATTGGGAATGCTCTGTTGCTTTTATCAGCAAGGTATTTGATCATTTTTGTACTTCTCTCACGGATAGGTTTTCCGCTTAGTCCACCATTTCCGATCTGTTCCAAAACTTCCGGAGAGGTTTTCAGACCTTCTCTGTTTACTGAAGTATTGGATACTACAATACCATCAATCTTTGTTTCTGCGATCAGGTCAATGATTTCGTCTAACTGATTGTTATTAAGATCCGGTGCAATTTTTAATAATATAGGTTTCTGTACAGATTTTGACTGGTTTATTTTTTTCACTTCTGTAATCAGCTCTCTCAGGTATTCTACATCTTCCAGTTTGGCGTGGCTTCCTACATTCGGGCAGCTCACATTCAGTACAAAGTAATCTACATGAGGATGAAGACCTTCAAAACAGTCCAGATAATCCTGGGTATAATTTTCCGGGGTTGTATCTGTATTTTTTCCGATGTTTCCACCGATGATTATTTTTCCTTTATTGGATTTCAGCTTTTCAATAGCAGCTTCAAGACCATCGTTGTTGAATCCCATTCTGTTGATAATTCCGCCATCTTCAATCAAACGAAACAATCTTTTTCTGGGATTCCCGGCCTGCGCTCTCGGAGTTACTGTTCCTATTTCTACAAATCCGAAACCCAGGTCTGCCAATTCATTAAATAAAACTGCATTTTTATCGAAGCCGGCAGCCAATCCTACAGGATTTTTAAATTTTAATCCAAAAACTTCTCTTTCCAGACGTTTGTCTTCAATAGGTTTCGGGAAAAATAATTTTGTGAGAAATCCAAAATTCTTAAGCATTGAAAATGTAAAGTGATGAACATCTTCAGGATCGAATTTGAAAAGAATCGGACGAATGAGCGATTTGTACATTGAAAAAAAGTTTTACAAAATTACTCATTTTAAAATTAATGTTCGATTGATGTATGATATTTTATCAAAATGTCTGATATATAACATCTATAAGCTGGAAACAATCTGTGTACGCTGCAGATGAGCAAAATATTTTAACGCTAGGATCGCAAAGAAATATAACATAACCTAAAAACAATTTTGTTCGCAAGGGCGTTTCACTAAGCGAAGTACACGCTATCAGCCTTTGCTGAACGAAGTGCCTTTGCGATCGGAAATAAAAGTTATTTATCAATAAACTTTGCGAGCATTACGTTAAAATAATAGAGAAATATCTTCATTATCCGCTACATGGAATGAGATACTTAGAAATCCCATCCCTGTCAAGGTTTAAAACCTTGTCAAGGATATTTAAAATCTTAAGGTTTTAATGAAGAGTACGCACTCAGATCGAATTTCAGAATATCTCCTACTCTTTTGAAGTCTTCATCTATAGTGGCATCTACTGTAATTCTTTCGTTAGAAATGGGATGATTAAAAATCAATTGATGGGCATGGAGTGTCATTTTGTTGATATCAAACGTCTGAAGCCACAGCTTATTTTGTTTGTTGCAACCATGTTTGCGACAGCCTAAGATCGGATGGAGAATATGTTTAAAATGTTTTCTCAACTGATGAAATCTTCCTGTTTCAGGAATGGCTTCTACCAAAGAATATCTAGAAGTCTGATGTTTTAAAAAAGGTAAATCTATTTCTGAAGTTTGCAAGCGGCGATAGTAAGTAACCGCATTCTGTGTGACTTCATTTTCATTAACCAAATCATAATCAATGGTTTCTTCTTCTTTTGTCCAGCCACGAAGAATGGCCAGATATTTCTTCTCCACTTCACGTGATGCGAACTGTTCGCTCATGACTCTCAGGGTATCTTTATCTAAAGTAAACAGCAGAACGCCCGAAGTTTTCCGGTCTAAACGATGTACGGGAAATACTTTTTGCCCAATCTGCTTCTTCAACTCCTGAATAGCATAAGTATCAGCTTCTCCGGCATAGAAAGATTTATGAACCAGTAATCCGCTGGGTTTGTTGATGGCAATAATATGCTCGTCACGGTAAAGAATTTCTAACATCCGGCAAAAGTAAAGATTTTCGACTGATATTGTACGCTGCCATCTTTGTAAACGTAACAGGTTTTGAAAACCTGTTACGTTTTAGACCTTGGGTGCAAAAGTAAAAATTTCCGATCGATATAGCCCTGACTGAGCGGTATGTTTGAGCTCTTTTCTGGGGTGGCGGCGGCTTTGCCGCCGCCATTCCAGAAAAAGCGAGCAGCGAAAGCAGGTTCCCGGCTCCTTATTCATTTAACTTTAAATAAATTGTTTATCTTAGTACAAGGTTCTACCATAATTAAAAAAAATGACAGATTATTTTGGTTTTTTTGTAAAATTGATTGTGATCTCTGTTATTATAACAGTTGCTACCGTTGTCCTGATACGGTCAAAACAATACAAAATAATAAGAATATTATTGTTTGTTATTGCCGGTATTTTATTTATCATTGGTGCGGGAGGATGCCTCTTAATGACAATCTCTAATGTAGGATCTTACAGGTATTAATATTTTCCCAATAAAAAACATTATTTTTGCACATCAGACATAAAAATTATGGCAAAGCAAGAAGATGTTTTCAAGAAAGTGATTTCTCACGCTAAAGAATATGGTTTTATTTTCCCATCGAGTGAGATCTATGATGGTTTATCCGCTGTTTATGATTATGGACAGAATGGTGCCGAACTAAAAAATAATATCAAACAATACTGGTGGAAAGCTATGGTACAGCTTAACGAAAATATTGTAGGTATTGATTCGGCAATTTTGATGCACCCAACCACATGGAAGGCATCCGGCCACGTAGACGCTTTCAACGATCCATTGATTGATAATAAAGATTCTAAGAAACGTTTCAGAGCAGATGTTCTGGTAGAAGATTACTGTGCTAAAATTGAAGATAAAGAGAATAAGGAAATCGAAAAAGCAGCGAAAAGATTCGGTGAGGCTTTCGATAAGGATCAGTTTGTAGCTACGAATCCAAAAATTATTGAATACAGAGCAAAAAGAGAGGCTATTCTTTCAAGACTGGCAAAATCTCTGGAAAACGAAGACCTTGCTGATGTAAAAGCTTTGATTGAAGAGCTTGAAATTGCAGATCCTGATACAGGTTCTAAAAACTGGACAGAAGTGAGACAGTTCAACCTGATGTTCGGAACCAAACTTGGTGCTTCTGCCGACAGTGCGATGGATCTTTACTTAAGACCGGAAACGGCTCAGGGTATCTTTGTGAACTTCCTGAATGTGCAGAAAACATCACGTCACAGGCTTCCTTTCGGTATTGCACAGATTGGTAAGGCGTTCAGAAATGAGATTGTGGCAAGACAGTTTATCTTCAGAATGCGTGAATTCGAACAGATGGAAATGCAGTTTTTCGTAGCTCCGGGAACAGAACTTGAATTCTACGAGCAGTGGAAGCAGAAACGTCTGAACTGGCACTTAGCTTTAGGTCTTGGAAATGATAACTACAGATTCCACGATCACGAAAAATTAGCTCACTATGCCAATGCGGCAGCTGATATTGAGTTTAACTTCCCATTCGGGTTTAAAGAACTTGAAGGTATTCACTCAAGAACGGATTTCGACTTAAAAGCTCACGAGAAACATTCCGGTAGAAAGCTTCAGTTCTTCGATCCTGAGAGAAACGAAAACTATGTTCCTTATGTAGTGGAAACTTCAGTAGGTTTAGACAGATTATTCCTTTCCATTTTCTCTCATTGTCTGAAAGACGAAGTATTGGAAGATGGTTCAGAAAGAACGGTTTTATCTTTACCTCCGGCATTAGCTCCAATTAAAGCAGCTATTCTTCCATTGATGAAGAGAGATGGTTTAGCAGAATATGCAGAAGAGATCTTCAATGATCTGAAATATGATTTCAACCTGTTCTACGAGGAAAAAGATGCTATCGGAAAACGTTACAGAAGACAGGATGCCATTGGTACTCCATACTGTATCACTGTAGATCACGACTCTTTAGTTGATCACACCGTAACCATCAGAGACAGAGACACGATGCAGCAGGAAAGAGTTCCTGTTTCAGAGTTGAGAAAAATCATTGATGAGAAAACAAACTTCAGAAATTTACTTTCTAAAATATAGTTAAAGAGCCCTGTTTTTCAGGGCTTTTTTATTTTTCAAACATTCCGGATCAACATGCCGCAAAAATCGTTATTTTTAGCGGATAAAAACTAAACGAATAAAACCATGAAAAAACTGATGCTTTCATCACTGGCTCTGGCAGTGCTCTCAGGCTGTGTGTCTAATGATAATCCGGCTGATCACAGAGACAACAGCAATAATTCCCATAACAATAATAACGGTCCTTTTCATCTCCTGAAAAAAGCAACTGACGTTAATCCAAGCGGTCAGTCCTATGTAGTGGAGTTTAAGTATAACGGAGATCAGATTATAGAAACTTACAATGCTTCAGATGATGACAGAGTAGTTTATACCTATAGCGGATACAATAGCGATTATATTGCTAAAACTGAAGAGTTTATTGGTGGCGCCCTGGTTCTCAGGAGAGAATTCACCTATTCCAATGGGAGGCTTTCAACAGAAAAGATAACAGATCAGGAACAGGGAACGCTTATCTATACCAAATATTATCAGTATATCAGTGATACCCATGTTCAGTTTAATGAGTATAAAAGCGGAACTTATAACCCTTCAACAGGAACGTATTCAGATCTTGTATTTGCACAGGTGGATGTTAATTTAACCAATGCCGGAAATGTGGCTTCTGCCAAATATACGTATAACGGAGTTACTTACAATATCACCAATACTTATGATACCTTCAACAATCCTATGAAAAATATAAGAGGTTTTGTTAAGATTAATTTATTTGATGTGAGTGACGGGCAAACAGGTTATAATAATCTCTTGAATCAAACAGAGAGCTATTCCGGTTCATCCAATGGAACCAACAAAATTACTGCTGTGTATACACTTAACGGCGACAACTATCCTACGAAAGCTGTTACTACATATGATATTTCAGGTAATGGAGCAAGTACCCATAACTGGCTCTACGAGTATTATTAATAATAATTTTACATTTTAGGTGATAAGCTTTGGAAATATTTCCAAAGCTTTTTTATTTTTCGCAACATATGGGTTAATTTATTACTTTTATCCCTCAAATTTTAACCATGAAAAAAATAACACTGATGATGTTTGGCCTGATCCAGACATTTGCTTTTTCTCAAACTCAGGACCTGACAACTCTCGCTGCCGGCGACCATGTAGGGATGAATGCTCTATTCGATGATAAAGACAATCTGTACGGTTACGTTTCTCTATATTCTTACGGTAAGTCCAGTGATAAGACCAAGAAGTTCGAGTATGTTATACTGGATAAAAACCTCAATCCTGTTGCCAATAAAGAGTTTGAAGGAGATATCACGGCTGCCTCTTATTTAGGCTATGTTGATTTTAAAGGTCAGATTATTCTAAAGCCTTCAATGATGGATTATTCTCTTGTAAAAAGCAAAGAAATATTTACTCCGGTTTCTATGGTCATCGATCCGAAAACCAACTCTATTACCCGAAAAATATATTATGATTACCTGGAAAACGGTACTTTCAAAGAGATCAACGAACCGAAAAGCTGGAAAGAACAGCGCAAGGAAAATCGTGATGAGAAAAAAGAGAAAGGCTACAACTACGTTTCTGCGGTAGGAGAATTAAAAGAAGGCGGTTATTTTGCTGTTGAATACAAAGATTTCGGAAAGTACGAAAATAACAACAGCCTGATGAGGTTTGACGAAAACAAAAAGGAAATCTGGAGGTATAAATACAATACTGATGGAAGCAAAAAAATGTACACTACTCTATCGGTTCTGGAAAGGGATGAAAACTATATGTACTGCATTCTGAAAAAAGTGAATGACAAGCAGAAAACATTCAGTGTTATGGTTCTTGACATGAAAACGGGAAAAGAGAAATCCAATAAACCAATCACCGGATTATCTGATGAGACGATAGACAATATTGAATCCTTCTACTCCAACTACAGAAAGCTTGATAATGATAAAACTTTTGATGATAAAGTAGTTCTGTTGGGAAGAAACTATGATGATTCCGAATCTGTAGGATTTGCAAGAATGATCCTCAACAAATCTGATTTTTCAGTAGATATGAAGGCGATCAATTATGAGCCTAATATTTCTGCTTTTCTTCCAAAAGTCGACAAATATGGAATGGTAGAAAGCGGTTACATGCTTCAGACCAAAGATATGTACTTTATGAACGATGGAAGTGTGGGTATTTTATCCGAAAAATATAAACCGGCAGGGCAATATAATGCTCCGAAGACCACGGACCTTGTGTATATCTACACGGATAAAGATTTTAAAGTGAAAAATGTTCAGGTTTTTGAAAAGGAAAAATCAAAATGGGTAAACAGTGACTATTTGTTCTCACAGTACCTCAACGGAGGAAAAGACGTCGTGTTTTTCTATCGCGATTATCAAAAAGATGAAGTAACCAAACAGAAAAGATGGAATCTGTTTATCAACACCATTATTGATGGAAAATTCAAACAGGAGATTATTCCGATTTCTGAAAAAGACAATTATGCAGTAACGCCATACGTTGGAAAAGAAGGCTACATCCTGCTTCGTGAGTATAATGAAAAAGAAAAGTTTAATAAGATCCGTCTGGAAAAATTAAATTATTAATACAAAAAGAACCCTGACTAAACATCAGGGTTCTTTCTTTTATATTTGGCTAAAGCCAGTGGAATTTTTTATTATTAAAAAAACGGGCTAAAGCCCGTTCCTATTGATGTTTTAATCATTGATAATAAAATCAGTTTGCTTTTGCTATGGTCTCATTCGTCTGATAAAAGTCTGCTATATTCTTTATTTCATCAAGACTTAAGTTCCACATAAAGTTCAGAAACTGCTGATAGCTTTCACTTTGATTTTTGGGTTCTATACGATCCAGATATCGGTTCAGATTATAGTTTTTTCTTGCCTCATATATTTTGGAAAAACATCTTCCCAGCCAGCTTTTATAATATTTTTCCTCCTCTTCATCCTGCAAAAACTGCATGGCAGTATAAATCCCCAGTCCATAATCTTCTGAATGGAAATAATTGGGTAAAATCTCCATCCTCGCCGTTTTTCTTAATGTTAAAAACAGATCTGAGGGTTTTTCCGGACTAACAGGAGTTTTAAGCTCTGCAAAAGTCTTTTTAAGCACTTCTAGTCTTCTGGAAACTTCAGGGTGAGAAGCAAGAGAATCTTTATTCAGCTTTTCTTTATAGAAATTATAATTATACAGGGAGAAATCTTCCTTCTTCATCCATTTTTCATTAAATGCCTGCCTGGGAAGGTTAAAAAGTTTTTTATACGTTTCTACCTTCAATTCTCTTGGTGAAATGGTATCAAAATCCTGCAATCTCTGAAGAGCATTCACGAATTCTGCTTTCTTGAAATCACTGTTTTTAAAGATGACATACCCTAAAGAATCCGCCTGCATTTCGCTTTGTCTTCTTTCTACACCTTTTTTGTAGACTGTATTTTTAAAAATATCGAAAGCCTTTTGGTTCTGGCCCTGGCTTCTGCTTGTGGTAGTGGATTTTATATTCTGCACCACCACTTTATCCATTTTATCCTGTTCGATAATTTTTAAAAAAGTTTTCAGTGAATGTTCCTCTATTTTATGTCCCAGCTCATGGGAAATCACCGCAGCAATCTGTTCCTCATTATTCAGCCAGCTGTAAAGCCCCATGTTGATGACAAAAGTTCCGTCAGCAAGACAATAGGCATTAGGAGTATTGTCTTTTGCAATCAGGATTTTCAGATCCTGAGGGATTTTAGAATTATTCTTTTTAAGACGTTGAATCATAGACTGTATACTGGTTTCAAATTCAGATTTAAAAATAAAATCCTTATTCTTCACCTGCTTTTCAAAATCAGTTCCGAATTCTTTATAAATTTTGGATAATTCTGAGCCTGTTTTTCCGGAATATTGGGACTTTAATCTCTTTACAGTCGCTTCATTATTTCCTTCAAAACTCTTTAAAAATGCTTTTCTCTGTATATAATCTGTGGTATCTATCGGTTTATAAATCTGGGCTAATCCCATGATTGAAAATAGGAAGTATACCAATACAAAAAGTTTTCTGGTCATAGTTTTCATCAATAAGAACAAAAATAACTTATTTGCTGATTCATTTTAAATTTTATAGCCAAATTATTCTAAATTTGTTAAAGACCCATTTATGAAAAAATGAGAATACTAAAGTATATGGTTGGTGGAGCTGTTGCAGGTGCAGCGGCAGCTTATTTTTTTGGATATGATTATTTATTTAGTGGTATTTCCAAAACCTACCTTAAAGGGAAGTCAAGTGCATACATTGACGACGGGAATCTTTTTCCCAGCAATCCTATTGCGACAGAAGAGCCCAGACTCTGGGAAGAGGATGCAGAGTATAACAAAAAAGACTTACCTAAAGATTTAGTTGGCAACTTGAAACACTCCAGAACAGCAGCTTTGGTGGTGATAAGGAACGGAAAAATTCTTCATGAACAATACTGGGATGGCTACAACCAGCTCTCACAAACCAATTCTTTTTCTATGGCAAAAGCAGTGACAGTGATGCTTTTGGGTAAAGCGCTGGAAGAAGGGATTATTCCAACTATTGATGAAAAGTTCTCAGATTTTTATCCTGAATTTAAAAATAAGCCTTTCGGAAACCAGGTAACCCTTAAAAATCTGGCTCAAATGGAAGCCGGATTAGATTGGAATGAAGATTACAACAATCCTTTTCTTCCCAATGCTAAAGCCTATTATGGAAAAAGCCTTGTAAAAGCTGTTTTTTCAAGGAAATTCAAGGAAGAACCAGGAGTTAAATTCGAATACCAAAGCGGCTCAACCCAACTTCTTGGTTTTGCACTTAGAAAAGCACTGGATAAACCATTAGCAAGCTATTTATCAGAAAAATTCTGGACGCCTCTGGGAATGGAACAGAATGCCAAATGGAGTACAGACGATCATGGTATGGAAAAGACCTACTGCTGTATTCATTCCAATGCAAGAGATTTTGCCAAGCTGGGACAGTTATTTCTGGATGACGGAAAAGCCGGAAACCGGCAGATCCTTAATCAGGATTTTATTGAACAGATGAGAACTCCCACAGAAAAGTCAGAAAACATTTATGGAATGGGGCTTTGGATCAATCATGACAACCCTATCAAACATTATTATTTTCTGGGATTGCAGGGACAGTATATCATTATGGTTCCGGAGCATAATATGGTTATCGTAAAAACCGGAAGTTATTCCAACAACCCTAAAAATGACAGAGGAAGACCTGATCAGGTAAAATTCCTTGTCAATGAAATCGTACAATTATTCCAATAAATACAATGGAGAAATATAGTTCTAAAATTGATGCATATATTGAAAAATCACAGGATTTTGCAAAGCCTATTCTGCATTACATCCGTGAAACCGTTCATGAATTCTGTCCTGATGCCGAAGAAACCATGAAGTGGAGCTTTCCCCATTTTATCTATAAGGGGAAAAATCTTTGTGCTATGGCTTCTTTCAAACAGCATTGTACTTTTGGTTTCTGGCTGGAAAAGGAAATGAAAACCATGCAGGAGATCACTCAGAATATTGAGAAAAACTCTATGTTCAGTTTGGGAAAAATTGAGCAGGTTGCGGATCTTCCCTCCAAACCTCAGCTGAAAAAAGCGATTAAAGAAGCCATGGAGCTTACAGATATGGGCGTTACTATGAAAAAAGCACCTCCATCCAAGATTGAAATGGAAATTCCTGATTATTTCCAGCGCGCTTTAGAGGCTCATCCAAAAGCAAAGGAAATTTTTGAAAAGGCTTCCCCATCTTTCAGAAAAGAGTATATTGCATGGGTTACAGAGACCAAAACAGAAGCTACCAGAGATAAAAGATTGGAACAGTCTTTGGAATGGATAGCTGAAGGGAAAGGCCGTAATTGGAAGTACCAGAAAAAATAAAAAACACACACAATGAAGAAAAAAATTATTCTCTTTTTCTTCCTTATTATTTCAATTTTTACATTCGCTCAGGCATTTGATTTTGAGGGACAATATAAGTATGCCCGTACACTCTCATCCAAAAATCCGGACAGTTCAGAAATTGTTCTGAATAAGATGATAGATTCTGCCCGGAAAAAGAATCTCCCGGAATTTCTGGCAAAGGCTTATTATTTAAAGTCTTTCAACAGCTATTTAAGATCGGATGCTGAGAAAAGTCTTGATTTTGCAGATAAAGCCCTTAAAATTGCTACGCAAAACAATTACAGCATCGGAAAAGCACTGGCCTACAGAATGCAGGGAACTCAGTATGCAAAGCTTGGGCTGCTTAAAGAGTCTTCTACAAGTCTCCGAAATGCACTCGCCGAAGTAAAAAATAATAATACCGAGGAAGGACATGAGCTGAAAGGAATGATCTTTAATTCTTTTTTGATCCTTCTTAATAAGGAACAGTATAAAGAGAAAGCATATTATTCTACAAGTGCAATTCAGGAATTTCAGAAGCTTAAAAATGTCAACAGGCGAAATGAACTGCTGATTTCCGCTTATACCAATATGGGGTATAATTTATCTGAGGTAAAAAAATTCAAAGAGGCTAAACCTTATTTTGTAAAGGCCCTATCGCTGGTGGGAGAAAACAATTACTATCTTAAAGCAAACATTCTTAATGATATAGGATTTTCTTTTTCAAAACAGAATAAACCGGACAGTGCGGTGCTTTATTATCAGAAATCACTGGCTATTGTAGATCAGTATGGATTCAATGAAAAAAAGATTGAGGTTACCAAGAATCTTGAAGAAGCTTACGCCCAAATTCACGATGTCTCCAATACCGAGAAATATAAAATTGAAAATCTAAAATTAAAAGACAGTATTGCTTACAACAAAGCAATGGCCGTCAACAAAACTCTTTCTAAAAAAGAGGAAAGTTTTCATCAACAGCTTAATGAAAGTCACTCCATTTCAAAAGGACTTATTATTGCATGTCTTGCTTTGATGGTTATTTTGGGAGCTGTCGTTTTCAATACCATCCGTCTCCGTAAAAAACATAAAGAAGCTGTTGCAAGAATCTACAGAGAAGGGATTTCTCCTGTTATTTATGAAGAAGATCCGCAGGAAGTTTCTGAGGATATTCAGGCAAAAAATACCTCTACTCCAACAGAAATAAAAATCTCGCTGGAAGTAGAGGAAAACATATTACAGGGATTAAAAATATTTGAAGAAAACCTTGAGTTTAACAACAAAAATATTTCTCGATACAATCTTGCCAATACGTTGAATATCAATACAAAATATCTGTCAACGGTTATTAAAAAACATAAGAAATTCAATTTCAACCAGTACATTAATCATCTGAGGATCAATTATATTGTTAACCAGTTAAGAAATGAGCCTCAATACAGAAAGTACAAGATCAATCACCTTGCAGAAATTACGGGATATTCCTCCCACAGTGCTTTTTCTCTTGAGTTCAAAAAGATTACAGGACTTCACCCGTCTGCTTTTATTAAAACCCTTGATGAAATCTCCTGATTACTGTTCGGCTATGGTAAGATTATTATAACCTCCTGTATTGTTGAGTGAAAAATTCGCGAGGTTTGAATTATTTAAATTAAACCAGATATAAGGCATCAGCCTCTGCCCTGCCGTCATATAGAATGAAGCGGTGCAGTTGCTTCCTGCATCAATAGTTCCAACACTGTTTGAGGACATGGTATTGGCACATTTCACCGTATTGACAATATTGGTAACAGCCAGTCCTGTTGTATTATCATAAAGCTGCCATATGGCCTCTATCTGAATAGGGTTTAAAGGATCTGTTGTATAATTAATAGCCAGCGGCGCGAGGTCTGTAGTGAAAGTAGCTACATAAATTCCATTTCTGGGTGCTGTAAAGATACCTGTTGCAGCATTGAAACTTGTTCCTGAATTACTTTCAAAAGTTTTACTCCAGTCTACAAGATAATTGCTCGCCCTGTTCTGTAAACCAGCGGTTATAGTGGGAGCAGCAGGAGTTGCCAGCTTTACATTATTGGTCGTTTTGGCTGCAATAACGATTACTTTATTACTGGCAGGCTGTGCTGTGAGCAAAGGAAGCCATTCATTTCCATTGGAATATTCTACGCCGCTGTTGTATCGAACGGCTCCCTCATCGGCTGCCACTGCCGTCAATGCAGATGTTCCAAAACCAATCGCTCCGTTTCCGGAATTTCTGGCGTCTACTTTTACGGCCGGGGTTAAAGTTCCTACTCCTATTTTCCCTGCATTATTAACAAGAATATCATTGCTCTGCTGGGCTGTAGTAAATACAGACCCGGAAGAAGGATTATCTTTTTGTCCGTCAATATGCAAAACGCCCTGCGGATTTGGGGTATTGATTCCAATTTGTGAAAATGCACACTGGAAGCTTAAAGTCATTAAAATCAGTAAACAATTCTTTTTCATCATGTATGTTTTATAATCCGAAAATACTTAAAGAAGTAAGCGTAGAATCGGTGTCCAGTGTTTTTGAACTTCCAAGTTTCTGATTCAGGCTTACGGTGATATTATCTCCCTGGTTCAGGTTGAAAATCCCTGAGCAGTTTCCTGCGACACGGTTTCCAATCGTATTGGTTCCGGGGTAACTTCCTACACATTTGAAAACTTTACCGGTTGCAGAAGAGGCAGAATTGGTCTGAATCAGCGTTTCATATCTAGAATCATCTGCAATACTTCCGGAAGCCAGTGAAAAGGTAAAAGATACGATATACACTCCTGTTTTTGAAGCCGTAAAAGTACCTGTACCAGCATTGAAGCTGCTGTTCACATCTGTTTTTTTTGTCCAGCCCGTAACGGCAGTTTGTACTCCATTGCTGAAACTTTGTATGGAAGCATTTTCTGCATCCACAAAATCATTGGGAGCTTTATGAGCCAGTGCTATCCAGGCTGTTCCGTTGGAATAGCTCAGATCCTGAGTTCCTGCATTATACCTCATCGCACCAGCTTTTGCTGCAGAAGCAGATTGTGAAGTTCCTCCGATTCCAATGGCATTCAGGCGTTCTCCAGATCTCAGATCCAGTCTTGTTTTAGGAGATTTTTTTCCTACTCCTACATTTCCGGAAGAAGTAATGACTACATCATCATAATAACTGGAAGGTATTGAAACATTTGTATTTTTCTGTCCGTCAATGTGTACCGTTCCTTCCGGAGAAGACATATTGATTCCTATCTGAGCCTTCATCCCTATGCTGATGCAAATGACCAAGGTCAGTCCTAATTTTTTTATCATATCCAATGTGTTATTGTTCTAAAATAGAAAGATTTACAAATCCATATTCGTTGCTTGCAGAAGAAATATCTGTTCTCAGACTCAGGTTGCCATTATAGACAGACTGATAGATATAGGGCTGAAGTATGTCTCCTTTATTGAGCTGAACTCCTGCAACGCAAGATCCTGCTACCTGTGCCTGTTTTGAGATATTGGAGTAAGATTTCACACATTTTTTTACCGTAGTGCTTCCATTCACAACATATCTTGCTTCTGAAAAATAGCCTGAAACGATAGGAATTCTTACAAAGTCATAGGTAAAAGAAACAAGGTATACTCCTGTTCTTGGAGCGGTAAAAACACCTGTTCCGGGAGTAAAGTTTCCTGTGGGGTCGGAAACTTCTGTCCATCCTGCAATACCTGTAGCAGTCTGATAGGGAATTTTAACGGCAAAGTTTGCAGCCTGAAGATTGGCTACCACTACCGCTTTGGTTGGGGAAGAAATAAGATCCTGCCATACAGTACCATCGGAATACTGCATCTTTCCACCATTCAGCGGATTATAACGCACAGCACCTCCTCCTGCAGCTGCGGCTGTCTGACTGGTTTCTCCTATTCCAATGGCGTTATCAGTATTGGTGGCTGAGCGTGTATCGATTCTGGTAGCTGGAGTTAAAGTTCCGATTCCGATTTCTCCGGCAGAAGTGATGGCAACATCATTGCCCATTTGGGTAGAGGATGGAGCTCCGGATAAGGGATTGTCTTTTGCCCCATCCACATGGAAAATGGCTTGGGGATTTGAAGTATTAATACCTACTTGAGCTTTTAAGTGGCTTATAGTAAAGCACAAGGGAACCAGGATTCCCTTCATCAAAATACTTAGATTTTTCATTTAATTTGTGGTTTTAAAACGAGTACATTTCCTGGCCAAAGATAAATGTAAAAGGACATCCCATACAATAGTCCCGCTTGCGCCACAAACACATAAAACACTGATAACATGCAAAATAACCCATTATTTTACATTATCAAAATACGGAATTTTACTATTTTACACTAACACTGAACTCTATTTTGTAAGAAATTTTTGAAGAATTTATGTTTTTTGAAGAAAAAGATTATTTCAGAAAAGATTGAATGTCATTAATAAGTTCATCATATGATCTATTATCTTCCGATCTCAATATTGCTCCTGTCTCAAGTTCCTCAATAATGACATCATAGCCATTGGTTTTAAAATAGCCGTATGCTGAAATATAAATGAGAATATTCCCCTTCTTCAGTCCTAAAGCTGTAGTATCTGCATCCCAGTAATCTACAAATTCATATCCGGAAAAGTCTTCCAGCGCAAATTTGTGTACTAAATTATTGATCTCAGGTATTTTATTTTCCATTCAATAAGAAATAATGAGGGAAAAATAAACAGAATTTTTGAATTAAAATATCGTCAATGATTTAAAGTTAATATAAAAGATACTATTTAACTATTCTATGTCTTGGCAGCCCAATCTCATGTGCCTGTGGATAAGGTTTTCGAAAAGTCATACTCACATCTTCTTTAATCTGTCTGTGGATATCATATTGTTTTTCTTTATCATAAGCGTATCTGGGGTCTGGGATCATTGGCATTTTGGCCATCTTATGAATCGTTATGGTTGGAAAATGAAAATCTACTTCTACTGTTCCCAATAATAAATAACAGCCACCTCCCTGAAAATCATAATTTTTCAGGCTATCCGGAAAATGGGCAGTATCAAAGTAATCTCCCTTTGCATCGATCCAGGTTCCGAAATACATCGTTCCTTTTTTGGTTGGGACATGCTTCCTTGAGATAAGATAGGCGAGCATTTTTACCTGTTTTTTATGATACTGCAGTAAATCTTTTACAAAAACAGATCCTCTGTACTGAGTTTGCAGTAAATCAAAAGGGGTACATGAAACCGGAAAACCAATCAGTTCGATTTCGTCGAAAGCATCTTCAAACTGTTCTCTTTTTAACTGCGGAAGTTTAAACTCCTGAACGGGTTCTTCAATCAACAGCAATCCTCTTTGTTCAGGTTTAAAATTCACTAATAATATCCGGGCTTCCACCAATAGCTCATTTTTAGGTTTTCCTGTAAATCTGAATGCACCAATAAAGATCAGAATCTGTACCGTTTCAATACCAATGGGAATCCGTCTGATAAAATCTTCCAGTGATTTGTATGCTCCATTTCTTTCGCGTTCTTCAACAATACCATGTGCGACTCTTGTTTCGAGCCCTTCCAAAAGCATCAACCCCAGGTAAATATCTGTTCCTTGAAGCGTTGTCTGATATTCACTGGTATTCACACAAGGAGTCTGAACATTTCCTCCGGACATTTTTGCTTCATGAATATATACTTCAGTACGATAAAATCCACCTTGATTGTTAATCACAGAAACCATAAACTCCAACGGATAATACACTTTCAGATAAAGACTTTGGTAACTTTCCACGGCATAAGAAGCGGAGTGAGCTTTGCAGAAAGAATATCCGGCAAAAGATTCAATTTGTCTGTAGGCTTCGGCTGTCATTAGCTCCGAATGACCTTTCTTTTTACATGATGCAAAAAAATTAGCTTTTACCTCCTGAAGCTTTTTGATTGATCTTCCTTTTCCACTCATTGCCCTACGTAAAATATCACCGTCTGCAAGAGACAGCCCTCCAAAATACTGGGCAATCTTCAGTACATCTTCCTGATAGACCATAATGCCATAAGTTTCCTTTAAGTGCTCTTCAAATATGGGATGAAAATATTCAAACTGCTCAGGATGATTATGTCTGAATATATACTCCCGCATCATACCACTTTGTGCTACTCCAGGTCTGATGATCGAAGAAGCGGCAACCAATATTCTGTAATTATCACATTTTAATCTTCTTAAGAGTCCTCTCATGGCCGGAGATTCAATATAGAAGCATCCGATAGTTCTTCCTATCGCTAAATATTCGTTAGCTTTCTGTTCATCTTTGGAAATCGTTGTATCCGAGATATTAATATCAATTCCCCTTGTTTTTTTTACAAGGTCTACAGTGTCTTTGATAGTACCCAGCCCACGTTGTGAGAGAATATCCAGTTTTTCCATTTTTATATCTTCTGCCACATTCATATCAAACTGGGCAATCGGAAAACCTTTGGGTGGCATTTCTAATGCTGTATAATGGGTAATGGGCTCTTCCGAAATCAGGATTCCACAGGCGTGCATGCTTCTTTGGTTAGGAAACTTTTCCAATAACTTACCGTATTTCTGTACCTGTTTCACTACTGAATTCCGGTCATGAACTTCCATTGATTTACCTGCCAGATCATCCAACTCTTCCTTGGGCAAACCAAATACCTTTCCTACTTCCCTGAAAATTGATTTGTATTTGAATTCAACATTAGTTCCGCAAAAAGCGACATGGTTTTTCCCATATCTGTTGAAGATGTACTCCAATATAACATCTCTGTTCTGCCAGCTCCAGTCGATATCAAAATCCGGTGGTACCTGGCGGTTAAGATTGAGGAACCGTTCAAAATAAAGATCAAGCTCCAGAGGGCAAATATCTGTAATTCCCAGACAATAACTGACAATAGAATTGGCCCCACTTCCCCTTCCAACATGCATAAACCCCATGCTGTTGCTGTAACGGATAATATCCCAGGTGATCAGAAAATGGGCGCAGAAATTCAGTTCATCAATAACTTTCAGCTCTTTTTCAACTCTTTCTTTTGCCGTCTCATGATCTTTTCCGTAACGTTTTTCCAATCCTAAATAGGCTAATCTTCTGAGAAGTTTTACATCAGTCTCTTTGGATTTTTTATAGTATTGCTTATTCTTTACTTTTTCAAAATCAAATTCAAAGTTACATTGTTCGAGGATACTTCTCGTATTTTCAATAATCCGGGGATATCTTTCAAATGCCTTTATAATCTCCTGTTCGGAAATAAAATACTCAGATCTGCGGCAAACTTCTCGTTTGGTCAGCTTAGACAGTAGTGTATTGTTGTCAACAGCCCGCAGAATTTTATGCAATTCGTATTCTTCATCAGAACTAAACGTAACAGGATGAAAAATGACCATTTTAGCAATATGTTTTTCATACTCGGGACGTATCAGAAAATTCAATTCTTCTGTTCTTACTCCTATAAATTCATTGTCTTTCAATTCCGGAGGAATATTACTCATGGGATAAACAATAAATACTTCTTTGAATTCAGGGGCAGCTTCAGCCAATTCTTTACCATCACAATTATGATCTGTAATGATTTTGTTGATCTCACCGATTCCTGAGAACTTTCTGGCTATACCTACATAAAGAAGTTTTCCCTCTTTTCTTACCTCAACACCGGGAATAGGTTTTATTCCCAGGTCTTTACAAACTTTTTTAAAATCATAAATTCCGGTCACTGTATTGATATCAGTAAGCACCAGCTCTTTGATTCCTAAAGCTTTGGCCTGTACTGCCAATTCTTGTATGGATAATGTTCCATAACGAAGGCTGTGGAAAGAATGACAATTAATAAACATGTTGAAAGATTTAAAATTATTTTCCGAAGTCAAAACCGGAGGCGCGCCCTACCGCATCAGACCCGAAACGGTTTTTGATATAATCCATTGTTTGATATAAACTCATTTGTTCCTCGGTGTCTTCAAATAGATTCATCTGATGGTTTCCGTGTACTAATCCTGTAAATCTCAGCCCTACCAAACGAAGCCTCATTCTTCTTGTATAGGCTTTATTAAAAAGGTCCAATGCCACTCTGGATAAAGTATGATCAGCAGAGGTATAAGACACTTTACACTGCTTGGTCTCGGTATCGAAATTGGCATATCTTATTTTGATAACGACTGTTGACGTCAGCCATTTTTCCTGTCTCAATTGATAGGCCAGCTGCTCTGCCATTCCTGATATCAGGCGTTTCAACTCCATAATATCCATGGTATCATTGGTAAAAGTTCTTTCGGTGGAGATAGACTTTCTTTCGGAATAAGGAACAACAGGATTTTCATCAATTCCATTGGCCTTTTTCCAAAGTTCTTTTCCGTTAACTCCAATCATTTGCTGCAGAACAAGTACCGGCATTTCAGATAAGGTATGAATGGTCCGGATTCCAATCCTTGATAATAACTGAAAGGTCTTGTCACCCACCATTGGAATTTTTTTGATGGATAAAGGATTTAAAAATGGCTGCACTTCCAGTTCTTTAATTTCCAGTCTTCCAACAGGTTTGGCTTCCCCGGTTCCAATTTTTGAAACGGTTTTATTGGTTGACAGCGCAAAACTGATCGGAAGTCCTGTTTCTTTGGTTATTACCTCAGCAATTTCTTTGGTCCATTGGTAGCAGCCAAAAAATTTATCCATTCCTGATAAATCCAGATAAAATTCATCAATACTTGCTTTCTCCATCAGCGGAACTTTCTCCTGAATAATTTCGGTTACAGTATGTGATAAATTGGAATACAATTCATGATCTCCTTTAATAACCTTTGCATCAGGACAAAGTCTCAGCGCCATACGAATTGGCATTGCAGAGCGAACCCCAAACTTTCTGGCTTCATAGGAACAAGAGGCTACCACTCCACGGTCTCCCCCTCCTATGATGAGAGGAATACCCTGAAACTGCGAGTTATTACGCCTCTCGCAGGATACAAAGAATGTATCAAGGTCCATATGTACAATTGCCCGGTTCATGTTACAAATTTAGTTACGTTTTTAAACAAAATTCGTATTTTTGTTGTTACAATTTGTAACAATGTCAATTTTTTCAGATAACATACGCTTTTTAAGAGGCAAGAAAGAAAAAACTCAACAAGAGTTAGCGAATACTTTGAAACTTACCCGTTCCAGATACGTATCTTATGAAGATGGCAGATCCGAGCCACCTATCGAAATACTAATCAAAATTTCCAAGTTTTTCAATCTCAGTATTGATCTTCTTGTGTCTGTTGATATCAGAAAGTATCCGTTGGAAGATATTTTAAAACTTCCTGACAATCGAATTGTTTTACCCGTTGTTGTAGATCAATTGGGAAACAACAGTATTGAGATCGTTCCGCAGAAAGCATCCATGGGATATTTATCAGGTTATAGTGACCCGGAATACATTGAAAGCCTGCAAAGAATCACACTTCCGTTTTTAACCAATGGAAAATACCGCGCTTTTCCGGCTCAGGGAGACTCAATGCCTCCTTTTAAAGATGGGTCCTATATTATCGGAAAATATGTTGAAAATATTGATGATTTGAAACCGAATAAAAGTTATGTTTTTGTAACATTAAATGATGGTATTTCTTATAAAAGATTTACTTCCAAAAATAAGAAATCAATAACTGTTGCTGCTGATAATTCATTTTATCAACCTTATGATATTCCTTTAGGGGAAATTGTAGAAATATGGCAATATGCCTCCGGTATATTTCCGGAGGATTTTGAAGCAGTTAGCTTTGAAAATTATGATGTGAAAGATATGTTTTCTGAACTAAAAAATAATATTAAAGAATTGGAAAACAAGGTTTTCAATCTGAAAAATAAAACAAGGTAGTTTAATTTTGTTTCAAAACATTCATCGTGATAAAGACTAAATCATCCTCAGCCGTTCTTCCTCAAGGTCGAGCTGATAAAGCTGATGACGGATAATTTCTTCATTAACGGAAATATCTTTATTCAATTCTGAAAGAAACTGTCTCTGGCTTTCCAGCATTTCAAAAAAGATATCTTTGGTCTTTTCATTCATCCATTCAGTATCATTGGCTTCTATTTTTTCTTCCCAATGTTTCAGCATTCTTTCCAATCCGGCATGTCCATTCAGTTCATTTTCATGCTTGTTTTTAAGAAAATGATAAACATGTTGTTTGAGCTTGTGTTTTATTTCTTCTCTGGATTTTCTGTCTTTCTCATCATCTGTAAAGTCATCAAATACATGTCCATATTTTATCAGGTATGGCAGGGTAAGCCCCTGAACAAGCAATGTAAGGAGGATTACAACGAAAGTAATAAACAGGATCAGGTTTCTGTTGGGAAAAGGAAGTCCGTTTTCAAGAGTAATAGGAATTGCAAGTGCTGCGGCTAATGAAACAACACCTCTCATACCTGTCCATCCAAGCATCAAAGGCATCATCCAACGCCTTTTTGTGGAAGAAGCACGAGGTGCCACACCTGGACGAAAGATCAAAGTGGCCAGCATTGCGGCATAAGAGCTTATGATTCTGGCAGCAATCAAAATACCCGTCACTAATATTCCATATTGAATAGCCGTTCCCAAAGGAATTCCTTCCCATCTCAGCCCGCCGACAATTTCAGGAAGTTCGAGCCCGATAATTAAGAACACAATACCATTGAGGATAAAAACAAAGCTTTCCCATACACTATAGCCTCTGATACGGCTGGTACTGTTTAGAAATATCATTCGCTTCCCAGACATATACAACCCACCACAAACTACAGCTAAAACTCCGGAACAGTGAAACTGTTCTGCGACCCAATACATCAGATACGGTTCAATAAGTGTCAATGCGATATCCGAAGAGGCATCTGTAGGAAGTCTTTTGTGAGCCTGCACAAAAATCCATGCCAGTAATAAGCCCATTCCAACGCCTCCTATTACCATCCATAGAAAGTTTAATGAAGCTTCCTGCCATACAAATTGTCCGGTTCCTACAGCTATCAGAGCAAAGCGGAATATGATAAGTGAAGAGGCATCATTCAGTAAGCTTTCCCCTTCCAGAATAGCGGATGTAGTAGAGGGTATTTTTACAAATTTCATGATAGCCCCAGTACTTACAGCATCAGGCGGAGATACAATTCCTCCCAGCAGAAACCCAAGAGCAATTGTGAATCCGGGAATAAAATAATTAGCCGTCACTGCTACTGCCAGTGCCGTAAAAAAGACGACTAAAAAAGCAAAACTTCCAATGATACGCCACCATCGTTTCATTTCTTTAAAGGAAATTGACCATGCGGCCTCAAACAAAAGAGGAGGCAAAAAGATAAAAAAGATAAGATCCGGATTGATCTTCACAACGGGAAGACCAGGTACAAAGCTAACAAGGAGTCCGAATACAACGAGTAAAACAGGATAAGCGATTTTTAACTTTGTAGCCCACATATTGAGCAGCACAATGGCCACAATCATGGCCAATAAAAAAGGTAGGATAGTATGCATTTAAATATTGTGTTTTATCCGTCATATTTACTACTTCTATTTGATTTCTAAAAATTTAAAAACAATTTTTTCTTATTTTTTTGATGTACAGATCAATTTACCTGCCTCCCAATCTTTTCACTTTATGTTTTTCACCTTGTCTTGAATATTTATAGAATTTTAAATAAAACACGTCAAGTTTCGTCGCATCCGCGCTATACTTTTGTCCTACAAGAAAATAAGAAATATGGACAAAGTAACCTTAGAACGGATTCAGAAACTTCACCCGTTGGTAAGAGATGAAGTGAAGCAAATTATACAGGAATGTGATGAAGCACTTACCGGAAGAGCCAAAGTGCGGATCACTCAGGGATTAAGATCTTTCGAAGAACAGGAAAAACTTTATGCAATCGGAAGAATTACTTCAGGAAAAAAAGTAACCAATGCCAAGGCAGGGCAAAGCATTCACAATTATGGCCTTGCGGTAGACATCTGTCTTATGATTGACGGAAAAACAGCAAGTTGGGATACGGCAAAAGACTGGGACAATGACAACGTTGCAGACTGGTACGAATGTGTAAAAATTTTCGCCCGACACGGCTGGGACTGGGGAGGAAACTGGAAAACATTTAAAGACCTTCCCCACTTCGAAAAAAAGACTATTCCCTCTAAAAAAGGACCTGTAAAAACCAGCTGGAGAACACTTTTGAAAATGCCAAAAGACAAGCAGAATTACGTTATTTTTTAGTCTCATTTATTTGAAATTAAATATAATACGACACGTTCTGTCGCTTCCCCAGACTACCTTTGCTTTATAAGAAAACAACGAAAAAAGCAATGAAATCTAAGTATGGAATCTCAACATTTTTTGATTATTCAACGGATTCTGTAGATGTAAGATTGCATGTGTCCTTTTAACAAAACATTAAAAATATCACATGAAAAAGACAACCATTCTTTCTTTGGACGGAGGTGGAATAAGGGGAATCGTAACCTGCATTATTCTGCGTTACATAGAAGAACAGCTCCAGTATTATGATAAGCCTTCCGCCAAGTTGGGAGATTATTTTGATCTGGTTGCCGGCAGCAGTACCGGAGGTCTGATTGCTTCTATTATTCTCTCTCCTGATGAAACCCGAAAAGCAAAATATTCTATTCAGAAAGGATTGGAATTATATGCTGAGAAGGGCGGCGACATCTTCCAGGTTTCCTTTTGGGAAAAACTGGTCAATCCATTCGGATTATTGAATGAAAGAATTTCCCAGGAAGCTCTTGAAAAAAACTTAAATGATTTCTTTGGAAATTTAGAATTAAAAGAATTAATAAAACCATGTTTAATAACAAGTTATGATATAGAAAACAGAAGGGCAAAGCTTTTCAACTCCTGGAAAGCCAACCTCAGCACAGACAATTTCTATGTAAGAGATATCTGCAGAGCCACTTCAGCTGCTCCTACGTATTTTAGTCCTGTTCAGATTAAATCCATGTATGGTCAGATTTTCAGCTTGATTGATGGCGGTATGTTTGCTAATAACCCTGCACTGTGTGCTTATGCAGAGGCAAGAAAGATTCCTTTTGCAGAAGTTTTAAAAAATCATCAGAAAGCTAACCGGCCAACGGTAAACGACATGATAATGGTTTCTATTGGAACAGGGATTGAAGCAAGACCTTATTCTTTTAAAAGACTGGAAAAAGCAGGAAAAATTGGCTGGGTAAGCCCAATCGTTGACATTTTAATGTCTGCCAATGCAGAAACAGTAGATTATCAGCTGGAACAGATGTTTCAGACTCTGGGACTTAGAAATCAAAAAAATTATTACCGTTTGAATCCCTCACTGAAAAATGCTTCTCCCGCCATGGATAATGTAAGAAGATCCAATATCGAGAATCTGATACAAGCCGGATTGAGCTATATTGATGATAACAGAGAAACTTTGAACCAGATTGTTCAGAAACTCATCAAAAATAAAATATAAGCTTTCTACCTTATAACCATCTTATATAAGCTATTAAGATTATATTTAAAAATTAAAAAATCTTTTTTAAACACGTCAAGTTTTGTCGTTACGCCCCACTACCTTTGGAGTATCAAAAAAGACACAGAACAATAATCCTAAAAAACTTTTAAAAGCCTTTGAATTCAACATTTCCCTATGCTGAACAGCCTGAAATATGTTCAAAAAATTATAACCAACACCTTATCACACAAAACATGAAAACACCAGATCACAATACAGATATACTCATCGATGAAGATCTCTATACGATAGAATGGAGCGATATCGAAAATGCTGAGATGGATTATGAAAACTATCTCAATGACATTGAAAACTTCTTCAGAGAAGATTTTGAAAAAGGAATACCTGAAGAAGATATTTTTTAAATAAAAATTAATACACGACAAGTTCTGGCGCTGTTCAAAATTACCTTTGAAATCTCTATAATACACGTACAGCAATCTCATTAAATAATCTCAACACCTTTGAATTCACCATTCACAAAATGCTGAACAGCCAGAACTATGTCTTAAAATATAGTACAACAGTGAGCCTGTTCTATACAAGGGCAGATCACAGCAATCAATTTATTAACCAATCACACAACGTTTTATGAAAACAAAAGAAGAATTAAAACTCTATTTTGAAAATGGAGATATCCCGAAGCAGGAAGACTTTTGGGAATGGCAGGATGCTTACTGGCATAAGGATGAGAAAATCGACATGCGGAAAATCGCAGGTCTGGAGAATGGGACATTCAACATACTCTATGCTGAAATGGATGCTGATAAAAATGCTTCACTGGCCTTCTTTTCAAAAAGAAAAATTGTAATAAAAGAAGGAACACTCACCATTCCTAAAAACTTCACTGCAGGTCTGCTGGTAACTGAGGTAGAACTCCCTGACTCCATAACAAGTATCCAGGAAAACGCATTTAGTAACGGCGGCTTAACTACCATAAAAATTCCTCCAAAGGTAACCGAAATTCCTAGTTGGGCTTTTTACAACAACAGATTAACGTCTTTATTTATTCCGGACAGCGTTATCAATATTGGAATACAGGCATTTACAGCCAATCAACTAACAGAGCTTCGCCTTCCTAAAGGAATAACGATTATCTCACAGGCGGCCTTTTCTGTCAATAAACTGACATCTGTTGAGATTCCCAATGGAGTAACGGAAATTCGATCTGATGCCTTTATCGGTAATCAACTCACCTCAGTGACTATTCCTGACAGTGTCCTCAAGATTGAAAACAATGCTTTCAGAGATAACAAGCTTACAAAAGTAACACTAGGCCCTGAAACGACCTATTTACCTTATTCTTTTGACAGCACAGTGGAAATTGTAGGAGGAAAACTGATCAATTAAACTTTAACCAAATGAAAACAAAAGAAGAATTAAAACTCTATTTCGAGAATGGGGATATTCCAAAACAGGAAGATTTTTGGGAATGGCAGGACTCTTACTGGCATAAGAATGAAAAACCGGATAAGGCGTTTCTAAATTTAACTCCTTACAATGAATTTATTTATTCACCAACAGACAGCACAGAAATCACAGGAATGGATTCCATTATGGTTTTCCCGGAAGGCGTAAAAACTATCGGAGGATTTCAATTCATGATTGCTGCTCAAAACCGTATTTCTAAAATTAAGTTTCCTAAATCTTTAGAAAGAATAAGGTCGAGAGCATTTAATGGCCAAAATTTAAGAGGAACTTTAGCCATTCCGGGGGCGTGTAAAACAGTAGAATCATATGCTTTCACAACGGGTATTTCTAATGTATCAGAACTGGTCTTGGAAAATGGCATCGAAACCATTGAGGATGGAGCATTTCAGTTATCCGGAAGTTCTATAACATTTTTAGATATTCCCAATTCAGTAAAGTTTGTAGGAAAAAATGCATTTGCCATTTCCTCTCTTCAGACCGTAGCAAAACCGATGGGATTAGATGTCAGCGACGCAGGTATTCCGGCAACAGCACTTATCCTGGACAGGATCATAGAAGAATAATGCACCCCAGCAATCCTTGCTCAAAAGGAGCATTGTTTAAACTTAAAACAAAACAAAAATGAAAACAAAACAAGAATTAAAAAAATACTTCGAAAACGGAGATATTCCGGTACAGGAAGAATTCTGGGAGTGGCATGATTCATACTGGCACAAAGATGAAAAGATTCCTGCAGACCAATTAGATTATGATCTGTCTAAAAAAGCAGATGTAAATGCATCCAATCTAAGTCCACAGAATGCTCAGCTTTGGAAAGAAAAAATTGAAACTCAAACAGCGATTCAGGCTCCGCAACTGAATGGAAATATCTTAACTGTATTTTATACGGGTGAGAACGGTGTTCAGCAAAGCAAATCCGTAGATTTAAGCAGTTTGGTAACCCGCGATATCAGCATTGAAAATGCGGTATATGATGCCTCTCAAAATATTATTACCATAACCCAAAATGACGGATCTGCCTTTCACATCAATCTCTCGGAATTCAGTATCATTCCAACGACCAATGCTGATGGAAGCGTAACATTATCACAGGAAGGACAGGAAAAAATCACTGTAAAAAAAGTGGCTGTAACAGGCAGTTACAATGATCTTTCTGATAAACCGACTTTTAGCGGGAATGATAATCTACAGAATGTCATCGACAGAGGTAACGGAACAACCAAGCCTATTATTTTCCAGCCAAGCCAGGGCAGAGCAGGTGAAATAAACTTCAGCCCTACCACGTATTCCTTTTGGTTTGGAAATTTGAACACGGATCATACCGGAGCTTACGGACTGGGAATTGGTTATAATACATTATCAAAATTAACCACCGGAGCAAATAACGTAGCCCTTGGTTCTTATGCTTTAAATGAAACCACCACAGGAAGATGGAATACCGCAACGGGTGTTTCAAGTGGAACTAAACTTACAACGGGTAATTTTAATGCTTTTTTCGGAACGCAGGCGGGAACTGAAACAACAACAGGAAACGGAAATACGTACATTGGAGATGAAGCAGGGAACAAAAATATTACCGGAACCAATAACACTGCTCTTGGTCTTGGTGCCGCTTATTCCTTAACTAATGGAACTCAGAATACTTTCTTAGGTGCGTTTGCCGGAAATATTCATGGGAAAGCAACAGGATCCGGTGCATGGGGTTACAATACATTTATTGGATATAATGCCGCCTCCACCACGCATGCTATGGGTGTTTGGGGTGACAACAATGTCGTTATCGGCTGTAATGCCCCGTTAGGAGGTTCAACCTTCAACAAACTGGTGATTGAATCTAATCCGGTAGCAAGACGCCATGATTTTGTAACGCCTTTAATTGGTGGAGACTTTGCTGCAAGAACATTGGATTTTGACGCTGTGGTTTCTGCAAAAAGAACTCCTTTAGCGGATAACACCTATACAAAAGTAGCGGTTCTGAATGCCGGTAATGTATTTGGATATAAAAACTTATCAGACTTTACTGATTTCATTTCATTAACAGGAACTGGGACGGGAGCTCCAGTGACAGGTAATATCCAGTTTACAGATGAAGACCCGGAAGAGAGAATCATTTACAGAACTAATGAAATTGATGGTGTAAAAAATGCACTCGGTTTATTTCCTGAGTCTGTAATGATGTTTTCAGGCAATTTAGATGGAACAAATGCCTCCAGTGTAGATGTAAGTAAAGAAAATGGTGTTTTCGCTTATGGACAGGGCTCACGTTTGATGCTGAGTGGTGTAGGTGCCGCTTTAAGACAGACAAACGGTGGAGGTGTAAAAGGAATTTTTGCAAGTCCGAACATAGATGAACCTGTGCTTATAGAGCATGAAACAACAGATGCCAGAGGATTAAGTTCTAAAACTTACTTCGGAGACCATGCCCAGGAAAATGACTACATCCAGAAACAGTATGCCGATAAGCAACATTCTTACAGCACCAAAGAAGAGCTGACAGGCGGAAAGTGGATCAATGGCAAGCCTGTTTATAAGAAAACCTTATATCTGGATCAGATTCCAAGGACAGGTGAAATCGATTTAAGACCTGAATTCCCGGATCTTGAAACCATTATCTCCAACGAAATGTTTACAGAATGGGATGATCTTAAAGCGGCATTTGCAGGTAACCAATGGAGAACAAAAGCCTATATCACAATCGAAAGAGAAAGAGCCATTATAGAACTGTTGAATACATCTGATTATGATTACTCTGTTATCAACTCGTTTACTCTAACACTTGAATACACCAAAAAATAAAAACAAAATGCCAACAAACAATACATCAACAGCAAAGTCCGCATTTACTGTCGGAAAATCCTTAATAGGAGAAGGAATTATCAATTATAAAGAAACAAACCCTATGAATACAACCAATAACGCATCACAATCACTTTTCAGATTTGTAAGTCTGAGAAACCCGCAATTAACAGAAATTAAAGATAAAAACTTAGGATTTATCCACAGACCCAAGGGAGTAACCGGTATTTTTGATACTGCAGTTGCAGGAAGACCTGCCAAAACGTTAAAGTTTGCAGCCATGAAAAGAGTTGCCGGAGAGTTTAACAACGCTGGATTCGAAAGTGAAAAGAAAATTGAAGAAGGACCATTTAAAGATCTTCTTGTAATTGGAAGAAAGCTTTCTAAAAAAGAAACATTAGAGAGTGCCGACCTTGCTTTCGTTACAGACTATTACAAAAGCCTTGTTACTACCAACAGACAGCTAAACACAGAAGGAATTGCTATATTTTCCCAGCTTTGGAATAATTATATTCATCAAATCGTTACCCAGGGAGATTTCTATATTAAAGAAGCAATCAGCCACATCCTAATGGCTATTCAGGTTGGTTTTGCCAGCAATCAGGATCTTACGGATCAGGAAATCATCAAAATTAATGGCGAAAAACCATTGGAAAAAGCATTGGATGGGAAAATTATATTACCAGCCATCTTATTTTCAGAAGATATCGAAAGTATTTCTTCAGTGGCATCAAGAAGTGCTGAGGGTTCTGAGCCAGCTTTGGCAGCAAGAACGATTCAAAGATTAGAATCTGAAGCAAGAGCTTCTTTTGTATCCAGTAAAGCGATCCACAGAAAAGAATCTTTGAGCAAACTGAATTCTGAACTGGAAAAACTTCAGAAAAAATTCCATAAGTCAAGACATCAGGCCTATCAGGATGCCTATTCAAGATATATGGAAGAAAACAAAGAGCGTTTAGAACTCTATGACAGAAAATTAGCCGAAGTAGACAGTAAAATTACTCCGGACATGTCTGAGGAAGAAAAAGAACGTCTTTACAGCACTTTAAAGGAATATGAAGTTACTCCGTTTGTATTTACGTACAAAAATGAAATCAATTTAGAAGATTTGCAGGCAAAGCTTTCTCCGGAATCTTTCGACCTATTTGTTGAACTTTTCGGTGAATCCACAACCAGCTTAACTTCTGTGGCAGAAGATACAGACAGTCTTCAGATTCTTTCACATGATACGTTGAGAATGGGTGCTCAGACCATTGTTCTTGATGATGAGATAGAAAGCTATGCTGATGCTTTACTTGTTGTAAGAAACAATATCTCTTCTTCTATGGAGACCGCACTTCAAAACAGCCCTCTTCCGGAACAACAGTATGCCAATATCGGTGGTGCTTCAGTACCTCTTATTCAAAATACAGCCAGAACGCCGATGGCATACAGCTTATATGCGCATAGTGCTTACAGGGTATCTGGTAGCAGAGGATTTGTTAATTTTTCTTTCGAAGTTGAAGATGTTTCATGGAGCGTTGCCAATGTCAAGATTACTGCAACAACAGATGCTGCCGGAACTTTCGAAGAAAACTACAGCAATATTCCTGTGGTAGATAATAAGATTACTTTACCTGCAGCTTTGGTAGACAGATTCAGAACCAGCTTTAGTTTCAAAATAGAAATCATTTTTGATAACGGAAGCCAGGCCTATGGAGAGATTGCCACACAATATCTGAAAGAAGACTTAAACCTTACCGGAATGTTGACTTTGAAGCGTGCTGCCGTTGAAAACCCAGGGACACCTGAACCGGGTACAGTCCAAAAACGTAAAAATTTCGGGATCAAAAGATTGGGAGTAGCAGATTATATGAAAGTAGTGCAAAGCGTTCATGCTTACGTTCCTGGAGAGGTTTCCAATATTGAGAACGTCATGGCAAGCGAATTGAGACATAAATCTTCGGTTTCCAGAGAATATTCTGAAGTTACAGATACAACTTCCAAATCTCAGGAAACAGAGAAGATGTCAGACACTTCCAAAACTTCCAGAACAGATATGCAGACTGAAGTTGCTAAAGAAATTGAGAAGCAGCAAAGTATTTCTGCCTACACAAGATTCAGCTATGGAAATGACAGTGCTATGAAGTTTGAAATCGGAGCTGACTATGCCAATAATACGGCACAGCACGACAGCACAAGACAAGCTGTGATGAAATCTCAGGAAATCACGGAAAGAGCAATGGAAAGAGTTCTTACTAAAATTTCAGAAGAAAGAGTTCAGAAAATCATCAAAGAATATACAGAAACCAATGTTCATGAATATGACAACAGAGGAAAAGTAACCAATACTGATAATGCTGAAGCAGCACAGCCTAAGCACATTACCGGAGTTTACAGATGGATCGACAAGAAAATGAAAAACCAGATCTACAACTATGGTAAACGTACGATGTTTGAATTTATGGTTCCTGAACCTTCAAGATTACACCGTCTGGCTCTTACTGTTGCCAAAGCTCAGGTGCTTAAGGCTCCTGTAGATCCTAGAAAAGCACCGGAACCATGGTTAATGGCAGATCCAAAATCGGCAACGATTGTACAGATCCAGCATTGGGCACAGGAATACGGAGTAACTTTAGAAGCATTCCCGGAAGCAACCAAACAGGTTATTCATACAGCTTCCAGCGTTCCTCAGACAAATGACGATTTTGGAATTGATCATACACAGTTTACCATCCCGGACAACTATGCCGGAAAAAATGCAAGCTTCGCCTGCAGATCGACAAGAAACAGAGGTGGCGGATGGTCAGGATCCCGTTACTCTGAAGTTCTCTTCTCAAATTTAAAAGGAGATATGATTGGCCGTTCTGAACGTGGTGGAGATCTTAATTTTGACGACGGATCATCTGGCTTCAATATCACTGGTAATGTAACTTTCCAGGTGAAAGGACACAACGTAAGAAGTTATACCATCAAAGTAGTGGTAAACTGTGAGCTGAGCGATGCATTTATCAATAAGTGGAAAACAGACAGTTTTAACGATATTATTAAAGCCTATGAAGCAGCTTATGCCAAATTCCAGGAAGATCAGGCAAGATTGGATGCTGAACAGAAAGAAAAAGAGGCTCAGCTTAAAGAAAGACAGGATACTTTCTATCGTTATATGGAACATGATGTCTTAAAGCACAACTGTATCGCTTATCTATTACAGGATTACCTTTATACATTAGGACAGGAAACAACCAATGGTGCTGATGAGAAAACAACTATGGATAATTTCCAGGTGTACCTGAATGAAAATCTGGACAGATATACCGCTCTTGCCAAGTTTATGGAACAGGCATTTGAATGGGAAATCATGGATTACACCTTCTACCCATACTATTGGGCTAACCGTAAGAGCTGGCAGGAATTCTACATCAGCGAAAGTATGGATCCATTGTTCAGAAGCTTCTTACAGGCAGGTATGGCAAGAATTATTGTTACCGTAAAACCAGGTTTCGAAGCAGCCGTTCAGTTCTTCCTTGAAACAGGAATAATTTGGAATGGTGGTTCTGTTCCGGTAATCGGAGACCCAATGTATATGAGTATTGTGGACGAAATGAGACAGCCTACCGGAGAACCTCAAGGTAAATACTGGATCACCAGAATCCCTACTACCTTAACGATCCTTCAGGATAAATCTACAGGACTTCCGGTAAATCAGCCATTACCGATTTTCCCGGAAAATGCACCTGAGAATTGTGAAAACCCTTCAGAACTGGAGTTTGAAACAAGTTTCAGATTGGATGAAGACGCACAATTGTCACATAGTGACGGAGCTACCACATTGCCTACAACAATTGTCGGATAGAATTACCTTAATGGCGGTGTGAAATATCACCGCTATTTTTTTACAATTTTTAATTTCAAAAAACTTAAGAAATGAAAAATATAGATATTAGAAACCTTGCAAAGATTGGAGTGGCTGATGTGGATGTTTATAAAACAGACAGAAGGAAATACACAAAATATAAACTTGAAGGAGATGTTACTTTTTATCGTTCAAAAACAAGTATGATAGATAAATTGACTAAAAAAGATAGAATAGGTGTGGATGATTCCGGTTATATGGGGCAATTTGGGTTTGACAAATATAATCCGGAACATTGTCCTACGGGGAGCGTAATATATTACAGAAATAAAGAAGGTAAGAAAATTACTGATAAGCTTTATACAGGATATTCTTGTCCGTACGTAAGTATCTGGCCTCCTAAAGTAAATAAAGAAAAAAGCTATGTTTTTTTATATGTAGGTACAGAAAATAATAATGCTGTTCCTGAATTGTTAGAATATGAATGTAAAGAATTGAATGAAAATAATGACTCCTTTATATCTATAACTAACAAAATAACTGTAACTAAAGAACGTACAGAAACTGTTCCTAATTCTGATGATAAATTTTATAAAATAAAAATAGAGTGCCTGGAACCATTTGAAAAGGATATTAGTGTTGAAGCCAAGTACGAAGGAAAAACAGTTGGAAGGCTAATTGTAAAAGCAAATGCTAAAGTATATGAAACAACCATACAGCCAGTATTTGTTTCTTTTGATTCTGTTCCCTCCACAACTGTTGAATTAAAAGATCATAAAGAATTTGAATTTGTTAATAAATTACATAATTTCTTTAATAAACAATCTTTTAACCAAGCATATATTAAAGGTAATCTTGCCGAGCATACTCAAGTTGTAAAATTTGATAAAACTGATTTTCTTAAAGATGATGTAGTTAAAATGAAAGGAAAAAATCTATTCGTAAACTACCAAGAAAACAACCAAAGAAATGCATTGATTTATAATGATTTAATCGAAAATAAATATTCCGCATTATTTTACAATGTAGTAGAAATACAAAAAAATATTGAAAAAATGCAAACCTGTATAAAAACAATATTACAGGCATTCAAAAAAAATTTTAAATATGATAAGGAATCTAATCTGAAGAAAGCAAAAAAATTCCATGAAGATCATACGGCTACAAATGCCTGGAATCAAATAAAGGATACACTATATAAAGAATATTTAAATTATAAATCAGAGTATTTAAAAAGTAAGGTTGTACATCTGAATCAGGATAAAATTGTTTATATATTTGTTAATATGTCTGTGGAAGGTGGTAAGAATGAAGATGCTAAAACACAGGCTTATTCTTATCGAAATTCAGGAATTACACATATTTTCAAAAGTGCTATTAAGGATGAAGATGCCCTTTCTCTAGTTATTCATGAACTTGGACATTCTTTGGGATTACTCCACACTTTCGAAGACGAAGCCAGTAAAGAAATAAATAGATTAAACACATTAATAACACGAAAAAAAGCAGAATTAGATGAATTAAACAATGTAAAAGCCGACTTAAAAAAATATTTTACACTTGATACAAAATATAGAGTTATACAGTCTGTTATTGAAAGTTATGAAAAATCTTTGGTTGATATTGAAGAATTCGAAAAAAGATTTTTAATAAATATTGTTGGTGAAAGTTCTTATTTAAATGAAAAATCGGAGCTTGTTACCGATAAAAAAACCTCAGTAATAGAACTTGAAAGTATTAATCTGCCGGATTTTGATGTTAACGCAACAAAAAATAAAGTCATGAATGATATTAAAAATTATGAGAGTCAAATTGCAAAATGGACTCCTTATTTAGGGATTGTAAAAAATCAAAGTGAAACTTTAGAAAACATAATGGATTACAGACAATTTGCCGATCTGCAAGAAAGCAATGCAGGAGAAGATGGGAAGCCAAATTTTAATCAAAAGTTCAAATACAAATCCTTTTATCAATGGCAATGGCAAAAAATGGTAGAAAAATCTGTCGATTATGATTATATTAGTCCAATAAAATTGTAAACCATGAAACATATTATTTTCTTACTTATATTTTTAGTAAATTTCTTGAGTGCACAGGAATTCCCGGTAAAATTTGAAGAAAATGGTAAATTTGGATTGAAAGATCAAACTAATATATTATTACCCGCCATCTATGATCGGATCAATACCGATATATTGATTGTAACACACAAAGAGGACGAAACAACCATTTATGATCAGAAACTATCCATACTCTATAAAGATAAGGAGATTTTAACTTATAGGTATTCCGAAAATCCAGATATTTTACAAATTATTTTAAATAACGGAACTTTGGTTACTTATACACGGGATGGAGTACTGAGCAATACTTCACAATTATCCCCACAAAAAGAATCTGATAAATCATATAAAGAGGACAAAAACAATGGTTATCAAATTTATACAATTGAAAAAAATAAAATCCGGGAAAAATCATTTAATATTTTTGTGGATCCTGAAGATGACCTTTTAAATATTAAATATCCTTCTTATGGACAAGATCCAAAGTTCTTAAATAATAAAAAGAGTTTGGAAATTGAATATACTTTGAGAAGAAAAAGTACATCGAATGAAAAAATTATAGATTATGGAGATAGTGAGGAAAGGTTATTTTCTCCATTAAAGATATCATATATTATTTCAAAACTAAAAAATAAATATGGCGTTTGGGATTTCAAACAACAAAAAGAAATTATTCCATTTCATTATAAAAAAATTATTTCTTATCAGAATTATTTATATCTGGAAAAAGATGGATTGTCTACCTTCTATCCTAATATAGGCACCGATCCAAAATATAAAAAACTTGAACCTTATATTGGAGCCTTCGCCCGGTTTGAAACTCCGGATGGTAAAAAGGGATGGGTAGATCGAAAAGGAAAAGAATATTTTGATCAATAATTTATAAGCCACAGCAATGCTGTGGCTTATATTTTTAAAACTGTCACATTCTTGCTATCTTCATCACATGCAAAAAATGGGAGCCAATTAAATGCATGAAAGTATTGAAAATAAAAGAAATCGAGTTAATATATAATCGTTTTTATCTCATGCTAACAATAGCAGGATAAAAAATAAAACACGTCAAGTTTTGTCGTTTTCCCAGCCTACTTTTGAAGCATAAGTAAATACACAAAAAAACAATCATAAATTTTTGAATAACCTTTGAATTCAACATTCACAACATGCTGAACAGCCACAACTATGTCTTAGAATCTAAAGCTTGAAATATAGTCAGCCTTAAAAACTGAACTATCTGATCTTAACCTATTTAATACAAAAATCACCACTTTATTATGAAAACAAAAGAAGACTTAAAACTATACTTCGAAAATGGAGACCAACCCACGCAAGAGCATTTCTGGTCCTGGCTGGATTCCTACTGGCACAAAAATGAACTGATTCCCTTAAACCAAATTCAGAATAACGAGCAAATTATTCAGCAAACCAGTAGTTTCAATGATTATATGAATCCAGCCTTGGAAGTTGGAGCCCTGGCAATTTCCGGATCTGTTGGATTTCCCACGGGTTCAACTATAAGAGGTAGAACAGATGCTTTTTTAGATACCATCTATGCGAATCATATCGAACTTATGGGTGATATGTTATTGCAAACTATTTTCTACTATACCGATGCAAATGTTTTTATTTCAAAACAGGATATAAACGCAAAAACATTTACTCCAACCATTCCTGCAACCGCAAAGAAATGGAAAGTTTCCGTGCATCATATTGACAAAACGCAAGCAGTTACTCAGTCAGAATTAAATGCAATTAAGATTAATTGTTACTCATCTAAATCACTCACATTTAATGATATTGTAGAAAATGCAAAAGCATCTATAAAAGTCATATCAGAATACAATGATTTAGAAATTAATTTAGGAGAAAATATTCCTACAGAAATCGGCAGAATAGCCGTAAATAATGGTTTTAATTCTACCTCTGATACAGGGATAAGAACAGCTTTAATTCCTGTAGTTTCTGGCAAATATTTAATTAATCAGAAATCAGGATATAAAATTTCCCGTGTTATTTTTTATAAGGATGGAATATTCGCCAACCAGAATGTTACAACCAATGACTTTTCAGTAGATAATGCGACCTCTAATCAGGTGAGACTCGTTTTTGAAAAGAATAGTCCAACAGACATCGTTACCGAGCAAGATCGTCTCGATTTCATCTATATTTTGAAGAATATCAGTGTTAGTAAGTATGATCAGTTATTAAATGAAAGTAAAAAAAGCAAACCTCTTCCATCTACGATTTATACAATAAATGAACAGGTTGCCATCCTAAATACGAATGACACTGACATCAATTTTGATTTAACCAATCGTAAGATCATAATTTCCGGGGGAGCAATCATTGATACAGGCAACACACTTGTAGGAAGAATCAGTCTGCCCACTTCAACCGTGGGTATAGATATGCCTTCCTCCATAACAGCTGGCGTGGTACTGTATAATAAAACAAACAATACAATCATTGTTCAAAATCAAACAGCGGCTCCGTTACTAAGTCATTTGGTTTTGTTTACTTACCGATATAGCGGTGCTTTCACTAGTTTTTACGTCACCGGCCTGAAAAATTATTCTGTAAACGGAATTCCTGTATCTCAAAAGGATACCCGGCAAATGAATAAATTTGTAGTCGATAACTTTGGAATTAAGTATTGGAGTGCTCCGGTTTATCCTGCTTTCAATCCTTTGACCCTTACATCAGATGTCCTTTATTCAATGTATGATCGTGTAATAACACCTTTCTCAAATAATGTCACAAAAACAATTATAGGGCAAACAGAAGGGTCAACACCTTATGATATTTTACGAATTGATATCTCATTTAACAGAAAAACACCACCAACACAAAGACGCAGAAAGCCTCGTATAGTTGTAAGCGGAGGTACCCATGGGGGTGAAAAGTTAAGTGTTTACACTACCTACTTATTTTTTAAACTATTGCTTGAAAATCCCAATAAAGATGAGATGATAGACGTCTTACGTACGAATTATGACTGGACATTGATTCCATTAGTTAATCCATATGCATTGAATGTTGGAAATGTGGGTGGAACAGAATCGGTAAGATGGAATCATAACGGCGTGGATATTAACAGAAACTTTGATTATCGTTGGGCAGAATATGCAGACGGCGGCCCTGGCTCTCAATCATATAAAGGCACTTCTCCCTTCAGCGAAAGAGAATCACAACTGGTGAGGGATACTTTTAATGCTATCAAAACAGACACCGTATTATTTATCGACTGTCACAATTTTGGGTCAGGAGTAAATATTGATTATCGAGCTGCCTGGTTTGCCTCATCATTTAATACTGTTCAGAATGCCATCTATTCATTATGCGACAGATTAGATGCTGAAATGAGGAAACGATATAGTTATTTAGCCGATAAAGATTTGCTTGTTTTTTCAGATATTGATGGCAGCTCTCCGATGTCTCAGGCCTGGATGGGGAATCAGCAGGTAGTAGCAATGACAATGGAAACTGATCAGAATGATTTCTACAATCCAACAGACCCAACATCTTTTAACAGTAATGTCATTACAAGAAGCATAGAAACCTACGTCAATACATTCTACTCTATGGGTAAATTTGCTGTTGATTTTTATAACAGCAGATTATAAATAATTCTTCATAAAGTTTCTACAAAAATTAAAACACGACACGTTTTGTCGCATTAACCGCATATATTTGTCTTATAAAACTTTACCATGAAACGCAGCGCTGCTGCACCCTAAAAATAGAGAAATGAAGAAAGATTTTTATCTGACAAGATATGCCTTAATAATTAAAAGATTAGAAAGTTCTCCGGCTACCTATTCACAGCTGGAGGACTATCTTTTAAACTCTTTTGAATTCCAGGATGCAGGAATCAAGAGCTACTCTATCCGTACTCTGCAAAGGGATATCCGGGAGATTTCCGATCTTTTTAACCTTTCTATCCACAACAAAAAAAAGGGTGACAACCGATATTATATTGAAAGCCGTCCCATTATGGAAGTGGATGAATACAATCAAAAACTTCTTGAGTCCTTCCAGGTAAGCAATGCCCTGAATCTTCACCCTGATTTTTCAGATTTTATCTTTTTTGAAAGCAGAAAACCTACCGGTGTAGAACATTTTTATGACCTGTTCTTCGCGATCAGAAATAAAAGAGTTGTAAGTTTTGAACACTACAATTATAAAAACAAACTGATGACCTCTAGGAAAGTTCACCCTTTGGCTTTAAAAGAATCTAAAGACCGATGGTATCTTATTGCCATTGATACAAAGGATAAAGTGTTAAAATCATTTGGGCTGGACAGGATCAACTATCTGGATGTAGCCAAAAATCAGTTTCGGGAAAAGTACAAATACAACTTCAGAGAGCATTTCAAAAATGCATTCGGGGTGATGAACCTGACAGAACAGAATCCACAGAATATTGTTCTGAAATGCAGCCGCCATCAGGGAGAATATATCAGAAGTTTTCCTCTTCATCAATCCCAGAAAGAAACCAAAGAAACGCCGGAAGAGATCTATTTTGAGTTCTTCCTCCACCCTACTTATGATTTTATGCAGGAGATTCTTTCTTACGGAAAAGAGGTCACCGTTCTGGAACCGAAAGGTTTAGTTGATGACATTCGCAATCATTTGCAGGAATCTTTGAACCGTTATCTTGAAAGCTGATTATAAAGAAAGTATTTCATATTTTTTGTTATATTTACATAAATATACCCTTATTGAAAACTTTATTCATCGGCATCAGTTGCTTTATCTCTTCGTTTTTTCTTGCCCAGCAGAAAGAAGAGTTCAGACTTGTAAAGAGCTACTATAACCAGCACAGAAATATGCTGAATAAAGAGTTCAAAAAGAAATTCGATGCAGAATCCAATACAGTAAAAAAAGCTGCTATAAAAGGAGATTTTCTTTTTTTTATGAAGAAAATGGACAGCATTGAAAATAATGCTCTGATTGGAGCTTTATTAAAAGTAAGGAACCTTGAAGATTTACAGGCCATCAAAAGTCCCGGGTTGACCTCATCTGAAAAATTTTCGGAGGCTGAAAAAATCGCAGATTATCCCGGTGGAGTTAATTCTTTGAGACAGGAAGTAGCCAATCTGCTGTATGTTGAAGGAGTATATTCTGAAGAAAAAATGATAAAAACCGATGTTGCCTTTATTGTGGAGAAAGATGGAACTGTCAGTAATGTTCATGCACAAGGAAATAATTTCACCTTCAACAGGCAGGCAGAAATAGCATTATATTCTCTGGCTGAAAAATTTTCTCCGGCAATGCTGAAAGGTGATCCTACAATTTATCGTTTTAAACTTCCTTTAACTTTAACCATAACCGAATAATGAAAAAGCATTTCAGCCTGTTTCTATTTTTTGTACTTAATTTTTATTTCTCGCAGCAGACAGAAGGTCTCAGAATTATTAAGGCAAAATACGATATCCAGATTCAGAATATAGAAAATAGTTATACAGATGCCCTTTCTAAAGCTCCCTCAAGAAAACGTGTTAATAAAATTACTTCGATAAAGGACAAAGAGATAAATGCTATTAAATTTCTAAGAAATAATGAATATCTGGAAGAACTTGTAAAAATTAAAGAAACTTATAGACTTTCACACTCGTCTTCCAGTTCTTCATCTGGCGACAGTGAGAAATTTGAAAATAGTACTAGTCCCAAACATCCCAAAGGATCAGATTTTTTCAAAAAAGAGATTTCTGACAATTTTTTTTCGGATGCTATTAAGGGTAGGAATAGAATTGAGTGCAGGGTATATTTTACTGTAGAAAAGGACGGGAGCCTTACTTCAGTAAAAACTTCTGGCGATAACGAAAATTTCAACAGACAGGCTGAACTTGCTGTATTACTGACTCAGGAGAAATGGGAACCTGCAATAAGAAACGGGCAACCAGAAAGAGCTTATATGTCTTTTCCTGTTGCATTAAATTTTGATTAATATGTTTACCGACGAATATTACATGAAAATGGCGCTGCAGGAAGCAGAAGCCGCTTTAGAAAAAGATGAAGTTCCTATTGGATGTATTGTGGTTTCAAACAACAGAATTATTGCAAGAGCCCACAATCTCACCGAAACACTGAACGACGTTACCGCCCATGCAGAAATGCAGGCTATCACCTCCGCGGCCAACTTCCTGGGAGGAAAATACCTTAAAGACTGCACCCTTTATGTAACCATGGAACCATGTGTGATGTGCTCTGGCGCACTTTCCTGGTCTCAAATCTCGAAAGTAGTGATTGGAGCACGGGATGAACAAAGAGGTTTTATCAATAAACACCTTTCTCTGCATCCGAAAACAGAAATTATAACGGGGATTATGGAGACAGAATGCTCTTCTATTGTTAAAGACTTTTTTAAGAGTAAAAGATAATTTCAGCCTTTAGAAAAATTTACCCGCAAATTCACTGATAATAGTATAGAAAAGCCAGAGGATATTGAATATTCCCTGGCTTTTTGTTTTATAAAAGTACTATTCTTTCTAATCAGTTTTCAAAATACAATACCTCACAATATCAAAATATTCACCATCCTTCTTCATCTCCTGTTTTAATATCGCCTCCTGCTCCATTCCTATCTTCTCCATAATTCTCCCGGATGCCGGGTTGTGAAGGAAATGGGTAGCAAAAATTTTGTTAAACTTCATTTCATTAAGGCCAAAATTTACGATTGCTTCCGCAGCTTCAGTAACGTACCCCTTGTTCCAATAAGGAATTCCTATCCAGTAGCCGAGTTCGGCCTTGTCATCATCCCTGTCATGCAGTCCGATAGCTCCTATAATCTGGTCTTCTTTATTCCGGATCGCAAACGTGTATCCGGTATTGTTATCAAAAGCTTCTTTTGCCATTTTAACCCAGGATCTGGCATCATTTTCCACGTATGGATAAGGAATATTGGAAGTAAGATCAGAAAAAATTCTATGCTGAAGATATTCAACAATAAAAGGAATATCTCTTTCTTCCAGCTGCGAAAGCACCAATCTTTCGGTTTCTATTACAGGAAACTTGTTCATTATACTAAAATTAGGGTTGAGGTCATGATGAAGATATTTATCCGGATTCAATCTGACTCTTACTCTTTAATTTATAAATCTTTACCCAGGAAATAAAGACCTTTCAGGGTGTGAAGCCTGTCCATCACATGAATCTTATCCGTAAGAGGCTTGTAAACATGGGAAACCCCTCCTGTTGCCACTACAAAACAATCGTCATTCACTTCCTCATTGATACGGGTTACAAAACCTTCTACCATCCCAAGAAAACCATATACCATACCACTCTGCATGCAGGTTACCGTATCCAGCCCCAAAACAGATTTTGGCTTCTTCAGTTCTATATCCGGAAGTTGTGCGGTCTGGTTAATCAGTGAATTCAGAGACGTTACAATTCCCGGAGCAATAATTACCCCTAAAGTTTCTCCTGTCTCAGCGACACAGCTTGCGGTAAGGGCTGTTCCGAAATCTATGACAATCTTCTTTCTGTTCGGGTACAAATTGTGTGCAGCCACCAGGTTTGCATAGATATCGGTTCCCATCTGCTTGGATTTTGCCTGTACTCCGGAAGGAGTATTTCTGTCAACAATCACTGGAGTTGTTCCGTGGATTTTTTTGATCCCGGAGCTCATGACTTTGGTAAGCTGAGGTACTACGGATCCTATAATTACCTTATCAATCTCTTTGGGATCAATTTTATAGGTTTGATAGAGCATCAGCATCTGTACATAAAGTTCATCTGCCGTTCTGTAAGGCTTTGTATTAATTACCCACGAAATATCACAATTATCCCCATTGAAAAGACCAAATCTGATATTGCTGTTTCCTACGTTTATTACAATTGAATTCATTGACATATTTTTCAGAAGAAATTCATTAGATCTACTTGAAATTCCCGCTTGATTTTGAGGCATTAAATTTAATAATTTTAAAAAAAAGAACCTGTCATTATCAAACTAAATTACAACGATTCACTTATTTTTTCTTTCTCCGGAACAAATCACTATATTTAATAACACAATATAATTATTCTGACTATATCATGAAAAAACTGATCCTCGGCACTTTACTATGTCTCAGCGTCTCTATTTTTGCACAATCCGGCAATTCAATGGCAGGCATTTTACAAAAAATAAAAAGTCAGTCAAAAATTGATACTCAGGATAAGATGGTGTATGATCTGATGGATGAGTTTTATCAAAAAAATCTTCAGGCCGACAATGATGAAATGACTCCCGAGTTTACCCACAAATTTCAAAAAGCAGTTTCTGATCCAGGTACCAAAAATATGCATCTGCTTTATCTTTTTCTGATGTATCAGCAGCATATCAGCCAGGCAGTGGCAGAAGGGAAAAACCCCAATCCTGTGTTTCAGATAGAAACGATGCATCTTCTGGAAAGTGAAACAAAAGAAGTATATGGAAAGCTCCCGGCAATTATTTACATTTTTAAAGCAGAGGCCTTAGAGAGCGGCTCAAAAAAAGAAGAAGCAAAAATTACGGTTGCCAACGGTTTAAAAGAATATCCGGATTCTGTTCCTTTAAAGGTCTACAGTTATTTAAATACAAAAGATGAAACTTTGAGGCAGGATCTTACCCAAAATCATCCCAATCACTGGATGGTACAGCAATTTGGAATAAAATAAAAAAAATCCACAGACTCATCTGTGGATTTTTTTCTTTGTATAGGTCTATTGTTATTTCACTTCAACAAAATTATTTTCCATATTCACATCTGCAATTCTCTGGCTGAAATCAATTCCCAGAACCGATAATTGAGATTTTGTATAAGGAATGGTAATCGTATATTCTTTCTGTGTCCAAGGCCAGTAAGGCATTGTTTTAAACTCACCATACGCATCCTTTTCTTTCCATGTATGCGTCATATTCATTGGAATCTGATACGTAACAATCTTCTTATCAGTTGTCATTACGCCAAAATCAATCGGCATTGGAACCTGGCCATTGTTGACTAAGGTAATGGTAGTGGATTTTGCATCGTATTTGACATCTTTAATTCCGTAATCGATCGTCTTTGTGGTATTGATCCAATAGTTATGAAACCATTTCAGATCCATCCCGGAAACTCTTTGTGCAATATGAAGGAAATCCCTGTCTGAAGGATGTTTCATACTCCACTGATCATAATATTGTTTTAAGGTTTCTGCAAGGTTCTGCTCTCCCATAATGTATCCAAGCTGCACCAGATACAATTCACCTTTTACATAAGATGCATAAGTATAAGCAGTACCGTTATCATGATGGTCTCCTAACCAAACGGCAGGTTCTTCAATTCCTTTTTTAACAAAGTTTCTGTAGGCATCTAATCTTTCAACAAAAGGATTCGGAAGATCTTCCGGGAATAACTGATACATGGTATATCCTTCCGCATAGCTTGTAAAACCTTCATCCATCCACGGACGTACAGATTCGTTAGTGGCAAGCATCTGCTGATACCATGAGTGAGATCCTTCGTGAGCCATTAATCCCAATAAATCTTTAACATTTTTAGCTTCTCCTAAAATCATGGTACACATCCCGTATTCCATTCCGCCGTCTCCTCCCTGAATAAATGCATAGGTAGGATATACATATTTTCCAAAGTGAGCATTCATGATCTGGAAATATTTCGTGATATAAGGCTGAGATTCACCCCAGGCTTTCGTTTTATCATTTTTCTGATAAACCAGATATACTTTCGGACCTTCCGGAACATTGAAGCTTTCTACAGAATAATCTCTGTCTGCACTCCATGCAAAATCAAGGATGTTTTTTGCCGTCCATTTCCAGATTGCCTTTTTATCTTTTTCTGTTTTTATTTTTGCATTGGCATCATACCCTTTTACTTCTGAAGGGTTCTCCAGAATCCCTCCTGCTCCCACTACATAATCTTTATTGATTTTAATGGTGACATCAAAATCGGAGAACGGAGCATGGAATTCTCTTCCCAGATAATCAAAAGTAGCCCAGCCATCATAATCGTATTCAGCAATTTTCGGGTACCATTGGGTCATCGTCATGTCTACGCCTTCTCTGTTGTTTCTTCCGCTCCTTCTGATCTGCTGAGGGATTACAGAGTCCCAATCCATTGTAAAGGTGGTTGTAGAATTAGGTTTGATAGGTTCTGCCAGATACACTTTCATAATGGTTTCCTGAACTTCAAATTTCAGGTCTTTCCCATTTTGTTTAATCCAGTGAATATTCTGAGCTCCTTCCTGGTCTTTTGGAATCGAAGCGAGTCTTGAAATACCATCTTTCTGAAGTCTTCCGTCACCATTTTTTCCCTGTGAAGCCACTCTCTGGTCCATCATAGAATTAGGTTTGAAAGCATTCCAGTACAAGTGGAAATAAACCACATTCAGCTCATCCGGCGAATTATTGGTGTATTCTAAAGTTTGTTTTCCCTGATAGGTAAATTTTTCAGCATTGACATCAATATCCATCTTGTACTTCGCAGCCTGCTGATAATAAGCTCCTTGCTGAGCCTGAAATTGTGAAATGATAAACGCAAAAATGATTGCAGCCGATTTTCTCATTTAAAATTTTATTTTTTCTAAAGGTAGGTAATTTAACTAAGAACCTCAAATAGGAGTTATTTTGAGGTTTTTATTCTGTTTGTTATGGTTTTAGATGGATTTTAATACAGATGGTTAAATTCTTTTTTTGAGCTCTTTTGCAACAATCCTTGTCAAGGTTTAAAACCTTGACAAGGATATTTTTTGAGGATAGGATGTGTAATTTCAGCTGTTTTTCAAAAGTTTTTTAATTAAAGTAATCTGTCCCAGATGATAGTAGCTGTGCTCAATCATTCCGTCGATATTTCTTCGGTAAGTTCCATATTTTTCATCAACGAAAACCTCATCAAGCTTAGAATCGGGCATTTGCTCTAATAATACGGCAAACTTTTCAGAATCTGTCCAGAGCTTATTCAACAGCTCTTCCCATTGCTGCTGAGATTCTATGGAAGGAAGATCAAAACTGAATTGATCTTTAATCTCAAGATCTCCACCTTCAAAAACATTGACAATGCCTGCAATGTAATAATCAATATGAAAAGTGAGCATAGCAATGGTGTTTAAAGAATCTATCTTTTTCACCGCCTGTTCCCAGGTAACGTCTGAAAGCTGATCTTTAAAATTCGTATTGGCGATCCAGAAACCATCCAGCAGAACCTCTCTGAATCTTTTGGCAAGTTGTGAAACTGAACTCATGGATATTTATTTATGTTTCCTAAAGATAAGTTTTTATTTAAACACAAATTTCAGCAATGAAAACCACTATTTTAAACACACTAAAATAGTGTAATTTGTGCAAATAAATTTGTGACATTCGTGTTTAACTAATTACAAAAAAACCTCAAATACAAAAGTATCTGAGGTTGATATTATAATGATTGAATTACAATTATTTTTTAGTTGAAGCTTCTTTCTTTCCACTTCTTAAAATCTTTTCAAGAATTCTTAAAGTGATCAGATACGTTGGTTTTACTCCTGTAAGACCTAAACCTCCTGAAGATAATGTACTTCCTGTTTCCAGCGGGTTATCCGATGCATAATAAGCATACATTACAAACAGATCCGGTGAAATGTGATGTCTGATTTTAGATGCCACCTGAATGGCTTTCTGGTAGTGAGCTCCTTCCATTTCAAGTCCAATGGCTTTCCATGAAGTATTCATAAAGTAGGAAAGGATATCTTTATTCTGGAGAGAGGTTCCCAACACCGTAATCATTGGTCCTTCAAATGCTTTTAATTCATCATCTTTAAAATCTTCCAGCTTTAACGCATTTTCAAAAGGATAATTATCTGCTGTTCCTTCAAATATATGAGAAGTAGGAATCATAATATCTCCTTTCTCTCCGGTAAGAATACCTGCTTTACCCATGATGGAAACAGACTTCACATGCATCATATAGACTTCTCCTTTATGTTCGAAAGGTCGAAGTAATTCATCCATTACTTCAAAAGCCTGCTCTCCGAATGCGTAGTCAAAAACCATTACCACATCATCTCCTCCGAACTTGCAGTCTGCAAATGGGGTATTCTTCAGGTCTGTTTTGCTGAGGTCTATGATCTGTACATCAATATTACTTCCACTCTTGTCTGCAATATGAATCATCCCTTCATCCAGAGCATATTTTAAAACTTTGTCACGAAGTTCTTTTTTGTTGGAGATCTCTTCGTATAGTGTATAGTCGATCTCGTGGTGCTGTTTCTTTTTAAGAGCATTATTGGCATACAGCATATTTTTCACGGAGTGCATATTGGCAGAAATAATGTGCAAAGGTCTCATATGAAGATCATTTTCAAATAAAACCTCTTTCACTTTATTCGCCCATTTCTCCCCGAAATAGTGGTGTCCCACTCTTTCTTTTAATATAGAACTGAAATGAATTTCTCTTTCTCTGCTTCCTTTTGCATCATCAAGACTTACTTTTCCTAAGTTGTAAATGATTTTGAACAGACGGTCAGGGTTATGGTCATCACCAAAAGTATTATAGGCTCTTAAAGTCTCATCAAAAGATCTTCCTATTAAAGAAGAAAGATGAATAAGTGCCACTTCTTTTTCTTTTCTGCTGTATTTTTTTTCACCCTTTACCACTTCTTCAATAATTTTGAAGGCACGTGTCGGCTTCCAGTTTTCATCCTGGATAAATGCCAGATTACGGATTTTGTCAGCTTCTATAAAAAGGAAGGTAAGGTGGGTAAGAATGTCATAAATTTCGGAACGGCCCAAAAGAACCTCAATATTCATCTGGTGTTCGTCTATTCTATAACAGTTTCTTCTTCTTTTCTTAGGAACAATAGGTTCGAAACTTCCTTTATCAAACCCTTCATCAGATGTAAGATGAATAAAAGCACATTCTTCAATTCCTTCCGGAAGTCTGTCTAGTACATACATCAAACCGTCCAGTTCCAATTTACTTGGAATATTCATGGTTCCGTAAATTTCCGGATTGATGGTCTTTAACAAACTTCTGATACTCTCTCCTGAAACTCCACCTGGCTTGAAAAATCCTCTATAAAATAAATGTCTCATAGAGATGTATAGTCTTTCAATAGCCTCTGTTGTTTCTCTTGCTCTAGAATTTGTCATAAAATAAATTTCACACAAATATACAAAATCTTTGCCCACTTTATTTTAACTGTCTTTTAACAAGTCGTTTAAAAACATATCCTTCAGGCTGATGAATATTTGCTTTAATACGTCGAGATTTGGCGTCAGCTAAGGCTAAGTTTGTCCTAATCATATTAAACATAAACAAATGAGCTATCCAAAAAGATTAGGATTACCTACCCAATATCCGTCGATGAGTATTTCAAATCTTACACAACAGGAAATATTAACCGTAAAAGACAGGGAAGAAGCAGATGTTCTTTTTCTCAATAAAACAGAACTTAATACGGTAAAAACCCTTTTTCAGATTCGTAATGCAAATTATTACAGAAAATATATTAAGCCTATTCAGTTATCTGACTATTCCACAGATATATTTCCTAAAGAAAGAGTCTTTATTGTGGGAAAAATATTTCCTGTAATCAATATTCTTTTCAACTACGCCGGAGTAAAAGATGTGGAACAAAATATCAATCCACTTGTTATAGAAATTGCAGAGGGAGCTTCTAGAGTAAAATATTTTGATTCCGCCATTCATCATTCAAAATATATCAATATTGATGGCGGCAAAATTAAAATACTTCTTCCCAAAAATTATGTTGGCAATAACTTTCCTCAATCGATGTATGATTTCCTGACCAACAAAAATTCTGTAGAAAAATATATTGGAGGAGAATTTCCTGATTACGAAACCTATAAACTTGCTTTACGAAACAAAGCTATAAAAATAGAAGACTGGAAAGGACAGGATGGTTCATGGCTTACAAAAGACAGGGCGGAAAATAATGATACCTGGAGAAGAGCCTATTCCTATATTATTGAACACAAAATACCTGGAAGACTTGCTCCTTTCAAGCAAATTTATGATTTTTACGAGGGAGTAGACTGGAATATTAAGAACCGTTTCGGGCATGAAGTAAAGTGGTGCAAAGGGGCTAAAGGGTTGGTAAAGGCATTATCAAACTCACTGGAAGGAGGGAACAGCTTTTTAGCCAATGATGTTGAAACTATTCTCAATGAATTAAATTTAGGGATTTGCGATTTTGCCATAATCAAATTTCATGAGCTGATGTACGGACAATATGCTAAAACACCCTTAAAAGGAGACGCCGCTTATATCTGGGACAAAGAATTTATCCAACATGAACAAGGGGTTGTAGCTCCTCCTATTTATGGAAAAACAAGTTCATCAACGATATCCAGGTTCCAGAATATGGCAGACAAAGACCCTCAAGGCGGCTGGCATGGAGCCGGAGCTCAGGCAATTAGTTGGTTTAACGACATTGTTCCGGCATTTGATGATTTTACGCCTAATGCTAAAGTAACAGATTCACAATTCAGGATAGATTTACCATTATTAATGCTATATTTATCAAAGCATAAACCAAAATGGTATGGATTTAAAGGCAAACTGAATTCAGATGGAACCGTCAATAATGAAATTGTAAAAATTATTAAACCTTATGAAAAATAAATTAAGCAGAATTTCTCTTTTTTGGAAAATATGGATTTGTCATATCTTGATATACTTTCCTATCAGAGCTTTATTTTTTTTGTTTCAGCTTGATGAAGCACCGGACTTTACCCAAATTATTAAATCAATTTTAATATCCCCTTTTGCAGGAATTTATGGGTTGTTCGATAAGTTCCCGCTGGTAATTCTCATTCAAATGCTGGTCATGTTCTTTGTGAATGAAGTTATTTCTTCTAAAAAAGTAATACCTTATCTCTTAATAACTTTTGCAACTCATATCTTATTTTACGCATTTGATATTTATGACATAGATTATTTTAAGTCTTTTCTCTATTCATTTATGATTTTTCTACCCTTATTTTTATTTATTTTCAGAAAAAATCTCAAGAATTAGTTTAAATAATTGTAATTTTAATTTGGTAATACCGCAACACAGCAAATACAATCGCTTTTTGCACCATCCAGACAACCAATTTCTTGTTTCTACAAATGTTTTTAAACAGAAAACATAAAACACCCTGTTAAAAAACACCAAACAATTGTTTAAATTATATAAAATTTCAGCACACCCCTAAAATTTTTAGGGGTTAAAATATTTTCGATTCATTTTTTTTGTAAATTTGCGCTGTAAAAAATCAACCCAATTATGTCAACCTTAAGATTCAAAGCATTAGAAACCCTTCCATTTAAGGATTTCAGAAAAGACAACTCTGTTGAGATCCCTGCGAAATTATCAGAACTATTCTGTAAAAATGTTTTCTCAGAAGAAACAATGAGAGAATATTTAACGAAAGAAGCATTCGGTTCTATCATGGATGCGATTAAAAAAGGAACTAAGATCCAGAGACATATCGCAGATCAGGTAGCTGTAGCAATGAAAGACTGGGCAATGAGCAAAGGGGTAACCCACTATACGCACTGGTTTCAGCCTTTAACAGGTACTACTGCAGAAAAGCACGATTCTTTCTTTACACCAATTGAAGGAGGAAGAGCAATCGAAAGATTCAGCGGAAACATGCTTATCCAACAGGAGCCAGACGCATCTTCTTTCCCTAACGGAGGTATCAGAAATACTTTTGAAGCAAGAGGTTATACAGCTTGGGATCCTACATCTCCGGCATTCATTATGGGAACTACATTATGTATTCCTTCTATCTTCATCTCTTATACAGGAGAAACGTTAGATTATAAAGCACCTCTTTTGAGAGCTTTGAACGCTGTAGACGAAGCTGCAACGAATGTAATGCAGTATTTTGACAAAAACGTAACGAAAGTAACTCCTACTTTGGGTTGGGAGCAGGAATATTTCCTTGTAGATTCAGCATTATATCAGTCCCGTCCGGACCTTGTGCTGACAGGTAAGACATTATTAGGACATTCTCCTGCAAAAGGACAGCAGTTAGATGACCATTATTTCGGTTCTATTCCTACAAGAGTAATGAACTTCATGAAAGAGTTGGAAATCGAATGTATGAAATTGGGGATTCCTGCAACAACAAGACACAACGAGGTGGCACCCAACCAGTTTGAGCTTGCACCAATGTTTGAAGAAGTGAACGTTGCTGTAGACCACAACTCTTTGTTGATGGATATCATGGCGAGAGTAGCTCACAAACACCATTTCCACATTCTTTTCCACGAAAAACCATTCGCGGGAGTAAACGGAAGCGGAAAACACAACAACTGGTCTTTGGCTACAGATACTGGTGAAAACCTGTTAAGTCCTGGAAAAAATCCAAAGAAAAACTTACAGTTCTTAACATTCTTTGTCAACACTATTAAAGCGGTTCACGAATATGCAGACCTTTTAAGAGCAAGTATTGCTTCTGCAAGCAATGACCACAGACTTGGTGCTAATGAAGCTCCACCAGCAATTATTTCCGTATTCATCGGAAGCCAGCTGTTCAGTGTATTGGAAGAACTTGAAAAAGTAACAAACGGAAAACTATCTCCGGAAGAGAAAACAGAATTAAAATTAAATGTTGTTGGAAAGATTCCTGAAATCCTGTTAGATAACACTGACAGAAACAGAACTTCTCCTTTTGCATTTACAGGAAATAAATTTGAGATCAGAGCGGTAGGTTCTTCTGCAAACTGTGCAGAGTCTATGACCGTAATGAACACTATTGCTGCAAAACAGCTTAACGATTTCAAGAAAGAAGTTGATGCTTTAATTGAAACAGGTCTTAAGAAAGATGAAGCGATCTTCAACGTATTGAGAGAATACATCAAGCAGTGTAAAAGCATCATGTTTGAAGGAGACGGATATTCTGATGACTGGGCGAAAGAAGCTAAGAAAAGAGGATTAAACAACCTTAAAACAACTCCAGAAGCTTTAAAGCAGGAAATGGATAAAAAATTCTTGGACCTATATGAGGAAATGGGAATTTTCAACCACAGAGAAGTTGAAGCGAGAAACGAAATCAAATTAGAGAAATACTCTACAGTTATTGATATTGAATCCAGAGTATTGGGTGATATCGCAAGAAACCACATCATTCCTTCTGCTTTAAATTATCAGAACAGATTAATTGAAAATGTGAAAGGTCTTAAAGAAATCTTTGGTGATAAAGAATTCAAGTCTTTAGCAAAAGAACAAATGAGTTTAATTACAAGCATTTCTGAAAATGTTTCTAAAATTAAACTTGGTGTTGAAGAACTTCTAAAAGCCAGAGAAGCAGCAAAAGGTATTTCAGACAGCCAAAAACAGGCAGAAAGCTATTGTAATAAAGTAAAACCATTATTCGACCCAATCAGAGAAGCCTCTGATGCATTGGAAATGATGGTTGACGATGAGCTTTGGCCGATGACAAAATACAGAGAAATGTTGTTTACAAAATAACGTCCTGTAAAGTTCCATATTAGTTTAAATTCCTCGGTTTTCCGGGGAATTTTTTTGTTTTATTAACAGAGTTGAAAATTAGAGTTTTATATCACAAAACCTGATATATAGAAGAAAGTCGATTGCGTTTGTTAAAGAATCTTAATAAAAAAAACCGCACACTTACCAAAAACAGGCTGTTGCGGTTTATTTTTCTTTAACATATGTAAATTATATGTTAAAATGTGTTAAAATAAGATCCTGACAATTATCATATCAGGGGTCTTTTGCTCGGAATCTCTACTTTTGTATTGCTTTTGAAAATAAATATTCCTTTTTAACACGGATAATCAAATATATATGAAGAAAAGAGTTTTGTTTTATTTAGTTGCTTTAGTCTCTACAGTTTCATTGCAATCGTGTGCTACAAATTATGTGGTTTCAAAACCAGCAACTTACACAAAAGAATACAAAACAGATGCCAAACTAGCTTCTATAGATAACAAAAAAATGGAGCAGGATAAGCAAAAACTTATCGACTCGTTCCTTGCTGAAAAGGCAGCATCTATCGCTAGTGCTAAAAAAGCAGTTAAGAATTCTGAGATTGCAAAAGCAATCAAACATAATAAAACCATTGACGGTATCCTTGAGGAAGCTGAAACATACCTTGGAACTCCTTACAGATATGGAGGAACAACCAGAAACGGTATAGATTGTTCAGCTTTTGTTCTTTCCGTATTCGGAGCAGCAGCAGGCCTTAGCTTACCTAGAGTAGCAGCTTCTCAGGCTCAGGAAGGAGAAAGAATTGAAAAAGGAGAGCTACAGAAAGGAGACTTAATCTTCTTTTCTCACGGAAGAAGAATTTCTCATGTAGGTATTGTAGAAAGTGTTTCTGAAGAGGGTGAGATTAAATTTATCCACGCAGCAACATCAAAAGGAGTAATGATTTCTTCACTGAATGATTCTTATTGGGGACCTAAGTTCAGATTCGCAAAAAGAGTGATCAACGAAGAAGGAGAAGCTTACAATAACTTAGCAGCTACTACTCTTTCTACACCCGCAAATTTTTAATTTTATAAATAATTGATTTAAATAATGAAGCCATCAGAAATCTGATGGCTTTTTTATAGGTTATATTTTAGAGTAAATTTAGGTTGAAACCTATGGAATATTGTTAAAAAGAAAAGCGGGTTAAAATCCGTTCCTATTGATTCAATTGACATTTTACTATCGTGCTTATTACACGACTGAAGATATCAACTGTTCTTATCAATGTCAATATCTAATTTATACAACAGCCCATAGATTTCAGATAGTGAAAATTTAGCTTTTTTAAGCCTGTTTAAAGCCGGATCTATTGAATAGTTAACCGATGTTCGGAAATCTGCCTTTTCGAGGTTTGTACCATCAAAAATAGCGCCTGACAGATCGCAGTTACTGAAGACTGTATTTGATAAATCACATTCAGTAAAATCCACCTCAATTAACTTGGAATTTTTGAAAACTGTTTTCTTAATGGACGCCTGATAAAAAACTGAATTATTTAAAGCACTTCCATCAAACATAAAAGATAATCCAAATGCATTACATTCATTAAACTGAAGTCCGAACATCTTACATTCTTTGAAAACAACCTTATGAAAAGCTGTTTTCACCAATTTTACCATGCTGAGATTACATCCTGTAAATTCACAGTCTGTAAAGCTGAAACCGGATAGATTTGCGTATTCAAAATTACAGTTTCTGAATGTACAGTTTTCGTACTCCCCTTTTTCCAGCTGAGAAAGACCAATATTTTCAAAATCCTGATCCAGGACATAAGCTTCTTTCATTGTTTATGATTTAAAAACGACAATATATTCCGCAATCTGCAGATCTATAAAGAAAAAACTGTACCCTTTACGATTTTATAATTCGCATGAAAAGAGTTACACTAAACTGTTTTTATCAGAGTAATTAAGTTTAAAGAAAATAAAAGTCATCATCGAGAAAGCCAATAAGGAACTCCCTCCATAACTGAAATAGGGAAGAGGAATCCCAACAGTAGGGAAAAGCCCCATAACCATCCCTAAATTGATTGAAAAGTGCATCAGCAGAATGGAAGCAAAGCAATACCCGAATACACGGTTAAAAGTAGACTTCTGCTGCTCTGCCAGATAATATATTCTTCCTATATAAACCATGTAGCATAAGATCAGAATTGCACTTCCTAAAAAGCCCCACTCTTCCCCTACTGTACAAAAGATATAATCGGTTTCCTGCTCCGGCACAAATTTCCCCTGGGTAACAGATCCTTCACGATATCCTTTTCCCCAAAGTCCACCAGATCCAATGGCTGTTTTTGAGTATAATAAGTTATATCCGGAAGTATCTCTGAATGCCTTTTCCCCCTTATAAAGAACCTCAATTCTTTCTCTCTGGTGTTTAGGCAGTTTTTCTAGAATATAAGGAGATCCGAAAGCCAGTCCGCATAATAAAAGAACAGAACCGGTAATTCCTGAAATAGAAATCACATCCCATGACATTCTATGGTAATTCATAGCAATCAGAACACCGGCAATGATTAAAACGGCTACAGCCACATAAACAGGAGGTACAGCTAAAGAAATCAGAAAGACTCCCGCAAAAATAAATCCTATCCCGAATAAAAGACCACTCAGTCCTTCTCTATATAAAGCAATGAAAAATGCAATGAATACAAGCATAGAACCCACATCCGGAATCGCCAGAACGACAGCTGCCGGAATTCCAATAATGGCGAGGGAAGTCCAGATAGATTTTTTATTTTTAATATTAAAATCCGGGCTTGAAACAAAATTGGCCAGCATCAAGGCTGTACCTATTTTCGCAAATTCCACAGGCTGCATGGTAAAACTTCCAAACTTATACCAGTTCTTCTGGCCCAGAATTTCTTTACCAAACGGGAAAAGCCCGATCAACAGTAAAACTCCTCCAATGTAAATAATCCCGGCCATATTCTCAAAGAATTTACTTCTTCCTACGAATATAATAAGCCCCACAAATACAGAAATACAGAAAAAAACCAATTGTTTTTCACCCAGTTTCTGGTCCACACTGTAAATATTTGCAATGGCAAAAATGCAAAGCAGGAAATACAGCCCAAGGCCCAGTTTATCTATTCCTTCCGTCCACTTCATTGCTTTACAGGTTTTTTAGCGGTGTTATTCTTTTTAGTTTCCTCTTCTATTTTTTTTTGCAGCTTAGCCTTTTGTTGTTTTACCAAATCCAGGCTATCTTTTAATCTTTTTCGTTTAATTGAATCAGGTTTAGGATCAACGTACAAACCTTTTCGTTTTAAATCTGCAATCCATTGCCTTTTATATTCAGGCATGAAACTCGAGGTAATCATTTTTTTGTAAAGATTTTCTCTTTTCAAATCACCAGTAATATATTTTTCTGCAATCACGGTACATGCTGGCCCTGCCCATGTAGCTCCAAACCCTGCATGTTCCATAACTGCTACAACAACAATTTTGGGTTTATCAGCAGGAGCAATCAATACAAAGATGGAGTTATCCTTCCCCTGTGGCACCTGTGCAGTTCCTGTTTTTGCTAATTGGGTAAAGTCATTGGACTTCAGTCCTCTTGCCGTTCCTCTCAACACTACAGCTTCCATACCTTTCAGTACAGGTTCGAAATGTTTAGGATCTACCAAAGTCTTATGTTTCACCTTAAATCTTGGGTCAGGATTAGGCTTTCCATCAATCCCTTTTACGATATGAGGCGTATAATACCATCCTTTATTAGCAATAGCAGCTACATAATTGGCCAACTGAATAGGAGTTACCAGAACATCTCCCTGACCCATTCCATTATAAATAGCACCGGTAGACATTTCATCCCAGTTTTTAAAATCAGTTCTCTGAGAACCGCTTGCCTTCATGATGGCTTTAAATCTTTTTTCGTAAAAATCTCCTGAAGGTATTCTTCCTTTTGCCCCAACGGCGAAGTCGTTATTTAAAAACTCTCCAACTCCGAAGCTGCTCATGATTTTTTTCCATTCATCAACACCTTTTGAAGGGTTTCCCGGATATTTTTTGATAATGGCAATAAAAGCGTAGGTGAAAAAACAGTTACTCGAAACCTGAATGGAAGGAATAAGCGGATCTGCTCCACCGTGACCTTTAATTCTTTTTCCTTTATAGAAAAATCCTCCTCCACAAGGGAAGATTGTTTTCTCATCCATTACCCCCATCTGCATTGCCGCTAAAGCAGTCAGTAATTTGAAGGTTGATCCGGGAGGATATCCTGCCTGTAATGCACGGTCAAAAGTTGGTTTATTTTCATAAAGTGTATCTTTTGAAAGGGCATATAAGTTTTTTGATTTATTAGGTCCGGTAAAAAGGTTTGGGTCAATATCCGGTCCCGTCGCAGCCACTAAGACTTCTCCATTATTAGGATCCAAAGCTACAATGGCACCGTGTTTATTGACTAACATTTCTTCAGCCGTTCTCTGAAGGTCATAATCAATGGTTAAAGTAATATCTTTACCTGTAATCACATCTTTATCCAAAGCACCGTTCTTATAGGAACCAATATTTCTAAGCCTGATATCTTTCTGGATATATTTTACTCCTTTTACTCCACGCAGCTCTTTTTCGTAGGATTTTTCAACCCCTGTTTTCCCAATGAAATCTCCTGGTAAATAGTAGAGAGAATCTTTTTTAATATCTCTTTCGTTTACCTCACTGGTATAACCGAGAAGGTTTCCGGAGGTGGAAACTTCATACTGACGCTGAGGTCTTGATACGATATTAAATGCGGGATACTTGAAAATAATTTCCTGAACCCTGGCAATATCTTCTCTGCTGAGGTCTTTGATGAAAGTCATCGGGGTCAGCTTAGAATAATATTTTTCCTTTTTGATAACATTGATTTTATTGATAAAATCCTGTTTTGTAATTTTCATTAAACTACAAAAAGCCAGTGTATCAAAATCAGGTTTCATTAAAGCCTGGGTAAACGAAACTTCATAGGCGGGCTGGTTACCTACCATGATTTTACCATTTCTATCGAAAATAACCCCACGCTGTGGAATTACATATTCTGTTTTAATGGATGTATTGGCAGCATTTAATGCATAACGGTCTGTAAATAACTGCAAATAAGCAAGCCTCACCACAAAAATAAGGGCGATAATAACGAGGACGGAAAAAATTTTTAAATAACGTGTGTTCAAACTTTTTGTTTGATTTTAAATATTAATGCGTAGATGACTATAAAGATAAATGAAATTACACTTGTTACCAACACATTAAATAATATTTCAAAAAACCTGCTAAACTTAAAGAACTCAATATACTGTACTAAAAGCTGATGCAGGAAAATACTTGAAAATAAAAACAGCAAAAACTGCGCCCATTGAAGGGACTGAAATGAGAAAAAGTCCGTAGACGTATCTGTGGAAGTCCTGAATATCAACGTTCTGAAATAGGCAATTAACGTTGTTGCAAATGCATTGATTCCCCACGAATAGAGGAAACCGTCAATGGACAGCCCTATTAAAAAGCTCAATGCCAGGAACTGAAATTTATTTCTGAAAAATGGATAGAACATAACAAACACAGGATATAATACCGGAGTATATTTCCCGAAAAGCGTAATCCTGTTCAATACAAATATCTGTAATGCAACAAGAAAGATCATGATCAATATATCGGTAAATAAAGTCCTGCTAATCATTTTCCTTTTTTATTACAGCCTGCATAGTGTCCTGAATCTTCTGTACTTCTGCTTTCTTAAGATTCTTCACTACATACACTTTATTCAACGCTCCCATTTTTTCACTCAGCTCTACGGAAATATCCCAGAAGCCGGTTTTATTGTCCACAGAGTATCCCGCAATAGTACCAATGGTAACTCCCTTAGGGAAAATAGCAGATTTACCATCTGTAACAACAGTATCACCTACTTTCAATGCAACATATTTTGGAATATCTGCCAGGTGCATCACCCTTGAGTTATCTCCATTCCATGTTAAAGTACCAAAATACCCTGAGTTTTTAAGTGCTGCATTAATTCTGATCTTGTTAACACTTAACACCGATTGAACCAATGCATAACTATCTGTAGAATTGATTACAATTCCCGCAATACCTCTTGGTGCCATTACTCCCATTTGAGGAAAGACTCCGTCTCTGCGTCCGCGGTTGATTGTAAAATAGTTGTTTCTTCTGTTGATACTGTTGAAAACAATTTCACCATCAACAAAAGTATAGATTTGCCCGCCACCAATGGTGTCATGAACTCTTTTGAAAACAGGATTCTTTGACCCGTCTTTTCCGTAGAGTTCAGTCATAAGGGCTTTATTCTGAGCCACAAGATCTTCATTGATCTGTTTTAGCTTCAGATAAGAAACTCCTTCATCAATATATCCGGAAACCCAGGAATTAAATGCAGCCGTTTGGCCCGCAATCCAGGATCTCTGCATGGCATTTCTTGAGAATATCAAAACCAGAGCAATAATTTGCAGGAATATAAAGAAGACGAAAAGAGTATTCTTCGAAAATAATCTCAGCAAAAATCCCATTCAGATATAAAGTCCTAAAAAGTTAAAATTATTTAATTAAGAAATTGAACTTATCCATATTCTTAAGCGCAATACCTGTTCCGCGAACTACAGCTCTCAACGGATCTTCAGCAACAAATACCGGAAGACCAGTTTTTTTGTGAATTCTGTCCGCAAGACCTCTTAATAACGCTCCTCCTCCTGCAAGATAAATACCTGTCTTGTAAATATCAGCAGCCAATTCCGGTGGTGTAAGAGATAATGTTTCCATTACGGCATCTTCAATTCTGATGATTGATTTATCTAATGCGCGTGCAATCTCTTTGTATCCAACCATAATTTCTTTTGGCTTACCTGTAATAAGGTCTCTACCCTGTACCGGGATGTCTTCGATATCTACATCAAGATCTTCTACTGCAGAACCTACTTCAATTTTGATTCTTTCAGCTGTTCTTTCCCCGATATAAAGGTTATGGTGAGTTCTTAAGTAATAAGCAATGTCATTCGTAAATACGTCTCCGGCAATCTTCACAGATTTATCACACACGATACCTCCTAACGCTACTACAGCAATTTCCGTAGTACCACCACCTATGTCGATAATCATGTTACCTTCAGGTTTTTGTACGTCAATCCCAACTCCTATCGCAGCAGCCATTGGTTCGTAGATCAATCTTACTTCTTTTGCGTTTACTTTCTGAGCAGAATCTCTTACCGCTCTTTTTTCAACTTCAGTAATACCAGAAGGGATACAGATTACAATTCGTAATGCCGGTTGAATGAATTTACCTTTGATCCCAGGAATTTTCTTGATGAATTCCTTGATCATGTGTTCAGAAGCGTGGAAATCAGCAATAACCCCGTCTTTCAAAGGACGGATGGTTTTGATATCCTCGTGAGTTTTACCCTGCATATGCTTGGCTTGCTCTCCGACGGCAATCGGCTTACCCGATGAACGTTCAATTGCAACAATTGAAGGTTGATCTATAACAATTTTATTATTATGGATGATTAGGGTATTAGCAGTTCCAAGGTCTATCGCAATTTCTTGCGTAAACATATCAAATAAACTCATATTTTTCTTCTGATTTTAAGTTTACAAAGATATAAATTTAACAGTACTAAAGAAATTTCCCACCAACTTAATTTGGTTAAAATTTTATTAAAATTTATAATTCTTTATTAACTTTCAATTTAGACATTTACAGAGTTTGATTTCAACTAAAATTAATGGGATGTTAAAAGGATGGAAAAGCCAATTTTCGAATGGGCAGAAAGGCTAATCAAAACCGGGGAATATACAGGTAAAACAGATGCTATTTGACCAGATAAGCTATTTTATAATTTAACATTCCATGTTCTGTACCTTTTATAGTTTTTTACGATAATTATCATATACACTATCTGAGAGAGGTTAATTAAAAAAATCGTAAATTTGCGACTGCTTATGTTACAGTATTCCAACATTCATCGAACGTCAAACTTTGCCGTGCTTTCAATAAGCTACGAGAAAGCCGACGTAGAAACGAGAGGAAAGTTTGCATTCTTTGATGAGAATATCAAAAACTTTGTTTCCAGAGTCCATCAGGAAGACCTGGGTGATGCATTTGTGGTTTCCACGTGTAACAGGACCGAAATTTATACTACTTCTCCCAATTACCTTTTAGTGGCCGAAGAATACTGCAAAACAATTGGAGTACAACTTACCGATTTTCTTCAGTTTGCTAATATTCTTACCAAAGAGGAAGCTTTGATCCATCTTTTCAGAGTAGCAGCAGGTCTTGAAAGTCAGATTATCGGAGACTTTGAAATTATCGGGCAAATTAAAAAAGCATACAGCCGTTTCAAAAAAGAAAGACAAAATTCTAATCCTTATCTGGAAAGAGCGATCAATGCGGCTATTCAGATTTCGAAAAGAATAAAAAATGAAACCGGCATTTCCAATGGTGCAGCTTCTGTTTCTTATGCTGCGGTTCATTATATTTTAAACAGCCAGAAAAGAATCACTGAAAAAAACATTCTTCTTTTGGGTGTAGGTGAGATAGGACAGAATACCGTTGAAAATCTGGTAAAGCATGTCTATCAGCCAAAAATTAAAATTGCCAACAGAACTCAGGAGAAAGCTGAAAAGATTTCCCAGAAATATAATATTCCTCATGTTGATTATTCTGATTTTGATCAGGAATTAAAAAACACGGATATTCTTATTGTGGCAACAGGAGCCAAGCATCCCATTGTTAACCAGTCTCACTTCCCGAATGGAAAAGAAACATTGATCATTGATCTTTCTATTCCTCATAACGTTGAAAAGAATGTTACTGAAAATAAAAACGTAACCCTGATTGACGTAGATGAGCTTTCAAAACAAATTCAGGAGACGATTCAACAGCGTGAAAGAGAAATCCCGAAAGCTGAAAAAATCATTAAGGAACTGATGAAAGACTTTATTGAGTGGGAGAAAAAGAGAAAACTGGCACCTAATATTCATCATTTTAAAGCAGTTCTAAAGAATATGGAACGCAATGAAATGCATAACTTTTACAAAAAGAATAAATACATAAACATCACGGACATGGAACTTTCTGATAAAATGATCCAGAAAATCACCAACCGTTTTGCAAAATATATCATCGATAATCCTTTAAAAGCCGAAGAAATTAGTAAATTAATGCACGAAATATTAGTTGAACAACCAAACAACGAATTCAATGAAAAGCATTAGAATCGGAACGAGAAATTCCGCACTTGCACTTTGGCAGGCTAGAGAGGTTGCGAGGCACCTTCAGAACAACAATTATTTAACGGAAATTGTTCCTATCGTATCTTCTGGCGATAAGAACCTTAATCAGCCACTTTATTCTTTAGGAATTACAGGGGTTTTCACAAGAGACCTTGATATTGCCTTATTGAATGACGAAATTGATATTGCCGTACATTCTTTAAAAGATGTTCCCACTCAATTGCCTCAAAATATTGAGATGATCGCTTATCTCGAAAGAGATTATCCACAGGACATTCTGATCAGAAAAGAATCTTCAAGGAATAAAGAATTCCATGAGCTTAAACTTGCTACCAGCAGTTTGAGAAGAAGAGCTTTCTGGCTGAGAAATTATCCGACCACTGATTTTTCGGATATCCGTGGAAATATTCAAACCAGACTTCAAAAACTTGAAGACGGAGATTTTGATGCCACCATTTTATCTTTGGCGGGAATCAAAAGAATGAAAATGGAAATCGATTATGAAATGCTTCCATTAATGATCTGTGCTCCATCACAAGGTGTAATCTCTGTTGCCGGACATACCGACAAACCGGAGATTAACGAAATTGTGCGCCAGATCAATCACCAACAGACTCAGATCTGTGTGGAAATTGAAAGAAATTTCCTGAGTACTTTAGAGGGCGGCTGTACTGCACCTATCGGGGCTTTTGCAGAAATCATAGGCGATCAGATCCGCTTCAAGGCAGCACTTTGCTCTCTGGACGGGAAAAACTGCATTGCTGTAGATGAAAACTTTGTGTATACTCCAACCGAAAATTTTGGAGAAAAGTTTGCAAAAGTTGTTCTTGAAAACGGAGGGAAAGAATTAATGGCAGAAATCAAAAGCCAGATCTGATATTCAGATTTTCAATTCTCTTAACCATTTACCGTTACTTTTCATCTTCTTAATTTTACAGACATGAAAATCTTATTTACCAAAAATATAGACCCATCTATTATTTCCAAAGAATTAGGAGAGGATATTGGGGTTGACTGTGTTGAGGTGATTAAGACCAAACCTATCATGATCAGTCCTTTTGAGCTGAAAAACTATTCTCTGATTTTCACCAGTGTCAATGGAGTTACTTCTTTTTTTAAAAACAGATTCAAACCCAATGAGGATTTTACTGCAAAAAATTATAACAAAATTTATTGCGTAGGAGAAAAGACCAAAAGAGAGATGAGGAAACATGGTTTTGGAACATTTAAGGTGCTGAAAAATGCTGAAACGCTTTCCAGATTCATTATTGGGAAATGTCAGCACGAGCAGTTCCTGCACTTCTGTGGCAATCTTGCCATTAACGTTCTGGATAAAGATCTTCCTTTACAAAACATTAAGTACAAAAAAGTTACAATTTACAATACTGAAGAAATCAATCCTGTAATAACTGAAAAATATCATGCCGCAGTATTTTTTAGTCCGAGCGGAGTTCGTAGTTTTGCAAGGCGAAATTCTCTGGAAGGCATGAAGCTTTTTTCTATTGGCGAAACCACTTCCGGTGAGCTGAGAAATTATACGCAGGAAGAAATTTTTACTTCTGAAGAAAATACGCTGACATCGATATTTGCATTGATCAGAAAAGAAATCAGAAGTAGAATTTAGAATATCTGTTACCGAAACTGCCGGTAATATTAGTTACAATAGATTATGATAAAAAACGACCTATATTTAAAAGCACTTCGCGGAGAAACCGTTGAAAGACCTCCTGTCTGGATGATGAGGCAGGCTGGAAGATATCTGCCGGAATTCATTGCTTTAAGAGATCAATATGATTTCTTTACAAGATGTCAGACTCCTGAGCTTGCCGCTGAGATTACCCTGCAGCCTATCCGCAGATTTCCTCTGGATGCCGCGATTCTGTTTTCTGATATCCTGGTAGTTCCGCAGGCAATGGGAATTGATTTCAAAATGAAAGAATCTGTTGGTCCTTGGCTGGATACTCCTATCCGAACAATGGAACAGGTTCAGAATATTGAAACTCCCGATGTGAATGACACTTTAGGGTACGTTTTTGATGCTATTGAACTTACTTTACAGAAGCTGGATAACGATATTCCATTGATCGGTTTTGCCGGTTCTCCATGGACCATTCTTTGCTATTGTGTGGAAGGAAAAGGAAGCAAAGCATTTGATATTGCAAAATCTTTCTGTTTCCAACAGCCTGAGGCTGCTCATTTATTATTACAGAAAATCACCGATACTACGATTGCTTATCTGAAGAGAAAAGTAGAAAAAGGAGTTTCTGCAGTACAAGTTTTTGATTCATGGGGAGGAATGCTTTCTCCTACAGATTATCAGGAATTCTCATGGCAGTACATCAACCAGATTGTGGAAGCATTAAGCCCGCTTACGCATGTGGTGGTTTTTGGAAAAGGATGCTGGTTTGCTTTAGAAGATATGACGATGTCTAAAGCTTCTGCACTTGGAGTAGACTGGACTATTAAACCGGAATTCGCAAGAACGCTGACCAATCATACGATGACGCTGCAGGGGAATTTTGATCCTGCAAGGCTTCACTCAACGCCTGAAACCATTAAGAAAATGGTGAATGAAATGATCAACCGTTTCGGAAAAGACAGATACATTGCTAATTTAGGCCACGGAATTCTACCGAATGTTCCTGTTGAAAATGCTGAAGCATTCATCAGAGCGGTAGTAGACTGGAAACCGAATTTATAAAGGTTACTCTTTAAAAATATATAAAACCCCTATAGTTATTCTATAAGGGTTTTTTTGTTAAAAGTATTTTCAATAGTTATTCCTTAATAATTTTCTTCTTAACCATTTTTCCATCATGGTTAGTGATCATTATTATATAGACTCCTTTTGGCAGATCTGATAAATCATAGGAATCGGAACCTTTACTCAATACTTTCACCATCTTCCCCGACTGATCAATCACAGATACCTTTTCAACTTTAATTCCTGAGCTTTGTTTAATATAAAGGCTTCTCTTGACGGGATTTGGATATACGTTCATAAGGTCAGTATATGAAACCTCAGAAGTTGCCAAAACACCACTAGTAATCTTTACGTCATCTACTACTACGCCATAAGAATAATCACCGGCATCATCATAAACAAATCTTAATTTAAAAGCCGGGTTCACATAGGGTGTCAGGTCTATATTTGTAGCAGCATCATAGCTCGTTACTACATATGAGAATGTATTAAAATCAAGATCCCATACCCCTGCTTCGCCTGAAAAGGTAAAAACCTGAATCCAGGAAGTTCCATTGAAAGCTTCAACTTTTAAAGTAGAATCCAGATTATCAATCATATTGGCATAATTAAACGACAGCTTTGGATTTACCACTCCGGTCAGGTTAATTACAGGAGAAATCAATCTGGCATTTGTATTAACCCCGGTTGGCCCCGCATCATCATCATCAAAAAAAGCTGCCCCATCTGGAAAGCCTGCGAAACCATTCTGTGCACCCACATTCCAGTTAAAAGCGTTATCCGGATTCTCTACCGTCCACCCCGTCGGCAAAGTATTACCATTGAAGTTTTCAGAAAAAACTTGTGCGTCACATAGACCACAAATAGATAATAATAGAATAAATAGTTTTTTCATAATAAAGGATTTGATGTTTATATAAAATTAGCGAAATATTTCTCACAAAACATCAATAATGATACACAAAATCAACACATTACATGCATTTTTAAAATGAATAAGAATTTTTATCACAATTTTATACCTTTATGTTTAAACTTTAAATCACATCAAATGAAAAAGCTAAACAAAGAAAAAATGAAAAGCATGATGGCAGGAGGAGAAATCTGCCTTGAGTGTGCTATTGGATACTATCAGGTCATTATTGATGGCCGATGCTATTGTGTACTCATGGATTAATAAAAAAAGCAGCCCAAGGCTGCTTTTAATTTATAGTTGAAATGTAGTACTAATTAACTCAACATTCTCTGTGCTTTTTTAACCCCTTCCACCAAAACATCAATTTCTTCGAAGGTATTATAGACAGCAAAACTTGCTCTCACTGTTCCGGCAATATTAAAGAAGTTCATAATAGGCTGCGTACAATGGTGCCCTGTTCTTACAGCAATTCCCATTTTATCAAGGATCATCCCGACATCGGAAGCAATCCCTATTCCTTCCAGATTAAAGGATACAACTCCGGTTCTCTTTGCTTTTTCACCATAGATCTTAATGCCATCTATTTCCAGAAGCTGTCTTTGTGCGTATTCCAATAGGGCATTTTCATGATTCTGAATATTGGTGTGACCTATTTTATTCATGAAATCAACGGCAGCACCTAAAGCAATATTCCCACCTACATTGGGCGTTCCTGCTTCATATTTGAACGGAAGACCTGCATAAGTAGTATCATCGAAAGAACATGTTGCAATCATCTCTCCTCCTCCGTGAAACGGCGGCAAAGCTTCTAATATTTCTTGTTTACCATATAAAATACCTGTTCCCATCGGAGCATACATTTTATGACCTGAGAATACGAAGAAGTCACAATCCAGTTTCTGAACATCAATATTGAAATGCGGGGCAGACTGAGCTCCGTCTATCACAACATAAGCATCCGTATTTTTTCTTGTTTTGGCAATAATCTCTTCAATAGGATTCACAATACCCAATGCATTGGAAACCTGATTTACAGAGACAACCTTCGTTTTTTCACTCAGAAACTGATCAAAATGATCCATCTGAAGGATTCCGTTTTCATCAATCGGAATTACACGAAGTTTTGCTCCGGTTCTTTCACAAAGCATCTGCCAGGGAACAATATTAGAATGGTGCTCCAGATATGAAATAATGATTTCATCATCCTTTTGGAGTTTTTGTGTCAAAATATAAGCGATGAGGTTTAACCCTTCTGTCGTACCTTTTGTAAAAATTACTTCAAAGTCATGTTCAGCATTGATGAATTTCTGGATCTTTCTTCTTGAAAGCTCCATTTCTTCTGTTGCCAGCTGGCTCAGCGTATGAATTCCTCTGTGAACATTGGCATTAAGTTCTGTATAATATGCGTGACAGACTTCCAAAACTGAATTTGGCTTTTGGGATGTAGCTGCATTATCCAGATAAACCAGGGGTTTACCATTCACTTCTCTGTCCAATATAGAAAACTGGCTTCTTATTTCCTGAATGTCAAACATTTATTTATTTTTTAAATTAAACCGTTCTTATTTAGAACTCTTCAAATTTACGGCTTTTTTTTCGAAAGGAAGCATGAGGTTGGCTACTGATCATTGTCAGGTGATAGAAATATTCGATAGTTTAAAGTGAAGAAAGACAATAAAGCCAGCAGACAAAATTGGAAACTACTTATTACGTTGTATAGTTCATGCTGTGAAGAGCAGTGATCAAATAAAAAACCCGCCAAAACTGACGGGTTTTTATATGGTTTAAATAAGCAATTCTTATTCTGCTGCAGTTTCAGCTGCTGCTTCAGGAGCTGCACCTTCTTCAGTTGCAACTTCTTCTTCATCCTCATCATCCTGCATTGCTGCACCACCTTTCATTGCATTTCTAGACATCTTAACAGCAACTACTACTGCGTTGTCAGGGTGCATGAAAGAATATCCTTCTGTTTTGATACCACCGATGTAAAGTTTGTTACCAATTCTTAATGGAGTAACATCTACAACGATTTCGTCAGGTAGGTTAGCAGGAATAGCTTTTACTTTTAGTTTTCTGAAAGACTGACGTAAAACCCCACCAGCTACAACACCTTTTGAACGTCCAGTAATTCTTACAGGAACTTCCATGATAACTGGCTTATCGTCAGATAACTGATAGAAGTCGATGTGAAGAATTTTGTCAGTAATTGGGTGAAACTGAATATCCTGAAGAACAGCTGGAATTGTTTTTCCGTCAACTTCAATAGATACCGTGTGTGCTTCAGGAGTGTATACTAATCCTTTGAAAGCTCTCTCTTCAGCAGAGAAGTTCAAAGGTGCTTCACCTCCATAAACAACACAAGGAACTAATTCAGCATCACGTAAAGCTTTTGTAGACTTTTTGCCCACGCTTTCTCTTTTTGTACCTTGAATTGTAATAGATTTCATTTATAAAAAATTTAAAAAATTATTCTAATTTTAATTTGCAACTTACTTAAAATCAATTAAATAACAAACTTGCTGCTAATTGATTTGTGCTCATGAACCATTGTCATAACGTCAGCAAATAATGGGGCGCAAGATAGCACTTTTATTTTAGATGACAAATTATTTTTAACAGGAATTGAGTCAGTTACAATAACTTCCAAGAGTTTTGAGTTCTCAATATTCTCGTAAGCCTTACCTGAAAGCACTCCGTGAGTTGCCATAGCTCTTACTGTTTTTGCTCCTTTTTCAATTAAGATATCTGCAGCTTTACAAAGTGTACCTGCAGTATCAATCATATCATCAATAAGGATAACATTCTTACCTGTTACATCTCCGATAAGGAACATTTCTTCCACAACATTTGCCTTTTTTCTTTCCTTATAAGCAATTACTACTTCCGCACCTAAGTGGCCGGCATAGTTTTTAGCTCTTTTTGCACCTCCCATATCCGGAGAAGCAATGGTTAGATTATCAAGATTTAAAGACCTGATATAATCCACAAAAATAGAAGAAGCATACAGATGATCTACCGGAATTTCGAAGAATCCCTGAATCTGGTCTGCGTGAAGATCCATAGTCATTACTCTTGTTGCTCCTGCTGCTGTAAGAAGGTTAGCAACTAGTTTAGCACCGATCGGTGCTCTTGGTTTGTCTTTTCTGTCCTGTCTGGCAAGTCCGAAGTAAGGAATTACTACGGTAATGCTCTTTGCAGAAGCTCTTTTTGCTGCATCAATCATTAGAAGAAGCTCCAAAAGATTGTCTGCAGGAGGGAATGTAGATCCAATCAGGAAAACTCTTCCTCCTCTTACAGATTCGTCCAAAACAGGCTCAAATTCCCCGTCGCTGAACTCCTGAAAGTTGATTTTTCCTAATTCTTTCCCATAATTCTGGGCAATTTTCTCTGCCAAGTCCCTGCTGGTTCTTGTACAAAATAGATAACTTAACTGATCGGCCATTTTTACTTTTTAAAAGATTTTGCAAATTTAAAAAAAAACCACAAGATTTACTCTTGTGGTTTCTAAGTTTTTATTTTATCAATTATTAAGGGAATTTAACTCCTGAATATTTGTTCGGGTCTACCTGTGGAAGTGTAGACTTATATTTAGCATTGATAGACTTGATAAATTCATTAGCAACAATACCGTATCCACGTCCTGTAAGGTGAACTCCATCTAAAGAGAAAGCTCCGCCTGTAACAAATTTCGCAGAATATTTTACACCATCAAATATAATTCCTGACTGAGCATTCAGTTCAACCATCTTAGTGTTGGCATCTACAAATGCAAGTCCATAGGAATCAGCAAGTGATTTTATAGATGCATTATATGCATTTGTTGCTGTTTTCACATAGCCGGCTTCTGTTTTTGTTAATACATGTTGGTTTTGTAATGGATAAGAAATTCCATAAATATTTACCGGAGCAGGAACTCCAGCCGCTGTACTTCCAATCACAGAGCTGGTAGTAAGCAAGATATAATCATCTGCCGTTGCCTGTCTTGCCTGACCAAAGATTTGTCCAAAAGCTGCAGCTGTTGGCGCACCCAAAGCAGGAGTTAAAGCCGCTGTAAGCTGAACAGATAAATCTGTCAGAGCGACATCTTTAATCAAAACAGGATTCGGACCTGTAGCGGAAAGTAAATTGATTCTATCCCCAGCTCCAAAAGCAGTAAGTGCCTGCTTCAAAGGTCCATATAAACTCGTATTAAGCGTTGTCAGATTTGAACCTAAAAGAGCAGGTGTCAAAGGGTTATAAGGCACTGTAGTAAAGAAAGGCACTGAAGTAACAGAAGGGATATTAGCAATAACACCTTTTGTTGTTCCTACACTTTTAAGACCGTCTAAAACCGCTTTAATAGATCCGGCAACAAGTGCAGGGTCAGAGATATCATTTGATTTATAAGTTGTAGGATTTGTATTTCCCGTCTGAACTGTTGCAACCGAATAGGTTGTCACTCCTCCTACAGTCTGCGAGTTTGTTCCTCCATTGGTAGCATAGGACAACACATCATTATTTCCTATCCAAAGAGAGAAAAACGTAGCCTTCTGAGCCATAGCATCAGCAAGTACACTGGTTGTTGCAGAAGAAGCAAATCTTACAAAATAAGGATTAGCCGTTCCGGTCAGAAGACCTGCCTGACTACCATATCCGGGAGCCACTAAGTGGAATGACTTCGCCCCAGGAACCCCCATGTTATTATAAGTACCTCCGCCAGATAACACATCTAATGGAGCTGCTGCACCACTTGGTACAGGAGCTAAAGATCCGTTAACTACCTGAAGAGTTAATTTTCCAGGAAACCCGGGAAGATTATTGAATCCACCTATATCATTAGGCATCAACGGTTGTTTAAAGTCTCCTCCGCCTGCAAGTTTCATCTGTGCAGCAATCATACTTGGATAAGATTCATTTTGACCGCTGCTGTACAGTGCACCATCACGATATCCTGAAGTAAGGGAGTTTCCTAACGATATATATTTTGAAAAGTCTGCGTCTCCTTTTGTTACCGGGATATCTTTCACATCCGTATCGAAATCCGTATTACAGCTTACTGTAAAAAGAAGTGCAGAAACAGCAATTGTCGATATTATAATTTTTTTCATAGTCTTCTAAAATTAAAATGGATTATAAGAGAAACCTAGACCCAGGTAGAAAGCTGTTGCTTTAGACTGTCCGTTAAGCCCTATATTAGCATTATTTACCTTTCTGTACTGAGGCATTGCATATCCTCCCGCAATATCAATTCCGAACTGCTTCAGCTTGAAGCCTACCCCACCTGTAACCACATAGGTATCATACGAAGGTGTTTCCGGGATAAAGTTATCTGTAGTATAAGGTGCTTCATCATAATAAGCTCCCAAACGTCCGTAAATCATGTTTGTGAACGCATACTGAGTTCCCAGTCTGAAAGTTTTGGAGTTTTTGAAGTTCTTAGGATTTGTAAGAATTGTCGGATCTGAAGGATTGTTTCCAATAGGTGCATTGTCGAAATCCAATGTAAGTTTGCTGTATCTTTCCCATCCATGATAGTTAAAGTCTGCAGAAACCTGCCATTTCGGTGTTACCTTATAGGTTAAACCAATAGTATATTCTTCAACCAATGGTAATGTTGCTGAGAAACCATCTTGTCCTGCAGCATTCAGTTTTAGCTGATTATAAACAGATTGTGAAGGGAACTGGAAGGTAGCTGTTCCTGATTTAGCTTTCATATCGATTGCAGAACGGTAAGCAATACTCACATCTAATTTCGGATCAGGTCTGAAGTAGAAACCGAATCCATAACCGTGACCGCTTGCGTTATTATCATTAATGTTAACCTTTCCGTCAAATTGAGTCACTGCTTTGTCCCAATCTACTTTTCCTCGTGCGTAGATATAGCTGGCACCGAAAGAAACCCATGGCGCCAATTTTACAGAGACCATTGGCTGGAAATAAAAACTTTTCAGCTCCATTTTCTGCACCAATTCTTTACCTTCCCAGTTATCAGGCCATTTGATTGTACTTCCAAAAGGCGTTGAAAAACTGAATCCTACGGTAAGTTTCTCTATGGGTCTATAAGTAATTGCTGCATATATAGGTGTTCCTATAGGGTTATCTGTTTCAGCACTTTGTAAAGTATTGAAGTTTTGAAACGTAACTTTATTACTTGCACCAAACCCTCCAGCCACTACACTCAGTTTGGAAGGGATAAATGACATACCCGCCGGGTTAAAGAATGTCACACTCGCGTCTTCGGCATGAGCACTAGTATGCGCCATTGCCAATTGTTTTACCCCCTGCAGGGAAACTCTGAAGCCTCCTGCATAAGATAGAACTCCCGCCAATAAAGCAGTTGATACTAATATTTTTTTCATAGACTATTATTATATATATAAGCCAAATATAAAATTATTTTGAATACGTCTGTTAATATTTCCTAATATTTTAAACAATATTCTAAAAGAAAACTATGTTTAAAATAACAACTTAAAGAAAACAAAACACAAAATCATCATTATTAACCATTTAAAACAGGTAAAAAACCAAGTTACATTCATTGTTTAATTTTAAACATTCGTTTAAAATTAAATGGTTATGCAATAAAAAACACCCTAAGAAAAGTAAAAAGATAATAAATGTTAAATTAAACAACACAGAGCAAAATATAAAATTAAAAATCAACACTTATATTTCCGTACAACACCTCCAACCACGCCTCCAGCCATCATTTCTCTTTAAAATCTGGAAATGTTTTATGTCGAATTTAGCTTATTTGAGTATTTTAGAATCGCATAAAGATAAAAATACATAAATTTGCAGATTATAAATAATAGAAAATATGAGTTGTGGATGTAAAACATCCGGCGATTCTGCACATTCTTGCGGCCCTAAAAAAACCGCAAATGGCTGTGAAAATGTAAATACCTGCGGGAATAGTTATAAATTAAGTGTTTTTGACTGGCTTTCTAACATCAACAATCCGGCACCAAACAGGTGTGATTTTGTAGAAGTTAGATTTAAAAATGACAGAAAATCGTTTTATAAGAATGTAAATAATATTCCTTTACATATAGGTAGCGTAATTACAGTAGAATCAAGTCCGGGACACGATGTAGGCGTAGTAAGCCTTACGGGAGAATTAGTAAAGATTCAGATGAAAAAGAAAAAATTTTCGGAAGAGTCGGCACTTAAAATATACAGACAGGCCAACCAAAAAGATCTTGAGGTATGGCAGGAAGCAAGGAAAAAAGAAGACGGTGTAAAACTTGAAGCAAGAAAAATTGCGCAAAGATTAGGCCTTGAAATGAAAGTTACCGATGTGGAATATCAGGGTGACTCTTCAAAAATAACCTTTTATTATACTGCTGATAACAGAATAGATTTCAGACAGCTAATCAAAGATTACGCCGGAGCATTCCGTACCAAGATCGATATGAAACAAATCGGTTTCAGACAGGAAGCCGCCAAAGTGGGTGGAATCGGGTCTTGCGGACGTGAGCTTTGCTGTTCTACATGGCTTACAGATTTCAGGTCTGTAAACACCAATGTTGCAAGATATCAACAGCTGAGTATCAATCCTCAGAAACTGGCAGGACAGTGCGGTAAGCTGAAATGCTGCCTTAACTATGAGCTTGACAGCTACCTGGATGCATTAAGCAACTTCCCTTCATCTTCAACGACTCTGGAAACAGAGAAAGGAAAAGCTTTCTGTATTAAAATTGACGTTTTCAAAAAGAAAATGTGGTTTGCCTATGTGGACAGTTCAATTGCATGGTATGATTTCGATATTGATCTTGTTAAAAAGCTGATTTCAAAAAACAAAAGAGGAGAAAAAACACTTCCTCTTGAAGATCTGAAACAACCTGAACCCTCTACCCACACTATTGATCTGATCCAGGAAAACAATGTGGATCGTTTTGAGAAGAAAAACAGAGGAAACAGAAATAGAAATAACCAAAATAAGCAGAATAACAACCAACAGGGTCCACAAGGACAAGGACAGGGACAGGGACAAAAAAGAAACAGACAAGAAAGACCGGAAAGATCTGAAAAAACCGAAAACCCAAACCCTCAGTCTGTAAATCAGCCTAAACCTCAAAAACAGCACCCACAGCAAAAAGCACCTGTGGAAAAAGCTGTGAATAATTCTGACGCTGATAAAAAACCACAGAGCAACCCAAACAAGAAGAAATTCAAAAAGAAATATCCTCCAAAAAAAGATAATAATGCATAAAATTTTAGGATTACTGTCACTTATCCTTTTCTTTAGCTGTAACTCTTCCTCAGGAGGAGATATCATCATGAATTCTGTTGATAACAAATGGAATAAGAAAAGTGAGCAAAAATTTAATCTTGAAATTTCAGATCCGCAGAATCCTAAAAATATTATATTTGTTGTAAGAAATAACAACAATTATCCTTACAGCAATATAAGGTTTATAGTGAATTTCACCAATCTCCAAAACAAAAAAAAGGAAACAGACACCCTGAATTATGTACTGGCAAAACCGAACGGAGAATGGCTTGGTACAGGGTTTGGTGATACGAAGGAAACTTTGTTTCAGTATAAAGTAAATTACCAGTTCCCAGGGAAAGGAAAATATGAAATCGGTCTTACCCAGGCGATGAGAAATGACAACCTTCCGGGAATTGAGGATATTGGGGTAAAAATAGAAACGGCTAAACCGTAACCATAAATGGAAGAAAACAAAAAAAATGCAGGAAATAAGGGGAAAACATTTCCTCTGCCTCCCAAGAAAAAGAAAGATACCTCCTGGAGAAAATGGGTTTCATTTATCTGGATCGGACTCATTGCAGTGGTTCTGGGAATTTCAGGACTTTTCTTTTCGGTTTCTCAAGGATTCCTTGGGGAAATGCCTGATGTAAAAGAACTTGAAAATCCGGACATCTTTGTTGCTTCTGAGATCATATCTTCAGACGGAGTTACTCTGGGTAAATTTGAAAAAGAAAAAACTCAGCCAATCGTTTATAAGGATCTTCCTCCTTATCTTATTTATGCCCTACAGGCTAAAGAAGATGAGCGTTTTAAAGAACACTCGGGAATCGATTTATATTCCGTTGCCAGAGCCGTAGCATACGGTGGTGGACGTGGTGGAGGTTCTACCATTACCCAGCAGCTTGCCAAACTTCTTTTCACAGGAAACGCTTCTCAGAATAAAGTTCAGAGAGCATTCCAGAAGCTGAAAGAATGGGTAGTAGCCGTGAGCCTTGAGAAAAGATATACCAAAGAAGAGATTATTACTCTTTACTTCAATAAATTCGATTTCCTTTTCAATGCTAATGGTATTGAAATGGCTTCCAGAGTTTACTTTAACAAGAAGACTTCTGAGCTTACACTACCTGAAGCTGCAACATTTGTAGCAATGCTTGAAAATCCAAGAAAAAACAATCCTTACAGATATCCTGAAAAGGCTAAAGAAAGAAGGAATGTGGTATTGGATCAAATGCAGAAAACCGGATATATTGATGCTGCAACCTATGAAAAAGCAGCTGCTACTCCGATTGAAGTAGACTTCCACCCTATCAAAAGTATAACAGATGGATATTCTGCTTATTACAAGTTCTATCTGAGAAAAGAGATTGATAAATATCTTGATGCTCATGAAAAAGAAACCGGTAAAAAACTTAACCTTTACAAGGACGGTTTAAAAATATATGTTACTCTTGATTCTAAAATGCAGAAATATGCTGAAGAGTCAATCAAAGAACACTTAACAGATCTTCAGAAGAGATTTGATGCAGAACAGAGAGGAAGAAAGAACAGACCTTTCTACTATCTTAATGATAAACAGATCAAAGATGTAATGGTTCAGGCCATGAAAAGAACCGGCCGTTACAAATTGCTGAAAGCTGACGGAATGCCTGAAGATTCCATCATGATGGAGTTCAAGAAACCTATCAAAACTTCACGATTCACATGGGCCGGAGAAGAAGAGGTTGAAATGTCTCCATGGGACTCAATCAGATACCACAAACAAATTGCACAGGCAGGTTTGATGTCTATGGTTCCGGGAACCGGAGAAATTAAAGCCTGGGTAGGAGGTATTGACTGGCAGCACTTCCAGTATGACCACATCAAGCAAGGTAAGAGACAGGTAGGATCTACCTTCAAACCTTTCGTATATGCTACGGCTATTATGAAACTGGGAATGACTCCTTGTTCAGCCGTTTCTAACGGAACTTATGATCATAACGGATGGCACGTACCGGGAAGAGGTGGAATGCTTACATTGAAAGATGCATTGGCACACTCTCAAAACCCTGTTGCTGCAAGACTAATTGAAATGACAGGAGTAGACGCTGTAATCCAGACGGCAAGAGATCTGGGAGTAACAGAAGATATTCCAAGAAACAATACTATCGCTTTAGGTTCATCAGACATTACGATTTACGAAATGCTTGGTGCTTACAGTACTTTTGCCAACTATGGTAACTATAACAAACCAGAAATGATCTGGAGAATTGAAGATGCCAACGGTAGAGTTATCAAAGAAGTAAACGTAGAGCCGAAAGAAGTAATGAACCCAATGTATGCGTACACCATGATTGAACTCATGAAAGGTGTTGCACAGTACGGAACCGCTTCCGGAGAGCTGGGAAGAAGAGGGATCTCAAAAGCGGTAGAAATTGCTGCTAAAACAGGAACAACTCAGAACAACTCAGATGGATGGTTTATGGGAATTACTCCAAAACTGGCAACAGGAGCATGGGTTGGATGGGAAGACAGAGCCACCCACTTCTTTGGAACAGGTGAAGGTCAGGGTGCGAGAATGGCATTACCGATCTGGGCCATTTTCATGAAGAAAGTTTGGGCGGATAAGAGCTTAGGAGTTACTCCGGATGATAAGTTTATTAAACCTTCAGACTGGAAAGACGGATGTTCAAACCTTAAAGGATTAAGTGGAGGATATGGCGATGATGGAAGTCTTCAGACCATTGACGAAATCAAAAACCCAAGACCAGCAGATCCAACTCCTAAAAAACCAACAGAAAAGAAAGAGGACAACATCAATGAAAACCTTCATTCCAATGATGAAGTAGATTTCAATAAATAAATTCTCTTTTAGTAATACACAAGACCTTTCAATTATTTGGAAGGTCTTTTCTTTTATAATTAATACCTTTGAAGGATGAATATCGAACGTATCAGACAGCCATTTATTGAAACTTTTCCCGGTGATTTTTCAAACAATCCCATGCAGAGAAACACTCCAAAGGTTTTATTTGCTACCATTAAACCTTCCGGCTTTGATAAACCGGAATTGATTGCTTTTAATGAAGCCTTATCAAAGGAAATAGGTTTGGGGACATATGAAGATAAAGATCTGAGCTTTCTGGTTGGAAATAACCTTCCGGAAAACGTTCGAACCTATGCTACAGCGTATGCGGGACATCAGTTCGGAAACTGGGCTGGACAGCTTGGAGATGGAAGAGCCATCCTTGCAGGTGAAATTACCAATGAGGCAGGAAAAAAAACCGAGATCCAATGGAAAGGAGCCGGCGCTACCCCATACTCCAGACATGCCGATGGAAGAGCCGTATTAAGGTCTTCTGTACGCGAATACCTGATGAGTGAAGCCATGTATCACTTAGCCGTTCCCACAACAAGAGCGCTTAGTCTGGCTTTTACAGGTGAAGATGTAATGCGGGACATCATGTACAATGGAAACCCAAAACTGGAAAAAGGGGCTGTGGTTATCAGAACTGCTGAAAGCTTTTTACGTTTCGGACATTTTGAACTTATGTCTGCCCAAAGAGAATACAACAATCTTCAGGATCTTGCCGACTTTACCATTGAAAACTATTACCCTGAAATTACAGCCACTGACAATAAGAAATACAAAGAATTCTTTGAAAATATATGTACCCGAACTGCTAACCTAATGGTTGAATGGTTCAGAGTGGGATTCGTACATGGAGTGATGAATACAGATAATATGTCAGTTCTGGGATTAACCATTGATTACGGTCCTTATTCAATGATGGACGAATATGATTTGAATTTCACCCCCAACACCACAGACCTTCCGGGAAGAAGATATGCATTCGGAAAACAGGGACAAATTGCCCAATGGAATCTCTGGCAGCTTGCCAACGCTCTTCACCCATTAATCAAAGATGAAAAGTTTTTAGAAGATACTTTAAATAATTTCGGAACTTATTTTTGGGAAGCTCATGATCAAATGCTTTGTAAAAAATTTGGTTTTGATCAGCTTCTAAAACAGGATGAAGAATTTTTCACCAACTGGCAGGGTCTTATGCAGGAACTTCAGCTGGATTACACCCTGTTTTTCAATCAACTGAAAAAAATAACCCAAAACACAGATATATCGGAATTTTTTAAAGACGCCTCTTATAGTATTCTGAATGAAGAGAAGCTGGAAAAACTTAATAGTTTCATCAAAAGTTATGAAGCAAGAAAAGCGTTAAACTCCATTTCGGAAGAAGACTCTTTAGCCATGATGGAAAAATCCAACCCAATATTTATACTCCGAAATTATCTTCTCTATGAATGTATTGAAGAGATCAGCAATGGCAGAAAAGAGATGCTTGAGAAGTTAATCAAAGCCCTTGAAAATCCGTATGAGGAAATATACCCGGAGTTCTCTGTCAAAAGACCGTCAGGATACGATGATACAGCCGGATGTTCCACACTCTCATGCAGTTCGTAACTGACAAATATTCATAAAAAATTAAAAAACATGTAATTATTTTCATTTTTTTATTACATTTACTAACAACTTTAAACGTAAACCAAATGAAAACAAAATTACTATTCATTTTCCTAATCTCTTTTGTATTTGGGAAAGCACAGATTCTCACAGAGACTTTTCAGGGTACGACATTTCCTCCAACAGGATGGACAACCGGAACAAATGTAGCTTCAAGACCTTGGGGATTCACTACCACAATCTTCAATGCAACCGGGCAGGCAACATTTAATATCAATGGAGGAAAATCAGCCGCTATAGGATGGATTGCCCAGGCACAGGACGCTCATTTAACAAGCCCTTCTTTCAGTTTAGTAGGAACAACAAGTCCGGTACTAAAATTCAATGCTAAAATTGGATACGAATACATGGTTGATCCAAATCCAAACGGAGATTTAAAAGTAGAAGTCTCTACAGATGGAGGAACTACCTGGAATCAGGTATGGGTTGAAGAAAACTACGGATTATATACTGATTATGAAACATTGGCAATTACTGTGAGCTTAGCATCCTATGCGGGGCAGGCGAATGTTAAATTCAGATTCCGCTATGTAGCAAATGATGCAGACAGCCTTTCAATAGATGATGTACAGGTTTTGGCAAGTGCCACGTTGGCGACTCAGGAAACCAATGCTAAAGTAAAAGAGATCACAAACATCTATCCAAACCCTACAAAAGGAGAGATCAATATCAAAACTGACAAAAAGATCAAATCTGCCACTGTAATTGATGCAAGCGGAAAATCTCTGCTCAGCAATACTTCAGAAAGATTGGATATTTCTTCACTTCCGAAAGGAATCTACCTCATTAAGGTGGACTTCTCAGACGGAACTTCAAAAACCGAGAAAGTAATCAAACAATAACAACGTTTATACAAACTTTTACAACCACCAATTTTGGTGGTTTTTTTATTTTACTTTTGCAAAAAATCTGACACGTGTCTTATATCAAAACAAAAATCACCCATTTTTTTAAACTGGTTTTTCCATCCACCTATACCGAACTGGCAGTATTCCTGTTTTTCATTGTCTGTTATGGAATTCTGGGATCTTATATTGCTCTTCATTACAGAATTATTTTTGATAACAGAATTCCATGGGATGCCTATTTCAGTTTTGACAACAGATCTATCCTTATGACAGGTGGCAGTTTTGAAAGACATCCCCTATCCTACTATTTTTTTAACTGGATACGAGAATTTTCATTATTTATTTCAGGAGGAAAAATGGACGCCAACTTCAGGCTCACCCTGGCGTGGCTCAGCAATATTATCATTACATTAAATATCGTTCAGATTTTCAAATACCTGAAGAATATCATTCAGCTTCCATTATGGTTAAGCCTTTTAATCATCATGTTTTTTGGCACTTTTTCAACCAATATCATCCTGTCTTTCACCCCGGAAAACTTTACTTACACTTTATTTTTGCTCTCATTATACAACTACTATGCAGCAATAAAACTGAGAAAAGAAGAAAAAATACCCGCAACAGCCTTATCACTGGCAGGGATTACTATTGGAGGACTTACCATTACCAACTTTGTCAAAGTTTTTATTCCCCTTATCTTCGAAAAAGACCTTTTCAGAAGCTGGAAAAAATTCGGGAATGCTGCCATTAGAGTGGCTGTGGCTATTATCTGTTTTGTACTCCTTTATCTGAACCGGATTGATTTTAACTATCAGAACATTTTTTCAAAGACCAATCAGCAGTATGAAAAGTTCTCAAATGTAAATTCGATGCCAACGTGGGATATGATTTTATCATTCTTCTTTGGAGGCAATATCCTTTTCCCGGGATTCATTATGTCTAACAAGCATAATATGAAAGGATTTAATTTCAAAGGACTGTATATGGATCTTTATTCATCACCCCTTCCATACTTTTTCATAGCCATATTGCTAATCCTGATAAGTTGGAGTTATATTAAAAATTTTAAAAACAAATGGGTTCAGGTAATCGCTATTTCGTTTTTGGCAGACATTGTAATCCATTGTGTGATGAGGTTTGGACTTCACACTTCCTATATCTATGGAGGACATTTTGTTTTTGCCTATCCTTTGCTTTTAGGCTGGCTCTTTTTTGCTTACAGATCATCACCGAAAATCATGTCATTTCTCACCGCAATCGTTCTTATATTATTTGTCTATCTGCTGGCCAATAATATCTTTAGAATGACAGAATTCTTTTGGTTTATGGAAAATTATTATCAATAAAAAAAGCTGAGAAATACTCTCAGCTTTTCGCTTTTTATGTTGAAATAAATTTTTTCTATTTCGCCTCGGAACAGAAAATTCTATACTGTACTGCTACTGCAGATTTAAAGTATTCTCTGATTTTAGAAAGGTCGCTGGCTGCACTTTGTTTTGTGAAATAACTTCCGGCTAAAATTTTATAATTTGGTCTTAAAGAGGCATCTGTCTCCACTTTCAGATTAGGAAATCTCTTTCTGAAATAAGACTTCACTTCATTAGCTTCTTCATTGCTTTTCACCGTTGTAATCTGGATTTTGAACCCTAAAATTCTAGGATTTTTCTTACAGATTTCAGCATTGGTAAGTTCTCTGCTTGGCACAAAGATCTTAGGTGGTTTTGTACTGATTCCCGTAGAGATTCCACTATCACTATTACTGAAATCTTTAGAAGAATTTGTTGGGGCAACTTTAGCACACTTCCCTTCAATTCCTTCCAAAGCAGCATTTATTTTGGAATCCATTGTCATAACAAGCTCTGTTCCTGACAGGGTATCCTTTTTAACAACTTGCTGTGCTTCAATATTATAAAATCCAAATAATGATAATATCGAAAATATTTTGATTAGATTTCTCATTTAAACTTGTTTCCGCAAATTTATACAAATTAAAAAACTATACCAAACTGGTTATTTAGAATCAATACAAATTAAACGTAAATGATATTTTCCCTTTTCGATATACCGTTAAATTCCTGTTAAAAATATTATTTTTGCGGAATTGATTGAATGTTCAATAATTTACTAACATAAGATAATTTAAATGATTAGTTGGAGAAAGCATTATAAAAAAACGTTGATCGCAATAGGCTTATTGCTATCAACCAGTGCTTCATTTTACGGGCAAGACGGCGATCCTAAAAACGGAGAGAAACTTTTCAAAGCGAATTGTACTGCATGTCACGCGCTGGACAAACAAGTTGTAGGACCACCATTAAAAGGGGTTGTAGAACGTGTAAAGACAGAAGGTGGTGTAGACAAAGATTGGCTTCACAAGTGGATCAAAGACAACAAAGCTCTAAGAGCTTCTGGGGATAAATACGCTAATGAGATTTTTGAAAAGTTTAACAAGACTGAAATGCAGGTCTTTCCAAATCTTACAGATAAGGATATTGACGACATTTTAGCTTTCACAACTAACCCTCCTGCTCCGGAGGAGAAAAAACCGGAAGCAACTCCTGCAACTGACGCTACTGCGGCAGCTCCTGCAGACAAAACTACTACAAACGTTGTAATCATTTCACTTTTAGCGATCGCAGGTTTACTGGTTTGGATCTTGGTAAAACTAAGACAATTGGTAAAACTAGGCCAGTCTGAAGATTTAGCTGGACTTAACGAAACAAGAGTTCGTTCTTTCAGTGAAATGTATGAGAAGTTCCACTTCATTGGTAAAGGTCTATTGGCAATCCTTGCTATTTTGGCTGCTTACGGAGTATGGAACTGGCTAATGTGGATCGGTGTTTACAAAGGATACAAACCTGAACAGCCTATCTACTTCTCTCACAAAATCCACGCTGGAGAACAGAAAATTGACTGTCAGTTATGTCACTCTAGTGCCAAATACGGAAAAGTATCTGAGATTCCTTCTATGAACGTTTGTATGAACTGTCACAGAACAATTTCTGAATACAACGCAGATCACTACATGGAGCCAGGAAAAGACAAGGCATTCTATGACGGAGAAATCCAGAAGATCTACGCTGCAACAGGTTGGGATCCTGCAAAACAACAGTACACAGGAAAAACACAGCCGGTTGAATGGACAAGAATCCACAACATGCCAGACTTCGTTTACTTCAACCACTCTCAGCACGTAATTGCTGGAGAACAAGCAATCATCAATTCTTTCAACAAAAAGAACCCTAACAACAAAATAGATGTTGTATGTAAAGCTTGTCACGGTAAAATTGATACAATGAATGTTGTTCAGATGGCAAACGACTTTACTATGGGATGGTGTATCGAGTGCCACAGAACGACTGAGGTTGATATGAACAACGGTTATAATAAAGAGTACTTCAAAAATCTACATGACAAGTTGAAAAAACAATATCCACAAGATGGAGGTAAGATCACTGTAGATGCAATTGGAGGTCTTGAGTGTGGTAAATGTCATTATTAATAACTAAAAAATTAGAAGTATAAATGGCTTCAAACAAAATACAATTCAGAAGTATTCATGAACTTAAAGATCCGGCTTTGAATAATAAGCTGGCTCAGAAAGAGTTTCAGGAAGAAATTCCGGTAGAAGATTTCCTTGGAGATGCTGAGAAAAACGGATCTAGTACTTCAAGAAGAGATTTCCTTAAATTACTAGGATTCTCTACAGCAGCAGTTACATTAGCTGCCTGCGAAGCTCCGGTAATCAAAACGATTCCTTATGTGGTAAAGCCGCATGATATTATTCCGGGAATCCCTAATTATTACGCTTCAACCTATTTTGACGGTTTCGACTTTGCTAGTGTTTTAGTAAAAACCCGTGAAGGTAGACCTATCAAAATTGAACCCAACCCAGCTGGTGGTGATTTAGGTAAAACTAATGCAAGAGCTCAGGCAAGTGTTCTTTCTCTTTATGACAATGATAAAGTAAAGCAGCCTAAACTAGATGGTAAAGATGAAACTTTCGACAAAGTAGACAGTTTTGTTATCAAAGGTTTGGAAGAAGCTAAAGCGTCAGGCAAAAAGATTGTGGTTTTATCACACTCTTTTGCTTCACCAACTTTCAAAAAGTTATTCGCTGAATTCAAAGCTAAATATCCTACGGCTGAATTAGTAACTTATGATGCTTTCCCTTACTCTGCAGGATTAGATGCAGCTCAGGAAGTATTCGGACAAAGAGCATTACCTGTTTATGACCTTAACGGTTCTGAATTGGTAGTTTCTTTCCAGGCTGATTTCTTAGGAGACTATAATGCTTCAAGCTTAGAAACTTCTTATGCAGCTGCTAGAAAACCGGGAGCAAACATGTTGAGACACATTCAGGTGGAATCTAACATGTCATTAACCGGTGCTAATGCTGACTCTAGATACAGATTAAAACCAAGTGCTGTAAACAAAACTTTAGTTGAAGTTTACAACGCAATCGTAGGTGGTGGTACTTCTGATAAGACTGCAACTGAAATTGCTAACGAATTGAAAGCAAAAGGAAGCAAAGCTGTTGTTTTTGCTGACGGTTCTAAAGGAGCACAGGTTTTAGCACACTTGATCAACCAGAAATTAGGATCAGTAGCTTTCACTGGTAAGGCAAACTTCCTTAAGGAATTCAACGGTGCAAGATACCAGGAGTTCTTAGGATGGGTAAACGCTGGACAGGTTGGTGTATTAGTTACCAACAATGTAGATCCTATCTACTCTCATCCAAAAGGAGAAGATTTTAAAAAATCTTTATCTAAAGTTCCTTATGTAGTTGCTGTAGCAGATAAGAAAAATGAAATGTACAAAGCAGCGAAAGCTGTAATTCCGGTAGCTAACTGGCTGGAGTCTTGGGGAGATATCGAACCACAGACTGGTGTATATTCATTAATGCAGCCTACAATCCAGAAAATCTACAAATCAAGACAGATTGAAGAATCTCTATTGGTTTGGAAGAATGGAAAAAACAATGCAGCAAACAACTACTACGATTATTTAAAGGCAAGCTCTGCTTCTCTTTTAGGTGGTACTTCTTTCAACAAAGCATTGTATAACGGTATCAACGCTTCTACGAATACAACTACTTTAGCGTATACAGGTGGAAACGCTGCTCAGGCTGTTGCTGAACTAGGAAACTTTAAAGCTTCTGAATTAGAATTAGTATTATACACTAAGACTTCAATGGGAGACGGTACTCAGGCAAACAACCCTTGGTTACAGGAGTTACCTGACCCGATCACAAGAATGTCTTGGGATAACTATTTGACAATTTCTCCTAAAGATGCAGAGAAATTTGCAATTGACAACGATCTTAACGCGAGAATGCAGCTGGATGGTTCTATTGTAAACCTTACTGTAAACGGAGTTAAAATAGAAAACGTTCCTGTATTCGTACAGCCGGGACAAGCTGAAGGATCTGTAGGTCTTGCACTTGGATATGGTAAGAAAAACTCAGGAGCAACTGCTGATACTGGTGTAAATGCTTATCCTTTATTTGACGGTTCTAACCTTGTTCTTTCAGGTGTTAAAATTGAAAAAACAGGAGAAGATCACGAGTTCGCAGGGATCCAGCTTCAAAATACATTAATGGGTCGTTATGAAATCGCGAAGGAAGTTCCTTTAGCTGAATTCATTAACGTTGCTTTTGATGATGAGCACAAAGGATGGAACAAGCCTTTGGAATACCACACGATCAGCGGAGCGCTTCCAGCGAGAAAAATCGACCTTTGGGATGCTTTTGATGATACAGATGGTCCTCACTTTAACTTATCTATTGACCTGAATTCTTGTACTGGTTGTGGAGCATGTATTATTGCTTGTCAGGCAGAAAACAACGTTCCTGTAGTAGGTAAAGAAGAAGTAAGAATGTCCAGAGATATGTACTGGTTAAGAATTGACCGTTACTACTCTTCAAGACAAAAAGTAGAAGTTTACGAAGGATTGAAAGAAGGAATGGCTGTACCTGAATTATATGGTACTGCTTTCGGAGACGGAGGTGCATTAAACCACCCTGCAGACAACCCGGATGTAATCTTCCAACCAGTAATGTGTCAGCACTGTAACCACGCTCCTTGTGAAACTGTATGTCCGGTAGCGGCTACTTCACATGGTAAGCAAGGTCAAAACCATATGGCTTACAACAGATGTATCGGTACCAGATATTGTGCAAACAACTGTCCATACAAAGTAAGACGTTTCAACTGGTTTACTTATAACCTAAATGACAAGTTCGATTTCAACATGAACAATGATTTAGGAAGAATGGTACTTAACCCGGATGTAGTTGTAAGAACTAGAGGGGTAATGGAGAAATGTTCAATGTGTATCCAAATGACTCAGAATACTATTCTTGAGGCTAAGAAAGAAGGAAGAAGAGTGAAGGATGGAGAATTCCAGACTGCTTGTTCTAAAGCTTGTTCTACCGGAGCAATGACATTTGGAGACATGAATGATAAAGATTCTTCAATTAGAAAGCAATATGCATCTAACAGAAGATATTATTTACTGGAGGAGATCGGAACAAAACCAAACGTGTTCTATCACACTAAAGTAAGAAACAGAGTAGAAAAATAAAGTTTAAATAATAAATAGGTAAAAAATGTCAGGACATTACGAAGCTCCGATAAGGGAACCTCTAATTATTGGTCACAAAACTTATCACGATATTACAGAAGATATCGCACGACCTATCGAAGAAAGAGCAGGTAAATTATGGTGGATCTCATTATATGCTGCACTAGTTCTATTCCTCTATGGATTCGGCTGTATCGCTTACACTATCGGGACAGGTATTGGAGCATGGGGGCTTAACAGAACTATTAACTGGGGTTGGGATATTACCAACTTCGTATGGTGGGTAGGTATCGGTCACGCCGGGACCCTAATCTCCGCAGTATTATTATTATTTAGACAGAGATGGAGAATGTCTGTAAACAGATCTGCAGAGGCGATGACGATCTTTGCGGTTGTACAGGCAGCAATCTTCCCTGTAATCCACATGGGTAGAGTTTGGGTTGGATACTGGGTATTCCCTTTACCAAACCAATTCGGTTCTCTTTGGGGGAACTTTAACTCTCCTCTACTTTGGGACGTATTTGCAATCTCCACGTATTTCTCAGTATCAACTGTATTCTGGTTCATGGGACTAATCCCTGACTTTGCAATGATCAGAGATAGAGCTAAAACTCCTTGGACTAAGAAAATTTATACATTCCTAGCATTCGGTTGGGGTGGTAAAGCAAAACACTGGCAAAGATTCGAAGAACTTTCTTTGGTTCTTGCAGGTTTGGCAACTCCGCTTGTATTCTCAGTACACACTACCGTATCATTTGACTTCGCAACTTCGGTAATTAAAGGATGGCACTCAACAATCTATCCTCCTTACTTCGTTGCCGGTGCAATCTTCTCAGGATTTGCAATGGTACAGACGCTATTGTTGGTTGCAAGAAAAGTGTGTCACTTAGAAGAGTATATTACCATGTATCATATCGAAATTATGAACATCGTAATCATCTTAACCGGTGGTATGGTAACTGTAGCTTACGCAACTGAATATTTCATCGGATGGTACTCAGGATCTAGATTCGAAGATTTCACATATCTTTCTCCAGGTGCTGCTGTAGGACCTTACTGGTGGGCATTCTGGTCATTGATCATCTGTAACCTTGTTATTCCTGCTTCTTTCTGGTTCAAGAGACTAAGAACGAACATTATCTGGACATTCATTGTTGCATTGATCATCAACATCGGTATGTGGTTCGAGCGTTTTGATATCATCGTTATCAACCTTTCAAGAGACTACTTACCAGGATCATGGACTATGTTTAAGCCAACGATCATTGATGTAGGTGTATACTTAGGAACAATCGGATTCTTCTCTGTATTATTCTTATTATATGCAAGAACATTCCCTGTAATTGCACAGGCTGAATTAAAATCGATTTTGAAAATCTCAGGTGAAACTTATAAAGCAAAAGAAGGAGATGAGCACCACTAAAATTGTATACGGACTTTATGCTGACGACGACGATTTAATGAACGGCGTTAAAGCATTCAACGATAAAGGAATCGCAATTAACGAAGTTTATACTCCGTTTCCGGTTCACGGACTAGACAAAGCTTTAGGTTTAAAGAAAACTAGAATTTCTGATGCCGCTTTCTTATATGCTCTTTATGGGGTTACTATCGGTGCTACTTTAACCTGGTATGTAATGAACCACGACTGGCCTCAGAATATCGGTGGTAAACCAGCTTTTGACTGGGGACACAACATGCCGGCATTCGTAGTTCCAATGTTCGAATTAATGGTATTCTGTGCAGCTCACATGATGTCTTTAACTTTCTTGGTTAGAAACAAAATGTATCCGGGAGCTCCAGCTCAGAACCCGGACCCGAGAACTACTGATGATAAATTCATGATGGAATTTGTAACTGAAGATGTAGAATCTGTAAAACAGTTGCTTATTGAAACTGGAGTTGAAGAAATAACTGTTAAAGACGCTTAAAATGAAAAAGAATGTATTAAAAATTACAGCGGTTTTAGGTTTAACAACAGTTTTACTTAACTCTTGCGGACCAAAGGAGAACACTCCGTTGGTATATTTCCCGGACATGTATTTTCCGGTAGCTTATGATCCATTGATGAAAGCTCAGGATGCTTATTCAGATCATGAAAATGAAATTCCTGCTTTTGTTAAAAATAATGGTGCAACAGGTCTTTCTCCGGTAGAAGGATCAGTTCCTCAGAATAAAGACGGAGTTTTTGAAGAAAGCTTATTACCTAAAAACGTTGACGAGTACAACGCAGGGTATGAAGCATCTAAAAAACTTACAGCATCTCCTTTGAACCCTGCTAATGCAGCGAAGGATCTTGAAAGAGGTAAAATATTGTTTGATCACACTTGTGCTGCATGTCACGGTACAGGAGGTGATGGACAAGGACCTATCGTTCAAACTGGAGCATTCTCTGGAGTACCCAACTATGCTGACAGAGAAATTACTGTAGGATCTGTTCATTATGTATTAACAAACGGTAGAAATGCCATGGGATCTTATGCGGGACAATTGAACGCAGGAGACAGATGGAGAGTAGCAATGTATGTGATGAGTGCTTTCAAAAAAGGAGCAGCAGCACCGGCAGCAGCTACAGCGGCGGCACCAGCAACAACTGAAACGACTACCGAAACTAAAAAATAAGAAAAGAAATGTATAGTTTTTCACCAAAATTAAAATCAACTTCTATAATACTTCTTGTTGTAGGTTTAGTTCTTTTCGGTATTGGTTTCTTTTTGAACAAAGGAATTTCTACTGAGAAAATAGAACAAATGATGGAAGCTGTTCATGCTTCAGGTCATACTGCTCCTACACACTCAAGTGAAATGGTTGGACCTCAGGATCACGCGGCTCACCTTGAGCACGCTACATTGCAGGTACACAACCAGCCTTTAGCAGCAATACATTTTGTAGCTGTATTTTTCTTTGGAGTAAGCTGCTGCGTATTATTCTTCTATTCTATTCAGCACGCTGCACACGCAGGATGGCCAATCATCATTACAAGAGTAATGGAAGCTATTGCTTCTTATATCCCTTATGGTGGTGCAATCCTGGTAATCCTGATGATCTTAAACATCACTCATAATGGTCATTTATTCCACTGGATGGACCCTGAATTGACAAACCCGGATTCTCCGCATTTTGATGTGATCTTATTCGAAAAGAAAAAATTCTTAAATATTCCTTTCTACGCAGTAAGAACTTTAATCTATGTGATTGGTGCTTCTTTCTTCGCTTGGAAATTAAAAGCTCAGTCTAAGAAAGTAGACGAAACGAAGTCTAAAGTAGAGTATCAAATGCTTTACAGATGGGCAGTAGGATATATCGCATTCTTCGGATTTGCTTCTGCAGCTTGGGCTTGGGACTGGTTGATGTCTATTGACCCTCACTGGTATTCTACAATGTATATCTGGTATTCAATGGTTAGCTGCCTTTCAAGTGGTATTGCTGTAATCATTTTATTAAGTGTTTACCTTAAGAAAAATGGTTTCTTACCACAGTTCAATGACAACCACTTACACGATTTAGGAGTATTCCTTTTCGCTACAAGTATGCTTTGGACATATACATGGTTCGCTCAGTTCATGCTTTACTGGTATGCCAACGTTCCGGAAGAGGTAAACTACTTCTTTGGTAGATTCCAACACTACTCTCCTACTTTCTTACCGATGTTGATCATCAACTTCTTATTACCACTATTGGTATTAGTAAGCAGCAGCATCAAGAGAAACTACAAAGTAGTTACTACAATGGCAGTAGTGGTGATTTTAGGACACATCCTGGATTACTTCAACATGGTAATGCCGGGAACAGTAGGACCATACTGGAACACGCCTGAAGTATTCCTGTTAATCCTTGGAGCAATCCTATTCGTAGCTGGATTATTTATGTTTACTGTACTTTCAGCTTTATCTAAACTGAAGTTGATTCCTACAGGAAACCCATTCTTACACGAATCTGAAATTTATGAGTATCCTTTCTAAGGACTTGTAACAAAATAAAATTATAAAAGACTGATTGTTAAAACGATCAGTCTTTTTTTATGCATATCAGGTAACTCATCGCCATTGATGGGATCAACAACTAAAAAAATCTTACTATGAAAACCAAATTTTTCCTTTTCGCGTTCTTCCTTTTTTTATATAGTTTTATTTCTGCACAGACCATCACTTTCGTTTCTGAAAAAAGTAATACTCCCCTTCCCAGAGTTTCAGTGTTTGGGAAAGACGGAACTATTGTAGCGTATTCTGATATTGAAGGTAAGATTGACAAACAATCCCTCTCGCCTGCCCAGGAAAAATTTCAGCTTGTCTATAACAATTTTCCGGTTGCCACTTTATCTTATTCCGACTTTGATCAATCCGTTATAAAAATCAATGATCAGGTAAAAGAGATTGAAACCGTGGTCATCAAAAATAACAAACCTGCCAGGTATATTTTTATCAAAGGAAACTTTAATGCTTATGTAACGGTAAACAATAAGCTTAATAGCTATGCTGATGGAATTGTAACCTACATTTTTGACAATAAAACAAAAAAACTGAAAAGCACCAACGTGGAGCAATACAGAGTTTTCAGACTGACAGAATCTAAAAACGAGAAGAAAGAAACTTCATCATGGGATTATGGAAATTCTTTACAGATTCCAAAACTTAAAAATGTAGGAAATCCTGAGGAATATAAAACAAAAAGAAATATCATCAGAGAATTGAAGGGTGACCGTAACGATCAGATTGAGGTGACAGGTGGAGCACTTCAGGAAAAAGAATTTTCATTTTTCGGATATAGATTTTATGATATCAGAACCATTCTGAACATGTCATTTGAAAAGGGGTCTGAAAAAACACTGAAAGATTTCCAGGAATATAATGAACTCGTTTTTGTTAAGCTTAAACATAAAAGTGAACCTGAATATAATCAGATTGCAGTCTACACCAATTTCTATCCTACGGAACTTAGCTTCAATAACGACAATGATATTGAAAAAGTAAAATTTGATAAAGAAAACAGTAATTACAAAACTTCTTACTGGCAGGATTCTTCCTTCCCTAATATGCAGACAATCTTCAGTAATTTTTTCAAGGGAGACTTAAAAGAACAACCCAATAAAAAGTAAAAATATAGGATTATGGCTACCGGGATCAAGAAATAAAACAAGCCATAAAACATAAAGTGAAAATAAAATCCAGTATTAATAAAGGTTTTATTAAATTTGCAACAAACCAAATAAAAATGAAAAAGTTTTCTTTTCTACTTGTTTTCAGTCTGTTGCTTTTTACAGCATGTAAGAAAGATCATGTAGATGCTACGAATACTAAAACACTGCAGTCAAGTATCAATGATATGACTTCCAGTTTACCTACCATTAAACAGATTAAGTTTAATGAGGCTCTTTATATCCTTAAAACATTCGGAGTAGAGGCAGATGGTGATATCAATGAGCTAAAAGCACTTGGAAAACTGATTAACGGGAAGAAAGTTCCTGAAATCATGTCACTGGCTGACGAAGTGGCTCAGAAAAACGGAATAGAATGGGCAAGTACTGCCCCGCCATCACTGGGAGAAATGAATATCTTCGGGGATGATAAAGCTAAAGAAAGCGATCCTAACGATGTAAAAGCAGGATCATTAAGCCTTATAACAAGACCTACAGGAGATGACGGAACCGGAGCGCCTACAGCAATTCAGATTGTTCCAAGACTTGTAGATGCTGCCGGAAACCCTGTATCTTTCACAGGAGCTGGCCTTGAAGCAACTCTTGAAGTCTTCAGTAACGGTGTGAGATTGTCTACAGCTAAAAACCTGATGCAGGATAATAACTTTAAAGGATTCAACTTAAAGTTCTCATCTATTCCTGCTTCAAAAGTGGTAGATAATAAAATTGACATCACGGTTTCTGTAAAAACAACGGCTAAGACTTTCAAAATGTCTAAAATCGGTCTTGACGTCAATGCAGCAGCTCTGAAAGTGCCTGCCATCCCAAAAACTGATTCTACAGCGGTAACAGAACAACCAAGCGCAGTGGTTGATCCAAATAATCCAACAGCTGCTACCGGAACAACTACGGATCCTGCCACAGCTACTCCTGCAACACCGGCTGCTCCAAAGCAACCTACCGCAGATCCTAAAAATACAGTAAGTAAGTTCCTGAACAGTGTAAGTTCTCAAAACTTAAAAGCTGCATACGAAACTGCCAGCAATCCAAGTTGGGGAAGCTATGAATCTTTCTCAAATCCTACTTCAGGTTTTGGATCTGTAAAAAATGTAAGTGTAAAAAATATTACAACTAACGGTACCTCTGCCAACAGTGCGAGTGTAAACGCCACTTATGATGTGACGGATAAAAGCGGGAAGACTACTTCTTTAAAAGTAACTTTCGGGCTTAAAAATGTAAACGGAGACTGGAAAATTTCCAGCTATAAAATCAATTAATAAATGGCTTCAGCAGAACTGATCAAGAAATTAGAAGAAACAATTGAAAACATCCCTGATTTTCCGATTCCGGGAATACAGTTTAAGGATATTTCACCCATCTTTTTAGACCCAAAACTTTACGAAGACGTCATTGCAGACCTCGTAGCGTTCAGTAAAGGAAAAATAGATGCAGTCTGCGGAATTGAAAGCCGCGGTTACCTTTTTGGGATCGCAATTGCTGTAGCACTGGAAGTTCCATTCATCTTAATCAGAAAAGCAGGAAAACTTCCGCCGCCAATCATTTCGGAAAAGTATGATCTGGAATATGGAAGTGCTATTATTGAAACCCGCGAAGGTCAGATAAAACCAGGACAAAGAGTTTTAATCCATGATGATCTCTTAGCAACGGGGGGAACTACTGAAGCAGCAGCAAAATTGGTAGAAAAGCAAGGAGCTATTGTTTCACAGTTTAGTTTTCTTATCGGCTTACAAGGCTTGAAAGGTGATGAAAAACTGAAAAAATTCGGTGCAGAAATTTATCATATTTTAAGTTATTAAGATTGACTCTAACAAGATAAATGCTTCGACTCCGCTCAGCATGACAATGGCTAATAATTTACTGTGAGATTAAAACAGAAAGTATTAGAAGTGTCATGCTGAGCGGAGTCGAAGCATCTTTTTTTTAATAAATTCATCATTCACGATTAACAATTCACAAAATTTCATCAATAATACTCACAAAGTATTTTGTAAATCTCTCAGAAACAATTAAATTTGCATTTCAATTTTTAAAAACTTATGGCAAAATTGGGAAAGAGTGCTCAGAATGAGCAAGAAGGTAAAGAAACGGTTGAGTTCTTTAAAGACCTTGACAGAGAAGCATTAAACACTGAAAGATTTGTTGAAAAATATTCAAAGCCACTAGGGTTTGTATTTGGAGTATTGATTTTGGGAGTTTTAGGATTCTTTGCTTACAAGCAATTTGTAATTGCTCCAAAGAACACTGAAGCTGTGAAAAGTTTCCTTGCTGCTCAGAAAAACCTCGCTGAAGGTAAAGATAAAGACGCTTTGGGTGGAAAGTCTGCTGCTAATCCTGGTTTTATAGGTACAGCTAATGAATATTCTTCTACTGAAATTGGTAAACTTTCTGCTTACAATGCCGGTTTATTAAAATTCAAAGAAGGAAAATTCCAGGAAGCGTATGATCTTTTGGATAAATTCTCTTCCAAAAACAAAACATTAATGGCAATGAAGTATGGGGCTATGGCTGATGCAAAATCAGGTCTTAACAAAAACGATGAGGCATTATCTTTGTTAGACCAGGCAGCTACAGCATCTGACGATCCTTATACAACGTATTATTTTACAAGAAAAGCAGGTATTGTTGCTTTAGGATTAAAGAAAAATACAGAAGCTAAAAAATACTTCTCTGCAATTGACGAGAAATATCAGGACTACGACAACGGAATGTCTGATTCTTATATCGAAATGACTAAATATTATTAAAAAATGGCAACAGTTAATCTTTCCGATTACAAGCCACTTCATATAACTAATGCCGAAGATTTTTCTATCGGCATTGTTTTTTCTGAGTGGAATGATTTTGTAACCTACAATCTTCGTGATGCAGCTTTGGAAATTCTTGAAAAAGAAGGGGTAAAACCTGAAAACATTAAACTTTTTCCTGTACCCGGAGCTTTTGAACTGAACTATGCAAGCATGCAGCTTTGCAAAGAGAGAAAATACGACGCAGTAATCTCCATCGGATGTGTAATCCGTGGCGAAACACCTCACTTTGACTATGTATGCTCTGCAGTAGCACAGGGAATTAAAGACTGTAACATCATGACTGATACTCCTACAATCTTTTGTGTATTAACAGATGACACCAAAGAACAATCTATTGCAAGAAGCGGTGGCGATCTTGGAAATAAAGGGGTGGAAGCAGCCGTTACAGCGCTTAGAATGATTGATTTCAAAAAGAAATTATCTGATAAAAAAGGGAATATTGGTTTCGGACACTCTTAACTTCTAATTCACTTTAACACTATAATGGGGCTATTTTTAATAGTCCTTTTTTTATTACTATATAAATAATTCATAAATCTTATTAATAAAAGGGATGTTTTTCTTTTTTTCCATCAAAAGTTCTCTACAAAAACTATCTTTGTGAAAATTAATAAAGACAGTCAATACATGTTTTTAAAAAAAATAAAACCTTTCCTGTACTTAGGAATTTTCTATCTTATTATTTCGTTGATAATAAGAACAGTATTCTTTTTTCATCCTATTACTACCGCCAGTTTTGGATTTTTCGAAGTTGTAAAAGTTTTGTTGATTGGTCTGGTAAATGACATTTTTGTTTTTATATTGGCCAGCTCCATTCTCGCTCTTTACTTCCTCTTTCTTTCCAATTCAAAATATAAAAAGCCCTACGGTTATAGTATTTTGGGAGCGTTAGTTCTGTTCTTCCTTTATATCTGGCTTATTCCAAACAATATTTTCAAGCAGTATGGAGGTTCTATCATGGAGATCGCACTTGTTTTCGTAGGAATAAAGACGTTTTTCTTCGGATTAATGCTGTTCCTTCCCACACAAAGGATTAAGATCCGCAATACACTATATTTCATTACATTACTATTATACGTTCTTCTGATTATTTTCAATGGAGTAAGCGAATACTTCTTCTATAATGAATTTGGAGTTCGTTATAATTTTATTGCAGTAGATTATCTTATTTATACCAATGAGGTAATTGGGAATATCATGGAAAGTTATCCGGTTGTACCGCTATTTTCCGCCATCATGATCGTTACCCTTGCCATCACATGGTTTATTTATAAGAAAACAAAGGATGAGCTTCTGGAACTTCCTGATTTCAAACAAAAAATGGTACTGTTGGGCAGCTTTATGGTACTTTGTGCGCTTAGTGCACTGGCCATACCTTCTTTGATGCAAATCAGATCTGACAATGTTTTTGCAGACGAAATTGAAGCTAACGGACTGCCTAAATTCTATTGGGCGTTTACCCATAATGAGCTGGATTATTTCCAGTTTTATTCACAGATTAACCAGCAGCAGGCCGAGAAGAATTTCTTAAGCCAATATCCGCAACATAGTTTATCAAGAGCAGTTGTTGCAGAGCAGCCTGAAGTAAAGAAAAACGTGGTATTGATCTCCATTGAAAGTCTTTCTGCAGATTTCATGGAACATTATGGCAATACCCAAAAAATCACTCCTTTCCTGGATAGTCTTGCTGATAAATCGCTGATGTTTACCAATCTTTATGCAACCGGAAACAGAACTGTACGCGGATTGGAAGCTTTAACATTATGCATTCCTCCTACAGCAGGAGAAAGTGTCATCAAGAGAGATGACAATAAAAATAAGTTCACAACGGGAAGTGTATTTAAGTCGAAAGGATATGATGTCAAATTTTTATACGGTGGATACAGCTATTTCGATAATATGCAGGACTTCTTCGGAGGAAACGGCTATGGAATCGTAGACAGAAATAACTTTAAGCCAGAAGAAATTACTTTTGCCAATGTTTGGGGAGTTGCTGACGAAGATATGGCCAGAAAAGCTATTCAGGTGATGAATGCTGAAGCCAAGTCAGGGAAGCCGTTTTTCAATCATTGGATGACCGTTTCCAACCACAGACCTTTTACCTATCCTGACGGAAGAATTGATATTCCGGGCACCGCAAAATCCCGTGAAGGTGGTGTAAAATATACGGATTACTCGCTTAAATTGTTCTTCGATATGGCCAGGAAACAAGACTGGTATAAAAATACTGTTTTTGTGATCATTGCAGACCACTGTGCTTCCAGTGCTGGAAAAACAGAACTTCCGATGGATAAATACAGGATTCCTGCCATGGTATTTTCTGAAGGATTTATTCAGCCTCAGAAATTCAATGCGCTGATGTCTCAGATCGATATAATGCCAACCGTTTTGGGGTTATTAAACTTCAGCTATCAGTCTAAATTCCTGGGCCAGGATGTATTCAAACCCGAATTCCAGCCTAAAGCTTATGTAGCAACCTATCAGGATCTTGGATTTATCAAAGGGGAGCGTTTGACCATTATTTCGCCGGTAAAAAAGGTAAAACAATATTCTTTAGAATTGGAAAAAAGCGATCTGAAACCGGAGTTTAAGCTGTATTACGACGAGAAATTATTAAAAAATCCAGATCAGAAACTGGTAGACGATGCTGTATCAGCTTATCAGTCTACTTCTTACTGGCTAAAAACGAAACAACTCAACAGATAAATATCTAGATATTTTCGCTTATAGTTTGGCGTAAAATATTTAAATTAACCCATAAATTTATTAGTATGAAATGGACAGACGACAGAGGCGGAAACGTTGATGACCGCCGTGGTTCAGGAGGCGGAAGTGGCGGTATGATTGTAGGTGGAGGACTCGGAACCTTAATTATAGCAGCCATCGTATTCTTTTTGGGAGGTGATCCATCCGGCATTCTGAATTCCGGGGGCATGCAGCCTTCAGGAAATTCCGGAGAACAAAGAGAGCTTACCGCTGGTGAAAAACAGGTTGGAGAAATGGTCGATATGATGGCCAAATGGAATATTCTTACCTGGGATCAGATTTTTAAAGAAAATGGAATGACTTACAGTGCCCCTGAGGTAGTTCTTTTCGAAAATACAACTTCTTCAGCATGTGGTACTGCCCAATCTGCTATGGGACCTTTTTATTGCCCGGCAGATCAGAAAGTTTATATGGATATGAGTTTCTTCAATGAACTTCAGCAAAAATTCGGGGCTAAAGTAACAGAATTTACGGTAGCTTATGTCCTTGCGCATGAAGTTGGGCATCATGTTCAGACTCTTTTAGGGACTACTCAGAAAGTAGATGCCTTAAGAAGGAGCGGAAGATATTCCGAAGAACAGATGAACAGAGTATCCGTTGCTACAGAGTTACAGGCTGATTTCTATGCCGGAGTCTGGGCAAAAAGAACCAATGACAGCAAACATATTCTGGAACCCGGAGACATTGAATCTGCCATAGATGCAGCAGAAGCAGTGGGCGATGATAATATCCAGAAAAGAGCACAGGGATATGTAAATCAGGAAAGCTTTACCCATGGATCATCTGCACAGCGTAAAGAATGGTTTATGAAAGGGTACAACACCGGAGATATCAGACAGGGAGATACTTTCAATCAATTATTGAAATAATTTTATCAGATTCATTGATTATAAAAACAAAATGCGGTCTCAGTGTGAGACCGCATTTTTTATTGCAATTCGATGGGATTAGAATTTTTCTTGGCTTCTTCTTTTACCCTTTCTTCCATTCTCTTTCTCATATCAGCAGGATTCTGGTTTCCTCCACCGCCGGGACCTCTTCCGCCTCCGCCTATTCTTAAGGTAGTCGAAAAGCCACCTTGTCCGCCGCTTTGACTCATGAATGACATTGGGTCGGTTTTAAACTTTTGCTGCTGCTTTACATAATCTGTTCTTTTCACTTTTAAAGTATTTCCAAACTGATTCAAAGCCGGAAATTCAGCAATTTTATAATTCTTCATTAAATCAAAAGAATAATCTCCTTTATCATCTTCCACTTTTACAATCAGTCCCGGAAGTCCACCGAACTTATAAGGTCCGTCCTGATAAGGTAGATCAGTGGTAAACCATGCGGTCCATTTCCTTCCACCAAAATCAGTTTCAGCTTTCTGAACTTTATACTCGCCTATTTTTCTCGTTTCTGACTCTATTTTCCAGTTCAGGGGTCTGTCTTCTTCATACGAATACATATCACGGCCAATTCTGTCTTTAAAATAGGTCTTTTGGTTTGTTTTATCTTTTTCAATGGAATAGCTGATATTCGTTCTTAATCCTTCCATCTGATCTCTGTTGATGCTTACCCTTCCGCCTCCGCTCTGAAATGCTTTTTGCATAATGGAATCTCTTTTGATTCTGTTTTCAGAATAAAACACTGATTTTTCCGGAGAAATATCCAGATAGGCATTTTCCGTCTTGATATCTGTTTTATTTTCTGCATCAGGTTTCATAGTTACCTGATACACAAACCTGTTTGTCTGTGCAGCAACATTCTGTATGAAGAGTGCTAATGCGATAATCCCTAATTTTTTCATTTATATTTTTATTTATTTTAATTCAATTGGATTTTGGATTGCATCCGTAAAGGAAGGTCTTTCTACAGATGGACTTTGCAATACAGGGTTTTCCATACAACGGTGAAAAACAAGACAAAAAAACTACTGCTTTTTGTTTCATTACCAATTTTCTTTATAGATCGAAAATAAGATTCAAGGTTAAATCAGTAATGAAATCTTCACATTGAAAGGCTAAATTTATCATTTTTTAACATAATTTATCCTTTAAGAAATTGCTATTAATATCAGAATCATTAAAATAGATATCTTCGATTTGAGATTGCGGAAATTAGTTCGTATTTTTGCATCATTAAATCATTCTAAATAAATACAATGATAAAAGTATCAGACTATGCAAAGGAGAAAGCCATCCAGTTGATGACGGAAGATGGTTTTAACCCTGCTGAAGATTATATAAGAGTAGGGGTGAAAAGCGGCGGATGCTCTGGTTTAGAGTATGTTTTAAAGTTTGATAACCAAAAAACAGACACAGATCAGATTTTTGAAGATAATAACATTAAAATTATTATAGATAAAAAATCCATCCTTTATTTAGCAGGAACAACTCTTGAGTATTCAGGAGGATTGAACGGAAAAGGGTTTGTTTTTAACAACCCGAATGCATCCAGAACATGTGGATGCGGGGAATCATTTAGTCTTTAGAAAAAAGACATTAGATCCTAGATTTCAGACCTCAGAGGCCAACTCTGAATTCTGAAATCTACCATCTGAAATCTAAAAAATTATAATGAGTAAATATACAGAAGACGATTTAAGAGTCGATCTAGAAAATAAAAAATATGAATTCGGTTGGGAAACGAAAATCGATTACGAAGATTTCCCGATTGGTTTAAATGAGGACATCATCCGTGCCATCTCTGCTAAAAAAGAAGAACCGGAATGGATGACTGAATGGCGATTGGAATCTTTCAAAATCTGGCAGAAAATGGTAGAGCCTGAATGGGCCAATATCAAATATGAAAAACCGGATTTTCAAGCAATCCGTTACTACGCAGCACCTAAAGTAAAGCCTGAACTGGCGAGTCTTGATGAAGTAGATCCTGAGTTGTTGAAGACATTCGCAAAGCTAGGGATTAATATCGAAGAACAAAAAAGACTTTCCGGAGTTGCCGTAGACATCGTAATGGACTCAGTTTCTGTGAAAACTACTTTCCAGGATACGTTGGCAGAAAAAGGAATTATTTTCTGTTCAATCTCTGAGGCTATTAAAAACCACCCTGATTTAGTAAGAAAATATCTTGGAAAAGTAGTTCCACGAGGAGATAATTTTTACGCAGCATTGAATTCCGCAGTATTTTCTGACGGAAGTTTCTGTTATATTCCAAAAGGGGTAAAATGCCCAATGGAACTTTCCACTTATTTCCGTATCAACCAGGCAGGAACAGGACAGTTTGAAAGAACGCTGCTTGTCGCTGATGAAGGAAGTTATGTTTCTTATCTTGAAGGATGTACAGCACCGTCAAGAGATGAAAACCAGCTTCACGCAGCTGTTGTAGAGCTTATTGCTTTAGATAATGCTGAGATCAAATATTCAACGGTACAGAACTGGTATCCTGGTAATGAAGAAGGTAAAGGAGGTGTATTCAACTTTGTAACGAAGAGAGGACTTTGCGAAAGAAATGCAAAAATCTCATGGACACAGGTAGAAACAGGTTCAGCAGTAACATGGAAATATCCTTCTTGTATCCTTAAAGGAGACAATTCTATCGGAGAATTCTACTCTATCGCAGTAACCAACAACCACCAGTATGCAGATACAGGAACAAAAATGATCCACATTGGTAAAAACACCAAATCTACGATCATTTCCAAAGGAATCTCTGCTGGAAAATCCCAGAACTCATACAGAGGACAGGTGAAAGTAATGCCTTCTGCAAAAGGAGCCAGAAACTTCTCGCAATGTGACTCTTTACTGATGGGTAATGAGTGTGGGGCTCATACTTTCCCTTACATTGAAATCAAAGATCCTACGGCACAATTGGAGCACGAGGCTACGACTTCAAAAATTGGTGAAGATCAGATCTTCTACTGTAACCAGAGAGGTATTGATACAGAAAGAGCAATTGCTCTGATTGTGAACGGTTTCAGTAAAGAAGTTTTGAATAAGCTTCCGATGGAATTTGCCATTGAAGCACAAAAACTACTTGAAATTTCATTGGAAGGTTCAGTAGGATAGAAAAATATGATAGCTACAGAAAGATTAATTTTAAGAAAACCTACAAAAGAAGACTTTGGAAGTTTCTTTGAAATTAATCATGATCCTCAGACCAATATTCACAATCCAGGCGGACCAATGAGTTTTGAAAAAGCAGAAAGCACATTTGCAAAAATGCTTGATCATTGGGAAAAATATAGTTTTGGAGGCTGGGTGATTGTTGAAAAGGATGATCCGGAAAATATAATAGGTTTCGGAGGACTGAGCTACAAACTCTACGGAGACAAAGAAAAATTGAATTTAGGCTATCGTTTTGCTTCCCAGGCATGGGGGAAGGGATATGCCACAGAATTCACAAAGAAAGCTATAGATTTTGGCTTTAAGGAGAACAATGAAGAAATATTTGCAATCGTTCGTCCTACCAATATAGCTTCTGTTAAAGTTTTGGAAAAGGCAGGTATGATCAGAATCGGGACTCTTGATGATGTTCCTGGTCAACCTGAAAGTTTAGTATATAGAATTCAAAAATAATTTGTTTAAGCAAATAAAATGTTAGAAATTAAAAACCTTCACGCCAAAATTGAAGATGGCGCAGAAATATTAAAAGGGATTAATCTTGAAATAAAGCCAGGCGAAGTTCATGCTATTATGGGTCCGAACGGAGCTGGTAAATCTACTCTTTCCTCTGTAATTGCAGGAAAAGAAGATTACGAAGTGACTGGTGGAGAGATTCTTTTCCAGGGAGAAGACATCAGTGAAGATGCTCCTGAAGATAGAGCTCACAAAGGAATTTTCCTTTCTTTCCAGTACCCGGTGGAAATTCCGGGAGTTTCTGTAACGAACTTTATCAAAGCTGCTTTGAATGAGACCAGAAAAGCAAACGGACTGGAGGAAATGCCGGCAAAAGAAATGCTTGCATTAATCCGTGAGAAATCTGAAAAATTGGGAATCAAAAAAGATTTCCTTTCAAGATCATTGAACGAGGGATTCTCCGGAGGTGAAAAGAAAAGAAATGAGATCTTCCAGATGATGATGCTTAATCCTAAACTGGCTATTCTTGATGAAACTGATTCAGGGTTGGATATCGATGCTTTAAGAATCGTAGCAGATGGAGTAAATCATTTTAAAAATGAAGGGAATGCAGTTCTTTTGATTACGCATTATCAAAGATTGCTAAACTATATTCAGCCTGATTTCGTTCATGTTTTAGCAGATGGAAAAATCATCAAAACAGGTGACAAGTCTTTAGCATTAGAACTTGAAGAAAAAGGTTACGACTGGCTTCTTAACTAAGAAGAATATATATTATTTCAGAGATTATTCTTTCTTGTAATCATTCATACAATGTGGCAGAAAAGAATCTCTACTATTAAAAATTGGTTTTCCTATTCCTCGGAATAACAATATTTTAGTTAATAAAAAAAGAAAAAATGGTGCAAACCACAGATATACCAGTAATGGCATTAAAAGAACAAATTATAGAGAACCATAATGAATTTTTGGAGAGTCTTCGTCACCGATTTCTGGATGACAGCAGAAAAGCAGCTCTTCAAAGATTTGCCGATCTTGGTTTTCCAACAAAAAAAGACGAAGAATATAAATATACCAATCTAAAGGAAATCACGGAAAAAAGCTACAACTTCTTCCCGAAAGAGAGCCACAACATCACTAAAGAGCAGTTTGATGAACTGCACCTTGGAGAAGAAAATTTTGATTGGATTGTTTTTGTAAATGGTAAGCTTCACAAAGAGCTATCTAAAGTTTCTATTGAGAATGTAGAATTCCTTTCATTCAATTATGCATTGAATGATGAGAAGCATAAGGAGGTTTTTGAAAAGTATTTCAATACCATTGCTTCCAAAGAGCAGGCTTTTACTAATCTGAACCTTGCTTACTGCAAATACGGTTTCTTCCTTAAAGTTCCTAAAAATGTAGTGATTGAAAAACCAATCCACGTTTTTTATATTTCTCAGAATCAGGAAGAAAACACCTTTTATAATACAAGAAACCTTTTGATCGTAGAAGAAGGAGCCAAGGTAGAGGTGATTGAAAGCCATCACAATTTTGACAGCACTTATGTACTGACCAACTCTGTAACGGAAATCTTTACCTATCCTAATGCAAAAGCAGACTGGCATAAACTTCAGAACGATAACAATACCACCTATCTTATTGATAATACCTTCGCAAGACAGGAGAAAGACAGCTTAACCACTGTAAATACATTCTCTTTCGGAGGTAAACTGGTAAGAAATAACCTTGATTTTATTCATAATGGATCTAATATCAATTCATTCATGAACGGAATCACTATTATCGGAAAAGATCAGTTGGTAGACCACCATACGGCAGTTCACCACAACTTCCCGAACTGTGAAAGTTATCAGAACTACAAAGGAATTTTTGATGGGAATGCCCATGGAGTTTTCAACGGAAAAGTCTTTGTTGACAAAATTGCTCAGAAAACAAACGCTTATCAGCAAAACAACAACGTATTGCTAAGTGAAGGGGCAAGTATTGATACAAAACCTCAGTTAGAGATCTTTGCTGATGATGTAAAATGTTCACACGGATGTACCGTAGGACAATTGAATGAAGATGCTTTATTCTACCTTAGAGCAAGAGGAATTTCTAAAAAAGAAGCTCAGGCATTACTTTTATATGCTTTCGCGAATGATGCAATGCAAAACATTGATATAGAACCTTTAAAGGAAAAAATCTCAAAGCTACTGGCTGAGAAATTAGGAGTTGATATAGAATTCTAAGACTTATATATATTGATAAACAAAAGCACTTCATTTTGAAGTGCTTTTTTATTGTGTCAGATACTATGTTTCTATCTTATTTTTTTAACCAGCTTTGGTTATCTTTATTTTCTGAACGCTTCTTACCATTATCAAAATTGTAAGCCAGACCTACACCTAATGTCTGTTTCAACTGGGTTTTCCAGATCTGATTGTGGTCATACAAAAGATCCAGGGTAACATTTGTAGAAATATATTTATTGATTTTCATGCTTAAAACTCCGCTGTATCCAAGAACAAGCCTCTCCGGATGATCAAGGTAATTTGAGAATACAGAAGCCGTGTTCAGCAAGGTAATATTTTCCATTATCTTCAGCTTGTACATTGCCGTTCCCAGAAAACCGAATTGGAAAAGAGAAGAATCACCATCGTTTTTAAGACCGTAAGTTCCTGCTTTCTGAAGATCTTCATCTAAAACAAATGTCCATCTGGCATTCGCTGGGCGTAAAGTCACTGTAAGATTGTCATTGGGACGGTAAGTAACCCCTGCTCCAACACTCAGGTATCCGGGAGCCATAAAATTGGAAATCTTTTTAGCATCAGGATTATTTCCATCTTCATAACCCGGAGCAAACTGAGTCTGGAGACCTGCACCTGCAGATAAATACCAATGCTTGGCAAATTCTCTACCGTAGTTTGTAGAAAGATTAATAACATCCTGTGTTTTTCTTACTCCAGTTCCCTGCGTATTGTTTTGTCCGTAACCCAGAATAATAATATTTTCCCAAAGATCTTTCCCTTTTTCATAAGTCAGGTTGTAATTAACACCGGCAAGCCATCCTACGTTATTGGCTCCTCCACCTACCCAGTTTGAAAAGGCAGCCTGGTTAAGCATTAATGTATTTTGTCCCTGAATAGACCATGCTTTAACAGTGTCGGATGCCGGAGCCTCTGTCTTAGCCTCCTGAGCGAATGTTACAGCCCCAAAAGAGATAGAACTGATCAATAAAAGTTTTTTCATAATGTTGATTTATTACAAATGTATAAATAATAATTTATGCCATCATAAAATTCACTTTAAAATGAATTTAACATAATAAAAAACAACCGATTAAATATTTGAAAATCAATTATTTAAAAACAAAAATATTGCTCATCAAACTTAAGTCAACTTAAAATTACAGTATTTTTAAAACAGAAAAAACACCTCATTTCTGAAGTGTTTTAATTATAATATAAGTATTCTAAACTACTTTTTGATCCACCACTGGCTGTCCTTACGATCAGAACGTTTTACTCCATTTGCCAGCGTATAGGCGAATCCGATTCCAAGCGTTTGTTTCAGCTGCGTTTTTTCTATCTGGTTATGATCGTAGAGCAAATCCAAGGTTACATTGGATGAAATATATTTATTTACTTTTAAGTTCAGTAAAGCTCCATAAGCTAGAACCAGCCTGTCCGGACGATCAAGATAATTAGAGAAGACAGAAGCAGTATTGGTTAAATAAATATCTTCCATTATTTTCAATTTATATATTGCTGTTCCCAGAAAACCGAATTGTAATAAAGAAGTATCACCATCATTTTTCAAACCATAACTTCCCGCTGTCTGAAGGTCTTTATCCAATACAAATGTCCATCTGGCGTTGGTAGGACGTAACGTTACCGTAAGATCATCATTGGGTCTGTACGTGATCCCCATCCCGACGTTCAGGTAGCCTGGTGCCATAAAATTGGATATTTTTTTTGCTTCAGGATTATTTCCATCTTCATATCCTGCAGCAAACTGTGATTGAAATCCTGCTCCCATAGAGAAATACCAGCTTTTTGAGAATTTTCGCCCATAATTGGTAGAAACATTGATAACGTCTTGTGTTTTTCTTATTCCCTGGCCTTTTGTATCATTTTGTCCATATCCAAGAATGATGATATTTTCCCAAAGGTCTTTGTCTTTTTCATACGTAATATTATAATTGATACCGGCAAGCCATCCCACGTTATTGGCTCCACCTCCTACCCAGTTTGAAAAGGTAGCCTGATTGATCATTAATGTATTTTTTCCTAAAACCGACCAGTATTTTATGGTATCTACTACTACGGAATCTTTTTTCAATTCTTCTTGTGCACTTGCATATATTCCTATAAAACAGGAAAGAATTAATAAAAACTTCTTCATTACTCTAAATAATTTTCAATGCAAAAATATTAATATAATTTCTTTAAAAGGTAAATTAAGCTTTAAAAGAACCTTTTCAATAAAGTTGAATCTCCCAATAACAAGATATTTCTATAAAATCAATGCCAAAATAATAAGTTAAAAAGTTAAATTAATACCTTTTGTCTTAAAATCAGGTCAATAGAAGCTTATTCATCGACAAATTTTCCGAAATTTATCATTGGCTTTTGATTTGACGTAAAATCCATATGTTCAAAAATGTAATTTCCAAAAGAGCGGTTATCTATCCGTTGCTGATGCTTTCAGCAATGTGGTTCGGGTACTTTTTACAAATGCAGGGCTTTTTTCAAAGCTGCTTTGGAGCCATTATCCCTCTGCTTCCCGAAGGATTGCTTGGTGTGGTTACCTCTCCCCTTTTGCATGGAAATATTGATCATATTATAGGAAACTCTATCCCAATAGCAGCCCTTATGTTTTTGCTGTATCAGTTTTATCCATTGGTTGCCAACAAGGTCTTTATCATCGGCTGGCTGGCCACGGGACTATTGGTGTGGCTTCTTCCTCCAATCGATATCCTTACCGGTGAATACATGTACACCTGTACCATTGGAGCCAGCGGTGTGGTATATGTTCTGGCCTTTTTCCTTTTCTTCAGCGGGGTGTTCAAATGGAATACAAAGCTTCTTACGATTTCAATGCTTGTAGTACTTTACTATGGAAGTTTGGTTTGGGGAATGCTTCCCGAAGAATTGTTTTACAATATGCAGGAACCGAGCAAAATTTCCTGGCAGGCCCACCTTTCCGGAGCTGTAGTAGGCAGCATCATTGCTTTTGCCTTTAAAAATGTGGGAGAAAAGAAGAAAAAATTCATCTGGGAATTTCCCAATTATTACAGTGAAAAGGATGATAAATTATGGCAGGAATACCGGGAAAATCATCCTGAAGATTTTATGGAACTTCCTTATAAGAAAAAAGATGACATCTGGGATCATCTGGATGAATTAAGAAAAAGATAAAAACCTATCATTCATGTAAAAAAAACCGTCTAACACTTTAGATGGTTTTTTTTATATCTCTCATTAGCTGATTTTTAATCTAAGATCGAAAAATTCGGGCTCATTTTCTTCTGGCATATCTAACTGCTTTTTAACCCTATTCAACTAAATCATCATATTCATCCGTAGCTCTTAATTTACATTGATCAAAATTTAAATCTACGTAACAATGAATTTATATTTACAAATAATATTCTGGATTTTGTTTCAATTACTTGAAATTTGTTTCATTAAACAAACACCTATAAACCACATAAATTCAACACATTAAGCTTTGCTTGAATAATCACCAAGCTACTGAGTTTACCGCATATTTTTGAACAGAAGCAGATTGCAGATTCCCTTTAAAGACATCGGAATACACTGTCATTTGTTTTAAATGCCAGAGCTAAATCCTTAATGAAAGCAGATAATACTTATTAAACATTCAAAAAACATATGGTTACTGATAAACAATTAAAAAAAATTACCGAAAAAATAGTAAAGGCTCAGGCTAAAACATCACGGGAAACAAGCCTGGATTTGTCCGGGTTGTCTATAGATTCTGAGACTTTAGATAAAGTGATGCCTGAAATATTAAAGATTCAGAATCTTACGAAACTTGATTTAAGCAAAAACAAACTTACAAGCTTACCTGACAGTATAGGTGAACTATCAAGCCTTACCCAATTGATTGCCAAAAACAATAGTATTCAACGCGTTCCTAATACATTAGCTAATTTGGGGAATCTTGAAAGATTAGATTTTGCAGGAAATTCTCTTTTACCTAAATCGGATGATCTTGTCAATTATATTAGACAAATAATACCGGATGTCACTAATAGGTATAAGAATGCACTAAGTAAATTGTATCCGAATGATAAAGAGCAGGCAAAGATCGCAAAACAGATAGAGGCTTCTGATTTAGATCCTTCACCTATTGCTTTTGAAATTAATTTAAATGGGAATAATATTCAGAATACAATGATAAAATCTTCCAAAAATGCCATAAAGCTATTTTTGAGTAAGGTGCCTGTTCATAATGAGTATGAACTGAATGTATATAGTCCTACTGTTAAAATGCTGCTATCCCAACTGCGGGACCCTAATATTCCCGTTGAAGACAGAAATACGATACAATTAGGAATAACGAGTTCTCTGGGAAACTGCGACACTCCCGTTAAAGAGCATTTGATGAGAGTGAAGATCGCAGAGCTACTAAAATCAGGAGAAAAATTATCTGAAGAAAATTATCTGATGATAGAAAGGCTGGCCCTTATTGAGGCAACAGGTAAGCTGAAAAATCTACCATCAAAGGAAAAAATAGAAGCAGTAAATGCCTTGGTTAGTTTAGTTTATTCTGAAAAACATATACAATCTCTAACCAAAAAATTAGATATACAACTGGCATTTCTTACAGGGAAAAATAATAGCATTAATGGCAAACAGAGAGATCTACCTCTTATATCGGTAAATGCCGGATATGGTTTGGCCTTACTAACACCTAAATTAATTGATGAATTTGCTGCATTGGTTGGTAAAAAAACGGGTCCATTTTGCATATTGAATGAGGAAAAGCTAAAGGAATTAACAGACAATTATCTTACTGGCAAGGGCTTGCAGAATGATACTATTGTAATAGAACGGGAGAAGTATATCCAGAAATATCCGGAAGATATGCAGACGTTTATTATGGAGGGCTCTGATCTATCAGATACGCTCTTTTCTGCTGATATAGATGAAGTAGGAGATCTGATGAACTTCCCTGGTCATCAGGAAGAACTTAGGGAGTTATTTAAAAATGAAAATAAAGAAGAATCCATCAAGCAGAAATACGAAAAATATGTATCGGAACAACAAAATAAAATTAAAGATTTTGTGGATCAAAAGCTAGCATCCCAGAACACACAAGCAGACGGACAAGGAATGTCAACAGAGAAGGTTATGAGTGATCATAACAGGTATCATCAGATGGCTTCTCCCCAAATTCAATCTCAAACAGAGACACAGAGAAGGGAATCGCGGACCCTTTCAACCTCTGCCCGACACGATCAAACAGAGATACAGAGAGAGGAGTCACGGACTTTACAAGGCTCCACCGCACATAGACGTTAAAGAAGAGATTCCAGAGAGCCTTGGTTCTCAGTGAACAGATTAAAATGCTTTAGATCAATAAAGCTTTAAAATATTTATTAACATTAAAAAAAAGCATATGGTTACGGAGGAACAATTAGAAGAAATCAACGATAGAATATCATGGGTTGAGTTTGGATCATGGGAAACCAGCTTAGATTTGTCCGGTTTATCTATAGATTCAGAAACTTTAGAGCGAGTGATGCCTGAAATATTGAAGATCGAGAATCTCACGGAACTTAATTTAAGCAACAACAATCTTACGAGTTTACCTCGCAGTATAAGTGAACTGTCAAACCTTACCCGTTTGATTGCCACAGATAATAAAATTCAGGATCTTTCTGACATCTTAGATAATTTAGGAAATCTTGAAAGCTTAGATTTTAGTGGGAATCTTCTTTCACCAGATTCAGCGAGACATCTGAGTCATATTATACAGACTATAGAGGATGTAACTGAAGATTATGAATATGCATTAAGTATATTGTATCCGGATGATGATGAGCGGTCAGAGATTGCAAAGCAGATAGAAGCTTCCGATTTAGACCCGGCAGCTATTACCAGTGAAACAGTTTTCAATGATAATATTATTCAGAATACAGTCAGCAAATCTTCTAAAAATGCCATAAAACTGTTTTTGAGTAAGGCTCCAGTTCATAATGCATATGATCTGAATGTATATGGTCCTACCGTTAAAATGCTGCTATCTCAACTGCGGGATCCCAATATTCCCATTGAAGACAGAAATACGATACAATTAGGAATCACCAGTTCTCTGGGAAACTGTGACACTCCGGTTAAAGAGCATTTGATGAGAGTAAAGATCGCGGAGCTATTAAAATCAGGAGAAAAATTATCAGAAGAAAATTATCTGATGATAGAAAGACTGGCCCTTATTGAGGCAACAGGTAAGCTGAAAAATCTGCCACCAAACGAAAAAATAGAAGCGGTAAATGCCCTGGTTAGCTTAGTTTATTCTCGCAAACATATAGTACATGTAGCTAAAGAATCAGATATACACTTGAGGTTTATAAATGGTGAGAATGAGAATCTAACTAAACAAAGAGACCTACCTCCGATATCAATAAATTCAGAATATGGTTTTACAATATTAAGCCCTGATATAATTGAGGAATTTGTTGATTTGGTTAGTGCAAGAAATATAGGTATAGTTCATGAATTAAATGAAAAAAAATTAAAGGAATTAACAGATAATTATCTGTTTAGCATGGGCTTACAAAACGATTCCATTGCAGTAGAAAGGGAAAAATATATCCAGATATATCCGGAAGATATGCAGAAATTTATGGAAAACCCAGATATATCAGAGACCCTCTTTTCTGCTGATATGACTGAAAATGAAAATGACGAACTGATGAACTTTCCTGCCCATCAGGAAGTGCTTAGGGATTTGCTAAAAAATGAAAATAAGGAAGAATCCATCAAGCAGAAATATGAAGAATTTGTATCTGAACAACAAAGTAAAATTCAGGATTTTGTAGATCGGAAGCAAACTCCCCAAACCTTACAAGCAGAGGGACAGGGCCTGTCAACAGAGAGCACATTTTTGCAAACAATGACAAATATATACAGACAGCAAGAAGCATTGGATGCCCAGATGGCTCAAATGGCTCAGAGGGTTCAAGCAGCAGGTCAGGGAGAGTCAACAGAGAACGCTACCGGGAATAGGTATCATCAGATGGCTTCAGCCCAAATTCAACCTCATACAGGGGAATCACGCCCTATAGCGGGTTCTGCGAGATTTCGCCCTCAAGCAGAAGCACGTAGAGAGGAATCAACACCTCTACCAGGCTCTGCCCGCCGCCGACCTTAAGCCAAAAAATCAAGAGAGCGCTTCGACTCTCAACGAAGACCAGGATAAAGTTATATGAACCATAAATAGAAAAAATTAATTCTCTACAATAGTCCATTGTAGAGAATTAGTTTTCATAAGAAAGGTATACTGCTTCAGAATGTGTAATTATAGATTATTAGAATGGAAGAATCATGATGTAAGAATATCTATCAACATTTAAATAAACTTATTTCATTACATTTGAAAAAAAACACACATGAATTCCGAAGAATACTTTTATGCCATCGCCCTCCGCGAGTGCAGTCAGATTGGCGATATCCATTTTCATAAACTTGTCCGTACTTTCGGGAGTGCCCAGGAAGCCTGGAAAAGAGCAAAAAAAGAGCATAAAAAACTGGAAGGGATAGGACAAAGAACAGTTTCTGATATTGGAAATGAGTCTCATTTGAAATTCGCAGAAGAAGAATTAAATTTTTGCGAAAAAAATAATATCCAGATCAGGCTGAAACACCTCAAAGAAACCCCTTCCCTGCTTAATGAATGTAATGACGCACCGGCTATTCTTTATCAGAAAGGGAATATTGAAGATATCCAGTCAAAAATAAGTATTGTAGGAACCCGGAATATGACTGCTTATGGAAAACATTTCATCGAAGACTTTTTTCAGGCAACACAATCTTCAGAATATATTACGGTGAGCGGCCTCGCTTTGGGAGTTGACAAAGAAGTTCATGAGCAGTCTGTTCTTCATCAAAAACCTACTATAGCTGTTCTGGCCCATGGTTTTCAATATTTATATCCGACGAAAAACAGGAAGCTTTCTGAGAAAATTCTTCATGAGGGAGGCGCACTAATCACAGAATTCAGTTCCTCAAGAAAACCAGACCGGGAAAATTTCATCCAAAGAAACAGGATTGTAGCAGGAATATCTCCGGCAACTATTGTGGTGGAAACCGGTTTTGGGGGTGGGTCTGTAAGCACTGCAGCTTTCGCTAATGACTATAACCGTGATGTCTTTGCACTGCCGGGAAAAATTATGGACAGCTACAGCCAGGGATGTAATCAGTTGATTTTCCATAATAAAGCAACTGCTATTTCTACTGTAAAAGATCTCATTGAACTCCTTGGATTAAATGCTCCCAAAGAAAAAATAGAAGAATTATTTCCTCATAGCGAGACCATAATACAATTATCTAACAATCAACACTTAATATATCAATCTATTCAATATTACCCACAGATTTCTTTAGATGATCTTGCCCAGAGAATTGATCTTCCCACTCACAAAATCTTACCAATAATTTTGGAATTGGAACTTTTAGGGAAAGTAAAATCATTTTCCGGGAGGCAATTCATCGCAATTTAAGATTTAATGATTTCTTAATATTGCATTATTTCACACATAACATTTCATTTTTAACAAAATTTGAACACAAATTATCAATTTAATAATATTACGAAACATTATTATTTAATTTTTAACAAAGTTGAAATACAGTGTTGTGAATCTTGAAAAAAAAATTAAATTTGTTGACAATAATATTCAACCTTAATATATGGAACAATATAATATTGACCAGAAAATCCAAGAGTTTATTGCAAAAATTGAAGCAAAAAATCCTAACGAACCGGAATTTTTACAGGCTGTAAAAGAAGTTGCCGTAACTGTAATTCCATTCATTGCTACTAAAAAAGAATATACCGGAATGAAGCTGCTTGAAAGAATGGCTGAAGCTGAAAGAATTATTATTTTCAGAGTTCCATGGGTTGATGACAAAGGAGAAATTCAGGTTAACAGAGGTTTCAGAATTCAAATGAACTCTGCTATTGGACCATACAAAGGAGGAATCCGTTTCCACCCTACTGTAAACTTATCAGTTCTTAAGTTCTTAGCTTTTGAACAAGTATTCAAAAACTCTTTGACAACTCTTCCAATGGGAGGTGGTAAAGGAGGTTCAGATTTCGATCCACAAGGTAAATCTGATATGGAAGTAATGCGTTTCTGCCAGGCTTTCATGACAGAATTATGCAAGCACATTGGTCCTGAAACTGACGTACCTGCAGGAGATATTGGTGTTGGAGCAAGAGAAATCGGATATTTATTCGGACAGTACAAGAAAATCAGAAACGAGTTTACCGGAGTTCTTACAGGAAAAGGTCTTGCTTATGGAGGCTCATTAATCCGTCCTGAAGCTACAGGATACGGTGTAGTATACTTCGCTGAGCAGATGCTTAAGACTATCGGGCAAAACTTCGAAGGTAAAACAGTTACAGTATCAGGTTTCGGAAACGTAGCTTGGGGAGTTATCAAAAAAGCAACTGAACTAGGCGCTAAAGTAGTAACAATCTCTGGACCAGATGGATACATCTACGATAAAGATGGTATCAGCGGAGAAAAGATCGATTATTTATTAGAACTTAGATCTTCAGGAAACAACAGAGCTGAAGATTATGCTAAAAAATATCCTTCAGCTGAATTCCATGCTGGAAAACGTCCTTGGGATGTGAAGTGTGATGTTGCCTTCCCTTCTGCAACCCAAAACGAATTAGATTTAGATGATGCAAGAAAATTAGTTGAAAACGGATGTGTTTGTGTAACTGAAGCGGCGAATATGCCTTCCACACTAGATGCCATCAACTATTTCTTAGACAATAAAGTATTATTCTCTCCTGGTAAAGCTTCCAATGCTGGAGGTGTTGCAACATCAGGATTAGAAATGACTCAGAACTCTATCCGTCTTAACTGGACTTCTGAAGAAGTTGATGCAAGATTAAAGGAAATCATGATCGGTATCCACAAAGCTTGTAGAGACTATGGAAAAGACGAAGACGGTTATGTAAACTACGTAAAAGGTGCAAATATTGCCGGCTTCGTAAAAGTAGCAGAAGCAATGTTGGCTCAGGGAGTTGTGTAACGAAAAAAAATAAAGGTTGGGAAAAACTCCCGACCTTTTTTGATATAGCCTGTTCCCGGGATAATGGGAAAAAAGTAAAAAGTGAAAGGAGAAAGCGCTGCTATATGCAGCGCTTTTTTTATTTTTATATCATGCTGAACACTTTTACAAATATTGATGAATACATTCTCCTGTTTCCGGTGGAAGTACAGGAGAAGCTGCAAGAACTTAGGAAAGTAATTCATTTACAGGTTCCTGATCTTGAAGAATATATTGGCTACCAGATGCCTGCCTTCCGGTACAAAGGGAAACCTTTGGTTTATTTTGCGGGGTACAAAAAGCATATCGGATTCTATCCGGGAGCTGAAGGTATCCACAATTTTGAGACAGATTTTAAAGAAAAAAAATATAAGTTTTCCAAAGGAGCTGTGCAGTTTCCAATTCATGAAAATCTTCCGCTGGATCTGATTACTAAAATTCTCCGGTTCAAAACAAATGAAATTGAACAGAAAAAATCCTGAAATAAAGATTTCAGGATTCCGACTAGTGTTTGCTAAAGTGCTTTACTTTTTCTTCTTTTTGTCTTTCTTTTCCTCTTTTGGAGTATCTGCAGGCTTAGTGGCATCAGTTGGCGTTGTGCTTACTGACGGATCAGTTGCCGGTGCAGTTTCTGTTGTAGTTGCAGGTGATTTTTCCTGTTGATTCTTTTGATCCGAAGGACTTGTAGTCTGTGTATTCGGTTGTTGGGTTTGAGTTGTCGTAGGGTTATTAGTTGAAGTATCGGCTGGCTTTTGTGGTGTTGACTGTGCTGATACTGCGATTACTCCGACTAATGTAAACGCTGCCGTTAAAATTAACTTTTTCATAATGTAATATTTAAATGATTGTTTAACTTAAACGAAGCATCATTTATAAAATTATGTGTAAAAAGCTTATTTAACGTACTTTATAATTATTTAAGAGGAATTTGCAAAAATGAGTTCGGCTGAATTGGCTGGAAGAGTGATGCTGAAATCCGGAGGATTTTTAGAGTAAAAACAACTGTTTCATGATCACTGATAAGAGCTACCAATCCTCATCTTCCCTCCTCTGCCCACATAGTTACTTCCCAATATTCTTCATCATTTTTTCTACGAATTCAAATGCTGCCGGGCAGATAACGGTATTTTTCAGCATGAGATTATTGATCTGATAAATCTTCTTACGGTCGGTATGGGGATATTCACGACATGCCTTTGGCCTTACATCGTAGATAGAACATGTATTATCACTATTCAGAAAAAAGCAGGGAAGATTCTGCAGTACTTTGTCATTATCTTCATCTACTCTTAAAAACTTAGCCTCAAAGTCAGCAGATTTCATTCGCAGATGCCTGGAAATTCTCTCAATATCCTTTTCAGTATAGAGAGGACCGGTTGTTTTGCAGCAATTGGCACATTGCAAACAGTCTATTTCTTCAAAAACTTCATTATGGGCATCCTGCACGATATAATCAAGATTTTTGGGCGGTTTTTTCTTTAACCCGTCCAGAAATTTCTTATGCTCTTTCTGCTTTTGTATCGCCTGTTTTTTATAAAAATCTAAATCCATTTATTCTTTGTTTCTCACTGACTCCGGGAGTTCCTCTTTCTTATATTCATTGATTTTATCCAGATCCAGTACTGTTGAGAGATTTTCCTTGTTAGGATAATACATCGGGACAAATTTAGCACCATATACAATTTCTCGTGTAGTATACGAAGACCTTTGAACCACCGTATTTGAAAACACTTCGTCAAATGCGCGTACCTGTACGATAAGTTCCATATCCGTATTTTTAAAATCTTCTTCAGAAAATCCATAAAACGGAGAGTTTTCATCAATTTTATGCACTACGGTCCAGTTGAGAGCCAGCGTATTGATTTTACTCATCTGTGTTGTAAGCCTGTAGAAATTGCTTTTGGCAACTCCGTTTTCCATCACCTCAATGGCTGCAGATACAATAACGTCTGCATCCGTCAATGCATTATTTTTATACGGTGCAAGCCTGAACATTAATGCTGAAGACTCCTGAAAAGGGGCAATAACGGCTATATCAGAAAACCTAAGATACGCCCGGGGTCTTGAAAATCTTCCGTAAAAAAGTCCCGTTGCAATGGCAAAGGTAAGCAATCCCAGAAAAGCTTCAAAAGTAGCCACCAGACTTGCCAAAAAACCTACAGGAGCTATTCTTCCATATCCAACGGTGGTAAATGTCTGGGAACTGAAGAAAAAGACATCAATAAATTCATTGAGTGGATCACTCTTATCTATTCCGGTAAGATGCTCTACACCAATCAAATAATAGATCATAGCAAATACAAGATTAATGATGATATAAGCGATAACCAGATACGATATAAAACGGAATGATGAGAGATTCAGCATGGTGTGGTACCAGCTTAGCCTGTTAAAAACATTCACTCCCCTTCTCTGAACATTCGGGAGGCCGTCCTTATTGATAAATCTTCCGGATGCATTGGTTCCGAAACCACTGTTCTCCGCATTTTTCTGGCGGATTTTTTTTCTGAATCCTCCTGTCATTCTGTAATCATTTTGACTTTATTATACTGTGATATTCCTCTACCATAAGCCAGTTAATGATCAGCTTTTTCTTTCAGCATATACTATTTAAAAAAGCAAAGTTAAGAATAGAATTCATTAAGATGTCAATCCTTTCTTGTAATCATCTTTTAAAATTCATTATTCAGATGACAGATTGCTTTCTCGAAGGCTTTTACAGAACGTACACTTAAAAGCACAAACAAAAAAACAGCAGAAATTTTGAATATCTGCTGTTTATATAATCTTTATTAAAGTAGTTTTATATCTGTTGTGCCGGTGATTCCAGTACAGTAACACTTACATTACTTACAGATTTTACAATACCGGACTCTCCGTGTATATTGGAAAGAAAATCAGGGAAGCTTTCAATAGGGAAAGCCCAGTAATAATGTCCATCTACAGGAGAAGGAAAGTTTGCCTGTAATCTTCCGGTTAATTTCATAGGTACAAAGTACTCAACAGATGATCCTTTCAATTTTGTCAGGATAGAAATTGATTTTTTAGAATGGGCAGGGACAATGGTCTTGTAGCTGCTGGTCTCGGTAATTTCTTCAGAATTTTCTGTACCTTCTGTTGTATCTCCTCCTACCACAACTTTTGTGCTTGCTGAAGCTTTTGCTACCAGCGGAATATCAACAGATACTGATGCTGCCACTTCAAATGACCCTGAAACAGTCCGTTTCCAGGAGGTAGAATATCCTTTTTTATAAGAATAAGTTACCGTAATCTCACTTTCTCTGTCCCCATTATTAATCGCCTCCGTAGTATAGGCGTTATCCGGTAAATCTACTCCATCTGTTTTTATAGATACCTCAGGAGTTCCCAGAACAATGGAAACATTAGGATTAGGAGCAGTATTCCTGGCATCTCCATCTACAGAAAGGTCAGGATTAAATATAATTCCATCCGGAACCTGGCCAGAGTATGCAAAAACATTTTTCAACCTCGTTCTCTCTCCGGAGTAACTGGTATCATATCCCATGTCTTTCAGATGATTGGACTTGAAAGGGATTTCACGCTCTTCATTAGATGAACTATAGTTTGTTCTCAGACTATCATTCCCTGATAATTTAAATTCATCTACAATTTTCCAGCCTTTTTGAAGCATCTCTGCCTCCGTCAACTGTGATTTCTTCACCTCAGAATAATTCACTTTTTCTGAATCATCAGTAATAGTACTCACTTCATCCCTTGAACATGATACCGAAAACATCAGTAAGAGAATACCAATAGAATTGATTTTTTTGATCATTTTAATAATTTTTTAGTGTTTAATAATTAAATTTACAAAAAATGAATTCTTTTAAGGCCTTTTTTTGCGAATTAATCAAATTTTAATCTTTCCCAATTTTTCATTGTATTCTACTCAGGTTGTACTCTAAAATACTGTTTATATGAAATGTATCAATTTAGAGACTGGAATTTTTAATACGAATTATACTAACTTTGAACTATGAAAAAGCTTGAATCAAGAGAAGACATTGAACACCTTGTCAATTCATTTTACAACAAAGTTGTTGAAGATGAGACTATCGGGTTCTTTTTTAATGATATTGCTAAAGTAGTTTGGGACCAACACCTTCCTAAAATGTATTCTTTCTGGGAATCTATTCTTTTTGGGCAGATGTCTTATAAAGGAAATCCAATGGGTGTCCATTTCCCTATTAATGAGATACAGGCTATGGAGCAAAAACATTTTGACAGATGGCTGATGCTTTGGCGTACTACTATTGAGGAAAACTTTGTAGGAGAAAATGCAGACATGGCGATCTATAAATCCGAGAATATAGCAAAACTCATGGCTTTCAAAATGGAGCTGGCGAGAAGGCTGTAGTAATGCGAGATGCGGGGTACGGGATATAGATATCGAGGATAAATTCCTGGATTTATTTTACAGACAGACAGATTTGTAATTTTGTAATTTTTCTTTTTAAGGAACGATTACTGTAAAGATATAGGCTGCCAGATTCACTAACAGGACAGTACCGTAAAGAACGTTTGTTTTACCCCGGCTTAATGAAAGCATTACTATAAATACGGATAAAGAAAGCAGAATAATGTCTTTTTTATCCAGGCCTAATACAAGTGGAATATCATACATGATACATACTGCTGAAACCGCAGGAATAGTGAGACCGATACTTGCCAGTGCAGAACCCAATGCGAGATTTAAACTGGACTGTATTTGATTGGCTCTTGCAGCACGAATCGCAGCAACCCCTTCAGGAAGAAGAACCACGGCAGCAATAATTACCCCAACCAAAGATTTTGGAGCTCCAAGACTCTGTACCATACCTTCTATGGTATCGGATAATCCTTTTGCCATCAGTACGACAATTACAAGACAGATTACCAGAAAAATAAAGCTGATAAGCGTTTTGGGCAATGAGGGAATATAATGTTCTTCAGGATGCTCATCAGGAACAATAAAATAACTTCTGTGGCGCACAGTCTGTACCATCAGGAAAACTCCATAAATGACAAGACATGCTATGGATATAAAAATAAGCTGCGCTTCGTTATAGAATGGTCCGTTGACACTTGAGGTAAAATTGGGAAGAACAAGGGTAAGTACCAGAATGGAAACAATACTCACCAGATAAGTAGTTGCTGAGGTTCTTGCAAAGAACTGCTCATGATATTTAACGCCGCCTACCAGAATACATATCCCCAGAATTCCATTAAGAATAAGCATTACGGCGGCAAAAACGGTATCTCTGGCCAGCGTGATCGCCTGATCTCCGCCGGCAACCATCAGCGAGATGATAAGTGCCACTTCAATAATGGTGATACAAAGTGCCAGGATGATGGTTCCAAAAGGCTCTCCTACTTTATGAGCTACAACTTCAGCATGATGTACTGCTGACAAAACGCTTCCGATCAGTAAAATACCGGCAAGAATATCATAAAGAACACCACTTCCCATCAAACCGGAAAAGTAGTATCCTACTGCCAGAATAGGAAAAATATAGGTATAATGTAAAAGTTCTTTTAGTCTCATATCGTGACTACAAAATACAAAAAATCTATAATAATTTCAATATCAAAAGAAAATATTAATAATATTTTAATGAGGCCAGAAGTTAAAGTCCTGATAATCTGTAAACATATGAAACAGAAGCCCGATTCCTATAATCCTGATATTTCCTTTAAAGAACAACAGCAAAAAATACACCGCAATGGCATAATAAGAATGTAAAAAATGAAAACCTATGCTTCCTCTTGACGGATCAAAAACAGGATTGGCAAAAAGATGATCCAGGTCTACCAGCATGGTAGCAAGAAGAATAAAATACGCCTTTTTCCAATTTTTACGATAAAAAATTAATGCAATAAAGACAGGAAAAACGAGATGTAAAAAATAATGTGTAAAGGTTTTGAGCAATGCGATGTCTGATGGAGCCATTAATAAAATTTTGTTCGGTTTGCTTACCACCGTAAAATTAAGGGTAATTCTCCTTTCTTCGCTTTTATTTTTACCCAATAATGATCAGACTGATTCCCGTACCATACATAGTCGATATCTGAAATGATTCTTTTTTCAGTGATACTCAGTGTTTTCAAAGAAGAATACAGCAAGGCATTATTTCTGATTAAAATGTAGTTTTCATTTAATCGGGGTGACATTGCTATAGTATTTTTGATAGATTCTATCGTAACACCTTTATTATTTTGAATGATTGTATTGGGTTGAAAGGGAATTGCCGTAAACTGATTTTCATTATTGATCCACTTTTCAGACAGAAAGTATTGCCAGGTTTTCTCAGGATCGTCACTCTGAATATCGATCATATAGCTGGGCTGGGTAATCTTTTGAACCGTCTTTTTTTCAACTTCATTAAAATTATCATCATACTCATAAGTAACAATGGTATCATTGATCTGTCTTAGATTTGCAGTAGCCTTTAAAGAATTTGCCCGTAAGGAATCTGCTATACTTTTATTGAAAAAACGGGTAATATTTCTAATATTTTCATTGTCTAACTCCAATTCAAGAAACTGATTTCCTTTCTGAAGCTTTGAAGCAATTCCATTAAAAATTCCCGGGTTTGAATTATTTTTGATCTCAATTTCGTCATCATTCAGCTCAATAGAAAAGTTTTGAATTTTCTGCCCTGAAATAAATGAAATACTTCCCAATGTATTGTGAATAAATTGATCTGCATCCCAAACGCGATGTACAGAATTCTGTAACAGCTTTTTCTGAAGGGTTTCAAAAGCATGATCTGAAGTTCCCGCAACGCAATAATTTCCTTCTATCATAAAGAAAAGCTGTTCCTTCTGAAAACGGTTATTTCCTTTATCAACAAAGTTTTGCTTCCTCAAATAGGTGATAAATTGATGAGAATCTTTAAGTTCTAAAACAGTGTACCATTGAGAAAATCCAGTGTCTTTAATATGGAACATCTGTAGAAAATCAGGAATTCTGGTCCCTGAATCTTTCAGTGATCCGGAGCTTTTACTTTTTGTTTTACTTCCGGACCATTTTGAAGGATGAGTTACTAAGCTGAAGAGATATTGTCCCGTTAATTTCTTCGTATCGATCAAAACAACTGCATCTGCATTGTCGGGAATATATTTCAGTCTTTTATTTTTGTGAAAAACTAAAAAATATACTCCAACAGCGAGCAATAAAAATAACGGGACAATAATCTTCTTTTTTTTCATCTATAAAATCTGAGGCTTTTTCTCTGTTTCTTTTGTTTTAAAAACCTGATCGAATATGTCAAAGAAATACATTAAGCTGTTTTCCGAAGAATCTTTGATATTATAATTCATCTCAGACTGGATGCTTTCTCCTTTTACTTCTGTTTTATAATAAAGCTCACCCACATTTTTTTTGATGGCTTCCAATGTTTTTCTCTCTTTCGGGCTTTTGAATTCTTTATCCAATCCTGTTAAAAGTTTCTGAATATCCAACCTTCCGGATAAAGGATATTTAGCAGAATCTTTTGCCCATTTTCTGGAAATCTCAGATTGGTTTACCGGTAAAATATTATCTGCTGAACTCATAAGATACACTACTCCATCTTTCACAGTAAAAAACAACTGATCAACATAACCTCCGTTTTTTTCTTCTTTAAATGTGTACAGATCGCCTTTTTTAGAGAACCTTTCAGATAGTTTTTTGTTGTTGGTCAGCACATCAAAAATACGGTTCCAATAGCCTTCATTCTCTGTTGCAAAAGCGAAAGTAAAGTTGGGAACAGCAATCTCTTTGGTTTTCTTCACTTCTTTTTCATTGAAATCTGCATCATACTCATAATCGGTATATTCTACTTTTTTGGATTTCAATTCGTTTAAAACAAAAATTCCGTTTCCAGGTGCTATTTTGGCAATAGCCTCTTCATCCAGCACTATTTTCATAGTTTCCATGATCAGCTCTATTTCTTTTTTGTACTCATTTTCTCCTGAATTCTGAAGAAGACTGTACATCATATCAAAACATTTTGCGCCATTAACGTTCACTGCATAGTAACCTACACTTTTTTCATTGATCAGCTGCAGCAATTTTTTGTTTTTCTTTCCTTTATAAATGGCAGAGATATTCTTTTGAATGTCATTATTCCTATGCTGATAATTATTAACAAGTCTCACCTTGTCTTTATCAAAATACAGATTGTACGAATAATTGGAGTTGTACATATTTTTGAAAAACTGTTCGTAACCAGAATACTTTGTCATTTTTCCGTAGATCCCTTCATTGACAATTCTTCCATAATCTGTATACACAAAAACATCAGAACCGGCATCCCGGAATGCAAGCATATATTTTGGAACTTCAATTTCTAAATTTGAACTGAAATATTGGTCAAAACGATCTTCAGCATTCTTTTTAACAACCTTAAAGTTTTCTCTGCGGATAGAATCCTGTTCTTTTTTATAGGCTAAATCCTCCTCTTCATCGTAAGCGTAAGGCTCACCTGGCATTTCCTCTCCATTTTCAGCATTTTCAGGAGTTTCTTTCTCTGCAGGATATTTATGATGTTTCTGCAGGTATTTGATATCTTTCTGGATCCTTGCGATCTCGTTGTTGTTATCTTTAATACTTTCTTTCAGATACTTGACATCTTCCTTCAGGCTTTTGATTTCCTCTTTGTAATCAAAAGGTTTTTCCGGTTCATCGGTATAAACCGTATCGCCCGGCTCTGCATAAGCGGAATCAACAACGGCAACGGCAGTACTATCTGTAACGGCTTCAGTTGACCAAAGATCCTTATATGGCTTGGTATAGCTGATCATGCTGAGAACGGCACGGCTCCCGTTCCATGCAACGAAAATATCATCATTGATATCTACGTAAGAATAGTTCTTTCTGCTGGAGACTTCCTGCCCTTTTTTCTTCACAGAATTAATAAACTCCTGGAATTTTTCTTTATTATCAATGATAAAATGCGTGTTATAGGTTTTAATGGAATCATTAAAACTTGCGTAGTGATATTGAACAGCGTCATACTTGATTCCTGTTTTGGAGTAATCTGTCCAGGAAAGATTTTCTTTGCTCTTTTTACTGAGTTCATGCAGCAAAGGATTCAGCTTATTCCAATTGATTTTATTATTAAGCTGTTTTCCGTTGACTTCCATATAAAATACAGCATCGGAAGGGATTTTCATACTGTTTTGGGCCAGAACCAATGTAAAGCCAAAGAGAACGAAAATAATGGTTTGCGTTTTTAATAAGATAGATTTCATGACTATAGTTTAGAAATTTATTGAAAAAGAATGGTGTTTTGAATTTGCTTTTTTTGAAGGATCAGATCCAGAATATCAGCTTCCAGCTTAAGAGCTTTCTTATTGGGGGAAAGCACATAAGTATTATTGGTTTGTGATTTTACAGCGTTTTCGAACTGCATGATAGAAGTATAGCGGGCATCGTTAAAAACCTCTTTATCGGCCTTGCTCATTTTATCGTAATCTTCTTTGAAAGTATTGACTTTATTTCTTGTCAAGGTCTTTTTTTCAAGATTTTGGCTATAGACTTGGGTTGGAACCATTTTGCCCAGGATTTTCTGAGACTTCAGTTTATCCAGACCGGCATTGATGTTTTCGATTTTTTTAAAATTGCAGCTCAGCTTGATGATGTAATTCTCGAAATCCATGGAAGTTTTCACATTACTGATTCCCGGAGTTGCCTTAAAAATTTTGGCAGCTTCATTGATTTTGTTTTCAATTTCAGCCTTTTTGGGAACTTTTTTTCCGTTAATGGTTTCCATCTTGGAGATGGATGCCAGACGTGTTTTGCTCTTGCTGGCGTTAAGAATAATAGTGTACTCTCCTGTACCATCAGCTTTTACGTTCACCTTATCCAGGATATCGAAACAGCTTGTTAGAAATAGCAGAGGGAGCAGAAGAAGAAATAGTTTACATCTTTTTTTCATGATTAGGCTTAAAACCACAAAATTACTTAATTCCGGCCTTAAATCCTTATAATCTTTGATTTTTTGGGCATAAATAGCTGTTTCCCGGTACTTTTTTAGGGAAAATACGGTACTATTTCCGTATATTATTTTTTAAACACGCCCTTTGAGATAATCCTGGCGAAGATCTTCATCCAGTTTTTCAATAGCATACCGAAGACAGGTTCTGGGCATTTCCTGGTAATATAAATTCAGATAGCTGATCAGTTCTCCTTCATTTTTATTTCCCATTTCCCTGAGCAGCCATCCGTTTGCTTTATGCATCAGGTCATGGGAATGTTTCAGATTTCTTGTGACGAATTCTTTTGTCAGATCAAATAATCCTTTTTTTATATAATGCATTGTTCCTACAACAGCGATTCTCTTATGCCACATTTCTTCAGATTCTGAAAGTTCTCTAAGCAGATTTTCTTTCTGATTTTCAAAGGCATATCTGCCCAAAATTTTATAACAGGTTGAATCTACCAGATCCCAGTTGTTCACATAAGGAAGGTGATTCAGGTAAAAAGCTACCACCTCTTCTTTTACAGCTTTATCTTTTGTTTTTTCGAATTTTGAAATCAGCATAAAAAGAGCGGTCAGTCTATGCTCATGATATTTTGAAGAAAGTAAGGTGCTGAGTTCCTTTAAATTTATTTTTGAATAATATTCTTTCGCAACAGAGCGCTGGTCTGGAACTTTTACGCCCAGAAACAAATCGCCCTCACCATATTCTCCTTCTCCCGTTTTGAAAAATCGTGGAAAGAATTCCGCCTTTTCAGGAATGGACAAAACAGCAAGTGCTTCCTGTATTTCTTTAATAATACTCAACATTTAAACTTTCTCTTCTAATGCAGTATTTCCATGCTCTTCCTCTTCTGCAATTTGTTTAGGATTGGCTACTTTAGCAATGGTAAGCCCCTGAACAATAATTGAGAAGACTACTACACAATAGGTAATACTTAAAATAATCTCACTGTATTCACTCTTAGGAATAGACATCGCCAACGCAATGGAAACTCCTCCGCGAATTCCACCCCAAACCAGAACCTTTACGGTCTGTGGACTGAAACTTCTTCTCAGAGAAGTAAATTTTGTAGGCCCCCAGATAGAAATAAATCTGGCAAACAAAACGACCACAATGGCAGCTAATCCCGGAATCATGAAATGTCTGAGATCTTTAATCATCAAAAGTTCAAATCCGATGAACAGGAATAATACAGCATTCAGGATTTCATCAATCAATTCCCAGAATTTGATCAGATAGTCCTGAGTAACAGACTTCATTTTAAAACTCCTGTTGAAATTCCCCATGAATAACCCTGCGGCAACCATCGTCAATGGTCCTGAAATATGCATTTGACGGGCAATAAGATAACCTCCCATCACTACAGAAAGTGTTACCAATACAGAGATAATATAATCATCCACCTCACGCATCAATCTTGAAGTAACCCATCCTAACAGAACCCCAAGTAAAAGACCTCCTCCAGCTTCTTTAAGCAGAAGCAATCCAATCGTTTCAACACTCAGATCCACTTCTTTTCCGATTGCCAGTTGTAAGATCACTGTAAATACTACAACCGCCATACCGTCATTAAAAAGAGATTCTCCGGCCACTTTTGTTTCCAGTGATTTGGATACATTGGCCTGTTTCAGCACACTCAGAACCGCTACCGGATCGGTAGGAGAAATCAAAGCACCGAAAACAAGACAGTAGATAAAAGGAAGTTTAACCCCCACATAAGGAAGCAGGTAAAACATTCCGAATCCTACTACAAAGGTAGAAATTACAACACCTACTGTGGAAAATATCACTACAGGTCTGAACTGTTCTTTCAGGTCATTAATATTAATATGGATACCTCCTGCAAAAAGCAGAAAATTAAGCATAGCTCCCATCAGAACTTCTGTAAAGTCTATACTGTCCATCAGATTGTGAAGGTGTCCGAATGTTCTTGGAAGAACCGTTTCCCCGAACAGTACCAGAAAAATAGATACCACAATGGCAATCACCATGATTCCAATAGTGCTCGGAAGTTTTAAAAATCTATAGTTAAGATAGGCAAATATTGATGCTAATACGATTAATGCTGAAAATGAATAATATAATTCCACTAAGTGTTTTTATTTTAAGATTAATTGGTGAGTTCCAAATAAAGTATTTTGATATAAATCTGTTTCCCATCCTTTTGCCAGATGTCAAACATGGCATCTTTAGAAGCTTTTGAACTCCTTGTGTAATCCTGTCCTATATTCAGAATGTTCAGAAGAATATACTCATCTCCTACTGAATTGACGATATAGGCTGTTTTCTCGGATTTTCCGTCTCCCGAACTTCTTATTCCTTCAGTAAGTGCACGAAATTGGTTCAGATGGTGTATAAAGTTATTTCCATCTTTTACGGAATCATAAGCCCTGAGAAGAATCAGCAGTACATCCAGGTTGGTAGGATCTTTACCATACAAAGCCTTTCCCTGTTTGATACAGTCTGCAAAATTATTTTGCTTAAAGGCTTCTACAAGACTTTTAAAGCTTTCATCTGATGTACTTATTTTATCGTTTCTAAAATTTCTTCCATAGTACAGATATTGAGCTTCTATACTATCCAGAGATTTAGGATACCCTTTAAATTTGAAAATAAGCTTCTCATAATTGTATGGCGAGTCCTCAGTCCTGAGACTTTTTTCAATAGTTTTCAAATCGATTTTTGATTTCTGGCTGAATCCAAAAACCGAAAACAGGACGAATAAAAGGAAAAAATGGTATTTCATTAATTGTTGCTTTCTTCTTCGTCGTTGTCGAAATATTCGAAAAGGAAATCGTTGTATGGGAATCTGGAAATATGAATTTTCATGACCTCATCATAGATCATCTTCTTCATTTCCGGAAAGTTTTCCTTCGTTAATGCAGAGATGAAAACTGTGGGATACTTAGATTTTGCCATCCACGTTTTTTTCCATTCTTCCAGAGAGATATTTTTGCGGGTAGAAGGGGTAAGATCATCCTCATCCTTTTTCTCATAACTGAAATCGTCAATCTTATTGAAAATCATGATCATCGGTTTCTGATGAGCATTGATCTCCATCAGGATATGATTTACAGATTCTATGTGATCTTCAAAGCTTTCGTGAGAAATATCCACCACATGGATCAAAAGGTCGGCTTCACGAACCTCATCCAATGTAGATTTAAAAGATTCTACCAGCTGAGTAGGAAGTTTTCTGATGAATCCTACGGTATCTGTCAACAGAAACGGTAAATTTCCAATTACCACTTTTCTTACTGTAGTATCCAGTGTTGCAAATAATTTATTTTCAGCAAAAACTTCGGATTTTGAAATGGAATTCATTAAAGTAGATTTCCCTACGTTGGTATATCCTACCAAAGCTGCACGAACAACTTTCCCACGGTTATTACGCTGGGTAGCCATTTGCTTGTCAATCGTCTTCAGTTTTTCTTTCAGCAAAGTAATTCTGTCACGGATAATACGACGGTCAGTCTCAATCTCCGTTTCACCGGGACCTCTCATTCCAATTCCCCCTTTCTGACGTTCAAGGTGGGTCCACATTCTTGTCAGTCGTGGTAAAAGATACTGATATTGTGCCAGTTCCACCTGCGTTCTCGCGTAGGAAGTCTGTGCTCTCTGGGCAAAAATATCAAGAATAAGATTGGTACGGTCCAGGATTTTTACTTCCATATCTCTTTCCAGGTTTTTAAGCTGTGAAGGAGAGAGTTCATCATCGAAAATTACGGTTCCGATCTCGTTTTCTTTTACATATTCTTTTATCTCAATCGCTTTTCCACTTCCGATAAAGGTTTTGGAATCAGGCTGAGTTAGTTTTTGGGTGAAACGCTTTTCTACGGTTGCTCCTGCTGTGAAAGCTAAAAACTCCAGTTCATCTAAATACTCCGTCAGTTTTTCTTCGTCCTGATTCTGGGTAATAACACCCACAAGGACTGCTTTCTCATAGTTATGTTCTTTCTTTTCTAACATTAAGTTCTGTCTATGTTTATGATTTTTACAAGTTAATATTTTTCAGAAAAAAAACAAAATCAATTTTTATTTAATAACATATTTTAATATAAATTTAAGTTTCCCCGTGAATGATATTCAAAAAATCAATAACTTTATATAATAAATTTCTGATTTTTAAATATTTAAATCAAAAAACTAATCTCCGGAATATCATGATTACCCATATCAGATGCATGATTATTGATGATGATGAACTGGACAGGCTGGTTCTTCAGCATTACATCAGGCAATATCAAAACATTGAAATTGTTGCTACTTTCGATGCTGCAGAAAAAGCAGTTCCCTATCTTGACATTCCTGTTGATCTCCTGATTACTGAAACCAATTTAAAAGGCATGAGCGGTATTGAACTCCGTAAACTCGCTCATAAGATTCCTGCCTGTATTTTCGTAAGTTCACATCCGGAGCTGGCTGCCGGAGCTTTTGAGATTAATACTTTAGATTTTATTACGAAACCTCTTACCGCAGAACGCTTTCATTATTCCATGGAAAAACTCTTTGATTTTTTTGAAGTAAAGGAAAAATGCGAATGTTATGATGCAATGGTAGGAGAAAACTGCATCAAAATAAAAGAAGGAGGTCATATTTTTCAGATCAAAATGAAAGACATTCTCTATCTTGAAGCTTTGAAGGATTATACCAGGATTATCACTCTTGAGAAAAATCACTGTATTCTAAATTCACTGGGCAATCTCCTGCAAAAAAGTTTCTTTGATTCTTTTGTCAGAATACACAGAAGCTATGCCGTTCCACGCCATCTTATCCGCGGAAAGAACTGCCATGAAATAGAACTGGCGCATCATATCAAACTGCCTATCGGGCGCACCTACAAGGATAATCTCTCTTTTTTCAATCCTTAAGAAGGCTCAGCGAAACTGTACAGTAACTCACAAAATGCAGTTGGTCGATTATTTCTGCCGTTGGTCTATTTTCCTGCCATTTGATTGAGATAGGTGGTAATTTAGTCTTCCCAAATTTCCCAAGAAAAACACATCTATTAATCACCAAAACTGTTATCCATGGAAAGAATATCTATTTATTGTATTATTCTGTCTGTCTTTTCCGTCCCCATACTGCACGCTCAATCTGCAGTTTTAGCAGCGGGATTGGATGCATCAGCAGCTAATGGTTTTGTTTCGTACAGTGTAGGTCAGGCAACCTATCTGGAAAAAGGAACAGGACAGGTTCTCGAAGGTGTTCAACAGCCTTACGAAATAATTACTCTTACTTCCCTTGAAACTTCTTCTGAACTCACAGGCATTTTGCTTTATCCTAATCCTTTCAGAGATTACTTGTATCTGGATTTCACCTCAAATAATTTTAAAGGATCAGAGTATCAGTTATTTGATGCCCAAGGTAAGCTGATAAAAAAAGATAAGATTTCACAATCCAAATCTGAGCTTAATTTCTCCTCACTTCCTTCCGCTATGTACATCATAAGGATCACTCAAAATGGGGAAAATATTCAAACTTTTAAAATTATCAAAAAATAAAATGCCATGAAAAAAATATTATCACTGTTTTGGATTCTGACAGGTTTCTTCATGGGACTTTCTCAGGCTCCGGAAAAAATGAGCTACCAGGCTGTCATGAGAAACGGTTCCGGACAACTCTTAGTCAATCAGGCCATTGCGGTAAAAGTAAGCATATTACAGGGTTCCCCTGCCGGAGCCGCAGTCTATTCAGAAAGACTTACCGGGAATACGAATGCCAATGGGCTTATCAGTCTTGAAATAGGAACGGGAACTGTGCTTACAGGCACATTTGCCAGTATTGATTGGCCTGCAGGAAGCTATTACTTAAAAACAGAAACAGATCCTGCGGGAGGAACCAGCTATACCATAGTAGGAACCAGCCAGCTGTTAAGCGTTCCTTATGCTATGTATGCCAAATCTGCAGGTGGAGGCGGTGGTAGTTTTGCTATTCCTTACAGCACGACCGTTAATAATGCTTCCACTCTATTTTCATTGATCAATGATGGAGATGGCACTTCCCTGGAAGGAGTAAATAATACAACTACATCAAATATTTCTGCAGTAAGGGGAATTGTAAGCAATGCTTCTCCCGGTGGATTTTCCAGCGCTGTCCGCGGTATTAATAACGGAACAGGAGGACTTGGAGTTGGAATATACGGAAGCCAGGCCGGAAGCGGATGGGGAGTTTATGGTACAACCCCTAACGGTTTAGGAGTTTACGGAAATGCCACCGGAAATGGTTATGGAGTCTATGCCAACAGTAACACAGGAACAGGTCTTAATGCTACCAGTAATACTGGAATCCCAGCTGCTATTTCTATTAATAATAATGCGAATAACAATGTTGCCCTTAGCGCATCCAGTGTGGGAAATGGTACAGTTGTAAATGTTACAACCTCAGGAAACGGAGCCGGAGTACGAAGTTCTACAGGATCCGGATTTGGACTTCATGGAATAACTTCCGCACAGACTTCTGCAGGTGTTGTAGGGGATAACAACGGAGGAGGCGAGGCAGTAGTGGGTAGAACCACAAGTGATATTGCCGGAGCTGTAGTAGGACGTAATGACGGAGGCGGATACGGAGTAAGAGGATTTGTTGCCACCAATACATCCGGAACAGGTATCGGAGTTTACGGCCAGGTAGGTTTGAATAGCAGTACCGGACGTGCCGGAAGATTTGAAAATTTTAACAATACAAATACTGATGCCAATACTTTTGAAGTGGTATCTAATGGAAATGGAAATATTCCTGATAATACCAAAGGCAATGCCGCTTCTTTTCTACTCAATAATACCAATAGTGTTGGAGCTGCTGTAAGAGGGGAAGTCAATACTATTTTCGGAAACTTTGGTGCGGCAGCTATTTTTGGAGTGTCGTCAGGAACAGGAGGACGCGCCGGACTATTCTACGCTTCCAATCCTGCCGGAAACGGAGCATCACTGATCGCTTTGACAGACGGTAACGGAAACGCCATTACAGCCAATGCAGGCAAAGACGGAAATGGTGTTGAAACCAACATTGATGGAGCCGGAAATGCGCTCTATGCCTGGGTTCCTTCTTTTGCTACCGGACGTGCCGCAAGATTTGAAATATATAATGAGAATAATACAAGTGATGTAATAACATCAACTACTGTTGGAAACGGTATTGCTGGGAATTTTAAAGTGGACCGAACTACAGGGACTTCTCCCGCCATAAGAGCTGAAGTAAATTCACAGTTTGCTAATTTCGGGACAGCAGGTGTGTATGCAATATCATCCGGAACAGGAGGATATGCAGGTTTATTCCATGCTTCCAATCCTGCCGGAAACGGACCCGCATTAGTTGCTATTGCAGACGGAAATGGAAATGGTATCACAGCGAATGCCTCAAATACCGGAGACGGGGTTGAAACAACAGCAGACGGAACAGGAAATGCCATTTTTGCGTGGGTACCTAATTTCGGACAAGGACGTGCTGCTAGATTTGCTAATTTTAATACAGCCAATACAAACCCACCACTTACAGTAGAAACCCACAGCAACGGCTCTATCGCTGTATTTAAATCCGGAAATCCAGGCACTGTGAATGTGGCCAGAATCAATTCTGCGGGACGTGGATTTTTCAATGGTGGTACACAAAACAGCGGTGCCGACGTTGCTGAAGCTTTTGATGTAAACGGAAGCATCTCCGAATATGAGCCTGGTGATATTCTTGTTATCTCAACAAAAGCAGACAGAACAGTTGAAAAGTCTTCAACTCCTTATTCTACTCTTGTTGCCGGGGTATACGCTACTAAACCCGGGGTACTTCTTACTGAAGAACATATTGACACTGATATTTCCAATAAAGCCCCAATGGGAGTTATTGGCGTAATTCCGACTAAAGTATGTCTTGAGAACGGAAAAATAAAAAGAGGAGACCTTTTGGTAACTTCATCTAAAGCAGGTGTTGCCATGAAAGCGGATATCAACAAGGTAAAAATAGGACAGGTAATCGGAAAAGCACTTCAGGATTATGACCAAAAAGAGATTGGAAAAATTCAAGTATTAGTCAACATAAAATAAACCGTCATGAAAATAGCATATATTATCCCATTATTATTTTTGAGCACTATTATCTATGCTCAGGAAAATAAAAAGGCTGCTCCGATAGAGGAAGATCAATCACTGGTTGTAAAACAGGCACAGGAACAGCAGGCGAAACTCATGCAGGAAGCCAAGGAAAACAGTGAAAAGAAAACGGTCAACTCAGGTTTGGTTTCTGATCATGGGATGGAAAGTAAAAAACAGGAAGCCAAAGCCAAAGCAGCAGCAGACAATTCAGGAAAACTTCTTCCCAATACAGCAAGTCTTGAAGACTTAAAAAAAACAATTCCAAACAGACAGGCATATCGCAATACTATAAATTCTAGGAACACAAAAATGACAGTTACCGGGCTGCCCAACACAGCAACCCTGGAAGAAATAAAAAAAACGATTCCCAAAAACTAATAACTCTCAAAACTAGTAACCACAAAAAGCTGATAACCAAACTAGATTTTTCAAACAAAGAAGTCCGCTGCAACGCGGACTTTTTATGTTCTAAAAAGGCATTATTAATCCCAATCAGCAGCCACAAACTTCATTGTATTTCCATGATCATCGGATAAGGTAAGAAAATGTCCTTCAATAGAATAGTGAGTCATGGTTTCTATTTTCTTCTGAAAAGAAGTTTCAAGATTCATATCCTGGCAGGCTTTCATTGTACTCACTCCTTTTGAGATGTTCACTTTTCCTCCTTTTTTAAACTCTGAAATAAAAGACATCCGGTTACATCCCATATAAGCGCTCGCCTGAATTTTACCCTTTACCTTATTGGCCGTCAGGTTCATTTCGGCTTTATGGGCTATTAATTGATCTTTTGAAAAACCATCAAAAGTAACGAGCATCCATTGCCTTTGAAGAAAGGGATCTTTGGCGGGTACTGAGGAACAATTCAAAACGAGTCCTAAAAGTAAAACGGCAAAAAGTGGTAATAGTATCTTTTTCATGCGGATTATCATCCCATTTTCATACCAACCCGGAACAGAATCTCGTAAAAATTAGTAAATTAGCGACACAAAAATTATTTTATAAAATGAAAAGACTATTTCTACTATTCACTTTCTTACTGGGCTTTGCTCAGATGAGGGCGGATGAGGGGATGTGGCTGCTAATGCTCATCAAAAGACTTAACGGTGTTGATATGCAAAAAGAGGGTCTACATCTTACGCCTGAAGAGATTTATTCAGTAAACAATTCAAGTTTAAAAGATGCTATCGTAAGTTTCGGTGGTTTCTGTACAGGTGAAATTGTTTCGGATAAAGGACTTATATTTACCAACCACCACTGTGGTTACGGTGCTGTTGCTGCGGCTTCTACACCAGAAAAAGATTATTTGAAGAACGGTTTCTGGGCAATGAAACAGAAAGACGAATTCAATGCAAAGGATCTTTATGTAAGATTTTTAGTGAGAATGGATGATGCTACGCAAAGAATCAATTCTAAACTAAACAACAATATGACCGGGGCAGAGAGAAAAGCTGTTATTGATGCTGAAACTAAAGCAATCCAGACAGAAAACTCTGAAAACGGGAAATATACGGTAGTGGTAAGAGATTTCTTCAACGGAAATGAATTCTACTATTTCGTATACCAGGATTATAAAGATATCAGACTAGTAGGTGCTCCCCCTTCATCTTTAGGAAAATTCGGAGGAGATACAGATAACTGGGAGTGGCCAAGACATACAGCAGACTTCACAGTTTTCAGAGTGTATGCTGATGCTGCAGGAAACCCTGCTGAATATTCTCCAAGCAACACTCCACTGAAACCTAAGCACTTCCTTCCGGTTTCTCTTAAAGGAATTAAGCCTGGTGATTTCTCAATGATCTTAGGATATCCCGGAAGAACAAACCGTTACCTGACTTCTTATGGAATTCAGCAGATGGTAACTAAAGATTACCCGGCATGGGTTGAAGCTTCTAAATTGGCTATGGATGTAATGAAAAAGTACATGGACAAGGATAAGGCAACTCAACTTAACTATGCTTCTCAATATGCTTCTGTAGCTAACTACTGGAAAAACAGACAAGGTACTATCGATGCAGTAGAGAAAAACGGAACCATTTCCGATAAACAAAAGATTGAGGAAACTTACAATAAGTGGGCTGCAATGCCAGGAAATGATCAGTACAATGGTGTTTTAGAAGACATTGGTATATACTATAAGCAAGTTTCTGATAGAAATGTTGAAAGAAACTATGCTTCTCAGTTCTCAAGAAATGCAAAATATATTACCCTTGCATTACAGGTAGGATCTGTTCTTAAAGCTTACGCTGCTCAGGATATGCAGGGAAGATTAGCAATGAAAGCTAAAACTGAAGCGGCAATCAAAGCTGCTTATGAAAACTTCAATCCATCTTTGGAAGGAGAAATGCTTGCGGCTATGACCAGTCTTTATCAGGCAAGAGTTAAAAACCCTGACGTTGCTTCTGCTACTATTTTAGGATTGGATGCTAAGACTGTTTCTAATTTAGCATATTCATCAATCTTCGCCAATAAGACTTCTGCAACGAACTTCTTGTTAAACCCGGATGCATTGAAACTTGATGCTGATCCACTTTGGAAAGCAGCTAACGGAATTGTTGCTGACCAAAAAATCAGTATAGAAAGATTTGTGAAAATAGATGACAACTTTGCAAAAAACAACCGTCTGTTCCTGGCAGGTCTGATGAAGGCAATGCCTGAGAAGAAATTCTACCCGGATGCAAACTCTACAATGAGATTAACTTACGGTACTGTAGATAAATTACCGATCAGAAATGACAGAAACTATTTCGGAGTTACTGATAACTATTATACAGATATGACTGGTCTTGTTGGAAAATACAAGAAAGGGGATGAAGAATTTGATCTTCCTCAAAGAGTGATTGATCTTTACAACCTTAAAGATTTCGGTCAGTATGCAGATGCTGCAGGTTATATGCCTGTAAACTTCCTTTCTAACAATGATATTACAGGAGGTAACTCTGGTTCTCCGGTAATTGATGGAGACGGAAACCTTATCGGTATTGCTTTCGACGGAAACAGTGAAGCATTAAGCGGTGATATCGTATTCGAGCCTGAATGGCAGAAAACCATCAACGTAGACGTTCGTTTTGTTCTTTGGACAATTGATAAGTTTGCGGGAGCAAGAAGAATAGTTGACGAGTTGAAGCTTGTAAGAGATGCCAACACTCCGGCTGACACAAAAACTAAAAACTCTGGTACTACCACAACGCCTAAGAAAGTTAAAAAATAATCATCTTAACTGATATATTTTTAAAACCGTGAAATTTACTTTCACGGTTTTTTTATTTTTGACTATTAAAAATATTCCATCATGAATGCAAACCCTATCCAATTCACCGCCATTATTCAGCAGAACGGAGCAATGAATGCTGCGTTTGTAGAATTCCCGTTTTCTACAGAGGAATTGTTTCATAAAAAAGGACTGGTAAAGATAAAAGCTGTATTCGATGATAAGGTTGAATACCGTGGGAGCCTTGCCAAAATGAATTCTGACTGTCATATTTTAGGACTGACTCAGCAAATCAGAAAACAACTTGGCAAAACCTTCGGAGATGAGGTTTCTGTTTCTCTTACTGAAGACAAAGAGGAAAGAGTGGTTGCGATTGCGGATGACATCACCAATGTTTTTAATGAAAATCCGGAAGCGAAGGCTTTATTTGACAAAATGAGCTACACGCACAGAAAGGAATACATCCGCTGGATTGAAGAAGCCAAAAAACCGGAAACAAGAGAAAACAGAAAGATAAAAATGATCCAGATGATTCTGAATGGAAAAAAGGGGATATAAAAAAGAGTCCAGGAAATCCTGAACTCTTATATTTTATATTACTCAATCTATATTTTAATAAATATCATAAGTACAAATTGGAAAAGTAATATCCGCATTATTTATTGTAATATGAGATGGAATATTAGCTGTTATAATATTTCCTGCTTTCGCTGCAATTTTAAAACGCACTGTTCCACCAGCTGTATTGATGTAGAACATCGCTCCAAGAGATAATTTATTCATATCTCCTGTATTTATTGTAAACATTCTTGATCCTGCAACGGCATCTACGGTATATCCTGATAATACACTTCCTACTCCAGATTCTTTAATTACTGAAGTTTTATGGGTATTAAAATTGTAAAATTTTTCACCCGTATTGAAGTTGAACCCAATCATACTTGAATCCGAAAGATCATTCACTGTTGAATACGTTTCTTCAGGGATTTCAAGGAATTTCACCTTTTCAATCTTTCCTCTGTCTGCTCTGTTAATCATCACCTTTAATTTGCTATTTTCATAAGGTCTCTGAATAATCCCAACATACTTTGCTTGTGGAATGAATGACATATTATTCACGTAATCTCCATCATCTTCAGCTCCAATCTTAATAATTTTCACATCTGAAGTAATCCCCGGAGCAACCCAATAATCCTGTGGCCTAAAATCAAGTAAATCTACCTGAGACTGCAACAAAGTACTGTCTGTTATAACATTTCTATCTTCATCAAAAAGAACAAACTGTGGATAGCGATGCCATTGTACCCATAAATTGGTATTATGATTATTGATTTTAAAGACCTGACAGAATTGGTTATCATAATCTGCATTTGGAAATAAACCTGAAAACTCATTAAACGGTTCCAAATTCTTTATATAAAAATGACTGTCAGAGCCATTGGTTTTTAAGTCTTGACTTAAGTCTTCATCCAATAAGACAATTGGTTTTTCTCCGATATATTTAATCCCATTCTGATCTGTAAAATAAGTAAGATAATGGATTTGATTTGAGTTAAAATTAAACTCGGATCCTCTGTGGAAAATACCAATTCTCTCTCCTTTTTTAATTTCAATTCTTGGTTCCGAAATAGAAATCCCAAAACATGGAGCTGCCGAAAAGTCAAAACAAAGTGTTTCCCAAGGTTCTATATCAAGCCCCCATTCGAATGATTGATTCAGGAAAAGCCAGGAATTACATCCTTTAGAAGCTCCATCTTTCTCAAATTTCACAAATGTTCTTCTGCGGGTAACAGTATTTGCGTCGAGCAATCCGGTAAAAGATCCAAATTCACCACCAATAACACGGTTTGCATTGGCCCAGCCATTATTTGTATTTCTGATTACAAATGCATCAAGATTAGACTGCATTGATTTTAACTGAATTTCATTCCATGCAAAACCGGAAAAAATCCCTGGAGAATCATTGGCATCACAGACAATTCCTTTCGTGAAGAAAGAAGCTCCCAGATACATCTTACAGTGTTGTGAACCCTGAAGTAAAATCCCTATGTAATCATCTGAAGAGACATTGGTTCCCGGTGTTCCCGAAATATTGGTGGTAATTGTGTTTTTAAAACTATTCTGAAAGATCAATACCGTTTTATTACTTGTTCCTCTATAGAATATTTTATTTACAAGAAAGTTTACTGGTTTTTTAAATAAAACCGTATCCGTAATTTTATATCCAATTAGACTGTCTCCAACCAAAGTAACAGACTGAAGTTCAAGCGAATATTTCTCTACTGGATCATTAGGATCAACAGACACAAAATCATACAGTCGGTTAACGAAATCCGCAGCTTTTAAAAATGCCTGTGTATCATCTGTAGTAGAGTCTCCTTTTGCTCCAAAAAGCTCAATATTAATAGGCTTTCCTGCCAGAAAGCTTGTTAGTGCATAATACTCCCCATTTCTTTTTCGGTAAATAATACCATCACATAAAGCATCTGTCATTGCTACAGGATTGGCTTCATGATACCAGTGAGTTACTTTCTGATAGTTTACATTTTCTAAAGAATAACTGTCTATCAATTGTACCAAATCATCTGCAGGATCTGTGGAAGTGGGTGAAAAAAAGTCGTTCGTAAATTTCATTTTGTTAATATTTATTGATTGTTGGTTAGTTTGCAGACATCAATTGATATGGCCATATTCCCTTTTTGTCTTGATACAAATATCGCCCTGCACAACGACAAAACTTGACGTATCATTTACAAAAAAATATTTTAGATTATTTTGTCAGGATCTCAAAAAGTAGCCGACTATAGTTACAAATATCAATTTTAACTATAAAAATTTACTTTTATGAACAAATTAATTTTCAGAACATCAGTTTTAGCATCAGCTACATTAGCTGCATTTACTCTTTCTTCATGCCGTGATTCGGATAATGCCATGATGACGGATATGGCGTTTCAAAGAACCATTACTTTTGAAAACGTCGTTACTCCCAAAGATTTTGTGCAAAGCGGAAGTTTTCAGGGAACGGAAACTCCTGTTATTATGCCCGGACAATCGGTTTCTATTAAATTCAGTGCAGGAAAAACACAGGCTTTAATGTTTGCCACTATGTATGGAGCTTCAAAAGACTGGTTTTTTGCTTCCCAACAGCCAGGTATCAAACTGTTTGATTCCAATGGAAATGCTATTACCGGTGATGTTTCTTCAAGTGTCCGATTATGGGATAACGGTTCCAAAGACGATACTACCGGCCAGGTTGAAAGCAAACCCATCATACAGGTTCCGAATGTAGATGCTTCCCAACTGATGAAACTCAACCTTTCTTACAATGATGTAAGTTCGGAGTTCACCCTTACAATTACCAATAAATCTGACGAAACGGCCCACACAACTCCGTTTTCTCCCGGAGTATGGGCAGTTTCCAACTACAATGGCTCTCAACTGCTGAACAGCGCTCCGTTTTTTACCCCTAATGCTTTATCAAACCCGGAAATTACAGATATTGCTCAAATGGGAAATATCAGCAAAATGATGACAAAACTAAATGCCAATACAGGAATTATGACCGGTCTTTCACCTGCCCTGGTGGTTGTTTACCGTGGTGATAAAAATCCTATTTATGAATTAGGAAAATCAGACAGCGGAATGGGTCTGAAAGACATTGCTCAGTTTGGAAATGTAACCAAACTTCAAAACACTCTGAAATCTCTATCTAACGTAAAAGGTGTATATGTTGCCGGAAATGCTCCTGTAGCACCGGGAAGTAAGATAACAGCAAACTTTAAGGCTGAACCAGGTGATAAAATTGCCTATGCAACAATGTTTGGTTTTTCCAATGACTGGTTTTATGCCAATGAACAAAATATTGACGCCAATACCAAGGGAGACCTTAGTTCGAAAACTTCACTATTTGATTCCGGGACGGGTATTGATCAATATCCGGGTGCAGGAAATCATCAGGCTCTGTTTGGCGGAACTCCACAAAGTGAAAATGTAATTATTTCCAAAGTAGGAACCCAATATCCTGTTCCTGCTGTACAAAATGTGATTAAAGTAACCATCAACTAATCTTCATATAAAAAGAAAAGGTCAGACAATACTGTTTGACCTTTTTATTATGCTATCCTGAAAGTATATCCACTTATTTTATTATTGTTTCAGTGCTCCTTCCAGGTACTGTTCTCCTCCTCCATTGGTAACAGTTATAAAACCTTCATAATGGCTTACCGTCACCCCCAGATCATTGTTTATTTCTTTAAAATATCCGGTCTTTTCCCTGTTATAGATTGTATCTCCCTGCCAGAGAAATTTTGCAGACTGTCCCGTTTTATTCTGAAATGTGAGAACTCTCAACGGATTTGCAAATCCCCGGGATTTAAGATCTACCACTGCACTTTCATTAGCAGCAAAATCTTTTGACAATACAATAACATTATTCATTTAATTTTTATTTGGTTTTCAGTTAATTAAAGAAACAGGATAAGACTTTATCATTACCTGTTACAAATATCCATTCCCACGACGACAAAACCTGACGCATTTGCCGGATAAATTAAAAGCCCAAACATATTTTGTCCGGGCTTTTCAATGATTCACTATTATTCAACCTGAATTCCAAGATATTGTAAATAGGAATCCAGCATTTTCTTATCAAATACAGGTTCCTGAATACCTGAACCCTCAAGATACTGAATAACATTGGAGCAGTCCCATATATAAGTATTCTGATAAAGTTCCACAGTGGATAAGCCTTCATGGATATTATCTCTGAAAAGACTTGTCAATGGATACAAACGGTTTTTACTGTCATCTTCCCACTGCTTCCGCCATTCTTTATAAGGAAGATTTTCGAGTGTGAAAGGATAATTTTTTTTCAGAAGTTCAAAGAACTCTTCTAAAGTAAGATCGGTTTCCGGACGGGCAATCAGGTTGAATTTTTTGCCGATCGCGTCTTTATTTTTTGTGATATGAGCCATGGCTTTGGTCATATAATCTACAGTAATAAGACCTTCCCTAAGTTCAGTGAGTGCGGGATAAGATTTGAATTCTATACAGTTTTTCACCAATCCGGACCACCATTGGTAAGAAGCACTCGCTCCTGTTTCGCTGTGGCACATGGCATATCCAAGACGATACGTAATCAATGGCAGGCCTTCTTTTGCGGCTAAATCGGCAACCGCTTCCATCACCCATTTACTTCTTACGTAGCCGATGTCTTTACTTACAGACATCAGATTCTGTTCAATATCATCGGATTCAAGCACTACTTTTTTTCCGGTAAAGACATGTCCCCAGCTGTATACGGAAATAGTTGACAATAGGGCAAGACATTTTGTTTTTTCCGCTCCCGCCAGTTTTATGACTTCCCTTAATCCTTCTACATTGGGAGCTTTCATATAGGAATAAGGTTCGATGAAGTTGACGGAACTTCCCGAATGATAAATCAGATCGGTTTGCCTGGCAAGCTTTGTAAATGTTTCCTGTGACAATCCTAAAGATGGCAGCGTCAGGTCACCTATAACAGGAATGATCCGTGATTTCTGTCCCATATTCTGTGGAATATGGTATTGTTTAAAGCATCGGTCAATCTTTTCCATTGCATAGAACTCATCCTGAGCTCTTACAAGACAGTAAATATCAGCATTTGTTGTATCCAGAAGTTCCTGCAACAGGTGTATTCCTACAAATCCTGTGGCTCCCGTTAAAAATATAGCAGCCGGATTTTCCACCTGCTGAGGGGTAAATCCACCTGCAAAAACAGTTCCCGGGGCAAGATAGACATCCTGCTGAAGTTCTACGTAGGGTTCCACGTCTTCCGCAGGAATTGCGTTTCCGGTTTCTCCGGATCTCTTAATAAGAATTTCCGAAAGCTGCTGCAGTACCGGATACTGATAGAGATCCCGAAGATACACTTTCACATCAAGTTTTCTTTCTAAAGCTACAGCAACAATGGCTACCAGCAGTGAATTTCCTCCGATATCAAAAAAATTATCTGTAATATTAATAACAGGGCGCTCCAAAGCAGACGACCAGACCTCTACAATAATTCTTTCTGTTTCATTGGTTGGCGGTTCAGATGAAATTACTTCTTTAGCATCTTTTTCGGCGAGAGCCTTTAATGCCGTGATATCTGTTTTACCATTTGCTGTTAAAGGAATTGTATCTGTAAAAATAATCTGTGCCGGGATCATATACCCCGGAAGTTCTTCTTTCAGAGCATTTCGGATTGATGAAGTATCTGTTGTTACGTCAGGTTTTAATACAACAAAAGCAATCAGGTATTTGGTACTTCCCTCCGCTTCCTTACCAATAACCACAGCTTCTTTAATATTTTCCTGCCGGATCAGTGAACGTTCTATTTCTCCAAGTTCGATTCTAAATCCTCTGATTTTCACCTGGTTATCAATTCTTCCCAGGAATTCAATTTCACCATCCGGTTTCCATCTGGCGAGATCTCCAGTACAATAAAGTTTTTCTGTTTCTGTGAACGGATTCGAAATAAATTTGGAACGGGTAAGCTCTTCATTATTAAGATATCCTTCTGCTAAAAGATTTCCGCCGATGCATAATTCTCCGACTGCTCCGACAGGCAGCAATTCTTTATTTTCCCCAAGAATATAAGCTTTTGCATTGGCAATGGGCCTGCCTATCGAGGAAACATACTTTCCGTTGGCATCTTTCACTTTTTTAAAAGTAGCATATACGGTACATTCTGTGGGACCATAATAATCTACCAGCTCATAGCTTAATTCTGAAGTAAGTACCGGTTTTAGTTTTTCACCTGCTGTAAAGAGATATTTTAATTTCAGATCATTATAATTCCGGGTAATATCAACCACAGAAGGAGCAAGAACCGTAGGAACAAAGCCATGGGTAATATGATTTTTTCTGTAGTAATCTACCAATGCATGAGCATTGGTTCTATCCTCATTATCTGCAATAAAAACTGTTGCTCCTGAAGTAAGAGCAGACCAGGTTTCCCACACAGAAATATCAAACGCCAATCCCGCAACAAGAGTCAGTTTTGAAAAGTGATCTACATGAAAGTGGTGATTATGCCATGTTACCAGGTGTTGTATAGCCTGATGGCTTACCATCACTCCTTTGGGTTTTCCGGTTGAGCCTGAAGTATAAATAGTATATGCCAGGGCTTTCTGATGAATATTAATTTCCGGATATTCTGAAGATAAATGATCAAGATGCTCTCTATTGCTCAGATCAAAAACTTTTGTGTCTCCGGTTTCTGATAATAGTTTTTCAAGAATTTGATTGGTAATGATTAGATCAGCAGAGGTGTCGGAAAGAATATATTCTACCCTTCTGACAGGGTAGGCCGGGTCTATCGGAACGTACGCTGCACCTGTTTTGATAACTCCAAGTACAGCAATAATCCATTCTAAAGAACGGTCCAGCCAGATGGGAACATATTTTCCTTCTTTAACACCATGGCCCAGTAATAAATTGGCCACCTGATTGCTTCGCTGGTCCAGCTCTCCATACGTAATTTTCTGATCCTGGTAAACGGCAGCAGTCTTATCAGGATGCAGGATTACCTGTCTCCGGAAAAGAGAAACCAGGGTTTCTTCATGATGATAATCCCAGCCGGTTTTATTAAACCTGTTGAGTAATTTTTCTCTGTCTTCAGAAGACAGTAATACCGCTGAACCTATCGATAAGGTTTCTGATGAGGGATTTGTGTTTGACATAATAATTTGATTTGGATTAAAAATGATAAAGTCTTTCTCCCTATGGAAAACAATTTAATAACAGGCCACGAGGGATAACCACAAGCTTATACTACTAAATGTGTTTATTATAGTTTTCAGGAAAATGAACGATGCAGAGTATAACCCATCTGCTTTGAGAGCAAAAGGGAAATCGCATTCAATCATTATTCATGACATTCGAAAAGAAGGAAGAATCGTAAAATATACTTTTCAGAACCGGGTATATTTTATTCGGTATTTAAAAATTTGTTTTTCATACGTGATAGTTAAATAATTTGGTAATCAAACTTAACATAACTATTTAAACTATGCGTTACATAATTACTACATTTATCCTACCACAGGGAATTAAACTTATGAAAAAAAAAGCCTTTTATTTGTTTTAAAACCAGCTAAATAGCACCCAATCATCCATTCCAGAATTCCCTGTCCAGACTTCTGTATTGTATGGCTTCGGAAATATGATGAGACAGGATATTTTCAGATTCTTCAAGGTCTGCTATTGTTCTGGCGACTTTAAGGATTCTGTCATAAGCTCTTGCTGAAAGATTAAGTTTCTCCATGGCTAATTTGATGAGACCGAAAGACGTTTCATCCAGTTCACAATATGCTTCAATTTCCTTAGGTCCTATTTGGGCATTACTACTGATATTGAGGCTTTGATATCTTTTATTCTGAATATCCCTTGCTTTGAGTACGCGATCTCTGATATCCTTACTTTTTTCTCCTTTCCTTTTCTCGGAAAGCTGTTCAAATTCAACTTTCTGAACTTCGATATGGATGTCTATTCTATCTAAAAGCGGCCCTGAAAGTTTATTCATGTACCGCTGCATTTCGTAAACCGATGAGGTGTTATTAGGATCATCGGGAAAGAAACCGCTTGGGCTGGGATTCATAGAAGCTACCAGCATAAAACTTGCCGGATAGTTTACTGTAAACCGGGCTCTTGAAATTGTTACTTCACGATCTTCCAGGGGCTGGCGCATTACTTCCAGCACAGTCCTTTTAAACTCAGGCATTTCGTCCAGAAATAAAACTCCGTTATGGGCAAGGGAAATTTCTCCGGGCTGAGGATAGCTTCCCCCTCCTACCAGGGCAACATCTGTTGCTCTACATAATGAGAGGGTATAAATTTAAAGTATAAGTATTCTTTAAAACACTTGAATAAGGGATTTTTACGAAAACAGCTATAAAATTCCGTATCAAACAATACCACTCTATTATTGATACAAAAAAAATATTTTATCATGAAAGCAAGATACATAAGAGTTTCAACTGGAAATCAAAAAACAGCAAGACAGGAGCAAAAAGCGTCCAGAGAGGAACTAATTTACACTGATATTATTTCAGGAGTGAAGAATTTTAATGAAAGACCCGAAGGGAGAAAGTTAATAAAAGATATTATCGATGGTAAAATTACTTCTCTTGCAGTAAGTTCGATAGACAGATTAGGACGTAATTTGGTTGATATATTAAAAACAGTAGAATTTTTAAATCTAAATAAAATTAATTTAAGAGTTGATAATCTCGGACTTGACAGCATTGTAAATAGTAAAGAAAATACTGCTTTTAAATTAATTATTTCGGTAATGGGAAGCGTTGCGGAAATGGAGAGGGAAACAATCTTAGAAAGACAAAGAGAGGGTATTATGATTGCTAAATTGAATGGAGCTTACAAAGGTAGAGTAAAAGGCTCTAAAGAAAGTAATGAGATCTTTTTGGACAAATATAAAGATGTGATAAAAAATCTTAAAAAGGGTAATTCTTTTAGAGATACTGCGAAAATTTGCAGAGTCAGTGTTGGAACTGTGCAGAAAGTAAATAAATTACTATCTAATAAGTAAACAATCTTTACTCAATCACTCTCATAATCAATAGCAATTCAAGTTCTTAAAGGAATCAATAGAACGGAGAAGAAAAACATTATCTTCTTTTTCAGAGATCAAATATTTTTAGGAAATTATTTTCCAGAATTAAAATCCGTGATGCCAGTACGCCCTTAAAAAAGTCAATTTTCTTTTTGCAAACAGGGGGGAGTTTTTATACACAGACCTCATCCGGAGTATTTTTTTTAAAAATTTTTAAATTTCACTAAATCAACTCGAATGATCTCTGATGGTATCCAAATTTTTTCGCTTGAAAATAAATTCTGGCATCTTCATATCAATTTAACAGAAATAAGACCTAAAATAGGACACCATACAACGTTAAAAATGCAAATGCAAACTTTGTTCGAGCGACATTTTACCAACTAAAAACAAAAAAACTGCAAACATCCTACTAGTAATGATTTGAAGCTATTTTACAACACTCTTAATATATGTGAATATTAATAATTATATAAAATAGCCTAATGTAGAGAATATAGACCATTTTCAGGCTCGGAGAGCAACTATAAATTTACAATTTTATTCTTCCTCTATTCCAAACATCATATTATAATGTCCTTCATGGTCAGTTTTAATAAAAATGTCTTTAAATACTTTTTTATAATTCTCTATTGTTCTATCAGGAAGTTCAATAAATAAATCATCATTTATACTATGAGAGCCATCATTTATCCAGCTTATTAATGATCTACAAATATTCTGTTCTTCTTTTGATTCAAATTTCTCAATTAAATCATCATCACCAAACTTTCCAAGAAGTTTAAAATAATTCTCAATAATTCTTCTCATGATATTTTGCAAAGATAAGCTTGAACTTAATTCCTCACTTTTCAATTCTTGCCACAAAAGTGTATATGATGATTGAATTGGGTTTTTTACTCCAAAAGATTGGATGCTTGAAGTTTTATCGTTCTTTCTTAAAATCCAATAATTAGTTTCTTTGCATTCTTTTGTTCTTCCATCAATAAAAGAAACTTCTTTATGAAAATACACATTATGAGTTAACAAAATAATTTGTTTAATATTACCAATATTAGATTTAATATCTTTCAAAATATCTTTAATTAAGGTACTCACAATAAATAATACATTACTATCCAAACTTGAAATTGGGTCATCAATAACTAGAATTCGTTCTTCATTTACAGTTTCTTGCGACGTTCCACCTTTTGCTAATTGTAGATAATATAAGAATGTAATAAAAGTGACCTCCCCCTCGCTTAAAGTTTCTTCGGCAATCGTTCCGTCTTCACGTTGAATTTGATAAAAACCATCTTCAGATGTTGGAACAATTTCAAAATTTAGGAAACAATACGATTTTAGCAAACGATTGATTTCATTTATTGTAGGTTGAATGCTTGTGACGTCTTTACTTAATGTTTTAATTTCAGAATCAAGAGCACTGTATTCATTTAATTTAGATTCCACTTGTGTTTTTAGTGCATCAATACCTTTTTCTAAACCAATTTTTTGAGTATTGTAGGAAGATATATCCATTCTATATTCCTCAATAATAAATTTCCAAATAGAATTTATTAAATTCTTTCTTTCTGTATTGAAATTAAGAACAATAGCATTATGTTTTGCTATTTCAGAATTTGTAGTTCTAATTAATTCTGAAATTAAATCTAATTGTTCTTTTAAAGAAACAATTTCAATCTTTCGACTTGGCTCTTTAGATTTATTATTCAATAGTTCAACATTTATAACACTTTGACTAACTAAAGTTTTGACATAAGCAGAGAATTTATCTATATCTAATTTACTGCTTTTTAAATTTTTTTGATTAAGTTCAATCCCATCAAGCTGATTAATAATATTCTGAACTAAATATTCATACTCTTGCTTAAGTTTTTTTAATGATTCCAAATCTTGCAAATAAGATTTGTCAAAAAAAAATTCCAATTGCCTTTTAAAATCTTCTGAAATAGTTTGTTTTTGACAAAAAGGACAAGTATCATCATTATCTTGTATATAACTTCTTCCCTGATTAACCCAATCATTGATATTAAATTTTTGAATAAGCCTCGCAATATCAACATCCGCCTTACCTACTATAATTTTATTCCATATTACGTGATTTTCAATTTCTAAAATTCTATCACACTCAGGCATACTTAATAATGGTATATTTTGTGGAATTTCATTAAAGATGATTTTTGCTCTATCTTTTAACTCTTCTAAATCAGATAAACTTGAAGTATTGTTTGAAAACTCATTTAATAATTTGTCATTAAATTTATCTTTGCTACTTATAAATCCTACAAATGCCTCTTTAAACTCTTTTTCGTATTTCTTATATATTTTTTTCCAAATACTTTCTTTAAAGTTCCGTTCTAAGTCATTCTTTTTATCATTTTGAATTTTTAATGTAGCACGTTTTTTTATACCATCTTCTTTTATCTTTTGTAATTCTTCGTTTTTTTTATTAATTACCTCAATTTCAGCTTTAGTGGCTTGACCAATTGTAAAAACACCATTTAATTTACCATTACCAAAGTTTTGTTCTCTAAAATCTTTATTATATACCAAAGTTTTCAACTTTTGTCCATTTTGCCATTGAATTGAACAATCATTAAATTTTGGGTTGTTAGGATTTTGCAAAAAATTTGATAAAGTTGTTTTACCGCTACCATTTGCTCCATAATAGAAATTAATTTTTTTAATATTTTCTATACAAATCCCTGCTGTATTATAGGTAGCTACATTTTTAAGTACAATTGATTCTATCATGGTAATTCTTTGGCTATTAATAGTATACTAATTTAAAGTAATTTCATACATAATTACCAGAATAATCTTAATTATAATTACGGTTTTCCGTAATTATAAACTCTAACATAGGAGATCATATCTAATGAGATTGCTTAATCGGCTCGTGAATATTATTTTATACGTCTACCTAAATGGATCGAAAATAATTCATTGATTTTTAATTGTTTATATATTTGATATAATTAATAAATATAAACTTATATATTTAATATTAACGCAATTCGTATATTAGACGTAAAGCGTAATACTAAAAAAACAATAACCAGCCCTTATGAATGAATTAATTGAAAATTTTTTCAACTTATTTTTTATTCCAAAAGTTTCAAAAGCCTTATCTGAAATAATGAATTTTGGAGCAATTTTAGGTGTAATAACTTATTTTTTTAAATATTTATTCAATTTATTTTTAAAAAGAAAAAACAATCTTAACCTTATTCCATATTATACAGATGCAACACTAAAAGCAGCAAAAAAAAAATATATTCGAACTAAATGTCAAAATATAGATCCTTCTAATGAAATTGAGTTTAATAATAATTTCGCATTTGCAGTTAGAGAAGATTTATTAAATTTCTTTTTAAAAAATGTTTTTAGAATTAAACAACCAGAGCAAAAGTATTATCTAATATTAGGTGACGCGGGAATGGGGAAAACTACATTTCTATTAAATCTTTTTAGATTATACAATAAAAATCTTCGAAATCTGATATTTTCAAATGAAAAAATTAGGCTCTTACCTTTAGGTGAGAATTTTGATGAACTACAAAAAGTAATTTCTGATATAAAGGAGCCAGAAAAAACGATTTTACTTTTAGATGCTCTAGATGAATCAAATTTGTTTTTTCATGAAGAAACAAAAAACTATTCACTTTTTTTTGACAAATTAATAAGTCATGTTTCAAATTTTAAACAAGTAGTAATAACTTGCAGGACAAATTTTTTTGTAAATGAAAAGGAAGAACCATATGAGTTAAAAATTAAAAAGTATAATACTATCGGAAATGGTTATCATATCATCAAAAAAGTGTACATATCTCCTTTTAACAAGTCAGATGTTAAAAAATATTTAAATAATACATTTCCATTTTGGCAAATCGAAAATAAAAATAAAGCAAAGAGAATTATTTTAAGCACAAAAGATATATTTTTCAGGCCAATGTTATTGTCCTATATCGAAGATTTGGTTAAGTTGAATAAAAGTAATTTTATAAAATTTGAAGTTTACGAAACACTTATTGAGGCATGGATTAATAGAGAGTCTCTAAAATATCCAGATTCTGAAAGAATTACATTTAAACAAAATCTTTATTATTTTACTTACGAATTAGCTATTCACATTTACAATAACTATAAAGAAAATGGGTATTTTATAAGCTTTGAAGATTCTCAAAAAATTGCTTCAAAAAACAATATAAACTTGAATGAATTAGAAATTCGAAGTAGAACATTATTAAATAGAAACTCAAATGGTGATTATAAGTTTTCCCATAAAACAATTCTTGAGTGTCTCTTAGCATACTTTTCATTTCTTACACGAAAGAATATTGGTGTAAATCAATATCAGATATTTTATAATCTTGAAAACTTTGATTTTGCGCAAGATTTAGTTGAAGAATTGCATTTAAATTATAAGCAATTCTTTAAATTACCTAATATTTACGAAATCGATGATTTTGCTAGTGAACATGCCTCTAAAGTAATCAAAGAAAAATATAAAAATAGTAAACCAACAATTGTTTGGGAAGATGGTACGATATATAGAATTCATTTGCAAGACATATCTTAGAAATATCTTTACATATCTACACATAATAAGGGCTTGGAGAAATGTCGGGTGAATTTCCAAGTTCAATATTTGTAATTCTATTTCCGCATAAGTTTAATTATTTTCTTTTTCATAAACTATTTGTTTAAGCCAATAATAAATCATGAATACATTCTCCTGACATATCCAGATTTTAGCCCCTCAAATTTATTTTTGATACTGATATACCAAAAACAAAAGAAACGTGCTAAAATCCTGATACGCCTATGTAAAAATCAATTAATTCTTTCCACCTGTCCAAGTTCCGCTCATACTTGCTGAGGTATTAATCCAAGTCCCATTTCCATTATTTCCACTCATTTGTCCTGTAAATGTTGCTCCTGAACTTGCACTCCCAGCAATTGCAGAGAAATTTCCGGATTCTGAAACATTCCCGTTAACATCAAAGTCCTCATTAAATACGGCTGATGTCGTTGTTCCTGTAACTTTTCCTGTTGAACTTACATTAATCTTAAATGTTCCGTGGTCTTTTGTTCCGGAATAACTTCCAGACCATTTACCCTCAAAGGGGAATGATTGATTGTTGTTGTCATCATCGTTGTTTGAGCAGGACAAAATGATGACACTGAAAATGATTGTTAATGTTGTAAAAATTAGTTTTCTCATGATGTTAGAGTTTTTATTTGTTAATGATTAAATTTTGATTTTTAGTGATAAAAGTATTATGAATTTATGGGTGTTTCTTACGGATAACCGTAAATAGCAAGGGTTGGTTAATATTGACCTTTTTTTTGTTCTTTGTTTATGCTCAAACACTTTTTGGTATATGTAAATACATTGACGAGCAAAAGCACATCAATAATTATTATTACTAACCTTACAAACCAATCTTTTAAAATCAATGCACCTAGATCCAGATTCAAAGATTCTTTGTAAAAGAATGGGATATAGAATAGAATAAAAATGAATGTTCCTGATAAACCAACTACAACTAATAAAATAGGTATAATGGCAAATACATAACTGACTTTATATCTTTGGAAAATTTGGAATAACCCCAAACAGGCTACAACCAAACCAAATGTCAGTTCTACGTCATTATCATGGCTATAACCATATATAATTAAAGAAATACCACCTACAACAAAGCCTAAGAATATTAGGAAGATGAAGAGAGGTTCTAAAATTTCTTTTGGTCTAATTTTCATAATAGTATTTTTATTATTGGACTTAATAGTAAATAAATAAGGCTAACGTAGCTATATACGTACCCTTGATTTTTCGCTTATCTTTTCAAATTGATATGAATGTACCAGAATTTAAAAAGACTAGGAAAATTGTTGATACGGTTAGGGTTTGTTACAAACAAAATCAAACACAGCCTCAGACATTGTATCTGGAATGACCTCGTCAATCTCACCACTTAATTTACCAGATGAAGTTACTTGACCTTTTGAATTGTAGTTAACATACGACAACAAAGCGTATTTCTTGGAATTACAATAAATTTTCCATCTCTCTATAGAGTAATCAGACTGCTTTGTTATCCAGTTTCCTTTCTTATCCTTGTAACTCCTTGGAGCATTAACAGTTTTAACCCAACAAACATAATCCTTTGAATAGTTATCGTTTGGTTCTATGTCCTTGACGTAGTATTTAATCTTTGTCACGGATTCACCGAGGTACGTCCAGCCATTAGCAATATTTGCAAATACGTGGTTAGGGACTTCTTCAATAGTTTCTGAATTTTGACAATGATAAAAAGTGAATGTAAAAATGAGAGTGATAGATAATAGGGTTTTCATAAAATAGTTTATCACCCAGTTCCAAAATGTTTTGTGATTATATAAATAGAAAGGCGTGGAACTGTAGCCTATTGTTACTGAGGTACTGGTATACCCGATACACAAATAAACCACGTCCACGCCAAGCGTGAACATTAGGTCTATTTATCTCGTGTATCTTTAAATTACCAGTTTTCAGTAACAAGAATAAATAGCTAACGCAATCTATATTTTAAATGTAAATTTTTCTTTTTTCCTATATAAAAATTTTTCTAACTTTTCACAAAATTAGACATTCCAAATGTTATGAGCAACTCAAAATTTAATTCTGTGATGAGAGATTATTTTTCTAATCTTGATAATGATGTGAAAAGATTTATTCATTCAAATTACATTAATTCTGGAATGGATTATTTTAATTTTATGGATACTTTCTTGTATAGCTATGGAATCATCTCATTTAATGTCGTAACGAACATTGATAATAATAAATACAGTTCTTACATTAAATTTTCTGATAATAACATTTTTAATGAAACAGGGGAAATTACTATTGCAACCGATGTTAGTTCTGATACTGCTGAAGAGAGATTAGCAAACAAGCTGATTACACTGATTCATTTTTCTAATTATGATGATTGGGTAAGATAAAACAATCCCTACGTTCTCTAAACATACCCTTGATTTTTCCGGTCTCTACATTCGTCTGATATATTCTATCATAAAAATATTTTAAAGGGAAAAATCGGGGGTACGTCTGTTTTACCACTCCTTAACCTCTGTCTTGGGAACACATCCCAAATATTCTATAAAACTGTCATTAAAAACCTGCTGTAACTTATCCATATAATCAGATGTTGTTATTAAACAGTCGTGTAGTGTAAATATAGGGGCGTTTCTTCTATATTTTCTGTTAAATCTCCTTGCCACAACATCAACAACAAAACATGCTTCAATCTGAAAAAGAATATGTGAGAACTTTTTATGTCCGGCTTCATCTTTAAACTTATTAATCCTTTCAAGTAATTCAGGAAATTTTGTTTTGAAAATTTCTTGTTCTTGTTCATAATGTTTTGATTGAGCAAAGAACATTGCTAATAAACGTTTCTTACAAACCTTTTTTATTTGGCTCTCTGTTCCTTGATAGACCCCATCATTTTCACTCTCATAAAAATACTTCATCTGTTCAAATGGGTAGGTTTTATTAAAATCAGATATAAATTCATTATAAAACTTCCCCTTTCCTCCTAACTTTTTCAGCAGTTGAATCTCCTTCTGAGAAAGGCTTTCAAAAGATTTGTAAATCATTAGATAGTAAGAGTAGCTCTTCTCATTTAATATATTATATATATCTTTATTAAATAATTCTTTAATAAGATTCTTATTAAGAGTATTATCTATCAATAATCCTAAAAAGAATATAACAGAATTAGATATATCAATTTCAAATAACTGTTTATTATCATAGGTAATAAACTCTCTGTAAACTTTAGGTAATTGTGTTATGTTGGTATAAACTCTTCCTAATGAATTTCTCTTAAAGGTTAATCTATAAATTCCGTTATAAAGGTTTACAATCTGTGTCATTTCTTTAACATACATACTATATTTCTGGTGCATTTCATACCTTTGTTCACACAGTTCAACGGCTTTCTCTAAATCAATCTGTAACTTATCCTGATTAAAAAATTTAGTAAGAAACTTAAAAGTCCCAGTGTTCAATTCGGTGTCAGTTTTTGAATATTCTTGTTTAATAGTATTTATTATCTTGTAATCGTTGATATAATCTATTCTAAGTTTATTATTCCTGAAATATGCACCAAATCTGTATTCAAAAGAATTTTCACCAACATTATACGGGACTCTTTGAAATATACTAACCTGCTTCGTCCTTGTTCTGCTCCTTCTTACTGTAAAATTATCCCCACATAAATATTCAATCATTAATTTATGATTGGAATATTGCTTCCCTTTTCTCAAGGAATTAATATTTACATATCTTTCAGATGCGCTATAATATTGTCTTTTATATAAATTACTTTCATCCTCTAACTCCTTATTTTCAACAATTCGTCCTTGTTTAATAACAATCGTATTAATCAAATATCTCAAATAATCTGCATCGAAAATAGAAGAGTTGACCTTTATTATACCTTCAATGTAAATTCTTTCCGGTATTAAAACTGCTAATGATTTCATTACAAAAATTTCATTTCCTGTTGTTCGTATTTTTGTGCCCTTTCAACCATTTGTCCTAAGAAATCTAAAGACATCGTATTCGTCTTATCCCCTTTTAAATAATTACGTATAGCTTTACTACTACCATTTAACGGATAAACTTTTATACTACTCTGTGTGTTAAACTTTACAGTTATATAATAATATTGGATTTCTTTATCAAAATAAACTCTAATTCTTCGAATGTATTTCCTTATTGTTTCTTGTCTTTTGTTAAATGGTGTTTCCTCTTTAAATAGCTGTATATCAACAAATAGATCTTCCTTTAATCCAGTAGCCCTCTCTTCGAACCTCATCTCTTCTTTTAAATTTTCCATCCGAATATTAATATCACTCACTTTTATATCGTTAGCATCAATTATCTGTCTAACTTCACTTTCCTTCAAAGTGCCTTTAACTACAAGTTCTATTGCTCTTTTTTTCTCATTCAAATAACTGCTTTTTTCTTTTTCAAGTTCTTCAATCTCTCTATTTAAAATACTCAATTTATCTATTCCTGATTCACTCTCATCTTTCAGAATAGCATTTTTTATATCATATTCAGTGAATATAGAAGACCAAATGAAATCGTCCAAAACATCTATATTGATAGATTTATTCCCACAGTTTTGCTCCTTTAATCTTTTAGAACTACACATATAGTAATTATCTTTTTTATTTACCCTAGTTCTTCCATACATATTTCGGCCACAATAAGCACACTCTAAAAACCCTTTCAACAAGTATTTATGATCTACCTTCTTTCCCGAATTATTACTGTTTCGTGGAAGATTATTATTAACTTCCTCCCATAAATCAAATTCAATGATTATAGGGGCATCAAATACCTCACCTCCAAAATGTCTTTCACCCTTATATATTGGGTTTTTAATAATACCTCTAACCGTATTGCCCGCCCACTTTACCTCTGTTTTATTCTTTTCGGATACCTGTTTAGTATATTTATTCTTTACTTTTATTGTACCTTCACTTATCTTATTATACCTTGTCAAAATTCCATCACCATTTAATCTTTCAGCAATCTTATTTGTACCCAAGCCTTGTAAGCTTTCAGAATAAATTCGTTTTACAATTTCGGCTTCTTCTTCATTTACAATTAAATATCCTTTATCGTCTTTGCCGTAACCATACGGAAAAATACTCGAATGTGCCTTTCCCTCCTTGGCATTTCGTCTTAAAACTGATTTAATTTTCTTGCTGGTTATCTTAACATAATACTGGTTATATACAGACATCAAGTCTCCAAACATCTCTTCTTCATCATTATTAGATTTAACCTCTCCGTTGTGAGTGAATAATTTAGTATTGTTGTCTTTGAAAATTTTTTTAATTACATACCTAATTTGTGGGTTTCTTTCAAGTCTTGACTGATCGAATACAAAGACAGAATCAATTATACCCTCCTGAATATCATCAATCATTCTTGAAAACGATGGTCTATCTTCTATATTTTCCAAAGTCCCAGAATACCCCTCATCAATATAAACCTTATATTCAGTACTAAGTCTCTGTGCTAATTCAATTCCCAAAGCCTTTTGGTCTGCTATTGAACGGTCTTTACCCTCTTCTTTTTCTCTTGAAATTCTACAATAAATACCCAACATGATGTAATAAATTAAAAATTCTTTGTTAAAGTTACATAGAATTTTTATTTTTACACCACATTATATAGAGTAACATCAGAAATAGTATGATGTGGGGATCTGAAGGGACGCACAGTCATTAATGATGTTTCAGTTCCTATTTTCCCGGCTACAGAATGAATTTTTGTTGTTTCCAGCGCTTCTTTCAATGTCAGAGGAGGCAAGATACTGGGAACTCTTTTGGCCAGCATTGTTTTTCCGCTTCCTGGCGGCCCGATCAGAATAATATTATGTCCGCCTGCAGCTGCCACTTCCATAGCTCTTTTGGCTGTTTCCTGACCTTTAACCTCAGAGAAATCAAAAGGAAAATTGTCGATCTTTTCATGAAATTCTTTTCTGGTGTCCAACGTTATTTTCTCAAGCACTTTTCCTTCGTTAAAAAAATCAATAACTTCTCTGATGTTTTCTACTCCGTATACTTCAAGATCATTTACAATAGCGGCTTCCCTTGCATTTTGTCTGGGAAGAATGATTCCTTTAAAACCTTCTTCTCTGGCCTGAATCGCAATGGGTAAAACTCCTTTAATGGGTTGTAAACTTCCATCCAGAGAAAGTTCTCCCATAATAATATAATCTTTAATGTTCTCTGCCAATATCTGATCTGAAGCGGTTAAGATACCGATTGCAATACTGAGATCATAAGCAGAACCTTCTTTTCTAAGGTCTGCAGGAGCCATATTAATGGTAATTTTCTTTCCGGGAATTTTAAATCCTACGTTTTTCAGTGCTGCAGAAATTCTGTAGCTGCTTTCCTTAATAGCATTATCAGGAAGCCCCACAAGATGGTATCCTACTCCTCCGGTATCTACATTCACTTCAATAGTAATGGTCTGTGCAGCCACTCCATGAATGGCACTTCCATAAATTTTGATCAGCATGATGTGTTTTTGAAGTAAAAATAATGAATATACCATTCTGAAAATCTGAGCTTTACCTTAACAATATTCTACCCAGGCAGATATTTAAAAAAAGATTTTAAGGAAACCAGATCTTCGTTTGAAGGAGCATGGTGATAATAAAAAAAACCGGTACAAATTACTTTGTACCGACTCAACCATTATTAAAAACTAACGAAAAAGATTATGCCATCTGAATTACTGAAAAAATTAATATAAGTCAGGAAGCAGGATGCCGGAAAGAGAAAATTCCTTTTTGGGAGTAATTATGACCGTCATTAGATTAACAAGGATGAAAATGTATCTATGAGCGTAAAGTATTAAAATAAATCACTTCAGTTCTTCTTCAATACAAGGAACATCTCTCCTCAGACATCCAATCTTCCTTCCCACAATCAATATTTTAGCATCTTCAGATTTTATAATCCTATTATTTTTTTATAAATCTATTTTTATATTCTGTTCCATCCGTGCTCTTAGAAACAATGATATAATTTCCCGGTACCAGACCGCTTACATCAATCGCCTGATTATATCTGTGATCATTTTTCTTCAGAACAAGTTTTCCGGACATATCTATAATCATAATTTCTTTATAGATTTTATCAGATTCTTTCCCGATATAAAGGTGTTGTGCTGTAGGATTAGGATAAACTTTCAGATTATTATCTTTAATTTTTGTTTCTCCTGTTCCCAAATTGCTGCAGAACTCCCAATCCCCGAAATTCAATTCTACAAATGCAAACGGATCTAACATCTCACACTGATCGGGACAATATTCCGTACAGGCATAAAATCCGTATTTCCCTGAAGTGGTGGCCACGTAAGTATCTCCTACTACTCCCTGAATAATACAAGGATCTCCCGGCACCGGCTGATTACTGCTCGGCACACATTTGAACCAGGTATGTTTACCATAGAGAACAGGAAATATATTATCAAACTGTACAGAAGCTCCATTGCAGACATTCACTGTTCCCCCATTGTCCTGATATGTTCCAGGTGTAAACGTGCTCATCATAGCCGGCAGACCGTATACAAAACCATCTGCAAATGCTGTAGCGCTTTCTGCTGTACAGTCACCTTCAGAAACAACTACTTTAAAATAATTCAACTGATCGTTGCCACTAATGGTTAACTGCTGGGATGTTGCTCCCGGAATGGCTACCCACGGGTTGTTGTTGGGTGTCTGCCATGTCCATTCCTGTTTGTACCACTGATAACTTGCGTAAGTCTGTGTTGTGGAAAGAATTTCATCTTCTGTATTACAGAATAAAATCGTTCCCGGATACTTTTGTCCAAGTCTCGCACTGGTAATTGTAGGTGTGCACTGTGCTTTTATATTCAAAACGGAGAATAATAAAACCACTAAAAAAATTAGTTTTGTTTTCATATATCAATTATTAAGTTTGGTGTTTTAAAATGGGCTGCCTTAATCCAGCAGCACCCTGATTCCGAATTTCATATTAAAATGAAGCGGTTTTTCTTTATAAATGGTATTGGGAGCAGTTTCTTCTTTAAAATGATATCCTATTCCCGGTTCTGCATAAATTCCAACCTTATCAATAAGCTTCAGCTGAAAGCCTACCGCTGTGTTGACGGAAAACTGCAGAGGTTTAGGCTCCACGCGTTCTTTTGAAGTCTCCTTTATTTTACCATCAACAACATAGCTTGTTGTAATATTTCCTGCTATTGGTTTTTCTACCAGAGCTCCACCTGTAATGTATCCTGTAAATTTCCCTTTTTGAATGACGTTATAATTAACCTGAACAGGAATTCCTATATAATGAACTGTCTGATCTCCTTTAATATAATTATTGTCACTTCCGGAATGCAGTTCAGAGGACAATTTGGTATAGTTCAGTCCTGTACCTATTCCCCATCTTTTCCCCAAACTATAGTAAACAGAAAGCCCAAATGTAACAGGTACTTTATGTCTGATTCTTGCTTCTACCGGCTGACTTTGATTGGCCAGTAATATGGCTGTCAGAGGATCATCATGATATTCGGAAGTACTCCATACCTGTTCAATATTCATGGCTTTTCCTGTGATTGAAGCATACCCCGGAAACTGCTGTTCTGCAGAACTGGAAGCCATATTGCCTGTAAGCATACCCAGCATCCATGCTTTTTTATCTTTGCCTTTTTTGGTATGATGTGCTGTACTTTCGGCATATACTTCTTCTATTTTCTCCTCCTTAAAAAGCACCTCATCATTTTTATTTTCTACAACCGGTTCTTTCGCAGTATCGTCTGTAGGTGATACTTTCTGAGCGATCTTACTTTCCTGCTGAAAAGGTTCTGAAGCCGTCGTAAGTTTAATAATGTCCTTTAGCTCATTTTTTTCTCCGTTATCAAAATATTTTTGGCTCTGTACTTTCTCAGAAATTCCTGTATTTATTCTATTTTCAGCTAAAAATGAATCTGCTTTTGGCTGTACTTCACTGCTTGAAATATGCTCATTTTCTATCGGTTTTAAAGAACCTTTATCTTCTTTTTTTACATCTGCCGGCTTCTGAGATAATGTTTTTTCTATATCATTCTGAGGTACTACTTTGGTCAGCAAAAATAGTATTGCAATGGCTGCTGCAATCCCTCCAACACGGTAGAATATGGTTTTTCTTACTGCATCTGTTCTCTTTTCCTTCTTTGCTCCTCCCTCATGAACTTCAGGAATAAAACCAGGAATGCTGCTGTTTTCTTCACCAGAAAATAATTCATCTTTGATGTCATCCCACAACCCTTCCGGAACGTCCTCTTCATGGTCTTCCATTCTGCTTCGCAGATTATTTAGCCATTCGTTATTCATATTGTGCTTTTTTTGACATTTTAAATTCTTTTATTTTCTGAGCAAGCAGCCCTTTCGCCCTGTGAAACTGTGATGCAGAAGAATTCTCTGCAATCCCCAACAGCCCGGCAATCTCTTTATGGCTTTTTTTCTCAAATACGAACAGATTAAAAACCGTTCTGTAGCCATCTGGAAGAGCTCTGATCATCATCATAATATTATCACGGGGGATTTCTTCAAAATCAGGTTCTTCTTCATTAGGAATATCTGCAAGATCATCCACTTCTACAGCAGATTTAAAGTCTCCTTTCTGTTTAATATGTTTCAAAGATTCGTTAACTGTAATACGGGTCATCCAGGCTTTTAAAGAACCATTTCCTCTATACTCAAAAGATTCTATGGAACGGAACATTTTAATAAAACTGTTTTGGAGCACATCATGCACATCTTCTTTTTCTGCCAGATAACGGGAGCATACATAGGACAGATTTCCGGAATAAGCTCCAAAGAGTTCTTTCCAGGCAGCCTCCTCCTTCCTCAGAAGGTGCTTTACCAAAATCTGTTCTTTACTTTCTTCCATATAATGCTACTGCCTCCGTATCCATCTGGATGTTATAAAACTGCCAAGCAAAAATAGATTGCATCTTTTTAATAAAGCGCAATCCATTGATGATACTTTTTATTTATTAATTTTTTATACAGAACGGAAAATTATAATCGATTACGTCATAAGGAGTAACCAATGTCCCGTCTACTGTAATTTTGTCTGCTGTGAGCGCATATCTAAGCGTTCTATCCATCCCTACATAATATCCTTTTTGCTTAGAAACGAATTCCACAACGGTCTTTTTATTCACTCCGTCTACCGGAATCTGAAGCTCCATTGCTTTTGGGGCAAGAGTAAGCTCTATCACATTATTTGCGGTATTGATCACTGCTGCATATTTAATATCATATTTTACCTTTCCCATTGTTTTTAGGGCATTTTCTGCTTTTACCGGATCTTTCACCACAGTCTTTACAATATCACTTATTGGAAATTCGGCAAATGAGATCGTATCTTTCTTTACTTTGAAGTCTTTTACTCCTTCTCTTTTGATATTTCCCTGTACAATAATCAGTTTTCCTTTATAGTTTCCTGGTAATTCTTCCATTTTTACAGGCGGGATGTCCGGTCCGTCATTATCATTACATGAGAATAAGGCTAATCCTGCCAAAACCATTAAAACTGTCATAAAAAATCGGGGTACTGTCAATTTTTTCATTGCATTACATTTTCGTTAAACATTAATTATTTTCGAGTACTCATCTATATAAATCCTGTTTTCTGAAAATCTTGCATCCTTTTTTAGAAAAAAGAATAAAAAAAATCATAACCAATTGATTTTGTGAATATAAAATTTCACCATCTCATTGCAAATTCTGTACCTGTTACAAAAATGAAGCTATATTTATCTTTTATAAACAGCAAAAAGGAAACTACATAACATAGTTTCCTTTACTATTTTTCAAGGTATATTCTACTGTACCCCTCCGCCAAGCGCTCTGTAAAGATCAACCTCAGCATTTAATTTTTCAAGGGTAACATTGATGGCTTCCAGATCATTCTGAAGCTTATTGTTCTGAGCGGTGATAACTTCCAGATAGGTGGCCATACCGCTTTTATAGAGCTTCAGTGCATCATTGATTCCTTTGTCCAGAATGGCTGTTTTCTGTTCTAAAAGCTGTAATCTGTCTGAAGAGCCTTTGGATTTGGCCATAGCATCCGAAACTTCCCCTACAGCAGTCATTACCGACTGTTTAAAATTAATGGCTGCTTTTTCCTGTTCAATTAAAGCCGTGTCATAAGCTGTTTTCAACTGCTTTTTCTGAAAAATCGGGGCTGCCAGATTGGCGGCAATTGCTTTGGTAATAGATCCGGGAATATCAAACCATGAGCTGAATTTATTGGAATTGACTCCTATTTGCGGGCTCAAACTGATACTCGGATACATGGCCGCTTTAGCCAGTCCGGTTTTGGAATTTAAGCTGATAACATTAAACTCTGCCATCTTAAGATCCGGTCTTCGGCTCAGCAATTGTGCTGGTAATCCTTCTGACAGTTTATTTTCAGGAATCATTGTTTTCAGGTCTCCTTGTCGTTCTATTTTTGCCGGATATTCTCCACAAAGAATACTCAAAGCATTTTCCTGGATAGAAATATTCTGTTTTGCCAAAGGAATCAGCAGCTCGGCTGTTTTCTTTTGTGCTTCCGATTGCTGAACGGCTAATGAATTAATCTGTCCTGCTGTAAACTGCAGATTCATCATTTTAAGTGTATTGTCACTCAATTCAATGTTTTGTTCAGCTATTTTCAGCTGTTCGTCCAGACTGATCAGGTTATAATAAGCCTGCGCTACCTGAACTACGATTCTGCTTTTGATGGCATTTAAGTTTTCTTTCTGCCCGAAATATTCTGCGGCTGCGGATTCTTTCTGCATTTTAGCTTTTCCCCAAATGTCTACTTCCCAGGAAAGTCTCAGTGCAGCACTGAAATCATCCATATATTTTGTCCCTACAAACTGTTCATTCAGAGAGCCGTTAAGGGTATTTTTGGAAGCCCAGCTTCTGTTGGCTCCTGCAGTAATGTCCAGCGTTGGCATCAGACCTAGCTTAGCCTGTTTATAGATCAGATCAAGCTGCTCTATGTTTTTCAAAGCGACATTCACTTCGTTGTTTCTTGAAAGGGCTTTGTCTATTAAGCCGATCAATTTGGGATCTTTGAAGAAAGTTTTCCACGGAAGCACTACCGTATCTCCTGTTACCTGCACAGATTCTTTGTAGGTTTCAGGAATCTGAAGATCTGTTCTTGTATATTTTTTTTCTACGGCACAAGACATCAGCAGTGATGCCATTGTGCCTGAAATAAGGAAGTTCTTTATATTAAATATTCTCATTTGTCAATTGATTTTCTATCGTATTATACTTCTTTTTGGTAGAGAACTTCTCATCCAGATACTGAAAGAACATGTATAGTACAGGAATTACAAAAACTCCCAAAACCACTCCGCTCAACATACCCATGGCGGCACTTGTACTGATGGATTTGTTCCCTGAAGCCATTCCTCCCGAAGAAATCATCAGCGGAATCATTCCGACAATAAAGGCTAGCGAGGTCATGATAATGGGACGTAATCTCGCCTTTGCTCCTTCCAGTGCAGAATCAAGGATTGAAAGCCCTGCTTTTCTCCTTTGGATGGCAAATTCAACAATAAGGATCGCGTTTTTAGCCAGAAGACCGATAAGCATGATGAGACCTACCTGAACATAAATATTGTTATCCAAACCAATGGTTTTTATTCCTAAGAATGCTCCTACAATTCCTGTGGGGATGGAAAGCATTACTGCCAGAGGAAGGATATAACTTTCATATTGCGCTGCCAGCAACAGATATACGAAAAGTAAACACAGTCCGAAGATCGCAATGGTTTGATTTCCTGCAGATTTCTCTTCCAAACTTAATCCTGTCCACTCGTAGCTGTAGTCGGACGGCAGCTTGCTTAAGGTCTGTTCCAGTTTACCCATCAATTCTCCGTTACTTACTCCTGGTTTTGGAGACACGTTGATATTTAGTGAGTTGTAAAGGTTATATCGCTGAACGGATTCCGGACCATAGACTTTTTTCAAAGTAATCAATGTATTTACCGGTACCATATCACCTTTTTCATTCTTTACAAAAATATCATTGAAGGCTTGTTCATCCATTCTGAAAACTCCATCCGCTTTAATATTCACTCTGTAGAACTTTCCAAATCTCGAGAAATTCTGAGACTGATCTCCTGAGAAATAGGTCTGAACAGTTCCCAAGAGGTTTGAAATACTTACTCCCAGCTGTTTTGCTTTGTCTTCATTCACTTCAAGCTCCATCTGAGGATAATCTGCCCTGAACATGGTGTAGGCAAATGCCACTTCCGGAACCTGCATCAATTGGCCAATCAGTTCATCTGCTTTGGCTTTAAGAACCTGAGGATCTCTTCCCATACGGTCCTGAAGTACAATTTCTGCATCATTCGTCATTCCGTATCCTTCTACCGGAGGCATTCTGAAAGTCATCACACTTCCTTCTTTGATCACTCCCAATTTTGCAGTCGCCATGTCTACCACTTCCTGGATATCCTGAACTTCACCTCTTTCTTTCTTAGGTTTCAGTTTAACAAATCCCATCGCATAAGCTGGTCCTGCACTGTTACTTAGCAGGTTATATCCGGTAATGGAAGTATTTTCCTGTACTGCATCTACTCCTTTTAAAATATCATTGATCTTGTTGGAAACTTCTGTCGTTTTGGTCAATGCTGTTCCGGGAGGCATGCTTAAGGTGTACATGAAGAATCCGTCGTCTTCCATCGGTACAAAACTCTTAGGCGTGCTTGACATCAGCCAGCCTGCAACACCGATAACGGCTACGATTAATCCACCTGCAATCCATTTTCTTCCTATTAAAAAGCGTACTCCTTTTGCATAACGGTTGGTCATATTATTAAATCCCGCATTGAATGCCACCGCAAATCTCTGCCCGAATCCTTTTGGCTTTTTACCTTCTCCTGCATGGTTGTTTTTCAGAAAAACAGCACATAAAGCCGGCGTTAAAGTCAATGCATTAACCGCGGAAATAATAATTGCAATGGCTAACGTATAGGCAAACTGCTTATAGAATAATCCTGCTGAACCGGACATAAATCCAATTGGAATAAATACCGCTGACATCACCAACGTGATTGAAATAACCGCTCCTGTAATCTCACTCATCGCCTTATGAGTTGCCTCTCTTCCTGAAAGATCTGTTCCTTCCATATTGCTGTGAACAGCTTCTACCACTACAATGGCATCATCTACCACAATACCGATGGCCAGTACAAGGGCAAAAAGCGTCAGTACGTTGATCGTAAATCCTAAGACCAGAAGGAAGAAGAAAGTACCGATAATCGCTACCGGAACTGCCACTGCCGGAATAATGGTAGATCTGAAATCCTGTAAGAAGATAAATACCACAATAAATACAAGAATAAATGCTTCTATTAGTGTTGATTTCACCTGTCCTGTAGCCTCATCCAGTCTTTCCTTGGTACTCATTACCTTCGTATATTTGATACCAGGAGGGAATGATTTTGATAGCTGATCAAGGGCTTTGTTTACACCTATTTCAATCTGATTGGCATTGGATCCTGTAGTCTGCATGATGGCTACAGTAACTGCATTTTTCCCATTGGAGAGGTTATCTCCCGTATTTGAAATGGCTCCGAATTCCACACGGGCCACATCTTTAAGCCTGATGACCTGGCTTCCGGTATTTTTAACAATAATATTTTCATATTGCTCCGGCTTGTTCTTTTTTCCTTTATACCGGATTACGTACTCTAAAGCAGCATCTGATTCCTCTCCAAGTTTACCCGGAGCAGATTCCAAACTGTGGTCTGCAATCGCTCTGGAAACATCTGCCGGTTCAAGTCCGTAGGATGACATTTTCTGAGGGTTAAGCCATATTCTCATGGAGTAATCTTTCAGCCCGAAAACCATGGCCTGTCCTACTCCTTTTACCCTTTTTACCTGCGGAATAAGGTTAATATTCGCGTAGTTTTGAAGAAAGGTTTCATCATATTGCTTATTATCTTCCGTATAAATATTGAAAATCAACACCATACTGTTCTGCTGCTTGGAAGTGGTCAAACCCATTCTCACTACCTCCTGAGGGAGTATCGGAGTGGCCTGCTGTACTCTGTTTTGCACGTTTACCGCTGCCTGATCGGCATTTACTCCCTGTTTGAATATGATGGAAATGGAAAATGTACCGTCATTACTCGCAGTAGATTTCATGTATTCCATGTCTTCCACTCCATTGATCTGTTCTTCCAGCGGAGTTACTACAGAACGGATCACGGTTTCGCTGTTTCCTCCGGGATACGATCCTGAAACGGTAATCGTAGGCGGAGAAATGTCCGGGAATCTGGTCACCGCCAGCTGATTTAATCCTATGATCCCTAAAATAACGATGATAAGGGATATTACCGTCGCCAGTACAGGACGGTCTATTATCTTTTTTAACATTTTTGAATTTTCTAAGAAAGATTATACAACTATTTCAAAGGAACGGTGTGTGCCACCACCTGTGCTCCGTCTGTAAGGGCATCAATTCTGTTGATGGCAATTTTATCTCCTGCGTTCACTCCTTCTTTGATGAAGTAATCCTGAGATGTACTTCCTGAAACCGTAATCTGAGTCATTTTCACTTTATCCTTGCCATTGAGTTTATAGACAAAGAATCTGTCCTGAATATCTTTCACCGATGTTTTCGGAAGTTTGATCACACCATTCAATGCATTATGAATCATCACTCTGGCTGTCCCTCCGGCTCTTAATAATTTATCAGGATTTTGAAAAACAGCTTTCATCTGAATACTTCCTGTATTTCTGTCAAAGTTTCCGCTGGCATTTTCAAGTTTTCCTTTAAGAGAATAGGTGGAACCATCTGCAAGGATAAGTTCTACATCCTCTGTATTATTTCCAGATACTGCAGCTTTACTATGAGCGATAAAATCAGCCTCATTCATTGAGAAGTATACGTTCACACTGTTTATGCTTGAAAGCGTTGTCAATGGAGCTGCATCAGAAGGACTGATAAGATTTCCTACTCTGTTTGGAATTCTTCCGATGTAACCACTAACAGGAGCTTTAATGTAGGTAAAATTGGCATTGATCTTTGATGAACCTAAAGAAGACTGTGCCTGTGCCACCTGTGCTGACGCGGCTTTATAGCTTGCCTGCGCTGTTTTCAGCTGCATATCTGAGACTACCTTTCCTTCTACAAGGGGTTTCAGTTTTTCTACTTCAAGTCTTGCTGTTTCCTGTGCTGCCAGCGCTGATTTCAAGGCGGCTTCATTGGTATTTACCTGCTCGTTGTATACGGATGGATTTATTCTGAAAAGGGTCTGTCCTTTACTTACATACTGTCCTTCTTTGATATATACTGCCTCCAGATATCCTGTCACCTGTGCTTTGATATCCACATTGTCCTGTCCTTCTATGCTTCCCGGATACCCTGTAGACACATCTGCATCTCCGGACTTTACCTGGATAAAATCTGTAGGCAATGCCTGCTGCATCTGCTGAGCATTTTCCTGGCCGCTCCCGGAGCCACATGAGTAAAGTACCGCTGCAGCTGTAAGTGAAAGTACCAGATATCCTTTTCTGTAATTCATAACATTGGTTTTTAAATTTTACAGGAGCAAAATAACTTCATCTTATAGTGATATTCATTAAGAAGTTGGGTGAAGTGTCGTTAATCGCAGGTGAAGCGTATGATAGGAAAAATGAAAGGAAAACAGTTGTTTTCCTTTATAATTATGGTAAAAAAGAGATTTTCATGTGGAAATAAGAGTGAAATCATTAAGGATAAACTAATGTATTTCACAATTAAAACGAAAAAGAGGATGTTTCAAAAGTGCCATTCTGAATGAAATGGAATGTAGTGAAGAATCTCATGTATTTGGGTATTGATGAGATTCTTCCTTCGTCAGAATGACATAGGTCAAATTATTTGGCTTTTGAGACAGCCTTGTCTGTATTTTATCGAAATTAATAATCCATCCAGGATTTGAAAACAGAGGCTTTTTCACGGCTTACAATCACCTCCATATCAGGCTGTTTCCTCAATTCTAGCTTCAATTTTCCATTAAAATGATTTAAAATCTGCTTTACGGAATTGATGTGAATGATAAATTGTCTGTTGGCACGGAAAAAGAATTTGGGATCCAGCTGTTTTTCAAGCTCTTCCAGGGTTTGAGGAACATTCTCTACCACTCCGGTATTCAGCATCGCTTTGCTGATTCCCAATTCGGTATAAAAATAGAGGATATCTTCTGCCAGAACGGTTTTATATCCGTCTCTGTGGGCGATGAGAAACCGTTTTCTATAGTCTTTTGGCTGGATATAATTTAATAAGCCTTCAATGGCTGTTCCTACTACCGGAACGGTTTCCATAAAGGTTTCGTAGCGTTTTAAGGCAGCATCCAGCTCTTCTTCTTCAATAGGTTTCAGAAGGTAATCTACACTGTTGTATTTAAATGCCTGAACTGCATATTCATCGTAAGCAGTGGTAAATATGACTGCACTTTTAACTTCATGTTTGTTGAATATCTCAAAGCTAAGACCGTCTGCAAGGCGTACATCCATCATAATAATGTCCGGAACGACATTATTCTCCAGCCAGTGTACGGTGGAGGTAATTGAATCTTCCACGGAAAGGATTTCAATATGGGGTCTTAACTTCAACAATAGTCTTTTTAATCTGTCTGCATTGGGTCTTTCGTCTTCAACAATTAAAACTTTATTAATCTTCATATCAATGGGAGTTTTACAATAAATTTATCTTCAGTTCTTTCTATCACAGGCTTAGGATACCCCAAGATTTCGTACCGTGCAATGATATTGGTGAGTCCTACTCCTGAGGAATCCGGCTTATTGATTAAAGGAAGAAATGTATTGGAGACAACCAGTTCTCCGCCGGGGCTTGTATATACGTGGATCTCCAGAGGATTTACTTTAGAAGTCTGATTGTGCTTAATAGCATTTTCAACCAGCAATTGTAAAGACAGCGGAAGGGTAAATCTGGACCTGTATTCTTCCTGAATATCTATTCTGAATACTACGCCTTCTCCAATTCTTTTTTCAATCAAAAAGATATAGGATTCTAAAAATTTGAGTTCCTCTTCTACGGCGATAATGTCTTTTTTGGAATTGACCAATAAGTATCTGTATACTCTCGCGAACTTTTCGGAATAGTCATATCCCAATTGCTGATCTTCCAGGATGAGTTCTGACAACACACTTAAATTATTGAAAATAAAATGCGGATCTATCTGAAGCTTGAGTGCCTGAAGCTCTGCCGCCATTGCAGCCTGTTTGTGTTTTGAGGCTCTCAGTTTGTGCTGGGCAGCTTCTACTGCTGTTTTTTTCCAGTTTTCCAATAAATAATCCACGGTATTAAAAGCACTGATAATCAATGATATGACGATATTAGTTGCAATCCATTGTCCCAGCAGTGTATATTCTTTGCGGGAATCCATTTCAGGTAATGTAACTGAAGTGCCGTCTACGATTGCATTAATAATAATCACAATCAAAACACTTCCTACGATCTGAAGCAAACACTGGATGAATAACCGCTTTACGGTCCTGTTTCTCCAGGGAAGCCACTTATTGAGCGTCCGGTCTATAAATATACTTACCTCCGAGATAATGATTGAAAAAAAGATAATCCATGTGGCATCTTCCAGAATCATCTTCAGCGGAGCGTCCAGATACCCCTTCCAAACGGGATCAAAGGGATCGATAAGGTAGGAGAAAACACAGAAAGTGACCACTGCCAGTGCCCAGATCACCAGCCTTCTTTTCATGGTGGAAAGAATCTTCTTATTCCGTACTATTTTTTTCCTGATGGTAGAAATCCTATTCATATCCGGGACTTTATGAATGTAAATATAGAAATAGATTTTATATGAGTATCTTCTATTTTAGACGAGACCGCCAAAACGATACCTGAAACGTAAAATAGCAGCGTTCAAATGAATGTTACGGTTCATCACCTGAAAAATACATTTCATCATCATTTTATGCAACATCACATTATTTTTACAGTCAGGGAATAACTGTCTATCATAGTTTTGTGGTATTAAATCCGGTACAATGAAAACAATAATTGTCTGCACAGATTTTTCCCAGGAAGCTGAAAATGCTACTCATTATGCTGCTTCTATGGCTAAAGAAAATACATACAGGATTATACTTTTTAGTCTGCAAACCGTTTCTGTTCATGCTTTGAATGCACAGGCTTCAGCTGATTTTTTCTATGCCCAGACGCTTAAAAATCAGAAAAAACTGGAGGATAAAGCTGCTGAGCTTAAAAGATTATATACTGTCGAAACCCAACATCATCTGGCTTCCGGCAATTTTATTGAAGAGCTTGAAAACTGTATGCAGCTTCATGAGTGTGATTTTGTCGTGATGGGAATGGCGGAGAAAACTTTGGAACAGAAGCTTTTGGGAAATAAGGTAACAAGAGCTATTCACAGAATTAAAAAGCCAATTCTCATTGTTCCCGCTCATATAGAATACACAGGAATCAGGAAAATTCTTTTTGCTTATGATACGCACAAAAGTATGACCTGGTCTGCCATGAATGACATTTATTATTTCATTAATGAATTTAATGCTGAAGTTGAGGTTTTCAATGTAAGTGAAAGGTTAGAAGATTTTACTGAAGTTATTCATGATATGGACCTGAATTCCGGGTATGATCTGGAAGATATTAAATACAGCTTTAAGATGATTCAGTCCATCGAAGTGATCAAGGCGATCGAGGAGGAAATAAGGCTCACCAGCCCAGACCTTTTAACCATGGTTCCTTATAAATACAATCTTGTAGAATCACTTTTTCATCGAAGCAAAACAGCCATCATGGCCTATAAGAATAAAATACCATTACTATCAATTCCCTTAAACATAGATTAAGACTCAATAAAAATCTGTTCACATTTGAATTATCCTTTTGCCTTTAAAGGCTAAATTTTACACTTAATCTTGTTTAACAGGAGCGGAAGTTGATTTCCGCTCCTGTTTTTATTTTAATTTCATATTATTGACAATATTTACGGAATATATTTTAATTAAAAACAAAAGCCATTATGTCCCATCTTTTTCCTCGTTATAGAGATCTAATTATTTTCGTTTTATTTACTGGATATATTCTATTCTAAGCCCAAAACATCATACTATAAAAAGAGTAACAATCCCCAATGCAGCATTTCCCAAGAAAGGTTTTATTCTGAAAGCAACCAGTGGAGAATTGTCTTTTTTTAGCAGTACAGATCCGGCAGATGATACTCCAATAATTCCAGTTACGAAATTTGAAATTATAAAATAGTTTCTGAAAGGGAACTATAGTAAGTGGAGAAAGTAAACTCCTCCAATCGGTAACAGGTCGTTTCTTATCTCCCACTGATTGTTTCGCTGATCATTTTTTTAATCTTCTTTTTCAATTTTACTTCAGTTCATACTACATTTTAAATAAAAATAGGTCACTTTTTTGATTTTTGGAGATATTAATATCTAAAAATAGGAATATACAATTTCTAACATATTTTCAAGTAAAATAACAATTATAAAATAAAATACATTTATGCTTTTCACATTAACTTACCAACACCCAAAACACTGTATTTAATACAATTACAAACAGCTTAACACTCCAAGAAAAGAGAAAAATTTTCTCAAAATACTATTTACCAGTTAACATTTTTAACTATATTTGCCTCCGTTAAGGGAAGGAAAACGATTAGAGTTTATTAAAGTTAAACCGAAAGAGCAGGCCTATTATTCAGTAATGGTAACCTACCTTCCCTTTATTTTTTAAAAAACACTAATTTCCACGAACTTTATGGTTTCCAGAAAACGATTCTTGCAACTTTCAGCTTTGAGTGCTGGTGCGTTGCTTATTCCTTCTTATTTTTTTTCCAAAACCACTTCTAGTCCACAAAACCTCCTAACCAACGATGATGTTAATACTCTTCTTAAGAGTGCCAAGGCATTTTGCAAGGAGAAAAAATGGGCTAAGGCAAAAGGAAAATATGAACAGATAATTTCCAGCCGTCCGCAGGAGGCAAGAGCCTATGACGGACTAAGGCGGTGTATTTTTCAAAAGCCCAAGCAGGAATCCGCTTATATTCAGATTTTAGAAAATGCAGTTCAACAGTACCCTAACAACAAAGAACTGAAACAGAGGTTATACAGCCAGTATATAAAAATGGCCACAGGAAACAAAAAGGTGAGCCGGCTAAAGAATAAGGATCTTCTTTCTGTAGCACAAAATAAGCTCTCTGAGCTTGCTGCACAACATCCTGATGACCAAACACTTCAACACCAGCTTGCCAAGGTAAATAAACTGATTTCCTTCAATGCAGGCGAGATTCATCATAAGAAAAATTCTCAGGTAAAACAGCAGCACAAACAAAATCAAAAACTTTTTAAGGCCCGTTTTGATCATTTAACCAACGACGAGCTTACCTCCAAACTTACTCTCCTTAAGAATAAACCTTATAAAAAAGAAAGAGAAAATCATATCAGAGAACTCTATCTTATTCTTATTAAAAGAAATATAAAAAACCACGATGCTGCACAGGCAATGCAATTGGCTAAAGAATATCATAACCTTTATCCTAAAGACCGCTCAGCTGTTTACTGGACAAGGAGACTTGCTAAACAAAAGAGAGATTTCCCAACACTCTTGTCCATTGAAGAGAAAAATCACCAATTAAAACAAAATTTCTGGAGTGCGGCTTCCTATTATAATGCTGCTAAAAAAAATCAGCCTTCAAATACTCTAAAACTTCAGCAGCTTCTTTCCGAAATGGAGCAAAAGAAAACAGATGAAAATCAGGAATTTATCATTCTGTGCAAAAAAATAGATTTTTATCTCCAGCAAAATCAAACTACTGAGGCCGAAAACAATATTAATTCTCTACTAAAGAAAAAATCCGGAATAAGAAATACCTCTGTAATAGATGCTGTGAATGTACTCGTTATTAAGTATCTGAAAAAAACCAATCAGGAAAATTTAACCCAAAAATTTCTTTATCTGGTCATCAATGCAAAAGATCTTACGACAAGTTCAGATCCATGGGAACAAAAAATAGCACAGCTTAATCAAAACAGAAATTTTTCCCAATCTTCTCACCTACAGAAACTTCAAAAGTTTTTAAATAAAATATAGATTCTCCCAGCAACCATGAAAAAACAATTATTTGGAGGGGTACTTATATTATTTCCCCTTCTATCTTCTGCTCAGCTTGTTATCACTGAGGTTTACAGAGACACCCCTTATTCGGAATACATAGATGTAAACTATGGTCCATACCAAAATCCTACTCCTGAACTATTTGAAAAGTTACGAAAAAGACATCGCGGGGAGTTTATTGAAATTTTTAATGCCAGCGATACGGACCTTAATCTTAAGGATTGGAAATTAAGGGATAATGAAGGAAGTTTTGATCTGCCTGACAAAATCATAAAGTCTAAACAGTTTATGGTCGTTGTGGCTAATAATAACTCGGGAGGTGATTATTTCTCTAGTTTTTTCTCTACCACACAAGGCAAGGAAGACCAGATTATCTATCAGAATGTCATCAAGTTAAGCAATACTGATGAGACGATAGAGCTTATTGCTAAAAAGGTTGCCGGCCACAATTTACAGCAGGAAATAGTAGCTTCCGGAGTTTCTTTCCAGCAGGACGGCAATAATATGGGAGTTTCTGTAGGAGCTAATGCGGTTGCTAATCCCAGTGTATTTTATGATGTTAAAGACTGGCAGTATGATTATAATACTCCTCAGTTTCCCAATCCGCTGGTTGCTACCGTTGTGCCTCCTATTAAGCCTCTTGACGACTATGTAGGAAATATCTTAGCTCAGAATTATGATATACTGACCTGGGACTCAAACGCAGGAGATCTTATTGATAATAAGTGTGATAATACAATTCCTTATGTTACTCAATCTCTTAATGCAGGACTTACTTCGGGAAGCAAAAAATTTAGCTTTGATGAGGGAGGAAACAGCTCTGCTATCAACAATGCCCTTTTAAAAACAGAATTAGCTGAAACAGTTATGGCTAAAGAAGTTAATGCAGAGGATAATCTGGAACAAATTAAAATGGCCATCCAACTGTCTCCTAACCCTACCACAGATATTGCCAACGTAAGTATTACAGGTATTGCCCAGGGAAAAGTAACTTCCGTTCAGGTATTCAGCGGAACGGGGGCTCTTTTATTTACCAAAAATAATCTGCAGGATTCTTCAAATTTCAATTTCAGTTTTAGTTTAGGAAACCAGATTACTGGTGTATACGTAGCTAAGTTTACGCTAATCAGCGGGCAAGTTGTGGGCAAAAATGTAATGAAGCGCTAATAAAAAATCTTTGACAGGCTCTATTCTTTATGGCCTATGCATTAATAGTATCGATATAAGATCATAATCAATTCATATGATAAAAAATATAAAATTTCTTGGAGTTCTTGCACTTCTGTCTTTAGCACAATTTGTGGGAGCTCAGCAAGCAACATCTGTATCTCTTGAGTATAATACTTCGGGGTATAGAGAAAACCAACCGAACTCTTCCAAGACGATTTCGCCAGACTTTTCTCTTATACCTTCTGTAAAATCAGAAATGTCTGTCAGCGAGGGGGGCGCCCTTACTTATACCGTTCCTCTAGAAACCTTAAAAGGATTAAATAATTTTCAGCCCAATGCCGCCTTGGTGTACAATAGCCAGGCAGGAAACGGAAATGCCGGATGGGGATGGAGTTTTACGGGTCTTTCTGTTATCAGCAGAGGAGGAAAAAGCCAGAATGTAGACGGGATCACCATAGGTCCGCAGTTTGACGACAACGACCCTTATTATTTAGATGGTCAAAGGCTCCTTAAAAAATCGGATACCGAATATGTTACTAAAAATTTTTCCAAGATTAAGATTACGAAATCATCCGGAACATATAGTTTCATTATTCAGTACACGGACGGAAAAATTGCCTGGTATAATGAGCTTTCACCAGGGCAGCACTATATTGTAAAAATGGCAGATTCATTTGACAATGAAATCCATTACACTTATATCATTACAAATAATACCCCAAGGCTGGATAAAATATCTTATGGAGGCACAGACACCGGTACAGATAAATTTTATTTAAAAGTATTATACAAAGACCGCAAAAAAATTGCAAAAATCTATAGAAACGGGCAGCAGTATATCAACAGCAAAGTCATTTCTGAAATTGTCACCGGGTCTACTTATTCCGGTGATTACAGAAAGTATGCTTTCAGCTATGATTTTGTTGATGCAGACAGTAATGAAAGGTTACGAACCATCAATGTATTCAATGAGGCCGGAGAAAGCCTGAGACCGCTCAACTTCAATTATAATTCTCCCAATTCTACAGGGACAGCTGAGGTAACAAAGCGTCAACTTGCTATTACTCCTGCCAGTACTTATCGTTTAGGAGATGTCACTGCAGGTAACCTTTATAACAATAGTGGAAACGATATATTCTATGTATCAACTACCGTTACTGATTTCAGAAGCGGGCCAACCGGAGGTTTTGGATCTAACCCTCCTCCACCGGAGCCGGGCAGTATACGAAATCCTATATTTTATCTTAACAGCCCTTACGGCCAGATAACTCCCAGCACCTATGTTAATGCCCATACCAGAATCTTTACGGGAAAAACATTAATTAATGACAATAAAATTACGACTAATGATCAGCTGATCATTGTCAATACACTTTCCAAAACACACGAATCCCTGCAGGGACAGATAGAAATCCGGGATTTCAAAACAGGAAAAACAAAAGTCCTCTCCGGAGGTCCTTCGATTCCATGGATTACCAGTGGTTTTCAGGGGCAGACCACCTACACATCTCCTCCCAGAATAGCCCATAAAATGTTTATTCCGGGAGATTTTAATAATGACGGCCTTTTCGATCTTATTTATATCAGTGGAAATACACAGACCAGCCAGAAAATTTATTTATATGAAATAGGTAAAGAAACAGGTGATGTTATTACCCGAAAAGAGTTTGCAGTAACCTCTCTTCTCCTTACAGAAGACAATTACAGGCTTCTGGAAATGGATGGTGACGGAGTCCCGGAAATTATGATCATATCTGGCAACCAATATGGTATTTATAAGATCAATGTAAATGATATGACCATAAAGCCATTTGGTGATATTGCAGGGCAGTCCTCAACAAACATTTTAAATGATCTAAGCTATAATAGTGACGGAAAACTTATAACTCCTATTCTTTTAGGAGATTTCAATGGAGACGGCCTTACAGATTTTGTAACACCACAGATTGTATTCAATACTATGAATCCTTTTTCAAAATTAAGGATTGCTATTGAAAACACACCACAATTTATCTGGTGGATGTACACTTCGGATGGTAAAAAATTTATTCCGAGCCAGCTTGATCTTACGGCTCAAAAACTAGCATATATTAAGCCTTCACAGGATGAAACAATTCCTAAGCAATCCGGATGGGATTTATTTTTATGGGGACCTGACAACTCAATGACAGGATTTGCTGTAGGAAATGTAGTGGTAACAGACATCAACAATGATGGCAAATCCGACCTCGTATCCATCACAAAGTTCGGAAAAATACGATATAACGATCAGAACCCTTTGATCAGCAATTTTACCTACGAAAATGTTGGTGATTTATATACCGAGCAGGTTTATACACACTCCTGCTATAATGCCACAGCACAAGCTTTACCAGCCGTATACATCAACGCTCAACAGGGATATAAATGTTTTGTTCCCGGTTTCCCTCAATATGTAGGACCAACGCATTCAGCCATTACCAATACAGATATTCCGGGAATTTATATGACCCTCATGCCTGGATTTAATAAGGTCAAATTCTTTGTCAATACTACAGATAGCAACGGAAATACTTCGTTTACCAAGCTGAGTCAGGAAATTGATTTAAAAGATGAGAAAATAACACCGTTCTCTCTTTTCACCGTTTCTGACGAGGTTAATTTCTTAAATACCTACAAGACATCTATCAGTAATTTTGACATCACTACCGGGTCTGAATTTAAGATTACATTCAACAATAATAATTTCCTGGAAAAACAGATTCAGGAGGTGAATAACGGTTCTACCGTTCTGCAAAAAGTTGAATACCGTCCGATGATGAAACTTGATACAAAGGAAGAAATCTGCTATGTGCACAAGGATAATGATTTAAAATATCCGTTATATACCCATCAGACCAACGGGGCATTATATCTGGTTAATAAGATTCATACTCTTTTCAGTGGAAAGATTCTTTCAAAAGAATACCGTTATGAGAATGCTGTACAAAGTCTAGACGGAAGAGGCCTTCTAGGATTCCAAAAAACCTATGTATCTGACGGATATGAATCTGTTCTTCAAAACGGAAAATTCAGAAATAAAAAGCTTGCTAATGCTCTTTTCTGGACAGTAAATACCAAAGATCCTTTACTGGATAACGTTCTATTAAAAAGTACCTACGGAGGAATTTCCAAGTTTTTAACAGAGACTGATTTCATCAATCAAAAATTCATAAAAGGAAATCAGAGCCTTATTCTCAGCATAGAGGAAAGAACCACTGACAACCTTAGAAAGATAAATGTCATTAAAAGATATACCTATGATGAAGCCGACGATCTTAAATTAAAGAAAACATGGATCAATTATGGTGATTATGCAATAACACATTCCAACTTTACTTATCAGCCGGAATTCACTAATGGTCTTCATTATTTCTACGGGAAAATAAGTGAACAGGTTAATAATTCTTTCAGACAGGGTGACACTTTTACCGCAAAAGAGGTCAGTACTTATTATCCTACAAATGGAGCGATTAAAGAAATTCAGAAATTCAGCCAAAACTCTCAGTCATTAAATAAGAGCTTTGTCTATGATAATATCGGGAATCTGAAGCAGGAAACAATTTCTTCTGCAGGAATTGCCTCTCAGACTACTACATATGATTACGACTCAACGAATCGTTACCGAACTTCCACAACAACTCCTGATGGCTTAACAGCTTCCACGGTAGTGAATACAACAGGAAGGCTTTTAGAAGAAACAGCCGCTATCGGAGGATTAAAAACTTATTATGCGTATGATGGCTGGGGTAATATCACTTCATTTACTGATTATCTGGGTAAGAAAACCACCATCAGCAAATCTTCTGCTTCGGCAATTCCAGGAGGAATTTACCAGATCTCAAAAAAGAGAGAAGGAGGAGTAGAAACGATCTCAGCATATGATGAATTCGACAGAGAAATACAAACCAAAACCCAAAGTACCAATGGCAAATGGATTGTAAAAAAGAGCGAATATGACATTTTCGGAAAATTAATAAAAAAATCTGAGCCTTTCTTTGAAGGCGAGCAGACGAAATGGAATGCAATAGAATATGATGCTTACAACAGAGCGGTAAAGCATGTTACTTATACAGGAAAAACAGTTATTACCTGCTACGAAGGATTAAAAGTAACCGTTGATGATGGCTATAAAAAGATATCAAAAACACTGGATGCTTTTGGTAACACGATTGTTCAGCAGGACCATGGCGGAACAATTAACTACACCTACTATGCCAACGGATCTTTAAAAGAAACCAATTATGAAGGCAGCAAAACAACTTTTGAAATTGATGACTGGGGAAACAAGAAGAAAATTGTAGACCCTTCCTCAGGTACATATACCTATCAATATGACATTCTGGGAAGATTACTTCGTGAAGACACTCCTAAAGGATATACCGTATTACAGTATGATGATTACGGACAAACCATTTCAGAAAAAACATACGGTAAAACCCCGGCAGAAAATACTTCTATAGAAAAGTACTATCAGTACAATCCAACGAGTAAGCTTCTGGAAAAGATCTATGGAACAAGCAACGGAAAAAACTTTGCCTATACCACAGAATACGATCAGTACTATCGTATCAAAGGAAAGAAAGAGGAAACTCCGGAGTTTATTTACAGTAGTAACCTGACTTTCGACACCTTCGGAAGAGTAGATGAAACGACTATTTCTGCCGTCTGGAATGAAAATACCTATACAACCACCTCAAAAACAAAAAATGTATATGACAGTAATGGTATCCTGACACAGCAGAACGACGTTAATGCCAATAAGATGATATGGCACACATCTTCGGTGAATGCCTTGAATCAGGCTACGCAGATGGAATATGGCAATGGTTATGTTATCAATAACTATTACAGTCCGCAGGACGGAACTCTTTTAAGAATGAATCATGCCAAAGGAGGCCTGATTGCACTGGATATGATGTATGATTTTGACGTCAATAAAGAAGTTTTAAGATCCAGAAACAGCAATGATTTTGGAAAGAGTGAAACTTTTGAATATGACAAATTAAACCGCCTATTAAAGGAAACAACCAATGGCACTGTAACCAATCAGTATTCTTACGATAAAAGAGGAAGAATGGCTGCAAATCTTGACCTTGGTTACTATAACTACAATGGCGAGTCCGATTATAAACTAAACAATATTGCTCTTAATGCAAATGGTCAACAAGTAAATACCAACCGAGGTTTTGCCGAAGTAACATACAATGCATTTAACGCTCCGCTAACGGTTAAGGTTCCTAACAAAGAAGATTTAGCTTTTACATACAACGTAATGAAATCAAGATATTCTATGATTTCAGAAGCTTCAGGGAAAAGAAAATATTATTCTGCTGACGGTGCTATAGAATTTACAAGAAGATCTGGTAAAGGAGGCGGTAGACTGGAGATCGTTACCTATATCACAGGAGATCCTTATTCTGCAAATTATATTAAAAAAGATGTTGTCAGCTTTCTGAGTGGATCTCAGGAGTCTCAAAACTACTATCTTCATCGTGATCATTTGGGAAGTATTTTAGCCATTTCAAAAGATGACGGTTCTATTGTTGAAAAACGGTTCTTTGATGCGTGGGGAAATCTTAAAGGATTGATGGTTGGAGGACAAATTGTAGACCTGCAACAGTTCAATGGGGAAACTCTCCTTATAGACAGAGGATATACGGGTCATGAACACCTTTGGAGGGCAGGTCTTATTCATATGAATGCAAGGATTTACGATCCTATCATGAGGAGATTCCTTAGCCCTGATACTATTATCCAGGATCCTTTTAATACACAGAGTTATAATAAATTCGGCTATGTAACCAATAATCCTTTATTGTATACTGACCCAAGTGGAAATATCGGATTAGGTGCAGTTCTTATCATTGCTGTAGTCGTGTCTGCTGTAACACATGCTGTCATTAACACTATTAATGGTGTTCCGTATTGGTATGGTATGGGACAGGCCATTACAACGGGGCTTGCGAGCGGCATCATCAGTTTTGGAATTGGAAGTGTCGCCACCTCTATATTTTCACAGACGTTAACCGTCGGCAAGGCAGCCTTCCAGGCGGGGATGCATGCTTTGTCAGGAGGAGCAATGTCTGAAATTGGCGGAGGAAAATTTATTTCAGGATTTATGAGCGGAGCTATTTCTTCTGTAGTATCCAGTGGAGTACAGGCATTAGGAGAATCAGGATATAAATTTTCCGTTGAAGGGAATTCTATCTCGATCAGCTCTTTTGGTTCCAGAAATGTTGGGTTATTAAAAGCCCTGATGCTTGCTTCTGGCGGCCTTTCCGGAGGTCTCTCATCTTCCATTGCAGGAGGTAATTTCTGGGATGGGTTAAAACAGGGGTTATTAACTTCCGGGTTGAATCACTTAGCTCATGAAGGAGCAGAAGCTGTAGAATGGAAAACCGCATCTATGGATATTGCTGCTGACAAACCTCAGACCGGTGAAACAGATTGCGTTCCTACAGTAGCAAGAGCTGCTGCAAAATATTTAGGTGTAGATCTTGATGTTTCTCTTCAGCAAAAAGAAGCCAATCAATCCGGAGGAGTACGTGCTGATCAAACCAAAGAGTATTTCGAGAAATTCGGGCTGAAAGTAGATGCCTTATATGAAGCAAAAGCAAAGAATGACTATTATTTCCATTCAGGAATTCCTTCAGCATTGACAAAACAGGCTGTAAAATTCATTGTTGAAAGTTTGCAGTCGGGCCACCCTGTATATCTGGGCTTTAGCACAACAGAAGCCGCCGGGAACAGACAAGGGCATGCCGTTCTGGTTACTGAAATAAAATATAGTGAGGATTTTTCAAGAATGAAACATATCAACTTTTTTGATCCGTATTCAGGAAGAAGCAATGGCCAGCTGAGTAGCTTCCAAAACACATATAATCTATCAGAAACGGTTTATAATATATTCTCACTTTCAAAACCATAAAATATGAAAAACTTAATTGTCTTATTTTCTTGTTTATTGATAAGCTCTTTTAGCTTTTCACAACATAAAACAGACACTATTGTCTATGAATACAATAAAGGGGAATATAATAAAGCAGCCCTGTCATATGTAAGAAAAATGATAGATGCTAATGTAAAATATGGGGAAGATAGAACAGGTTTAATAACAAGCATGGATCATGTTGAGGTTATCATTCATCCTGTCTTTAGATTTAAAAAAGAGATTATTGATAATGATGGTAATAAAAACCTTCTGCAGCTTATTGATTTTAAAAATACTCCAGAAATTCAGCTTTTTGATGTTTACTATAAAGGGAAATTCGTATACAGCTTTAAACTCCCTGACGAAAAGAATGATAAAACTGAAAATGAAGACAATAAGATCCTTACCGGATATCTTTCTGTAGACAGTAAAATGCCAGAAAATGGTCCGCTGGACTATACCTATGCATTCAGGAATTATTTCTCTTTTTACATAGACAAGCATTATTGTGCATTGATAGATGATAAAATAGTTGTTGTTTCTTCTGTTGCAATACCATCACATATAGAGATTCAGGATTTCAATTCCTTCTTTTATCCTGAATTAAACTATTTAAAAGCCGTTGCTAAAAATATCAAAAATCCAACCTACGAAACTTTTATTGTAAAAAAAGCCATTCCCCCGGCTATTGTAAAGGTTATCTCACAATAAATAAAAAACCAGGATTATTTCCTGGTTTTTTATTTTTTCACAGGTTTACTATTACTTTTCCTGCAACACGGCTGGTCTCAACCTCCAGATGAGCCAGTGCGATATCTTCAAACGGGAAAATTTTATAAATGGATGGTTTCAATGCTCCCTGCTCCAGTAAGCCCGCAATTGCTTCTGCAGTTTCTTTTTTGGACTGTACCATCATAAACTGAATATTCACCTTTTTCTGCCCGGCTTTCTCTGCAATATTCTCAGGAATCTCAGGAGTCGGAAGCGTTATGATAATTCCGTTCTCTTTGACAACATCTACCGAATCAGATAACGTTTTTCCCTGAAGAGTATCAATCACGATATCTACATCCTGTACTTTTTCATGAAAGTTTTCCGTTGTATAATCAATATGTTCATCCGCTCCCAGCGACAAAACAAATTCTTTATTTTTACCGGATGATACGCCGATAACATATGCCCCAAAGTACTTCGCAACCTGAACAGCAAAATGGCCAACACCACCTGAAGCAGCATGAACCAGAACCTTGCTCCCTTTTTTAATTCCAGCAACATCCACCAATGCCTGATATGCCGTTGAAGCCGCCATTGAGGCCGCAGCAGCCTGCTGATGGGTAATATTCCGGGGCTTTAATGCCAGATGCGCTGCCGGAGCAGCAATATATTCTGCATAGGCATTTCCTTTTCCAAAAAAGTTGACCATCCCGAAGACTTCATCTCCTGTTTTAAAATCTGTTACATCCTTTCCGGTTTCCACGACTTCTCCCGAAATATCCCACCCTAAAATAACGGGTCTGTTTTCTTCAAAAATCCAGTGCAGAACTCCTTCGTAAGCTCTGGACTTTACATCTACAGGATTAATGCTTACCGATACTACTTTTACCAACACCTCATCATTTCCTATGACAGGCTTGTCTATTTCTGCAAATTGAAGATTTCCAACACCTCCGGCTTCGTTTAAAATAACAGCTTTCATTTTTTTTGATTTTAATTATGGGACAAATGTAGTCTCATCATATCTTTGCAGCAAGTATGTACTTTTTTGTAATCTACACACTAAAAACATACTAATGCTGATTATCAAACCATTGAAAAAATGTTAAAAATAAAAAAAATTACCCAAGAGCCATCCTGTCCTGTTGATTATGCCTTTAAACGGATTGGAGGAAAATACAAAGGCCGTATTTTATGGTATCTTCATTTGAAGACGGTTATGCGGTACGGTGAACTTCGTAAAACTCTTTCCGACATCACCCCTAAAATGCTTACCCAAACTGTCCGGGAGCTGGAAGATGACGGGCTTATCCATAGAGAAGTTTATCATGAGGTTCCTCCTAAGGTAGAATATTCTTTAACGGAAACCGGTGCTGAACTCATTCCTTTTATTGATTATCTGAGAATTTGGGGTGAAAATCAGATTGAAAAAGAAAGGATAAAAAGGTAAACAGTTTCCTTCAAAACCATGAATGTTCATCATGGTTTTAATTTTATTCCTAAAGGAATACCATTGGATATTTTAAATAAAAAAACAAACCTTTCAATTCATATTCAACTGAATATCAAAAAGTCGTAAATTTAGTAAAGGATAAAAACAGTGTTTTCACCCTTTTTTATAGTTGTGCCGTTCGCTAATTTTGTTCCATAAAATTAAAAACCATAAAAATGAAAACTTCCTTTTTTACTAAGATTTTAAATCCCGTATGTGCAGCTCTTATTCTGGCTTTTTGTCTGTTTAGCTGCACCGAACCCCCTAAAGAACCTGTAAGTAACAGTTATAAAAAGAAACTGATCAGCTACCGTGAAGGCCGGGTTCTTTTTGATGAATACACAAGAACCAATCATGAAATTCTCATGAAGAACAGAAATGGAGAGCCAGACTCCCGATGGTATTGGTTCTCACTGGAAGATATGGAAGGCTATATTCAATATGTAAAAGAGAATGCCAGAAAACAAAAATTAAAAAACCCGGGAATCAGGATTTACATGGGGAAATACCCGATGAATCACCCTAAAAACAGAATGGCAAAACCTGAATACGCGGGCTATCAAACCATATTTTTAGTGCCTACTGCTCAAAAAAGAGAAAACAACAAGGTAATGTCCAGATCAGCCAGCACAGAGGAAAATACAGATGTGCCTTCTATAGAATCTATGAACATGACCAATCTGGCACCTCCACCAAAAGCTTTGTCAGGAACTATGCCATAAAAACACAAAACTATGAACTGGAATATTGAAACAGGGAAACAGATATCGATGGCCATATCCATTGTCGTGATGATTCTAATGGTCATAAAATATAGAAAAACCGGAAAGGAGAATTTATTTTTTATCATAGGATATCTGTTGTTTTCCCTGATTGATATTTCCTGTTATTTCTATTTCAAGCTGACCAATCTGCCTACGGACATTTTCTATGTAATTGGTTTTTTAATGATTGTATTTTTTTTATACTTATTGTATTATTACCAATTATTATATGTTCCGCTGCTCAAAAAGATACAGACCCTCATCCTGATTCTTTTTGTCCTGAATATTGTCGTAATGTTTTATACAGAAGATGATCTGCTTCATCATTTTTCTTTTAATATGCTCTACGCAGATATTCTTCTGTTACTGTTTTCAATTATTTTGTTCCTGTACCAAACCTTTAATTCTGATAAAGTATTGGAAATTAAAAATTATCTACCATTCTGGATATCAGTTGCTCTTCTGATATTCTTTATTGGAAGCATCCCGATATTCTTTTTCAGAACTACTGTATCAGAGACTATTTATTTTTTTATTTTATTTATGCTGAATCTGATCAGTAACGGTATCCTCATATTGGGCTTACTCTGGAACAAACAGGAAAGAACAAGATAAACCCTTTTCAAATGGAAGAGAATAATCTGGTCATCATCTTTACGATTACTTTATTCATCGTTGTTTTGACAATGGTCTTCATCTATGCGGTTTTTATCAGGAAAAAAACAAGCCTGCTGATTGAGCAAAAAGAGAAAGATTTACGGTTTGAAAAGGAGCTGGCCACCTCACAGGTAGAAATGAAAGAACAAACACTCAATTATATCGGTCAGGAACTGCATGATGATCTGGGACAAAAACTATCTGTGGTCCGCTTACGCCAAAACCAATTGATTACCAAGCTCAAAAACACAGAGAAAGAGGACCTGATTGAACTCAATGAATTATTGGGCGAATGCATACAGGATATAAGAAATCTTTCTAAAACATTAATCACTGAGCAGATCATTCATTTCGGACTGGCAGAATCCATTGAAAGAGAAGTGAAGAGGATTAAAAAACTAAAATTATTAAAAATAGAATTCATTACGCAAAAACAGGATATTGACATTTCTCCAAAACATGGACTGATCCTTTTCAGAATTATCCAGGAAAGTATCAATAATATTCTGAAACATTCCAAAGCCAAAAATGTTTCCATACACATGGAGGATGACTGTGAAAAATTACACATCAGTATTTCCGACAACGGAAGGGGCTTTGATACCAGTATTATTCAGGATGGCTCAGGATTAAAAAACATGGAACTGAGGGCCAAACTGATTCATGCTGAACTGTCTATACACTCAGAACTCAATAAAGGAACACAAACTTTGATAACCTATCATAAAAATTTATTATGAAAACTATTCCCATAGCGATCGTTGATGATCATACTTTAATCTCCAAAGCACTGGAGAATATGATCACAGAAAACACTCAATATCGGGTCATTATGAACCATCCCAACGGAGAAGAATTTATTGCAGGTGTGGAACAGGCTTCGGAATTACCTGCTGTAGTACTGATGGATGTTAATATGCCTTATAAAAATGGTATAGAAACTACCGAATGGCTTACCGAGCACTACCCTGATATTAAAGTTATTGCCCTTACCATGGATGATGACGAAAGAATATTGATTAAAATGCTGAAAGCAGGCGCTAAAGGCTATCTGCTGAAAGACATGCAGCCTTCTATCCTTTTTCAGGCTATTGAAACGGTATATGAAAAAGGAAGCTTTTATACTGATTTTGTAGCCCAAAAGTTACTGAAAGTAAAAACAGAAGAAGCCAAAAACGCCTCTTTACTTTCAGAGCTCAGAGACAGAGAGAAAGAATTTATTAAATGGGCCTGCAGTGAACTCACCTATAAAGAAATAGCTGACAAAATGTGCCTCAGTCCAAAAACTATTGACGGTTACAGAGATTCGGTTTTTGTAAAACTGGATATAAAAAACAGAGCCGGCCTGGTACTTTTTGCTCTGAAGCATGATCTGTGCTGATTGAATATTTTAATTTTTTAACCTTAATTATTATCTGATAAAATAAACATCTTTACATTCTATTTACGTATCCGGCAGCTTTTCAGCTGCCGGATTTTTATTTATAACTCACTCATATACAAGCAAAAGGTGTTTTCCCTTTTTCAAAATACGGTTTTCTCCTCTGTTTTTGTCCTCCAGAATGATGGAATTTTGTCATAGAAAAACACAGAAAGGCAGCCCCCGAAAAGCCGAAACAGAGTAGGGAATATTTTTAAAACTAATACAATGAAAAAAGCACTTATCGTAGGTATTAATGATTATGCACCCATTGGATACGGAGGTCCGGATCTTAACGGCTGTATAAATGACGCGAGAGATATGGCAAATACACTGGTGATCTGTGGTTTCAGTCCGGCAAAGATTAAAATCCTGACCAATCAGAATGCCACAAGAGCAAATATATTGAACTATCTGAAATCCATGATCAGCACAAGTGTGAAAGGAGATTCTCTGGTTTTTTATTATTCAGGTCACGGAACCAGAGTGGCTAATATCGGCTCAGACCTTGAACTTGATGGTTTGGATGAAGCTATTTGTCCACACGATTATGCCAATAACGGAGTCATTCGTGACGATGATTTTAAAACAGTTCTCAGCAAATTAAAAGCCGGAGTGAATATGGAAGTTATCTTCGATTGCTGTTATTCCGGAACAGGAACCCGAAAAATGGATCTGGGACTGGAAACAGATTTTCTTAACGAAACCGCACGTTACATTCCTCCAATGCTTGAGGATGAATTCTATCTGACATATGCCAGTGAAATGGAGGCTTCTAAAAGTTCAAAAAAATCAACCGCTCTTACTAAAGCGCTTGTCCCTGTTGCGGGAATGAATCATACATTATGGGCTGCAGCAAAAGACAACCAGGTATCCATGGAAGGCACTATCAGTGGACAAATCCGAGGGTATTTTACCTATCACTTCTGTAAAATATTGCGTGCTACGAATGGAAACATCGTCAGAAAAACACTGGATAAACAAGTTGCCATCGCATTAGCCGCAATGGGAGCAGCTCAAATTAACCAAACGGAAAGTATCACTGCAGAATTTTCACAAAAAATATTCACTTAACTAATAACCATTACCGGCGGAATCCGAAAAGCCATCAAAAGAGTAGGAATATACCAGATTAAAAATAATAATCATGTCAAAAACCGAAAACAACAACCCGATGACCGCTGAAGAAGTATCAAGACTCAGAACGGTTAAAGCAAAATCAACTGAAAAACCAGAAGCTGTTGAAAAATTATTTAAGCAAGCTCCCGCTATGGAAACCATTAACGGAAGAACTTTTCCGAAAGGGATGAAAACAATAGGAATGCCTATGGACGAAAAAACAGCAGAAAACCGAGCTCTGGAAACTGATCATTTCTATCCTACCCATGCTGATTTTGAGTACAATCCGAAACTTGAACCGAAAAGAGACCGTAAACCTAAATTTATTGAAAGAGATTCTTTCCTGACTCCGGAGAATGCAAGAACTATTTTTGGAGTCGATCAGAGAAAAGTATACAATTCTACAGCCTATCCATGGAGATGTGTCGGCAGAGTAGAAAGTTCTCTGGGTTCAGGGAGCGGAGTAATGATCGGGCCTAGACACCTTCTTACCTGTTCTCATATCGTAGACTGGCAGCCTAATAACACAACAGGATGGCTGAAATTCACTCCGATGTATTACAACGGAAGCGCTCCTTACGGAACAGCTTGGGGAACATTAACCTATTACAAGTATAAAGTAGCTGGTCCTACCATCGATTCTACAGAAATCCAATACGATTATGTAGTGATTGTATTAGACAGACCTATTGGAAACAGCACAGGTTGGCTAGGTTCAAAATCGTATTCCGATTCATGGGACGGAGGCGCTTACTGGACTCACGCAGGATATCCTGGAGACCTTACAGGAACGCAAAGACCAACCTATCAAACAGGTATCGCACTGGATGGAGATTTCTGGAGTGCTGATGACAACGAAAGCATGAGCCATAAAGCAGATATATGGCCTGGACAAAGCGGAGGCCCTTTTTGGGGATATTGGGACGGCTCTCCGTATGCTGTGGCAACACAAAGCGCACATAATCCAAGTGATAATTTTGCAAGTGGCGGCTCAGATTTGGTAAATCTGGTCATCAGAGCTAGAAATGAACATCCTTAATTTATTTTTTTAGTTTAAATCACCCGGTCGCCTTTAAAGGCGGCCGGTGTTTATTTCAATTTAAAATGTTTCTAAAACTATTCAAAATCATTATAAACTTGGCATTGGACTTGGCTTTGCCCCTTGACTTATTAATCGCGTTTTCATATCTCGTAAATATTGTATGTCACCAAAGCTTCCATCTAAAAATTCTTCTTTATAATCTCCATTTCTTAATGTATCATGTAGAAACATTGGAAATACTTTATCTAAGTTTTGTTTATTTTTAGAAGAAACTCCCGGATCATTTTTATACAAACTAATACTATCTATACCTATCCAGTTATATAAAAAACGAATGTCTTCAAAATAGGGTCCGTCATCAATATATAATCGGTAGTTTGTAGGACGGTCAACTTTTCGAATAATATACATCCAATCATCCAGATTAAAATCTTTCCATAATTCGGGAATAATCGTAAAAAGACTTCTTATATCTGTATATCTAAAATCTTTTGTATCAATCAGTTTAACAATTAAGTCTTTTGAATTATAAGTTAATAATTCATTTTTTAAAGGCTTATAAGAATCCCAGCCACTTTGTTTTATTCCATGATGTAATTTCTGTATAATCTGTTCCATTATTCTATATTTTGTATGTATAGTATTTAAACAAAATACGGCAACTCATGGCTGCCGTTATATTATTTTTAAATTTAATCTAGTCCTTCATAAAAATCACTATTGCTATTCCTTTTTACAATACCATTTTCTCTTTTTTCAAAGATATAATCTCCATTAAAAATTAAATAATAGTCTTCGTTAGGATAAATTTCATTAGTGATTTTATGAACCATTTGTAATACAGATTTTCTTAATAATATTGAACCTGCATGTTTTTTTATAACATCAAATGAAACATAAGAAGCCCCTGCAAATTCCAAATCAATCAACTCATCATCAAAATCTCCGTTCACACAACCGAAAGTAGAATCATAGAGTTTAGATATTAAGAAAAGTGAATTATCGTGTACTTTAATAAGATCTGTTAATTCCTGTTTTTGTTCTAATTTTCTTTTAAATTGTATATTATATGTTAGTCCCATTTTATTTTGTTATTTTTAAATGATTAATTTTACCGTCTTTTGTTATATAGATTATCTCTTCCAAACCTTCAATAGTCCAATTTGAAAACTGATTTTGAAGTTTATTTATATCTCCTTCCCAAATTTTAAGATTTAATATAATTCTTTTGGCTTGCTCTTCTTTAATTTTTTTCTCTATGGAAGACCAAATATTCCTCACATTTGTATTTTTATAAGGAGAATAACAATCAAAAATTTTACCTTCAATTTTATAATCAGGATTTTTCAATGTTTCAGATACTTTAGGATTCTGCTCTACATCAAATCCATTTTTTGCTAAAATTTCTGCTGCTTCGTTTTCTAGCTCCAATGATATTCTAGTTGCATCATCTGATATTTTAGGCATTCTGGTAATTATTCCTGTAGGTTTTGCAAAAGCATTTTTAGGTTTACTTGGTTTTGTACGATTTTTCAAAATAACTAATTCATCCAAAATTTCTCCAACCTTTTCTGAACTATAACTTGCCTGTTTTATCTCCTGCAAAACTTTCTGATATGCTTTATCATAACGGCTTCCCTGGGCTATAATCTCACCTTTATACACCAAAGCGAACCTCCTGTTACTACTTATTGAGCCTATGGCATCAGGATTAATACCTCCTTTTTTACCAATACTCTCCATAATAGCAGCAGCATCAAACTCCATAAAGAATGCCCCGTTTTGTATCAATGCATCACATTCCGATGTTTTTGAAATGAACCCTGCGCTCGGAATTACCCATTCCGTCGGAGTAAACATACAGAGGTCTTTCCTTTGAAAGACTCTGCTGTTCAAAACTATAATATTTATCAAATAAAAAACCGCCCAAAAGAGCGGTTTCAGTAATCAATTCAAAACAATTTATTAAGTTAATTTTTATAAAATATTTTCATTTTAATTCTATAAGAGTTGTGATATTTCATCATTTTTATAGTAAAAATTTTTAAAAAAAAGTATTAACTCACTAGTATGAATTTCACTATTCTTTAGAGCCAATACATTAGAAATTAATCCTGCATCCTCCAATTTTTCTATAATCCATTTATTATCTTTTTCTACAATCATAATATTGAACTCCTTGTCATTATAATTTGAACTAAAAAACTTTCGCCTCTTGTTGTCTCTAAGTTCTTTTTTTAAATGGACAAATCCTTTAAAACCAATAAGGTTTAATTTTTCTTCTATAGTCATATCATTTTATTTTTTTAAGAATATTACATCAACAGAAACGTAAACTCCCTCGGTGTTTTTAATGGAGGTGGATTCTAATCTAACAACATTAAAACCCAATTCACCAGCCATCTTTCCTGTAAAAGTTCCTTTAGAAGCATCTTCTTGGGACATTCCTTTTTTAATTAATTCATTAAATGTATTCAAATTATCACCAACTTTTACGCTTGGCCTCCATGTCCCTCTAATTTTAGATATTTCATCGTATTCAACATTAATAAAGGTAAACAGGTTTTTAAAAATTCTTCTACCATTATTTTCTAATGAGGTATTTTTGGTAATAATTGAAATATTAAATTCTCCATCATCACCTAGCCATGCTTTAGCAACATTTTCACGTTCCAGTCCCCTAATAACAACCCAACCATCTTCTTCTATTATTGTATTAATACGTATTTGTTTTACTATCTCATTTAAAATTTTCCCAACCTTTTCTGAGCTATAGCTTACTTTTCTTATCTCCTGCAAAACATTCTGATACGCCTTATCATATCGGCTCCCCTGAGCAATAATCTCTCCTTTATACACCAAAGCAAATCTCCTGCTACTGCTTATTGAGCCTATGGCATCAGGATTAATACCTCCTTTTTTTCCAATACTCTCCATAATAGCAGCGGCATCAAGCTCCATGAAAAAAGCCCCGTTTTGTATCAATGCATCACATTCCGATGTTTTTGAAATGAACCCTGCGCTGGGAATTACCCATTCCGTTGGACTAAACATACGAAGATCTTTCCTTTGATAAACTCCGCTGTTCAAATCCAAAAATACGGAAATTGCACTTGCACGCAACCCCTGCTTCACATTTTCTGCAACATTCACTGATGTTCTCAATAAACCTAAGCAACTTCTGTAAAAAGCGACAGTAAGCTGTGGTGCAGCTACAGCAGATCCCAATACATTATAAATAAGATCCCACTGCCGGAGAAACTCATCTCCTCCGGGAAGCTTGGCAATTTCCGCCCGGAAGGCCTGTATGGTAAGATCCGGTAAGGCCAAACTAAGATCTGCCGCCGCAGCTAATAACAGGTACGGATTTCCTGATAAGGCTAATGTTCCGATTCCAAAAACTACTCCGACCATGTCGGCTACAATCCGGATGGTTTCATTAATATCTTCCCATTTTTCTGCATCAGCCAGCGCTTTTACGTAAATAGCCGGAACCATCATAATAGTACCCTGCTGTTCTCCTCCTTCATTGGTTTCTGATGTATGCTGCTCGATGAAATAAACCATGTCGAGAGGATAAAATTCGGCTCCTTCATCCAGATCTTCTGTTACCCGCTCTGTAGCATTAGGATCTCCTTCTTTGGGTACAATGAAAACTCTCTTTGTTATTTCTTTCTGCTGCTTAAGAAAAAAAGTTTTTTCATCTGATTTTCCAAAACCCAATAGATCTCCCGCCAGCCCGAAAACTTCAGTATTGACTTTATACTCATTTCCTATCCTGAAAGTAGGAGCTCCTGCTTTTGGACGGTTATCAGAAAACAGGCAATACTCCATAAGAATAGTAGCAAAAATGATACGGTTGGATTTCATTTCTCCATTGAACTCACTTACCCCATCCAGGTTGAAATAAATCCTGTTGGGATTCACTTCTTTTTAATCGTCGTGAAGATTTTTCTCTATATTCCCTTGCCATAATATTCTCGATGTGTGAAACATCTCCTTCTACATAACAATAAGTACTTTGTTCTACCTTTCGGTAATCTGCAATACCAATATTTTTCATTCCAAAGCCTGATGGGATGAATGGCTGATCATCCTCAGGTGTTGTCGGGGTATCTTTACTTTTCAGACAAACACTTCCTTTGCCAGTCAGATTATAGGTTTTTGTTACTGAATCTATTCCTCCTGCGGTATATATTGTCATAGGAATTTTGCAGGTATATACTTTTCCGTCGTCAAGGGTAAGCTCTGCTTCAAGCTGGCAGCCATTCTTTATGGCATCTGTAATTTGTAATTGAGGTAAAATACCATCGCTAAACAGGGATAAGTAATCTCCTCCACCTGCAACTTGTAATTGATTTGAGGTCTGAATAACATTCCCATTATTATCCAATATTTTAATTGTTCCTGAAGCCGAGGAAAATAACGATGTGGTCTCTTTAGGCGTCATACTTAATAACCATCTGTCAGAATAATTCTGAAAAGATCTGGTTCTTAACAAAACAGGCAGGCAGCCACCAGTTCCTCCATCACCTCCGGTCCCTTTATTTTTTACTATAAATGTTCCTGGTCCTTCAAATCTGTACATTCTGTTTGCCGTCCACAATAACTTCGCTTTCATCGTATAGGCAAGTCCATCATTAAGAATAACTTCTCCTTCCAATAGTAAAACTTCATTTTTATCTATAACAGCAGCGGGAATTTTTTCCGGAGTATTGAATAAAGATGTTACGTTGGGAGCATCAAATGTATAAGCCAGGGTTCCACCTGCTAAAAGTTGATCATCATATGACTTTATATTGTAATTTCCACTTACAATGTGCTTAGGAGCATTGATATCAGTTGTTAGAATCATGGTATGATCCCCCAATCCCATATTACCACTCATTGTTCTTGCAAAAAAAGGAATCTCCTGAGTATTTACAGGTTGCGTTACAGGAATAACAACACCTCCTACTGTTGTAGAAACCTGTGGAGTAAGATTTGTATTATTTAATATCGTTTGCTGCAGCTGCTGGCTGTTTTGTTCAATGGTCTGAAAAAGCTCTGTAAAGGTTGAAACATCATTTAATGAGTTTGATGTCCCAAAAATTCGTTGTAAAGATTCGTTATTTTCTTGGCTTAATTTTCTTTGCAGATCATCTGCCTGAATTTCAGGACGAAAATTAAATGTAAAAGTCTTTACTTCCGGAACCGGAATATATTTTAAACTTGATAGTCCTTCACGATTATCTGCTGCCAGGAAAATTTCCTTCTGATATTCCTGTTCTTTTACTAGGGCATCATATCTGGACTGCTCAGGTCTTACCTCTTCTTGATATTGTTTGTAGGCAATATCATAAGCCGCTCCGTATTCTTTTTGATAATTCTTCTCAAGCTGTTCTAAAGTTCTTTTAAGCTCCTCATTTCCTTTTAAGTTTACTGTAGCTTCTGCAAACTTCAAGGCACTATCACTCAAAGGATGACTTTGAATACTGTTTCCCCCTCTTGAAGCAACTGTATTTGAAGAAGCAGACTTTGTGCTGAAAAGTTCCTTAGGAAGAACCACTTTGGCTTTTATAACATCTTCATACTGTGCTTGAGTAGTTCCATCATAATTGGAAAGAATATGATCAAGATGCAAAAATTGCATTAAAGTTTCTTTTGCATAAAAATCCTTTTGAGTAACTACCTGATAAATAAGATTATCCCAAAAATTAGAATCTATTTCAACAATAGGTTTTGGAGTCTCTTTATAAGTCTTGATTTTAGTATCAAACTCCTCTTTGGTAGCTTTTACTTTATTTTTTGCAACCCAAACTGACAGTTCATAAAATTGTATGCTTTTAGATTTAAGAGATGTTTCTGTTTCTATTGTTAAACCTGTGATCTTTTCGCAGACGTTTTTCAAAGATTCCCCAGCTTCTACTCGTGGGTCAATTACTCCTTTTTGTCTTAAATAGTTTCTGAAAATAAATCTTTTCTCCCTATTCTTCGGATCAGACAATTCTGCGGTGCGCATTGTTGCAAATCTGAATAAAGTTTGTGAGCTATTATTTTGATTAATTGCTTCCATTTTTAATTTTGTTTTGGTTTTTATAAAGGTTGAGATCTGAAGCTCTTTTTAGTAGATTGTCTTCAGGTTTTAGCGTTATTTTTTTAGGTGGTTTCCGGCAAAAGATATCCACCTGGAATTTTTAAGTCGAGTTTCATATTGTGTTTTTTCTTGAAGCAAATATCACCCCCAGAAGCGACAGAACTTGACGTATAAAAAAGAAGTTCACATTTCTATTCTAAACCTTTGACCCAAAACCATTAGTATTCTCAATATTTTAATACATTTGTTATAAAACATATTTCAGATGAATTTCGAGCAGATCAACTTACACCTTGAGGCTTACAAAGAACACAACCAGATTCTGGATGCAGCAAAATATCTGATCCATTCTTTTGACCTGGAGCATGAAAATTTTGCAGGCTTTGGATTCAGGGAAGAACTTTCCCCTACTTCGATGCTTCTGACAGCAGAAGGAGATCTGGGAGGACCGCAAACGGTAATGATCCCAAGAAATTTATTTGATTTTGACCTGAACCTTGTCCTGAATATGGTTGCCCACGAAATGCTTCATGTAAGACAGAAAGCTCCCGGACAGGTGATTGAAGACAAAAATGAAAGAGAATTTCAGGCATATTATGAAATGCTTTTTCACAAAGTCTTTCCACAGATCCCGGAAGTTTCAGATTTCCATAAAAAATTCTTCGGAGGAAAAGCGTTGGAATATTACAAAAGAATGGGTGAAGGTTCAGAACTACAACAAAAATATGCAGAACAGAAAACAGAAGTAGAACATCTAATTAACGAATTACCATGACAGTAAAACCAGACATCACCTGGGCAGATTTTGAAAAAATAGACATCAGATGCGGAACTATAATCTCAGTGAATGATTTTGAAAAAGCAAGAAATCCATCGTACCAGCTCGAAATAGATTTTGGAGACTTAGGAATCAGAAAATCATCGGCACAAATTACTTCTCTCTACGAAAAAGAAGAGCTTATTGGAAAACAGATTTTAGCGGTTGTCAATTTCCCTAAAAAGCAGATTGCCAATTTCTTCAGCGAGTGTCTTGTGTTAGGATTATATGGTGAGGACAAAAAAGACGTTACTCTTTTAGCACCTTCATTACCTACAAAAAATGGAATGCAGGTAGGATAAACACCCAACAAAAACACATATGATACAGAACATTCCCTTAGAAAGAGTTTTATTCCTTGATATTGAGACCGTTCCACAAGCTGGATCATGGGACGAATTATCCGAAACCGATCAATACCTGTGGGATAAAAAAACAAAATTTCAGAGAAAAGACGATGTCACGGCAGAAGAATTTTATGACAGAGCCGGTATTATGGCCGAGTTTGGAAAAATTATCTGCATCACCATTGGAATGGTTGAAAAGAATGAAACATTAAAAATAAAGAGTTTTTCCGGGCATGATGAAAAGAAAATGCTTCAGGAATTTGGGGAAATCTTCAACAGCCCAAGACTTTACAACGTCATTCTCTGTGCTCACAACGGAAAAGAATTTGATTTTCCCTGGATTGCCAGACGCTACCTCATCAATGGGATGCAGCCACCGGCACCATTTCAGATGTTTGGAAAAAAACCATGGGAGATTCCCCACATCGATACAATGGAGCTTTGGAAATTCGGGGATTATAAGAGTTTTGTATCCCTGGAATTACTGGCTCATGTCTTTGGTATTCCTACTCCGAAGGATGATATTGACGGCTCAATGGTTTCATCAATTTACTACATAGAGAAAGACTTGCAGAGAATTGTTGACTATTGTGAAAAAGATGTCTTAACTTTGGCAAATATTTTCCGGCGCATGCGTCAGGAAGATTTGTTGAAAAGGAATATCAATCTAGATTAAAAAATGAAATTTACAGACGATCAAATTGCTGACATTGGTGAGGAAATCATTGGTGTGTTAAAAACCGTATATGACCCTGAAATTCCGGTAGATATCTACGAACTAGGGCTTATTTACGATGTCCAGATCTCCGATGATGCTGACGTAAAAATTATAATGACCCTTACTACTCCCAACTGCCCTGTTGCAGAAACTCTTCCTCAGGAAGTAAAAGATAAAGTGGCTGAAGTAGAGAATGTAAAAAGTGTAGATTTAGAGCTTACTTTCGAACCGAGCTGGAATAAGGATATGATGAGCGAAGAGGCGAAGTTTGAGCTGGGAATGCTTTAATCACTCTTAACAATATAAAACCCCGAAGAATTATTTTTCGGGGTTTTTATTTTTAACTATCTTTTGCGATTTCCTTTCCTTCCCTCCTGCTCCATTCGCTCCATGAACCCACATACAGATCCGGAATGGGAAATCCTGCATAGTCTAGTGCTAAAATTGTATGGCAGGCAGTAACTCCAGAACCACAATGAATAATCAGATGCTCCGGTTTATTTTGTAATAACTTGCTGTATTTTTCTTTTAAGATTTCCGGGCTCAGAAAATTTCCGTTCTCGTCAAGATTTTCAGAAAAAGGAATATTAATCGCTCCCGGAATATGCCCGGCAACAAGATCAATCGGTTCGGATTCCCCTTTGTAGCGGTAGGAATCTCTTACATCAATAACCGTAGAAGTATTGTTTTTCAATTCATTTTCAATCACTTCCAGGCTCGAAACAGGCAGGCTCCAATGCTCTTTTTTAATCAACGAAGTTTTCTCAAAGATCTCTTCTCCTGAAGAAAATTCTATCCCAACCTTTTCTGCGGCCTGCATCCCTCCGTCAAGAACCTGAACATTTTTAAATCCGAAAGATCTTAACATCCACCAGGCCCGTGCTGCAGCATTTGAAGCATTCTTATCATCATACACAACAATATGAGCATCTTCTGAGATTCCAAGATTTGAAAGAGTTACAGTAAATTTATCTACGGAAGGAAGCGGATGTCTGCCTCCAAAAGCTGCATTTTCTCCTATTTCAGCCAGATCTTTATCCAGATCAATGAACCTTGCTCCTTTAATATGTTTATTAAGGTAAGTTTGTTTTACTTCTTTTCCTGTTCTTGCATCAAGAATAACAAGATTTTGTGTTGGAATATTTTTGAGTTCGTTTGGTGAGATGATTGGAGACATTTTGTTGATTTTTGATTAAAATTAATATGTTTTGGCTAAAGCCTGTTGTATTTTAATATAATAAAGCGGGCTAAAGCCCGCTCCTATTGATATTTTATTCTTCATGATATTAAAAATGAAAAATATCCTTCGCTTTATTGTAAGAACTTTCAAAATTCAGAAGGTTCAGTTTATGTTCTGCTTTTTCAACGCTCATAAAGTTGATCACCTGTTCTGTAGGCATATTTCCTACAAGATCATCCTTAGCCATAGGACATCCTCCTATTCCTTTGATCGCACTGTCAAATCTTCGGCAGCCTTGATTGTAAGCGGCTTTTAATTTTGAGTAGGAATCTTCATAGCGGTTATGGAAGTGTCCTCCAAAATTAATATCCGGATATTTTGAAGGTATTTTTTCAAACAAAAGGGCAATGGTTTCAGGAGTGGCCACTCCGGTAGTATCTGATAATAAGATATCTTTCACTCCGATATCCGAGAACTTTTGTGCCCATTGGTCTACATCTTCCCATTTCCACATTTCACCATACGGATTTCCAAAAGCCATTGAGAAATAAATATTAAGCTGTTTCCCTTCACTTTTTACCAGTTCAAGCATTTTAATGATTTCATCAAAAGCTTCTTCCTGGCTTTTATTGGTATTTCTGTGTTGAAACGTTTCGGAAATAGAAAAAGGGAAGCCCAGGATATCTACAGACTCATGTTTCAATGCTTTTTCGGCACCTCTGTAATTACCTATAATGGCAGAAACTTTGGTTTTGGACAGTGATTTTTCGATATTTTTTGCCACCTCATCAGAGTCAGCCATCTGCGGAATCGCTTTAGGGGAAACAAAACTCAGGCAGTCCAATACATCAAAGCCAACATCCATCAAGGAGTTGATATAATCTATTTTTTTATCGGTAGGGATAAATTCTCCCCATCCCTGCATAGCATCTCTAGGACATTCGGTAAGAAACATTTTTACTTTTTGATTTTCTCAAATATAATAAAACTAAACTACTTGGTATACTGTACATACAAAGCTAACACTATTTTGATTTTCAAAGATTTATATCTGATTTAAAATTTCAATAACTGATATTAAATCGCAAATAACGTATTCTCAGCATCAAATTTGCTAACTTTGTTAAAATTTATGATATCTGATGAGTACAATAGAATTCAACCCTTTGTGGAAAGAAAAATTACTGAACCGTTTTCTTAGCTATGTAAAAATATATTCTACCAGTGATGCAGAAAGTGAAACTACACCTTCTACTGAACGTCAGTGGGATATTGCCAACTATATTACTGAAGAACTTAAAACCATCGGTCTGGAAGATGTTTCTATAGACAGCAATGGTTATATTATGGGCTATGTTCCTTCTAACCTTGAAAATGATGACAGACCTACCATCGGATTTATTTCACATTATGATACTTCACCTGATTTCAGCGGAGAAAATGTAAAGCCTCAGGTCTGGGAAAACTATGATGGAAATGATCTTCTTTTGAACCAGACAACAGGATTCACCTTATCTCCTTCAAGATTTGAAAGCTTAAAAAAATATGTTGGTCAGACATTAATTACGACTGACGGAAATACACTTCTTGGTGCTGATGATAAAGCAGGTTGTGCAGAGATTGTAACAGCTGCTGAATATCTTATCGCGCATCCGGAAATCAAACATGGAAGAATTGCCATAGGATTTACACCAGATGAAGAAATTGGAAGAGGTGCTCATAAATTTGATGTTGCTAAATTTGGTGCAGAATGGGCTTACACAATGGATGGCGGAGAAGTTGGAGAACTTGAATATGAGAACTTTAACGCTGCCGGAGCGGTTGTGAAAATCCACGGATTAAGTGTTCACCCTGGATATGCGTACGGAAAAATGATCAATGCTGCACTTTTAGCTGCTGAATTTGCTCAAATGCTTCCTGCTAACGAAACTCCTTCTACAACAAAAGGTTTTGACGGATTCTACCACCTAATGGATATTACGGCTGATATTTCAGAGGCTAAACTTCAATATATCATCCGGGATCATGATGCAGATAAATTTGAAGCCAGAAAGAAATTCATGGAAGAAAAAGTAGCTGAATTCAATCAAAAACACGGTGAAGGAACTGCTGAAGTGGAGATCAAGGAGCAATACAGAAACATGAAGCAGCAGTTTGAGGGTAAAATGCACATCGTAGATCTTGCTGCAAAAGCAATGACTGAAGCTGGTATTGAGCCCAAGATCAAGGCAATCAGAGGAGGTACAGATGGCGCTCAGCTTTCTTATATGGGACTTCCATGCCCGAATATTTTCGCAGGAGGAATCAATTTCCACGGACCATACGAATATGTAGCTTTGGAAAGTATGGAAAAAGCAACTGAAGTCATTATTAATATTGTAAAAGCGTAATAAATCATGAAAAAGGTCTTAGCATCAGCATTCATTTTCACTTTTATTTTCAGCAGTGCCCAGATTTCTGAATTTCAAAGGGCAGACTCACGCTATGAAAGAAAGAAAACGGCCCTGTATAATAAATATCCTAAGCCTAATGATTTAAGAACCAAGAAAGAATGGCTTTTGACAGAGGATAAAATAACAGCCTACAAGACCGCTTTGGACAAAGCCTCTCTTGAAGATCAGAAAATGATCGCTGTAGATCCTCCTGTAAAAACAAAAGTAAGTAAAGAAGCAGAATACGATAAGGGTAAGGCTGCTTTTCAAAAACTTTTATATGAAGCTGTAGATCTTGATTTTCTCAACTTTTCTTCAGATACTTACAAAGCTACTATAAGTTTTGTAGTAGATTCTAAGGGGAATGCGCTTAATCCCAATGTAAAAGGAAACAATGAAGATGTAAACGCTTTCATTGAAGCCGCTTTTTACCGGATTAAATATAAAGGCAAATGGAAACCCGCAGAAGATAAAGGGAAACCGGTTTCTTCAAATGTTTCTGTTCCCTTAACAATGTCCTTTAAAAAATAATATCTGGAACCCGCTATTGTGATAGCGGGTTTTATTTTTCATATAACAGAAGCCATAATTGAAGATCATTATGTTGTTGTTATTAATTTAACATAATTCGTTTGTAAGTTTTAAATAATTCACCTAATTTTGATTAAAACTTAAAATCACTTTATATGAAAATGAAATCCAACCACTTTAAAATCAACAGAAATTTTTACTTTACTTTTCTGTTATCTATTTTCTGTTTGTTTCTTTTAACATCTTGTTCTCAGGATGATCCTGCCGATCTGCCTGTTGAAAAACCTGCGGAGTCTGCTCCTATGAAGACTTTAGGAAATCTGACTTTACAGAAGAATGTTATTATTCTGAATGATGAATCTGTCAATGCAATTTCCACTCATAACGACGGAGAAATTACATTTAGCCGTATGACTCCGCAAACTGACAGTATTTCAGTAGGAACTGTTATTGTAGGGACTAAGATAGAAGGTGATCAGGTGAACACTATTCTTTCAAAAGTAAGCTCTGTTTCAAAATTGAATAACCAGTTTAAAGTGCAAACTTCCAGTGCCAAGCTTGAAGAATTTATCTATAGCGGAACACTGAGCGGTGTGTATGATCCATCAGGGAAAGCTCCCATCAATATTGATGGAAAAATGGTCAATTATGTCCCTGTAGAAGGTATGGTTTCTGAGCAGATCAACAAAAAAATACTTTCTATTGAAGCCAAAAACATTCAAAATCAGAAATTAATCACTTTCAACCGTTTTGATTTTAACAGAACCTTTTCATTTCCTTTATCTTCAGCAGGGACATCCAGTGTCAATGTAAAAGGAGGGTTTACTCCAAAAATTGATTATAATATCACATTCTCATGGGGGCATTTGTCCAACTTCTATGTTAACCTCATCATGGATGATATCAAACTTAAAAGCTCCGCAACTATTGTAGGAAGCCTTGGCTACACCGCAAGTACAACAGATTACCTGAATATTCCTATCGTTCCTATCGTTTTGGGACCTACAGGACTGATTTTAAGCCCTACTCTTTCTGCAGGTCCTTTCCTGGGAGTACAGGCTACAGGAAAAGTACAGGCCCAGCTTTTGGATCTTGAAGGGAATGCTAACTTCCTGATAAGCAAAAATCCAGCGATTAATATTGACCTTCATAAGAAATCAGAACCTGCTATCACTGTTGCAGAAGGTAATTTATCTGCCGAAGCCGGTTTAGAAGCCAAAGGAGCTGTAGGGTTGATGTTTCTTACCATTCCTATTGCCAATTCGGGTTTAAAAGGAAGAGCTTCTGCCCTTTCATCTTTAGGGTTAACCTTCGTTCCGGCAAGAAAAGGAGTGATTACTGTAAAAGGTAAAATTCAGGCTGATATGTTCTACGGTTTTGGAATCGCTCCTTTACGATATGAAGGAACTATTCCTCTTTTTACAAAAGAACGTATGCTGTATCAGAAAGAATTCAGCTTCTAAGACATCTTTTTCTATTCATCATAAGAAAGCCACTTTTGCAGTGGCTTTTCTTTATATAAAAGCTCCACATAAAATTCATTTACAACACATTAAGACAATTTTATTATATTTACAAGGATGTACAATTGTAAACAATAACATTTAATACCAATTATCATGAAAACAATGAAAAAACTTTTGAGAAAAGACTTATCTGCGATTCTGGGCAGCGGCATAGATGGCTGTCATATGGGAGGCAACTCTTACAATTGTCAGGACGACTGTCAATGCGCATGGGGATATGCCTGTGAAATGTATGAAGACGGAAATCCCGGACAATGCATTGCCGTAGGTGGCGGTGGAAACCCTGGAGGCGGCGGATGTACTCCTCCTTCTATTTGCGAGGAACAGCCTTATTAAAATTAAATAAAAAACCGGAAGCATTACTGCTTCCGGTTTTATTATTCTTACTATTTGTATCCAAAAGGTATCTCTCCCATGAAATTTGTCATTTATTTCTATAAAAATCACAAAATATACTCTTTATAGTAAAAAAATACACTAATCATTCTTTTGTTTTTAAATCTAGCAGTCTTAAAATCAAAATATTTTAAACAAAAAAATTCAAATAAAAGTGAATTTATATCAAATTTGAATTTTCGTTCATTTTCTCTCGATTCTAACCTTTTACATTATTACTTTTAACAAAAAATTACACGAATGAGAGTATTAAAATCAATTTTTTTATTAATTGCATTCTTTTTCACGGCCCATCTTGTTTTGGCTTCAGGATCGGGCATTATTCCCTATAACGGAAACACTTATAAAATTCCTCTTAGCGGAAATGCCTTTATAACCCGGCCGGTAAGCAATGGAACAGAGGAGATTAGTGATTACGGACTGATAAACTGGACAAGTTCGCAAGCGGTAGTAAGCACCTATTTTAAAGTAAGCACCAGTGGAATGCTAAACATTAATGTCATTGCAAAGGTATTCTTTGACAAAAGCAGTACAATTAAGGTTACTGTCAATGGAGTTTCACACAAGATCTTTATGAAGGGAACCACTTTTAATACCTATTCTGCAGGAAGCTTTTATGTACCCGCGGGATATGTAAAAGTAGACCTTCAGGGGGTGAGCAAAAACGGACTCTATTTCGGACGCGTATCTGATCTGCAGATTGATGGACCTGCAACATCTGGAAATACTATTTTCTGTAACAATCCGGATTATTATTATTGGGCGAGAAGAGGTCCTTCCTGTCACTTAGGCTACGTTGTTCCTACTTCTGAGAATGTTTCCTACTACTACAATGAAGTAACAGTGCCTGTTGGCCAGGATAACATTGGCTCTTATTTTATGATAAACGGTTTCGGAGAAGGTTATTTTGGAATGCAGGTAAATACAGCACAGGAAAGACGTGTTTTATTTTCAGTATGGAGTCCCTTCGAAACAGACGATCCTACTTCAATTCCTGACGATAAAAAGGTAAAATTAAACTGTAAGGGGGAAAATGTTACCATTGGCGAATTCGGTAATGAAGGGTCAGGAGGACAGAGCTACCTTGTTTTCCCATGGAAAGCGGGTCTTACCTATAAATTTCTGCTTAAGGCAAATCCGGATGGAGTTGGCAATACCGATTACACAGCCTGGTTTTTTAACCCGGAAGCTGGATGCTGGATGTTGATTGCAAGCTGGAAGAGGCCTTATACCAGTACTTATTTAAAAGGATTTTACAGTTTTGTTGAAAATTTTGAGGCTGAAAATGGTTATCTCGGCAGAAAGGCTGAATTCGGAAACCAATGGGTAAGAACGGAACAAGGAAAATGGATACCGATTTCAAAAGCAAATTTTACCGTTGATAATACTTACTCCACCAATCAGAGAGTAGATGCTTCCGGAGGGACTGCTAATAATAAATTTTTCTTAAGAAACGGTGGATTTACCAATGAGTATACTCCGGCAAATTCATTACTGAACGTTACTGCGCCTGCTCAGGCTCCAAACATTGACCTGTCGGCTTTACCGTACTGCAATAATACCGGAGCCGTACAGCAGCGTTCTGTAGCGGCTCCTGGAAATACAGATAATATCAAACTGTTGCCGAATCCCACTCATAGCTTTATCCAGGTAAAGGGACTGGATGGTAAACAGACTTCATACAGAATCCTGAATGTACAGGGTAAGATACTTAAAACCGGACATACAAACGGAGAGGAAATATCAGTCTCAACATTGCCGGATGGCATATATATGCTCAATATATATGACGGCACTACCATCAGAAAAAGTTTAAAGTTTATTAAAAGTTAAGGTAATTATTTACAATTTTACATTAATCCTGCTATCTTATTTTATTATGATTCTGTAATTCTGAATGTAACGCAGCGAAATGAAGAATCTATGTGTCAATGACAATAGAAGAAGATGCTATGTGCTGCAAGACAAATTGGAAAGGTCTGTGAAATAGATAAAGGATAACCTTTTGCACAATAAAAAAACCGGAAGTAGTATTATTTCCGGTTTTATTTTTCACCCTAAAACAGATCCTTGTCATAGCATCTCTGCCATTCATCAAATAAAATTTCATCCTTTCCATCATAGTTGTTGTTTTGCACCAGATTTTTAACAATAATAAAATTATGAAGCAGCAATTTTTCGCTTTAAGTGCATTGTTATTATGCATTTTTTGCAGTATAGAAACAAAAGCACAACAGACTCCGGCTTTTCACATTGGGGTAAAGGGAGGGGCAAACTTTACAAAAACCTCCACGGAATCTTCTCTGGAAGGGAAATATGGATTCGGTTATCAGGCAGGTGTAATGACAAGATTAGATATCGGAAAACTGTATGTACAGGGAGAAGCTCTGTTCAACAAAAGAAAAACATCATACCAATCCCAAGACGGAAGCTCTTCAAAACTTTCATGGAACGCTATTGATATTCCTGTGGTAGTAGGATATAAAATTATTAAAGCAGACGATTTTAATGTGAGAGTATTCGCTGGGGGTGTTTACAGCTACGCCTTCAACAATAAAGTTTCTACTTCGCAGGCTCTTCAGGAGGGATTTAAAAAGTTTGACAAATCCAATATTGGCATTACGGGAGGTGTAGGATTAGATTATAAGAACTTCACTGTAGATTTGAGATACGAGACCGGTCTTACAAGCATCAATAAAGAATTTAAGTCCAAACCCCACAGTTTTTCCCTCGGAATAGGTTATTTCCTATTCTAAGAAACTTAAATTATCTTTACCATTAGAAACTGTTTTTCCCTGCAGTTTCTAATTTTTTTATAACCTATTTCCAATTCCATGACAAAATCTTTTATTGTAAAAGAATACATATTTACTTTTATTTTCTGGCTTGTATTAGCCATTGTATTGTGGTTTAATTTCCAGAGCACAACAGAAACTTATCTTGCGATGACCCAGGCTGCAATTATTGCGGCATTCTCGTTTACATTTACTCATTTTTTAACCAATAAGCTTCTTCCGAAGGCTCTTAGGGAAAAGAAAATGAAACTGTTCCTGGTACAGCTGGTAATGGTTATCTTCATGCTTAGTCTGGTTTTCTCCGTTATATTCACGTATCTTGAAGTGGAGCCCAAAGATCAGCTTCCTGAAAACTTCAGAGATCAGTTACCTTTTTTGTGGAAGGGGTTTTATATGTCTCTGCCTGCCTCATTTCTGATCAACGGAGCAGCGTGTGGTGTAAAATTTTACAACGAACACGGAAGAATAGAACGCGATCATATTCTGCTTCAGCAGGCTCATCTGGAAAACCAGCTCAAACTTTTACAGGACCAGATCAATCCTCATGTGGTATTTAATATCCTGAATCATATTCATATTCTGATGAAAACAGATACACAACTGGCGGATTTTTTATTGATGAAATTTTCGGACATTCTCCGATATCAGCTGTATCATTGCAATCAACCACTGGTTCCTTTGGATAAAGAGATTGAGTATCTCCAAAACCTTGTTGAGGTAGAAAAACTGAGGTGGGGAAACGAACTGGATGTAAATGCCCAATGGCAGATCAATAACAGAAAAGCTTTTATTGCCCCATTACTTTTGGTTCCTTTTATTGAAAATGCATTTAAATACGTTTGCAGGCTTCCGGGGCATAAAGGGTATGTGAAAATTTCCTGTAAAGAAAAGAATAACAGTTTGTATTTTTATGTCGAAAACTCCTATTCGGATATGGCGACCTATAAAAAGAAAGACGGAACGGGCGGAATTGGTCTTCAAAATGTAAAAAAACGGTTGAAATTACAATATCCTAACTCCCATGATATGAATATCGAATCGGATAATCATATCTTTAGAATAACATTAATACTAACATTATCTGACAGTTATGAGCTCTAATATACCCAAAATGAAATGCCTTATTATTGATGATGAACCTCTGGCAAGATTTCATCTTAAAGAACTGGCCGGTCAGATTGATTTTTTATCGGTTGAGGGAACATGCGCAACAGCATTGGAAGCTAATGCGAAGGTAAAGGAAAGCGAAATAGATCTTCTTTTCCTGGATATCAATATGCCTTATCTTACGGGCCTGGAATTTTTGGAACAGCTTGAAAATCCTCCTCTGTGTATTCTCACTACCGCTTATTCTGAGTATGCTCTGGAAGGATTTCGCCTGCAGGTGGCGGATTATCTCTTAAAACCCATTGCCTTCAACAGGTTTTATCAGGCGGTTAATAAGGCTCAGCAACAGTTTATCATCAGTGAGAAACTGAAAAATAATACAACGCTGGATGATCCTTTTCTCTATGTAAGACAGTCTGACACCTTCATTAAAATTTCATGGGTAGATATACTCTATATTGAAAGTATGCAGAATTACACCAAGCTTCATTTTAAAGATAAATCACTGATTATTCATCAGACTATGAAGGCCATTGAGGAGTCACTTCCTTCAGATCATTTTTTCAGGATTCATAAATCCTACCTCATCAATATTACCCATATTGATATGATTTCGGGAGGACGTCTTTTTATTAATAAAATTGAACTCCCTATATCCCGTACCCGAAAAGAAGAATTGCTTAATCAGGTGGTGTATAAGAAACTGATCAGCAAATAGCCGGAAGAAAGAAGCCGGAAACGGGAAGTTATTTCACTTCCCGTTTCCGGCAGTTTTTTATGGCAGATTCCAGCGTAATGATACTGCAGCGTAAAACGTGCTCGAAAATCTTGGATCAGCTATTTTTTTGTCTCTGAAAATGCCGCTGATTTTTCGGTCGTTTTCACTAAAGCTTCTCAATATCGCTGTACCTCCCGTGAGACGTACTGTGAGCTTGTCATTGATTTTTAATTCCGGTCTGAGTCCTGCGGTGATCTGCTGGTAACCTAACAACATTGATTTTCCGTTTATACTCCTCTCTGCTGTCATTCCGTTCAGTTCTACAACAGCTTTTAAAGCAAATTTATCCGAGAAAAGATATCCGGCTTCCATTCCTTCCGGGAAATTAATTTTGAATTTAATCTTTCCGTTTGTCTTCCAGTCGAAATAAATCCAGGGCAAAATCATAGGAACACCAAAAGCAGTGGTAAGCACTGGTCCGGCTCCTAACGAAAGATTAGGATTAAAATGTCTGATAAATAAAATTCCTCCCTGTCCCAGTACATCATCGAAATCTATTTTTTCAAGGTCTGTATACACTCCTACCGATGCCGTCATCATCATACTCCATTTTTTACCTAAAGGTCTCATATGCTGTATTCCGACCTGTGCGTTCAGCATCTGATCCGGAAATAATGCAGTTTCGTAATTTTTGTGGGTCATCTTTGCATAAGATCCACTCAGCAGCATAGACCATGCTCTTACTTTCCCATTGGAATCTTTTTTTACAGATAACGGAATGCTGAGGTTCAGATCTACTCTTTTAAAATCACTTTTAGAATTAGTCTTTGTACTGTCTTCCGGACGGATATAATTGGAAGCAGGAATATACTCTGTTTTAAGCTCTGCGGAGAGCCCGGACTGTCCACTTACCCAATATCCTAATGGCAATATACAGCATAAAGCTGTCGAAAGGGTTCTTTTCATATTTTAAATTTTATGCAAAGAGAACCCTTTGGCTGTTTTTTACAAAAATTACTTGATTAAGTGCCGGGATTGTATGACAACAGGATCAAATAGGAGGATTAATTTCCGGATTGAGGAACTATTGTAGCGCTTACTTTTGTCTTCTTAAAAATATGATACCCGAACCCTACTGCAATCAATGCCATTGCAGAACGCGTTACCACCATCGGAATAATGGAATCTGCTTCTAAAAATCCCAGTAATGCTGACATCAAAAATGTAACCATCAACTGCATAAAACCAAGTAATGCAGCGGCTGTTCCTCTTCCTTCTTTAAATGGTGATAAGGCATGGGCAGACGTAATGGGAAACAAAATACCAATGGCCAGCAATGACAGGTACAGCATTGCAATTTCCAGTGCTACAGAAAGGTTTTCAGCGGCAATCAGAATATGAAGGGTACATACGACCAACAAAACAATAGTAGCAGCAAATAAAAGAGTGGAATTGCTTATTCTCTTGATCAGTTTGGGTGTAATATAAGCAGCGGTTATCAATGCCAATGAGTTGAAAGCAAAAATAAAACTGAATGTACTGCTGGAAAAGCCATGAATCTCCATGAATAAAAACGGGGCATTGGAGATGTAAATAATCAAAGAAGCAAAAGCAATACTCCCAACCATTGTACTGTTGATAAAATCTCTGTTGGAGATGATCATTTTCAGCTGTTCTTTTAATCCTTTTTCATCCAGCTTTTCATCATCGGAAAGATGGATTCTGGTATTGGTTTCCGGCACATATTTGTAAACCATAAAAAATGTGATCAATCCCATGATGCATAAAAAGGCAAAGGAACTGTTCCAGCCCCAGAATTTAAGGAATACACTTCCCAGTAAAGGAGCAACAATGGGTGCAATCCCACTGATCTGTGATTGTTGTGAAAAGATGGTGACTGCTTTGTGCTTGTCATAGAGATCAATAATAATAGCCCTTCCGATCACAATTCCGGCACTTCCTCCGAACGCCTGCAGAAAACGCATCGCCCATAATACATAAATATCCGAGGTAAAATAGATGGCTGTAGCTCCTATAATGAAAAGTAAAAGCCCGCAGTACAACATGGGTTTTCTTCCTTTTTTATCAGATAAAGGCCCCCATAATAGCTGCCCGAAAGCAAAACCTGCAAAAAACACAGAAATGGATACCTGAATATGCCCGATATCAGTGTCAAAAATTTTGGACATACTTGGGAAAGCAGGGAGATAAAGATCTATACTTAGCGACTCCAACGTGTTGAGCAGTGCGAGAATAAACACTACAATATTCAAATTCTTCTTCATAAATAACAATAAGCCTTCGCAGGCATTTTTTCAGCTGCAAAATTGCTTTAAAAAGTATCATTTTTCAATAAAAGAACTGAAGGAAGTATAGGACAAAGTGAAGATTTAAAAATAAAAAATATTAATATAAGCCTATCATTACAGTAAATATTGAGGATTACCTTTTTTCATTATTCTTAAAGTTGTCAGGATTTTGCCCCGTATGTTTCTTAAAAAACCTTGAAAAGTATGAAGCATCGTTAAAACCGAGTTTAAAAGCGATTTCCTTCACCGTGAGGGCTCCAAAGCTAAGCTCTCTTTTAGCCTCAAGGATAAGGCGCTGGGAGATCATCTTTTTTACAGTTGTTCCCCTCAGATGGCGCACTATATCATTTAGATGGTGAGTACTTATTTTCAACTGATCAGCATAAAAACCAGTCTCTTTATACACGATATAATGTCTGTCAATAAGTCCCACAAGTTCCTGAATACGCTGGCGGTCATTCAATAAAGGTTCCTGAGAGATAATCTGCTCTCCGATGATGATACAAAATGCTTTGAGATAAGCCTTTAAGAGTTCTGTCCTTGATGTTGTTGTATACTCCTGCTCCATCAGTGATATGATGGTCCTGCAGGTTTTTTCATTTTTAGGATTTAAAAGAAAAGGAATCTCGCCTCCTGTGAGTACTGATTCTATATCACAGGCTTCATTGAAAATTTCTCTGCTTATTGCCATTGCATATCCTTCCTCTCCTTCCAGTTTCATATTAAAGGCCTGTCCGGGTGCAATGATGCAGATATGGTTGTTTTCAAGCTGATAGCTTTCAAAGTCCAGTTCTAAACGGCTGTTTTCATACACTTCCCTGAACCAGATAATTTCAAAAAAATTATGCCGGTGAACATCATGAAAATTCTCCGGGCCCGCTGCACTCAGCGTACTCATCTGGAACTCTTCAGAAGTCAAATGGTGAACGGGAATTTCTTTTTCAGGCGTAGTCATCATTAAAGTGTAAAATAATTAACCGGAAACAAAAACCACAGCAAAAATGTGCTGCGGTTTTCTTACAATATTTAAAATTAAATATAATTTTCAGTTTATTGGTTTAAAAAAGCATCCCAACCCTGAGCGGTAAGAGCTACCAGCTGGTTGGACCCTCTTGCAACCATGAAATTTCCTTCTTCTTTTTCCACTGCGTGTCCAATAATAGTAAAATCCGGGTGGTTTTTAATTTTATCAAAATCATTTGGTGAAATCGTGAACAGAAGTTCATAATCTTCCCCACCGCTTAAAGCTGTCATTACCGGGTTCAAATTCATTTCATCTGCCGTAGAGATGGTAAGATTATCCAGCGGAACTTTTTCTTCATACAATCTGAATCCTACATTTGACTGATCTGAAAGGTGAAGGATTTCAGAAGCCAGACCGTCTGAAATATCAATCATAGAAGTTGGCATGATATCCAACTCTTCCAGAATTGTTTTAACATCTGTTCTTGCTTCAGGCTTCAATTGTCTTTCAAGGATATAATCATAACCTTCCATTTCCGGCTGCATATTCGGATCAGCAAGATACACTGCATGTTCTCTTTCCAGAATCTGTAAACCCATATAGGCTCCACCTAAATCTCCTGTTACGACAAGAAGATCATTCGGTTTTGCTCCGCTTCTTTTTACGATATTTTCTTCATTTTCAATGCCTACAGCTGTAATACTCATGACGAGACCAGAATTGGAACTTGTAGTATCGCCTCCAACCAAATCAACTTTGTATCTTCCACATGCTGCCTGGATTCCGGAATAGATTTCTTCTAAAGCTTCCACAGGAAAACGGTTAGATACCGCAAGGGAAACCAATATCTGTGTAGGGGTCGCATTCATTGCAGCAATATCACTAAGGTTTACCACTACAGCTTTATACCCTAAGTGCTTCAATGGCACATACCCAAGATTAAAGTGTACTCCTTCCGCCAGGACATCTGTTGTAAGAACTACTTTTTTGTTGTCCGGATTAATTACTGCCGCGTCATCTCCTACTCCAAGTTCTGAAGATTCATTGGATAAAGGAAAATGTTCTGTCAAATGTTTAATAAGGCCAAATTCTCCTAATTTTGAAATGGGCGTAAGCTCCTGTGATTTATCTTCAAACATAAATTTCTTTTTATAAGTAATGATTGATAAATGATAATTGATATTCCTGAATACAGATTCTCATTCTGTATCAACCATCATTCATCATTTATATATTAATTTCTGCCGGGTCAATATTGTGTGGGTGGAAAGGAAACTTTTTGAAATCTTCTTTCGATAATACAACAGTGTCCGGGGTTTTATACTTATTCATTGCTTCCACTACATCATCCGGTGGCGTGGTCATTTTTCTAAGCATCATATCAATCCATACTCCCGTAGCTTCTGCAGTAGCACAATGCATCCCGTCCGGAGTATAGAATTTGTGTACGAAACGGTAGATGGAAGAATCTTCTGCGCATCCGTCTATTTCTACACTTACAATGACGATCTGATCTGCATAGATCTCTTTGAAGAAAGAATATCTTTCATGCAGGATTACCGGGCCTATTCCCCATCTGCTCAGCTGGGTAACTCCCATTTTCTCTTTAGTCATAAAAGCCATTCTGGCCTGTGCACAATACTGTACATATGATGAATTGGCAAGGTGCTTATTGGCATCAAGATCGCTCCATCTTACTTCAAATTTATGGTAGAAAATCATATGAAAATCGTTTTTGATATAATTAAAATTATAATCTTCAAAAATACTCAAATAAGATGGTTTATAAAAATTGTACTTTTGAAAAAATAATCTTCCGCATAGGATTACATATACATGAAACAGATCATTATTATCGGAGGCGGTGCTGCAGGCTTTTTCTGCGCATCAAATCTTGACGAAAAGAAATATACGGTTACCATTTTAGAACAGAACTCGGATGTCCTTCAGAAAGTTAAAATCTCCGGAGGCGGGCGCTGCAATGTCACTCACGCATGCTTTGATCCAAGAGAATTGGTTCAGTTTTATCCCCGTGGAAATAAGGAATTATTAAGTGTCTTTACTAAATTTCAACCTGGCGATACGATGGAGTGGTTCGATCAACGAGATGTTCCCTTGAAAATTGAAAATGATAACAGAACTTTCCCTGAAAGTAATTCTTCTCAGACCATCATCAATGCTTTTCTGAACGAAATTCAAAAGAAAAATATTTCGGTAAAAACAAAATGTACAGTAAAAGAGATTGAAAAACAGGACGGAAAATATATTGTAAAGACCAATTCCGGAGATTTTGAAGCCGATTATATCGTTTATACGACCGGAAGTTCTCCAAAATCGCTGAAAATTGTCGAAAATCTCGGCCATAAGATTGTAGAACTTGTTCCTTCTCTTTTCACATTCAATATCAAAGATGAATTGCTGAAAGATCTTCCTGGAACAAGCTTTGAAAACGCCGGAATTTCAATTCCAAAACTTAAAACAGAAGAAAGCGGACCATTACTTATTACCCACTGGGGACTTTCCGGACCTGCCGTTCTGAAAATTTCTGCGTGGGAAGCCATAAGTCTGGCAAAACTTAAATATAACTTTGAAATTGAGGTTAATTTTATCTCCATAGAAATGGATGAAGCGGAAGAAATGTTCCATAATTTCAAGCAAAGCAACCCTAAAAAGACCATTGGCCAGTCCAAGATCTTTGATATTACCAACCGATTCTGGCAGAAGATTCTGGAGAGTTCAAAGGTTGATCTTAATAAACAGGTAGCCAATATTTCCGGAAAAGAGATGCAGAAAATACTGGAAAATCTTTGCAGAAAAAAGTTTCAGGTAACCGGAAAATCTACTTTTAAGGATGAGTTTGTAACCGCTGGAGGCATTGATTTAAAGGAAATTAACTTCAAAAACATGTCTTCAAAAATCCTCCCTAATTTCTATATCGCCGGAGAAGTTTTGAATATTGACGCCGTGACCGGAGGATTCAATTTCCAGGCATGCTGGAGTGAGGGGTGGCTGATTGCACAGGATCTCAACAGCTTGTAAAAAAATATTACTTTTAATAAAAACTAAATACATGAAAAAAAAATTCGGTTTCTTACTTCTACTCTTGTTCTGTTTAGGATATGGCCAGGAAAAAACAATTGTCTCTGACTGGACTTCATTCACGCAAGCTGTCAATATAGAGAATAAACCTAACTGGAACTTCCGTATAACGGCAAAAATCAGAAAAGACAATGAGGATAATGGTTCCAATTGTGGATTATGGTGCAGAATAGATAATAAAGATGAGTCTACTAGTTTCTTTGAAAATCAATATTATGGAATCCAGGTAACCCATGAATGGAAAACCTACGAAATAAAAGGAAGCATCAATCCATCTGCAAAGACTATGAATATCGGAGCTTTTGCACAAAGCAACGGGGATTTCTATTTTGACGATTTTAAGTTGGAAGTCAATGATGGAAAGTCAAAAAAATGGACTGAAATTCCTTTGGAAAACTCAGGTTTTGAAAAAGAGATAGCACCTTCGAACGGTTGGTTTGAAGGAATCCGTTCTCAGAAAATAAAGCACGTAAAACATTTTACAATTGAAACTTCAGATTACAAACCATTCAGTGGCAGAAAATCATTGTTGATCAAAGGTCGTGGTATTATCGGAGCAATGCCGGAAGGAAAATTTATTGATGTTAACGGCATCAAATTATACTATGAAGTCTATGGAGAAGGTGAGCCGGTTCTTATGCTTCATGGCAATGGCCAATCCATCAGTGCTTTTATGAACCAAAAAGATACATTTGCCAAAAAATATAAAGTGATCATTGTCGATTGCCGTGAACGGGGAAGATCTACGTATGACAAAACGAAAGAACTTACTTTTGATATTCAGACAGAGGATCTTAAGCAGTTTTTAGAGAAGCTGAACATCAAAAAAACAAAGATTTTGGGTTGGAGTGACGGAGGAATTCTCGCACTGTCTATGGCAATGAAATATCCGGAGATGGTAGACAAAATAGCATGCTCAGGAGCCAATATTTTTCCGGAAGGAGTCAAAGATAATGATTTAAAATCCATGAAAGAAATGCTAGTGAACCTTATTAAAGAGAATAAAGACCATAAAAATGATATCTTTATTGATCTTCTGAATCTGGATTTGAAGTATCCCCAATGGAAGTATGAAGACCTGAATAAAATTCAGTGCCCATCATTGATCATTGCTGGTGATAATGATCTTATAAAAACAGAACATACGGTAAAAATCGCAGAATCTATCTCAAAAGGACAATTAGCTATTATCCCAAATGCAAGTCATTATGTTCCAGAAGAAAAACCGGAATTATTCAATGAATTAGTCATTGATTTCTTTGAAAATAAATAATTTGAATACAAAATAAACCATGAAAAAAATAGTAACCTTCGCTTTGTGCCTTGGTTTTGGACTAGCATTTTCTCAGGTAAAGGAAACCGAAATTTTACCAGCTAAAGATCAGTCTGAAGAGGCTGTCTTATCAAAAGACATAAAATCTGCAGAATATCCCGGAGGACTGATGGCACTTCGAAAAGATATTGCTGACAAAATAAGGATGAGAAAAATAAAAGGGAAAGGTATAATAACTGCGAGGGCAAAGTTTACAGTTAATATTGAAGGTAAAATAGATGGCATCATAGTAACCGGAGATAATGCCGATTTCAATAAAGAAACAGAAAGAGCTTTAAAGTCTTTGAAAGCCCAATGGAAACCAGCAAAATCCAATGGCATAATTGTCCGCAGCTATTATACTTTTCCTCTTAATATAAACTTTGAATAACGGACAATGTTATCCGCCAAAAGAAGTACTGCCTTTTTCTTTAAAATCCTTTTAGTTATAGGGTTCGGGTATTTCTTTTGGCTGATGCTAAAGATTACCTTAGAATATATTCCTTTTAATCCTGAGGTGAGCTTTCTGATGATCAAACAGACAGAAGTAACAGAAAGGCCGGAATATCTTCCGTTTTTCTATACCCATGTCTATACAACTATTTTTGTACTTCTTTCGGGTTTTCTTGCGTTGCTCAGAAAGGATTTTGGATTCAAAAATTTCCACAGGAACATAGGAAAAATCTATATTTTTCTCATCCTGATCTGTGCGGCACCTTCAGGAGTTTATATGGGACTTTTTGCCAATGGAGGTATTTTATCGAAGATTTCCTTTGTTATTTTAGGCTTTTTATGGTGGTTTTCAACGTTGAAAGCCTATCAGCTGGCGAGACAGAAAAAGTTTAAAGAACACAAGCAGTGGATGTGGCGGAGTTTTGCTTTTACATTATCTGCTATTACCTTGAGAATGTGGAAGGTAATTATTGTATATTTATTTCATCCCAACCCAATGGACGTCTATCAGATCATTGCATGGCTGGGTTGGATTCCCAACATCCTTATTATTGAATATTTAATCACAAAAAAACATCTATGAAAATTGTAAATTACACACTGATTTCCCTGCTTACAGTTGCTCTGTTAAGCTGCAAAAAAGAAGGAAAGACTACCGAATCAGGAAAAGATTCTCTGACCACAAAGAAGGATTCTGCGGTAGTCCCTGAAGTTCACCAGGAATATTACGGAATTTATACCGGCGAATTTGCCGGAATGGAAAAGGTAGTTGACCAGACAGACGGCTCAGAATATGATGTCAGCAACTATAAAAGAATTTCTTTAAAGATCAACAGAATCACCAAAGACAGCGTGTACGGACAAAGTATCGTTAATGGAAATCAGCGTCCGTTCCGAGGTGTTTTTAATGAATCTACGGCATCTTTCGTATTGGATGAACCCGGCAATGACAAAACAGATGGAAGGTTTGAAATAAAATTAAAAGGAGACAGCTTAACCGGAAAGTGGAATGCTTTCGATAAAGCAAGCGTTAAAGCCCCATCAAAAACACTTAAACTGACTAAAAAAGAGTTCGTTTACAATCCCAATTTCATGCTGGATAAGGATTCTGACCTCGTAGACTGGTCAAACCCTAAAGAATTTACTGAAAAATATACCGATGAAGCAACGGGAAAAACAGAAAGCTATAAAACCTCTAAAAACCGTATCGCTTCTGAAGCGATCTTCAAACTAAATGCATCCAAGCAGAAGCTGACGGAAAAAGATCTTAAAAATTTAAGAAAACTGGACCTGGAGATCATCAAAAACTCAGTATTTGCAAGACATGGTTATTCTTTTAAAAAAGAAACCTACCGAAACTTCTTTGAGCAAACAGATTGGTATATTCCTGTTTCCAGCAATGTAGATAATGACCTTTCTCCTATGGAAAAGGAAAATGTAGCTTTACTGAACCGATTTACCAAATATGCAGAGGATAAATATGATAGTTTTGGAAGATAAAAAGTATTGATTTGCAGAGACTAAGAATTAGATGCTGAGGTTAGGTTTTCATTCTTCGTTGTTTTTACGATAATATAGAGAATCAAACAGCCTACGGCATAGCAAAGGTTATCAATCCATGAGAAAGAATTTCCAATGACAATATACATCAGGCTTCCTGGACGGAAGCCTAATTTTTCTGCAATATTGAAATATTGTGCAAATTCCACCATCAATGAAAAAATCAGAATTCCAAAAATCAGTTTCTGATCATTTACTTTTATAAAACTCTTTACAAAAGTATAAAGAAGCATGACCACAATAACGTCACCAAGGTAAGCTCTCACAAAGAAAATATCACTGAGTTTGGTGGCGATCAGCACTTCTGCAAGAAAAATAAGGATGGTCAGAAAAAAATATTTCAGGCTGAATTGGAATTTCATTTCAAAATTGGGTTTAAGGCATAAAAAATCGGTATCAAAGAACACCGATTTTATTTTATACAGACAAATATATTATTTCTTTACTTTGATTGTACATCCAATGGCTACCGATTTAGTCATTTTTACCGGTTCTCCCTTGAGCAGAGCATTTACCGCATCCTGAGCATAATATTCCGACACATCATTCGGGTTATCATAATTATTGTCGATCGCACCAATATATTTTACGATATTCTTTCCATTTTCTTTTTTCAGCACAAAAACATGAGGCGTTTTTGTGGCGCCATACTGCGGATAAATTTTCTGTCCGTCATCTACCAGATAAGGAAAGGTGAATCCTTTCTGTTTTGCTCTTTCAATCATCTGCTGATAGCCGTCTTCCGGCTGTACATTAGGATCGTTAGGGTTAATGGCAATTACCGGATACCCCTGAGCTTTGTATTTTTTATCCAGCTCAATAATTCTGTCTTCGTATTTCTTTGCGTAAGGACAATGGTTGCAGGTAAATATAACAATGAATCCTTTCGCGCTTTTAAAATCACTCAGGGAAACCATTTTCCCATCGATATTTTTAAGTTTAAAATCCGCAGCTTCATCTCCTACTTCATAGCCTTTTACAACGGGAACATTCTCCTTCTGATTGGTATTTTTATCCTGGTCTTTTGCTGTAAAGCTTAATAATCCCAGCCCAACGATCAAGGCGGTCATTATAATTTTAAAGTTTTTCATAATCAATTATTTATTGCAGGTTTTCTTTAATTTCTTTTTCCAGATCTTCTTTGCTCATTTCACCGTCATTGAAATGAATTTTTGATCCGTTTTTGTAAAACAATGTTACCGGAATATTTCCATCCCAATCTTTTTCAAATCTTGGAATCCAGGTATTCATTCTTTTAATATCATGCAACAGAAGGACCTCTGCAGTCAGGTTTTTATTTTTAATGAATTTCAATACCCTTTCTTGATCCGCCAGTCTGTCCAACGAGACCAGAATCATCTTATACTTCTCATTATCTGCATATTTATTATTTACTTCCATAAAATGAGGAAGTTCTTTTACGCATGGGACACAGGTTGTGGACCAGAAGTTGACCACAAGCAATTTATCTTTTTCCTGCTGAATTCTCTTCTCCAGATCTTCATATTTTACTACAGAAACTTCTGTCTGCTGGGCTTTAAAAACCGTACAGAACAAAAACAGGGTTGATATTTTTATTATGTTTTTCACTATTAAAATATAAACAACTACAATACAACAATATACAAAAATAAAATTCATCTAATCACTAAATCTCTTACAAACAAACTATTTATTTGTCCATTGATTTATTTTTTTGATATTTTTGCAACTTAAATCAAAACCATGAAAAAATCTTATTTACTTCTGCCAATTTTCTTTTTGGCATCATGCACAAGCAGTAGCGATGATGATACTTCGTCTAACAACAGTGGAAATACGAATACTAATAATAACAGCCCGGTTCTGGTAACAAAAATGGTTTCTGACGGAGAGACCTCAACCTATACTTACAGTGGCTCTAAAATTTCCCAGATTAAAAATATCACCAATGGTGAAATTACCCTCTTCAGTTATTCCGGAGATCTCATTACTCAACAGATAACTACCGGTTTAAGCAAAAGTTATAAAACGACATATAGTTACGATGGAAGCAGCAGATTAAGCAAAAAAATATATAGTGAGACTTCCCTGTCTTCCGGAACGACTTCTACAGTGGAAACCAATTATAACTATCTTTCCAGTAATAGTGTGAAAATCACTTATACTGCAAGCTTTACCGGATCCTCAGCCATAAGAACAGGCAGCAAAACAGCAACGTTAAATGCTGACGGCTCACTTAACAGCTGGACAGAAACCGCATCAGTACCCAATAATGCAGGTGGTTTTCATAGTGCTACAGGTACTTTACAACCTATCGTGTATGATACCAAGAATATTCCTTTTAAAAATATAACAGGGTTTTTAAAAATTATTGATAGCGAAGACGAAAACGGATCTGTACACAATATCGAAAGCTACAACCATGTCCTTAATTATAACGATGGAGCTGGAAGCGGCGAATGGGGAATCTTTAAATCCACCTACGAATACAATAACAGTGGATACCCTACCAAAAGTGTCAAAACGTATTATAATAAGACAGGAACGGGGATAACGAATAGTGAATTGATTACTTATGAGTACAATCATTTATAATAAAGAGAGCCGCTAAGGCTCTTTTTTTTGCATATATGTTAATTTTTTCACAAGCAATAGAATTATATAGATGATTTTTATATATTTGAGTTGAATCAAACTAAAATATCATGAAAAAATTAAAAAATCTGAAAAAACTGAGTAAAAAGGCATTAAAAAATATCACGGGAGGAAATGGACCTGGAATATGCTGGGAAGGCCTTTGCAGGGTAAGAGGAACAGATGATGAATATACCATAGGACCTTTAGACAGCACCGGATTTTGCTGCTAATCAAATACACTTAAAACAATAACCAAAACCAAATCATCATGAAAAAATCAAACATTCAAAAAAGAAAACTGACGAAAAGTGAGTTAAAGGAAATCACAGGAAGCGGCAGAGTATGCTGGGACGGATTCTGCCGCAGAGGCGAATTTGAAGAATGGCAGCTTGGTGCTGGTGATAAAAATGGCTATTGCTGTTAGTATCCCATAAACTTTGTTAGATAAATAAGGATTGAGGCCACCCTCAATCTTTTTTTATAAAATAGATTCTCCTCCTAAAAAAGTTAACAATTTGACTCACAATATTTTGAACATAATAAAATATCTTGTAAATTAGCTTTTACCAAATTAAAATTATTATGAAAAATTCAAAAAATCAGAAAAGAAAATTGAGTAAAATGGAGCTGAAAGAGATCAGCGGTGGTGCAAACAGACCAGTATGCCCAAGAGTAATAAGCTGTACAGATCCTCATACGGGTGAAGACCGATATGGAGTTCCGGGTATGCAGGATGGATTTTGTTGTTAATCAAGTTTGTAACACTTAAACAAGGAATATGAAAAATTCAAACCTGAAAACAAGAAAACTCAACAAAGCTGAACTCAAGGAAATTAACGGAGGGGCAGCTGCCTGCGCTGAAGGGCTATGCAAACTAAGAGGAGTCAGTCACTTCCTTATTATCGGTCCTAGAGGTAATGACGGCTACTGCTGCTAAACAGACTTTTAACATTATTAAAAAAATGATTGGATTACCCTCCAATCATTTTTTTTATGGCATTGAGCTTCATTAAAGCCTCAATAGGTGTCAATGTATTGATATCTATTTTCGTCAGCTCCTCACGAATATTCTCCAGAACAGGATCATCAAGCTGGAAGAAAGAAAGCTGCATATTTTCTTCTGTCACCCTTTTAATACTCTCAGAGGTACTTCCTGTTTCTTGTGTTCTGCTAGCTTCAAGAGTCTTAAGGATTTCATTGGCTCTGTTCACCACTTTGGCAGGCATTCCGGCCAGTTTTGCCACATGAATACCAAAACTGTGTTCACTTCCCCCCGGAATCAGTTTTCTCAGGAAAATGATATTTCCTTTGTTTTCCTGAATAGAAACATGGAAATTTTTCACCCTTTCGAAATTAACGGTCATTTCATTCAGCTCATGATAGTGCGTTGCAAATAGCGTTTTAGCCTGTGTAGGATGCTGATGAAGATATTCAGCAATAGCCCATGCAATAGAAACTCCATCATAAGTGGAGGTTCCACGGCCGATTTCATCCAGTAAAATCAGGCTTCGCTCGGAAATATTATTCAGAATATTGGCCGCCTCGTTCATTTCTACCATGAAAGTAGATTCTCCGGCAGAAATATTGTCGGTAGCTCCTACCCTTGTAAATATTTTATCAAGCATTCCGATTTCTGCATGTTTTGCAGGCACAAAACTTCCAATCTGGGCCAAAAGACATACAATGGCCGTTTGACGCAGAATTGCCGATTTACCGGCCATATTGGGTCCAGTTACCATGATAATCTGCTGGGAATCTTTATCCAGAAAGATATCATTCGGGATATATTTTTCTCCCAGTGGAAGAGCATTTTCAATAATCGGGTGTCTGGCTTCTTTTAAATCAATGGCATAGCCGTCATTCAAAACAGGTTTTGTATAACTTTCAGATACAGCCAGTTCGGATAGTCCTGCAGCCACATCAAGCTGGGCAATGATATTGGAATTTCCTTGAATCTGATCAATATAAACCATCGTTTCCCCACATACATTTCTATATAATGAAGTTTCCAGAACGCCTATTTTTTCTTCGGCACCCAGGATCTGGTTTTCGTATTCCTTCAGCTCTTCGGTAATGTATCTTTCAGCATTTACCAGGGTCTGTTTTCTTACCCAGTCATCCGGAACTTTATCTTTATGGGTATTTCGGACCTCTATATAATATCCGAAAACGTTGTTAAAATCAATTTTAAGGCTGGTAATTCCAGTTCTTTCAATCTCTCTCTGGCACATTTCATCCAGGAAACCACGTCCTTTGCTCTGAAGATTTCTTAATCTGTCCAGTTCTTCGGAAACGCCTTCTTTAATGATATTCCCTTTCGCAATACTTACCGGCAGTTCTTCATTAAGGTGATTTTGCAAATATGTAATCAGTTCATCCAGATCAAATAAAGGCTCTAACCACGACAGCACATCGGCATGAGGATGTAATAAAGCTTTGATTTTATGAATATTAATTAAACTTTGACGCAAATACCCCAGTTCTTTAGGTGAAATTTTCTCTGCAGCCAGTTTTCCCATCAATCTGTCAAGATCAGAAATGGATTTCAAAAGCTGGCAGATTTCGTATTTCAGCGCATCATTTTCGTTTAAAAAATCAATCAGAGAGAGTCTTCTCATAATCTCATCCACAGATTTTAAAGGAAGAATGATTCTTCTTCTCAGTAATCTTCCACCCATTGGAGTAGACGTTTTATCAATGATATCCAGCAGAGATTTTCCCTGAGGATTACTTGGATAAACAATTTCCAGGTTTCTCAGGGTAAAATTATCCATCATCAGATAATCTTCCTGTGGAATAATCTGCAGTTTTGTAATATGGGCAAGCAGATTATGATGAGTATCTTCTACCAGATAGGCAAAAATAGCACCTGCAGCTGTAATGGCCAGCTGAAGGTTTTCCACTCCAAAACCTTTTAAAGAATTGGTTTTAAAGTGATTGGTTAATTTTTCGTAGGCAAAATTATATTGGAAAGCCCAGTCTTCAAGCTTAAAGGCATTTTTATTTTTGATCTGTTCCGGAATCTGAGTACTTCTCTGGAAAATAATCTCACTCGGATCAAAGGTATTAATAATGTGCAAAAGCTTTTCCAGGTTTCCTTCACTTACCAGAAACTCTCCTGTGGAGATGTCTACTAAGGCAATTCCGTACTTCTCTTTTTCTTTATGCAATGAAAGAAGGAAGTTATTTTTTTTGGAATTTAAAACCTGATCATTAAAGGTAACTCCTGGAGTAACCAACTCAGTAACACCACGTTTCACAATTCCCTTCACCATTTTCGGATCTTCCAGCTGATCACAGATAGCCACCCTCATTCCTGCTCTTACCAGTTTGGGAAGATAAGAATCTATTGAGTGATGTGGGAATCCTGCAAGCTCTACGCTGCCTTCTCCATTGTTTCTTTTGGTAAGGACAATACCCAGAATCTGGGATGTTCTCACGGCATCCTGCCCAAAAGTTTCATAAAAATCCCCTACTCTGAAAAGTAAAAGCGCATCCGGGTATTTACCCTTGATGGTATTGTACTGAGTCATTAGTGGAGTTTCCTTCTTCGTTTTTGCCATAGTAAAAAATGAGCCCCAAATTTAGAAAAATAAATTCAGGGTAAGAGAATTGTTTGCGGGTTAATCTTCTATGTTTTTCTTTATCACTAATTAATCGTATTTTCACCCATCAAATCACATTATTCATGGAATTTCCTGTTTTAGAGACTGAAAGACTTATTTTGCGCCAGCTTACTTTTAATGATACCCAAGACTTATTTGAATACTTTTCTCTGGATGAAGTTATGGAATATTATGATCTTACTCCCTTCAAGACGGAAGACGACTCCCGTCGCATCATCCGGCATTTTAACAGTGAGTTCGAAAAAGGCAAAGGCTTCAGATGGGCTCTGGAACTGAAATCCAACGGAAAAGTCATTGGAACCTGTGGCTACCACAACTGGTACAGGGAACATTTCAGGGCAGAGGTCGGCTATGAGCTCAATCCAAAATTCTGGCAGCAGTCTTATATGAAAGAAGCTATTCTTCCTATTTTAACCTATGGATTTGAAACCATGAGGCTTCATCGTGTAGATGCTTTCATAGATCCTTCCAATATTTCTTCTGAAAGACTTTTATCTTCTTTAAATTTCAGTAAAGAAGGAACGTTGAAAGATTATTTTTTTGAAAAGGGAAAATTCGTAGACGCAATGATATTCGGGCTTATCAATAAATAAATTGATCTAAATCTAACGCTAAGAAGCAAAGAAAATTGATATTGATGCTTCTGATTTTCGTTCGCAAGGGCATTTCATTTAGCAATTGAAGTACTTTCCCCGCTGAGTGAAACGCCCTTGCGAACCTTTATCAGCAGCTATCCCTAAACATTGCGCTGAATGCGTTAAAATTATCAAATGTATAATGTTTATTTTTTTGAAAGGTGTTTTTCCAAAGCCTCGGAACTTTTCTTATAGGCCCATTTCTGCTTATAATTCACCCATTTTGCTTTGAAAAGTTTTCGCATCAGTTTATCCGTATACCTCATGATGAAAACATGATACAGCATATTGGCAAATACATTCGGCTTATTCGGAAGCGCTCTTAATGAAAGTGAAAAACCGGGCTCCAGATATCTGTTGAAGTGCCAGAAAGCTCCCGGAATAAAGAGAGCATCACCATGCTCCATAAAAATTTCGTATCCTTTGGCATATTTCAATGCCGGAAACTTTTCGTAATCCGGATTTTCATAATCGACCTCGTAAACGGTATGAACGGACAAAGGAACTTTATACAAAAACGGAGACTGCTTCTGGTCAAACAGCAGAATTCTTTTCTTTCCTTCAAAATGAACATGCATAAAATCACCCAGATCCACATCATAATGCATTAAAACATGGGCTTCACTTCCTCCAAAGAATAAAGTCGGCAGTCTTTTGAAGAACTTTATTCCCAGATCAGGATAGGTGAAGTTTTTAAGAAGCTCGGGAAGCCTGTCTGTGATGATATAAAAAAAGATTCGCAAATCTGAAGGTCTGCTTTTGATGGTATCAATATAGTCCTTCATTTTCATATGGGTAACCGGCGCGTCAGAACTTTTTGCCGCATCTGCAGGTTTGTTATCATACAACGGAACCTCCTGATCTCCTGCCTTCTCTTTGATATAGGCAAGATTCCATTTGTCAAAAGCGTCCCATCGACTGGCAAAATTCTTAATCAAAAGAGGTTTCTGCTTTTTAAAATAGTTTTTCTGAAAATCTTCTTTACTGATATCATCTACAATATCTACGTTTTCGAGGATCATGTACTTTGTATTTAATGCGAAATAAAAATAGTGTTTTTTTGAAATCTGAGAAAATTAAGATTAAAAAGGCTGGAAGCTGGAAGATAGATGCTGGAAGTTAATATTTGTCTGCAAACCTACTACTTCTTTGGCTCCCATAACCTCCCTCTTCCGGCTTCAGACTTCCTTACCTCATTAGCAAAGCTCAGATGAAAAATTTATATTTGTGGTAATAAGAGCGTTTATGAGAGTCTACAACACCAAACATTTCCTTAAAATCCTGTTCAGTTTACACAAAAGTGACACCTTAAAAATTCTTTTTCCAAGTATGATTCTTGTAGGATTGTACTCATGGGGAATTCAATACCTGGAAGTTGAGTATCTGCACCTTACCACAAAATCAGGAGTGAGCAATGTGGGTATGATTCATTCTCTGCTGGGTTTTGTGCTTTCACTTTTGCTGGTTTTCAGAACGAATACTGCGTATGACCGTTGGTGGGAAGGACGAAAACTTTGGGGAAAACTGGTCAACGACACGAGAAACTTTGCGATAAAAATCAATACGATTCTTGGAGACAACCGTCAGGATGCTGAGCAAATAGCAAGGTATTTAAAATACTTTCCACACTTTTTAGCTAAACATCTTTCTAAGGAATCTACCAGGCTGGCTTTGGATGAAGATTATTCTGAAATAGAAAGCTCTTTAAAAAACCATGGCCCAAGTGAAATAGTTATTCTGCTTAGCCATAAACTGAATCAATTAAAAAAAGAAGGAAAAATTTCTGAAGTTGAAATGCTGTACTTAGACACCCAGCTTTCAGGATTTCTGGATGTATGTGGAGGTTGTGAAAGAATTAAAAATACACCGATCCCTTACTCCTACTCTTCTTTCATCAAGAAGTTTATTATTCTGTATGTCTTTGCACTTCCGATTGCATACGTTATTACGATCGGCCTTTTTATGATTCCGCTTACCGTTTTCGTTTATTATGTTTTGATGAGTCTTGAACTTATTGCAGAAGAAATTGAAGATCCGTTCAATAATGATGAAAACGATATTCCTATGGAAACCTTAGCGCAGAATATTGAGAAAAATGTACAGCAGATTATGATCAGAAAATAAAAAATCAAGCTTCTAAAGCTTGATTTCTTTAAGTTCGCCGTCCTGTTTTATCTCTACAAATTTGCTTTCCCTGTTGGCAGCAGAATATCCGTAGAAAAACGTACTGTATATAGGAGTAGAATACAGATAAGCTCCATAGCCGTTATAAGCATCTGAAGTTCCTGTCTGCTTCTGATAACTTGCCGTTGCAGTAAAATTGACAATAGTTTCAAGATAATATTTACCCGGTTTCAGTTTTTCAAATTTAAACCTCCCGTGATCATCAGTTAAAGCTTCCACTCTGTATTTAAAAGCTTCTTCAGACATATATACTGTTGTTTTTTTATTTTCATATTTCTTTCTCATATTATAAAACTCCTCAAAATAAGGTGTTACGGGAAAAAGCATGACAACAGTTCCTTTAGGTGCATAATGTTTTTCTCCAAGCAATGGTTTGATGCCCCAGTTGTTTTTTTGTTTGGTAGAAGCCTGCCCTTCAATGGTAGAGTTTCCGAATCCAAGCATATCCCTTGCCAGTTTTTTATCAAAAAAAGCTTGGGGGTAATAGGTGTTTTGTGCTTCCAGAGATATAAATCCCCATATTAATATAAATAAGGTGAATAATTTTTTCATAGTATATTTTTGAGTCAAATATAAGTATTTTACTATTTTTGAAATAAAAATAGCTATGAAGTACATGTTTCTATTGTTTTTTTCCACTTCTATTATGATTGCAGCACAGAAACCTTGTGGATATAAGGACGGGCTGCAGGAAGGCTCCTGCAGAGAATTTTATGACAATGGCCAGGTAAAAAATATAGTAGAATGGAAAAAAGGGAAACTGGATGGTGAGGCTGTTTTTTATTATGATAACGGAAAAGTGCAGTCGAAAGGAGAATATAAAAAAGGATACAAAGTAAAAGAATGGTCCTATTTTGATAAGAATGGAGTTCTCACTTCCAAAGAAGCTTTCAGAAATGGAGAAAAGAATATTTATGACAATAGTCTTACCGCAACATTCTATTCTCCGGCAGGTAAAATAACTGAAATTTCCAATTATAAATTCAATAAATTACAGGGAGAAAGCAAAACCTTCCATGAAGATGGAAAATCATTGAAAGATATTGGTCAGTATGATAACGGGCTTGCTACCGGGAAATGGAAAGTATTTTATCCATCAGGAAAATTACAGCGTGAAACTGAGCTTGCCAACGATAAAAGAAACGGCAACAGAGTGCATTACCGTGAAGACGGAAGCATAGAAAAAACAGAGGTCTATAAAGACGGAAAATTAATCTCAACAAAATAATACAATTGGTACAGAAACTAAAACTGGAAGAACTAAACAGAATAGATGTAGAAACATTTAAGAAGGTTGAAAAAATTCCGTTGGTCATCATTTTAGATAATATCAGAAGTATGCACAATGTAGGTGCAGCCTTCAGAACGGCAGATGCCTTTTTAATTGAAAAAATAATCCTTTGTGGCATTACACCACAGCCACCTCACCGTGAGATTCATAAAGCGGCATTGGGAGCAACAGAAAGTGTAGACTGGTCTCATGAAACAGAAACCAACGCTGCTATTGCAGATTTGAAAAGCAAAGGATACGAAATCATCGGAATTGAGCAGACTACAGGAAGCCAGCTTATCACAGATTTTACGATTGACAGATCAAAAAAGTACGCCTTGATTTTAGGAAACGAGGTAGAAGGAATCAGTGATGAAGTACTTCCCAATATTGATGTATTTTTAGAAATTCCACAGCTTGGAACCAAGCATTCTCTTAATGTAAGTGTATGCGCCGGAATTGTGATGTGGGAATTTGCAAAAGCATTAAAATAAAAAAACTGCATATGTCCTTAGTAGACAGTGCAGTTTGAAATAAATCTAATAAAAAGTAAAAATGAAAGGCGACAAAGGTACTTTATTTTTTTTTACAAACAAATTTTGACGGCATTTTTTTTGTTTCATCTTAAAAAAAGTCGGGTTTTCAGAAAAAGTTTCGTTTAATTTTTTATAAATTAGCACAATGTTTATCAAGGACTATATCTCAAAAGACTTTCCATGTTTTAGCCTGTCTGACTCCATAGAGTCGGCCAGAAACATATTGGAGGATTTCGGATATTCTCATGTTTTCATCAAAAAATCCCACCACTTCTACGGAGCTATTGCAATGGACTTTCTGTATGAAGAAGATGGAGGAACACTGAAGGATCTGGAACACCAGATTGAGCGGTTTGCGATTCTGGAGGATAACAACGTTATGGACAGCATCCGTCTGTTTTATACTTTCAGCTCCAATGTGATTCCTGTGATTAATAAAAATGAAAAATATCTGGGGTACATTACCTGTGAAGATGTTTTTCAGGACCTTTCCCGTTATCCTTTATTTTCAGAAACAGGAGCTATTCTTACCGTAGAAACTCCGGCCAGAAAATATTCAATGACGGAAATTACCAATATTGTAGAAAGCAACAATTCCAAGTTTTACGGAGGGTTTATAAGCTTTATGTCTGAGGAGGTAGTTCAGGTCACCATAAAAATCAGTAATGAAAACCTGGCCTCGATAGACGCTACATTTGACCGGTACGATTACAGAATTGTTGAGAAATACTATTCTGATGAGAAATCCGACCTGTTTAAAGACCGTTATGGTTTTTTACAAAAATTCATAGAAATATAACATGAAGGCAGCCATATATTCTCAGAAAAAAGATCTTGATACTTTTTTATATTTAAGCAAGTTTATCTCTGAACTTGAAGCAAGAGGTGTAAAATCTGTTCTGTATGATGAAATGGCTGAAGCACTTCAGTTTTCAAAAATATTCGAAACTTTCAACTCTAAACAGGACCTTCTGGACAAAGAAGTGGATCTTTTCTTCACTTTCGGTGGAGACGGAACGATTGTAAACTCTTTAACCTTTATAGAGGATCTTGAAATTCCGGTGGTAGGGGTCAATACAGGAAGACTTGGATTTTTAGCCTTTTTCACAAAAGAAGAAGCCTTTAAAGAATTGGATTCTATCTTAAAAGGAGATGTAAAAACAAGCCGCCGTTCAGTAATTGAGGTTGTTTCACCCAAACTGGAAGGAGCCTTTCCTTATGCATTAAACGACGTTACTGTTTCCCGAAAAGAAACAACATCGATGATTACAGTAGATTCTTTTATCAATGATGAGTTTCTGAATGTATTCTGGGGTGACGGTGTGATCATTTCAACACCAACAGGTTCTACTGCTTACTCTCTGAGCTGTGGTGGGCCAATCATTTCTCCCAACAACGAAAATTTTGTCATTACGCCTATCGCTCCCCACAATCTGAATGTGAGACCTTTAGTAGTAAATGATAAAGTAGAAATAAAACTCAGGGTGGAAAGCCGTGTACCACAATACTCTCTTTCCCTAGACTCCCGACTGATCCACATAGAAACCGATAAGGAAATCATCATTAAAAAGGCAAAATTCCAGCTTCTTCTGGTACAGCCCAACGGTTTGAGTTTCTATGAAACCATCCGCCAGAAGCTCCTTTGGGGCAGAGATAAAAGAAACTAGTAATTTCTTAAAAATGATTACCTTTACACGAAATTAAAACACCTAATAAATTTATAATAAAAAGTAAAACATGAGCAGAATTTTTCCGGCAGGAGTTGCCACAGGTCAGTTAGTTACCGATATCTTTCAGTATGCTAAAGAAAACAAGTTTGCATTACCTGCAGTAAACGTAATTGGATCAAGCAACGTAAACGCTGTGATGGAAACTGCAGCGAAATTGAACTCTCCTGTAATTATTCAGTTTTCAAATGGTGGAGCTGCATTCAACGCAGGAAAGGGATTAAACAATGACGGACAAAAGGCTGCCATCTTAGGATCTATTGCTGGTGCCAAACATATCCACACGCTTGCAGAAGCTTACGGAGCAACTGTAATTCTACACACAGACCACTGTGCAAAGAAATTACTTCCTTGGATTGACGGATTGATGGATGCTAATGAAGATTTCTTCAAGCAGACAGGAAAATCTCTTTACTCTTCTCACATGTTAGACCTTTCTGAAGAATCTTTGGAGGAAAACCTTGAGATTTCAGCTCAGTATTTCGAAAGAATGGCTAAGCTTCAGATGACTCTTGAAGTAGAAATCGGGGTAACAGGAGGTGAAGAAGATGGTGTAGATAACTCAGACGTTGATAACTCCAAATTATATACTCAACCAGAAGATATAGCTTATACTTATGAAAAACTAAAAGCTATTTCTGACAACTTTACCATTGCTGCTGCTTTCGGTAACGTACACGGAGTTTACAAGCCAGGAAACGTAGTTCTTACACCGAAAATTCTTGACAATTCTCAGAAATATGTTCAGGAGAAATTCGGAACGGCTGCTAAACCTATCAACTTTGTATTCCATGGAGGTTCAGGATCTACTTTAGAGGAGATCAGAGAAGCTATCGACTATGGGGTAATCAAAATGAATATTGATACTGACCTTCAGTTTGCTTACACAGAAGGCGTTAGAGATTATATGGTAAACAATATTGATTATTTAAGAGCTCAAATCGGAAACCCTGAAGGAGAAGAAAAACCTAACAAGAAATTCTACGACCCTAGAGTATGGGTAAGAAAAGGTGAGGAAACATTCTCTACAAGATTGGTGAAAGCATTTGAAGATTTAAATAACGTAAATACTTTAAAATAAGAACTGTACATTTGTATCAATGTAAAAAGTATTCATAAAAATACATTTACATTGGTACATTTTACATTTATACATTAATACAAACAAAAATGGCATTCGACTGGTTTAAAAGAAAAGCAAAAAACATTACCACTTCTACTGATGAGAAAAAAGACGTTCCCAAAGGTCTTTGGCATCAGACTCCATCCGGAAAAGTAGTGGAACATGATGAACTAAAGAGAAATAACTATGTTTCTCCTGAAGATGGATTCCATGTAAGAATAGGAAGTGCAGAATTTTTTGACATCCTTTTTGACGGTGGTAAATTTACCGAACTGGATGCTAATGTTGAAAGTATTGATATCTTAAACTTCAAAGATACAAAGCCTTACAAAGACCGTTTGAAAGAAGTAAAAGCTAAAACAAAGCTTACAGACTCTATCAGAAACGCTGTAGGAACTGTAAAAGGAACTGAAATGGTAGTTTCTTGTATGGATTTTGCTTTCATCGGTGGATCTTTGGGTTCTGTAATGGGTGAAAAGATCAGACGAGCAATAGATTACTGTATAGCACACAAACTTCCGTATATGATTATCTGTCAGTCCGGAGGAGCAAGAATGCAGGAGGCTACTTACTCTTTGATGCAGCTGGCAAAAGTTCAGGCTAAATTAGCTCAGCTTTCTGAAGCAGGTCTTTTATACATCGCTTACCTTTGTGACCCTACATTCGGTGGAATTACTGCTTCTTTCGCTATGACTGCTGATATCATCATGGCAGAGCCGGGAGCACTGATCGGTTTCGCTGGGCCAAGAGTAATCCGTGAAACAATCGGTAGAGACTTGCCGGAAGGATTCCAGACATCAGAATTCTTACAGGAAAAAGGATTTGTAGATTTCATCGTAAAAAGAACTGAAATTCAGGATACTGTAGCTAAAACAGTAAATTTATTAGCTGTAAAAGCATAGTATCTGTAACAAAAACAATACAATCTCTCTCTAATTAGGGAGAGATTTTTATTTATGAGGACTTTTAAGATATTTTTCAATACCATCAGAAGTATGAGTTTTAAAAAGATTATCCGTCTTTTATCACTTGTCCTTCCCCATCCTCTTTTTGCCCTGATGAGTTTCCATGCTACCGTAAAAGCATTTACCATTGCACAGAAAAAATTTCCTAAGACAGCTTCCACTAATGGAATCGGAAATGCTTTCAGACATGCCCTGTGGTGCTGCTTTATTATGATGTACTGCTGTAAAATTTCTTCTCCTAAAAAAGCACTTGATTTTTGCAAAAGAATCACAGACATGCATGAAGAACTTTTCCCGAATGAGCCGTTGGAAACCAAAATGGATCTCCATAATAACAAAATCGGAATGGATTATTTCATGGAAATTCTTCCGGGAATTCATCGCCAATTTTTTGAAAAGAGTTTCTTTGTGGATGCATTAGTCAAAAAAATGGATGAAGCTAAGGTTCTGAAAAATCTGGATGATGATTTTGAAGGACATCTTGTTTATCTGGAAGAGTAATTCTTTTATTTTAAACGCTAATGATCGCAAGGAAAATACATAAGCTTACTGTATATTTTCGTCCGCAAGGGCATTTCATTCAGCTATTTTCCATAATTGAAGTTCTCTTTGCTTAGTGCTAACGCCTTCGCGAACGAAAATATATTTCATTACATAAAATCTTTGCGAACACTGCGTTAAAATAAACTTTAAGAACAGAAGTCATCATTACTTTTCCTTGACCGGATAAACAAAAGACTTTAGTTATTTTTGTGGTTTAAAGTATTTTTGATAAGTTTAAACAATTAAATCAATCGGATGGTTCTCAGCAGAATTTGGTCGGCTTTCATTATTATTGCCATTGCCATTGCCAGTATAAAATACGTTTCGTCAGGTAACTACAAAACCATTTTCAATGATATGGTGGTGGGAAAAGGAGGTGATACAGTGAAGATTGCATCACAGCCTATGAGCAGCCTCTCTCCTATTGTAAGAGACAGCCTGATGAAAAAGAATGATTTTGCAGACAGCAGAATTCATTATAAAACTGATTCTTTAAAACAAAATGTAAACGTTTACCGTGTTCAGGACGCTGATGGTGTCATCGGAACCTCTGAAACGGCGGTGAAGATCTGTCTTGGTCTTATCGGAATCATGACCCTGTTTATGGGATTCATGAGTATTGCTGAAAAAGCAGGAGGAATCAACCTTCTAAGCCGTCTGATTCAACCCTTTTTCTCCAAATTATTTCCTGATATTCCCAAAAATCATCCCGCATTCGGGCATATGCTGATGAATTTCAGTGCCAACCTTCTGGGACTGGATAATGCTGCCACTCCTTTTGGGTTAAAAGCGATGGAAAGTCTCCAGACCTTAAATCCCAATAAAGATACCGCCAGCAATTCGCAGATTATGTTTCTGTGTCTTCATGCCGGTGGTATGACTTTGATTCCCGTATCCATTATTGCCATCAGAGCATCAATGGGTTCCAAAACACCTACAGATATTTTTCTGCCCTGTATGATTGCCACTTTTGCAGCTACACTGGCTGCGATGATTATTGTTTCCTTGTATCAGAAAATCAATCTTCTTCGCCCTGTTGTCATTGCTTATGTAGGGGGAATTTCAGCTATTATAGCTCTTTTGGTACTGTATCTTGTACAATTAAGTAAAAATGAGCTGGATGATTTCAGTAAAGTACTAAGCAATGGTTTAATTCTTTTTATCTTCCTTGCCATCGTACTTGGGGCTGTTTACAAGAAAATCAACGTTTTTGATGCCTTTATTGAAGGAGCAAAAGAAGGTTTCACCACCTGTGTTAAGATTATCCCTTACCTGGTTGGGATGTTGATTGCTATTTCTTTATTAAGAACTTCCGGTGTTTTTGATGTGATCATTGATGGGATGAAATGGATTGCTAACGTTGCCAATATGGATCCAAGATTCGTGGACGGACTTCCAACAGCTTTAATCAAGCCTTTATCCGGTTCCGGAGCCAGAGGAATGATGGTGGACACGATGAGTACTTTCGGAGCGGATAGTTTCCAGGGAAAATTGGCAGCCGTACTTCAGGGAAGCTCAGATACGACGTTCTACGTAATTGCAGTGTACTTTGGTGCCGTAGCCGTTAAGAATACGAGATACACGGTAATTGCTATGCTTCTGGCCGATTTGGTGGGTGTTATTACTGCAATCGCGTTGGCCTATCTGTTTTTTGCTTAACAAAACAGTTGCTGACTCAACCAGATGCTATTAACTTTAAACATTAAACTCAAAACCTTAAATCCATTATGATTACCGATAAAGAATTCACCCTAAGACTCATCCGTCAATTAACCCAGGCATTGGAAAAACTGATTCTGGACAAACCTGAAGAAAGTTTAATGCAGAAAGAACTGGATTTTGATACTTTGATGAGAGACATCTTCAAGATGAGCTTCACAGAGGTTGCTTCAAAAACCAAGGAAGAAATGATCGCCATGGTCAACGAAAGACAGGAAAGGGATCACAAAGATTATTATGAAATGCTTGGAAATCTTTTCTACTTCAACAGCAGACATGATCAGAATAAAGATTTCCAGGATAAGGCAAAGACATTCTATGAGCTGTATCTTCAGACCAGCGGTATTTTTGCCCTTCCGGTCATCAACAGAATAAATGAATTAAAAAAAGCACTTGAATAAAGTGCTTTTGTATTTTTAGAATGTAATTTTATAAGTTCCGGTAGAAGAAGTTCCGGCTTTCTCAGCCTTCACATATTTCTTAACCCAGGCTACAGATGTAGAGGCTACACAAGGATCTGAAACACCTCCTGCCCTTCTTGCAGACACTACATTTCCAGCTTTATCTACCGTGTAGGCAATGGTAATTGATCCGCTTGCTGTACAGCTGTGAGAGGGCTGTGCGCCTCCTCTTCCCATTGTTCCGGGAATATATCCTACCAGTTTCCTGTCGATTCCCACTTTACTGTCTCCGTTTCCGTCACCTCCTAAAGGATCTCCTGCATTTCCAATTCCTTCACCTGTTCCCTGGCTTCCAGCTTTGGTTCCTCGTCCTTTGATCAGGTTTCCAATAGCGGCATTTCCTTTTCCGTCTCCATTTCCTGTTTTTGAATTGGCAGTGGCAGCTCCGGACTTTTTAGTATTCTTAGAAGCGCTGGTGCTTGTTGCTTCCTTTTTTTCAGCTTTTTTTGATTCCTCTTTTTTAGGAACTGTTGCTTTTGAATTATTTCCTGTGATGACTTTCTCCTTTGTCTCTACTTTCTTCGGTTCGGGTGCTGGTTCTGGTTTTACAATAGTTTTTGTTTCCGGAACAGGTGTTTCTGCAGGTTCTGGTGTTACTTCTTCTGTTGCAGCGGCAAGACTTCCAGGCTGTTCAGCAGGTTCTTCAATCCCCTTTCCATTTCTGTTATCACCAAAATTAACCAGCATGGTAGTAACCACTTCAGGATCTTTATCCAGTTTAGGTTTTAATTTATACAAAAAAACAAAAAGCAAAATAGCAGCCCAGATGAGAATAGAAAGCAGTGCGCTCTTTACTCTATCTTTATTTTCTTCGTTTCTGTTTGCTGTATAGCTTTTCATCTTAAAACGTAATTCTTTCCGGAAATCCGGGTCTGTTATTTATCTTTAACGGTTGCAATGGCAATGTTAAATTTATATTTCTCAGCTATTTCCATCACAAAAACAACATCTTTATGCAATGTGTTTTCATCAGCCCGGATCGTAAATGATTTATTGGGCTGGCTGGCTAATTTATCTACAATAATTTTCTCCAGTTCTCCTCTGTTGGCAGGATTATCATCCACAAAGAATGAACCATCCGGCTTGATGCTTACCGTCACAGGATTGGGGATATTATCGTCAACTGCTCCGGCTTTCGGCAGATTCACATCAATAGCGCTTTGATTGGCAGCTGAAGAGGTGATCATAAAGAAAATCAGCATCAACAGGATAACGTCTGTCATCGCTGCTAAACTGAATTCCGGATTTGCTTTATTTCTTCTTTGAATTTTCATCGTAAGAAAGATTTATAAAGGTTTGTTGATAAGGTCTAAAAATTCTCCAGACATATTCTGAGCTTTCAGGACAAATTTGTCAATCCTTGTCAACAGAATATTATAGCAGAAGTTAGCAGGAATTGCTACCGCCAAACCTACCGCCGTCTGTCCTAAAGCAGTATAGATACCTTCTGAAAGAGTTTTCGGAGAGAAAGACCCTGTAGCATGGGAAAGATTAAAGAATGCAATAATCATCCCTATTACCGTACCTAAAAGTCCCAACATGGGTGCTATACTTGGTACTACAGCTAAAAGATTCAGGTTTTTTTCCATATTGGCAACCTCTACCTGTGCCTGCGATTCCATAGCACTTACAATATCAGAAACAGGACGTCCTAATCTTGAAATCCCTTTTTCTAAAATTCTTCCTTCGGGAGAATTCTGAGTTTTGCAATAATCGGCTGCTGCCTCTATTTTTCCGGCCTTGATGAAGTCTTCAATATTGTTCATGAAGTTGGAATCTGTTTTTGATGTAAGCCTTTTGATAAAGAAAAATCTTTCAAAAAACAGATATAGAGAAAACACTCCCAATAGTAATACAGTGACCATCACTATTTTAGCGAAAGCTCCTCCATGGAACATAATTTTCCAGAATGAGAACTCTAAGTTGTCTGCAGCAACTGCAGGAGTAGCGATTTGTGCAAATAAAATCTGAGAAAGTTCCGTTAACAGCATTAAATGTAAATTTTATTAAATTTCAACGACAAATGTAGGAGAATATTATGAATTGAACTCTTAAAAATTGCTTAAAAACAACTTAAAATTTGTTACAATTTTACAAATAGCAAATTTCTTTCCAAAAATATTTTGAAAAGAAATTTACAGTTAAAAAGGCAGAAGGTTGTTAGTCTTCTCCTACCTCAATATCATCTTGCTTAAATTCGCATTTTAATCTAAAAGGAATCGGTGTATCTGATCCGGTATAAAAATCATCAATAGTTCCTTTCCAGATAACCTGAAGCTCCCCTTCTTCATTTTTTTCAAAAAGAAGCTCATTATCATAGATGTACGCATCTTCGTCATCGAAAAGATCTACTTCTGTATAGGTTTCTTCATCAGAGTCATTGATGGTGATGGTTTTTCCTTCTATTTCCGCCGATTCGATAGGAAAATCAAAAACTTCAAGTGAAAGCTGCGGAAAGTTGTACTGTAATGAATCATCGTCCACGTGATCCAAACTGTCATCCGTAATCACTTCAACCTCTAAAAAATGTTGCTGGTTGCTGTAAACTGCCTTACAATAAGTATTTCTGATATTGTATTTTAGCGTTTCGTCCGGATGGTAAATTTTTAAAATCCCTTTCATTTTTTCTTAAAAAAGAGCTGTAATAATATGATTGTTAAACGTTTTAGACAAAGATAAAAAATTGATTCAAAGTTGAAAGGATTTTAAAAATAATTTTTTAAAATCAATGCATACAATCATTCTGGATCTCCTAATAATACTTACTTTTGTTTCCATAAAGATTCTGAAAATGAAAAACATTTTATCAAAAAGTATTCTTGGATTGGGACTGGTGATCGGGCTTGCTTCCTGCAAAAAAACGGACTCTCCTCTTACAAAAGTGACGCCCAGCAACCTGGATTCAATCGCTTCGAACTATTATGAGCAGTATCTTAAGCTTTACCCTTTAGATGCTACAGCACAGGGAGATGCCAGATATAATGATCAGCTTCCTATCAATATTGATAAAGATTTTATCTCAGGAGAAGTAGCATTCTACAATTCTGTACAGAAACAGTTGGAGCATGTGGATTACAAAACCCTTTCTGATGAAAATAAAGTGGTGTATGACGTATTGGATTATACGTTGAAAGATAAAATTGAAGCCTACGCCTATCATCCGGAATATATTCCCTTCACTCAATTTGGAGGGCTGCCGCTTACTTTTCCCTTGTATGGAAGCGGACAGGGCAATCAGCCTTTTAAAACAGAAAAAGATTATAGTGACTGGCTGAAAAGAATGGAAAAATTCCCGGAGTGGATGAATGCTGCTGCAGACAACTTCCGTGAGGGAATCACCAATAAGATTGTACTTCCCAAAAAACTGGTGGTCAAAATGATTCCTCAAATGAAGGCTGAAGAAATTACAACGTCTGATATGGAAAAGAATATCTTCTACGGACCTATTAAAAATTTCCCTAAAAATTTCACGGAGGCTCAGAAAGAGAAATTTTCAGCACTTTATAAAGATGCCATTACGAAAAAGATCATTCCTGCTTATACTAAAATGGGGACATTTTTAGAAAAAGAATATCTTCCAAAAGCAAGAGATACAGATGGATATAACAGCCTTCCTAACGGCAATGAGATCTACAACTATTATGTAAAAAGCTGGACCACCACTAAAAAATCACCTGAAGAAATCAATAAGATCGGACTTCAACAGGTGGCAATGCTTCGTGCAGAAATGGAAAAAGTAAAACAACAGGTAGGCTTTACAGGAACGCTTGAAGAGTTTATCACTTTCGTAAAAACGGATCCAAAGGCAATGACTTATAAAACGTCTAAAGAAGTTTTAAACGGGTTCAACAGTATATTAACGAAAATTACTCCCAAGCTGAAAACAATGTTTAATGTAACACCTAAAACAAAGTTTGAGATCAGACAGACAGAGAAATTCAGAGAAGCAAGTGCCAGTGCAGAATATATGCCGGGAACTCCGGATGGTAAAAGAGCGGGTATCTTTTATGTTCCGCTTCCGGATCCTACCAAATTCAATGTTACTTCAGGAATGGAGTCTCTATTCCTTCATGAAGCAATTCCGGGGCATCATTACCAGGTTTCTTTACAACAGGAGAACACAAAGCTTCCTAAATTTATGAGATTCGGATGGTTTGGAGCGTATGGTGAAGGATGGGCACATTATTGTGAAACGCTAGGTCCTGAATTTGGTTTATATACTGATCCTTACCAGAAAATGGGATATCTGAGCGATCAGATGCTGAGAGCTGTAAGACTGGTAGTAGATACAGGACTTCATACAGGAAAAATGTCACGTGAAGAAGCTATCAAATATTTCTTAAGCAATATTTCTTACGATGAAGGAGCTGCCGTGGCAGAAGTAGAAAGATATATGGCAATGCCGGGACAGGCATTAGGCTACAAAATAGGATCTTTAAGAATCCGTGAGCTGAGAGAAAAATATCAGAAAGAACTTGGAAACAAATTCAAGCTGGCAAGCTTCCATGATGAAGTATTAAGCCAGGGATGTCTTCCACTGGATGTTCTGAACAGGAAAATGGAGCTTTGGGCTCAAAAACAAAAATAGTTTCGCATGAAACTATTTTTGTTTTTTTCTATTATTTTTTTGATGACTTTGAGCTGTCATAAAGAGCAGAATTTCGAAAATTTTACGGTTGACAATAGCTTACCTGACAATGATACTATTCTCCTTCTTTCCAAACATCCGGAACTGAAACTTTACAACAGTGAAATTGTTGAAAGTAAAACAAGAACAGCACATATTGTTCAGGCTGCAAGTTACTCAGATGGCTTTCGTAAAGGAACATTTTTATTCGATGATTATAAATGCAAAGCTCAGTATCAGAATGATACCCTTACCATCAAACTGAATAACAATAACGGATATTTTGGAAACGGAATTTTGATTAAGGTGTTTAAAAATCACTTTTACATCAAAGATATTGACCCAAAAACCTTAAAAGGCGAAGAAAAATTCATAAAATCTAAAGTTTTTAGTCAGAAATTGATTCTAAACAGTAAACAATTCACCAAAAATGACAGCATTTATGGTTTTATAGATTATAAATGCAGTATTGACAGTTTGGTTGATAAACACTTTAAAGGATATTTTAAAACCATAATACAATAAAAATTGATATGATCACAGAAAGCCTCAAATCTCTTTACCACAGAGATTTAAATAAATTAAAAACAGAGCTAGAAGCCTATCAAAACGAAGAAAGTCTTTGGAAAACAGATAAAAACATTGCTAACTCTGCAGGTAATCTTGCCCTTCATCTGGTGGGAAATCTTAATCATTTTATAGGGACACACCTTGGAAATACCGGATATATAAGACAGCGTGACCTGGAATTTTCATCAAAGGATATTCCTAAAGCGGAACTTATTGAAAAAGTGAAGAATACCACTACAATGATAGATTCAGTACTTTCCCAATTGTCCGATGAGGACCTGAAAAAAGAGTATCCATTGGTTGTTTTTGAAAGTGCCATGACAACCGATTACTTCCTGATCCATTTGCTTGCTCACCTGGATTACCATTTGGGGCAGATTAATTACCACAGAAGGTTATTGGACATTTAAAATTAAAATAACGCAACGATCACTAAGTAATTGTTGCGTTTTATTTTAGTTCGCAAGGGCGTTTCACTCAGCAAGGGAGATATTGCCTTTGCTAAACGAAGTGTCTTCGCGAGCTATTTCAGCATGTTTTTTAAGCCATGTCAAGGTTCAGAACCTTGACATGGCTTATTTATAAACGCAACCACAAAGTAATTGTTTCATTTTCTATTAGTTCTCAAAGACATTTCACTCAGCGAGGGAATATTGCCTTTGCTAAACGAAGAGCCTCGCGAACTATTTCAACGTAATTTCTATAAAATCTTAGCGATCATAGCGCTAAAATAATTGAATTATTTCTCAAACATCATTTTCGTAATAAAATCCTTCTCTCCTTTTCCTCTTGCCGGAGAATATTCTCTTCCATAGAAAATAATCTGAAGGTGAAGCTTATTCCATACTTCCTCCGGGAATAATTTCTTGGCGTCGCGCTCTGTTTCCACCACATTTTTTCCGGAGGTAAGTTTCCACTGTGTCATCAGACGGTGAATATGGGTATCTACCGGAAAAGCGGGAAATCCGAATCCCTGACTCATTACTACTGAAGCTGTTTTGTGTCCTACTCCCGGAAGTGCCTCCAGTTCCTCATAAGTCTGCGGAACAATACCATTATGACGCTCCAGCAGAAGTTCGGCCATTCTTTTCAGGTTTTTGGCTTTTGTATTGGAAAGTCCTATTTCCTTAATCAGTTCTTTGATTTCAAATTCTTCAAGCTTAGCCATTCTTTGCGGCGTTCCTGCGACCGCAAAAAGATCAGGTGTGACCTGGTTAACTTTTTTATCTGTTGTCTGCGCAGAAAGTGCTACAGCAACCATTAATGTATAGGGATCGGTATGGTCTAACGGAATAGGTGTGGTGGGATATAATTTATCCAGTTCTATCTGAACGAGCTCAGCTCTTTGTTTTTTTGTCATGTATACCTTAAATTTGAACAAAATTAAATCATTATGCTGAAAGTTGGAGATAAATTACCTGAATTTGAAGGATTCAATCAAGACGGAGAAACAGTAACCTCATCAAAATTACTTGGAAAAAAACTGGTAGTTTTCTTCTATCCGCAAGCGAATACACCAACCTGTACAGTGGAAGCCTGCAACCTGAGCGATAATTATTCCAAGCTTGAAAAGGCAGGATTTCAATTACTGGGAATAAGCGGTGACACGGTAAAGAAACAGAAAAATTTCCATAGCAAATTCGCATTTCCTTATGATCTTATCGCGGATGAAAACCGGGATATTATCGAAAAATTCGGGGTGTGGCAGGAGAAAAAAACGTTTGGAAAAACGTATATGGGAATTGTAAGAACCACTTTTATTTTTGATGAAAATGGTATTTGTACAAGAGTGATTGAAAAAGTAACGTCAAAGACTGCAGCTGAGCAGATTCTGGAAGGATAATTCTTTTTTAAACACATATATCACAAATATTTTCACAAATAACACAGATACAATATTGTGCTATTTGTGAAAATATTTTTTTATAAATTTATTATTCGGTTTCGTAATAATTTAGCTCTTCTGTTTCACCGGGAAGTGTAACGTGCTTTTTAAACCTTAACCCCAGCTTTTCAATCAGTTTTTGGGAAGAAATATTATCTTTTGAAATAATGGCAGATATCTTTGTTAATCCAAAGTCATCCATCCCAATAGACTTCACTTTCTGAGCAGCCTCAAAAGCATACCCTTTGCCTTCGAACTCTTCCAGCAGCGAATATCCGATATCCACGATATCCAGCCCTTCCCTTTCAAAGATTCCTACTGCTCCCACTTTTTCATTTCCGTCTTTGGTTACTAAAAGATAGTTTCCAAAGCCCAGTCTTTCAATCTGGGGAGCAAATCTGTTGAGGATATAATTTTCCGCATCTTCAATGGAATTAACATTGCGATTGCCGATATGCTGAATGAATTTGGGTCTGTTATAAAGTTCAAAGACAAAATCTTTGTCTTCACGAGACATGGGGCGAAGGATTAATCGCTCAGTCTCATAGGTATTATTTGCGCTTGGGTGTTTTTCTGGGCTCATCTTTCTTTGGTTCTTCTTTTTTTTCGATTTTTAAAAGTCTCGGGTTATTAGCACATTTTTTATTGTAAAGCTCAATATAGGTTCCATTGTCCTTTACATTGCTAACAGCGCCTGTAGATTTATTTACGGTAACTGTATAATGTGTTTTCTGGTATGGACATTCCTTTGAGGTCAGTTTTCCAAGGTCCAGATAGTAATTCGACTGATCTTCATGGTAATTACCCGCAAGATCCTTGAATTCCTCATCTACCATGTATCCATCGGCCGCTAATACAACCGCTGCTTCCTGAGCATTATCAATTCTGTCAACAAACTTTTTCAGTCCTTCGACATCAGTCACATAATTTACTTTACCCCCTTCCGAATAAGCAATATAATAAAAGCTGTCTTCACTGGGGAAAAGATTGAATCCTGAGAATTGAGGTGTATAATTTACCTTACCCGAAATCTTAATTTCCTCGCCTTTCCCATAGCTGTTGTATACCAACACCCATGAATCTACCCTATTACCTGGGTTGATCTGTTGCAAAATAGCTGGAATGTTTGCAAACTTTTTCTTCTCTTGAGCCCATCCAAAGATTCCCAAAAGTAAAAATGTAAGAATTGTAAATCGGGTTGCAGTTTTAATCATAATTTAAAAATCAGCAGAAAATATACCAAATATTACATAAACTTCTCGCCTTTTTTAAAGCTCTTTAGGTCAAGAACATAATCTTTAATAAGCTGATCATTATCCCGCGGGCAGATCAGAAGTGCTTTATCTGTATCTACAACAATGTAGTTTTCAAGGCCGTCAATAATTACTGCCTTGTTATTATTCTTTAAACGGATGATATTTCCTTTTGAATTATAAGAAAGTAAATGTTTCAGTTTTACTGCGTTTCCGTCTTTATCTTTTTCTGTATTTTCATATACAGAGGTCCATGTTCCAAGATCGCTCCATCCTAAATCTGAAGGAATCACATAAACATTCTTTGCTTTTTCTAAAATTCCGTTATCAATGGAAATTTTCTGAACCTTCGGATAAATGGTTTCAATACAGCTGTTTTCTTTTTCAGAGTTGTACTCACACGCCATAAAATGTTGCATCATCTCAGGAAGATAAAGATCAAAAGCGTGGTGAATGCTCTTCACATTCCATACAAAAATGCCTGCATTCCAAAGGAAATCACCACTTTCCAAAAAGCTTTGGGCAATTTCAAGGATAGGTTTTTCTGTGAATGTTTTCACTTTAAAGTATTCAGATCCCTTTTTTTCTACAAACTGAATATAGCCATACCCTGTATCAGGTCTTGTTGGAGTGATTCCTAATGTTACCAGATAATCATTTTTTGAAGCCACCTCAAACGCCAGCTCTACTTTTTCCAGAAATACATCCTCTTTAAGGATCAGATGATCTGCCGGCAATACAATCATTGTTGCATCCGGATTAATCTCAGCAATTTTGTTAGCCATATACAGATTACAAGCTGCTGTATTCTTCATGAGCGGCTCACCCACAATATTCTCTTCAGGAATCTCCGGAAGCTGCTGATGGGAAACAGGAACATATTCTTTATTCGTAATCACGAATATCTGTTCTTTAGGAATGACCTTGCTGATTCGGTCATAGGTTTGCTGAATCATGGTACGCCCGGTTCCTAAAATATCCTGAAACTGTTTTGGAAATTTCTGCGTGCTCATAGGCCAGAACCGGCTTCCGATTCCCCCTGCCATGATAACGCAATATCTATCTGATTTTGACATTCTTAGCTACATTTTTCTACCCTCGCTAAAGGCTTGAAAGAATACTTCCTTCCAGTAGCCAGGTTCTTACAAAGATAGTTTTTTTTAACTAGACCTTCTAATAAATACTTTTCGTTGCGATAGATAAAGAATTCTCCCTTTTTAAGTTCTTCGATAAACTGCAGAGTATCATCCTGTTTCTCAGTGTGGAAATATCTTACCAGATCAGGGCTTGCCATGAAATTGGCTTTAGGCGATTTTGAAAATTTTATAATGATCGGCTTGAGTTCTTCATCATAAATTTCAAGACTTTGCAGGAGCATATTTCTGAACGTTTCTTTCCATTCGTTGCCATGTGGAGAAATTTTTCGTCCATATTTTTCGAAAGCAATCAGATGGGCCAGCTCATGAGTCAATACAAAGAAAAAAAGCTGTGGCGTCAGAGTAGAATTTACCGTAATTTCATGCGAGTTGTCCGGAAGCTTTCTATAATCTCCCAGTTTAGAATTTCTGTTTCTTGTAACTTTTATATGTATATAGTAATCTGCAAACCAGATCCTTAAATATTTAAGCGTATTTTGGGGTAAGTATTTTTCTAATGATTTGATTGGCATTTTACAAACTTAATGGAATTCCTGCATAGAAATTCAATAGTTTAAGACTAAAAAGATAATTATATTTTGCCTGCGCTACTGATCCCTGTGCATTTGCATAATTATTTCTCGCCACATTGACGTCATAAATGGTTGTTCTTCCGGCAGTATAACTTTTATCTGCAAAATCGAGCGCCAGTTTCGAGCTTTTCTCTGCTTCTACTGCGGCCAGATAGGTTTCGTAATTGGCATCAGCATCAAACTGAGCTTTCTGAACATTTTGTCTTACCTGCTGTTTCTGTTGCTCTAACGTATTTTTGGCTATGCTTTCGTTTACTTTAGACTGTTCTACCTGAAGTTTTGTTTTTCCTTTATTGAAGATAGGAATATTAAGTGATAATCCTACATTTTGTCCAAACTGATCTTTATATTGTTCGAAAAAATTTCCCTGAATAGTACCTGGCATAGGATCAAACTGCCTGTTATAGAAAGTGTTAAGACCGGCACTGGCTGTTAATGTAGGCCAGAATGCTGTTTTGGTTACCTCGGTTTGTGCTTCGGCAGATCTTATGCGGCTTTCCGCTGCTTTGATCTGCGGTTGTATCTCATACGCCGTTGTAAGCACTTCATCTGCGGTAGTAAGCTGCAACTCTAGCTTTTCCGGAATATTCACATCTTCCACATCAAAACCCTTATAATCCGAAAGCTGTAAAAGCTGAACGATGGCAAACAAAGCACGGCCCACGTTTACTTCTGCTGTTTTAAGATTTTGTTTTTCTCTTGCCAATGCAGCTTCAGCCTCTGCCAGAACCGTTTGGGCTGTTGTTCCAACCTGAGTGGTGATTTTAGCTCTGTCAAATTGTTTCTGTGCATTATCTACGGCACTCTGAGAAATTTTAACGATCTCTTTATTCAACAAAGTGGTCAGATATTGCTGAGCGATCTGAAGGGAAATATCATTTTTAATGGTTTCAATGTCATATTGGCTTGCTTCTACATCAAACTGAGCTTTTCTTACATTCTTCTCTAGTCTCCCATTATTATACACCAAAATATCGGCTCCCAGACCCACACTGTTATTGAACCTATCGTTTCTAAAGCTTCCGGCTCCTAATGATCCTTGCCCGAAACTCACTCCAGTCGTAACACTCCCAGATAGGGAAGGTAAATATTCTTTTTGGGCGGCTTTAAGGTTGTATTCCTGGTTTTGTTTGTTATACTGATTTTGGATAACCTGAAGATTATGCTCCACTGCATAGCTTACACATTCTTTTAAGGACCATTTCTTCTGAGCGCTTAAACCCAGATAACCTAATCCAAAAACGATGATCCAAACTTTTTTCATATTGTATATGTTTATTTGTTTTTAATGGCCATATGGAATCGTGTTATCTTCATCAGTATGATACCGTGTAAATCACAGCGATTGCATATTAAGATTTTTCAATATTAGACGAATTAAATATAAAAAAGTTACAGATTGAAAAATTATATTTTATTTTAAAAAAACTTTTGGGAATTTTGTACCATGACAAATGAACAATATCAGGAAGCTATCGACTGGCTTTTCGTACAGATGCCCAACTATCAGATAGATGGACAGAAGGCTTACAAACCTGGGCTTGACAACATTACAAAGCTTTGTGCTTTCTTTGGAAATCCTCAGGATAAAATAAAGTGTATCCACATTGGCGGCACCAATGGAAAAGGTTCTTCAAGCAATATGCTGGCATCGGTTCTTCAGGAGGCCGGTTATAAAACAGGATTATACAATTCTCCCCACCTGATCGATTTTACGGAGCGTATTAAGGTGAACGGCAAAAACTGTAATAAAGAATTTGTCTTTGATTTTATTCAAAAACTGAAAACAATTCCGGAAGATATCCGCCCCTCTTTCTTCGAATTCACAACCATCATGGCTTTTGAATATTTTTATCAGCAGCAGGTAGATTTTGCCATTATTGAAGTGGGATTAGGAGGAAGACTGGATTCTACCAATATTATCAAACCATTGATTTCGGCTATTACCAATGTGCAGCTGGACCATCAGAATATTCTCGGAGATACCATCGAAGAAATTGCAATGGAGAAAGCCGGAATTATTAAGCACGATATCCCAATTATTTCCGGTGATGAGAATGAAGCCGTTAGAAATATCATTCAGGAGAAAGCAACGAAAGAAAACGCTCCATTTATAGATGCTACACTCATTCATACAAAACTTGAATCTGATTTAAAAGGGAATTACCAGAAAAAGAATATCAGAGTTGTATTGGCTGCCGTAGAAGAGTTAAGAAAACTGAATGTCCCTATTTCTGATAATGCTCTTGAAAACGGACTGCTCCATGTTCATCAGAATACAGGCTTTATTGGCCGTTGGTTCGAGTTTTCACAACATCCGCTTACAATTTGCGATACGGGACATAATCAGGCAGGTTTGGAGTATGTTTTTTCACAATTAAATTCAATTAACAGACACAAGCATGTTATTTTGGGGTTTGTGAATGATAAAAAAATAGATGATGTGATGAAATTACTTCCTGAAAATTCTGAGTTCTATTTTGCAAAACCATCCATCAACAGGGGAAGACATCCCGAAGATTACGAAAATCTCCTCCAGGAGGCGAAAATTTTTTATAAAATTTTTGATTCTGTACAGGAAGCGTATCTATCTGCAAAAGAACGATGTACAAATGAAGAAATGATTTTTATCGGCGGAAGCAACTTTGTAGTGGGAGATTTTTTGGAAAAAAATTTGGAGATTAAAGAATAAGTCGTATATTTGCACCACTCTAAACAAGAGAACAAGTCTAGAGGGTTCTTAGCTCAGTTGGTTCAGAGCATCTGGTTTACACCCAGAGGGTCGGGGGTTCGAATCCCTCAGGACCCACAGAAAAGGAAACGAAACCTTTCAAAAAAATTCGGGTTCTTAGCTCAGTTGGTTCAGAGCATCTGGTTTACACCCAGAGGGTCGGGGGTTCGAATCCCTCAGGACCCACAAAAAATCTCTCAGATTTCTGGGAGATTTTTTTTATTTTATCCCTAAGCATTTAAATGTGACCTGCAGTTTTCCTGATATTTATCTACCTTTGCCTACATCGAATAGCCAAACTTGAAGCAGCTCCACATCATATCATTCAATTACCCCTACCCTCCTTCTTATGGCGGAATCATTGATGTTTATTATAAAATCAAGGCTTTATCTGATCTAGGAATAAAAATTCATCTGCATTGTTTTGTAGACCAGGCCCCTGATAAGATTGATCCGGAAGTCAAAGAGATAACGGAAAATGTGTTTTTTTATCAAAAGAAAAAGAATCCTCTGCTTTATTTCTCGTCAACTCCTTTCGCTGCTGCTATCAGAAATTCTGAAGAACTCATTAAAAATCTGGAAAGGAATAAAGCACCTATCCTGTTCGAAGGCCTACAGACAACCTGTATAATGCGGTTTCTGAGAGTAAACGACCACAAACTCTACCTCCGTTATCACAATAACGAAACAGAATATTATAAAGGGCTTTCTGCGTCAGAGAAAAACATATTGAAAAAGATCATTTACAAAATTGAATCTTTAAAATATACCGGATATCACAAAAAGCTTTTAAAGAAATTCGAAGCTGTATTCTGCCTGTCTGAAAAGGAATATAATGAAGTAGAAACCTATTCAGGAAATGCACACCTGATTCATATCTTTCATGGCAATGAATCGGTAAAGGAATTGGATACAAAAGGGAAGTATTTTCTTTTTCATGGAGACCTCACTACCGCTGACAATAAAAGAGCATTGAATGAGACTATTAACTTATTCAAAACTCTTCCACAATATCAACTGGTTGTAGCCTCAGATCGTGCCGGTGATGACATAAAAAGAAAGATTTCAACAGTTGAAAACATCAGCCTCACTCCTATTCAAACTACAGAAAATCTCTATAATCTTCTGGAAGATGCTCATGCCAATATTCTGATTTCTTACCAGAATTCCGGCACAAAAGTGAAGCTGTTTAATACACTTTACAACAGCCGTTTTGTTATTATCAATGAAAATATCACAGATGATCCTGTTTTGAAGAGTTTGTGCCTGTTTGGATCTGATATGAATGAAATCCGTCAACAAATTGTCACCTCAGCGGAAAAAGAGTATTACGATACTGAAAAGAGAAAGGAAATCTTAGAAAAAAGCCATTCTGATGAAGCTAAAGCTAATGAGATGGTAAAGATTATTTTTAAAAATTAACCCTATCCACCACTTTCTGGATATTAAATTCCTCAAGACAGGCCCAGTCGCCTCTATAACATTCTTTATCTCCAAAAACCGAACATGGCCTGCAGCTCAGGTCTTTTACCTGAACAACATCTTCTTCACTCTGCCCAAATCCTAAAAATCCGGCATATGGATGAGTTGCTCCCCAAATAGAAACACAGCGCGTTCCTACAAGACTTGCAAGGTGCATATTGGCAGAATCCATGGATATCATCAGTTCAAGTCCCGCAATATAATTGAGTTCTTCCGTAAGATTTAATTTTCCGGCAAGGTTTTTTGTATTGGGAATCTCTTCTTCCCATTTTTCAAGGGTTTCTGTTTCTTTTTTACCTCCTCCAAAGAAATATACGGTATGCTTCTGAGCCAGAATCCTTACCAGTTCATAAGACTTCTCCAAAGGAAGCATTTTTCCCTTATGCTGAGCAAAAGGAGCAAACCCAATTCCTGATTTCTGCTCCGAAACCGGTCTTAATTGATGAGAAAGTTCAATCCTGAATCCCATTTCCCGGAAAACATCAGCATAACGTTCTACTGTTTTTTTCAGCTGAACCTTTTCCAGATTCCAGACATCCGTAAGATGTTCTTTTTCTTCTTTACCTTTATTAATTTTAAAAACCTTAAGTCCTTTTCTTCTATATATTCTGTCTAAAACTTTGGTTCGGATTACATCATGGAGATTGGCAATACAATCCGGATTAAACTCACGAATCAGTTCATTGCTCAATTTCCTCAATCCAAAAAGACCTTTGTAATCATCCAGATCAATCCCCTTAAACGTTACATTGGAAATTCCTGCAAACAAAGCCTCAAAATTTTTCCTGGAAACCATAATAATTTCCACGCCGGGGTTCTGCTCCAGAAATTCTCTGAAAACAGGCACTGTCATCGCAACATCTCCGAATGCGGAAAAACGATATGCTAAAATTCTGGTCACGGTTATGATTTCAGTTGGTAAGCAACTGCATAAAACTTGATCTGCTTGGTCATCGCCATAAGCCCGTTAGCTCTGGAAGGTGAAAGAAATTCCTGTAGTCCTATTTCTCCGATAAAATCAAAATCAGAATCCAGAATTTCCTGTGTGGAATGTCCACTATAAATACTTACTAAGAGAGAAACGATACCTTTGGGTAAAATACCATCAGAATCTGCATTAAAGAAAAGTTTTCCTTCTTTAAATTCAGCATCAATCCAAACTTTGCTCTGGCAGCCTTTAATCAGATTTTCTTCTGTTTTCTTATCTTCAGCTAAACCTTTCAGTTCTTTTCCAAGATCAATGATGTATTCATACTTTTGCTCCCAATCGTCAAGAAAAGCGAATTCATCTATTATTTCCTGCTGTTTTTCTTTAATGGTCATTTTAAATCAAATTTCTTTTGCAAAGATAACCAATTTTGTAAAATTTATTTACGCGAGGCTTTTTCAAAAAGCTGCAGAATTTTTCTTTCTTCATTCTCCCAGCAAAAGACATCTGCTGCCTTATTCAATTCGCTTTGATAATGCTGTCTTCCTCTCTGAAGAACAAGATTAATTGCTTTCTCAATGGTTTCAGGCTGATGATCCGGAATAATTTCACCTACATTAAACTGATTTTTTATCCTTTGCATTTCTGGAAAATTAATCATCACAAGCGGTACTCTCGACTGGATATAATCACAAACCTTATTAGGAAGCGAATAATAATAGCTTACCCCATTGTTTTCCTCAAGACTGAATCCCACATCAGCAGTTTTGGTGATTTCTCTGAGATTTTCCGGTTTCAGTTTACCCAGGAAAAATACTTTATCCTGCAGTTTTTCCTGAATAACAAGTTCCTCATAGTCTCTTTTCTTTGGTCCATCACCTGCAATTTTCAAGACAGCATCTTTAATATGATGCATGGCAGCAATCATTTTTTCTATTCCTCTGGATTGATTAATTGCTCCCTGATATAAAATAATTTTCGGATGATTTTCAGGAATTTCAGGTGCAGTAAGAATTTTTCTCGGAATATTCCTTACCACTACTGGATTCACATTATATTGCTCATGAAACCATTCTGCATAGCTTTCGCTTTCTGTCATCATCAGTTCCATATGGGGAACCAGCTTTCTTTCGAGCAATCTCCAGAATTTCTGTGAAAATCTGTTTTGGACGGATGGCATTTCTGTGAAAATTTCATGGCTGTCAAACACCAAGGGAATGTTCAGTTTTTTAGCAATCAGATAATTTGGCAGAAGTGCATCGATGTCATTGGCATGAAGGATCGTATCTTTGTCCGCTTTTTTCTTCAGTTCTTTATATAATTTCCAGTTGAACTCAAAATAAGCAGTCTTCAGACTTTCAGACTTTAAGCTAATCCTGGAAAAAGAGTAAGGACGCTCCATTTTTTCGTTTCCCTCCCAGTCGTTACCAATCAGATCTATGGAATATCCGTTGTCAAAAAGGGTTTTGCACACCTTCTCTATCCGTTGGTCAGTATACAGATTACTAAAAGCAGATGTAATAATTTTTTTCCTCATCAATCTTTTTTGTCTAATATTAAATAATAGATTTGAATGAAACAAATAAGCCCGTTTGGTATGATAACCGGCCAAAGCATTCCATTAAATATACCATAAATGACAAAACAAAAACAGCCAATCATGTTAACCACTCTGATTTTTCTTACATCTTTCAATATGAAACTCAATACGATAAAAAGAGAAGCAGAATAACCGATGTAATTAGTAATTTCAGTATTCATGGGGAAAATTTAAGGATAACAAACTTAATCATTTTCAATAAGATAATAAAATTTTTTCTGCCATAAAGTCATTAATTGATTTTTGGTAAAATATTTGTAATTTAGATAATGAATAAAAGGTAATGTTGCCTTTGTTCTAATGAGATATATTATGGATTATAAGTTTTCACAAGGTTTGAGCCAGGTGTTCAAACAAAGCAAAAGCGAAGCTAAAAGGCTGAAAAGTGAATTTCTTAATACAGAACATCTACTTTTAGGTATTATAAAAACGGAAAACTCTGCAAAAGAAATCCTTCAAAACCTTAATGCGGATTTAACACAAATCAGAAGAAAAATTGAAACTCTAAATACAGCAAGTCTTAATCCTATTTCTGAGGAGGTTACCAATATTTCTTTCACTAAGATGGCAGATCATGCGATCAAACGTGCAGAGTTAGAATGCCGACAGTATAAAAGCAATGAAATTAATACCGTTCACCTGCTTTTAGGTATTCTATATAAATATGAGGACCCTACTTCAAATATTCTGGGAGCTTATGACATCGATTACGAAGGAGTTTCAAGAGAATACCAGACTATGCTTAAAAATTCAGGGCAGTCTCCTCAGATGAGTGCTTATGATGATGATGATGAGAGAGAAGAATTTGAGCAAATGAGAAAGCCTACAGGAAATCTAGGTTCTGCAAAAAGTAAAACGCCTACGTTGGATAACTTTGGTAGAGACCTTACTTCTTTGGCCAGAGATGGAAAACTGGACCCAGTGATTGGCCGTGAAAAAGAAATTGAGAGAGTTTCTCAGATCTTATCACGTAGAAAGAAGAACAACCCGCTTCTTATAGGGGAGCCGGGAGTTGGTAAATCTGCTATCGCTGAAGGTTTAGCATTAAGAATTCAACAGAAAAAAGTGTCGAGAGTTCTTTATGGAAAACGTGTGATCACTTTAGATCTTGCAAGTTTGGTTGCAGGAACAAAGTACCGTGGTCAGTTTGAGGAAAGAATGAAGGCCATTATGACGGAACTGGAAAAAAACAGAGATGTCATCTTATTTATTGATGAGCTTCATACCATTGTGGGAGCAGGAAGTTCTACGGGAAGTTTAGATGCTTCCAATATGTTCAAACCTGCTTTGGCAAGAGGAGAAATTCAATGCATCGGGGCCACTACCCTGGATGAATACCGTCAGTATATTGAAAAAGACGGAGCTTTAGAAAGAAGATTCCAGAAAGTAATGGTGGAACCTACATCTATTGATGAAACTGTTCAGATCTTGAACCAGATCAAAGATAAATATGAGGAACATCACAATGTAATCTATACTCCGGAAGCTATCCTTGCTTGTGTCAATCTGACATCGAGATATATTACAGACCGTTTTCTTCCGGACAAAGCAATTGATGCAATGGACGAAGCAGGATCCCGTGTTTATATTAAAAACATGAAAGTTCCTACTGAAATCATTGATTTTGAAAAGAAAATTGAAGACATCAAAGAACTGAAACAGAAGGCCGTAAAAGCTCAGGACTACCTTGAAGCAAGAAAGCTGAAAGATGAGGAAGAACGTCTTCAGATGGAACTGAATTCGGCTCAGGAAAAATGGGATAAGGATGTAAAAGAGAAAAAAGAAACCGTAACGGAGGAAAATGTAGCGGAAGTAGTTTCTATGATGAGTGGAGTTCCTGTAACGAAAGTTGGTAAGAACGAGCTTGACAAACTTGCCCAAATGGACGAGAAGCTGAACGGAAAAGTGATTGGCCAGGAAGATGCTGTGAAAAAGGTTGTGAAAGCAATTCAAAGAAACAGAGCAGGGCTTAAAGATCCTAACCGCCCTATCGGTACTTTTATTTTCCTTGGAACAACCGGGGTTGGTAAAACCGAATTGGCGAAGGTAATGGCAAGAGAACTTTTTGAATCCGATGAATCTCTGATCAGAATTGACATGAGTGAGTACATGGAGAAATTTGCGGTGTCAAGATTAGTAGGTGCGCCTCCGGGATACGTAGGATACGAAGAAGGTGGTCAGCTGACAGAAGCTGTAAGAAGAAAGCCTTACGCAGTGGTTCTTTTGGATGAGATTGAAAAAGCTCACCCTGATGTATTCAATATTCTGTTGCAGATTTTGGATGAAGGACACGTTACAGACAGTTTAGGAAGAAAAATTGATTTCAGAAATACCATTATTATTCTGACTTCAAACATCGGAACAAGAGATCTTAAAGACTTCGGAGACGGTGTAGGATTCGGAACTTCTGCGAAGAAAACGACTTCAGACTCAAGAGCAAGAAGTACCATTGAAAATGCCCTTAAAAAAGCATTTGCACCGGAATTCTTGAACAGAATTGATGATATCGTGATCTTCAACTCTCTTGTACAGGATGATATCAAGAAAATTATTGATATTGAACTGAATAAACTTTATGGCAGACTTGAAAAACTAGGATATAAAGTAGATCTTACTGAAGAAGCCAAAGACTTTATTTCTGAAAAAGGATGGGATAAAGATTTCGGAGCAAGACCATTGAAACGGGCCATCCAGAAGTATATTGAGGACTTATTGGCAGAAATGCTGGTAAACAAGCAATTGAGCGAAGGAGAAACTGTAATTCTTGATCTTAATGAAGCAAAAGACGGATTGATCGGGAAAACGCAGAAAACGAAAAAATCGGCTGCTGAGAAATCTTCTCAATCATAATTGAATAAATAATTTAATTTTCAAATAGAAAATCCCCGGGAAATTTTCCGGGGATTTTTGTTTTTATAAGTTTGGGCTAAAGCCGAATGAATTTTTTTTATGATTAAACGGGCTAAATTCCGTTCCTATTGATGAGTCAGGCATTAAAGTCCTACCACAAAACCAATATTCGGGATCAGACCGCTGGAAAACACACTGGAATTCTGCTTCCAAAGCACGTTATACATCAACCCCAGCTGCATAAAAGAATTGTTTCCAATTCGCTGCATATATCCTCCGCCCAGATACAATGCGTTTTCTTCCGTATTGTACTTGTAATCATAATATTTATCTTTATAACCAACAAAATAATGCTGATAGTTGGCTCCTACATAAAATGATCTGGCGAAGTAGTAATTTACAAAAGGACCCACTCCAAACATGGTGGATTTATAATAATCAGAGGTCTGCCAGGACACGGTTCCCACTACTCCTCCTTCGAAATCATTGGTAAATCTGTAACCTACTCTTGGTGATGCAGACAAATTAAACGCACTGTTGCTTCCAAACCCTAGTCCTATACCTCCTCCAAAAGTCCACTTACTGGTTTCCTGCACGGCTGTACCTACGGAAATTTGGGAAAATACTGATCCTGAGCTTATCAGCATCATAGAAATAATAAACTTTTTCATATGTAATATTTTTGTTTTTAAAGTTATGTTCTCATCTGTTTCCGGCTGCAGAGAGGTTGATAAAAGAGCTTAATACGCTATCGTTTTTATCAATGTTTAAAATTATGGTTTTTTTACGAATTTATTTAGTTGTATTTTTGCGGCATCAAACTAAGAACTCCCGTTAAGAGTTTCGTAAAATTGAAATACAATGAAAGTAGTAGTAGGCCTCTCCGGAGGTGTAGATTCTAGTGTTACAGCGTATTTGCTGCAGCAGCAAGGCCATGAAGTAGTGGCTTTATTTATGAGAAACTGGAACGATGCTTCCGTAACATTAGAAGACGAGTGTCCCTGGATTGAGGACAGTAATGATGCTCTGATGGTAGCACAAAAGCTTGGAATTCCTTTCCAGGTGATAGACATGAGTGAACTTTACAAGGAACGTATCGTTGACTATATGTTTGCCGAATACGAAAAAGGCAGAACTCCCAACCCTGATGTATTGTGTAACAGAGAAGTAAAATTCGATGTTTTTATGAAGACCGCCATGTCTTTGGGTGCAGATAAGGTAGCAACAGGACATTATGCAAGGGTAAATTCTACTTTTGATGAAAACGGTAAAGAAATTTTCCACCTTCTGGCAGGAAAAGACAACAATAAAGATCAGTCTTATTTCCTTTGCCAGCTAAATCAGGATCAGCTTTCAAAAGCGCTCTTCCCTATCGGAGAACTTACAAAACCTCAGGTAAGAGAAATTGCGAAAGAAATCGGACTGGTAACAGCAGATAAAAAAGATTCTCAGGGATTATGTTTTATCGGAAAGGTAAGCCTTCCACAGTTTTTACAACAGCAATTAAAACCTAACGAAGGGGAAATCGTGGAAATTTTCAAAGATTCTCCTTTATTTTCGGAAGAAAAACCTGAATTCTCATCCAAAGAAAAGGAACTTGAATTTCTATCAAGAAAAATCAATTATAAAAAATCTGACGGAAAAGTAATCGGGAAACACCAGGGAGCCCAATTTTTCACGATCGGACAAAGTAAGGGTCTTGGTATAGGCGGCCACAAAGAAAGCTGTTTTATTATCTCCAGAGACATGGAAAACAACATCCTTTTCGTAGGAGAAGGAAGCCATTTCCCTGGGCTTCATAAAAAAGCACTGAAAATTGATAATTCTGAACTGCACTGGGTTCGTGAAGATATGCGGCTTCAAAATGGCGGATCTATGGAAGTAATGGCCAGATTCAGATACAGACAGCCTTTGCAGAAGGCTACTCTTTATCAGTTTGAAGATGCCTTTTATATTGAATTTGACGAGCTTCAGTCTGCTATTGCCGAAGGGCAGTTTGCTTCATGGTATATTGATGAAGAACTGATCGGCAGCGGCGTGATTTCGTAAGAGTTTTTTGAGATTCGTGTTACGGGATTCGGGATTTCGGGACGTGAGTTTTTGAATGAAGAGTTTATAAGTATATTGAGATTGTTTTTTAAAGAAAATAATTTTTTTAAAATTTTTCTGTAACGTTTTTTATGTTGCCATACTTACTGAGTAAATAACAATAAAAAATACTACTATGAAAACATCTGCAAAAAACCAGTACGCTTATGTAAACAATATTCTGATTACAGTTGTATCTGCTATTTTCGGTTATAATTTTTATCAGGCCATTGTACATCCGGAAAAATCCAATATCGCGATCAGTCTTATTTTGGTAGTCCTGACTTCCGTTATGGTTCGGAAATATGGCAATAAGCCAGTAAAAGAAAAGAAAAAAGAGATTTAATTAATCATTATAAAGCCCGGAACATTTTTGTTTCGGGTTTGTTATTAACAGCACATTTTACTTTATCTTTTCATTAACATGACTTGAGATAAAAACCAATGTAACAATACATTCTGCTATTAAGATCATCACAAGAAATCCAACAGGTTTTCCCAGCATAACTCCTCGGATCAGCTTGATAATTCCCAACAAGAAAATAAATCCTGCGAAATAAAGTGTAGCTCCTGAAGATGTTTCTTTCAAAAAATTTTGAATGAAAAGCGAAGCATAAAATCCGAGAACCAGGATGAGATAGAACTTCAAAAAGTCAGGTCCTTTAAGAATGATCGGATTAAATGTCTGCGGTACTGCCATAAGCCAAATAAAGCTTATCACAACCGGAACTGAATGAATGATGGTTTTTTTCATAATGCTTAGTTTTTATTATCCGCCGCAGCCTCCACAACCGCCGCAGCCTCCTCCACAACCACCGCCACCACTGCAGCTTGAGCCGCCACAACTTCCTCCTCCGTCATTGTTTTGCTTATCCTTTCTGTTCGGATCGGCGGCTTCATGATCTCCTACTACTGAAGCTATAACTCCCAGGATGAAAATAATCCCAAATATGACTCCAGTGACCATTAAGCCAGCAAAGCTATCTCTGTCTGTACATGAGAATAAAAGCAGTAAAACAAATACCGGAGCAAAAAAGGTCATCTTTCTCAGCCAGGATTGTACTTTAGATTTTTTCTTAATCTCTTTCCAGATTTCTTCAGGCGCTTCCTGCTGGAAAACCTGCCGATAACCTGCTAAAGTATCTTCAAACCAATTCTGATGTCTTTCTTTTTCTGCATAGCCGCCTTTGGAAGGATGATGATGAAGTGCTCTTTTTAAAATATGAGGACAAAATTCCTCCCAATAATTCTGGGTGTAGATCAGATGCATATGCCATACCTTATCCACTATTTTACTGGGAGAAGCTCCGTGAGGAAGAATACAACAGAGATAAACGAACTTTTTATACTCTTCAATCGCTTTTCTTGCGAAATCAAGGCTCCAGCTTTCTTCTTTTGCAAGCTTTTTTGAGAAAGGGAAATCAACACCGGGAGCATCCATAGAAAAATCATGTATCCTGCTCCAAAGGGACTCATCTTTTACTATCATTTTTGTTTCCATTGTTTTGAATTTTGTTTTTCTATTCAAATATCAATGGATTTTAAAATATAAAAATCTCTCAAAAGTCTTTTTTAGTTTGATAAAAATCTTAAATTAGTCTTATAAAACAGTCCATGAAAAAGGAAGATATTCTGCATCTTGAGAAGCTCATGAATTTCTTAAGCCGGCAATTCTTAAAGAAAAGCCATTGGGAAGATATTACCAAAACCGAATGGGTGTATATTACTGCTGAACTTAATGAGCTGATTATCAATGATCACTCAGAAAAAGAGATCAAAAGAGAACCTGACCTTCTGGGAACAAATTATCTGTATGAACATCTGATTATCAACAAGCTGAAGAAATTCAAACAAAATGAAAATGCTGTTTTAAGCAGACCCAATCTTGCCAAACTGAGTTTAATTGTGAAGGTTTTGGGATATTCCAATTACATTGATTTCATCAATTCTAATACGGAAGCATTTAACTTTAATGATCTCAGAATTGATATGAACAATGTCAATCTGAATACTGCTCTTTTAGACCGTCTGGTAGGCTGCTGGTACTCTTATAACAGAAATCTTCCTGACAATCCATTAATGGCAAAAGAAGACCGTATATGGCGCTCTGCCATGGAAATATATAAATCGGAAACAACCGGAGAATATTTTATTGAAAGAAGCGGTGGTGATCATCACAAATATTTTGGAAAAGTAACCGCATATTCAGATTATGTTTTTATCATCATGAACAGCAATACTTTTATCCGGCAGCGGCATTTTATTTCAAGGATAAAAGATATTAAAGAAAAACTTAAGAACCCGGACTATAAACTCCACGAAATCCATTTCATAAGCACCTGCATCAGTTTCAACCAGGAGCCGATTGCTTTGTTTGAAATCTTCAGAAAAGCGGACAGAAAAAACTTTATTTCTGATTCCATCAGTTTCCCCATTGACAGTGATGAGATTCCTGAATCTATCATTAAACAACTTGAAGACACAGAATCTAACAGAATTGATTACAGATAGTTAACAATCAAATATTATCTGACATCAAAAACAACCCAACCATAAACATCATCATCAATCTATATATCATGGCCCCGGAATAAGACTGTTTCGGGGCTTATTGTATTTCTTCTATGCCTAGAATATATTTAATCCCTAAAAATCAATTCATTACCACAATATTTATTTAACTTGATAGTTCTAAATATGAACCTTTCAATCGCAGTGCTATGGAATATTATGAATTGTATGAAGTTTTGAAAAAGCATTTTGATTCCGGAAAAAGCAGTGCTGAACTTGAAGAACTCAATGTAAGCATTGAATCAATTCCTTTTGAGTCCAAGGTCTGTGACCTGCTTTATGGGTCAGAAAAACAACATTGCCACAAGCACCAGCAAACACTCGAAATCAACAAAAATGGCTATCTTTTTTATAACCAGCCTGTTGTAGACATCAACGATTTTGATATTGAATGCAATAAAAGGTTCGAATACCATATCCTGAAGCGGGCTGATGTAGAAACAGCCGAAGGGGCTCTGTTTTTTTTCCATGGACTGAATGAGAAGAAATGGGATAAATACCTTCCTTGGGCATATGAACTGGCCCAAAGAACAAAAAAAGCCATCATTTTGTTCCCGATAGCATTTCATATGGACCGTGCAGAACCTATCTGGAGCGACCGCCATCAAATGATGGAAGTTGTTCATTTCAGGAAGAAAAAATATCCGGAAAACATGAATTACTCTTATGTGAATGCAGCTATAAGCTCCAGACTTGAAGCACATCCTCAAAGAATTTTCTGGTCCGGCCTCCAAACGTATTCTGACATCACAGAAGTGGTAAAAGATATCAAAAAGGGTAACATCAAGAGTATTTCCCCAGAAGCCCATCTGGATTTATTTGGGTATTCTATAGGATCATTTCTTTCTCTAATTATCAAAATGGCAGATCCTCATCATTATTTTACCCAATCAAAAGTGTTCTGTTTTTGTGGAGGAATGACGATTGACAGAATGTTTCCTATATCCAAATACATCATGGATACCCAGGCAACCGTTAAAATGCAGTCTGTTTTTACGGAATTACTGAGCGCTGATTTTAAATCAGATCCACGTCTGAAACATTATCAGAATGAAGCGTTGCATCCACAGGAAAGCTGGTTCAAAAAAATGCTGCGCTACAATTATTTTCAGAAGGAAAGAGAGGAAAGAATTCAGGAAATCCAATCTCAGATCAAAGCGTATGTTTTGGAAAAAGACAGTGTTGCTCCTCCGATAGAAGCGCTAAATACATTGCAGGGCGGCTACAGGAATATCAATGTAGATATTGAAATCAAGGATTTCCCGTTTGAATATTCCCACATGGTTCCGTTTCCGCTTACCCATAAGCATGCAAAAGGAGTTACAGAAGCTTTTCACCAGTTTGTACAATCTGCCAGTGATTTCTACAATTCCTGACGATGGAATTTTCATGGATAAAAGAGGGCCAGGAATAGTTTAAAAAATAATAATATCAGATCCATGGTGTTTGTTTTTTAGGGTAATCGTTATCAGCTAACCAGCCAGTCTTTAAAATCTTTCACCCGGTCTCTGCTGACCGTAATTTCCTCTTCCGGCTGAAATTCAAGATCCACTTTATAATAAGGCGAAGTATGGATATTTTTGATATAATCCGAACTGATTATGAACTGTCTGTTGACGCGGAAAAACTTTTTCTCATCGAGTACATCTTCCAGTTCATCAAGTGTAAAATCTGATGGATAGGTGCGATCTTCTGTCTGAAGATAAACGATTTTATTTTCGCTGAAAAAACAGCTTATTTCGTGTGTCTGTATAATCTTAAGGTTATATCCTATTTTAACCAGGACTCTGGAAAGCGTAGATTTTTCTTTTCTGATCATCTTTTTGATATCCTGGGAACCATGGGTATCATTGGCAGGAATGAAGGATTTAAATTTCTCCACTGCTCCTTCCAGATCTTCATCAAGGATGGGTTTTAAAAGATAATCAATACTGTTCAGCTTAAAAGCTTTCAGGGTATATTGATCAAAGGCTGTCGTATAGATAATGAAACCTTTGGTAGGGGCTTTTTCAAAGATGTCAAAAGACAGTCCGTCTCCTAAAACAATATCGGAAAAAATCAGCTGCGGGTGTTCATTTTCAGAAAACCAGGCCACTCCTTCCTCTACTGATTCTATTTTGGCAACGATCTCTATTTCAGGAAAATTACTCAGCATTCTTTCCAATTTCCTTGAAGCAGGTTTTTCGTCTTCTATAATAACAGTTTTGATCATTGAGCTTTAATTTTGGTTTTCAGGTTTCAGGAAATAAAGGTAGATAAAAGTGGACAGATTTTAATAATTAATCGTTTTTTTCTCTTTTCTAAGTTCTTTTTCAATCATATCTTTTTCCCACTCGGAATCAAAAAGAAATAGTTTTACAGCTTTTACGAGAATAATAAATCCCCAGATTCCAAGAATGGTATATCTGTCAAACCAATGAAAGCTGATCATCTTTTCACCAAAAATATCATCGGGAAGGATAAGGACAGCGAATATGACAAATATAAAAATGCTTTTATAGAATTTTCTGATGTTGTTGGTTCTTGTGTGGGCAGTTTCGTAATCCATGATAGTATAAGTTTTTAAGGTTTTATAGTTTAAAGTGTTTTTATTCTCTGTTTTTCATCCTTCGCCATCAGTTCCCGGATTTTTCTTTCTTCCCAGTTTTTGCCAATTCCAAATACGCTTATGGCGTGAAATGCAATTCCTATTCCCCATCCCAGCGCAGGCCATAGAAACCATAAATATCCGGGAGCAGTCATAAGATTCAGTATTGCTAAGAAAGGAATTATGATACCATAAGAAGTAAGGTTTCCATAAAATTCTTTAAGGTCTTTCACTCTTCTTGAAGCTTTTCTGTAAGCAATTGTTTCTTTGTCAGGTAAAATTTCCATAATGTTTTGTTTTTAAAGGTTGATTTGTTTTTTCTTGAGTCAAAGGTAGTTCAGGAAAGGTTCATCAATCAATTTTATATTACCGAATGGTAGATTATGCTATCCGAATCGTAAAATCCTGTAATTAATAGATAAAAGGGATCAATTTCTTTGTTCTTTTTCTGTATTCAATATATTCATCCCCGAACTGTTCTATCAAAGCCTGTTCTTCAATTTTTATCCTGTAAGCAAAGGCTAAAAACGGAGGAACAAAAGCAAAAATCAATGACAGCCAGTTATTCAAATACAAGCCGAGACCAAAAGAAGTCAAAAGAGAAAAAGCGTAAGACGGATGTCTCAGATATTTATAAAATCCTTCCTTTTTTATTTTATGATCCTGTCTGATGGTAACATCTACTGTAAAATATTTTCCCAGAGATCTGATGATCACATATCTGACAATAATCCCGATAAGAATAAAAAGTTCACCAAGATAGAGAATCCAATCACCGTCAGCCATCGGAAAATGAGTATTATAGGACATGAATATTGAACTTGCAATAGAAAATGGAATGGCCAGCCATAAGATATTCAGAGTGGATTTATCTTTGTTCTTTTGATCTTCTTTGCCGGATTTCAGCATGTTTTTATAAAGAAACTCAGTGAAAAACCAGGCAGCCATGGAAATATAAAATAGAGTTGATAATGCATTCATTTCAATACAATTTAAGATGAAAAGTGTTTTTAAAAAAGGTAATTTCTTTAATGTTCTTTCTGTTTATCCATCAGTTCCTTAATCTTGTTATCTTCCCATTTTCTGATAAAATTAACACGGGGCAGAAAAACAGTAATGGCATGTGCTGCAAGCCCTATTCCCCAGAAAGTTGCCGTAAAAAAGTTTTTAAACTGAAAATAGCTCTCTCCGGGCTTCAGGTGCAGACAGTTATAAACAACAATCAGCGCATTCACTGCGATATAAGCGAATACATGTCCGTAAAATCCGCGTAGCCTTTCTACCTGCCTTCTTGCCCGTTGATATTCAATATTGTTTTCGTCAAATGTTCCCATGGGTTATTTCTTTTGTTTGTTCATAATTTCGCGAATCTTCTTTTCCTGCCATGATTCTCCTACTCCAAACACCTGAAACGCATGGGAAGCAACACCTATTCCCCAGCCCAGTACAGGAAACCAGAACCAGTGATTTCTGTTGCTTGTAAAAAGATTAATAAAGATTAAAAAAGCACTTACAGTACAATAAGAAATCAGGTTCATATAAAAACTCTTAATCTCTTTTACTCTCTTTTGCGCCCGTTGATAAGCGGCAGAGTCATCCTCAGGTTTCGAGTTGGAAACTTGTGGTTTAGCCATCAGCATGGGAAGTTTTACTTTAAAATGGTCTTCGGACTTTTCTATGAATACATTTCGCTCTGTAAGAAGGGAATAACGCTGTACAATATTTGCCAGACCAATTCCAGAACTTTCTTTGATCTGCTCTCTTACCTGAAGATTATTTTCAATGCAGAGCGTATTTCCATCTGAAAAAATTCTGATGATCAGAGGTTTTGATGAAGTGGCAAAGTTATGCTTGATGCAGTTCTCCAATAATAGCTGCAAAGCCAGTGGAACTACATATTTTTGATAGTCTTCTTTGGCAACATCAAAGGTAAAATCTACACTGTCTTCAAATCTTGTCTTCAAAAGTTCACAATAGGTTTTTGCAAATTCTATTTCATCTTCTACCGTTACCAGTTCTTTATCTTTTTGTTCAAGTACATATCGGTAAATCTTTGACATTGAAGCCGTAAACTTCTGTGCCTGTTTGGGATTTTCATCAATCAGAGAGCTTAAAACATTTAAAGAATTGAAAAGGAAATGCGGATCCAGCTGATTTTTTAAACTTTCAAACTGGGCATTGGCAGACTTGGCGATAAGTTTCTGTTCCACCACTTCTTTTTTGGAAGTCTTTTTAAGTTCTTCCATAAAACCTTTCGCATGAAGGAAAGCAGAAATCAGAAGGGCAATATTGATCATAAACCAATTGGTTACCCCATATTTGGAGGAAAAAAATTCTTCTGTGGTTGCTGTTTTCTGAATGACCACATAGTTCATATAATTACAGAAATACACCAGAATAAAGTTCCCGATGATAATAGAAATGATACTTAAAATAGCTCTCGTTCGGGTAGCTTCGGACCAAGGAAATTTTCTGTTGAGGAATTCATTGATAAATCCGTTTCCAAATCCCAGAACAAAAGAATACATGGTGGAAAGGAGCAGCGTGATCAAAAAAGTCTGCAACGTTTTTTCATCATTAAAAAACAAAAAGAAAAACAATGTTGTTCCTAATGATGTCCAAAGTAATGTTGTAAAATATTTACGCTTCATGATCTGTTTTCTTGAGTCAAAATTAGTTTTTATTAAAGGTATCAAAAATTAATTGTTACCGAAGGGCTGATTTTTCTTTCTGAACGGTATAAAAAAACCTTCACGAATGAAGGTTGATTGATTAAAATATAGAGAAAATTATTTTGCTTTTTCTACCGGTAAACTTAAGAAATAATCGGCTTCTGCTCTTCCCCAGTTAGGATCTAACGCTGTTTTGGGCTTATATGTTGCAAATTTTGCCTGAGCCTCTTTAAACAGCTCCAATCCTTTGGTTTTGCTGCCTCCGTACTGCTCGGGAGTAAAATAGACATCTTCTGCTTTGATAAGTGCAATTCTCGGATTTGCAGGGTCTAACTTTTCAGCAACATTCATTTCCTCAGCAGCACGTGCACCGTCTGTCATATAACGCTGTGCGGGATTCACCATCATTCTCAGAGAATAAGACATTTTTCTCAACAGGTGAATTTCTGCATTATCAGTTCCTGCAAGATTCTGAGCCATTGAAAGACTTTTCTCTGCCTGGTCTGCAATACCATCCAATTCCTGCATTTTTCCGTCTCTCATCAGGGTTCTTCCTTTTTGGATATAAGAAAATGCTGCATAGTAGGCAGGAAGCCATTTTGTGCTTTCTTTACTTCCTATTCTCTGGAAATCATTCGCCAGGGTCTGGAAATCTTCTGAGGTTTTACACGTTTCTATTCTTGCGATTTTTTCGGACATTACTTTGTCGTAATCTGCTTGTGCAAAAGCCGTTAAGCTCACAAAAGCTAAAGCAAAACTTAAAAGGTATTTTTTCATGATATCAAATTTTAAAAGTTAGTTTATTGTTTGTTCTAAGATATGTTTTTTATAAATTATTATTGATGGCATCATCTGTTTTATCTACTCCGAAGCTTATAAATGCTCCAATGAACACGAAAGTATTGACTGGCGGAACAATGGCAGAGCTTCTTGAACCGTTGGCGGAGAAATTATAGCCATATATATTCTTTGATCCCAAGATATTACTAATGCTCAGTACAAATACCGGAAAAGCTTTTGCATCTTTTTTACCGATATTCGGAAGGTAATTAATACTGAAGTTTAATGCATTATAATCTTTTAGTCTTCCTTCATCCCGGATGAAATTTATTGCTTTTCCATCTTTAAATGTAGAGGCAATATCATAATAAGGACGTCCTTTAGCATAGGTATATGATAAGTTGACTCCAAGTTTCCATTCCGGAATAAATCTTTTTGCTACTGCTGAAAGGGTATGCTCAGCCGCAAAACCCGGCTGCAGGCTTACAGGATAATTCAGGAAATCCCTTTTTGAATCCAGATAAGAATAGCTGATCCAATAATCGATATTTTCAAATGTCTTTTTATTGTCTCTCCAGAAGAATTCAACTCCTTTTGCATATCCGTATCCATCATTGTTTAAAGCGGTTTGGATCTGCTGATTTTGTTCTTTATCCTGGGTAATATTGAAAGTTTTAATCAACTGGTCATATTTTTTATAAAATGCCTCGAAACGTAAAGTTCTGCCTTCTGAGGCTCTCTGAACCTGGAATATATAATGCTGTGATTTCTGAAAACCAAGATTGGCAGGTCCATTGATATATTTACTTTCCGGATTCTGATAAAACATTCCATAAGCTAACGAAGTGGTCCAGTCTTTTGCAAGACGGTAGGCAATCGCAAAACGAGGGGCAATATTATCCTTTCCTAAAAATGAAGAATGCTCTGCTCTTACTCCTATTTTTGCTGACAGGGCATTGCTGAAACCAAGATCAGTTTCCACGAAAGCAGAGGAGATCAAATCTTTATAATGCTTATTTACGGCTTCAAAATTCAGATTTTCATCCGTATTATTCAACTCAATTCCTCCTCTTACCGCACTGATTCTGTTGATTTTTCTTTCAAGAACCGCTTTAAAATTCAGATAATTTCCATCTGTCAGAAGCTGGCTTCTGTTGGCTTCAACATCATTGGTTTCTGTAGAAAAATGAAGATCAGATCTGTTATAAGAGTAAGAACCACCTACGTTAAGCAGATATTTTCCAAATTTCTGTTTAAAAGAGAGATTGTGAAATGTAGTTTTACCATTTAGTTTTACCAGACTGAAATCGTAACCGGGTTCAAGACTTTCAGATCTTACCCCCATCTTATTGGAATTGAACATTCCATAATATTTGAAAAAGCCACCTGACTTTGTTTTAAATCTGAAATTCAGATCTCCGTTAAGGCCCTGTGGCGCTTCTACAAAATCAGTGTTAAAATGAAAGACTTTCTGCATCAGGCTTAAAAGAGAATAACCTGCTGTAGCGCCATAGGAATAGTTTTTATTGTCTCCCAACTTCTGAAATCCTGCGCTCAGGAAAATAGGAGAAATACCGAAATTATAGGAAGTTTCATCCGGAAGATCAACACTTTCCAGCATCAATGCCCCGGAAAGAGCCTGCCCGTACAGCGCAGAATAACCACCACTTGAGAAGATATTTCCTTTAAAAAGAGAAGTATTGAACTGATCTCTTCCTGCAATCCCGGGAACAGAATTAGAAAAATAATTGTTAATAAGACTTCCATCCATAAAGATTTTAGATTCCGTTCCCGTACCCCCACGGATAAATAGTCCTTCTGTTCCTCCTACTTTCTGAACTCCGGGAAGATAAGTCAAAGCTGAAGAAATCTGTCCGTCCGCTCCTGCTGTTGTATAAATATCAATTGGGGTAAGTAATGCTGTTGCTCTTTTCTTATCGCTGGCCTCAATAGATCCTGCAGAAACGACCACTGCATCAATCTCACTGATCTGTTCCTTAAGATCTACATTCAAAGAAATCTCCTGGTTTTCAATAGAGACCGATCTTTCGACATCTTCATATTTCGGATGTTTAAAAGTTATTTGGTGAGCTCCTTTTTCTGAAGTTTCAAACGTAAAATTACCCTGAGCATCAGTTGTAGTACCATCATAGGTATCTTTCAACGTTACATTTACTTCTGCTACACCTTTGTTTTTGAAGGATACTTTTCCTGAGATTTTCACCTGGGAATATCCCATAATGGAAGTGAGAAGAAGAATCAGAAACAGGATGTTTTGTTCTTGTGTTTTCATTTTTATTGTTTTCTGGGTCAAAAATAGCATGAGAAATGCCTTCCTGTAAAAAATTTATTACTGAAAGGCATTGTTTTGCTCCCGAATGGGAAATTACTGTATCGGAATGCAAAAATCCACGATCATTTTTCCTTCCGGATGCTCTTTAAAATTTGAATGGTAGACTTCAAAAGGGAATACTCTTCTGATGGAATAGTTATTCTCATTCATCCAGATAAACAGGTAGGCCCAGCATTTTTCAATGTCATCCAGTGTAACCTCTCCGTTTCCTACGATAAACTTTCCGGCATCTATTTTTTCCGCAAAGACTTCTCCCTCCTGCTGCTGAAGTTTTTCATCCAGAAGCATACATGCGTGAATCCTTACTTTATCTGCCGGCGTCACTTTAAAACTGTCATGGTATACAGAGATCATTTTAAGGTTTTCACGGGGAAAAAGACTTTTCTTTTTTGCCCAGTCTATCAATACATTATAGGCGGGTTCAACATGAGCAATTCCAAGACTCATTACTGCTGCCAGATTCATTTCCGGCAATTCTTTTACTTCGATTTTTAAATTCATTTTAGACCAATTTAACAGGTTTTCTATATTGCAAATGTATTGGCTGAAAACCGTATCAACTTGTCCGTTCTTGCTTTGTGTTTGTAAAATCTTGTGAAATTTCTCCGGCGCCGATTTCCTGAATTCTGTGGGGGTAAGGCCGTAATATTTTTTGAATGTTTTGCAAAAAACCGAATGATTGGAAAATCCAAGATCCCAGTAAATTGTCTTGATCTCCATATTCTTATGCAGAGCCAGGTGAAGTGCACTCTTTTCTATTTTCTTTCTGATAATATAATTCTGAAGCGTTTCTCCCGTAACCAGCTTAAATATTCTGTGAAAATGAAACGGAGAATAGGCACTTACCTCTGAAACTTTTTCCAGAGACAAGTCTGCATCAATATGGTTATCAATATATTGAATTGTTTTTACAATCCGCTTTTTATACTCTTCCAATTCAAAAGTGTTAGTTTACAAAGATATTTCTCCAACTTGAAATTAAGTTGTCTTTTATTGCTATTTTCAGAAATCAGCTTCATTTTTACATTAAAACTTACTCTTCAAAGTAGGTGATAAGTGGAATTACAGTTTTAATTTTTTGATCTGAAGAGGCAATACAGGTGTGATAATCTTCGTGAATAAAAATCTTTTTGGTAAAGAATTTTTCCTCTTCAATACTGCACTCGTTATTTATTATTTCAAAAGAATCCAGCGAAAGCATCATTCCGGCTCCATGAGCTTTTATTACAGCTTCTTTTCTCACCCAATAAGTAAAAAATTCTTTTATTTTATCTTCTCCATTCTGAATTTCCTGAAGCTCTTGGGCGGTCATCTGAACCATAAAATCCTGATAATTTATCTTCGGATCTCGAAATTCTACATCAATTCCCAAAGGATATTCTGCAATCGCACAGACCACAAGATCTTTGGAATGCGATATATTAAAATAAATTTCATGTGCCTTTAAGTGAGGTTTTTTGTTGGGAAAAATCACTATTTCTGCTTCGGAGATATTATAATGGGTCTTCAAACCATATTGGAGAAGAACTTTTCCCAGCAAAGAAAACTGAACATCCTGCCATCTTTTGTATCTCAGAATACCTTTCCTGATTTCTATAGGGAAAGCTGGCAGATGCCTGTCCAGAAGAGACTGGTGTTTTGCTTCACTGATGAATGTATAAAGAATAATCATCTTTTATTTCTTTGCTGCCTTAGGATCTGGTTTATAACTAGCTTTTTATCCACTAAAATAAGCTTTTTTACCGCTCTTTTTAAAGAAGTAAGTCTTTAGAACAAAGTTTCAGAATTTAGGATAAAAACAAGCTGTATTGCAGTGATCATTCAAGGCAGGTTTTTTAAAAAAGACTGAGATCATAAAGCATTTTGGAAAATCTTTTTTAAATTTATCCTAAAATCACTATAAATCATTTAACAAATGAAAGTACAAACATTAGCATTATTGGCGGGATTTGCTGTTTTTGCCGTTTCATGCGGAACAACAAAAACGTACTCTGTAAATGCCAAAAGCGGAACACAGACAGGAGGAACAGCGAAGTTTACTCAAAATGGAAATGACGTAACAATGAAGCTTGACATCACTAACCTTACTCCTGGAATCCATGCAGTACACATTCATGAAAAAGGAGACTGCTCTGCGGCAGACGGAACTTCTACAGGTGGACACTGGAATCCTTCGAAGAATGATCATGGTAAATGGGGCGCTGAACATTTCCATATGGGAGATATAGGAAACCTGGTTGCTGATCAGAATGGAACTGCAACATTGACTTTCAAGACAGACAAGTGGTGTCTGGGATGTACGGATGAGTCTAAGAACATTATAGGGAAAGGTCTTATTGTACACGCAGCAGCAGATGATTTCCATACCCAGCCTACCGGGAATGCCGGAGGAAGAGTGGGATGTGTAGAGATTAAGTAATCCTGTTACTCAATAAAAAAACCGCTAATTTTCATTAGCGGTTTTTTTTATGTTTAGGATTTAGCTCCCATATCTGAGACAATATTCATTGCTTCCTGCAGGTAAAGATCTTTTTTCAGATTCTTGATCCACATTTCAGATTTTTTCTTGAAGGCTTCGTCTTTTTTCTCTCTTTCAATTTCACTTGGATACATCATAAACTGAAGTCCGTTCTCAAATTTAGTCAAAGCTTTGAACTTTTCGATCTGAGATTTTCTGTTCTTCATCAGCTCATTGAACTTCGTAATATTTAAAGTGATATTTTCTTCTTTATCCAGTTTTTCTCTCCACTGAGCGGATTCTAATAACAACTGATAATTGCTGTTTTTAGCCATTCTGTCTGCACTTGCTTTTTCCAGCGCCTGAATATTGAAGTAGTTCAGTTTCTGGAATTTTGTAGGTGGAATTTTATCCCAGGCCAATGCATAATCATCATATCGCTCTCCTACTTCAGCATACGTAAAGAAATCTTTCATCTGAATATCAGAAACAATTCCTTTTCTCTGCGTAGATTCTCCTGTAATTCTGTAGAATTTCTGGATCGTCAGTTTTAAAGATCCGAAATCATCTTCCGTGTTCAGGAATCTGTTCAGATCCACAAAAGTCTGAACTGTTCCTTTTCCGAAAGACTGTGGAGATCCAATGATCATAGCTCTGCCATAATCCTGCATTACTCCTGCAAGGATTTCTGAAGCTGAAGCCGAAAGTTCATTTTGCATAATAACAAGCGGACCTGTCCAGATTGGAGTTTCATTTTTATTCTTAAGCGTCTGAATTTTTCCGTTTCCGTCTTTTACCTGAACGTAAGGACCAGCTTCCATGAAAAGTCCCATAATATCTCCTACTTCAGTTAAAGAACCTCCTCCATTATTTCTAAGGTCAAGAATGATTCCCTGGATATTCTGTTCTTTCAGTTTAATGATCTCATTTTTGATGTCATCAGAAGCGTTTCTTCCTTTGGCATTTTCAAAATCAGCATTAAAACTTGGAAGGTTGATGAAACCGTATTTTTTACCATTTGGAGTATTCACTACAATACTTCTTGCAAAAGTATCTTCAATAGCAACCTCTTCACGGATCATGGTTACATCTTTAATTGTTCCGTCTTTTTTCTGAACCGTTAATGTTACCGGTGTACCTTTTTCTCCTCTGATGAGTCTTACCGCTTCATCAGAAAGCATTCCTACTACATTTACAGCATCTTCTTTCGGTTTTGATCTTACTTTCAGGATTTTATCACCCTCAGAAAGTTGTTTCGACTTCCATGCCGGTGCACCAATGGTAAGAGCTCCTAAGTAAAGGTTTCCTTTTTTCTCCTGAATTAATGCTCCGATACCGATTACTTTTCCAGTAAACTGCGTATCAAAATCTTCTTTATCTTTTGGAGAATAATAGTTGGTATGTGGATCAAATACTTCTGTATATGCATTCATATACACGGTAAACCAATCCATTTTCTTTCTCTTTTTGAATCTTGTGAAAGTATCTTTTACAAGGTCTTTTACTTCATCAGTGGCTTTTTTGATCTTTTCGTCCTGAGTAAGAGGCTTAAACTTGATGGTATCTTTCAGCTTATACTTCTGAACAGAGTCTTTCTTTTCTTTCTGAGCTTCTTCTTTGCTGTTCATCGACTCAACTTCCTGAAGGATATTGTATTTGATGAATTTTTTCCACTCATTATACTGTTCCTGTTTGTTGGCAGGTACTTTTTTTAGTTTGGGCTCAAGGGTAAGCGTTTCATCTTCCTGAAGATTGATTGGCTTACTGAAAATATCCTGTGTGATTTTATCAATCTCATCCACTCTTTGGTATAGCCTGTCAATCGTAAGCTTATAGAAAGTTAGATCACCTTGTCCGATATAGTCATCAAGCTTGGTTTCATGCTTGTTGAATTCATCCATATCAGATTGCAGAAAATATCTTTTCGCTGGATCTACCAATTCGAAGTAATGCTTATAAACGTCCTTCGAATAGGCATCATTGATAGATTTCGGGCTATAATGCAGATAAGAAAGTGTATTTTTTACGCTCACCATTATCGTCTGCATCTTTTCATCGTCATTCTGTGGCGAGTTGAAACAAAACATTAGACTGGTTAATGGAATCAGGAGTAAAAATTTATTCAGTTTGAAATTTTTCCACATAAACTGTCTTTATTTATTAATTTTTTTAAAATAAGTATAATAATTAGTAGCAGTAATTTTGGTACTGTTACAAATGATCAAATTTAATACCTTATTTACAAATATCGACAGTTTTAGCCATTTTTATTTAAAGAGATTTGCAAATAATCAAAACAGTGTTAGTCATTTCCTATTGTCAGGGTGTTTCATTACAAAATCATACAGACAAGTGTTTTTTAGGACATATCTGAAGTTTCATTTTTTAATCAAAAAACAAAAAACACATACCACAAAAATTAATTTTCAGCCATAAAGGCACAAAATATGCAGAGAATTAACCATACAAATTCAAAATATTAAGTCATGAAAAGTTTACTATGGTTAGTCGCAGTCATCTGCATCGTTGTTTGGCTATTAGGAATGTTAGGAATCGTTCCCGGAATGAGCACAGGTTATTTAATTCACGTTTTACTGGTTATTGCCATTATCGTTATTCTTTATAATATCATTTCTGGCAGAAAACCTCTAGACTAGTGAATTATTTTGTAAACCGTTTAAATTAAAACTGAAATGAAATTTATATTAAATTCCCTTCATTTCAGTTTTATTTTGTGTACTTCGTTCTTTTCCTATTTACGCTTAGTTTCTCATTCTACAAGTCAATGTATGAGAATTTTATTTCTCTTTTCACAATAGCCAATCCCAATCTGGTATTTTATGGCTTCTGATTTTTACCTACATTTGATGTGTTGAAAATCTGTTTGTTCAATTCTTAAATGAGCAAACTCACTCTATTTAAATAAAAAATTAAAGATAATTTATGGAAAGACCACTTATTCTGGTGACTAATGATGACGGAATTACAGCTCCTGGTATCAGAAATCTTGTCAGTTTTATGAATGAAATCGGAGAAGTAGTGGTTGTAGCGCCCAACTCTCCTCAAAGTGGAAAAGGGCACGCTATTACCATCAATTCTACCCTAAGTTACGAAGAAGTTACCCTGGACGGTCCGCAGACTGATTTTTCCTGCAGTGGAACTCCCGTTGACTGTGTTAAAATGGCTCTTGACAAAATTCTGAAAAGAAGACCTGACATTGTGGTTTCAGGAATCAATCACGGAGCAAATTCTTCGATCAATGTAATCTATTCAGGGACAATGTCCGCTGCCGTAGAAGCTGGTGTGGAAGGAATTCCTGCGATTGGATTCTCATTACTGGATTTCAGCTGGGAAGCAGATTTCACCCAGGCTAAGGAATTTATTCAGAATATCGTAAGAAGAACATTGGAAAACCCAATGCCAAAAGGAATTGTACTGAATGTTAATATTCCAAAACTTCCTGCTGAGGAAATAAAAGGGGTAAAAGTTTGTAAACAAGCTCATGCGAAATGGGAAGAAAGTTTTGATGAAAGAATCAATCCGCACGGTAAAAAATATTACTGGCTAACAGGTTATTTCAACAATATGGATGATTCTGAAGATGCTGATGAAACAGCATTGGCTAACGGATATATTTCTATTGTTCCGGTAAAGTTTGACCTTACGGCATACGAATACATGAAAACCCTGGAAGAAGTGATGACTTTTGCAGATGTAAAAGAGGAGAAATAATTCTGGAAACATAAGAAGCTTCGATTCAGAACAGAGCGAAGTTTTTAAATAATTAAAATACGGTTTGAAATAAGTTTTCAAACCGTATTTTTTGTTCCATAAACAGGAAAATCCATGATCTAAGAAACTGTGTGTTCAGGATTATTTACTACCTTTATTCTGACAAATAATTACAAAATGCGTATAGAATATGACATAAAACTGGGGTTTAAGGACGTAATGTTCCGCCCTAAGCGTTCTACTTTAAAATCCCGTTCAGAAGTTGATTTACAAAGAGAATTTACCTTTAAACATACTAAGAAAAAATGGACAGGAGTACCGGTAATTGCAGCCAATATGGATACGGTAGGAACTTTTGAAATGGCCGTAGAGCTGGCCAAAGAAAAAATTATTACAGCGGTTCATAAACATTATACTCCTGAGGAATGGAGCGGGTTTCTCAACAGTCAGCCCGAAAGTATTCACCAATACATTGCCTTAAGTACAGGAACTGGGAAAGCTGATGAAGAAAAAATAAAATTCATCCTCGAAAAACACCCAAAAATAGAGTTTCTCTGCATAGATGTAGCCAATGGATACTCTGAGCATTTCGTTGAATTTGTGAAGAAAGCAAGGGCTAATTTTCCGGATAAAATAATTATGGCAGGAAATGTGGTTACCGGAGAAATGGTAGAAGAGCTTCTTTTGGTTGGTGCAGATATTATAAAAGTAGGTATTGGTCCCGGATCAGTGTGTACTACAAGAGTAAAAACCGGCGTAGGATATCCTCAGCTTTCAGCGATTATTGAATGTTCAGATGCCGCTCACGGTCTGGGAGGACATATCATTGCTGACGGAGGATGTAAGGTACCCGGAGATGTGGCAAAAGCTTTTGGTGGTGGTGCAGATTTTGTCATGCTGGGCGGAATGTTTGCAGGACATGACGAAAGCGGCGGAGAAATGATTGAAGAAAACGGTAAAAAATATCGTTCTTTCTATGGAATGAGTTCCAAAACAGCCATGGATAAGCATTCAGGAGGTGTTGCAGAATATCGTGCTTCTGAAGGGAAAACCGTGAAGGTGCCCTATAAAGGACCTGTAGCAGATACTGTAAAAGATATATTGGGCGGTGTACGATCTACATGTACTTATGTAGGGGCATCAAAGCTTAAGGAACTTTCTAAAAGAACCACTTTTATCAGGGTTCAGGAACAGGAAAACCAGGTTTTTAACTAAGGATCTGAAAAGAAAATAAAAGGCTGCATATGCAGCCTTTTTATATTGTTACGTTAACATTCCGCCGTCAACATTTAACGTCTGTCCGGTAATGTATGCTGACATTTCGCTGCCTAAGAATACACAAGCATTGGCAATATCAGCAGGCTGTCCTCCTCTCTTCATTGGAATTTCTTCTCTCCATCCCTGAACTGTTTTTTCGTCCAGAACAGCAGTCATTTCTGTTTCAATAAATCCAGGTGCAATAGCATTACATCTGATATTTCTTGATCCTAGTTCCAATGCTACAGATTTTGTAAATCCTATTACCCCCGCTTTAGAAGCTGCATAGTTGGCTTGTCCGGCATTTCCTTTTACACCTACTACAGAAGTCATATTGATAATAGAACCAGATCTTGCCTTCATCATCGGCTTGATAACCGCTTTTGTAAGGTTGAAAACTGAATCTAAATTTACTTTGATTACTTTATCCCAATCTTCTTTGGACATTCTCAATAGCAGGTTATCTTTTGTAATCCCTGCATTGTTTATCAAAATATCAATCTGCCCAAACTCCGCCATTACTTCTTCCACCAATTTCTGAGCAGCATCATAATCTGATGCGTCAGACTGATATCCCTTAACCTGGGTTACAGAACTTAAAGCGGCTTCTAATTCTTTTGCTTTGTCTACAGAGCCAGCATAGGTAAATGCTACTTTTGCCCCTTGTTGAGCAAACATTTCAGCGATACCTTTACCGATTCCTCTTGTAGCTCCGGTAATTAGTGCTACTTTTCCTTCTAATATTTTCATATCTATTGACAATTATTTTCTTTTATAACTCGTTCAGCTAGTGACAGCTGCCTCTTCATGTTTCTACAATTCCTTTCTGGAATTAAACGGTTTGCAAAGATATTATAAAATGTTATTCAACCCATTTAAATTGTCAAAATACTACTATTTTTTTGATGATTATCAGGATTTTCATTAAAGTTGAAGGGAATTATTTTTAAATCTGGTGAAATAAATAAAGTCTGTTTTTTTACTTTTGTCTAGTCTTAATACCTCTTTTTGCCAGAAATATTTATCATAAATAATCTCTTTCAGAGGCTCATGCTGAAAATTGGAAACCCCGAATTTTCCTTCTTTTTTAACGACAATTTCGTTTTCAGCATTCCCAAATGTTATAATATCTTCGTAAACAAACGGTACAATTTCTTTTCCTTCCGCATCCAGAATTCCATATAAATTGTCTTTATTTTTACATACCAAAGGTTTTGAATACTGATTAAGGGGATTAAAATATTCAACATCTTCATTTTTTATCTGGCTGATATTTTTCAATTCAGATAATGACTGATCTTTCACAGAAAACCTGTAGTAACGATCCTCTTTTCCAATAATTAAATTATCAGGGTAAAAACCCAAAATCTGAACCCCATCTCCTACAATATTTTTAAGATCTTTATCAAGAAATTTCTCTTCATTTCCTTTTTTAAGGTAAATAAAATCTTTCCCGGAAATGGTGAAGCTTCTTATAAAATCATATTCCTGTGGAACAATCACATTCCCTTCCAGGTCTATAATTCCATATTTCTTTACCTTATCATTATAGACACCGAAATAATTATTCAGTAAAGGATTTACATATTTAAAAGTCTGCGCATACAGCTTTCTGTCTTTTTTATTGAAAACTGTTGTCTTTCCGTTTTTTGTAAGGTAGATATACTCCTTTCTGCCAAAATATTCCGGAGTGATATCGTTATAGATTTCTTCAGCAATTGTATTTCCATCAGTATCAATTAAACCATATTTTCCTGTAGCTTTATTTTGACTAATCAGATAAGGATAAGCATTGATGTTGACAACCAGTTTAGAAAATTTGTGAAGGGTCTGTCCATTAGTTCCAATGATTTCTTTTTCATTGTCTTCATTGATGATCAGTGCTCTGCCCTCTTCAAAGCTATAATCTTCTTTAAATTCCCGGGTGCTGAGCTGTTTTCCTTTAAAGTCATACAGAAACCATCTTTTATCCTTTAAAACCAAAAGTCTGTTCTTCCCTGAAAAACGAATCTTTTCTGAATAAGGAATGATTTCCTTTCCGTTAAAATCATAGACTGCTTCTGCATTTTTTTTTGATGAAATGATGCATTCTTCACTCCACCAAGGTGTATTAAACTCCTGATCATTCAAAGGGATAAGTTCATTCCCTTTTTCGTCAATAACGGCTGATTTTCTACTATTTCCTTCATCAGAATAAAGGATAAAACGGTCTTTGAAAACATGCAGAATACCTCCTTTGTAAGAAGATTCAAATGTTATGGTTCCTAAAGAATCTACAATTCCCTGTTTCTTGTAACCAGTATCATAGAATGTTCCATATCCCTCCGAATAAGAACTGATCTCTTTTCCTGTTTTTTTCGACAGGATCACCTTCATATATTGGTTAGTCTGTGCTGTACAGACTACAGAACACAATACAAAAACTAACTTTTTCAAAGAAAATTAAATAGAATTATTGACAATAAGAACGATCTCCCCTTTTAAAGTTTTACTCTTGGAGAATTCAATTAATTCATTGATTGTTCCACGTTTAGTTTCTTCAAATTTTTTAGAAATCTCCCGGCTTAAGCTTACTTTGGTTTCTTCTCCAAAGAATTCTTTAATCTGCTCCAGCGTGGTATTGATTTTATGGGGACTTTCATAAAGAACAATAGTCTTTTTCTCTTCGGCAAGTTGCTTCAGTTTGGTTTGTCTTCCTTTTTTCTGAGGCAGAAATCCTGCGAATAGAAATTCATTATTAGGAAGTCCTGAAACCACAAGAGCCGGAATCAGAGCGGTTGCTCCGGGAAGACAAATCATATCAATATTATTATCAGCTCCTGCTTTTGCCAGCAAATATCCCGGATCTGAAATACCAGGTGTTCCCGCATCGGTAATAATAGCGATATTCTGGCCGTTTTTAAGGTCTGCAATCACTTTCTCCGTAGCCTGATGCTCATTATGTAAATGATAGGATTTCAAAGGCTTGGAGATCTCAAAATGTTTTAAAAGTACTCCGGACGTTCTGGTGTCTTCACATAAAATATAATCAACTTCTTTCAGGACATTTACCGCCCTGAATGTCATATCTTCCAGGTTCCCGACTGGTGTGGGAACAAAATATAGGATTCCGCTCAAAATTATAAGAATTTATTTTCCACCAATATCCAAAGTCTCTGTGCATATTCATCCACCTTATTCCATTTTCTGTCGTAATAAAGATCGCTCAGATATTCTTTGGCTTCTTCCAGGGTTCTGAATTGGTTCAGCTGGTAAACGGTATCGTTCAGATCAGCCTGGCTTCCTTCAAAAAGCATCTTCGTGAAGGCAAGTCTGTCATTCAGATCCAGCTTAAATTCAGGTTTCAGCTTGTCGGCCTCCATGAATTGTGTTGGAATATTGGATTTCAGAATACTTCCGCTATCTTCTTTTACAACCGGCGTTGTTTTTTCTTCCTTGGAAAGCTCCAGATGATCGTCATCAAAAAGTGACTGAACAGCCTTCATTCCTTTGATATTGGCTAATTTTATTTTTTTCTCCCGATGGTATTCTTCTAAATTTTCGAAGCTCTCATCAGAAGGATGTTTATCTGTTTCTTCACGAACAGGTTTGTCGATTTCAACAATTTTTCTTCGGTCATACACTTCGGCAAGGATGCTTTCTTCTTTTACAGGTTCTTCTGAATGGTCATTTTTAATCTCACTCAGAATATTTTCTACATTGGAAGTTTCTGTTGCCATTTCTCCCTGCTCTATGGAAATGTTCGAAGCTACAAATTGCTCTTCGTTTTCTTCAATCAGTATTTCATCATCCAGCGTTTCTGTATCAAAAATGCTCGGAATTGTTTCCGTTACAGAAGATTTTACATCATTTACTACTGCAGAATCCTTTTCTTTTTCAGATTCAGGCTCAATACTTTCTTCTTCCTGTTCTTCTATTTCATTAAGCTGATTATTGAAAACAGCTTCTTCCTCGGTTACTTCATTATGAAACAGATCTTCATTAAGATCTTCATCCGAATCCGGTGTAGAATCTGCCAGAATTTTATCCTCATCTACAAAACTCAAAACAGCTCTCTGTTCCTCAGAAATTTCATTTTCATCAATTTCATTCAGTTCATTATTGAAAGCAGCTTCTTCTTCCAGGGTTTCATATTCGGAAGTCTGTTCCTGAATATTTTCAGCTAGTTTTTCTTCGTTGTTTTCTTCTACAAAACTTACGATATTTTCATGGAATTTATTCTCAACAATTTCATTCAACTGATTATTGAAAACAACTTCTTCTTCAGATTCATCTGAAAAAACTTCATTTTCATCAATTTCGTTCAGTTCATTATTGAAAATAGCTTCTTCTTCCATCACTTCATTTCCTGTATCATGATGTTCTGTTTCACCTGAAACAAACGAGACATACTGATGATCCGGATTTTGCGCCGTATTATCTGCTACGAAGTATTCAATATTTTTTTCCAGCAGTTTCAAAAAAGAAATCCTGTTAGCAAGCTCATCTACAAGATCTTGCTTGGAAAGTAATTCGTCTATATTGCTTATTTTGTCCAGATTATCAATGATATTCATGGATTCAAAAAAAATCTTTTCCTTTAAATCTTGGATATTCTGCATAATAAGATTCTTATTAAAATTGCTTACTTTTGATGTTAAAAATATACGGCTAATTTAACAAATGTTTTTAGAAAATACAATTAATCATTCCAAACAAAGTGGTTGGATGGAAGTGATTTGTGGCTCTATGTTTTCCGGTAAAACCGAGGAACTTATCCGCAGATTGCGAAGAGCGGAAATGGCAGGACAGAATGTGGAAATTTTTAAACCTAAAATGGATATCCGATATTCTGAGGAGGATGTAGTATCTCATAATCAGAATAAAATCCGCAGTACCGCAGTAGAAAACCCTAATGAAATTCTTCTGCTGGCTTCCAATTGTGATGTAGTAGCCATTGATGAAGCTCAGTTTTTTGATGAAAGCATTGTTGATGTGGCCAACCAGCTTGCCAATAGCGGTATCAGAGTAGTGATTGCAGGATTGGATATGGACTTTCTGGGCCGTCCGTTTGGACCCATGCCTAATTTGATGGCGACTGCCGAATATGTTACAAAAGTGCATGCTATTTGTAAGAGAACAGGTAATCTGGCCAACTATTCCATGAGAACTTCTCAGGGAGATAATCTGGTAGAATTGGGAGAAACTGAAAGCTATGAAGCAGTAAGCCGCCGTGTTTTTATTGACGAAGTACTTTCAAAAAGAAAATAATAAATGAATAAAGGCAAAACAGAGAAAAACAGCTGTTTGCTACAAAACATACAATATATTCACTTAATATAAAATGAAAAGCGAAATGCTTTATTGTAAAATAGTAAAAAAGAAATAGGTTACAGAACGGTCTTTATTCTTTTTCAGTTTTACCTTTTTGCAGTTTCGCTCAAAATAAAGCAGAAAGGGTACCAATGAATTATACAGTACAACACATTGCAGAGATCACCAATGCACAGATCATTGGAGACGGAAATTTATTGATCAAAAATATAGCGTACGACAGCAGAATTATTTATTCTACCAAACATACAGCCTTTATTGCCATCAATACTCAGAAAAATTCCGGTGAAAAATTTATTGAATCTGCAATGGACAGAGGTATCAATGTCATTATTTCTGAACATCATTATCCGGAATTTGAAAATATAACCTGGATTATTGTTGAAAATTCCGTAGAGTTTCTTCAAAAATTAGCAAAGTATCATTTCGAACATTCTCACTTACAATCTATCGGAATTACGGGAAGTAATGGTAAAACTATTTTAAAAGAATGGTTGTATCAATGTGTATGGAATGAATTTCCTACGGTAAAAAGCCCCAAGAGTTTTAATTCTCAGATCGGCCTTCCCCTCTCTCTTCTCCAAATCAACAGTTCACATCAGCTGGGAATTTTTGAGGTGGGGATTTCAAAACCGGATGAAATGGAAAAACTTGAAAATATTTTCCACCCTCAGATCGGATTGTTAACTCATATTGGAACTGCACATGCTGCCAACTTTTCTTCCGAGGAAAAACTGATTGATGAAAAAATCATTCTTTTCAAAAATTCCGAAGTGATTATTTATAATGGTGACAATGCTCTGGTTGATCAAAAAATTAAAAATTCATATTCGGATAAAAAATTAATTTCTTACGGTTTTAAAAAAGAGAACCAGGTATTCATCAAAAACAATATTTCCAAAGATGAAAACATCATTGTTGAATATTTTGGTGAAGAAATCAGTTTTCCGGTTCACCAGAGAGACGAAGCAACATTAACCAATGCTATGGCGCTTATCTCCGTACTTAAGGAACTGAATATCGAAAATAAAAAGATCGTTGAAAAAATCAACCTTTTAAAAGCCGTTGAAATGAGGCTTGAAGCAATTGAAGGAATTAAAGGCAATATTGTCATCAATGATTCTTTTAATCTTGACCTCGATTCTTTGAAGACTGCCCTTCAGTTTTTAAATGAATATAATAAATCTAAAAAATCACTGGTTTTAACAGATATCGTTGGAGTGAATTCCAATGCTAAAGAATTATATGAAGAAGTTTCTGAACTTGTGAATGAGCAGCATTTTGATTCTGTATTCTTAATTGGCGATGAAATATCAAACTTTAGTGAATTATTTAAAGCTAAAACCTATACTTTTATTGATACCAAAGAGCTCATTGAAAGTAAACATCTTACTGAAATAGAAAATCAGATTATTCTACTGAAAGGAGCCAGAAAATTTGAGATCGAAAAACTAAAAGATATTCTTGAGCTCAGAAAACATGATACGGTATTGGAAGTAAACCTTAATGCAATCCTTCACAATATCAACTATCATAAATCTCTTCTGAAGCCAGGAACTAAAATGATGGCCATGGTAAAAGCCAATGCTTATGGATTGGGAAGCTATGAAGTATCAGAATTTCTTCAGCACCATCATATAGATTACCTCGGAGTAGCTTATGCTGATGAAGGTGTAGAACTTCGTAAAAAAGGGATCACGACTCCTATTATTGTGATGAATCCTGAGCAGCACAGCTATCAGACAATTATTGAATATAATCTTGAACCTGAAATTTATAGTTTCAGAGTGTTGGAATTATTCTATGAAGCCGTTCAAAAATCCGGATACGACAAGAAATATCCTATTCATATAAAGCTGGAAACCGGAATGCACCGTCTTGGTTTTAAAGATTTTGAGCTGGATCAGTTAAGCGAGACTTTAAGCCGGAAAAATGTAAAGGTACAGAGCATGTTCAGCCATTTATCATCTTCTGATATGCCTGAAGAAAAAGAATTCACATTAAAACAACTCGAGGTTTTTGATAAAAATTCCAGTTACCTTATTGAAAAATTAGGGTACACTCCTATCCGCCATATTCTCAATTCAGCAGGAATTACAAGCTATAAAGATCACCAGCATGATATGGTAAGAATCGGAATCGGTATGCTGGGAGAATCAGCAGATCCTGAAATTCAGAAACAATTACGTTCTGTGGTAAGCTTTAAAACCGTAATTTCACAGATATCAACCGTTGAAAACGGGGAATCCGTAGGATACAGCAGAAGATATAAAGCTGATCATCCTACAAGAATTGCAACGATTCCTGTGGGATATGCAGATGGAATTCCAAGACTGATCGGAAACCAGGTAGGAAATGTTGGTGTGAATAAAACATTAGCGCCTATCGTTGGAAATATCTGTATGGATATGATGATGATCAATGTAGACCATATTCCGAATGTAAAAGAAGGTGATACGGTAACTGTTTTCAACGCCAAACCAAGTTTAAAAGAATTCGCAGGATACTGCAAAACGATAACCTATGAAGTATTAACCTCCATTTCGCCCCGGGTGAAACGGATTTATATAAAAGATTAACTATGAGAAAACTCCTGATTCTGCTTTCCATATTCCAATTGTTATTGATCCATTCTCAGGTAAAAAAAGATTTGGTAATCCCGAAAAACCCAAAGATCGGATTATCGCTTGCCGGTGGTGGAGCTAAAGGATTTTCACATGTCGGAGTTCTTAAAGTATTAGATTCCCTGGGGGTGAAAGTGGACTATATTTCGGGAACCAGTATGGGAGCGATTGTAGGCGGATTGTATGCCGCCGGGTATTCCGGAAAAGAAATAGAAAAAATAGTCATGGATACGGATTTCTATTCTCTCATTATGGATCCGAAGTCCCGGCAGGAAGCCAGCTTTTTCAATAAATCTGTAGATAAATACCTTTTATCCATTCCGCTTAAAAACGGAAAAATCACACTTCCATCTTCTATCAGCACCGGCCAGAGAAACGTTTATCTTCTGAAAGAACTTTTCAAAAACGTTTCCAATATTGAAGACTTTTCTAAGATGCCTATTCCATTCCTATGCGTCGCCACCAATCTTGAAAGCGGAAATATGCAGATCTTTGAAAAAGGAGATCTGGTGCAGTCTATCATGGCAAGCTCGGCTTTTCCATCTTTAATGGATCCAGTAAAAATTGGCGACAGTATTTATATTGACGGAGCGATGACGGTAAACTATCCATCAAAGCCTTTAAAGGACAAAGGAATTGATATTGTTATCGGCGTAGACCTTAATCAGGATCTATCCAAAAGAGAGGATTTAAACAATATTATATCCATTCTGAACCAGGTCATTGATTTTGGAATCAAAAAAGATACCCGAAGACAATATAAATATACGGACATCAATATCAAACCCAACCTGAAAGGAATGTCTGCTACAAGCTATGATGATAAAAAGAAAATTCTGGACAGCGGATATGTGGAAGGATTGAAATATTCCCATATCCTTGACCAACTTCCCAAGAAACCATTTGACCGCCTCAGACAGCGTGTAAATCCTATATACTCCAACGTTTATAAGATAGATAGTATTTCCATCGAAGGCAGTAAAATTTATGGTAAAAACTATACCCTTGGGAAAATGGGGTTACGCCTTCCCTCTTTGCAGACTTATGGAAGTATTAATAAAATGATTGATAAACTGGTTGCTACCAACAACTACAAATTTATCAATTATGATATTGTTCAGGAGAATGATGCCAACTATCTGAAGCTTTACGTAACTGAAGATGATGCCCGTCATTTCTTGAAATTCGGACTTCATTATGATGAAGTTTTTAAAACAGGACTTCTTTTGAATTATTCGGCAAAGAGACTGTTATTTAAAAATTCAAACCTCTCTCTGGATGTTGTTGTAGGAGACCGTCTGAGATATTATCTGAATTATTTTGTAGATAACGGATACATTCCGGGAGTTGGTCTTTATTCGTCAGGAATGAGCTTTGATATAAAAAATATAGACAACTATGTAGTAGACCGCTGGGAATGGATCAGAAATGAAGCCTATATACAATCCATATGGAAGGACAAATTTGCCATTGGGGGTGGTATAAGCCATGACTATTTTAAAGCAGAAAACAGCAATGGAGATAACAGGCGGTACAGCCGTTTTCTGAACCCTTACGTCTTTATAAAAACTGACACCCAGGATGACAAGGAATTCCCAACAAAAGGGGTTTATTTTGCGGCAGAAGGAAAGGTTGTAGACCTATTGAAGTCTGAAGTTGATAAAAGAATCATTCAGATTAAAGCAGATCTTAAGCTTAATATTCCACTTGGCAAGCAATTCAGTTATCGTCTTAATTTATTTGGAGGGGTTACACTTGGTGACAATCTTCCGGCCTATTATCAATATCGATTAGGAGGAATTTTTGAGCAGAATCTCATGAATTTTAAAAGTTTTGGAGGGTTCTATTTTGCCCAGCTTTATACAAACAATGTAATACTGGCATCCAATGATATCCAGTTTAAGTTTAATAAAAACTATTTTATCAGTGGAAACTTTACCTTTGCTAACTTATCAAACGATATTAAATTTGAAGATGCAGTTAAAGTAAATTATAGCTCATTAGGAATAACGGCAGGTTACAAATCTCCTTTCGGGCAGATAAAAGTAAACTTCAGCCACTCACTTAAAAACAACCAAAAAGGTATATTCAGTGTTATTTTAGGACACTGGTTTTAAAAAAATGATACAGTTCTTTTACGAAAACTTACCAGAGTCAGTAAGTACAGATTACAAAAAATGGCTGGAAGATCTTATTCTTTCAGAAGGAAAAAAAACAGGAGAAATCAATTATATTTTCTGTGATGATGAATATCTTCTTAAGATCAATCAGGATTATTTGCAGCATGATTATTATACAGATATCATCACCTTTGATTATGTAAAAGGCAAGACAATAAGCGCTGAGATTTTCGTATCTTTGCAGCGCATTTCTGATAACGCCTCTACCCTTTCCCGAGATTATGAAGAAGAATTAAGAAGGGTTTTAGCCCATGGTATTTTACACCTTGCAGGCTATAAAGACAAGACGGAAGAGGAAGAAAAAGAGATGCGGAGAATGGAAGATTTGTACCTGGATAAATACAGGGATTTAAAGTTTTAGAATTGAACAATCACTTAAGATCCCATATCTAAAGTACTCTATTTTAGCAACAATGTAAGTTTACCTAGAGTGCATTCTCCAAAAATGTTTCACGTGAAACATTGGTTATAAAGATAAGGTTTAAAGCTTAAACAAGCGAGATAAAAATGATTTCAGAAATATATGATGTAATAGTAGTAGGTGCCGGACATGCAGGTTGTGAAGCAGCAGCAGCAGCAGCAAACCTCGGTTCAAAAACTTTACTTATTACAATGAATATGCAGACCATCGGACAGATGAGTTGCAACCCGGCAATGGGCGGAATCGCAAAAGGACAGATCGTAAGAGAGATTGATGCAATGGGAGGATATTCCGGAATTGTGGCAGACAAATCTGCCATCCAATTCAAAATGCTGAATCTTTCAAAAGGTCCTGCGATGTGGTCTCCGAGAACCCAAAATGATAGAATGCTTTTTGCCGAAGAATGGCGCTTAGCATTAGAGAATACTCCCAATCTTGATTTCTTTCAGGATATGGTAAAACAACTGATTGTTGAAAATAATAAAGTAGCAGGAGTTGTTACTTCTTTAGGAATTGAGATTAAAGCAAAATCTGTAGTTCTTACCAACGGGACTTTCCTTAACGGATTAATCCATGTTGGAGATAAACAATTAGGCGGAGGAAGAATGGGTGAACCAAGAGCTTTTGGAATTACAGAACAATTGGTCACTTTAGGTTTCGAAGCAGGAAGAATGAAAACAGGTACTCCACCGAGAGTAGACGGAAGAAGTTTGGATTATTCAAAAATGGAAGAACAGAAAGGTGATGAAAATCCTCAAAAGTTCAGCTATCTTGATACACCGAAACTGACAAAACAATTAAGCTGTCATATTGTATATACCAACGAAACGGTACATGATATTTTAAGAGAAGGTTTTGACAGAAGTCCAATGTTTAATGGAACCATTCAAAGTTTAGGCCCAAGATACTGCCCAAGTATTGAAGATAAAATTAATCGTTTTGCAGAAAGAAACAGACATCAGCTTTTCGTAGAACCGGAAGGATGGAAAACTGTAGAAATCTATGTAAACGGATTCAGTTCTTCTCTTCCTGAGGATGTACAGATCAAGGCAATGAAACATATACCAGGATTTGAAAACGTAAAAGTATTCCGTCCGGGTTATGCTATTGAATATGACTACTTCCCTCCTACCCAATTGAAACATACGCTGGAAACAAAATTAATCGACAATTTATATTTCGCAGGCCAGATCAATGGAACAACAGGATATGAAGAAGCAGCCGGCCAGGGATTAATTGCCGGTATCAATGCACATAATAAAGTTCATGAAAAAGGAGACTTTATTCTAAACAGAGATGAAGCTTATATTGGAGTGTTAATTGATGATCTGATCACAAAAGGAACTGAAGAACCTTACAGAATGTTTACTTCACGCGCCGAATACAGACTTCTATTAAGACAGGATAATGCCGATATCAGATTAACAGAAAAAGCATACCAGCTAGGATTAGCAAAAGAAGACAGATTAAGACGAGTTGAAACTAAAATATCTGACAGTCAGTCACTTGAAGAGTTTCTTCGTGAAACTTCTTTAAAACCAGGTATTATCAATCCGGTTCTTGAATCTATTGAAAGCAGCCCAGTAGATCAGGCTTACAGAGCAGCCCAGATTCTTACCAGACCTAATATGACATTAGAAAAACTGGATGAAATCGACTTTATTAAAGAAGTTTCTACTCAATATAATGATGAAGTAAGAGAGCAGGCAGAGATCAATATTAAATATAAAGGTTATATTGAGAAAGAAAAAGAAAATGTTGCTAAATTAAATCGTCTGGAAAACATTAAAATTCCTGAAGATTTTGATTACACAAAGCTTTCCAGCCTTTCTGCAGAAGCAAAACAGAAGATGTCTAACGTACGCCCAAAGACTATTGCACAGGCAGGAAGAATAAGTGGTGTTTCCCCAGCAGATATTAACGTTTTATTAGTTTACTTAGGACGATAAAAAAAAATGTTTCACGTGAAACATTTGAAAATAAAAACAAAATTAAGGTATTTAAAAGCGTAAAACACTTCTGAATATCTTAATTTTTTTATCATATAAAGATATTTACTTCAATGAAAATAAAAGATCATTTTCTTTCACAGGAAATATTTGAGATTAAAGAAACTGAAACAAAAGGAGTTTTTAAAACCACTCCTATCCCATCCAATATTTCCAGATACTATGAAAGTGAAGATTATATTTCTCACCATCAGGATTCCGGAAGCCTCAAAGAAAAGCTTTACAAATTTCTTCAATCATTCAATCTGCAGTATAAAAAAAATATTCTGGTAGACAGAATAAAAAAAGGATCAAAAGTTTTGGACTACGGGTGCGGTGCCGGAGAGTTTGTAAAATATATAGAAAATGATTTTGAAACGTTCGGTTTTGAACCAGATTCGGATGCAAGAAAAGCAGCACAAGGAAAAGTAACTAAGGCTACCATCTCAGATGATATTAATAAAATTGAGGAAAACACCTTAGATGCTATTACACTCTGGCATGTATTTGAACATATCGAGAACCAGGATGAGATGCTTAGAGTCTTTCATGAAAAATTAAAAGAAAAAGGAATTCTGATTATCGCTGTTCCCAACCCTACTTCTTATGATGCGAAACATTACAAAGAATATTGGGCAGCTTATGATGTGCCAAGACATATTTACCATTTTTCTAAAAATGGAATGGAAAATCTAATTTCCAAAAATCCGGATTGGAAAATGAGGAAAATTAAACCTTTGGTTCTTGACTCCTACTACATCTCCATGTTAAGCGAAAAATATAAAAAATCTCCTCTATTTTGGCTAAAAGCAATTGTTTACGGAACAATTTCGAACGTAAAAGCCTTATTTTCGGACGAATTTTCAAGTCTGATATATATTATCGAAAAAAGATAGAAAAACGATTTTTGACCCATTTATGAAGGTCAATTTTCAGCATTTCCAGCTTAAAAAATAAAAAACTCAGGATATTTCTCCTGGGTTTTTCTTTTTTCAGGATCAAATCCATACTTCAATTTCTTCTTCAGTTTTATCAAAACTTCAAAATAAGATCCAGCACACAATTATTTCTTACACATCAAAAACATCCCCTACCCCATTTCGATAATAGAGAAGAAATTCAAAAACCTTAACTGAAAATTTATCCAGCTACAGCTCTCTCTGAACTTTTATTCCATTCTTCAATAAAAATCAAAAAATTAACGCTTAAAAGCAGAAAAAAAATTTCAGCAAGGTAAATTCTTACAAATTAGACTTTAATTTAACCTCAAATTATAATTAGATATAAATTATCGGAAAAAGATAGAAAATCGATATTTAAGCTATTTATAAAGGTCGATTTTTAATGCTCTAATAAGAAAAATGAGAAAAAAGAGGAAAGTGCTTCTGCACAGAAAAAAAAGAAAAACCGATTTTATCAAAAATAAATTCTTCCACAATTAAAAACAAAAGAAGACCTCCCCTACTCCACTTTATCATTTTAAATTTTTCCCAGCTTCAAAAAATTGAATTAGCCAATCTTTTCAAATACAGGACAAAAAAGAAAACTATGAAATTAATAATCCAGCAAAATTTAAAAACAGAATCATTAAAAGAATTTAAAGGCGCAAAGCAAAATCCTAACACCATAAAAGATGAAAATAAATGTTACTAAATCTATCCTGGAAAAGTTTTAAAAATTAATTTTTTTTTATCTTACTCACTTTGTGGTACTTACCTACTAATTCCAACTGTTATTATAAAATTTTTGGAGAATATTATACGTAATAAAATAACATGAAAAACAGTTTAATAACTGATAACCAACAAAATACATAGTCTTCACTTTAATGTGACATAATAATTCGGTTAAATTTAAGATTTTAAACAAACCAAATTTTATGTATGCTACATTCTTAACTAAATACGGAGATTAAAAATCATATCAATATGAAGTATAATTCCCTCACCGGATAATTTAAGATCACCTCTCTAAATCTTTTTTTGAAAAATAATGATCATCCGTTCTATTGGAAGAAAAAATTAATTTACCTTCTGTGATCATCAAATTATTTTCGTGAAGCTTAAATTTAACTCCAAGTATCCTTCAAAATACAGAGTATAAATGCAGAGATAAAAACAGCTTTTCTGCTATCCTTAGTATTGCAAAAATCATAATCATAGATCAAATTAAAATGAGAATAAAATCAAGAAAAAAGCTTCCTGCACTTATCAATTTTCCATGAATATTCTGAGCCAAAATTTCCTGAAAACCATAAGTCATTGAAAAAGAATTCAACCATTCACTGTATAACTATAAGTTATATCTAAAATAGTATCAAAACCTCCATGACTAAAGGATTTTCTATAATTTTTAGACATGGAAAAACCTGCTAATATAATTAGCAGGTTTAAAAATATCTTGATTTTTTTATTAATTGTTGATTGCTGCTACACCTGGTAACTCAAGTCCTTCAAGACTTTCAAGCATTGCTCCTCCTCCTGTAGAAACATAACTTACCTGATCAGCATATCCGAATTGCTTAACAAAAGCAACACTGTCTCCTCCACCTACTAAAGAGAAGGCACCAAGTCTCGTCGCTTCAGCAATACTTTCCCCTAATGCAACTGTTCCACCGGCAAAATGAGACATTTCAAAAACTCCGATTGGTCCGTTCCAAAGAATAGTTCTTGAATTTAGCAAAACATCATTAAACTGATCTCTGGACTTGTGACCAGCATCAAGCCCCATCCATCCTTCAGGGATTGCATAGATATCAGCTTCTTTTCTTTCTACATCATTACTAAAACTTTCAGCGATGATAGCATCAGAAGGAAGATATACTTTTACTTTGTGTTCTTTTGCTTTTCCTAAAATCTCAAGTGCCAAAGGAAGCTTATCTTCTTCTACAAGAGAATTTCCAACTTTTCCTCCTAGAGCCTTAATAAAAGTAAATGCCATACCTCCACCAATGATCAGATTATCTACTGCAGGAAGGATATTTTCTATAATGGTAATTTTAGTTGAAACTTTAGAGCCTCCCAAAATAGCTGTAACTGGTCTTTCACCACTCTTCAAAACTTTATCGATTGCCTGAAGCTCTTTAGCCATTAGTAAACCGAAATATTTAGTTGATGGAAAATATTGAGCGATTACTGCTGTAGAAGCATGAGCTCTGTGTGCTGTACCAAATGCATCATTTACATAAGCATCTCCTAACTTTGCCAGTTTCTCAGCGAATGCAGCATCCCCTTTTTCCTCTTCATTATGAAAACGTACATTTTCCAATAGTAAGATCTCACCTGGTTTTAAATCTGCAGCTGCCTGCTCTGCTTTCTCACCAATACATTCATCAACAAACTTTACATCCTGTCCTAAAACAGAAGAAACTTCATCTACAATATGTTTAAGGGAAAATTCATCTTTAACCTCTCCCTTTGGTCTTCCAAGGTGGGTAATTAAGATGACAGAACCACCATCATTAAGGATCTTCTCCACTGTTGGTTTTACAGCAACAATTCTTGTGTTGTCTGTCACCTTCAGTTGATCATCCTGTGGAACATTGAAGTCCACTCTTACCAGAGCCTTCTTATCTTTAAAATTAAGATCATTGATTGTTTTCATAAATAGATTTATTTTTTGCTAAGCCTTTATGAGACTGCCGCGAGAAATCCGTTTTAGCTTTTGATAAAATCTCGCAAGAACAATTTCATAAATCTCATTGAATTTTTGTTTCACAAATGTAAGGTTTTAAACTTTTTCAACAGTTTGATTAAAATAAAAGTTTTCAAAAACTTTCCCCGAACCCAATCACCCATTAATCAACAATTTTTTCTCTTTTAAAAAAAAGAATAATGTAGTTGTTGTTGAGTGTTGTTAGTTTCGGGGATAAGTTTTAGGCTAAAAATTGATAACATTCAACTTTTATTCAACTCATATTTAATTCACAATATAAATCTCTGTAAACCTGCTATTTCACACACTTATTAACAAATGTTGATAACTTTGAGAGGAAGCCATTATTAGTTATTTTATTATGGAAAAATCTGGGGATAGCTGAAGAAAACATCTGGAAAGTTGTGATAAAAATCTTCGGAAAGAATTTCTATTACGAAATAAATTCATCTTTAAAAATAGAAAGTTGATAAAAGTTTTCCACAGTTATTCACATACCTTTTAACAATTAACTCAGGGTTTACTAACACGAATTGTTATTATTATTACCTTTGTAAGGAAATAGAATCTAATAAAGCTTAATAAGAGTATTATGAAAAGAAAAATTGCTATCGCAGCGGACCATGCAGGCTATGAATATAAGGAGATTGTTAAGAACTACCTTTCAGAACGTTTTGAAGTTCAGGATTTTGGAACGTTTTCCACAAACAGTGTGGATTATCCGGACTTTGTACACCCTGCTGCAACCTCTGTGGAAAACGGAGAAAATGAGCTGGGAATTCTGATCTGTGGAAGCGGAAACGGAGTTCAGATCACTGCTAACAAACATCAGAAGATAAGATGCGCTTTATGCTGGATGCCGGAGATTGCAACACTGGCAAGACAGCATAATGATGCCAACATGATTTCACTGCCGGCAAGATTTATAGCTAAGGAACTGGCTCTGGAAATTGTTGATCAGTTTCTTTCAACAGATTTCGAAGGTGGAAGACACCAGAATAGAGTTGACAAAATTGCAGTTTGCTAAATACTATAATAGGGCTTGTAAATTACTTTGCAAGCCTTATTTATTTTTTATTCGTACATTTGCAGTGTCCAATAGAAATTACACTCTATTATTCTCCAAAGCCTTTCTTATATTTGAAATATATTTAATAGAAGGTTTTTCTCTTTTCTTCTCCAGAATTGTATTAAATTTATACAAAACTAAAGCTCCCGTTGTAAGCAAACTGAAAGATAATTTCTGATGATTTACGGAAAGATTCTAATGATGAAATTGAATGACCTTATACAAAGGAATGAATAAGGAAGATTTAGAAAAAGGTCTTAGTTGAGATAAGACCAAAACAATTAAAAGAAAATTAAAATGCCAAAAAAAAGAAAATATATAAGTCATAAAAATGATTTAAAAATGATGGAGATCGGCAGACTGATCCTCCGTTTTATGAATGCAAATTCATCCAAAATTTATAATTATAAGCAGATCGCCGATGGAATAGATTATAAAAATCCAAGACAAAGAGAACTTGTTATCCAGGCACTGCATAAACTTCAGGGATCTGAAAAGATTAAGGAAGTAGAAAAAGGAAAGTATATTGTGAACCTGAAAATAGCAGGAACGCTTACCGGAACTATAGACTTCAACCAAAGCGGAAATGCTTATGTAAGTGTGGAAGGCCTGGAAGATGATGTCTTCGTCCATGCCAAAAATGTGAAGGATGCACTGCAGGGAGATAAGGTTCTTATTATAACTTATCATTATAAAGGAAAGAAGCTTGAAGGTTCTGTTCTGGAAGTTTTAGAACGTAGCAGAACAGAATTTGTGGGTACCTTTCAGAAGGTTGCTCATAAGGAATTCGGGTTTGTGGTTTGTGATAAAAAGACAATCAACACAGATATCTTCATTCCGAAAGGAAAATTCAACAGCGCTGAAGATGGCGATAAGGTCATTGTAAAAATGACAGAATGGAGACCGGGTGATAAAAATCCAGAAGGTGAAATTATTCAGGTGCTGGGTGCTCCTGGAGAACATGAAACGGAAATCCACTCTATTCTTGCAGAATATGGTCTTCCTTATGAGTTTCCATCAGAAGTAGAAGCTGATGCAGATAAAATCGACAGAAGGATAACAGATGAAGAGGTAGCAAAACGTTGGGATATGCGTAATATCTGTACGTTTACCATTGACCCTAAGGATGCGAAAGATTTTGATGATGCTTTATCCATAAGAAAAATGGAGAATGGAAACTGGGAAATCGGGGTCCATATTGCTGACGTATCTCATTATGTAGTGCCGGGAACTATTCTGGATGATGAGGCGTATCAGAGAGCTACTTCGGTATATCTTGTTGACAGGGTTGTGCCGATGTTGCCGGAAGTATTGAGTAATGATGTTTGTTCCCTTCGTCCACACGAAGACAAATATACTTTTTCAGCCGTTTTTGAATTGAATGACAATGCTGAAATTCAGAAACAGTGGTTTGGAAGAACGGTTATTCATTCAGACAGAAGATTTACCTATGAGGAGGCTCAGGAACGTATCGAGACCGGAGAGGGAGATCTTGCGGAAGAGATCAACACACTGGATAAGCTGGCGAAAATAATGCGTCATGAACGTATCAGAAAAGGAGCCATTACTTTTGATAGAAGTGAGGTAAGATTCAATCTTGATGAAAATAGTGAACCGATTGGTGTTTACTTTAAAATAAGTAAAGACTCGAATCACCTGATCGAAGAATTCATGCTTTTAGCCAATAAGAAAGTATCAGAATATGTATCACTTTCAAGAAAAGGTGAGATCACAAATAATACATTTATTTACAGGGTTCACGATGATCCGGATCCTGCTAAATTAGAGTCATTGAGAGACTTTGTTGCTACTTTCGGATATAAAATGGATCTGGCCAATACCAAAAAGGTAGCCGCATCTTTGAATAAACTTCTTCATGATGTGAAAGGAAAGGGCGAAGAGAATATGATTGAAACTCTTGCGATGAGAAGTATGAGCAAAGCAGTATATTCTACAGAACCTATTGGCCACTATGGTCTTGGTTTTGAATATTACAGTCACTTTACCTCTCCTATCCGTCGTTACCCGGATTTGTTGGCACACCGTCTTCTTCAGCATTATCTGGACGGAGGAAAATCTCCAAACAGAGGTGAGCTTGAAGAAAAAGCAAAACACTGTAGTGCTATGGAAAGACTGGCTGCAGATGCAGAAAGAGACTCCATCAAGTTTATGCAGGTGAAATTCATGGAAAAACATCTGGGAGAAACATTCAGAGGAGTGATTTCCGGAGTGGCTGAGTTTGGTTTCTGGGTCGAAATCCCTGAAAACGGAGCTGAAGGACTTATCAAGCTTAGAGATCTTGTAGATGATTCCTATATGTATGATGCAAAAACACATGCAGTATACGGAATAAGACACGGAAATAAATACCAGTTAGGAGATGAAGTTCAGATCAAAGTGGTAAAAGCCAATCTGATTCAGAAGCAGCTTGATTTCCAGATTGTGAAGTAATGAAATAAGTCTTTAAGAAGACTGTATATAAAATTATAAAGGCTGATGTATTACCGAACCATCAGCCTTTTATTTTTTTTAATTTAAAAAGTATGTAATGTACGCTCCTCTCCTATTTCTTAAAAAAATTACATTAAACTCTGATTAAAATCCACTTGATATATCACAACTTTATTGAATAATTAAATCATAAAGTCTAACTTTGTATTAAACGAAATGAATTTTTATTCATTTTAAAACACCACTTAATGCTAGAACTTGTACTATCTGCCATCATATTAGGATTTATGCTGAGCCTGGTTTTCATAGGACCTATTTTTTTCCTGTTAATTGAAACCAGCTTCTCCAGAGGACCCAGACATGCCCTGTCACTGGATCTTGGTGTGATTACCGCAGATTTATTATGCATTGTAGCAGCTTATTATGCCAGTACGGATATTGTTTCTTTAATTGATAAGCATCCGGGGTTTTACAGGATCACTTCTATTCTTATTTTCGTCTATGGAATTGTGATGCTGGTTACCAAAACCAAAATGCATTTGCCTGGTGAAGAAAGGATTATCGGGCAGAACTATATCAAGACATTTTTCAATGGTTTTTTCTTTAATCTTCTCAATGTCGGAGTCATCCTTTTCTGGCTGGTAACGGTAATTTCCGTAAGGAATCAATATCCGGACACCAGCAGTTTTGTTTTATACATAAGCATAGTCCTGGCTACCTACCTGTCTATAGATCTTGCCAAGATATTTCTTGCCAAGCAATTTCACGATAAATTAACACAAAAACTGGCCAACCAGATCAGAAGAGTTGTTGGCTGTATTCTTATTGTCTTCAGTTTCTTTATTTTCCTGCAGAGTTTTAAAAAGTTCAATCAGTTTGAAAAACAGCTGGAGGAAGCAGAAAAGAAAGAAGTAAAATATCAAAAAACAAAATGAAAAAAATGATCTTTCCAAAGTCCCTTAAAAAAGGAGACAAAATAGCTGTTATTTCCCCTGCAGGAGCGGTAGATACCTCTCAACTGGAAAAAGGAATAGAAATGATTAAAAGCAGAGGTTTTGAACCGGTTCTCGGAGAACATCTCTACACTAAATTTTCAAACGGATACAATTATGCCGGAACAGAAAAGGAAAGAACAAAAGATATCAACTGGGCCTTAAACGATCAAGAAATAAGAGCGGTATGGGCTTCCCGAGGTGGATATGGCTGCCAGCATCTTATCCAGCACCTGACACTGAAAAATTTTAAGGAAAACCCGAAGTGGTACATTGGATATTCCGATAATACAGTTATCCAGAGTTATCTGATGAAAAAAGGATTTGCTTCCATCCATGGACAAACCATTAAAACATCCAGCTTTGGAGTTACAGATGAAAGTTATGATCTTATTTTCGATATCCTGAAAGGGAAAAAGCCAAAATACACCCTTGAATCTCACCAATTGAATAAAAAAGGGAGTATTCAGGGAGAATTGGTCGGAGGGAATTTAGCCCTTATCTATGCCCTTCTGGGAACCAAATATTCTTTTGACTTTAAAGACAAGATTCTGTTTATCGAAGATATCGGAGAAAACTTCTATGCACTGGACCGTATGATCATGAGTCTGGAGCTGGCAGGTGTCTTCAATAAAATCAAAGGATTGATTGTTGGCGGAATGACCAATATGGGAGATGAAAAGGAAAACAACAGCTATGAAGAAAGTTTTGATGAGTTTGTTTATAAACTGATCTCTGACAGAATTTCAAAGTATAATTTCCCGGTAGTATTTGCCTTCCCGAATGGACATATTAAAGACAACAGGCCATTGATTATTGGAGCTGAAATTAACATAAAAGCTGATGATAAAGTAAAGGTAGAGTTTTAATCTCTACCTCCCGATTTGCTTGGGTAAACGACTTTACCATCTTTATTGATTATGACAGGTGCTGAAGTGGTGACTGCCTTCATTGGAAATCTCCATTTTTCTGTACCATCGTTTTCAGAAAAGGCATACACATAATTTGAACCACCGCCTCCAATAAAAACAGTACCGTCTGTAGAAACAGCTTCTGCACTATTGGAGTAAATTGTTTTTTGCCACTTTGTGTTTCCTGTTTGTTTATCAATAACAGTCAGATTTCCCGAACTGGAATTTACCGTAATGTAGTTTTCATTAACAAAAGGGCTGCTTGAGTAATTACCCGAATTATAGGACTGCCAGATAATATTTCCGGTTACAGCATCTATTTTGTACAATGCGTTTTTATCAGTAACATATAAATATCCGTCTAAAATTGTAGGAGAAGAATACTCAACAGAGCTGCCAAGTTGCTTTTCCCAATTGAGTTGACCTGTGTTTTTATTGATATTGTAAATATTGCCATTCCTGTTTCCAATATAAAGATTATTCCCAACTATGGATGAGGATGAAGAATTAAAAATACTGCCGGTATAATATTTCCATTTTAAAGCTCCACTACCCTGTTCCAAAGCATAAACATAACCATCATCACTGGCAAAATACACAATATCTCCAGATACCACAGGGCTCGAGCTTACATTAAATCCAGCAGTATATTTCCATTTTAATTCTCCGGTGGCTGCATTTAATGCATAAAAATTGTCATCATCACTTCCAAAGAAAACGGTATTATTATAAACGTAAACGCTGGATTCTATTGCTTCATTTGTCTTGAATTTCCATAATAAAGTTCCTTTTGATGCATCTATAGCATAGAGGTAACTGTCTGTACAGCCCACATACAATACATTATTATTATAAAAAGCAGTACTATATTGAAAGCGGCCATTAAGAACCGAAAACACCCATTTTAATTGCCCGTTTTGAGAATTAATAGCATAATATTCATTGGTGCCGCCAATAAACATTATGTTTTTCGGGTTATTATCTGTTGGGGATTCATTGTTTTCATCAGATGAAGAACAGCCAATTGAACTTATAATCAGAATAGTACAAATAAATAAATTAAATTTCATAGGTTTGGAAAAAGTACGGCAATAATACAAAATTTATTATGGCAAATCACAATGACTTCGGTATCTTAGCAGAAGATTTAGCAGTTGAATATTTGGAAAGAACCGGCTACAAAATCCTTATCAGAAATTTTCGTTTTAAGCATAACGAAATTGATATTATTGCTGAAAATGATAATCTGATTATTATCGTAGAAGTGAAAGCGAGATCCACCGATGCCTTTATGCTCCCTCAGGAAGCTGTAACCAAAACAAAAATAAAATCCATTGTTTCTGCAGCCAATCATTATCTGGAGGAATTTAATAAAGACCAGGAAGCCAGATTTGATATTATTTCTGTTCTTCCCGATGATAATAAAAACTTAATAATTGACCATATCAAAGATGCTTTTCAGGCCTTTGATGCAAATTAATAAATCAATACAACAATGTTTGAATGTATCAGGATCATGACATTGACAGAGTAGTGCATTCAGACATTTAATACCCAATTTTATGAAGACAATATTGATCACCGGAGCAACTTCCGGTATAGGTAAAGCCACTGCAGAGCTTCTTGCAAAACAAGGAAACAGAATTATTATTTGTGGAAGGAGAAATGAGGTGCTGGAATCTGTGAAAACAGAGCTTTCTGAATTTACCGAAATATTTAGTTTAATGTTTGATGTAAGGAATCTTGAGGAAGTTGAAACAGCCATTAATGCTCTCCCGGAAAACTGGAAAGAGATTGATGTACTGATTAATAATGCAGGGAATGCTCATGGGTTAGATCCTCTTTCTGAGGGTAAGACTGATGACTGGGATTCTATGATTGACGGCAATGTCAAAGGATTGCTCTATGTTTCTAAAATGATCATTCCAATGATGAAAACTAAAAATTTAGGTCACATTGTAAATATCAGTTCTGTAGCAGCAAGACAAACTTACGCAAATGGAGTAGTGTACTGTGCAACGAAGAAAGCAGTAGACGTTATTTCGGAAGGAATGAGATTGGAGCTTACCGAATTTGGAATCAAAGTAACCAACATTCAGCCGGGAGCTGTAGAAACAGATTTCTCTCTGGTAAGATTCAAGGGAGACAGTGAAAAAGCTTCAACGGTGTATGCGGGCTATGATGCTCTGAAAGCCGAAGATATTGCTGATGCTATTGCTTACTGTGTAAATGCACCGAAACATGTTACTGTTTCTGATATGACCATCTATCCAAGCGCTCAGGCTGAGCCAAGAACAATTTATAGAAAATAGTCCAAAATAATGGAGTAAATTTGCAGAATATTAAAAGCAATTTTGCTGTTTAGCTTAAAACAAAAAAATGAAAATTCTATATCTGGAAACATCATCCAAGAACTGTTCAGTAGCAGTATCAGACAATAAAAAGCTGTTATGCCTTTGTGAAGAAGTTTCTGAAAACTATAAACAGTCTGAAAGTCTTCACACCTATGTAGAATGGGCATTGGAAGGAGCGGGGATTTCCCTTAAAGATATTGAGGCCGTTTCTTTAGGTAAAGGTCCCGGATCTTATACAGGTCTGAGAATTGGTGCTGCCTCTGCAAAAGGCTTTTGCTATGGACTCAGAATTCCTTTGGTAGCAGTAAATTCTCTTGAAAGCATGATAGAGCCTTTTTTAGGCGCTAACTATGACTTTGTAATACCTTTGATCGATGCAAGGAGAATGGAGGTTTATACGGCAGTTTACAACGGTAATACAGGAAAAGAATTATCTGAGACAGAAGCTAAGATTTTAGATGAAAATTCTTTTGAAGAATATAAAGATAAAAAAGTTCTGTTTGTAGGGGATGGTGCTAAGAAGGCAAAAGAAATTCTGAATCTTCCGGATGCTGTTTTTAAAGAAGATGTCTATCCTTCCGCACAATACCTTATCAGGAAGACCCTGGCGAAGATAGAAAACAAAGAATTTGAAGATATGGCCTATTTTGAGCCTTTTTATCTGAAAGACTTCCACGGAGTAAAGAAAAAGAAAAGCGAAGAGTAAATCTTCGCTTTTTTATTTTATTGAGGTCTTGGCGGGATCTTTGAACCCGACTTTGTATCATTCGGCTGCTTAGGACTTTGCTGTGGAGCAGCATTTGTATTAATGTTCTGCATATTGTCCAGCTTCTGTACTTTTCCGTTGTTCATTTGCGGAAGTCCCGTATTTTGAGTGTTAGGCTGTACAGGCGCTCCTGATGGCTGCTGAGGGACAGAATTTCCTTTATTATCCGTTGCCTGGAAGCTTAAGTCACTTTTCAGGTAATTCAGCATTTCTTTAGCTCTTATGCCTTCAGGTGTTTTAGAATAATTCAGGGCAATCTGCTCAAGCTGCAGAATCATAACTTCCTTTCCACTTGATTTTCCTGCATTGAATGCATTTAAAAGATATAGCTTAGGAACCAATGCATCTTTCGGATACTTCTGAATCGCCTGATCGATCACATCTTTACTTTCTGCAAATTTTTCGGATTCAAATAGTGCGTATGCCTTTTTGTATTCGTTTTCAACTTCTTCGGTTGATTTTACAAATGATTTATTCTTTGGGTTTCTGGCAAATTCAGCGTAAGAGGTATAAGGATAATCTGCAAGGAGAATTTGTTTTGCCCTTTCTGAAGCCTGTGGATTTTTCTCATAATTCATGGCAAAAATCTCATACAGCGCCTGTAACATTACTTTTTCTTCCGGTTTTACCTCTACAAGATCATAAAGCGTTTTCGTAGCCAGTGGAGTATTGGTAAAATAATTCTGATACATTATTCCCAGACCCAATGAAGCAGTATCTCTGTCCTTTTTTAGCTGTGATAATTTTCCCTGATCCGTAGGAATCTGCTCAATATAGTACGCAGGCTCAAAACGTCTTGGATTAGGCGCTGAGGTAACTCCTAACGCTTCATTTTTCATATCTTCAATAGAGGCCATTTTCTTGGATGAACGCCAGTTATCAGCCAAGGCACGGTCTCCCCAGATTTGCTTAAACGAAGAGGTTCCTTTGCTTACCGTTCCTGAATTGCTGAAATAAAACCCTTTTGTAGTGACTCCAAAATCCTCAAAAGAATTGCCGCTATTGGCAAAAATAGAATTGGCACTGTAATCACCGGTATCAAAACCTTTACTTCTTTCCGCACGTCTTCGTTCCTGTTCCTCTTTCTCTTCTTTAATCTTTAATTTTGCGATATATTTTGTAAAATAATCTGTTTTCTGACCATCATTCATCTTTGCCAGAGAAAGAATACTGTCATTCTTTTTAATCAGATAATAGTTTTTTGATATCTTCTTAATATACTCGGATTGATCCTTTAACAGGATTTTTGAAGGCTCATAAGTCATTACAGCAAGAGCAGAGTCATAATAACTTCCGGCTCCGATATAATCATTTTTATCAAGATAACTTTTTCCTATTTCATAGTAAGCCAGCCCACGGATCTGCGGGTCAGAAACTTTTTCAAATAATGATTTTCTGAAGAATTGCTGGGCTTCGTCTTTCTTTCCTGCTTTATTGGCCATTAATCCTAAAGCATAATAAAATTCATTCTTTCTGGAGCCATACATTCCTTTCTTACTGATTCCTTCCAGATAATTTTTGGCTCCTGCATAATCACCTTTACCGTTAAACGTTTTGGCAATAGCCACCTGAGATTTTACTTCAAATTCGAAATCACTGGCATATTTATATGCTGCAGCATAGCTTTCTCTTGCCTTATCGTTCTGGTTAAGATTTTCCAGAACCTGGCCTCTCAGATAAGCGATTCTGCTTTTCAGTTTTCTGTTAGAATTCAGTTCAAAAGCATTATCAAGTTCTTTAGCAGCTTCTTCTTTTTTTCCGGCATCAAGCAGAGATTCTGAGTAATAAATGCTCAGCAGTTTTGCATAGCTTTTACTGATATCTTCACTTTTAAGTTTGGCAAATGTTTCATGTGCCCTATGATAATCTTTGATCTTATCATAAGCAAGTCCCTGATAAATTCTTGCAAGTGCAATCCTTTTATCATCTTTCATACGGGTGAAAACATAATTGAGTGCATCCAGGGCTTCCAGAGATTTACCTCTATAAATTCTTGCCTGTGCAAGGATCATGTAGGCATCAAAAATCTGCTTATTTTTCTCTTCACCATTTCTGGTGACAGAATATTTATTGATTGCTTTTAAAGCTTTTGCTTCTGCTATTTCCAGAGTAGTAGCGCCTTTAGTCTGTTCTCCGTCAGGTCTTGAAGGCCCGCTTCCCGGAGGTCCTCCAGGGATATTCGGAATTCCGGAATTACCTCTTCCCGAAGGTCTGTTGGCTACTTCAGCCATCTTCATGGAGTTTTCTGCAAAAGCTTCAGTCTGACCAAGATCACTTCCCAAAGGTTGTTCTTCATAAGTCAGAATAGGAATGTAGGGAGCATAGAAGTTATCCTTATGCCCCTTATCTCTGGTTGTGAACTCACTGTTTAATGCATCTTTCGCATTAAAAAGGGTGTTGTAATATGTGGAAAATCCTTTCAATACTCTTGAACGCTGCTCCGGCTTTTTTGTTTTGGTAGCACAGGAAGCAACAAGACATATGACTAAAAGGAATAATATATTCTTTTTCATTATTCAATATAACTCGCTAATCTGCTTTTTATTATCAGCAGTTTGATGATTTTGTAAAAATAATAAAATTTTATAATGAATAATATTTATATTTCTCAAGGAAGTATTTTATTTCTTCTTCAATGGGTGTTTTAAACCTGATAATCTTTTAAATCAGAGAAGATTCTTTCAGAATTTTATAAACAAGATGGGTAGGAAGTCCCATAATGGTATAATAGCTTCCTGTAAGACTTGTGATCTTTGCCATACCCAGCCATTCCTGGACACCATAGCTTCCTGCTTTATCAAAAGGCTTATAATTCTGAATATAATAGTTTATTTCTTCATCAGAAAGATTATCCAGAGTAACATCGGCTACATCTGTTTCGGTAATGGATGTATTGGCTGTTTTGATAGTAATGCCCGTATAGACCTGATGCGTTCTTCCTGAAAGATGTTGAAGCATTTTAAAGGCATCTTCTTCATCTTTAGGTTTTCCCAGAATTTCATTATCAATAGCAACTACTGTATCAGCAGTCAGAAGCACTTCACCTACTTCCAGATTTCTGAAAGCCTGAGCCTTTAAATCAGAAAGGTAAGCGGCGGCTTCCTCTATTTTGATATTTTCCGGGATAATTTCTTCACAGTCTATTTTTACGACCTCAAATTCAAAACCAAGGCTGGAAAGAAGTTCTTTTCTTCTTGGAGATTGTGATGCTAAAAGTAATTTCATAGAGTTTTTATACAGATTGGGTATTATCGTCATGCCAGTTCCCCTGAACCTTCATTACCTGTTCAATGACGTCACGAACGGCACCTGTTCCTCCTTTTTTGGGGGAAATATAATCGGAGATTCCCTTTACTTCAGGAACAGCATTTTCAGGACATGCTGCAATGGCTGAACTTTCCATGATATGAATATCCGGAAGATCATCACCCATGGTCAGAATTTCTTCGTTTTTAAGATTATGTTTCTTTTTAAAGTCTTCGAAATCATCTATTTTATTGTGAGACTTGGGATAGTAATCCTGAATACCCAGATAATTGATTCTGTGCTTTACCATTTCATCATTTCCTCCGGTAATAACACCAATTAAATAATTGTTTTTTAAAGCTTTTACTACCGCATATCCGTCCAGAACATTCATTACCCTGCACATATTTCCTCCGGGAAGTAAGTAGACGCTTCCATCTGTGAAAACTCCGTCAACATCAAATACAAATGCTTTAATATCTTTTAATTTCTCTTTATAACTCATACATTTTCTGAATAGAATGATTCATTGTTTTATAAATGTCAAGACTTTCGTCCTTTAATAACTGTTCATGCAGCTGTAAAATTCTTACATCATTTCTTACTGCCGGTCCGGTTTGTGCCATTTTGGGTTCAATTTCATGAATTTTCTGAACTGTTTCATCAATCAGTGGTAAGAAATAATCAAACGGAATTTCCTGGGAATCTGAAATTTCTTTAGCTCTTGCAAAAAGGTGATTCACAAAATTACAGGCAAAAACAGCTGTCAGATGAATATATTTTCTTTTTTCATGAGTACTTTCCATCACTCTTTCCGAAATCTTTGAAGCAAGACCAAACAATATTTTTTGATCTTCTTCATTTTCTGCTTCTATGAAAAACGGAATTTTTTCATATTCAAGGTCTTTTGATTTTGAAAAAGTCTGTAAAGGGTAGAAGCTGGCCTTTCTATAGTTTCCGGCAAGAACTTCTTTAGAAAGAGATCCGGAGGTGTGGGCAACCAGACAGTCTTTTCCGGTTATCACCTTCGAAACTTCTTCCACTGAATGATCGCTTACACAGATGATATAAAGATCTGCTTCTTCCAGATGATCTGTAGAGTAAGGAATATTCAATTCGTGAGAAATCTGACTTAATTCTTTTTCGTTCCTCCCAAATAACTGAGCCAGAGGAATACCTTTCAAAGTGAAAGCTTTTGCCATATGATAGGCAACATTCCCGGAACCGATGATTACAATTTGCATATAACAAATATAAGATTTTAAGCTGAGCCGGGAAAGGTAGATGGTCTCAGAAATCCTGTACTTCAATATAGGCACGTTTATTGCGTAAGTGTCTCATATTATTTTTAATATTTAAAATGAAAATTGAATTTTTAATTTAACTTTCAGCTATTTTTGTAATCCAAAACAATGAAGGCATCTTATGAAGATTAAGGACGCGGAAATTATTTCGTTGATGCAGAATCCACGAACCCAGGATAAAGGGGTTCGTGCCTTGATGGATGCCTATCAAAGCAGATTGTACTGGCACATAAGAAGAATTATTGTGGACGGAGATCTTGCACAGGATACTTTGCAGGAAACTTTTATTAAAGCATATCAGAATTTTCATCAGTTCAAAAATGATAGCCAGTTGTATACCTGGTTGTACAGAATTGCTACCAACGAAGCACTACAGCAGGTTAACAAAATGAAGAAAATGCAGAAAACTGACGAAGATCCCGAATATCATATGCAGAATCTTGTTGCAGATAATACAGAAGGAGATGCTGAAGAAATACAGATTTTACTGCAGAACGCTATACAGAGTTTGCCCGAAAAGCAAAAACTGGTATTTATGATGCGGTATTATGATGATTTGCCCTACGAAGAAATATCAAAAATTGTAGATATGTCGGTAGGGACTTTAAAAACAAATTATCATTATGCCAAACAGAAAATAGAAGATTATATTAAAGAAAATTACGAAAAATAATTTTTGACCCAACAAAGATGAAAGAGTTCGACATAGAAAAATTAGAGCGTAAAAACATTTACACAGTTCCTGATAATATGTTTGAAAATATTCAGGAGAACGTCATGAATGATATAAAGACAAGTAAAAAAGCACCTGTCTTTAAGCTGAACTGGATGTATGCAGCTGCTGCATCGCTGGCTTTGATTTTTGGAGCAACTTATGTTTTTAATTCAGATAACGATTCTACGGAACAAATATTGAACTCTAAAACAACGTATGTGGCCAATAATGGAGAGCCCAAAACAGAAAGCGAGCTGGCTTATGAGACTTTAAAATCTGATTTAACTTCTGTGGAAAATAATAATCAAACAGTTGACAATCAAAAAAATAACAATGTTTATGCTTCTAAAAGCGTAAGCGAAACTAAAACAACAACAGAAAGCCCTAAACCGGTGAAAACTGTGAAGAAAAAAGAAGAAACACGAATGAATGAATATCTGGACTCGTTTTCTAATTCTGAAATTGCAGAGTTAGCAAGTAATTCGACTCAGGACGTTTATTTGGATATTTATAATTAAAAGAAAATGAAAAAGATATTATTGACGTTTTTGATTATTTATGGCTTTGGATTAAATGCCCAAAGAACAGATTATGATTGGAAGAAGATGGATCCTAAGCAAAGGAAAGAAGTCATCAATAATCTTTCTCCGGAAGAAAGAAAAGAACTCCTGAAGAAATTCAGGAACAATATGATCATGGATAATCTGAATGTTGATCCTGATGATAAAGCTGAATTTACACAATTATACAACGAATATCTGGATAGCCAGAAGCAGATAAAAAGTCAGTTTAATTCCAACTTTGATCCCGAAACTTTATCAGATGACGAAGCCAAAGCTAAGTTGCAGCAAAGTTTTGAAGTAGGGCAGAAGCTATTGGATAACAGAAAAAAATATGCAGATAAAATGCAGCAGGTAATTCCCTGCCAAAAAGTTCTGAAGCTGTTTCAATCCGAAAAGATGATGAAGGATAAAATGGATGAAAGAAACCCCCACGGAAATAATAACAACGCTTCCGGACCTAAACAGAACCCATAATAGTTTATTTTTTTAATGTTGGACGGCTCTTCCAGATCTTTTTCTGTGAGAGCCGTTTAATTTTTACAATAAAAAAATTATTTTTACCACAAACTTTATCTATGAAAAAAGCACTTTTCTTTTTATTATTTTCGATAGTATTATTCGGTCAGAAAACAGAAACCATTGATCTTTCAAAATCTATTAAAGACAGCAAAAACTCTGTCAAAAGTCTTACAGTGATAGATCAAAGGGGCAATCAGGAAATCGGAATGGTGATGTACCATAAGGATGAGGTAAAAGTTATTTTCGAAAATAATGCCAGCAAAGACATACAGGATTGGTTTTATAAATACAATCAGATAAGGGGAAATAATGAGATGGTTTTTTTGCTTGAAAATTTGAATGTTTCAGAAGACAAAAAGGAAAAGTACTCTATCGGAAAGCTTGAATTAAAGGCAAGTACATTTATTAAGAAAGAAGACGGATATCATTTTATTGATAGAATAGATACTGTAGCAACAGTCTCATCACGAACCACTCCTTATCTGGCACAAAGCCTGGCAAGAAAAGTAACTTTAATTCTTACTGATCTTTTTAAAGAATCCTATAAAGCAACACCTTGGGAACTTAGTATTTCAGAAAATGATTTTCCTGATTATACCTCTGTATTGAAAGAAAAACTTGGTATTCTAAAAGCAGAAGAATTAAAAGAAGGAGTTTATAAAGACTATTATAGCTTTTTTACTCACAATCCTGAGCCCGGATTTACTTTGCAGACTAATGATAAAGGAATCGTTACAAAGGCAGTAAAAGGAGAAGAAAAAACGGCAATAAGGCATTTTTATGGTTTTGTGTATAAAGGCATTGCCTACAAAAATATCCCAGTGGGTTACACTGAGATTTTCAAAGATGACAAAGGTGTTTTTATTGAGGTAACAAGAGCAGAATTATTTCCTGAAACGGCAACAACGGGGGTTACAATTGGCGCAGCTGCAGGAGGCCTGATTGGTGGCGTTATTGGTGCAGTGATAGATGTCAGTTTATCAGGTAAAAAAAAGAATACTGTAGGACCTAAAGTTTATCTTGATCCTTTTACCGGAAATTATGTGTTACCGGAAAACTTTGGCAAAACAAAATAATATTTGAAAAGGGAGAAAGTTTGCCTCTCTTCTTATTGTTATCTGTGTTTCAGTTAAAAGAAAGAATTAAGAATGAAAAATTCTCCTGCATTTTCTTATCTTTGCAAACTACAAGATTCTTAAATGAAAAACATACGAAATTTTTGCATAATCGCTCATATCGACCATGGTAAAAGTACCCTGGCAGACCGTCTATTGGAGTACACCAATACCGTTACCCAAAGAGAACTACAGTCTCAGACGCTTGATGATATGGATTTGGAGAAAGAACGTGGGATTACGATCAAATCGCACGCGATCCAGATGGATTATGAGTATAAAGGAGAAAAATATATTTTAAACCTTATTGATACCCCGGGACACGTTGACTTCTCTTATGAAGTTTCCCGTTCCATTGCTGCCTGTGAAGGAGCACTTCTTATCGTAGATGCCGCCCAGAGTATTCAGGCACAGACCATCAGTAACCTTTATTTAGCATTGGAAAATGATTTAACAATTATTCCGATTCTGAATAAAATTGACCTTCCGTCTGCAAATCCTGAGGAAGTAACCGATGAGATCATGAACCTTATCGGGTGCGAATATGAAGATGTATTGAGAGTTTCCGGAAAAACAGGAGAAGGAGTTCACCATCTTTTAGAACAGATTGTTGAAAGAATTCCTGCACCGGTAGGAAACCCGGACGGCCCACTACAAGCTTTGATCTTTGACTCTGTTTACAACCCGTTCAGAGGTATTGAAGCTTATTTTAAAGTAGTGAACGGAAGTATCAGTAAAAATGAAAAAATCAAATTCTTCGCTACAGGAAAAGAATATGGAGCTGATGAGGTAGGTACCTTAAAACTGAAGCAGGTCCCAAAGAAAACAATCCATTGCGGAGATGTAGGATATCTGGTTTCAGGGATTAAAGATGCCCGTGAAGTAAAAGTAGGTGATACCATCACTTCTTTTGAGAAGCCTGCTGATGCACCAATTGATGGATTTGAGGAAGTAAAACCAATGGTATTTGCCGGGATTTATCCTATTGATTCTGAGGATTTTGAAGAATTAAGATTCTCTCTTGAAAAATTAAGACTGAATGATGCTTCTCTGGTTTTTGAACCGGAAAGTTCTGCTGCTCTTGGTTTTGGTTTCCGTTGCGGATTCTTGGGAATGCTTCACATGGAAATTGTTCAGGAACGTCTTGACAGAGAGTTCAATATGAACGTGATCACCACGGTACCGAACGTATCTTATTTTGGATATACTAAAAAAGAACCGGAAGTTCCGATTCTGATCAACAACCCGTCTGAAATGATGGATCCTTCGACGATGGACAGAGTAGAAGAACCTTTCATCAAGGCTTCAATCATTACAAAATCCGATTTCGTAGGAGCAGTAATGACTTTATGTATCGAAAAGAGAGGAGAAATCGTTAACCAGAGCTATCTGACATCAGAAAGAGTAGAGCTAATTTTCAATATGCCGCTTGCTGAAGTTGTATTCGACTTCTATGACAGATTAAAATCTATCTCTAAAGGATACGCTTCATTCGACTATCATCCAATAGGATTCAGAGCTTCTAAGCTTGTAAAAATGGATATCCTGATCAATGGTGATATGGTAGATGCCTTATCTTCATTGATTCACGATTCTAATGCTTATTACATCGGTAAAAGGATGTGTGAAAAGCTTCGTGAGCTGATTCCTAGACAACAGTTTGATATCGCTGTTCAGGCTGCATTAGGGACGAAAGTAATTGCAAGAGAAACGATTAAAGCCTTAAGAAAAGACGTTACCGCAAAATGTTACGGTGGGGATATCTCCAGAAAGCGTAAGCTATTGGAAAAACAGAAAGAAGGTAAGAAGAAAATGAAGCAGATTGGTAGAGTAGAAGTACCACAATCAGCATTCATGGCTGTATTAAAGTTAAATGATTAATTGTTAATCTATTATAAATTGAAACCGCTTCATCAGAAGCGGTTTTTTTTTGTACATTTATAAAAACACATTATTAAATGAAATCAGAAGAAATAAAAGATTTATTCTATAAATTTGAAGAAGCCGCATCTGAACTAGAGGGAATAGAATGCTGGAGTGCAAGAGATTTACAAATACTATTGGGATATAGTAAGTGGGAAAACTTTGAAAAAGTAATTATAAAAGCAAAAGATGCTTGCAAAAACGTTGGAGAGTTAATTGAGTATCATTTTCCTGATGTCAGGAAAACGATACAAATGCCTAAAGGAGCAGAGAAAGAAATAGATGATATCTTGCTAACAAGATATGGCTGTTACTTAATCGCACAAAACGGGGATAGTAGAAAACAGGAAATATCTTTTGCACAAAACTATTTTGCTGTTCAAACTAGAAGAGCTGAATTGGTGGAACAGAGACTGTTAGAATATGAAAGAATCAAAGCTCGCGAAAAATTAAGTCAGACTGAGAAACAACTTTCAGGAATTTTATATGAAAGAGGAGTTGATAGCCAAGGATTTGCTGTTATAAGAAGTAAAGGAGATCAGGCACTTTTCCGCTTAAATACACAAATGTTAAAGAAAAAAATGGGAGTTCCTGAAAGCAGACCTGTAGCAGACTTTTTACCTACAATTAGTATTAAAGCTAAAGATCTTGCCGCTGAAATGACAGGTTTAAATGTTCAAAATAAAAATTTAAAAGGACAAGTAAATATAGAGGAAGAACATATAGATAATAATTTTGCGGTTAGAGATATGCTGACAAACAGAGGAATAATCCCGGAGGATTTACCTCCAGCAGAGGATGTCAAAAAGTTACAAAGGAAATTAGATGGTGATGAGAAGAAAGTTTTAAAACAGACTAAAAAACCGTTTAAGAAATAATTTATAAAAAAACGCTTCATTAGAAGCGTTTTTTTATGGATTTATTTTTTACGGGTATATTTTATTTCCATTGTTTTGTATTCTTTTCCCGTCTTAGAATCAGGACCGTACATTTCCAGTTTTTGAGTGTTGTCATCTATAAAGGTGAATACTTCTCTGAAATCACAATCCTTTCCAGGCCTTGAAGGATCTGTCATTTTTCCTTTGAATTCAACTGACTTGGTGGAAGGATTCCAGTCACCTTCTGAATGCATGATTCCGGTTCCCATATTGTCTATCCATGTACTGACAAACTTCTTCTTTGCGTTGTCATATCCTACGATGCTCATCCCTTCAAAAGGCATTCCCATAAAGTCGCCTTTGTGATTAGTAATCTGGTAACGTCCGCCAAACATCATTTTATTGGTAGCCTCGGATTTACTCATCATAGGTTTGGCTCCGTTTTCCATCCACATTGTCGTTTCTCCTGTCCAGGTTCCGTCAGATTTTGCAAGCATTTTCTGCATTTCTCCCGGAGTGGAATACGCCGTCCAGGCTTTCATAGCTGTTGCTGAATCCACAGGTTTCCATTCAGAATTTGCAACCGTGGAATCTGCTTTATCGGTGCCATTGGCTGCAGTTGTTTTTCCTTTCTCACAAGCAATTAATAAAAATGCTGCAGAAAGAATTGTTAATAAATTTTTCATAATAATTTAGTTTTAAGATGGTTAGAATGATAAATTAAAGATAAGAACTTTTATAATAACTAATTTTTTTTTTAATACAGGCATAAATTGTAACTTTGTGTATTCATAACGCAAATCAATTTATGGAGTCTCCAAAAAAACTACAGGATATTAAAGTGGCTGTTGATGCCGTTATCTTCGGATATTTTGATAAAAGAGATCTGCAGATCCTCCTGATTAAAAGAAATATTGAGCCTTTTAAAGGTGGCTGGGCACTGCCGGGAGGACTGGTTCTCGATGATGAAAGCGTAGATGATGCGGTAAAAAGAGAACTTTACGAGGAAGCCGGCATAAAGCCCGATTTTTTAGAACAACTCTATACTTTTGGTAATCTCGGTCGTGATCCGAGAAACAGAGTGATTTCTGTCGCTTATTTAGGACTTGTTAACCCTTCCTATCATGAACTGTTTGCAGACTCTGATGCCGAAGATGCACAATGGTTCAGTATTAATAAACTTCCTTCAGTGGCATTTGATCACAAAACCATTATCGAGACTGCGTTAAAAAGACTTCGTACCAAAATTCAGTATCAGCCGATCGGTTTCAATCTTCTCAATGAAGAATTCCCTTTTTCAGACCTTGAAAACCTGTATAAAACCATTGTCGGCCAGGAGATAGACAGAAGAAATTTCCGTAAAAAAATCATGAGCTATGGCTTGCTTAACGAAACCAACAATGTTAAAAAAGAAGGCAGTGGCAGGCCAGGAAAACTTTTTACTTTCAATAAAGAAAAATATAAAGAGCTGGAAGAACAAGGTTTTTATTTTGAAATTAAATAGTTATATCTAAACACAAATTTCACGAATAATGTGTCACTAATGTGCACAAATAATTAGAGCACAATTCTTGGTTCTAATAAATATCTATAAAGATTCGTTCAATAAAGAATGCTTGTATCAAAGGTCCTATTATTGACCTTATAAATGTGTTCGTGGACCTTGAGTTGGTGTTTAGAATGACATTGTCGTTGTATTCATTTTTGTAATCGAATTCCATTAGCTTTAGCTGAAACCTATCAGATTTGTGTCATTTATGATTAAAATTTGTTCTATTCGTGTTTTATAAAAATAAATTTTTATCTCTGTAAATCAATTAATTATATTTATTAGTGTAAAATTAACGCAAATAAATTTGGTTAATAAAATCATATTCATTTAAATTTGTGTCAAAATAACGCAATCATGAAATACACCATACAGAATATTACAGAAAGATTTCAAAAGAAAGAAAGGATAAAATTTCTCTTTTTCTGGGGGCACACAGCAAAGGATATTGTAACCAAATCATGTTTCAGTCAATGGTTTCCCGGAAAATTTGAAGAAAACGGGATCATATATAAAACGGCAGAACATTATATGATGGCCGGAAAAGCACGATTATTTAATGATCTTGAAACCGAAGAAGAGATCTTAAAGGCTGCTACTCCTAACCAGGCAAAAGCTTTAGGACGAAAAGTAAAAAACTTTGATCCTAAACTTTGGGATGAACATAAATATGAATTGGTAACCCAGGGAAACCTTTTAAAATTCTCTCAAAATCAGAAATTTAAAGAATTTCTTTTGTCAACCGGAGATAAAATACTGGTAGAAGCAAGCCCTTATGACAGAATCTGGGGTATCGGAATGCTGGAAACGGACAGCAGAGCAGAAAATCCTTTATTATGGAACGGAGAAAACCTTTTAGGATTTGCTTTGATGGAAGTAAGAGATCAATTAAGAAATTAAAGCACCTCTGAGACACAAAGACAAGTCCCTGATTAGCGGACAGAAATAGGTATTGAGAACGGATGTAATGTATACTGAGAAATAAGTTAATCATAAAAAAGAATGGCATTGCTATGTCCTGTTTAATTAGCGTAATATCTACACAAATAAATATTGATCATGGAAGATCATTTAAAACCCAGATTTATCGAATCATTACAAAGAAATAATGATCAGATCAGAGAAGACCGTGCAAGAATCATCGGAGCCGATTCCGAACTGATTTACAGACGCAGAGTCGAAGATATCGAATTAAAACTCAAAAGACTTGAGCGCGAGCAGGAAGGGCTTATTGATATCAGTCCTTTAGATAGAAACAGCCTGACTTTTGCGGATTTTAATCCTGAAGCATTTGTTCAGAAAGACATGGAATTATCATTAACAATCAGAAATCTGAATATTCAGCTCGAAGTAACCCAAAAGAGATTTGAATATTTATTTGGAAAAACACTGTAGTCATGGGAAGTACAAGATACGATTTAGACGCTCGGTATGACAGAGCAAGAAAAGCAGGTTATGGAACAAAATCTGCAGGGGAAATTTTCATCCAGAACGCCAAAAGAATGGCTCATGAATCTATGAATCCTCAAGGAATTTCTTTCAGAGAATCCAGAGATTCAGAAGTTCATCCTCATTCAGTTCCAATTATTTTAGGATTGGATGTTACAGGAAGTATGGGACATATTCCGCACGAACTGATCAGAGATGGATTGCCTAAACTGATGGGAGGAATTATCCAGGGAGGCGTCCCCGATCCGGCCTTATTATTCCTTGGAATCGGAGATCATGAATGTGATGGCTATCCGCTTCAGGTGGGACAGTTCGAATCAGGAGATGAAGAACTGGATATGTGGCTTACACGAACTTATATTGAGTCCGGAGGTGGTGGGAATGCAGGTGAAAGCTATCTTTTAGCATGGTATTTTGCCGCCTTCCACACCAGAACCGATGCTTTTGAAAAAAGAGGGCAAAAAGGATTACTGTTTACTGTAGGCGATGAGCCTTGTTTAAAAACACTTCCCGCATCCGCAATCAGAGAAATTATGGGAAAGGGACAGCAAACCTATACTCATTTTGAATTGCTGGAAGAAGCAAAGAAAAAATACGAAGTATACCATATCAGTGTTTTGCACTCAGATCAGGCATTGAGAGCAGACAGAGGATGGAAAGAATTATTAGGACAAAACTGTATCTCGATAGAAGATCACAGAGAAATTCCCAACGTTATCAAAAGAATTATCTGTGATAAGTTTAAAAATCAAACCTTTGGGACAACAGGAACAGAAGGATTGGATCAGTTTAAAATGCTTTAGAAATCTATAAGTGTCATCAGAAAGAATGACAATGACAGGAATCTCAAAAAATAAAAAGTCATGAAAAAGGCGCAAATAGTAATAGGACTTGGTTTTGGTGATGAAGGAAAAGGAATTACCACAGATTTTCTGGCTTCTCAGAATCCGGAGGCTGTTGTGATCAGATTTTCAGGTGGACAGCAGGCTGCCCACACGGTGATGATTGATGAAAGGAAGCACGTACATTCAAGTTTTGCGAGTGGAGCTCTTCGCGGTCTGCCTTCTTATTTTACTGAGCATTGTACTATTCATCCTGTTTTTCTGCTTAATGAAAGAGAAGAATTAAAAGCAAAGAACGGAAATGTAGAGCTGCATATTCATCCACTGGCGAAGGTTACCACGCCTTTTGATGTATGGCAGAACAGGAATAATGCGAGAAATCTGGAACATGGAACCTGTGGAAAAGGAATTGGAGCCACCATGAAAAGACACGAAAGTCCTTATAAACTATTTGCTGCAGACCTGATGGCGCCCAGAGAAATGCTGATAGAAAAGCTGAAAGGAATTGCTTATTACTATGGTTTTGGAGATGAAAATGTGGTCAGTGAACTTTTACAGCCGTTTTTAGAAGCTATTGATAGAATTGATTGGAAAATAAATGATTATAACTACCTGGCTTCGTTTGATCACCTTATTTTTGAAGGAAGTCAGGGAGTTTTACTTGATATGGATCATGGCGTTTTTCCCAATGTGACCTATGCGCATACCACTTCAAAAAATGCCTGCGAAATCTGTAAGCTTTTAAAAATTGAAGATATTGAGATGTATTATGTCACCAGAAGCTATTCAACCCGTCATGGAAACGGCTGGATGAGCAATGAAAAAGCAATGGATCTGAAAAATAATGAAGAAGAAACCTGTACATTTAATGAATATCAGAAGGAACTCAGAACAGGAGATATAGATTATAAACTGCTTAACTATGCCTTGAAAGTGGACGGAGCTTATGTATTTCCGGCTAAAAAGAATCTTATTATCACCTGCCTGGATCAGATTGACGTGAAATTTAAAGTAGAAATTCTTGATGTGGAATTTGATGCTGTATATGGATCGTATTCTCCTTATTCAAAAGATTTTAAGCGGAATCTTTAAATCCTGTACTTAAAAATGTTAATTTTATTTGGAGTGGAGACGATGATTTGATGATGAATAAAAGTAAATAACCATGAAAGCAATACAATATTTGAAAGGGGATGCTACAGCTCCGCAGGCCAAAGGAATAAAAATCATCGCTCATATCTGCAATGATATCGGAGGCTGGGGAAAAGGTTTTGTACTGGCTGTTTCCAAAAGATGGGAAACACCGGAAAAAGAATACAGAAACTGGCACCGCTTCAGAAATAAAAACAATTTTGCGTTAGGAGAAATTCAATTGGTTCAGGTTGAAAAATACATTTATGTAGCCAATATAATCGGGCAAAAAGGAATAAAAACCGGAAGTAATGGAGTTCCTGTTCGATATGATGCTATTGAAAAAGCTTTGGAAAGACTTTCCAATGAAGCTTTGCAGCTTAATGCAAGTATTCATATGCCGAGAATCGGATGTTAATTAGCAGGAGGAAAATGGGAAGAGATAGAACCTATTATTGAAAGAGCTCTGCTTACAAAGGATGTGGCGGCGTATGTATATGATTTTGAATAAATTAACAATGAAAGAATTTGAAATAAGAGCAGACTATAAAACTGATACGCTGATAGTATACCAGGCTTATAATAAAGCAATCGCAAAATCAGCCACAGAGAATCAGAAATTTACAGCTCCTTTTTCATTCAACAGAATGACCTGGATAAAGCCTTCTTTTCTCTGGATGATGGAACGCAGCAACTATGGGCAGAAATCCAATCAGGAATGTACCCTGGCCATTCATATTAAAAGAGAAGCATGGGAGAAGGCCTTAGGTAAAGCGATTCTTACTTCACCTGAAAAAAGAGTATATCCCGATCCCCGAAATTGGGAGACAGATTTTGAAAATGCCGAAATATATGTGCAGTGGGATCCTGAAAGGAATATTAAAGGAACAAAACTGAATTACCGTTCCATTCAGGTTGGAATCAGCCGATCCCTGATTGAGGAGTTCAATGAAGAGTGGATTGTAAAAATAGAGGATTATTCTCCTTTGGTTAAGAAGATTCTGAATTTTACCAAATCGGGAGAATTTGACAAGGCAAAGAAACTGCTGCCTGTAGAAAAAAACTATCCTCTTTCAAAAGAACTGGCTCAGAGAATTGGAGCTTCAGTGTAATAAAAAAAACAAAACATCATGAAAACAACAACATTATACAGACCGGTAGGAGAAAAAGAAATGATATTGATTATGGAGAGCGGATTTAAAAAATTTCCTCCAAGACTGGAATGGCAGCCCATTTTTTATCCTGTTCTTAATGAAGAATATGCTTCAGAGATTGCTGAAAAATGGAATACCAGAGATGAAGCCGGAAATTATCTTGGTTTTGTAACCCGGTTTGAGGTGTTGGAAGAAGTAGCGGATCAATATCCTGCACAGAATGTTGGAGCCAGAAATCACAATGAATTATGGGTTCCTTCCGAAGAGCTGAACAGTTTTAATGAGGCGATTGTAGGATATATCAAGGTAACGAAAGTATTTATAGGAGGTGATTTTAAGAAAGCTGGAAATACTGAGTTGGAAGACTTGATGTTAAACATAAAAAAAACTAACAATGACAAATAAAGGAATGGCAAAAGATACTTTAGATATCCTTGCCAAAAAATATTATATCAACGAACATAACGAGAAAATAAATATAGAAAACGAGCTGAAAATCAGTAAAAAAGAAACCGCTCTTTTCACTCCGGAACAACTTTCAGAAATGACAGAATCTTCAATTCTGGAAACTACTTTTGAAACACAGTTTGAAACAAGAAACTGCAGTTCTTTAAAAGCAATTTTAGAATTGGCTGAAGAAGAAAATCAGGAGAAGATGATGTGTCTGAATTTCGCTTCAGCAAAAAATCCCGGTGGTGGATTTATCAACGGTGCTGAAGCACAGGAAGAAAGCCTGGCAAGAACTTCCGGGTTGTATGAAAGTCTGCTTCAGGCCTGGGATTATTACACCATTCACCGCGCGATGGAATCATGCTTTTATACCGACACAATGATTTACAGCCCGAAAGTTCCGGTGTTCCGGAAAGACAAAGGAGAATTGCTGGATAAACCGATTCTCTGTAATTTCATTACTTCTCCGGCAGTCAATGCTGGGGTGGTAAAACGTCAGGAACCGGAAAGAGTACATGAAATTGTACCTGCAATGGATATCAGAATGGATAAAATGCTTTCACTGGCATTACATGAGGGAAATGACGTGTTAATCCTGGGAGCGTGGGGATGTGGAGTATTTAAAAATGATCCAAAAGAAATTGCAGGATTATTTAAAAAGCATCTTCAGGGGAAATATAAAAATAAATTTAAAAGAGTGGTTTTTGCAGTGCTTACGAAAAAAGAAGAAATGCTGAAACCGTTTGAAGAAATACAATGAAAATTGAACTAATAAAAGGAGACATCACAAAGATCCAGGCAGATGCTATTATCAATGCTGCCAACTCATCTTTACTTGGTGGAGGTGGAGTTGATGGAGCCATTCATCGTGCAGGAGGTTCTGAGATATTGGAAGAATGCAGAGCAATTAGAAACAGACAGGGAAAGTGCAATACTGGTGAAGCTGTCGTAACTACTGCTGGAAATCTTCCGGCAAAGTATGTTATTCATACGGTAGGCCCGGTTTGGAATGGTCATGTTGAGAAAGAATCAAAACTTCTTGCAGACTGTTATCGTAATTCTTTGAAATTAGCGGAAAGTCTTGGTGTGAAGACGATTACTTTTCCGAATATCAGTACAGGAGTTTATAGATTTCCAAAAGAACTGGCAGGAAAAATTGCTGTAGATGAGGTAAGAAATTTTAAGTCAGATATCATTGAGAAAGTTATATTTGTTTGTTTTGATGATGAAAATGAAATGATTTACCAAAAACTTTTAGATTAAACCCATGAAAAAACTAACCATATTAACCGGCGCTGGAATCAGTGCCGAAAGCGGAATAAAAACCTTCAGAGACGGAGACGGTCTTTGGGAAAATCATAATGTAACGGATGTGGCAAGTCCGGAAGGATGGAGAAAAGACAGAGCTTTGGTGCTGGAATTTTACAACCAGAGAAGGCGCCAGCTGCATGAAGTACAGCCCAACGAGGCGCATCACTTATTGGCAGAACTGGAAAAATATTTTGATGTTCAGATCATTACCCAGAATATTGACGATCTTCACGAAAGAGCTGGATCTACCAATATCCTTCATATTCACGGAGAACTGTTCAAATCATGCTCATGCAATAATAAAAACCTGATTTATGACCAAAAAGAGGACATCAATATCGGTGACAAAGCAGAAGATGGGGCGCAATTAAGACCTTTTATCGTTTGGTTTGGAGAAGATGTTCCTCTGTATCAAACGGCACGGGAAATTGTGAAAGAGGCAGATATTCTATTGGTAATCGGAACTTCGTTGCAGGTATATCCGGCAGCAGGACTGATTCATGATATCAAAGACGACTGTCTTTTAATTGTAATTAATCCTAATGAAACTGGGTTTGGCTATGGACAAAGAGCCGTAGTAATGAAAGAAACTGCAACTCAGGGAATGAAATTATTATTTGATAAACTGGTGAATCTTGCCTGATGAAAAATAAAGTAAAAGCAGGAATCATGGGCGTTTGCATAGGAGATGCCCTTGGTGTTCCTGTAGAATTTAGAAGTAGAGAACAACTTAAGCGTTCGCCTGTTACTAAAATGCGTGCTTTAGGAACTCATCATCAGTCTGCAGGAACATGGAGTGATGACGGGTCTTTGACATTATGTCTTGCAGATAGTTTGTGTAACGGGTATAACCTCGAAAATATGGCTCTGAAGTTTTTGCAATGGTACAATGCAGAAATTTGGACCCCTCATGGAAAGGTTTTTGATATAGGTATTGCAACTTCACAAGCAATTTATAGAATAGGAAAAGGTGTTTCTCCTACTTTGTGCGGTGGCAATTCGGAATTCGATAATGGAAATGGCTCTTTAATGCGAATCATGCCATTATTATTTTACATCAAAGATTTTCCTATTGAGAAGCGCTTTGATATTATAAAAGAAGTTTCTTCTATTACACATGGACATATCCGTGCAATTTTGGCCTGTTTTATTTATTTGGAATTTGCTTTAGAAATTCTAAAAGGAAAAGATAAATGGGAAGCATATAGGATAATGCAGAAAACAGTTCGGGAATTTTTGGATTGTAATCCTATTTGTTCACAAAATGAAATGGATAAATTTCATCGGATTTTAGAATTAAAAATAGGAGAATATGATTTGGCTTCTTTGCATACATTGCAGGAGGAGGAAATAAGTTCTTCTGGCTATGTCCTCCACAGCCTGGAAGCTTCTCTATGGTGTTTTCTCAACTCAGAAAGCTATTCTGAAGCCGTTCTAAAAGCGGTTAATCTCGGAGAAGATACAGATACCACAGGAGCTATCACCGGAGGAATTGCCGGAATTTATTATGGATATGAAAATATTCCTGAAGAATGGATTGCTGAGTTGGTGCGAAAGGATGATATTGAAGCATTGTGTGAGAAACTCGCTAAAAAAACTGGACAACATTGATCAAACTGTATACATTTATTTCAGAACAAGAACTGTTGGAAATTGAGAAGGGAAAGTTTAAAAAATTTCTGGCCTGCTTTCCACTGCATTTTAATATTAAAAAGATCCCGGAAAGTGCCGGAAAACATTTGCAATTTCTTGTACAGTTTGAAACAGAGAAGGAAAAAATATCTCATCTTACGGCATCTGATGAGGAACAATTAGTGATTGAAAATACTGAGGATCTGGATAAGATGAATTCTTTGATTGAAGATAAGATTAAGATCATTGGAATTGCAGGAAAGAACTTGAATATCAGCCAGGAGAGTGTAAGAATATTGGAGAAAGAAAAAAGGTTCTTTGAATTCAGACTAAAGACATATCTGCATACCAACAACAGAGAAATTATTCCTTATGATTATTTTGAAAAGCAGATTGATTATGAAAATGGTACATCCGAATCAACTGAAGAAGAAATTTCAATCCAGTACTATGATGAAAAGCGATCAAAAATAAATACAGTTGAAGAAGGCGTTGGTTTTTTAATAAATGAAGAACTGAATGAAGATAATATCAATGAAATCAGGAATCAATCACTCGCTTTAAAGTTTGATGAGCTGGGAGGGCTTTTCGGCTTAGGAATGTATCTTCGGAACATATTTATTTATCCGAATAAAAATGAAAATTTCCTACAGCATCTAAAGACTTATGATCCGCAATATTTGGTAAACCGTGGAGAATTTGGAGAAGGAATTATTGAAGATCTGTTATGGAGAAAACTGAACGATAAGCTGATAACGGACGAAAGTAAAAATAAAATTGCTGAATTGAAAAAGGAACAATATGAAGAGGATTCTTTTTGGAATAACTATATAAAAGAGCAATTGCTTTCGTATAGTCTTGACGATGAGGTTATCAGAGTGTATTTAGAATTGGAAGATAAAAAAGATGCCATCGATGAAGATTTTGAACAAAGTTATTATGAGCAGAAAAGAATTCTTGCAGGAATATCCGAAAATGAAAGATCAGTTTATGATCAAATAGCTCAGGATTATTTTACCATTAGAAATCTTATTGAAAAATTAAGACACAAACCATGAACGAAATAGAAAAGAAGAAAATAAGTAAATTTTTAAGCCTGATCTTGCGCCACCAGCCGGAAAGCATAGGGCTGAAGCTGGATGAAAACGGTTGGGCAGATGTGGAAGAGCTGAGAGAAAAGTCAGCCAGGAAAAGAATATATGTTACTCCCGAAGAATTAGATGAGGTAGTAGAAACCAATAATAAAAAGCGTTTTGCTTTTAATGAAGATAAAACGATGATCAGGGCAAGCCAGGGACATTCAATTGATATTGATCTGGCTTTGGAAGCCATACAGCCTCCTGAATTTCTTTATCACGGAACAGCTGAAGCTAATATCAGATCCATTTTGGAAAAAGGAATTGAAAAGAGAACCCGTCAGCATGTGCACTTAAGCGCTGATAAAGAGACGGCTACAAAGGTCGGGATGAGACACGGCAAACCTGTGATTCTTACCATCAGAACCGGAACCATGCATCAGGATGGACTCAATTTCTTTCAGTCTGCGAATGGAGTTTGGCTCACAGATTTTGTAGATGCAAAATATATTTCAAAGTAAATGAACAGAACATTAGTCGTAGGAGACATTCACGGAGGATTTAAAGCCTTACAGCAGGTTCTTGAAAGAGCAGCAGTGACACCCGGCGATGAACTGATCTTCCTGGGAGATTACGTAGATGGATGGAGTGAATCTTCCGAAATTATACAATTCTTAATCGAACTCTCCGAAAAGCAGGAATGTATTTTCATCAAGGGAAACCACGATACATGGTGTGAAGACTGGTTAACATCAGGCAAAAGTCCCGATGTCTGGCTTTTCAACGGAGGAAAAAGTACTGTAGAGAGCTACAAAAAATATCTTCCTGAAGATCTGGATCTTCACCTTGAATTTTTTCAAAGGATGAAAAACTATCATATCGACGATCAGAACCGACTGTTTATTCATGCCGGATATGCTTCCATGCACGGCCCTGAAAGAGAAGAGTATTCCAGTAATTACCGTTGGGACAGAACTCTCTGGGAAACAGCTGTAGCAATGGATAAAAAATTGCAGAGAAACTCAGCGCTTTATCCAAAAAGGCTGCTTTTATATAAAGAAATATTCATCGGACATACGCCAACTCTTGATATTGGAATTACAATTCCGGCGAACAAAGCCAATATCTGGAATATGGATACCGGAGCAGCTTATACCGGAGCCTTATCCATCATGGATATTGATACTAAAGAATTCTGGCAAAGCGATCCGCTTCCCTCCTTATATCCTGAAGAAAACGGCAGAAATTAATACTGTTGAGAACAAACCTAACAGGTTTTTAAAACCTGTTAGGTTTCTCTTTTAAAATAATTTCACCTTTTACAATTTAACTGCCATCACATCCCCGTTTCACAAAAGATGTTTAATTTTAAAGTCTGAAAATATGACTTTAATGAAACTTAAATATCTTTTATTCACCCTTAGTTCTACCTTGGTCCTGGCTCAAAAATCATTTCAGACCCCTTTTGAAAAAGGGAATGGAAACCAAACCGTTACCTACAGTGAAATGAACAGCTATTACGAGGATCTGGCTAAAAATTTCAATACCATTCAATACCTTAAAAAAGGAGAAGATGACAACGGAAAACCTATCTATGTGGTCGTTTATAATCCTTTTCCTGAAAAAGATCTTGAAAAATTAAGAAAAGACAAAGCCCTTATATTTGTGAACAACGGAATTCACCCTGGAGAACCGGATGGAATAGATGCTACCATGATGCTGATGAGAGATCTCGCCATTAAGAAGGTTAAAACACCTCAAAACTTTATTATCGCGGCCATTTCAGCCTATAATGTGAGCGGAATGCTGAACAGAGGATCTTATTCCAGAGCCAATCAAAATGGACCTGAACAGTATGGTTTCAGAGGAAATGCAAGGAACTACGACCTGAACAGGGATTTTATCAAGGCAGATTCCAAAAATGCAAGAAGTTTCCAGGAAATCTATCACTGGCTGAAACCTGATGTTTTTATTGATAATCATGTCAGCAACGGAGCAGATTATCAATATACATTTACCTATATTTCTACCTTTAAAGAACGCCTGGGAAATACCCTTGGAAACTATTTCTACAATGATTATCAGGTGAAAAACCTTGAAGATATGAAGAAATTAGGCTATGAAAGTACGCCTTATGTCAACATTCACGGAGACGTTCCGGAAGTAGGATTTGCCTCCTTTGAAGACTCTCCCAGATACTCTACGGGATACACTTCTCTCTTCAACACCTTAGGTACGGTTCCGGAAACCCATATGCTGAAACCTTACGACAAAAGAGTAGATGCTACCTACAAATATATGCTGGTTAACCTTCAGAATTTAGATAAAGATTATCATAAAATAAAGCAGCTCCGCATTGAAAATTTAAAACAATATCAAGCCGGAAAACAGTACGGAATCCGTTGGAAAATAGACTCCACAAAATTCTCTACGATGGATTTTAAAGGCTACGAAGGAAAATATAAACCCAGTGAAGTTTCAGGAAAACCAAGGCTGTATTATGACAGAAGCAAGCCTTTTACTAAGAATATAAAACTCTTTACAACAGCTGTTCCAACGGGATACATTACCATTCCGAAGTATTATGTCATTCCACAATCGCAGTACCGCGTGATTGAAGAATTGAAAAGAAACAATATTCAGATGAGTCCGATACAGAAAGACAGTACTTTGTCTGTTGAATCTTATAAAATTAAAGATTTTAAAACCGTTAAAAACCCTTATGAAGGACATTACATGCATTTTGAAACAGTGGTTGACACTTCTCAGAAGAATATAACATTTGCTGCCGGAGATTATCTGGTTTCTACCCATCAGCCTGGAGTAAAATATATTATTGAAACGCTTGAACCTGAAGCATTAGATTCATTCTTCAATTGGAATTTCTTTGATGGAATTCTGGCTCAGAAAGAATACTATTCCGCTTATATTTTTGAAGATACAGCTGCTGAACTCCTTAAAAAGGATAAAAAACTTAAAGAAGCATTTGAAGCAGCGAAGGCATCGGATAAAAAATTATCTGAGGATGGAACTGCACAACTGGATTGGATCTACAGACATTCTCCTTATTTTGAGGAAAAAACTTTCAGGCAGTATCCGGTTTATAGGGTGTTGTAAGTTGTTGATACTAAATAATTAAACTAAAAAAGGCGTTTCAATCGAAACGCCTTTTTATTATCTTGGTAAGCCTCTTTTCAAAGCTATTTCTGCTCTTTTAACTGCCATTTTCTCTTTCCAGTCCATGTAGCTCTTTTTGAAATTGGACTTCATAATATCATCAAACTTGCGCTGTACAGTAAGATTCCACAGAGAATGTGCCTTTACTGCCCATGATTTGTCCCATGCTCTTAAAGAAATTGAGAAACTTCCGTCCAGGTATTTCATCCAGTGCCACCATCCGGTAGGCATGAACAATGTATCTCCGTGTTCAAGATAACATTCAATTCCTTCTACACCATCCAGGGCCGGGAATTTTGTGAAATCAGGATTTTCAATATCATAATCTTCCAGTGCATAGGTTGCATAAGGAATCTGATAAAGTCTTTCTCTCCATTTATAATCAAAAAGAAGAATATGCTTTCTTCCATTAAAGTGAGTATGGAAAATATGAGCCATATCAATATCAAAGTGGAGGAACGTTACCGATCCTTTTCCGCCAAAAAACATATTCGGGTACTTATCAAGGAAGCCGCCCATTAATTCTTTGGGAGAAATATAATCTTCTAAAAGTTTCGGGGCATATTTTATCGGGTCGAAGAGAAAAATTCTAAGATCAGTAGGCTCTCGCTGAATAAGATCTATATAATCTCCAAACTTCATTTTTGCTGCTGATGCATTAATGGGAGCAGATGGATCTGCCTTTGAGCTGTCATATAGCGGGACCTCCACATCTCCTACAACTTCCTTCATATATTCCATCGTCCATTTTTGATAAGCAGGCCATTTTTTTGCCATATTCCTGATGACAACGGGCCTTCTTGGCTTCAGATATTTTTCGTAGAATTCTTCTTTTGAAATGTCATCTACAACATCTATAGGCTTTAAAATAATTCCCATTTTATAAATTTTATGTTACAAAATTATTAAATATATATTTATGTAATAGTGTTTAATTTTTTTTTAATCTATGATTCAAATCAGATTTTCCTATTTAGAATCAGTAAGAATATTAATTTCTTTGCTTCCTCGTAAAATTGTTCTTCATATACTATAAAAAGACAAAATCTATCCCGATAATGTTACATTAATCAAAAAATAAATCGCTTTCACCTTTTGCAAATTTTTATACCAAATAGGTTCTTATGATATAATAAATATTTGAAAACAAATGGGTAAATTGTTTATCATTTTGTTTAAGAAAAACTTCTTTTTTTAAAAGAATAAAAAATTTGAAAATTATAACTATGTTTGTAGTGATAGTGATTTAACCTTTGGTGATAAAATTCATCTTTATAAAAAGTGTAACAAAAAACCACAATGATTAACTAATTGAGCAAATAATAAGTATGAAAAAAAATATTCCTTTATTTCTGATGCTTTTCTTTACTGTGCTTACTTTCGCACAGAAAACGGTTTCAGGAAAAATTACTGATGATGACGGGGTTGCAATACCAAGTGCCAGTGTAACCATAGAGGAACCTGGGAAAGATGCTATTCTTGCTTATGCCATTACAAATTCCAAAGGTGAATATAAAGTAACTTTTACTTCTGCTGAATCCAATGTAGATCTAAAAGTGAAAGCCTTCAATCAGAAACCTCTTACAAAGCAAATCAATAACAGCGATCAGACACTGAACTTTAAAATGCAGTCTGAAGCCACAGAAATTAAAGAAGTACAGCTGAAAACGAAAATGATTACCGCAAGAGGCGATACCATTTCTTATGATCTTAAAGCATTCAACAGTAAGAACGACAGAACCCTTGCGGATGTAATGAAAAAGATTCCGGGAATTGAGGTCAACAAAGACGGAACGATTCTCTACCAAGGAAATGCCATCAATAAATTCTATGTAAACGGAAAAGACCTGATGGAAGGTGGGTATGGAACCATCAACAACTCCCTTCCAAAAGATGCCGTACAGAAAGTAGAGGTTCTTGAAAACCACCAGCCGGTAAAAATCCTTCAGGATAAAGTGCCTTCAGATCAGGCTGCCATCAATATCAAGCTTAAAAATTCTGTTACCATGACAGGTAGAGGAGAAGTAGGAACCGGTTTCGGAGATCCATGGCTTTGGAATGTAAAACTGACTCCCATGTTTTTCGGACAGAAAAGCCAATGGGTCGTCAATTATAAAACCAATAACATGGGCGAGCAGGTGGAAAATGAAGGAAATATTCTTGCTTTCGGAAGTTCATGGGAAGGGAGAAGAAGTAATATCTCTCAAAATAACTGGTTGAGTGTAGAAAATGCATCCGTGCCTGATCTTCCGGTAAAAAGGTATTTGATGAACAGCGTTCATTATTTGTCAGCCAATTATCTTACCAATATTGATAAAAAGAAAGAATGGGAGCTTAAAGCCAATGCAAACTATACTAATAATGCAGTTGAAAGAGAATCAAATAGTGTTACCAGAGATATTCAGCAAGGAACGCAATACACAACGAGATTCCTGAATAATTTCTATACAGATAAACTAAAAGGTGAATTGATTTTTACAAAAAATGCTAAAAAGGGATTCTTTAAAAATACAACTACATTTTCACAGTTTTGGAATGCAGACAGAGCTTTTGCTGAAAGAAATGATAAGCAAGGTTACAGAATTGGAAATGAGGCTTTAGAATCACCTACAACCTCTTTCCAGAACTCTTTAAGTACAATTATTCCCTGGAAAGAAAAAATGGTGAATTTCAAGTCCTATATCAGCTATCAGAATGATAAGCAGATTTTAGAAATTTCTCCAGCCGATTACTTACAATTCCCATATAAAGAAACTGGAAGTAATGATTTTACAACCATAAAATTTACGCCAGGCAGTACTGCTTTACAATATTTCAGAATTAAATCTTTAGATACATCACATTCTGCAAATATCAGTTTCTCTTCTAAGGGATGGACATTCACTCCACAGGTAGGATTTGATCTTTCTACAGATAAACTGACAACAAACTTTGATGGTAGTACAACGAATAATTCTCCGGACTTTACAAGTTTAAATTATGAAAATGATCTGAAATTCACTAGAATTAATCCAACGGCTTCTGTTGGAATTAATTATAAATCTGAGTCATGGAGTTTGTTTTCAAGTTTCCCTGTAAATTTTAATAATATCAAGGCTGAAGATGCATTTAGAAATGTTTCTAAATCATTAAGTAAAGTAACATTTACCCCTAATCTTTTTGCCCAATATTCATTTGCCTCATTCTTCAAAGCCAGTGTGAATGGAGGGATCAGTAATAATTTCGGAGACATTCAGACAGCGTATGCAGGATACATTCTTACGAATCCCGGAGGATTTAATGTAATGAATCCAAAAAACCCGATTCCTGAAACCAATACAAAAAATGCAGGGGTAAGATTGGAGTATAGAAATCCGCTCAATAATCTTTTCTTCAATGTAGGATATAGAATAAGCGACGCAAAAAATAACCTTATTGCTTCAAGTACTGTTAATGAATCAGGTTTCAGAGTAACAGAATACTTGGAAAGAGAAAATAAAAGAACCAGCAATACTTATTATGCGGAAATAGGAAAATATTTTCCTAAGTTTAAAACCAATGCTTCATTAAGTTATAACAATACTATTTCTAAGTCTCAATCCATTAGAAACACGGATGATATTGATAATAAAACCAACGGAAATACTTTGGGTGTCAAATTTAATAATACCTATTTCTCATGGATGAGTGTAGATTTTAATGCTTCTAAAACGTGGAATAAAACATCTAATATCTTCCTTACAGGAAATCAAGGAAAAACGGAAGGGTATAGCCATAACCTAAACGTTTTCTTTTATCCGTTAGAAAACCATACTCTAGGATTTTACTGGGATCAGATCAATTCAAAATCTGCAGACATAAAATATAATAATGGATTCTTTGATCTTTCCTATCAGTTTTCATGGACTAAAAAGAAAGTCGATTTTGAAGTGAAATGGATGAATATCGCAAACAAGAAGGTGTTTGAAAGAATAGATATTGATAATACAACTATCACTCAGACGACAATGCAGCTCCGCCCAAGCCAGGTCATGCTAAGTGTAAAATTCAACTTTAAATAAAACAAAAAACCAATCCATCCGGATTGGTTTTTTATTGAGATATACTGAAATTAAAAGCTTTGCTGGTCTGCTGAAGGCCCATAGCTTCCCGGCAAAGGAATATTATTGAGTCTGTAATACACTCCCAGTTGAGCCCTGTGATGGGTGATCTGGTTTAAAGCATGCCGGATTGCTCCGTACTTGCTCCAGCTTGCCAGTTCGTGCCCATCATTTTTAATAGTCCAGCTTGGGTTCAGATCGTCTTCTGTACTGTTTTCCAATGCTGTTTTTGCAGACTGATAATCGTCCTCCAGTTTTTTCATGAGATCATCTCTTGTAGAAAGAATGGTAGGTTTATAGTCTCCTTTGGCAAAATCCAGTTCAGAAGTTTTCAAAATAGTGTTCGGCCATTCAAAAACTTCTACAAGATGAGTGGCAAGAGGCATCATTTTCATACTTTTTTCATGCGGAGCATAATCGTTCTTTCCTTCAGGGAATAGTTCAATAAATTTTTTGGTGGTTTGGAACTCTCCCTCCAGTTCGGATTTTAATTGAGATAAGGTATCCATAATATTTTGTTTTTTAGAAACTTAAAGGTAAGCGTTTTAAAAATGAAACTGTTTTAAGAGAATCATAATTTTTAGTAATCGGTCATCCGGGACAGCTGAAAATTTTTATTACAAAATAAAATTTCAGAAAAAATGTAACAAAAGAAGTGAACTTATTACTAATTATATAAACTTGCTACAATGAAAAAGTTATTCTCCATATTTCTTATTGCTCTTTTTGCTTTTGCAGGAGCTCAGGAGTCAAAGGAAACAGCCAACCGTTTCTTTTATGAACTGAGTTTTAAGCCTAAGAAAGATTCGGCAAGAATCGATAAGATCATTACCATTCTTGATATTACCCCAAAGAAATCAATCTATCAGGATTATACTATGCCTGCTCAGGATTCTATCATTAAAGTACAGATAGAAGAAATGGAGAAAACCAAATCTTTTAAGGATATGACTAAGCTGATTAAGTGGCCGAAATTTTCTTATAAGATCATCAAGACTTATCCAGACATGAAAGTTCAGTATGTAGACAGAATCAGTAGAAATCTTTTTTCATACGATGACGAACCGAAACTGCAATGGAGCATTTTACCTGATAAAGAAAAGGTAGGTGCATATAATGCTCAGAAAGCAACTACTGAATTTGGAGGAAGAAAATGGACGGCATGGTTCAGTTCAGATATTCCTTTTCAGGATGGCCCTTATAAATTTAAAGGACTTCCCGGTCTGATTGTAAAAATTGAAGACGCTGATAAAAACTATTCTTGGCAGTTGAGCGGAAATAAAAAGATCGAAAACTATGAAGAATTATCATATGCAGATAAGATCAATGCTAAGATGGGAATGATGAGCAATACAGTAACACCTACATCCAAAGAAAAATTCCTGAAGTCTTATGAGGGGTACAAAGCAGATCCGTTTGCAGAATCAAGACCTTATATGACAGCAGAAAATATGAGCAGACCAATGCCGGGAACAGACGGAACAGTTGGAGATTTCATGAAAAGACTGGAAAAGCAGGTAAAAGATTTCTTCGGATCTAATGATAATCCCATAGAAAAAGAGCAGACTTCTGACAAGAAGAAAAAATAAGCATTCATATCAACTAAATTATATTTTGAATCAACCCAGATACAGCAATGTGTTTGGGTTGATTTCTTTTATCCCAAAACGTTATTTAGATTAAATTTAAATAGCGTATATTTGCAGGACTAAAAATTAGTCTTTGAAAGAGAAAGGATTACATAAATTAAGTGGATTTCCTAAAAATAAAATAGGAAAGATATTGGGGTATGATAATGACCATCTTAAAATGCCCAATAAAATTATTGAAATGGGGCTTCTTCCTGAAACCACTTTCAGAATTTTGTATCAGGCGCCATTCAACGGGCCTATGTATGTGGAGTTTGGAGCAGAAAAAAGCCGGATTGCTCTTCGTGAGGAAGAAGGAGATTATATCATTGTTGAAGAATTGAATTAATGCAGGAAAACAAGAAAAAACAGATACTTTTAGTCGGAAATCCTAATGTAGGAAAGTCAACAGTTTTTAATACACTTTGCAACAAAAAGCAGAAAACTGGAAACTATGCCGGCGTTACCGTAGCAAGTCATTCGGGAAACTATACCTATAAAGATCAGGATGTTGAGGTTATTGACCTTCCAGGTTCTTACAGCGTGTATCCCAGCTCGGAAGATGAGGCAATTTTTTCCAAATACCTTATTGACGAGCAGAAAAACTACGCAGGAGTTGTTTATATTCTTGAAGCATTAAGTTTAAAAAGAGGATTACTGTTGTTCCAGCAGATTCAGGACCTCGGAATCCCAATGATTCTGATTGTCAATCAGATTGACCAGGCAGAAAGAAGAGGGATCACTATAGATATTCAAAAATTTTCCCAAGCATTAGGCATTAAAATTATTCAGACCAATGCCAAAGAGCAAATCGGGATTGATGCCGTAAGAGAGGCTGTTTACAACAATGAATTTGTAAAAACAGATACCCTTTCTTTTGAAACCCCTAACGAGCACAGAGATTTTATTCAGAAACTGGCAGCACATAAAGGTTTCGATAATGAATATAAAGCATGGATGAGCCTTTCACTGGGAACAGATCTTGGAAGAATTGGCTCAGTAATGGAACAGCTTAATGAGGCTGATTCTAAAAGCCTGGTTCCGAAAAGATTGCAGGTTCAGGAAACCGTGAGGAGATATCAGAAGGTAGACAAAATACTGGCTGATGTAATTTTTAAAAAGGCTCAGTTCAAAGAATTATTAACGGAAAAACTGGACAAGGTTTTAGTTCATAAATTCTGGGGCTACGTAGTCTTTTTAGCGATCTTATTAATTATATTCCAAAGTGTTTTCTTCCTTGCAGAATATCCGATGAACTGGATCGAAGAAACCTTTTCCTGGTTGGCTGCATTCACCAGCGAACATCTTCCGGAAGGACCAATTAATTCCCTGATTTCAAACGGAATTGTTCCGGGAATAGGAGGAATTGTGGTTTTTGCACCACAGATCGGAATTCTGCTGTACTTCCTTTACTTACTGGAAGATTCAGGATATATGGCAAGAGTGGTATTTCTGATGGATAGATTGCTGCGTCCCTTCGGGCTTAACGGGAAAAGTATTGTTCCTTTGGTTTCAGGAACAGCTTGTGCAATTCCAGCAGTCATTTCTACAAGAAATATTGAGAATGTAAAAGAAAGACTCCTTACAATATTGGTAACACCATTTATGACATGTTCCGCGAGACTTCCAGTGTACAGTATCATTATCGGACTGATTATCTCAGAAGGAACATTTTTAGGAATCAAATACAAAGCATTGGTCTTGATGGGAATGTATCTCCTTGGATTCTTAGTAGCTTTGTTCTCCGCAGCAATCCTAAAAAGATTTATAAAAAGTAAAGGAAAAACGTATCTCGTAATGGATCTTCCAGCCTATAAAAAACCACTTTTCGGATATGACTTTAAAATGGTTTTAGGAAAAGTATGGGACTTCATTACCGGAGCCGGAAAAATAATTTTCATCGTAAGTATCATTATCTGGTTTTTAAGCTATTTCGGGCCTAGCCGGAAAACAAATGAATTTGTAGCTGCAGACGTTCACCTGGATCATTCTTACCTGGCTAAAATGGGTAAAGGAATAGAACCTGTAATTGCTCCGCTTGGCTACGACTGGAAAATGGGAGTGGGAATTCTTACCAGTTTTGTAGCGAGAGAGGTTTTTGTGGGAACGATGTCTACGCTTTACAGTCTGGAAGATGATGCCCCGGAAGTGAAAGTTATTGATAAAATGAGAAGAGACGTAAAACCGAACGGAGAAAAAGTCTTCAGTTTTGCAACCGGAATTTCGGTGCTCCTTTTCTATGCATTTGCAATGCAGTGTGTTTCTACACTTGCAGTAGTCTACAGAGAAACCAAAAGCTGGAAATGGACCGGTTTTCAGGTGGTCATGATGACAGGTTTGGCATATTTTGTGTCGATGATAGTATATCAGATTTTAAAGTAATGGACTCATCATTAATTATTCAGTACGTACTTATTATACTCATTGTAGCATTCGCCTGCTACTCTTTATTCAAAGTACTCAAAAAGAATTTCGCACCAAAGAAATTCAGCTCAAAAAGAACCCACTGTGATAAAGACTGTGGCTGTTCTTAATATAATGTTCATCGGATAATTGGAAAAAAAGCAGTACATTCATTTTTCTAATTAAAACTGTTCGATTTGAATTTCTTAAAAGCAGGATTATTAATTGTATTTTCTTTAATAACCACTCATGGAAAAGCACAATCCGATACCACGAATACCAAATCTTATGCAGATCAGGTAATGATCCGTGTGAATCTTGATACCAATATTGAACGCTATGTTTTTTCAATGGGAGAAGGCAAAAACGCATTCAATATGGACCTGTCCATCAACAATAAGACGAAAACTTCATTTTCAATTGATTATAGAATAATAAGTGCAACAGTATCATTTACACCCCAATTTTTACAGGGAAAAAATGATGACGAAATGAAAGGGAAAAGTTCCTATACCGATTTAAGTTTCAGATTTTTTCCGGGAAGATTTATTCAGAATGTTTATTATAAAAATGTAAAAGGCTTTTATGTGGAAAACATGAAAGACTTATCTCCGGAATGGCAGGAAGGAAGAGATCAATACTACCAGTTTCCGAATTTAAGAGTACAAACCTTTGGCGGATCTACATCCTATATTCTCAATAAAAACTTTTCGGCAAGAAGTATCTACACGCAGGGTGAATGGCAGTATAAAAGCAGCGGAAGCTGGGTTCCGTTTGTAGATTATGATCTTACCATTTTCAGAAATACGATTGATGGAGTAAAAAGCAAAGACACACAATACAATATAGGAGGAAACATTGGATATTTTTATAATTGGGTCATTGGAAAAAAAGTAAATATCTCGCCTTATCTGGCTGTGGGGATTGGGGGTAAATTCTCCAGCTACAGAGATCTTGATAATGAATCAACAAAACAAAATGCCCAATATGCTACCATAAGAATGCAGGGTGGCCTTCATGTGGGTTATAATACAGACCGGTTTCTATTCGGAGGCAAAATGAATTTTAAAAACTATGCCTACGATCAGAAAAACAACCAAACGGTAGAGAATAATAACCTGTATGGTTTGTTATATATAGGGTATCGTTTTGCACCACCGAAAGTTGTGAAAAATACCTATGATAAAGTCCAAAAAAAGATTCCTGTTCTGTAAGGTGAAGGGTCTTTTAAGTATCTTTGCGTTGGAAAATTTAGAAAAAACAAAATAAATTAAAAACATCATGTCATTAATAAAATCTATTTCCGGGATTCGCGGAACCATTGGTGGTAAAGTAAATGATAACTTAACACCGCTGGATGTTGTAAAATTCGCATCTGCATTCGGAACCTGGCTTCAGAATAATAAAAATAAAAAAGATCTTACTCTTATCATCGGAAGAGATGCCAGAATTTCTGGTCAGATGGTTTCTTCTTTGGTAACTGCTACATTGCAGGGATTAGGTATTAATGTAGTAGACCTGGGTCTTTCTACAACACCTACAGTAGAAGTAATGGTTCCTGAGCTCAATGCAGACGGAGGAATTATCCTTACTGCTTCTCATAACCCAAAACAATGGAATGCTCTTAAGTTATTAAACGAAAAAGGAGAATTCATCACCGGAGAAAACGGGGCAGAAGTACTGGCTTTGGCAGAAAGTGAAGACTTCAACTATGCAGAGGTGGACGATCTTGGAAAATATGAAACAAGAGATGATGCTTTCGATATCCATATTCAGCAGATCCTGGATTTACCCATGGTAGACGTGGAGGCAATCAAAGCAAAAAACTTTAAAGTAGTTCTTGATGCTGTAAACTCTACAGGAGGGATTGCTATTCCTATGCTTTTAGACAAATTAGGCTGTGAAACCATCAAATTATATTGTGAACCTACAGGGCACTTCCCACACAATCCTGAGCCTTTAAAAGAACATTTGGGAGATATCTGTGAGTTGGTGAAAAAAGAAAGTGCAGACTTAGGAGTAGTTGTAGATCCGGATGTAGACAGATTGGCTCTTATTGATGAAAAAGGAGAAATGTTCGGAGAAGAATACACCCTGGTAGCCGTTGCAGATTATCTTTTGAAAAATAAAAACGGAGCTGCAATTTCCAATCTTTCTTCAAGCCGTGCATTGAGGGATGTGGCAAAAACACATAATTCAGAATACTTTGCAAGCGCTGTAGGAGAAGTAAACGTTGTTACTTTGATGAAAGAAAAAAATGCTGTCATCGGAGGAGAAGGAAACGGAGGAATTATCTACCCTGAATTACACTACGGAAGAGACTCTTTAGTGGGCGTTGCATTATTCTTAACACATTTAGCTAAAGAAAACAAGACTGTTTCTGAATTAAGAGCAGGATATCCAAGTTACTTCATGGGGAAAAAGAAAATAGAGCTGACACCGGAGATTGATGTAGATGCTATTTTAAGTAAAATGGAGCAGGAATATCAGAATGAAGAAGTTTCTACAGTAGATGGTGTTAAAATAGACTTCGAAAACAACTGGGTTCACCTTAGAAAATCCAATACAGAGCCGATTATCAGAATTTATACTGAAGCCAAATCTCAGGAAGAAGCAGATCAGTTGGGAGATGATATCATTGCTAAAATTAAAAGTTTAATCTAAAATATATAAAGAACGGACAAGTGGTCCGTTCTTTTTTATATCAGCATGTTTGAACATATCAAAAACAGGTTTCCTTTCCCTAAAGAAAAGTGGAGAAAATTTCTGGGCGCTTTCCAACGTATGGAAATCCCTGCCAAAACTTTGCTTTTAAAAGAAGGGGAAATTTCCTGCAATGCCTACTATATTGAAAAAGGACTCGTCAGAGCCTGGTATAATAATGACGGAAAAGATGTTACCTTCCAGTTTTTTCTTGAAAACACCATGTTTTCTTCCCTTGAAAGCTTTAAAAAAGGTTTGCCAAGCATGGTTTCATTTGAGACCATAGAACCCTGCATCTTATACAAAATCAACAAGCCGGATGTGGACGCTTTTCTGGAAGAAGTCTACGAAAATCCTGAGCTCAGAAATCTCTTTATGGATGCTCTTTTTGAAAGGGTATTCGATTATATGAAACACTTCTTTTCATTTATTAAAGACACCCCACAGCAGCGATACCTGGATCTGGTCAAGCAAAAACCAGAGATCATCAAAAGAGTTCCCCAGCATTATATCGCTTCCTATCTGGGAATTACAACGGTACATCTCAGCAGAATCAAGAGCAAAATATTGAAAGAAGGACTTTAAGAGGATGGAAGATGGAAGTTTAAAAAGAAACTGCATAAATTCTGACTCATATTAAACGCAACGTTCGCAAAGAATAACATGTATTGTTGAAAATGTTCGCAAAGGCATTCCACTCAGCGATGTTGTTTGCTAAACGAAGTGCCCTTGCGAACAAATAATAATCACAATATCATGTTTCCTAGCGATCGCTGCGTTTGTTAACTCTGTTACCGGCTTTATAAACTCCCAGCTTTCTTCTTCTAATCTCCCTTCCCAAAATCCAAAACTCATAACAAATGTTATCGCTCCACAGCATTCATCCCTCCTAATTTTGTATAAAAATTAAAAGAATGAAAGCAGCAGTAGTATTTGAAAAAGGAAGTATCCCCCAATATGCAGATTTCCCAGAGCCTGAAGTACAGGAAAATGAAGTTTTGATTTCAGTAAAAGCAGCATCAATTAAAAATCTTGATAGGGCCAGAGCAGGCGGAAATCACTATTCAACAGAAAATAAGGAACACCAGCCAACAGTGATCGGAACAGATGGAGCGGGATATCTTGAAAATGGAGATAAAGTGTATTTTTTCAGCAAAAAAGGAACTGTATCCGAAAAAGCCGCCGCAGATAAAAAGATGATCATTCCGATTCCTGAAGAACTGGATTTTTCTATAGCAGCAGCATTACCCAATGCAGTAATGGGATCTGCAATGGCATTAAAATTCAAGGCTGGATTACAGCCAGGAAACACAGTCCTGATTAACGGAGCAACAGGAATTACAGGAAAGATTGCCGTTCAGATGGCCAGGTTATATGGAGCAGGCAAAGTGATTGTTACCGGTAGAAATGAAGAATCTCTGCAGTCTTTGCTTGAGTTGGGCGCTGATGTGGCAATTTCACTTAAGCTGGACGATCATGATTTTAAGCAAAGAATAAAAGAAAATTATCTGGAAACTCCGGTAGATATCATCATAGATTATATCTGGGGGCATTCTGTAGAAATGATATTATCCGCTCTTAAAGGAGACGGAACCTTTTCTCATAAAACAAAACTGGTAACGATAGGAGGAATGAGCGGTGATATCATTCAGCTGTCTTCGCAGATTCTCAGAGGAACTGATATTCAGATTTCAGGATCCGGACTGGGAAGCTGGACGAAAGAAGAGTCAGGGCTTCTGTTTTCAGAAATTATCCCAGAAATGTTTCAGGCAGCCGTAGCAGGAAAAATTAAAATGGAAACCCGGGACATTGATATAAAAGATATCGAAGCGGTATGGAATGCTGAGGTACAAAGCGGAAAACGCCTTGTTGTAAGAATTTAACCCCAATTTCCGTTTTTTTATCCACAATCCTTTTATTGGTTTTCTTTTTTTACTATTTTTATAATAGAAATTTATGAAATGGAATATTCAAAAAAAAGTTGCAACTTTGCATAAATATTTGAATATCAGTTTCAGATATATTATTAATTAAACGTTTGCCGAGGTTTGTAAGCAAATTCAAGCGTTGGGCCGACAAAGAGGACACTATTGGAAGAGTATTTTGGAAATGAACTTGTAAAAAAGTTCGAGGAAATGATGGAAAACAATGACGAATTCTACTTCGATACCGAAGAGTTAGAAGACATTATTGTTTATTATTTGGAGCTTGGTGATTTTAATTACGCTGACATGGCTGTTAATTATGGACTAAAGCTTCACCCTAATTCGTTGGATATTAAGATCAAAAGACTTGAGATCCTTCTGGAGTGGGAAGAGTATAATGCTGCGAAAGAACTTATTGACGAACTGAAAGGTGCTTCTATGGAGAATACAGACTTTTTGGTTTGTTACGCCAAGTATTATTCGAACTTAGGAAATCCTAGAAAATCCATTGAAATCTGCAAGAAAGCTTTAACATTAGAGGAAGAAGAAAACTTTCTCCACAACTTTATTGCGGATGAATATGTGAATCTCGGAGATCCTTTTAACGCTCTTAAACATTACAGAAAAGCACTGAAGGAAGATCCTACGGATGAATATTCGCTGGAAAACTGTATGGTGTGTTTCAGTGACCTTAATAAGAGTGAGGAGGCTATTGCCTTTCTTAATGAATATTTAGATGAATTCCCTTATTCTGAAACCGCCTGGTTTGAGTATGGACAATTCTACTTCAACAGAAAAAATTATGATGAAGCCATAAGAGGTTATGACTATTTACTGGCAATCAACTCCAACTCTGTGGGAGTATATGCCAATAAAGCAGCCTGTTATGAAGCTTTGGGACAATACCAGAAGGCAATCGAAACATATGAAGAAATGCTGGAGCTGGAATACACAAAAGCATTTACTTTTTATAAGATCGGATTATGCAATAAAGCCCTGAAACAGCCTATCTTAGCTTTAAATGCATTTCAGAAATCATTAAGAGAAGACCCTCAGTTTTATCTTGCAATGATGGAACAGTCTTATCTTTATGAAGAAATGGGCGGAATGTCTGAAGCATTGCATTATGCCAAAGAAGCTACCCAGCTGAATGAAAACAATCTCGACTATCAGAAAAGACTGGCATTTTTATTCATCGATTCAGGGAAGTTTGAAGAAAGTCTTTCATGTCTTAAAAAACTGGTGGATGCAGAGCCTTCAAGGTTCTATAACTGGTATGCCTATTCTGAAGTTTTGATGTTGGTAGGAGAGTATGAAGATGCGGTGACAGTATTGAACAGAGCCATAAAGAAACATTACAGAGCAGAGTTGTTTTATCAGCTGAGTAATTGCTTCTACAATCTGAAAGACCAGGATAAAGGAATGGAATCTCTTCAGAAAGCACTGGAACTTGATCCTTCTTTAGCCAAGGATATGCAGAAAAAATATCCTTTCATTAAAGACGAAGTGAAAAAGGTAAAAGCCAGCAAAGTGAAGAAAAAGAACTAGAATAATCTAAAATAAGAGAAAAACCTGCAGAAATGCAGGTTTTTTTTATTGATAATTGTATTCGTAGAAAAATTTATCCGGAGCGCTGGTGTTTGCATTTCCATTCATATCAAGAGACTGTCTGCTTTCTTCAGATGGATACCCTGCAGTATTAAACGTTGTGGTATACTTATGAGACGTCGTACCTGTAGCTGTTCCTCCTCCGGCTGTGGTATTGGTAAACTCTCCTTTATAAGTACTTAAACTGTTCTCAATATTTGAAAACAATAGGCTTATCCCATCGCTGCTTTCATTTCCGTTGAATATAATTTTATCAAAACCTTTTACATTTTTAAAAGGATAGTTTTTATCAGTATAGGTATAAGTCTCTTTTTCAGTATAGTTAATGGTATTTCCATTTACTGTTCCGGTTCCTGAGCCAATACTGCTTACCATGTTCCCGTTGCTGTAAGTAAATACACTGTTAATGGTCGAAGACCCGGCAGTTCCTGAATTCGTCTGTTTTTTTACGCTAATTTCCGTATTACTTGTATACATATAGTTAAATGAAACAGTGTTCTGTATGACTCCAGCAGTAGAATATTCCTTAATTACCGCTGTGGACATACGCCCGTTGGAATATCCATATTCAACTGCGCTTTCAAGAATATTATTTTCGTAATTCTTAATCCCCGAAACATAATCATCTGTATAAGAGAACTCTACTCTCTGTCCGTGATTAATGTTGTTGATCATACTGATGATTTTAGTTCCGTTGTAATTGATTTTCATTACAATACCATCCATAGTCATCTTCGTAGGAAGAATTACACTTTGATTTGAAGGATCGCTGTTGTCGAAAGGAGTATCGTCAGAGTTGTAACAGGAAAGTAAAGATAAGGCTACAGACCCCAAAAGTAGAAGTTTTTTCATAGTTATAAGTTAAATCACTCAAATATAATTTAATTTATAATACGATTTTATTTTTTTGGACTGGTCCTTAAAAATATAAGTCCGGCAATAATAACTCCGGCTCCTATAAATTGTAAATAGGTCAGTTTCTCACCATCAATAATTCCCCAGATAATAGCAACAATAGGCATCACTAAAGTAACTGTAGAAGCAAACAGGGGAGAGGAAACTTTAAGTAAACGGTAATTCATCATCATCGCCAGGCCTGTTCCGAAAACAGATAGCAGACTGACAAACATAAGCCCCGTCAGGTTATCCTTCGAAAAACTGAATTCTGAAAAGAATCCTGTACCTGTGAGTGCAATAATGGATGGCATTAACAAAACAAAAGAAAACACAAAAGCAGATAAAACCGTAGAAGATACTTCCATTAGCTTTGATTTTACGGTTGTGGTGCTTAGGGCATAGCATAAAGTTGCCAGCAGTAACAGAAGGATCGGGATCATTTTCAAATCTCCGCTGTCACCACCTCCAAATGCCAGAATACAGACTCCGGTAAAGCTTATAAGGGTTCCTATGATCTGTTTTTTCGTTGTTTCAAACTTCCAGACCAAGGCACCTACAATAATCACGAAAATAGGCATCATAGAGTTGATAATCCCTGCAATACTGCTGCTTATTTCAGTTTCAGCAATCGGAAACAGAAACATAGGAATGAAATTTCCGGTAAAAGCAGCCAGAATTAACCATTTTAAATGTTTTTTAGGGAAAAGTGTATAATTGGAAATAGCAACCGGAAGAAGGATAATTCCGGCAATAAGAACTCTTAAAGACCCAACCTGAAACGGATTGAAATGCTCCAGTGATTTTTTGATTAAAATAAAGGATGATCCCCAGATAATACTCAGGACAACCAGAAGAACCCATTTTTCTTTATCTGCGTTCATTATTTTCGTGTAAGATTTTTAGAAATTCTTTTTTGGGGATCATTTTTGCCCCCAAACTCACCAAATGTTCAGTATGTGATTGGCAGTCAATTAATTCAAGATGGTCTTTGTTGCTTTCTACAAAGTTGATAAATCCTGCTTTTGAAGCATTGCTTACCTTAGCAAACATACTTTCTCCGCAGAATACATTTCCAATCTGCAGCCCGTAAAAACCGCCTACAAGTTCTTCATCCTGCCATACTTCAATGCTTTTAGCCAAACCATATTGATGAAGCTGGATAAAAGACTCCATCAGTTCATCAGAAAGCCACGTACCAAGCTGTCCTTTTCGGGTAGCCTGCTGGCAATTCCTGATCACCTCTCTGAAGTTCTTATTTTCAGAGAAAGTAAAAACATTTCTGTTGAGTATCTTCCTCATGGATTTTGAAACTTTTAGTTCTTCAGGAATAAGAACAAACCTTGGATCAGGACACCACCAAAGGATTTCCTCTCCGGGATTGTACCATGGAAAAATGCCTAGCTGATAAGCAAACCAAATACGTTCTACGGACAGGTCACCCCCAAAAGCAACCACTCCCTCATGGCCATCATACAGCTCGGGGTCGGGAAATGAAATCTCGTTTTCGTCTAATCTGACCATTTTTTAGAAAAAAAATCCCACTTCAAAAAGCAGGATTTATATTTGATCTTTATTCTCTAATTAAAAAGGTAAATCATCATCGTCATCTCCAGCAAACGGATTCTCATTCGAAACCGGAGATGCAGATTGCTGAGGCATAGCCTGTGTAGGTTCTGAAGCATTATCAAAAACTTTCTCTACTCTCCACCCGGTAATAGAGTTGAAGTATTTAGTTTCACCCTGAGGAGAAACCCATTCTCTACCTCTGATGTTGATTCCTACCTTTACGTTTTCTCCTTCTTTAAGGTTATCTAATAAACTGATTTTATCAGACAAAAATTCTATGTTTATCGGCTGTGGATACTGTTCCTGGGTCAAAATAACCATTTCTCTTTTTTGAAACCCGCTCGCAAATGTTTGAGCATCAAAAAGTTTCTTTACCGTTCCTTGTAATTCCATATCGTAAATATTAACGATGTAAAAGTATGAAAATGAAATGTAATAAAAGAAGGCATGAAAAAAAAATATGGAAATTTTATTTTTTTTTCCTGAAAAGTTTGGTGGTAAAGGAAATTGTCCTATATTTGCACTCACAAAAACGAAGCAAGCTCTTTAAAACTTACAATATAAAAAACCAGCGGATGTGGTGTAATTGGTAGCCACGCCAGACTTAGGATCTGGTGCCGTGAGGCGTGGGGGTTCGAGTCCCTTCATCCGCACTATGCGAAAATAGCTCAGCTGGTAGAGCACAACCTTGCCAAGGTTGGGGTCGCGGGTTCGAATCCCGTTTTTCGCTCCACACCATGCCCTGGTGGTGGAACTGGTAGACACGCAGGACTTAAAATCCTGTGTCCGCAAGGACGTACGGGTTCAAGTCCCGTCTGGGGTACAAGACCCTCTGTAATATCTTACGGAGGGTTTTTTGTTTTAATAGAGAGTGTTCTTTAAATAAAAATCTTATATTTGTAAGAAATCAGGTTGAATCTGAGTATTCAGATCAGCAAAACCAGCGGATGTGGTGTAATTGGTAGCCACGCCAGACTTAGGATCTGGTGCCGTGAGGCGTGGGGGTTCGAGTCCCTTCATCCGCACTATTCTAAATTCTTTTTAGAATCATTAAGAAGGTTGGAACCCCTGGTTCGAATCTTTTTTTTTGCCCACACCATGCCCTGGTGGTGGAACTGGTAGACACGCAGGACTTAAAATCCTGTGTCCGCAAGGACGTACGGGTTCAAGTCCCGTCTGGGGTACAAAAGCTCTCTGTAATGTATTACGGAGGGCTTTTTTATTTCCGTTAAATTTCTATTTCAACATTTTCAAAAAATATTTTCTCATATTCTCTTTTTTTTTGTCGGCATTTTTGTCAGTTCTGTCAATTGAAAACAAAATAAATTTACCATGCCATATTAGAACAGATACCGTTTAACAATAAAAAAAAAATTATGAATTTAACCAAAGACGAGGAAATTTTACAGTCTGTTGTAAAAAAAGCATGGAAAGATCCTGTTTTTAAAAACAGTTTAATCCAGAATCCGGTAGCTACTATGGAGAATTTTTTGGGAAGTCCTATTAATTTGCCTGCAGGAAAGAATCTTGCATTTGTGGATCAAACAGACTCTTCTACCATTTTTGTAAATATTCCGGCAGAGCTGGATATGGACGATATGGAATTAGATGAGGAACAGTTGGATATCATATCCGGTGGAGCAAATGAGGGAGACCCGCCTATCTACATTAAACCAGTCAATTCTGATGGCAGCATTTTTGGTGGAGGGTAGATTGTAAAAGTTCTGTAAATCGTGTATAATTCCTGTTCTCAAGAATTATATACGATTTTTTTTTAAATGGATCAGAAAGCGTTGTCTGAGATTCATTTGATATACGCTATTCTAAATTTATACCCAATATTATAAACCCTTTTCGTTATGATAAATTATAAATACATATTGTTTTTTTGTTTTTTATTTATCGGAAATCACCCCAGGGCTTTTTCTCAGACCCATATAAAAAAAGAGAATCAATCTACAATTAGTAAAAACAAAGCAGACAGTCTTTTAAATATTGGTATAAAGAAACAGGAATCGGGCAATTTTGCGGAATCTGTTATATACTTTAATAAAAGCCTTGAGAGTTATTACGAAAATAAAGATTTTAAAAAAGCAGGAGATTGTTACAGTTATCTGGCGATTTCCTACTCTCTTCAGGGAAATTATGTTCAGTCTCTTTCTTATTTTGAAAAAAGCATTGCTGAATATAAAAAATCCGGATATAAATTAGGAATATCTTCGGTAACCAATAACATGGGCGGAACTTATTATTACTTAGGTAAACTGCCTCAGGCTCTTAGCTGCTATCAGAAAGTACTGGAAATACAGAGGGAAATTAAAGATCCCAAGACAATAGCCATCACCACACAAAATATCGGGGGTATTTATTCTAAGCTTGAAGATTATACGAGCGCTTTGAAATACTATAAAAGAGCATATGATGTATATAAAAAAGTGAATGATGTAAAGGCTATTGCTCAGAACTTAAATTCGACCGGATCTATTCAGGTCAGGATGAAAGATTTTGATCTCGCATATAAAAATCTAAGCAAAGCCCTGAGCATTGCGAACGAACAAAATGATAAACAGATCAAAATAGAAGTTCTGAATAATCTTGGCACTTTATTTTATAAAAAGCTGGACTATTCTAATGCTCTGGCCTATTTCAACAATACATTGCAGTTGGCAAAAGAGATGAACAGTCAGCAATATATAGGAGATTCTCAAATTGCCATCGGTAATATTTATATAGAACAGGGAAAAAATAATGAAGCGGTAAAATTGTGTAATAAGGGATTTGCAATTGCACAAAAAATTGGATCTCTTAGCTTAAAAAAAGATGCGTGTGACTGTCTGTATCAATCTTATAAAAAACTGAACGATGATAAGAAGGCTCTTAACTATTATGAAAAATCAAATATTTTTGAAGATAGTTTAAATTCTAAGGAAACTTCCAACCGAATGATGAATATGGAGTTTCAGAAACAGCAGTTAACGGATAGTATTGCCTATGTAAAGAGAGAACATACCATTCAGATAAAACATAAAGAAGAGGTACAGGAGCAGGAAAAACAAAGGAATATTGTAATCGTCTCTTTGTGCTTTATCCTTGTTGTGGCCGGAGGTTTATGGAGCAGACTTAATTTTGTAAGAAAATCCAGGGAAGCACTAAGGGTAGAGAAAGATCGTTCAGAAGAGCTTCTGCTGAATATTCTTCCGGAAGAAATTGCTGAAGAGCTCAAGCAAAAGGGAAGTGTAAATGCCAGAGATTTTAATTTGGTATCCATTCTGTTTACAGATTTTAAATCCTTTACACAAACTGCAGAAAGAATGTCTCCTCAGAGTCTGGTAGAAGAAATTAATGTGTGCTTCAAAGCCTTTGATCTTATTTCTGAAAAATATCAAATTGAAAAAATAAAAACGATAGGGGATTCCTATATGGCTGCGGGAGGAATTCCGAAACCCGATCAGAATTCATTAAAGAATATTGTTTTAGCCGGGCTTGAAATGCAGGGGTTTATGGCAGAGCGAAAAAATGTAAATGTACAAACCAATAAGCCTGCTTTTGAAATGCGATTGGGAATTCATGCAGGACCTATTGTCGCAGGAATTGTCGGCGTGAAAAAGTTTCAATACGATGTGTGGGGAGATACTGTAAATACAGCAAGCAGAATAGAAAGTAATGGGATGGTGGGAAAAGTAAATATAAGTGAATCCCTTTATCATCTTATTAAAAATGAAGACTGCTTCGTTTTTGAATACCGTGGAAATATCCAGGCAAAGGGAAAGGGAGAGCTTAAGATGTACTTTGTAGAAGCCAATTCAGAAAGAATGTAGCAAACATTAATTATTGACAGTTTTGAAGCAAAAGCTGGCCAAATTATAGAAAAAATACTTTCTACTTTTACCTTATTGAAAATGAAAGTTATCAGGAGCAGATGCTGAAAAATGATAACTGAAGGAAAAGAAATAAAGCTGACAGTTTTAAAGCAAAACTTGGCCAATTTATAGAAAAAATACTTTCTACTTTTACCTTATTAAAATGAAAGTTATCAGGAGCAGATGCTGAAAAATGATAACTGAGGGAAAAGAAATAAAGCTGACAGTTTTAAAGCAAAACTTGGCCAATTTATAGAAAAAATACTTTCTACTTTTACCTTATTGAAAATGAAAGTTATCAGGAGCAGACGCTGAAAAATGATAACTGAGGGAAAAGAAATAAAGCTGACAGTTTTAAAGCAAAACTTGGCCAATTTATAGAAAAAATACTTTCTACTTTTACCT
>NZ_JAVDQX010000002.1:0-1044516 GCF_031454475.1 Chryseobacterium vietnamense | reverse complement strand
TTTATCTTTTATCTTTTATCTTTTATCTTTTATCTTTTATCTTTTATCTTTTATCTTTTATCTTTTATCTTTTATCTTTTATCTTTTATCTTTTAATCCTTATATTTGATTACATCAACAATCAAAATTAACTATTATGAGAAAATTATGGATAGGAGCAGTTCTTGGACTTCTTTTCCTTGGAAGTTGTGCTCAAAACAAAGAAAAAAGAGAGGAATATAAAGATGCTCACGATAAAGATTCTTTAAGAAACAGAATGGGTGATTCTGCTGTAGCAAACTCTATACCTTCACCCACAGCCTCAGATACTTCAAAAGTAAAAACCGACAGTACGAAAATTAAATAAAATCACAAATCCACAGAAAATCTGTGGATTTGCACTTAAAAAAACTTGACTGAAAAAAAACCGGGCAATCAACCCCGATTATAAGATATGATACATATTCTGATCAGAATATTTCCTTAAAAAATTAAAAATGGGAATGCAGTTTCTCTTACGATGATCTTAATTCAGAATTGAAATAAAAGTGATAAGCTGTAACAGATTGTCTTGTGCACTGTGAAACTGCCACAAAGATATGACAGCAAAGGTTTCCTTTAAAATAATAGGTTGTTCATTTTCGTGAAAATGGTAAGATAGAATTACATAAAGTCTCTCTATTTAATCATTTTCAGGAAAATGAACATTTTTATCGGATTGTTTTTCAGCATCCAGGTATTTGATATATGCTGACGGAGAATAGTCTGTAACGGCCTTAAAGACAGCAGCAAATTTGCTGTGTGAAGAGAATCCGCACTCGTCAGCAAGGATACTTATTTTATACTGTCGGTACTTGTCATCATTGATAAGCTTGTCTACTATATAGTTGATTCGTAAACGATTGATATATGTTTTGAAATCCGCATTCTTATGCTGATTGATTACATAAGACAGGTATTTTGTATTGGTATTCAATTCACCTGCAAGGAAAGACAAAGACATCCCTTTATTGTTGTAAAGATCCCCTTTTTCAAACTCTTCAAGAAGTTCAAGCAATTTAGATTCTGTCTCAGAAGTCATCAGAGAGTCATTCCTTCTTCGGTTGGCTTCAGAGTCTTTTTCATCAATTTCTTCCACAAATATGTTCGAAAACTCAGAATCGTCAGATTGAGCTAAAGAATAATGAGTTCTGGTACCGATCATATTTAACTGCGCTCTTATAATATTTCTGAACTTTGAACGCTGTTTTCTCTGCTTTGTCCTGAAGAAAATAAGTAGGCCCACCAGCGAAGTAAACAGAATAATAATGGCTGCATTTTTCACCAGATTCATCTGCCCTCCTTTTTTATGGGGCTTTCCTTTCAGAGGCTCGGTTCCCTTTGATGCAAAACTTTGATTACGGGCTGCAATACTGTCGTAAGCACGGATATATTTCACCGCATATAATGAAGCTTTAAAATTGTCCCCGATTCCTTCATAGTAATCATTAATATTGGAATAAACTGCTTTTTTAAGCTTAAGGCTTCGGGATGTATCTGCAATTTTCTCTGCTTTTTTAAGATATAGTTCAGCATCTTTCCAGTTTTTCTGCTTCAGACGGATTCCTCCCAGGCCATTGTACACCAACCCCAATGTACAGCTTCCATTTTTCAGCAGACCTTCTGCTTTTCGATAATAATTTTCGGAAACAGAATAATCATTAAGTTTGAAATAGACATCTCCCAACAGCTGATAAGAGGCTGCCGCCGTTCTGTTTTCATTAGAACTGTTTATTTTTTCAAAATATTCCAGAGAAGACTCAATATTCCGTATTGCATTGGGAAAATTCCCCATCTCCATTTCATAGAAGGCCATTTCCTGATTCAGCAGACCTGCCGCTTCATTACTTTTCTGAAAATCAACAATCTGAGCTGACGCTTGCAGCCCTTTTACAATATATTTTTTTGACCTTTCGTATAACCCTACCTGTCTATATTGCCTCGCAAGTAATCTGGTCACCACAGCCATCCATTCGGGATCATTGATCTGATTGATTACGGAGTAGGCATTTTCGCTGTAACAGATTGCTTTTTTAAGTTCACCTGCATGATGGTATAGTTCTGAAGAGAGCACAAGGCATCTTATTTTCTCTGAAGGTTTCTGTGCCTTCATGTAGAGAGAATCTGCGGTTTTGATGGCTTTGGGTAAATCCTTATAGGCTGTTACGGAAGAGGTTCTCTCACAGATAAGGTCAAAGTTACTTTTTTTCTGAGCGAATATGGGGACTGCCGTTGCCAGCAAAAACAAAAATTTCAGGAGATTCTTAGACATACAAAAACAAATTATTATTTTTATTTTATAATAATTCATCATTATTTTCACGGGGTGTCTTTTTGTTTTTTACAAAACTAGTGATATTTTATTTTTTATTAAAACATTATATTGAAATTTAATCATTTAACCTAAACCTGTAATTTACATTAATTTTAATAATAAGACTAAAACAATATACGATTATCTTCAATATAAGCTGAAGCCTGTTTTAAAACCAAAGTTCCTGTATAATTATTTTCAATATGAACGGCTCCGGTGTCATCATATTTATTACATTTGCATGGAATAAAAAGTTTTTATGAAAAAAATAGCCATACTTTCCTCAATCTTTATAGGAGCTCTTGCATGGGCGCAGGGAATTAAATTTGAAGAAGGCAATTTTGCCTCTATTATTGCCAAAGCGAAAAAAGAAAAAAAACTGGTCTTTATTGATGCATATGCCTCATGGTGTGGGCCTTGTAAACTGATGGTTAAAAACATTTTCCCACTTCAGTCTGTGGGAGATTACTACAATTCTCACTTTATCAATGCTAAAATTGATATGGAAAAAGGAGAAGGAATTGAGCTGGCAAAAAAATATAATGTTAAAGCATTTCCTACTTACCTGTTTATTGACGGAAACGGTGAAGCTGTACACAGAACGTTAGGATATGTGGAAGAAAAAGACTTTATCCAGTTTGCAAAAGACGCGGAAGATCCAAACAAAAGACTCACTTCTCTGAAGCAGCAGTTTGAAAAAGGCGAAAAAGATCCTGAGTTTTTAAAGAATCTTGCCGGACTTACTATGTATAACGATGCGGAGTTTGCAGGGAAAGTTCTTAACCGCTATTTTCAACAGAAAGCAAGCTTAGATCAGGAAGATATCCAAATGCTTCTTTCAGGAGTACAAACTACAGACAGTCCTCTGTACAAAATTTTCCAGGATAAAAAAGCAGATATCATTAAATTCTTCCCGGAAGATAAATATGAAAAGTTTGATAAAAATATTAAACTGAACACTATTTCTAAAAAAGCATATAATCCGGATACTAAAAAATGGGATGATAACTATTTCATGGCTGAAACTCAGAAATTCCTGAGCAAAGAAGAGGCTGACAAGATCTTAAAAAGAATGAAAGCCAACAGAGCGTTAAAGAATAAAGATATTCCTGAATATGAAAAACTAATTCTTGATATCTATAAAGATTATTCCGGAGCTGGTTCTGAAGAGCTGAATTCTCTTGCATGGAACTTCTTTGAAAATGTGAGCAATAAAACGTCTCTGGAAAAAGCCATTGCATGGGCTCAGGAGTCTGTAAAGAAAGATCAGAACTTTGCCAATACAGATACTTTAGCAAACCTTTACAATAAGGTGGGTGACAAGAAAAATGCAAAAATGTGGGCTGAAAAGTCTATTGAACTGGCAAAAAGCACAGGACAGGATTCTACAGACACCGAAAAACTATTGAAAAGCCTTTAATTAGGATATATAAAATAAAAACCGCAGAACTTTGATTCTGCGGTTTTTTTTATATTGTTTAGTGAGTAGGAATGGTAAAAGCAACCCGTCAAAAATTCTTTGAATTTTTGCCACCCCTCCAAAGGATGGGAATTTTCACGCCTTCAGTTGTAATATAAGTAAAAATGAAGCTTTCCTAATGCTTTAGTAAAGATACAATAGCGATTTATTCTCTCTTTTTTAGTATTCAAACAGAACACTTCCCCATGTAAACCCACTTCCGAAAGCAGAAAGAAGTACAAGGTCTCCTCTTTTGATTTTTCCCTGTTCAATCGCTTCACTTAAAGCAATAGGAATGGAAGCAGCGGTTGTGTTTCCATATTTCTGGATATTATTGAAAACCTTTTCATTGGGTAACCCGAATTTTTCCTGTACAAACTGAGCAATTCTAAGGTTTGCCTGATGTGGAATGAACATATCAAGATCTTCAACTGTTTTTCCCGCTTTGTTCAATGCTTCCATCATGGTTTCGGGAAATCTTGTTACGGCATGCTTGAATACGAAGTTTCCGTTCATGATTGGGTATACTTCTTTGTTGGTTACGTTTTCAGGCTCTTTTCTCATTCTGTCGCTCCATCCGAATTTTGAACCCGGAAACTGAGTGCAAAGCTCATCTGCATATTTCCCTTCAGAATGCATATTGACAGCTAAAATATCTCCTGCATTTTCATCTTCTGAAGCTGAAAGTACCACTGCTCCTGCTCCATCTCCGAAAATAACAGACACGCCTCTTCCTTCGTCAGAAAAGTCCAGTCCGAAGGAATGAACCTCTGCGCCTACCACAAGAATATTTTTGTAAGTACCTGATTTAATAAATGCGTTGGCAACACTCATAGAATATACAAATCCTGAGCACTGATTTCTCACGTCCAATGCTCCAATGGTATCACATCCAAGCATATCCTGAAGCAATACTCCACTTCCAGGAAAATAGTAATCCGGAGAAAGGGTTGCAAAAACAATAAAATCAATATCTTTTGAGGTAAGACCTGCATTCTGAATAGCTTTTTCTGAAGCTTTAAATCCTAAATAAGCAGTAGTTTCCTGAGCGTCATTCCTGTTTTTTCTATGTCTTCGTTCCTTGATACCCGTTCTTTCCGTAATCCACTCATCATTGGTAGTCATTAGTTTTGCTAGATCATCATTTGTAACAACGTTATCTGGAACATAAAATCCCACCCCTTTTATTGTACTTTTAATCATATAGTTTTTTAATTTTGGCAAAGATAAAACTTATTTAACACATAGTTTTTCAAAATATTAGTATTTTTACTTTATGCCAATTGACACGTTATACAGAACCTCCCAGTGCGAATGGGTAGATGTAGAGGCTCCTACTTTAGAAGACCTGAAATTTCTTCATGAAAGATATGAAATCAACAATCTTCTTCTGGAAGATACGATGGATCCCAATCACCTTCCGAAATATGAAGAAGACGGAAATGTAAAATTCTTCTTACTCCGTGAAAGTACAGAGCTGGAAAGAAAAAATCTGAACACCATCAGTGATATCAGTACCAAGATTGGAATTTTTCTGGTGGAAAATACCATCATCACCATTCACAGGATGAAAACCAGAAGTATTTCCGAGACCAGGAAAAAAGTTACCCTGATTCAGGAAGACCTTAAGCCCCAGCAAATCATGCTGATGATTGCGATATTGATTATGAAAAGTTTTGATGATGAATCTTTAAGTCTGTTTGAAACGATGGACAATATTGAGAATGAGATTTTTCTTAAAAATACCAATCATACCAGCCAGATCCGCCGTCTTTACAAACTGAAACGAAAATCAGGGTTGAATTCAAGGGTGCTTGTGATTTCTACAGATGCCATTGATAAATTTAAATTGCTGAACTTACAGGACTCAGAAATTGTGGATTTAAAAGATAAGCATAAAGACGTGGTGGCCGATTTTGATCATTTGAATATTCAGATTACCAACCTTATTTCCATGTTCCTGGCACTTTCAGACCAAAAGGCCAACCAGGTGATGAAAGTTTTGGCTATTTATTCGGTTTACTTCTTACCCATCACCTTTATTGCCGGAGTTTATGGAATGAATTTCGATAATATGCCTGAGCTTCATCATAAGTACGGATATTTTATCACATTGGGAGCAATGGCAACAGTGGTGATCAGTACGTTTATTTATGTGAGACGAAGACAGTGGTAATGGCATAAAACAAAGACACAAAGATCTTATTTTCCAATAAAATACAGCCTGTAAAATCACTTCTGTCTCTAATCAACACCTCATCAAAACAAAATACCATGACTACTGAAAACCTAAGCAAAATTCTGGAAGATCCTTCTCTATCGCAGGCATCCAAAGATAAATTGCTTGCTTTACACGAGAATATCTCTGCCAAAGAATTCTCTGATCTTCTGGATCAGAATGGCAGTCAGTATGTAGAATTTGTACAGGAAGGTGGTGGTGTCTGGGGAAGCGCATTGGTAGGCTATCTTTATGGGCTGGAAATATTTGGAATCCGTTTTCTGAAAGTGGCAGGTACAAGTGCCGGAGCTATTAACACCATGCTTATTGCTGCCTGTAAGACCAAAGAAGAACCTAAAAGCGAGCTTATCAAGGATATCCTTTTCAGCTGGAATTTTGCAGATTTCATGGATGGGAAAACCTATGTAAAAACTACTCTCCATGCGATGCTTAACAACAAAGATTTCTTTAAAATCAATGCTGTTATTGCCGCTATCCTTTTTATGATTCTCATCAGCATTCCTTTTCTAGCTCCTTCCACAACGATCCTGAATGCAAAACTGATGTTTTTGATTCCTTTGATTCCAGCGGTTATTCTCTTTTTCTGTATTAAAAAGCTGTACAATAATTTCAGGAAAGAAAACAGCGGACTGAATCCCGGAAATGTTTTTCAGAATACCATGCAACATGCGCTGGATCAGTTTGGAATACAAACTGTTGCCCATCTCAACGAAAAATTCATTCAGAAAGAAAGTAACCTCAACCTCAATTACCGCTATGGGAACGGGCAGGAATATTATCTGATGGCTCTGCAAAGCATCGAAAAAATTAAAATCAAAAATCAGATACACATTGACCAAACCCGGTACAGAATTTTCTATGAAAGTGCTGTAAATAACGACTATTATAAAAACAATCCGTTCTACCTTCTTAAATCTGAATATGTTGTCATTACCACTGATATCAATGCCAAAATTAAGGTAGAGCTTCCTACGATGGCCAATCTATACTGGTCTGAAGAGGAACTGAAGCACATCAGCCCTGCTGAATTTGTAAGAGCTTCTATGGCAGTTCCTTTTTTCTTTGAGCCTTTCCAAAAACAAATCAATAAAGACGATGATTCTGTAAAATATGCATGGAGATACTGGATGAATACCAAACCTGAAGACATCAACCCTGCCGGGGTTTTCATTGATGGCGGCAGTATTTCCAATTTTCCTATTGACCTGTTTCATGCTGATGAAGTCTTTTATCCGAGAATGCCACTTTTCGGAGTTCAGCTAACCAGTGATTCTGCGATTCTTTCTGAAAAAGGAAAAACAAGTGAAGAAATCCTTAAGACCCCTTTCAGCTACGCCGGAAACATCATCAGTACTCTGAAGGGCTTTAATGATAAAACATTCCTTACCAAACATACTTTTTACCGCTCTTACAGCATACAGAGCGTCAATTGTGGCACCAGCAGCTGGCTGAATTTCTTTATGAAAAAGGAAGAAAAAGAAGAACTTTTCAACAGAGGCTTTCAGGCTGCTCTAGATTTTCTCAACACCTTCAACTGGGAAAAGTATAAATATGAAAGAATGATGCTTACGATGAAAGAGAAAAAAATACTCAAAGAAGAAGATACGCCTACCGTAGGATAAGGATTTTTGAGTATTTTAGCTTTTTAAATAACCATGAAAAAGAGACCTTTTTTTATTCTTGGGATCGCGATGATCCTTATTTTTATTTCTATTCCTGTTATTCATGTTCTTAAAACAAAATGGAGCGAATCTGATCGTAAGAATGAAATTCCTGAAGGGTATACTAATGATGCGAGCCAGCTGAATTTAACGAAAATTGATACACTCATCAAAGTTCCAACTTCTAAACCAGAAATTGAAAACCAACTTCGCCAGATCATACAATACGCAAAGAAAAAGAACTTAAAAATATCGATTGCCGGGGCTCAGCACAGTATGGGAGGACACACCATCTATCCTAACGGAATTCTTCTGAACATGCTTCCTTACAAACATATGGAACTGGATGAAAAGAACAACATCCTGACAGTTGGTTCGGGAGCTCTTTGGGAGGATGCCATTAAATACCTTGATAAACATGGAAAATCTATTGCCGTGATGCAGGCATTCAGCTCTTTTTCTGTAGGTGGATCGATGAGTGTTAACGGTCACGGGTGGCAAAAAAATCTTCCTCCTGTTTCTTCCAGTGTTGTTTCCTTCACCCTGATGGATCAGAATGGAAAAATCCTTCATTGCAGCAGAGAAGAAAACCCGGAACTTTTTAAGCTGGTAATTGGCGGTTATGGCCTTTTTGGGATTATTCTTGATGTTCAATTAAGAGTGGTAGATAATATTGCTCTTCAGTATAAATATATCCGTCTAAGTGCTGATCAGTATCCGAATTATTATAAAAAATTCATTTCCAAAAATCCTGCTGTTAACCTGGTTTTCGGAAGATTGAGAATTTCTGATAAACATTTTCTGGAAGAGGCTACGATCAATTTTTTTGAGAAAGCTAATGAAAAACCTTTACCGCTGCCCCTTCAAAATGCCAAAAATGAAGAAACAAAACGCCTTGTGTTCAGAAGTACAGTCAATAGTGAATATGGAAAAAGGCTTCGCTGGGATCTTGAAACCGGAATGAATAAAATAACCAGAAATGCAGTATATTCCAGAAATGAGCTTCTGAATGACCACGTTTCACTCATTGAAAACAAAGATCCTTATTCTACAGATCTTTTGCAGGAGTATTTTATTCCGGAGAGAAACTTCAGCCAGTTTATTAAAGATATAAAACCTGTGTTGAAAAGTTCTGGTTTAGATTTGCTTAATATCACCATCCGTGCTGTGAAAAAGGATGAAGACAGCTATATGAATTATGCGAGAGAAGATGTATTTGGATTTGTATTTTTATTCAATCAAAAAAAGACGGACAAGCAGGAAGAGGCCATGAAAATATTAACGAATAAACTTGTTGATATTACATTAAACAATGAAGGAACGTTCTATTTACCTTACCGTCTTCATATTGACAGAGAGAAAATGAGAAAGGTATATCCACAGGCAGAATCTTTTTTTGAGCTGAAAAGAAAATATGATCCTTCTGAGATCTTTGACAATAAATTTTACCAACATTACAAATAAAATACGATGACGAAATACATCTGCCAGTGCTGCGGAGAAGAGAAAGAAGACTGGCCTGCAATAGCCTATTCATACCCTTATTTTTACTCCTGCTTATCTGAAGAAGAATTGAAAAATGCTGAACTCAGTTCAGACCTTTGCATTGTAAAAGAGGAAGAAGATACCCATAGATTTATCCGTACTGTTCTTGTACAGGAAGTCACAGATGACTGTAGAGACCTGGATTATGGAATCTGGGTTTCACTGAGTGAAAAAAGCTTCAATGAATATGTTGAAAATTATGATAATAAAGATTTCGAAGCTGAATATTTCGGATGGCTTTCCACCTATCTTCCGGATTATGAGTTTGAGGAGAGTGTTCCTACAACGGTGGTGGTAAATAATTCTGTCGGAAGACCTTTTGTCTATCCCCATCAAAGCTATGATCATCCGTTTGTACACGATTTTTATAATGGGATTACAAAGGAAGAAGCAGAGAAAAGAATCAATCGGGTTTTAAACAAATAGAAAAATGAAATCAATTTACAAGTACCTCTTTTTTATCGGATTATCAATGTTTGTTCTATCCATTATAATGTTCTTTACGTCTGTAGGATTATTTACGGCAAGAGGAGGTTATTCTGAAATCATTGTAAAGTTAGGTGAAATTTCCTTTCTCCTGTGGTATCCTTTTTTAATTATGGGAATATTTTTAACCATCTTAGGAATAGGAATCTATTTTTCAAAAACCTCAAAATAGATTCCTATTGATTTCTATAAATTATCCAGAAACTCCAGATACATCGGAATACTTCTGTTGATCCATTCATCGGAAGAATCTCTTTCAATTCCGTAATACACAAAAGGTTCTTTATAATCGGCTTTTATATAATCAAAAGTCAGCTCATAAGGTCGGAAAAGTTCCTTCATGGTATATTTATATTCTCCCGATTTAGAATATCCATCTTCATCTATTCCTGCGGTAACAGCCAGTGTCATTTTCTTTCCAGCCAGTTTGAAACCGCTGTTGCTTCCATATGCCCAACCATATAAAACCACCTCATCCAGCCATTGTTTTAAAAGCGGCGGGCTGCTGAACCAGTAAAACGGAAACTGAAATATAATTTTGTCATAAGATTCCATCATCTTTTGCTCTTCCGCCACATTAATTTTTCCATCAGGGTAAGCTTTGTACAGTTGATGAACAGTATATTTTTCAGGATATTTTTTTAATTCATCGATCCATTTTTTATTGATCACTGATTTTTCAATATCAGGATGCGTCACAATCACTAATGTTTTCATTATGTTTAAATTTCTGATACAAAATTACTGCACATAACTTACATTTTGTACATTAGCAACCTATTGTATGGTACTATAAAAAATGTAAGTAATGACTAAAATAAAGGAAACCTCAACTAATTTTGCCAATAAAAAAGCGCTTGCTGATGAATGCCCTGAAATTTATGCATCCAACATTATCGGAGGGCAATGGGCATTGGCAATATGCTGTTATCTGATCAACGGAAAAATGAGATTTGGGGAACTTAGAAAAAAGCTTCAGAACATTACCGAACGTATGCTCACCCTTCAGCTTCGCAGGCTGGAAGAAGACAAAATCATTACCAGAACCGTGTATGCTGAAGTTCCTCCAAGGGTAGAATATGAACTTACAGAAATCGGGTACAAACTGAAACCCATTATTCTGGAGTTTGAAAAATGGGGAAAGGAGCATAAGCAGATTATGGATAGCGAATAAAAAGATTTTGGGTTAAAGAATTTTCACTGTATTATTGATGATCAATGTTACCTGTTCTGCCTATGACAGATCCGGAAAAGTGTAAGCAGTACAATTCCTGTATCCGGCAGCTTATAAAAAGTGATCTGATCAGACCAATAGGAACGGGTTTAGCCCGTTTACTACAAATTAAAATTTCAATTGGCTTTAGCCTGAACTTAAAATCTTAGCGAACCGGATTGAGCTTTCTTTTTCTTATTCTGAATTTATTATTTATTCCACAAAGGCTTTTGAACTAATACTTTCGAATGTATCGGACAACTTTCGTGATGAGCTCCTTTCAGATATCCTGTACTCATAAGAAATTCGTTGACAATTTCTCCTCCTGTAAATTTGAAGTTTTTTTTGAATAATTTCATCCATTCCTGCAATGTCAAAGGATGATGATGTTCCAGCCATTTTTCGAATGAACCAAATTCCTTCTGCAGTTCAATAATTGTTTTGGCATTTTCAATGGCAGCATTCACTTTTAGTTTATTTCTGATAATTCCCGGGTCACTCAGAAGTCTTTCGCGGTCTTCTTCCGTATAAGCTGCAATTTTCTGAATATTAAATTGATCATAAGCTTTTCTGAAACTATCTTCTTTTTTCAAAACCGTTTCCCAGCTTAGTCCTGCCTGATTAATTTCAAGAATCAGTCTTCCAAATAATTCATTATCATCATGAATAGGAAATCCGTAATAGTTATCATGGTAATTTTTGTGCAGTTCTTTTCTGCTTGCAGGCTGCATGCCTTCTATGGCTAAACAATAACTCATTTCAATGTTTTTTATATTTGTGTACAATTTCTGATCTGTAAAGATAAACAGGAACTGTGACAACTGTCCGTCAGCAGTATTTTTATTTTTAAATTAAATCATATTTCAGTCTTTTCCTCGGATTAAAGAATATTTAGTAGTTTAGAAGACTCAAACTACCATCATGAAATTTCTGTTTTCCAGCCTTTTTATTATAACATCAATTTTTTTCAACGCACAGAATTTATATTCTAAAGCCTACGGAAATCCGAAAAAGCCTCCTGTTATTTTTATCCATGGCGGACCGGGTGGAAATGCAACGTTGTTTGAAGGAACTACGGCTCAAAAGCTTGCCGACAAGGGATTTTACGTCATCGTTTATGACAGACGCGGTGAAGGTCGCTCAAAAGATGAAAATGCAGCCATGACATTCAAAGAAAGTTTTGAGGATTTAAAAGGTATTTATACAACTTATCATCTTCAAAAAGCCAATATACTTGCTCATAGTTTTGGTGGGATTATCGGGACTTTATTTACATCTCAATTTCCCGAAAAAGTCAATTCGCTTACTCTTGCCGGAGCTTTATTTACCCAGCAGGCAACCTATGATCATATTCTAAAACTGGCTAAAGAACATTTTAAAAATGATTCTGCCCAACTCAAGGAGATTTCTGAAATAGAAAATCTTGATAAAAATTCTGCAGCCTATAGAAAAAGATGTTATGAAATAGCGGGTAAGCTCAATTTCTTCGATATGCCCCATCCTACTCTTAAAAGTGAAATGCTGAGAAACGAATATAAAACGGGCGAATTTTCCAGAAACAATATCAGAAATGCTGATTCACCCCTTAAATTCTATAAAAATGAACCTCTGAACAACCTTGATAATACTTCTGTTTTAAAAGACATCCGAAAAAAAGGAATTCCCCTTTTTGCTGTGTATGGTAAGAACGACGGAATATTTTCAGAAAAACAGCTGAATGATCTTAAAAATATCGTTGGACAGAAAAATTTCAGGCTTATTGACAACTGCTCTCATTATTTATTTGTAGATCAGCAGGACGATTTTTTAGAATTTATTAAGCTTACATTGAAATAAAGTGTAGTTTTGTAATCATGCCCAATTCAGGAGTCCATATGAAAAACTATAAAGCAATCGTTACGGTGCTTATTTTGGTGTTTTCATTATCTCCATGCGCTGTAAAACGGAATGTTCTTGATATTTTTGACATTCAGTTCATCAGCGGACTGAATAAGGTAAAAACAACGTCATCAATTTCCTTCAGCTGTGATGCGGCATCTGCTTCTTCCGGAACTTCGGTTGTAAAAAACAAAACTCAGAACCAATATAAAGATTCTTTTTCCAATCTTTATACAACCACAGGAAATTCTTTTGAAAGGAAAATTTTCCTTAATGACTATTCCGGGCATTCTACCGGCAACAGCCCTCCGAAGTATATTCTATTTAAAAGACTGAAGCTTACTCTGGTTTAAAAAATTTTAACCCAATTAAAAATCAGTTTTTTACAATACAATATTAATTTCAATGAAACATATCACAAACCGCCAGTCTTCGGATCTGGCCGGATTATATACTTTATCCCTCCGAATAGTTATCGGATGGACATACTTTTCAGCGTTCTGGCGCAGACTGATCCTCGAAAACAAGCTTATCCCTGATGAAAAGGGATACATCGGGGAAAAATTCAATCATTTCTTACCGAATGCCCTGGGCATAAAGCCTGTTATTGAATATCTGGTAACTCATCCTGATGCTTTACAACGCTCGATGATGATTTTTACCATTATCGAAGCCATTGTGGGATTATTCATCATCCTCGGATTATTTACGCGTTTAATGAGTATTGGCATCTTCAGCCTTGCTCTCGGAATTTTACTGGGTTCAGGATGGCTGGGAACAACCTGTCTCGATGAATGGCAGATCGGTGTTCTGGGTGTTGCAGGTGGATTCGTACTGTTTCTGACAGGAAGCGGATCTTATTCTCTGGATCATTATTTCATGAAAAACAACAAAAAATTTACTCAAAAAGGATGGTTTTCATGGCTTGGTTCAGGAACTTTCCCTGTCTCAAACCCAAAAGTTTTTGTGCTGGCAGGCTCACTCATCATATTTGGATTGACCATTTTTACCAATCAGTATTTTCATGGAGGCGTATGGGGAACACTGCATAATAAATCGGTAAAACCTAAACTGGAAATTTCAAACATCTCTCATCATCATTCAAAATTAAGGTTTGAAGTCTACAGAACAGAAGGTGCCGATGTGTACGGTTCTTTTCTGATAGGCATTCATATTCTGGATAAAAACGGAAAAATTTTAAAGGAACTTGATCATAAACAACTCGCCGGAATTCCTAAAGAAAATATTCAAAATCATTATGTTGCCAAAGTGAAACCTGGAAAGCACAGTCTGATAATTCCATTGGGAGCAAAAGCTGATGTGACTCTGAATATTGATGATATTCTTCAGAAAAGCGAAATTCATGCACTTAAACTGATTGATGTGAGCGGGATTGAGTGGATAGAGAGGATTAAATAAATTGAAACTCAAGGTCCGGGATTCTGGGTGCGGGTTTTATGTTTTGTCTAAAGCCGATCCTTGATTTATAAGAGAGAAAGCGGACTAAAGTCCGCTCTTATTGTTGTTTGAAATTATTATTTTCAATATTCATCTCTATTTTTCTGAGACAAGGATATGATAGCTGCATGAGCTGTCCGGATCAAGTCTGAGTACTTTTATATCCAATAAAACATCCAGTCCCATGGTGTCGCAAATGCCCTGTATGAAAGGTTTTATGACAGGCCATTTCAGCAGACCTGCAATTTGCAGGCTCTGCGTAATTTTGTGGTAACGGTCTGTTCCTTTAATAAGCATTTCGCATTTGTAGTCATTTAATTCTTTAAATTCAAAATTGTATTCGGGACTGGATGTAAAAATTGCTCCTATCAGTATTTTTGCAACAGCTGGAATTCCAGGCTGCAGGTTAGGTTTTGCTTCAAGATTCCTCAGTGTCATTCTTGATCCGAGATCATACATAAAAGTGCCGGAAAGCTGTTCAATAGCTTCTGGTCCGTAAAGTTTTCCGATCTGCTTAAGGATGCCTCCATAAAAAGCTCCTGTAATATCAGACAAGCGCTGGGTAAGTTCTGTAAAAGTTCCGGGAAAGAAATCTGCAATAATCTGAGCCTGATTCATTTCAGAAAGATAGATGTCATCTTTTCTGAAGTCTGATAAAGCCAGATAGGTTTCCGGCAGTTGAATTTGATTCATAGTTAATACGTTATTAGTGTTTTGAAATCATGGTTAAGTGAAGTTATAAAACCATGTAAATCTAGAAAAAATAAATAAACTCTCCAATAAGTGATATTATTTTTCGTTTAACAAAATAAAAACAGAACGTATTGTAAATTATTACCTTATAATAAAAATGGACATAAAAAAACCTTCGGAAATCCGAAGGTTTTTTATTTTAAAATTTAGTGCATGGCTTCACTCAAATCTATTTTTTCTTTGCTCTTTCTTTCTTTTACAAGTAAGATAAACGGAATACATATCAGGAATACGATTCCGAGGTAAAGAAACACATCCATATAAGATAATACAGTGGCCTGTTTCGTTACGGATAAATCGAGCATTTTATACGCGGCATTCATTGCTGCATCAGGGGTCATTCCTTTTGCTATAAAATTCGCTTTCAATGCAGCCAGCCTTTGCTGAACATCAAAACTGTTTTCGTCCAGATGGGAAATTAAGCTATTTCTGTATTTCTGACCTGCATTAGCAATAAAGGTTGTAATCGCTGCAATTCCGAAAGATCCTCCCAGCTGTCTCATCATCCCTGTAAAGGCTGCTCCCTGACCAATCTCCTGCCCTTTCAATGTACTTAATGACAATGAGGTAATTGGAATAAATAACAATCCTAAACCTGCACCTCTCACGATCAGCATCCAGAAGAAGGCTTCTTTACTGGTATCCGGGGTCAGAATCTTGTATCCCCAGAAGCTATATACAAAGAAGATAAAGAGTCCTAATGAAACCAGGATCTGTTGTTTAGCTCCTTTTGCCAGCAATCTACCAATGATCGGCATCATGAAAGCTGTTGTCAATGCCGCCGGAATCATCAAAGCTCCGGACTGAAGTGCCGTCCATCCCAAAATACTCTGAGTATACAATGGAACGATGAATGTAGAACCATACAATCCGAATCCAAGCACGAATGACATCATAGTTCCGATTCTCAGGTTACTGTTTTTAAGTACCCTCAGCTCAACGATCGGATATTTAAAGGTAAGTTCCCTCCAGAGGAATAATATAAATCCTAAAACCGCAGCTACTGTAAACGCTACAATCATTCCGCTGGCAAACCAGTCTTCTTCATGACCTCTCTCAAGGATAAATTGTAATGAACCTACGGTTACTGCCAGTAATCCAATCCCAATCCAGTCAACATCCGAGACTTTACGTTTTTCTGCATATTTCGGACTTCTTACAAACTGCAGCGTCATCAGGGTTGCTGCAATTCCAATCGGAATATTAATATAGAAAATATATGGCCAGCTGAAATTATCAACGATATATCCTCCTAGAGGCGGACCTAAGGTAGGACCGATAATTACTCCCAGACCATAAATAGCCTGAGCCATACTTCTTTTTTCAATCGGATAAGATTCCGTAATGATCGTTTGTGAAGTTACCAATAAGGCTCCCCCACCGATTCCCTGCATCAATCTGAAGAACACAAGTTCCCAGATATTGGTTGCATTTCCACATAAAAATGAAAATATGGTAAATATAATGATGGATGCCGCAAAGTAATTTCTACGTCCAAACTGCTGGGAAAGCCAGCTCGTCATTGGTACTATAATAACGTTACCAATGGCATAAGCCGTAATTACCCACCCCACTTCTGAAAGTGTAGATCCAAGATTCCCCTTCATTTCATTCAAGGCAACATTGACAATCGTGGAGTCTACAATTTCAAGAAGGGCACAAAGGATAGCAGTAATCGTAATGATCACTCTCCGCGCTCCATATTCTACTAATGAATCTTGCATAAGTTTTTTTCGATGTTAAAAATCAATGGTGAATTTTGCTTCGCAAGTGAATAGTGAATTGTAAAGCTTTCGTTTTAATTGGCTGCAAAGCTGATTCACTATTGATAACGAAGTTCATTGACTCTCAACAATTTTAAATGTTATTTCAAAGCAACTTCTGCCTTTACGTTCATTCCTGTTCTTAATCTTTTGGCAATGTTCTTGTCAAGATTTACAAAATCGATTTTTACAGGAAGTCTCTGAACTACTTTTACGAAGTTACCGCTCGCGTTATCCGGAGGAAGAATAGAGAATGTAGCTCCTGTAGCCGGAGAGAATGAACTTACCACTCCTTCAAACTCCTGATCAGGGAAAGCATCAATCTCAATTTTCACTTTCTGCCCTTCTACCATTTTGTCTACCTGCGTTTCTTTAAAGTTAGCTACAACCCATTTCTGGTCGTTTTTAACCAAAGCAAACAACTGTGCCCCAGCCTGCAGATACTGACCTGCCTGTGTAGGTACTTTTCCAACGTATCCATCTTCAGGTGCAAGGATTACGGTGTATGATAAGTTAAGTTTTGCATTTTCTACATCCACTTCTCTTTGCTTAGCCACAGATCCTGCCACACTGATTTGTTGTGAACTTGCTGCGGTCTGAGAAGAAGCAATGTGAGTTTGCTGAGCAATTTGATTTCTCTGGTCAACTAAAACCTGTAACTGTCTGTCTGCAGATTGTTTTGCCGCTAAAGCCTGCTCATACTGCTGTTCTGTAATAGAGTGGTCTTTTACAAGATTAGCATATCTCTTCAAATCCTGAGAAGTTTTCCAAACGTTTACTTTTGCTGCTTCTATCTGAGCATTAGCTGTTACTACAGCCGCTTCTGAAGAACCGATATTTTTTGAAGTAGCAGTTGTAGTAGCTTCTGCATTGGAAATATTACTTTTAGCAGTAGATAATGCTGCCTGCGCCTGGTCAAGAGCCATTTTTTGATCTCTGTTATCCAAAATCACCAAAGTATCTCCTTTTTTTACAAACTGGTTGTCTTTTACCTTTACCTGAGCTACATAACCTGAGATTTTAGAAATTACCGGTGCCATATTGGAAGCAATCTGAGCATCGTCAGTCTCTTCGTGATACTGTCCGTAAGTAAATGCTCTGTAACCGTAGATTCCTCCTCCGATTACTACTGCCGCTAAAATGATAGGAAAAACTAAACTTTTTTTCTTTTTAGGTTCAGCTGCCTGTGTATTATTATTTTCCATTTTGGTTTCGATCTGATTATTTAATTGTTAAAGTTCCTGTTGTTTGTAATAGTTTTCTGTATGCCAGTGCTGCGTCTGCCTTAGCATTGATCACTCCAACGTTGGCAGCAATCTGCGCTGCGTCTGCATCCAGCAATTCAGTCATGGTTGCCAGACCGTTGTCGTATTTATTTTTTGTTATTCTGTAATTTTCATTAGCCTGCTCAGCAGATTTTTCGAAAACAGCAATTCTCTTTTTTGAATAATCGGTGTTTTGGTATTCTCTGTTGACATCAAGCTTAATGTTATCATTCAGTAATTCATCCGTAGCAGCAAGCTGTTTTTCTCTCGCCTGCGACTGTCTTAATGAAGAATTTTCTTTCCAAAGGTTGGATAAGTTGTAAGAAACTCCAATTCCTACGTTAATCGCATTGTAAACGGTAAGAAACTTAGGAATATCTGCTGCTACGTATCCTCCGGTAAATGCAATGGAAGGAAGGTTTTCTGCTTTCGCTGCTTTTGATCCAAGTTCTGCCGCTTTTCTCTGCTGTGCCAGAGCCTGTAAATCTTTACGGTTTTCTCTGGCTTCGGTAACATAAAAATCAACAGGTTTTACGTCTGATCCTTCTTCAATATAATTTTCATCCACTGTCAGTTCTGTAGTTTCAGGAAGCCCAAGCAATAAATCCATATTGATATTGGCAATATTGTAGTTATTCTTAGCTTCCAACAGTTGAAGTTCAATATTTGAAGTCTGAAGATTTGCCTTTAATCTGTCGTTTCTTGCTATCAAACCGTTGTTTTCCATTTTAAGGAAGGTTTCATCTCTTTTTTGAGAAGCAGTAAGGTTTTCTTCAAAGACTTTGATAGACTGGTTAGCCTTAAACAGATTATTATAAGCCTGAGCTACATTGTAAGCAATGGCAATTTTATCATTCTCAGTGCTTAGTTTAGAAGCTTCTACGAGATATTTAGCGGACTGAATCCCATATTTGATTCTTCCGCCGCTGTAAATCGGGACGCTAAGATTCGCTGAGCCGTAAACTACCTGATGTATTTCAGGTCCGCCAGCGCCGCCTGCAAGACCAGGAAGTTTGATATCAACATTTGGTTTTATCGGAAGGTACATATAGCTACCTGATACTTTTAATTCCGGTAGTTGTCTGTTTTTAGCCTCCAAAAGATCAGCTGTAGCCTCTTCGATCTTGGCTGCATCGATCTTGAGATTCTTGCTGTTCTGGATTCCCAGCTGCACGGCCTCGTCAAGAGTAAGTGTTCTTTTCTCCTGAGCATTTGCATTTGCTATTCCTACGAATAGTGATAATGCAATCACTGAGTTATTTATTCTCTTCATAACCTAAAAGGTCTTTTAGTAAATATTTAATATGTTTATTAAGTTCTGTGTAGTATTTTTCATCAAAAGCTTCTTCATCTTCTGTTTCATTCAGGAACTCTTTATACATTTCTTTCGCATTGAATGCATAAAATAAGGTTCCGCTTACTGTGGAATGAAGGAGATAAATAGGTGGATTTTTGGTGAAAATTCCATTTTTAAGACCACTTTCCAATATTTGTGAATACATGGAAAGAAATCCCATTTTGGTTTGCTTCAAAAATTCTACAATCTGAGGATTTTTAGTATGCAGCTGCTCTCTCTGCATAATCCTGTAGAAGCATTTTTGAGTGCGGATCTTGTAAGAAAACTGATCGATTACCCTTTCAATCTTCTGCCATTCGTTGATGTCTGTTCTTCCCAAAAGATCTTTAGAAAAAAACTGACCTTCATTCATTCTGTATTCTACTAATTTCTCATAAAGTTTTTCTTTAGAGCCAAAATAATACGAGATCATAGAAATATTAACATTCGCATCCTTTGCAATTTCCCGGGTGGAAGTTCCTTCGAATCCCTTTTCTGCAAAGAGCTTCTCGGCGGCGAATAATATATTTTCTTCTTTTGAAATCATGTTCGTGTTCATTTTTCAGGGCGCAAATGTACACAAGTTTTAACACAAATCAAACGATTGATTGATTTTTTAATATAGATTTAATTTATTGCAAAGAAAAGACGTTTTCTATAATATATGCTGAATACGCGGCAGAGGCAGCTTTTGATGGAAAATAATAAAAATAGCGTCCTTTTTTTATTCATATATGGGAAATACTTCAATGATAATTCTTAATATTTCCAGGCTATATTCAATTGAAGTATACCTAAAAAAGGCAGGAAAGTAAGGCTAAAATGATAATCTCCAGAATAAAAACAAAACTCCGGTGTTAACCAGAGTTTTTATTTATGTGCTTTTATGAATGTATCTTGATAGTTTAATTCCCAGATCCGTCCAGACAATTTTGGGGTTTCCGTTTCTGGTCAGGTGAAGATCAGCTGTATTGATTTCTTCCAAAATACTCTCAATATTGGCTCCGCTGATAAATTTTGAAAAGCCGGCCCAATTGAAGCCATTCGCATTGATCTTTTTATATACCAGATTCTCAGACTGATAGTTCTGAAGCAATGCCAGTCTGAAAATTTCAGAACAATAATTAAGGAAGTTTTTTTGCTTTTCTCTGTTCCATCCTGCAATTTCTCTTGCCCAAACAATAATACTTCTAAGATATTCCGGTTTCTTTTTTACCATAAAGGCATCTCTCACCCACTGTACAAAAAACTTTTCAAACTCATTGCTTTTGTCTCCTGAATGTAACAGTTTTATGGCTTCGTTGAGATCACCCTGTGCTTCATGAACAATCTCCCTTATTTTTTCTTCTGAAACAGAGAAGTTCTTTTTAAGATAATTCTCAATATCTTCATCATTAATTCTCGGGATCTCTACAATCTGTGTTCTGGAAAGAATAGTAGGAAGAATATCGTTTGTGCTTTCAGCCGTAAGAAGAATGACGGTTTTTGCCGGCGGTTCCTCTAAAAATTTCAAAAACTTATTGGAAGCGGCTATATTCATTTTATCTGCTCTCCAGACGATAAGAATTTTGGTTCCTCCCTCAAAACTTTTTAAAGAAAACTTTTGATTCTGGTCATCCACTTCATCTGCAGAAATAAATAACTGTTTATTTTCCGATTCCAGGAAGGCAGTCCAGTCATCATAGCTTGCGTAAGGAGAAGCTATAATCATTTCTCTGAACTCATCAAATTTATTCTTACTTAATGAGTTTTTATTGTCCGTAAAAACCGGAAAACTGAAATGCAGATCCAGGTGATTGAGGTGTTCTACCTTCGCAGCAGCATGTTCATTTTCCCGACTGAAAATTTCCCGTGCATAGGCCAATACCATAGGTAGTGTTCCGTATCCCTCTTTTCCTACAAAAAGCTGGGCATGGCTCACTCTGTTTTCAGCAATGCTTTCTCTAAGAAGTTTTTTCAGATTCGTCTGTCCGGCGATGTTCTCCCAATTCATGTTTCAAAGATAAAAAATCTTATCTCAATTCATAAAATTAAGTCTGCTTAAAATGCATAAAACTATAGATTACAATTTCAATAGAGTAAAACACCTACTCTATTATAGGAGACATCAATAATAAGATTAGAATAAAACTTAAAATTAAATTTTACACAATTTAATTTTAAACAATACATTTGTCAAGTGAAATTATTCGTAAATTGATTACCATTTCACACCAATTCAAATATTAAAATTACAGACCAATGGATACAAACCTGGAACAAAAAATCAGAGGGATCTTTCAGCAGCAGAAAGCCTTTTTCAAAACCAATCAGACTAGAGATATTGAATTCAGAAAAGCACAATTAAGAAAATTCCGTGAAGTTTTTCTTCAGCATACCGATGCACTTTGTGAAGCTTTGGATACAGATTTGGGGAAAAGCAGAAAAGAAGCGGAATATGTGGAGATTCAGATAGTGATCAGCGAACTTGATTATTTGCTGGAAAACATCGATGAATGGACAAAACCTACCCCTGTACCATCAAAACCACATCCCTCAGGAGCTGAAGTAGAAAGCAAAATAACGTATCAGCCTTATGGAGTTACTTATATTATAGGCCCTTTCAACTACCCTGTCCAATTGACATTCAGTCCGTTAATTGGAGCACTGATTTCCGGAAATACTGCTATTATAAAGCCTTCAGAAAACACACCTCATGTTGCCCAGGTTCTTGAAGATATTGTGAAAGAATCATTTAATGAATCCTACGTAGCAGTTATTCAGGGTGCTATTGAAGAAAATACCTTATTACTAAGTCTTCCTTTTGATTATATTTTCTTTACAGGAAGCCCCAATGTTGGAAAAATTGTCATGAAAGCCGCTGCAGAACAGTTAATTCCTGTTACGTTGGAACTGGGAGGAAAATCTCCTACCATTGTACATAAGGATGCAGATCTTGATAAAGCTGTAGCCAGAATATCCTACGGAAAATGGATTAATTGCGGACAAACCTGTGTGGCTCCTGACTATATTTACATTCATGAATCTGTAAAAGATGCTTTCACAGAAAAATTTAAAGCACATTTAAATACAGCTTATGAAGGTAATTCTCTGGGAAAAATCGGAAAGATTGTTAGCCAGAACCAGATTAAACATCTGGCAGGGTATCTGGAAGCAGCTCCCGAAAAAGTAATCTACGGAGGAAATTACGATCTTGAGAACCGTCATTTTGAAGCTACTTTAATGGATCATGTGACCTGGGATGATCAGGTGATGCAGCAGGAAATCTTTGGTCCTGTTCTTCCTGTGATGACCTATAGCGATATTGAAGAAGCTTTGGAGGAGATCAACAGCCGTCCAAAACCTTTGGCATTATATGTCTTTTCAGAGGATCAGAAGTTTGCAGATTATGTTTTAAACCATACTACAAGCGGAGATGCTGAGATCAACAGTGCTATTATCCACGTGGGTTCTCATTATTTACCTTTTGGAGGAGTAGGAACTTCAGGAATGGGAAAATACCACGGAAAATTCAGTTTTGAATGTTTCAGCCACAGCCGTTCTGTTCTCCAGGTAAAATAATAGGATAAATGCCTATTCCTATAACTAAGACTGTTCATCATAGGACAGTCTTTTGTGCAAAACAGAATTGATATTTTTATAGCAGGAAATTTGCATTTTTCTTGTAAAGAAAAGCCCTTAACAAACTTTAACCACATATAATTTTTACAATTCATTAATATTTAAGATATTTGCGCATTGTTTTAAAAATAAAGAATGAAAAAAATCTTTGTAGTATCATTCATATCAGTTGGATATTTTCTGAATGCACAGAGTCTAAGCAACTCTCCTTATGCAACTTATGGAATTGGAGATGTGAAATATGATAATACGATCGAAACTGCTTCTATGGGAGGCATATCTACTGCTTTTATTAGTGATTTTACCAGCAGTTTCAATTTTGCCAACCCGGCAAACAATGCCAATTTTGAACTTACGAGTATCAGACTGGAAGCTACCAACGAAAACAATTATTTCAAATCGAATTATAACGATATGAAATCTACAAAGCATTCTACGTATCTTTCCAATATTTCGATTGCATTTCCATTATCTTCAAAAGTGAAAATGGGAATCTCTTATCAGCCATACAGTTCTAAAAGTTATGACATCGTAACTGAACAGTTGGCCAGTGATAACACGACTCCTCTTTACAGAAATAACTTTAAGGGAAGCGGAACGTTGAACACAGCACAGCTTGCTGTTTCTTATAAAATTAATCAGGAATTATCTGTAGGGGCAAAAGCCAATCTTTATTTTGGAGACCTGAATGACCTGAATGAATTCCGTGCTTACAATAACAATCTTGGTACGTATGCAGGTGGATATGTTAATGGTTATGAAACTAAAAACAGAGTCCGAAACTTTAATTTTACGCTGGGTACAAGCTACCAGACTTTAAATACGCGTACTGATAAGAAGTTTACAGTAGGAGCTACTGCTACTTTTGGGAATACTAGTAATATGACTACCCAGTATACCAACAGTACGTACAGATATTCTGATGATCAGGAGACGACTAAACTTAGCGGATCAGAAACCATCATCGAGCAAAAAGAAACAAAATCCAAAAACCTTCTTCCATTACAGGCTTCAGTAGGGGTTGGATATGGAAGTGAAAACCATTGGTTTGTATCAGGACAGGTAGATTATAAAAAAGGAGAAGATATCTCTTATTTTGGTAAAAATTTCAGTTACCAGGATACCTACAGAATTTCTGCAGGGGGATGGTACCTTCCAAATTATAACAACTTCAGAAACTACTTCTCAAGAGTAATCTATAGATATGGAGCATTCTATGAAAGAGGAAATCTGAATCTGGAAGGGAACAGTATTAACAAATTCGGTATTTCTGCCGGAGTAATGTTACCATTCAAGAACAGTAGTATTACAAGAATGAGTGGTCTTGAAATCGGATTAGAAGTTGGTAAGAGAGGAACTCTTCAGAACAACCTGATCAACCAGAATTTCGTCAACCTGAGAATCGGCTTTAATTTTGCTGATAAGTGGTTCAGAAAGACACTTTATAACTAAAATGAACTTTTCAAAAAAAATATCATATAAAAATATAGCATGCCTTTTTAGTTGTGCTATATTTTTTATATTGACATCCTGTGAGGAGGATCTTACCAAAAGGAATGGCAGCCAAAGCAAAAATTTCCCTTCACAGATCATCAACAATGCCAATATTATACAGCGTGATTCCGGCTTTGTTACTTTAAAAGCCAAAGCACCCATCATTGAAAAATACGAGCTGATTGACAGCCCATATGTGGTAGCCAGAAAAGGAATTGACATTGAGTTTTTTGATAAAAAGAAACCTAAAGTTCCCGGAAGAATTACCGCCAAATATGCCCGTATTTTTGAATACAAAAAATTCTACGAAGCTAAAGGTGATGTAAGGATAAAAACCAATGAAGGGCAGAGATTTGCAATGCAGAGTATTTATTGGGATCAGAAAAAAAACAGAATCTATACCAAAGATACGGTTTATGTTACTATGGAAGACGGTTCTACACTGGTAGGTGCCAACGGAATGACTGCCAAGGACGACTTTTCCGAATACACATTCTATAACAACTCCGGAGATTTCAGTTCTAAAAGAATTTCTGAGAATAAAAAATAATTTCAAAAACAATGAAAACTCTGGCTATAGGACTGATGTCCGGAACAAGTCTGGACGGCTTGGATATCTGTCTTGCTGAATTTGAAAAGCAGGACACATGGACCTTTCAAATCCTTAAAGCCAAGACAGTCACCTATTCTGAGGATTGGGAAACTCAACTTAGAAACTCTATTCATCTTTCTTCTGAAGATTTATTGGAACTGCATTCAGAGTATGGTTTTTATCTTGGACAACAGGTTAAAAAGTTTATTCATGAACATCGGCTTGAAAATATTGACCTCATTGCCTCTCATGGCCATACTGTTTTTCATCAGCCAAAGAGAAAATTTACGCTGCAGATTGGTGATGGCAAGGCAATAAAACTGGAAACCGGACTTCCTGTTATCTATGATTTCAGAAGTCAGGATGTGTTGATGAAAGGAAATGGAGCTCCTCTGGTCCCTATAGGTGACGAATTACTTTTCTCCAGTTACAGTGCCTGTCTGAACCTGGGTGGATTTTCCAATATTTCGTTACGTTCAGAAGGAAAAAGAATAGCATTTGATATTGCTCCGGTAAATATTGTTTTGAACTATTTAGCTCAACAGCTTCATAAAAGTTTTGATGAAAACGGAGCATTGGCAGCAAAAGGAAAAACAGATGAAACTCTACTGAATCAACTTAACGTTTTGGATTTCTATCACATTTCACATCCAAAATCCTTGGGAATAGAATGGTGCCATCAACATATATTTCCCCTTCTTGAAAATATTGAAACACTGGATGCACTGGCTACTTTTACGGAACATGCTGCGCAGCAGATTGCCAATGTCATCAATCAATATAGTATAAAAGACATTCTTATCACCGGAGGAGGTGCTTACAACACGTTTTTAATTGAAAAAATAAGAGCAAAAACGAAAGCTGAAGTAATCATTCCTGAAAAAGAGATCATCAATTATAAAGAAGCCCTGATTTTTGCCTTTATGGGTGTTTTAAAAATGAATAATGAGATCAATGTGCTTTCTTCTGCGACTGGAAGTACTGAGGATCATTGTTCAGGAGTTATTGCATAAGAAAGGGCCACATATCAAAATAAAAAACCTCCAACGTTGGAGGTTTTTATTATTTATAAGCTTCGATTTTATCGGTAAGCGTATTGATAAAGTTCTGTAAAGGTTTTTCTACCATCATTTTGATGAATGGATTGAATTTTCCTTCAAATAGCATCTGAACTTCAGTCTGGTTTTCACTGATTGGGTTCAATGTAGCGGTTAATGAGAAATCCAAACTTGAACTTGCAGATCTTAAAACAGCTTTCTGATCGTCTACCTCATCAATTTTTAATGCGATTTCAGGCATACCCTGTAATCCAAATTTAAATCCGTTATCTCTTGTTTCAAATTTCTGAAGACCATCCGGCATAAAATCTTTATAATTTTCAGGGGTTTTCAGCAACTCGGTAAGTTCTTTGGATGATTTATTGACAATAATCTTTCGTCCTTCTAAATTCATTTTTTATTTTTGTATTTAAATTCTTAACTATTACAAATGTATAAAGTTTTTGTCAACGAAAAAAAATTATTAATATCTAAGCATCCTGAAGAACTTGAAAAAAAGCTTGGATACGAAAATTATACAACTTTAGAGATCGCATTGGATCTTTTGGAGAATACTTCTGTGCAGGAACTGAATGTGTATGGAGAGAATTTGGAAGAAATCTGGCAGGAATTTCAGAAGCTTTTCAGAATTATAGAAGCTGCAGGAGGTCTTGTTAATAATCCTGAAGGTAAAATTCTTTTCATCAAAAGACTCGGTAAATGGGATCTTCCTAAGGGTAAGATGGAAAAAGGAGAATCCAGGGAGGAGTCTGCAGTAAGGGAAATAGAGGAAGAAACAGGTTTGAGTGATGTTGAACTTGTACAATTCATCAATACTACTTATCATATCTATGTAGAAAGAAATGGAGAGAAAATCTTAAAATGTACGCATTGGTTTGAAATGAACTTTGATGGAGAAGATACTTCCAAACCGCAAATAGAAGAAGGTATCACCGAAGTTGCCTGGAAAACTACATCAGAAATTGAAAATGAAGTGTTTCCAAGTACTTTTAAAAATATCAAACTGATCGTAAAAGAATTCTGGAATTTGAAGAAATCTTAAAAGCTGGAAGAATGAAGCCGGAAGTTACTATCCGGCCATTACTTCTTTAAGTGTTTTTGATCAATGGAATTTTATAAAGCTGAATAAATAAGGGAACGGTCTTCAATCCCCTTCAGGACTTCCCTCTCCCAGCCTCCAGCTTGCTTACCCTAAATAAAGTCGATCACTTTCTCCAGTGCAATTCCTCTGGATCCTTTCAACAATATGTTTTCGGACTGAATTTTATTCTGTTTTAAATATTCTATTAATTCTGCTGTATTTTCAAAAGCAAGGTCTGAAGAATTAACCGCTTTAAAATGTTTTCCAACAGTAATAATTTCATTAAAATGAAGATCCTGAGCCAGTTTTAGGATATTTTGATGCTCTTTTTCACTTTCATCACCCAATTCCAGCATATCTCCTATAATAATAGTTTTACGGCCTTCAAAGCTGATAAAGTTATTCAAAGAAGCAGTCATAGAACTTGGGTTGGCATTATAAGTATCCAGAACCAAAGTCCTGCCCTCTTTTTTCACCACCTGAGATCTCATATTCGTTGGGGTGTAGAGTTCCAACGCATGCTTTATTTTTTCAAAGCTGATTCCGAAATGAAGTCCCAGACTTGCAGCAGCACAAAGGTTAGTAAAATTGTATTCTCCTGTCAGTTTTGAAACCGCTTTTACTCCATGATAAGTCAAACCTACAAAATGCTCTTCTGAAAAAGATTCAAAATAATAATTGGAAGTTTCCGCTCCAAAAGTAATTTTAGGGGAATAGTTTTCAGTTTTCTCTACCTGTATAGGATCATTTTCATTAACAACAATAGTTCTGTTATTGTTTCTAAGATAATCATAGAGCTCAGATTTTCCTTTTATTACGCCTTCGAAACCTCCGAAGCCTTCCAGGTGAGCTTTTCCAAAATTGGTAATATATCCGAAATCAGGTTGTGATAGAGTACACAGGAATTCAATTTCTTTCTGATGATTGGCTCCCATTTCAATCACGGCCATTTCATGTTCGGGTTTAATGGAAAGAATAGTCAACGGAACTCCAATATGGTTATTGAGATTTCCAGCTGTATACTGAACATTAAATTTTTCGGAAAGAACTGCGTGAATCAACTCTTTGGTAGTTGTCTTTCCGTTACTTCCCGTAAGTCCTATAAAAGGAATGGTAAGTTTGCTTCTGTGATAGATTGCCAATTGCTGTAAAAATTCCAGCGTAGAGGGAACATAGAAAATGTTTTTATCTCTGTTTTCAAATTCCGGAAGCTCAACAATCACTGCCAAAGCTCCGTCATCAATGGCTTTTTCCGCCAGGGTAGCTGCATTGAAATTATCACCGGAAAAGGCAAAGAAAATATCATTCTCTGCTATTTTTCTGCTGTCAATAGTCACTTTTGCTGCCTGCAGAAATAAAAGATAAAACTGTTCTATATTCATGTGGAAATATATATATAATTTTTTTAGAAGTCATATGTAATCGCTAAATCTATATGGGTATTTTTAGATTTTTCAGCCTACGCGATTTCATGCTTCAAAAATAAAAAAACCTTCCGAAAGTTCGGAAGGTTTTTTATAAGTATTTTTTGATAAATATTATCTTCTAGTTCTACTCTTATCGCTAGCTCTGGCATCCTGTGCAACACGGAACCCAACCCAGCCATAAGCTCTGTTTTGATTTTTATATCTTCTTTGTCCCGGATCCAGCCAGTATGCTGTATCCTGCCAAGAACCACCTTTTACAACTCTAACCTCGTTAGAAATTCCGGAAGTTCTGTCTTTACTATCTTTCTGTAGTTTCACTCTACCAGTTGCATCTACAACAAAGCTTTTCTTAGGAGCGTTGTACATATCGAATCCGGCAGCAGAATCAGAAGCTCTGTAATATTCTAAAGAAGACTGTCTGTCACCATCTCTGTAGTTTCTGTAATCAGCGATAGTTTGTCTTTCAAATTGTCCAGGAAGTCCTTTGTAAACTAATCTTCCGTCAGCTAATGTATCATACTTGATAGTACCTTCGTCGATCATTTTATAAGTTCCGTCACCGTTTCTTACGATTGCCTGAGGCATGTTTCCTCTGTAATAGTTGAAATCGTTGTAATCTTCATCAATGATTGGTCTGTAAACATCAGCCGTCCATTCAGAAACGTTTCCGTACATACCATAGATTCCTAAATCGTTAGATGGATATTGTCTTACGTCAGAAGTTTGAGCTGATCCGTCGTTTTTCCATCCTGCAATACCAGAATAGTCACCTTTACCCATTTTGAAATTTTCAAGGAACATTCCTCTCTGTTTTCCTTTAGTCCCTCTTAATCTTTCGATTTCAGGCTTTTTACCCAGATATTGGTTATATTCTCTGTTTTTAGCCATACCAAGAGCAGCATATTCCCATTCTACTTCAGTAGGAAGTCTGAACTTCTGTACCATTGCAGAATTTGGAGCTCTGTTAGCTGCAAGCAATCTCTGGTTGGTAGTTTTCATACCAGTTTTTTGCTGCATTCTTTTCTCATTGATGTATCCTTGCATTTCAGGATCATTCGATTTGAATTTATCCATGTTGAATGCAGTCCCTCCCTGGTTGTTGGATTCGTTGATATACAAATCCTTGGCAATAATACCAGCCTGCATCAAAGCTTTTTCATTCGCTCTGTCTGACAGCCATTCACAGTATCTGTTTGCCTGAGTCCAGGAAACTCCTACTACCGGATAGTAATCAAACTCCGGAGAACGCAGATAAGTTTCATTATAATCGTTTCTTGCTAATTTGTTGTCCCATAATAAGGTATCCGGTAAAGCACCGTTATAGATCTCCTTAAAACTCGGGTCACTTGGTGGGAATACATACTTCAACCATGTAAGGTATTCGCGGTATTCGTAGTTAGTAATTTCAGTTTCTCCGATAAAGAATGAACTTACCTGCATTCTGCGAGGTGTGTTATTCCAATCGTGCATAACATCATCTTTCACTAATCCCATTGTAAAAGTTCCACCTTCTACATATACCATCCCAGGCCAACCCTTCTGCTTCTGTTGCTTTCCTGCAAAAAACCAACCCTGTTTTTCGTTTGGTTTCCAACCTGTTTTGCTGACAAATTTTTTGGTACCGCCACCTTTGCTGGTTCCTGATCCGCCACAGCTGGTTAATGCAAGTGTAGAACTTAATGCTATTAATGAAAACAACTTTAGTTTTTTCATAGTCGATATAAATATTTTCAAAGTACAAAGAAAAAATAAATTATTCAATAAATCAAGTAAACATTTGATTTTTTTGAAAAACGTTAACAAATTAATTTTATTGTATCACAATTTAATTCTAAAATTTTCATTTATTTTGTAATTTAGCAATTTCAATAGTAAACATGAAACGAAAAATTACGATTTTATCTTTAATCGCTTTTGCATCAACACTTTACGCTCAAAGAAACACCATAGAATGGAATGGTTCTAAAATTCAGGATTTTGGTGACACAAAATTAAATCTTCCCAATTTTAAAAATGAAGGTTTTTCTTACAGCCAAAATAATGTTTTTATAGTAAGCAAGCAAAAAATCGGAGAAAAGCAATTAAAAATCTCAGACCTTGTTTGGGAAAGCGTTTCTAACCAGGATTTGTTTGAGCTGGATAAAGGCAGACTTCCGGATTATGATGTAGCTGATGTTTCCTATTATACTTTGGATGGAGAAAGCTATGCCAGCGTTAGTATTGCTTTATTTAAAAATGTAAAAGGCCGTGTTCAGAGATTATCTTCGTTTAATGTTTCAGAAGCCTCTTCTTTTATCAATACAACAGGAACTGTTAATAAAATAGGGACCACCGGAAATCCTTTGTCAAGTGGAAATTTTTATAAGATAAAGGTAGACAAGTCCGGAGTATTCAAAATCACCTCCCAGTTTCTAAGAGATAACGGAATCAATCCGAGTTCTGTAAATCCAAAAAACTTCAGAATCTACGGAAACGGAGGAGTAATGCTTCCTGAATATAATCAGGATCCGAGATATGGGGCTTTACAGGAAAATTCCATTCAGGTAGTAGGTGAAGATGATGGCGTATGGAATGATAATGACTATGCTCTTTTCTATGCACAAGGTCCGGACGGATATAACCTTTATGACACAGGCAATGGAAACGGTTTTAAAAGACATGATACCCGATTCAGTGAAAGAAGTAATAATGTGAAAAACATCTATGAAGATTTCTCATATTATTATATCAATTTTGACAAAGGAGCGGGAAAAAGAGTTCCCACTGTAGACGGAAACCTTCCTGCCCAGCTGATTACAAGATATGACAGTTACCAGGTGATCAATAAGGATCAGAAAAACCTGTTAAAAGTGGGAAGAACTTGGGTAGAGGACACTCCTTTCTCCAATGAAAAGACCATAACATTGACTACCAATTCTCCTATACAGGCGAATGATGTAATACGATACAGAACTCAGGTGGTAGCGTATAACTCCCAGCAGAATACGATGGATTTTAAAATCAATAATTTAAATCCACACCCACAGCAGGTAATTCCTACAGATACCTCTTCCTATCAGTATACTTTCTATCCGGTAACATATACCGGGACATTAACCAATCTTACAGGAAATCAGTTTAATCTGGTTTATAACCCTGATATTTCCAAAAATCCGAATGGAACATTCTATTTTGACTATCTGGAAGTTCAGTATAAAGAAAATCTTGCTTTCAATGGTTCACAAATGAACTTCAGAGATTATTCCATTGTAAGTGGAAGCAATACAGACTATGGTTTCAGTATCAGTAATGCTGCTAATATAGAACAGGTATGGGATGTAACGGATATTACAAACGCTAACAGAAGAGTGAATAAAGCAGGAGGCGGCTCTTTCAACTTTGCGTACACGGCTGCTGATCAGAATTTCAATAATGAATTTGTAGCTTTCCGTGCTGACGCTGCCTTTAGTCCACAGTTTGTAGGAAGAATTTCCAACCAGAATCTTTCTGCAATACAAAATGTAGATTATCTTATCCTTACCGTCCCTGAAATGATGGGCCAGGCACAAAGAATCGCTAACTATCATCAGACCACGCATAACTACAAAGTAGAAATTGTTGACATTAACAAAATCTATGAGGAATATGGCAGCGGAAGTAAAGATCTTACCGCAATCAGAGATTTTGTAAGCAAACTCAATACTCCTCTGGGCAGACTTCAGTATGTCTTTATTCTCGGGGATACTTCATACGATTATAAAAACAGGGTTCCGAATAATTCAAACGTTGTTTCCAGCTATCAGAGCGAACAGTCTTCAGATTATGTATCCTCTTTTGTTACGGATGATTATATTGTAATGACAAAGCCGCAGACAACATTATTAATTGAAAACAATTTACCGGACCTGCCTGTGGGTAGAATTCCTGCAGCCAATGTAAGTGAAGCCGGAGATATGATTAATAAAACACTGGCTTATTATAATTCTCTTCAGGGTCAATCTTCTCCTTTTGGAGACTGGCGTATGCGGCTTGATTTTGTAGTGGATGATAATGATGAAGGAGGCGGACCTTTCCATAATGTAATGAACAACTCGCTGGCAAGTATATTTGAACAGCCAGGTCAGCAGGAACTTAAAGAGTATAATGTAAAAAAATTATACATGGATGCCTTTACCGCTCAGAGTACATCCGGAGGGCGAAGATATCCGCAGGTAAACCAGGCCATTTCCAATGCGATAGGAAATAGTTTGTATCTATTCTATTTCGGACATGGAGGAATTAATGGTTGGGCACAGGAAAGAGTGCTTACCAGTACAGAGGTTCAGAATGCCAACAACTTCTCTAATGTATACAGCAGATTCCCGTTTGTATCAACCATCACTTGTGAATTCACATTATGGGACGAACCTGCAACCAACTCTGTAGGGGAACAGTTTATTAAAATGAAGCAAGGAGGCGTTTCTACCATGATTACTTCCAGCCGTGCTATCGGGGTAGATTATGGACGTGATTTTACCAATACATTAACTCAGAATATTTTTAAGCTAACCAATGACGATTTTAACTCATTAGGAAATGCCCAATTAATTGCCAAAAAACAAAAAGGGCCCAACAGCAACCATTTAAAAGTAAACTTCCTGGGTGATCCGGCTATGAAATTAAGCAGACCCCAAAGGCTTCTTGTCATTGATAATATTGAAACTCCGGTTCCAGGGCTGATCAGAGGTTTGGATTTTGTAAAAATTAAAGGACACATTAATAATCCGAACGGAACACTTAACAATACCTTCAACGGAAAAGTCAGCATCAATATTTTTGATAAGAGATTAAACAAGAAAACACTTAATAACAGTGGAATTCTGACTCCGGTTTTGGATTATACTGAAGAAGGAAGTGCTATTGTAAAATCTGCAGGAATTGCTGTAAACGGAGTATTCACTGCTGAATTCTATGTTCCTAAAGATATTAATTATGCTGTAGGACAGGGAAGAATACTGGCCTATGCTGATAACAAATCAACGGATGTTTTTAACAACCAGGCTGTACAGGTGGGTGATATCAATCCTAATGGAATCAATGATAATCAACCTCCAAAAGTAAAACTGTATATGAATAACACCAACTTTGCAGATGGTGGAATTACCAACCAGAATCCTATGCTTCTCGCCTGTCTAACCGATGATACAGGAATCAACTCAACAGGATCCGGTGTAGGGCATGATATTACCGTATATCTTGACGGGCAGATTATCAATACTGTTGTTTTAAATGATTTTTATGCTCCGGGAGAAGGTAACGGATGCTTAAATCCAAGCCTTGCCGAATACCAGAAAGGGAATGTAACCTACCCATTCAGAAATCTGTCAATCGGGCAACACCAATTAACATTTAAAGTTTGGGACATAAACAATAATTCTACAACTGCTACGTTAAATTTTGAAGTTAAAGATGAATCTGACCAACACCTGACGATCAACCGTCCGCTGAACTGGCCAAATCCATTTACCAATAAAACTTATATTCAGTTTGAACATAATTGTGATGATATTCTGGATGTGAACGTGCAAATTTATACAATAACCGGAAGATTGGTAAGAACTTTATCGCAGCCGGTGGTTGCAGAACCGTTCCTACAGGGCTTCAGAACCCCTCGTCAGGCAATAGAATGGGACGGAAGAGATGATTTTGGTTCTACAGTAGCAAAAGGTACGTATATTTTTAAGATATTTGCAAAAAGTCAAAATCAAGAAAAATGCAAAGGAAGTGCTACAGCTGTAGAAAAAATGGTACTTTTGAAATAATAAAATAGAACAATAGATAATAATATTAATAAAAAACTGATAATATATAAAAGACAACATATGAATTTAACTACTAAACTGCTATTAGGATTTGGTTTGAGTGCTGGTTTTTTAGGCTATTCGCAAGATTTAGGTAAAGTAAACCCAGTTCTTACCGGAGCTCCTTTCTTAAGAATTGCACCTGATGCGAGATCGGGAGGTATGGGAGATCAGGGGGTGGTAACCTCTCCGGATGCATTTTCACAATTCTGGAATGCGGCTAAATACCCTTTCAGCAGGACAAGTTCTTCCGTAGGTCTTAACTATACGCCTTACATGGGAAAACTTACCAATGATGTATTCTTATTATATGCTTCGTTCCATAAGTTTTTGGGGCAGGAAGAAAGATCTACAATTTCTGCGAGTATCTATTATTTCAATATGGGACAGGTAGACCTGACTCAATTGGTAGGTACAGAAATCGCTTCCATGGGTACATCAAAACCAAACGAATTCTCCATTGACGTTGCCTACGCTTTGAAACTTTCTGATTCATTCTCCGGAGCTGTTACCGGTAGATTTATCCGTTCAGACTTAGCCGGAGGATTCAATACAGATACTACACTTAAAGCGGCCAACAGTTTTGCAGTAGACGTTTCAGGATACTATACCTCTCCAAGATTCTCCAGTATTGGTGGATATGATGGTAAAGTGAATGCAGGTTTAGCAATTCAGAACTTAGGTCCGAAACTGGATTATACAGGAAATGAAGAATCAAGATCCTATCTTCCTACTATGGCAAGATTAGGGGTTGGATATGACATGTACCTGGATGATATGAACAGAGTTGGAATTTCTGTGGAAGGTTCAAAACTTTTGGTTCCAGGATCTGAGTATGCAGGAATAGACCCGAATACAAGACAGCCTATTTATCAGATCCCTAATGTAGGACCAATGGCTGGTATCGGAAAATCTTTCAAAAATAAAAACAGTATCATGTACAGTGGTGCTTTAGAATATTCATATGACAATGCATTTTCTGTAAGAGGAGGTTACTTCCATGAAAGTGAAGAGCAGGGAGCAAGACAGTTTGCAACTGCGGGTGTTGGGTTAAGATACCGTTCTTTCGGACTTGATCTTTCTTACCTGATCAACATGTCTAAGATCAACAGTGCTTTGGATAACACACTTCGTTTCGGTCTTACCTGGAACATTGGAGAAGAAACATCTAATAACGATCGTTAAAAAAAGCAACAGCTCTATAAAAAAAGCCTCATACATTGTATTGAGGCTTTTTTATGTCAATTGTCAATCGTCAATCCGCTACGCTTGTCAATTTATTTTCACACTAGACCATTCACTATTCACTTTGCGAAGCAAAAATTCACTATTGATTTTTAAGGTAAGAATTCGTGGAACAAGATTTGTTAGCTGTTGTGTTAAAAATTGACTAATACGAGCTGCGAATCATTGGTATGTTTCTTCTGTCAATTCTTTTTTAACAGCACTATAGCACAATTAAAAAAAATATAACATTAAGTTGAGAAAAGTCTTTTTTTTATGGCTATTTTGTTAAATTCAATAGCTATTTTTGTAATATGAACTATTCGGCGGAGCTAAAAAAATTTGTAACCAGTCAGTATGTATATTCTGCCATCAGAATTACATTAGCTACTGTTCTACCTTGTTTAGTCCTTGCCCACTTCGGGATTTTGAAAGAATACTTCCTTTTCCCACTGGGAACCAGCTTTGTAGCGCTTACAGACCAACCCGGTCCTTTTATCCGAAGAAGAAATGCCCTTACTTTCGCGATCTGTTGTTTTGTCTTTGTAGCCCTCATCGCCAGCCTTGTAATGAACATCAAAGTCCTGGTCATTCTGGAGGTCATTATCTTCGGAATGTTTTTCTCCCTGATCGGCGTTTATGGTCAGAGATTAGCTGCGGTAGGCTCATTATCCCTTGTGGTACTCGCCATCTTTATTGACGGACATCTTACAGGGAGCAATATCTTTAAAAGTTTACTGATTTTTGCTTCCGGCTGTATCTGGTTTTTACTTATATTCCTTATTGTAACTACCATTCGTCCCTATAAACTGGCAAGCCAGATGATTGGGGAAAATTATCTTCAACTGGCTGAGTTTTTAAAGATCAAAGCCAATTACTATCAGAAAAATCCTGATTTTAACAAGCTGACTACTCAGGTTATTGCCAAGCAGATTGAAATAAAAAACCTTCAGGAAGACACCAGGGAAACCGTTTTCAAAACCAGAACCATCGTCAATGAATCTACGACCACCAGTCGTCTATTGATGCTGATGTTCCTGAATTCCATGGACCTTCATGAAAAGCTGATGACTTCTGAAAGTGACTATCAGAAATTACAGCAAAGCTTTGAAGACAGTATGATTCTGGTGAATATCCATGATTATCTTAACCTTTTGGCAGAAGAGATCACCAATATCGGAATTGCCCTTCAAAGTGGTACCAGAGCAAAGCCGATGTTTAATCTGGAACAGGAGCTAAAAAGCTTAAATTATAATTATTTCGAACTCAGAAATAAACAGCTTTCACCGGACAACCTGGAAAATTTCATGATCCTGCGCCAGATCCTGATGCGTATCTATGAAATCACAAAAGAAATCAACGAGATCTATAAAGTATTTTCACAGGATATCAAACTGGCGAAAAGTTTATCCACAGGGTTAGACCTTAAGAAATTTATGCCTAATGAGCCTAAATTGAATGCCAAGGTTCTGAGGAATAATATTTCATTATCATCTTCCCATTTCCGTCATGCCATAAGAATTACAACAGCTTTATTGCTGGGATATGTTTTTTCTATGTTCGATTTTCTCGGCCTGGGGCACACGTATTGGATATTAATTACCATTACAGCAATCTTAAAACCAGCTTATTCCATCACTAAACAGAGAAACCTTCTCCGTCTGTATGGAACGATTGCCGGGGCAAGTATTGCTTATGCGATTCTGTATTTTGTACATATTAACGGCGTTTTATTTGCGATCCTTCTGATCAGCATGATCATGTGTTTCAGTTTTCTGAAAGGGAGGTATTTCTGGGCGGTATTATTCATGACGATCTATGTGTTCCTCAGCTTTAATTTTTTAAATCCGGGGAAAGTCAATATTATTTTTAAAGACAGAATTTTTGATACCGCTATTGCCGGAATTATTGCCTTTGCCGTATCCTATATAGTATTACCTGTATGGGAACATACCCAAAATCTGGATCTGATGAAGAAATCTGCTGCAGACAACCTTATCTATTTCCAGAGTGTGATTTCTAAATTCTTACAGGGAAATTTCGATCTTGAAGATTATAAGGTAAAACGAAAAAATGCCATTATTTCTTTGGCCAACCTCTCTGATAATTTCCAGAGAATGATTTCCGATCCTAAAAATCAGCAGAAAAAACTGGAAGTAGTTCATCAGTTTGTGGCAACGTCTCACCTGATTACTGCCTACACAGCTTCCCTATCCCAATATGCAAAAAGTAATGAACAGTATCCTGAAATAGATGCTGAAAGCTGGAGCAGAAAGATTGAGGCAGAAATGCAGCAGACCTCTACCCTTCTCAACGGAAATGATGTTAATGAAACATTGAAAATGGAAAGCCGCCTTGAGCCGGAAGATTCTTCCATTGAAGATATGCTCCTGAAAAGAAAAACAGAGATTGAGGAAAATGAAATTGTGGACCGAAGAGATCCTGATAAAATTTCCCATTTAACCGAGCTTAAAAATATCCACGATATCCTGGAGCTGATCTATGATGTCGCAAAAGAGCAGAGAAAAGTGATCGAAAAATATAAAAACGAAACTGAGCCTACTCCTCCACAATCGTAAAGCAGTAGTCGTCAAAAAACTCTACTCTCGCTTTGAATTCATCTGAAAACTGATCATCATATACACGGCAGCTTATTTTATGAAGATGTTTCAGCTCGAAAGGTTTTACTTCGTAATTCTTTTTTAAAGACCAGTATTTTGAGTGATGGATTTTGTACATACTTTCTTTTACACTCCATATAATAGTATAGAAAGTATCCGCTTTGTCTTCAGGAATAAATCCACGCTCATTTTCATAGGTAAATTTATCAATTACCCTTAAGATCTTAGGATTGAATTTTTCAACATCAATTCCTATTTTATTTTTAGATAGAGCGATGGCCGCAAAGGGAAAAGAATGCGTAATAGAAATTTCCGCATCGTTAGGAGAAAGAAAAGGTTCTCTTTCCTTATATAAAATTTTAGAATTCGGTTTCAATCCTTTCAGGAGTTTACGAACCATCAGCACCTCCAGTAATTTTTTAGGATGATAATCTTTTACCTTCTCCGCATTTTCCGGCTCGAGAAGCTGGTTGATATCAAGCTCTTCACTTTCATCATACTTCCAAACAAGGATTGTGGCATTATCATCTGAAAAATCTCTGTAGAGGGGCATTCTTTTTTTATTGGACAAAAGTACTAAAAAAAAGCTTGAAGATAGGAGCTGGAAGATGGAAGTTACTATTCGTGGTAAAAGAATTTTCAGACTTTACAAAAGAATTGTTTAGGAAAAAACAAACTCTTTGTCTCCTTAATCTTTACAAACCTTCAGCTCCCAGCTCCCAGCTTAATTATTTAGACTGATGATTCACATCATTTCTATGCTCTACAATTTCCAGATTGGCATCCACGAAATAAGCACTTCCGAATCCGTTTACATACGATCCTTTTACAGGCTGCAAAGCAATTAAAATAAAATCTCCCATTTCGGAAATGACATCTACAACTTTCCCATGATTTTCTTTAAGTTTCGCCACTACAGTATTCCATACTTCAGAATCTCTATCAATCTGAGAAGTGGTCGCTTCAATGGTAAGACGTTCGCGGGCATAGATCTGTTTAGTGGCAGATTCATCTTCAATAAACATAATGGATGTTTTTCTTCCGTCTGCAAGGTTTTTAGTATGTTTTGCCATAAAAGATACCAGAATATAGAATGTCTGCTCTACCTGAACAAAAGGAGCATAACTTGAATTGGGATTTCCTTCGGCATCTACAGTAGCGAGAATAATGCTTTTAGAAGAATTGATCAGTTCCTGTACTTTGGGAGCAACAGGTTTGATTTTCTTTTCCGTATGGGTTTGATTCATAATATATTTATTTATCAGCTAAAATTAATTATTTATATTAAGACTAAATAATATTAACTCATGTTTAATCTCATAAAACTGAACTTGATCTGTTGTTTTTATATCTTAATTATAAATCGTAATTTTGCCTTTCGTTATCAATTGAATTTAAAAACTATTCATTACATATGAGTACTACAACACAATACGTTCCTTATAAAGTTAAGGACATCTCCCTTGCAGAATGGGGTAGAAAAGAAATCACCCTTGCAGAAGCAGAAATGCCTGGTTTGATGGCTATCCGTGAAGAATACGGACCGTCTCAGCCGCTGAAAGGAGCAAGAATCGCAGGATGTCTTCACATGACCATCCAAACGGCTGTGCTTATCGAGACTCTTGTAGCTTTAGGAGCTGAAGTTACATGGTCATCTTGTAATATTTTCTCTACACAGGATCACGCTGCTGCTGCTATTGCTGCTGCAGGAATTCCGGTATATGCGTGGAAAGGATTAAATGAAGAGGAGTTTGACTGGTGTATTGAGCAGACTTTGTTCTTCGGTGAAGACAGAAAGCCATTAAACATGATCCTGGATGATGGTGGAGATTTAACAAACATGGTTTTTGATAAATACCCTGAGTTCACAAAAGATATCAAAGGTCTTTCTGAAGAAACCACTACAGGTGTTCACAGACTTTACGAAAGAATGAAGAACGGAACTTTAGTAATGCCTGCCATCAACGTAAATGATTCGGTTACCAAATCTAAATTCGACAACAAATACGGATGTAAAGAATCTGCTGTAGATGCAGTAAGAAGAGCTACAGACGTAATGTTAGCCGGAAAAAGAGTGGTTGTTTGCGGATACGGAGATGTAGGTAAAGGTACTGCTGCTTCTTTCAGAGGAGCTGGTTCTATCGTTACTGTTACAGAAATTGACCCAATCTGTGCGCTTCAGGCAGCTATGGACGGATATGAAGTAAAAAGATTGGATACTGTAGTAGACAATGCTGATATCATCATTACTACAACAGGTAACTTCAATATCGTAAGAGGAGAACATTTCCTTAAAATGAAAGATAAAGCGATCGTTTGTAACATCGGTCACTTCGATAATGAAATCGATATGGCCTGGTTAAACAAAAACTACGGTCAGACTAAATCTGAAGTGAAGCCTCAGGTAGATATTTATACTATCGAAGGAAAAGAAGTAATCATCCTTGCAGAAGGTAGATTGGTTAACTTAGGATGTGCTACAGGTCACCCAAGTTTTGTAATGTCTAACTCTTTCTCTAACCAGACGTTGGCTCAGATCGAGCTATGGAATAACTCTGCGGCTTACAAAAACGAAGTATATATGCTTCCTAAGCACTTAGATGAGAAAGTAGCTGCTTTACACCTTAAGAAATTAAGCGTAGAGCTTGAAACTCTTTCTCCTGAGCAGGCTGAATACATCGGAGTTGACGTAAAAGGGCCATTCAAGCCTGAATACTACAGATACTAAGATCTTAATAAAACATGATATGATCCCATTATTTCTAAGATAGTGGGATTTTTTTATGCAGTGTATGAAGCATTTCTTATTTTTGCCGATCAAAAAAAATAACATGAAAAAATTCTTATTTCTGGGACTCATGAGCTCTGCTCTATTCTTTAACAGCTGCAGCAGTAATGATGATAATGAAGGAAACAATACATCTTCTAAAGTATTATTGAGCAAAGTTACTATAGTTTATTATGACAATCCGGCACAGCCGCAGACCAGCATACAAACTCTGGAATACAATAATCAGGGTGAACTTATAAAAGCATCATCTGCTTCTGGAACTTCCAAGTTCGAATACAGTAACGGGAAACCTACTAAAACCACTTATTATAAGCCGGATGGTACGGTAGACTATTATTCAGCCTATACTTACAATGGAGATCTGCTTACAACAGTTAAGGCAATCTATACTACTAACCCGGATAACAACAGAACGATTAGTTATAATTACAATACCAACGGACAGGTAATTTCTTCATCTCTTTGCCAGTCACCTGCCTGTTCCAACCCCATCGTGGATACTTATACTTATGACGGAAATAATATTTCATCAGAAACTTCAGAAGGTGGAGGATCCAGCTACAGCACTAAAGTTGTTTACTCTTACGATGATAAACTGAACCCGTACTTCAATATCAACAAATACGTAAAAATTATGATGGGAGGAGCTTATGCTGTAAGCCAAAACAATTATCTTGTAGAAAAGATAAGCTTTAAAAGTAATGGAACCTGGACACAAAACCAAACCCGAACTTCCACCATTCAATACAACAGCGCAGGTTTTCCTACTCAGGTGATCTCAAAAGAAGCCAACGGAAACCTTTCCGCTCAATATAACTACGAATACATCACTCAATAAGACAAAGCTCTCCAATGTGGAGAGTTTTTTATGGACTCAATATTTTGTTGCCCATTCTTATGGCAGTTTTTACCAATAATTATTATATTTAGTCCTTTATTTAATAAAAACTTTTAATACATGAAAAACCAGTTATTTGTTGGGTTGATGAGCTCATTTTTATTCCTCAGCTGCAGCAGCAATAATGACGAAAATAATGAACCCAATCCTTCGGATCCTCAAATATTATTAAGTAAAGTCACTACAGTTTCTTATACAAGTCCCTCCGGCCCACAAACCAGTATTACAAAATTTGATTATAACAGTCAGAAACAGTTACTTAAAATTACATCAGAAAACACAACGTCCGTTCTGGAATATGACAGTGCCGGAAAACCTTCAAAAATTACTTACCAGAAACCAGATGGCTCCGTAGCTTATTATAAAACCTTTACTTATAATGGTGATCAGCTTACGACGGTTAAAACAATATATTCCGATACCCACTATAACACGGCAATGACTTATACCAATGGTAAAGTTACTGCTACTTCTACTTGTGAGTCCTCCAATTGCCCAATCCCGTCTACCATGTCCTATACTTATAGTGGTGAAAATGTTGCGGAAGAAATCTCAGTTAATGATGGTATTGGTGGTCCTCATATCAATAAAAGAGAATTTTCATATGATAACAAAATAAATCCCTATTCTTTGCTGGGCAAATATTTCAGAGCGATTACAGGAGAAGCACAGTTTTTAAGTCAGAATAATTATACCACATTAAAAATAAGCGGCAAAGACGACGCTGGAAACTGGAATCAAATTTTAAATTTCAACTATCAGATAGAATATAATAATAATCAATTGCCAACTCAGGTCATGGTAAAAGTGGATAATAATGATTATGCAAAATATACTTACGAATACATCACTCAATAAGACAAAGCTCTCCATTTTGGGGAGTTTTTTTATGAGCTGATTCCCGCTATCCGCTCATACTCCTCACGCCAGCCCAATCATTCAATAGGAACGGGCTTTAGCCCGTTTATATAAAATAAAAATAACATCCATCGGCTTTAGCCGAAACATAAACCTACCTCATTCTTCTATTCAGTATTTTTCCCATATTTTCCCCTTACAGGAGCTGTATTTATAAAAAATGAATATCTTAGCCCTCTTAAATAAAACATTAAACTATGAAAAAACAAAGAGTATCGAATGCATTCGTCGCTGCGTCGTGGGTAGCATTGGGAGCGGGAATGATTGGCTTTATAGTTGGTCTTGCAAGGGCAGAAATGCTGCTGAATGAGAAGGGATATTATTTCACCATTCTTCTCTATGGTTTATTCGCGGTGGTTTCTTTACAGAAAGCTGTACGTGATAAATTAGAAAACATTCAGGTAACCGATATTTATTATGGGATCTGCTGGTTTGCAACATTGTCATCTATTGTACTACTGGCCATCGGACTTTGGAATGCCACCATCCTTCCCAGCGAAAAAGGTTTTTATGCCTTTGCTTTTTTACTTGCGCTCTTCGGAGCCATCGCAGTTCAGAAAAACACCCGTGATAACATGCTACAGGAATAAAGAAAACTCTCCAAAACGGAGAGTTTTTTATTTATATAAATACATTAAAATTCATAAAATACTATAAATTCAACATTTAAGTTAAAAATATATTAAGTTTTTTGTTATTTTAGCAGTGCTTATTTCACAAACTAATGACATGTACAAAAAACTAATAACTTCTGCCCTGTTTATAGCAGTATTTCAGCTTTCAAAAGCACAAAATGAGTTCATTACAATCTGGAAAACACAGAATGCACAACTCATTAAATTTCCCGGCAGAGGAACCAACTTCAAAGTATATTGGGAAGAAGTTGGATATCCTCAGCATAACGGCACTATGAGCAATGTAACTTCCACTACCGAATTTATTATCAACTTAGGTGTACCTTCTAACCCTGTGCCGTCTCAGGCCAGCTACAGAATTAAAATCAGTGACGGAAACGGAAGTTTTGATCAGGTAAGATTCTTTGATAATACATTAACTCCTACTTACAATGCCTCAGACCGCTCAAAAATCACTCAGATTACCCAATGGGGGAATATAAAATGGAAAAGCTTTGACAATGCTTTTGTGTATTGTGATAATATGGATGTAACAGCCACAGATGTACCAGACCTCAGCATGGTCACCAGTATGCGCCAGATGTTTTATTTGTGTACTTCACTCATCGGCAATCCTTCTTTCGACACGTGGAACACCTCCACCATCACAGATATGTATTATATGTTTGGTGACAATTATCTCTTCAACCAGCCACTGGGAAACTGGGATACTTCAAATGTTACAGATATGTCATATATGTTTGACTATACCGGATTCAACCAATCTTTAAGCAAATGGAACACTGCTAAGGTTACCACTATGGAACATATGTTTCATGATTCTGAAAATTTTAACCAGGATCTTCAAAACTGGAATACAGCCAATGTCACTAATATGAACGAAATGTTCCGTGAGACCGCTTTTAATCAAAATATCGGAAGATGGAATCTAAGTTCATTAACCACAGCAACCGGAATGTTTCTCAATTCTGCAATGAGCTGTGTGAATTATGATAAAACGCTTTTTGGATGGAGTCAGAGCTCGTCAACACCTAATAATATTGATTTATCAAGTGCTTCGCCATTAATCTATTCTCATGCTGATGCTGTAACTGCCAGAAATTATTTAATGAATAATAAAGGCTGGACTATATCGGGAGACGTTTACAACGGACTCTGCAACCAGACACTGTCAACCTCTGAGCGAAATTTCAATAGCAAAGCATCTGTTTATCCTAATCCGGCAAAAGATCATATTTATCTGAAAAATATTACAAATGCAGTAAGTTATATCATCACCGATATGAATGGAAGAACTGTTGCAAGGGACAACCTTAAAGATGAAAAGATTAATGTCAGACTTTTAACTCCGGGAAATTATATTCTGCAAATTTCGACAAAGAATGCAACTCATTCACTCCCATTCATCAAACAATAAACTACTATCATAAAACGATAACCATGATTTTAAAAAAAATTCCAACACTCATTTTTCTTTTACTGATATTCCTGGTAAAGGCGCAAAATGAATTTATTACCATCTGGAAGCCGGCATCCACTGTATTACCGGCAGTCAATGTAGACGCTCCCTATCAGGCAACCACACAGCAAATTTGGTTTCCCGGGATTGGCGATAATTATGATATTTACTGGGAAGAAGTGGGCTATCCGCAACACAATGGCTCCCTTCTCGATGTAACTTCTACAAAACAGGTTCTTATCGACTTCGGAACGTCGATCGCAGAAAAAAATGATGCCAAATACAGGGTAAAAGTTACAAATGGTAACGGAATTTTCAGACAGATAAAATTTGGAACCCCTCAATTATTTCCCGGTCCTGAGCAAATCATCCCTATCTGGCAGGTCAATGGAAGTTCAGATAAAATACTGGAAATAGAACAATGGGGTAATATTTCGTGGACTACCATGGAGAGTGCCTTCAGTCTGTGCAGGCTTATGCAGCTTACGGCAACAGATACTCCCAATCTTAATAATGTAGAAGATGCATCTTTCATGTTTTATGGCACCACCAGCTTTATGGGAGCCAGCTCTATGCAAAACTGGGATACTTCGAAAATTAAGAATTTCAGTTTTATGCTGTCTCTTTTATTTGATGTGAATCCATCTTCTTCAGTAATAGAACAGTTCAACTCACCTTATCTGGATAGCTGGAATATGTCTTCTGCTACCAACCTCAGCTATATGTTGGGTAACAGAACTGTTTTTAACCAGACTCTTAATAGCTGGGACGTTTCAAAGGTGACAGATATGAGCTGGATGTTTGGGCAGTGTTTAAGCTTTAATCAACGACTTGACAACTGGGATACTTCAAGCCTGGAGGATATGCATTTTATGTTTCATATGATTCCTGTTTTCAACCAGCCGTTAAACTGGAATACTTCCAAAGTGACCAATATGGCCCATGTCTTTCATGGCTGTACAACCTTTAATCAGTCTTTAGACAATTGGGATATGACAAAGGTGACCAGAATAGATCAAATGCTTAATATTGCCTCAGGTTTTAATCAGTCCTTAGGAAACTGGAACTTAGTTTCTCTTACCAATGGTAATGGTGCTTTAACACTGTCTGGTCTTAATTGTGAAAATTACAGTAAAACATTGATGGGATGGGCCAACAACCCCAATACAGCCAACAATGTCTCATTAGGTTCTGTACAAGGGCTAAAATATGCTTCCAACGCTTCAGACAAAAGGGATATTCTCATCAATAAAGGCTGGTTAATAATAGGTGATGCTCCCGGAAGCTGCTTATTATCTTCATCGGATGTAAAGCTGAATAAAAAACTTTCGCTATATCCTAACCCTACAGTTGATGATATTCACGTTGAAGGATTAAGTGATATAAAGAGCTATAAAATTTATGATGCCAGCGGAAGACTGGTAAAGGAAGGGAATCCCAATAATGATATCATCAATGTAAGCTCCCTGCCTAAAGGAAATTATATGATACAACTGATCATGAAAGAAAACACCTTCTCTTCAAAATTCATTAAGAAATAACTATAATCCTTAATATGGTACTGAAAAAATTTTTGGCTGGCTTTTTTATCCTGCTGGTATTCATAGCGAAAGCTCAGAATGAATTTATCACGATCTGGAAGCCGGCATCTACGATAACACAGCCAATCACTGTAAGTGCTCCCTATCAGGCAAGTTCTCAACAAATATGGTTTCCGGGAATTGGTGAGAACTATGATATTTATTGGGAAGAAGTAGACTATCCCCAGCACAACGGTTCTCTTACCAATATAACTTCTACAAAACAGGTTCTTATTGATTTTGGGATATCCATCGCAGATAAGGATGCTGCAAAATACAGAGTAAAAGTGAGTAACGGAAATGGGGTTTTTCAACAGATAAAATTTGGAGATGTACAGGAAGTTCAGCTTCCGGATCAGATTTTCCCGATCTGGCAGGTCAACGGAAGCGCTGATAAAATATTGGAAATAGAACAATGGGGAAACATTGCCTGGACATCGATGAACAATGCCTTCAGCCAATGTAAACTCGTTCAGATCACTGCTACAGACATTCCCGACCTAAGTAATGTTGAAGATGCTTCTTATATGTTTTATGGTACAAAAAGCTTTACAGGCACAAGCTCCATGCAAAACTGGGATACTTCCAAGATTAAGCATTTCAGATTTATGTTTGCTCTTATCTTTGACACCATCATCAGCTCAGTTTCTGATCAGTTCAATCCCCCTTACTTTAATAGCTGGGACATGTCCTCTGCAACTGATCTCAGTTTTATGTTTGCAGGAAGAGGAATCTTTAACCAGACATTAAACAACTGGGACGTTTCGAGCGTAACGGATATGAAGTGGATGTTTGCTCTTTGCCCAAACTATAATCAGCCCATGGATAACTGGGATACTTCAAGCCTCGAAGACATCCGTTTTATGTTCCATTTTGATTCCGGTTTCAATCAATCTTTAAACCATTGGAACACTTCTAAAATTACCAATATGGCCCATGCTATTCATGGCTGCACAGCCTTTAATCATTCCCTGGAAAATTGGGACATGACCAAGGTTACGAGAATAGACCAGATTCTTAAGGAAACTCCGAATTTCAATCAATCCCTTGCAAGCTGGAATCTTGCCAGCGTTAATAACGGAGCTCAGGCTTTGATGCAGACAGGAATGGATTGTGAAAACTTCAGTAAAACACTTGCAGGATGGGCAGATAATCCCGACACTGCCAATAATGTTGATTTAGATATTGTAACACCTTTGACGTATGCTTCCAATGCAGCAGATAAAAGGAATATTCTCATCAGCAAGGGATGGACGATGTCGGGTGATACGGTAGGAAACTGTTTACTGTCCTCATCAGAAGTTAAGCTGAATAAAAAACTTTCGCTATATCCCAATCCCGCTGTGGATGATATTCATATTGAAGGACTAAGTGACATTAAAAATTACAGAATTTTTGATGCAAGCGGAAGACTTGTACTGGAAGGAAATCCCAACAGGGATATGATTAATGTAGGATCTTTACCAAAAGGGAATTACATTTTGCAGCTGATTCTTAAAGAAAAAACAATCTCTTCAAAATTCATTAAAAAATAAAATAAAAGCCTCGCTGAAAAGTGAGGCTTTTATTTTTGAGTTTAAAAACTCAACTATTTATCAAAATGATTAGGATGCTGTGCTTTGATATCATCCACAGTTCCTAAAACTTTATCTTTTAAAGAATCCTGGTATTTCTGAAGTTTTGCAGCGACTTCTTCATTACCGCTTCCTAAAATTTTTGCGGCTAAAATCCCTGCATTCAAAGCACCGTTCAAGGCTACGGTAGCCACCGGAATTCCACCAGGCATTTGAAGAATAGACAATACAGAATCCCACCCGTCTATGGAATTACTGGACAAAATCGGAACTCCGATTACCGGAAGTGTAGTACAGCTTGCTACCATCCCCGGAAGGTGGGCCGCTCCTCCGGCTCCTGCTACAATTACCTTAAGGCCTCTTTCCTGAGCAGTCTTTGCATAATCGAACATTCTTTCCGGTGTTCTGTGTGCTGAAACTACTGTTAATTCATAAGGGATATCAAGGCTTTTCAGAAAATTTGCAGCCTGTTCCATGATCGGCAGGTCACTCTGACTGCCCATAATAATTCCTACCATCTTCAATTTTATTAGATGTTCAAAGATAAAAAATAAAAATGTAAAGAGGAAAGACTACAAAAAATCCGGGAAACGATTTATGATTATAATTCCTAAAATAATTTAATCTTTCAATAGATCTTCCATTTAAAATGTAAAGAATTAATAAAGTTATTTTTGGCTCAGATTTTTCATCTGTACTCCTATAAATTACAGTATCTGTATCCATAAAAATCGCTGGAAAAATAGATATATTTGCTGTTACACCACATTAAAATTGAAAGATTATAAACTTACACTGGCTGTATGTACCGTTGCAATTGTCTGGGGTACTACGTTTTTATCAATAAGGGTTGCGGTAGAAACTATTCCTGCCTGGTTTGTCGCAGGAATACGTCAATTCCTTGCAGCGATTATCATGTTCCTTATTCTTACCTACAGAAAAGAATTCAAATGGATAGGCTGGAGAAGTTTGAAGTATCAGTTGATCTTCTCTTTATTAATGCTTGTGATTGCGAACGGAATGACTACAGTAGCGGAAGAGGAAGTTACCAGCAGCCTTACTTCACTGATAAGTGCCTGCTCCCCTATCCTGGTATTTTTCGGAAGTATGGCTCTTGGTTTGCAGAAATTCAGCTGGCGGGCTTTTACAGGCGTAGTTTTGTGTTTCAGCGGCATCCTTTTTATCTTCTGGGATGGTATTAATGATCTGAAAAACCCGGATTATGCACTGGGAATATTATTCTTATTCATTGCCATTGCAGGATGGGCTTCAGGAACTATTTTTACCAAAAAACTCAATATTCAAAGCGGGAATATCTCACTTAACCTGTTTTACCAGTTTGCTTTTGCAGGAATTATCCAGATAATTTTTGCCTTCCTTTTTTCAGAAGACTACAACTTCGGAAACTGGAGCCTGAAAAGTATTTCTGCGATGCTTTATTTATCGTGCTTCGGCTCTGTAGCTGCATTTTTTGCTTTTCATTATGCATTGACCAAGGTTTCGCCGGTTCAGGTATCCATCCTGGCTTATATCAATACGGTAATCTCCATTTTTTTAAGCTGGCTGATTCTGGATGAAAAAATTTCTGCCAAATTCATCATTGCAGCAGTACTTATTATTGTAGGGGTTTTTGTTATCAATTACAATCCTGCCATGTTTAAAAAGCAGAGAATCGAGTCGTAAATCAGGAAATAATCTCAATCCCTCTATTACGCTGTTTTTTAATTTATTAAACAGAATTAACGTCAATTCCGTTGCATAAGGGTTTCATATTTCCTTCATTTTTTCATATATTGTATACTCCAACCGATACAATATGCTGAAAAACACATTTTTTTTATTACTGGCTGCCTCCTTTCTATTGGTAAGCTGTGATTACAAAGAGAAGGAAAAGAACCTGACAGACAGGGAAAAACAATTATTAGAAAAAGAAAAAGTATTCGCAAAAAAAGAATCTGAATATCAGTCTCTGCTGAAAATGAGAGACAGTATTTTTGCGAAAAAAGATTCTGTGGTAATCGCTGCTGCATGGCCTGCGGAAATTTCCGGCCCATGGAACGGTAAGGTGATCTGTACAGAATCCAACTGCAGCGAATATGCTGTAGGCGACCAGCGTACTGACATCTGGGAATTTGATAACGATTCTACCCAGCCTATTACCAAAATCATCAACAATAATAATCTGGTAAGGCTTTATACGGGTAAGTTTGAAAACAATGAGATCAGACTGTCTTTCAAAACCGATTCTACAGCTAAAAAGAATGTAGAAATGAACGTTCTTCTTAATGATATTTCGGACAACAAGATCAAAGGTACACGCACCATCACATCGGATGGCTGTACCGCCAAGTTCTCTGTTGAATTAGTACGTTCCACAAAATAAACACTTATGATTTTACTGAGTATACACAACCTGAGCCTTCCTATAGAAGATCCGGTACTGAAGTTCCTGTTGGTACTGGTCATCATTCTGGCAGCCCCATTGCTGCTAAATAAAATTAAAGTCCCCCACCTTTTGGGGCTTATCATCGCCGGAGCAATTATTGGTCCGAACGGATTCAATGTATTATCCAGAGACAGCAGTATTGTGGTCACCGGAACTACCGGACTGCTTTACATTATGTTTCTGGCGGGTCTTGAAATTGACATGGGAGATTTTAAAAAGAACAAGTGGAAAAGCCTCACCTTTGGTATTTATACCTTTACGGTTCCTTTTATACTGGGATATCTGGGAGGATATTATCTCTTACATTTCTCCATGCTGACCTCCATTCTGTTTGCCAGTCTTTTTTCGTCTCATACCCTTATTGCATATCCGCTTGTGAGCAAGTTGGGAATTGCGAAAAATAAGGCGGTTAATATTACCGTTGGAGGAACAATGATCACAGATATTCTTGCCTTATTGGTACTTGCTGTGATTGTAGGAATGTCTCAGGGAGACGTAGGAACCGAATTTTGGGTCAAATTATCGGTTTCTTTTGTGGTATTTGCCCTCATTGTACTTATTGTATTCCCGATTATCGGACGTTGGTTTTTCAAAAGAGTGGATGATAAAATCTCACAGTATATTTTTGTCCTGGTCATGATTTATCTGGCTGCTATGCTGGCTGAACTGGCTGGTGTAGAAGCTATCATCGGAGCATTCTTTGCCGGATTGGCCTTAAACAGACTCATCCCTCACACTTCTTCTTTAATGAACAGGGTTGAGTTTGTAGGAAATGCTATATTCATCCCTTTTTTCCTGATTAGTGTAGGAATGTTGATTGATTTCAAAGTTTTCTTTAAAAGCTGGGAAACCCTGGAAGTTGCCGGAATTATGCTGGTAGCCTCCATCGGAGGAAAATATCTCTCTGCGGTTGCGACTCAGAAAACATTCAGACTAACAAAAGAGGAAGGAAAGCTAATTTTCGGATTAAGTTCTGCCTCGGCAGCAGCAACACTGGCTTCTGTAATGGTAGGATACAACATCATCCTTTCTGAAACCGAAACCGGAGAGCCTGTAAGATTATTAAACGAACACGTACTGAACGGAAGTATTCTTCTGATCCTGATTTCATGTACCATCTCCTCTTTCATTTCTATGGCGAGCGCCCAGAAAATTGCGGAAAGTGACAATGAAGATACAGTTTCAGGAAATACGCATGAAGAAGAAAATATTCTCTTAGCCATCAACCACGAAGCCACTGTGGAGAGAATGGTGAATCTGGGAATTCTGATCAAGGCACATTCCAATACGGAAGATCTTTTTGCTTTGAATGTCATCAACGAAGACAAAAATGAATCTTCGGTAAAGAATGCGGAGAAACTTCTCCATCAGGCAGCAGATGCAGCCGCAGCGGCAGATGTTAAATTGCAGGCTTTAAAAAGATATGACAATGATGTTATCAACGGAGTCAATAATGTGATTAAAGAACAGAAAATCACAGATCTCATTATTGGACTTGAAGATGAAAAAGGGTTCTCCCCTTCTTTTGTATATAATCTTTACAACGGTTATCTGCAGAATGATGATGTGAATGTACTGGTTTACCATGCGGCACAACCACTTTCCACTATTAAGAAATATGCTGTGATGATTCCCGAAAATGCCCATCAGGAAGCCGGATTCTTCCATGCATTGCTGAGAGTATGGAATATTGCCAGAAACTCCGGCGCCACAGTAGTTTTTTATGCTCCTGAAAATATTATTGATATTCTTCAGAAAATCATTAAAAAAGCCAATATAGAAGCAGAATTTATTATCATGAGCACATGGCAGGACGGAGAAAGAACCGCTGCCCAGCTGAAGGATGATGAAGCCTTGATTATTCTGATGGCCAAGCGCGGCATGAAATCTTATATTCCAAGAATGAGACTGATTCCGGAGCTTTTAAACAGAAACCTGAAAGATAATAATTACCTTCTTATTTTCCCTTTCTCAGAATATGACAAAAACAGTCCGGAAATACGTTCTGTAGGAAATCACGGGGATTTTGTAGAGATTGGAAATGTGATTCAGAAGATATTTAAATAAAAGAAGTTTAGATAGGTTAGAAGCTGGAAGAGGGATGCTGGAAGTTATCTGAGTACGAATAATTATTTTTAATCAAATTATGAAACAATTTGAGTCATCAATAAGATTGATATAAACAAGATGAATACATTTGGCTTTAACCAAAACTTCTTTTAGGTTTCGGCTAAAGCCAATTGAATTTATAATCATTGATAAACGGGCTAAAGCCCGTTCCTATTGAATTGTTTATTGCACAACATAAAAGGGAGCTGTTTTAATTTTTAAAACAGCTCCCTTTTATTTATTTTAAACTGATATTATTCAGCAATTACTCTTACCATTCCTTTCACCTGTACAAGCTTTTCCATTAGCTCTTCTCTGGAATCAGCAAGAACGTTTATATGCCCCATTTTTCTTCCGGGTTTGGTTTCTGTTTTCCCGTATAAGTGGATGTATGTTTCAGGAAGCTTAAGAACATCTTCCATTCCTTCATAGATTACTTTTCCGGCATATCCTTCTGCTCCAACAAGATTCAGCATTCCGCTGTAAGTAATGGCATCGGTATCCGCTAAAGGTAAATTTTTAACCACACGGTACATTTGCTCAAACTGGGAATTCGTATTTCCTTCCTGGCTCTGATGTCCTGAATTGTGCAGTCTTGGTGCAGTTTCATTCACCCATACTTTCCCTTCTTTATCAAGGAATAATTCGATGGCAAATAATCCCGGAGAGTTTACTGCAGCCAGAAATTTCTCTGTAATGGAATCAATCTGGTTCTGAACATCGTCTGTCAGAAGAACCGGACATACATTGAAGTCTAAAAGATTCAGCTTTGGATCGGCTACCATTTCCGTTACAGGGAAAATATTGGTTTCTCCTTTTTCATTTCTTGCAACAATGACGGAAAGTTCTTTTTCAATGTCTACAAGACTTTCTATAACAGAAGCTTCTGTCCATAGATGTTGATAGTCTTCCTCCGTTTTGATCACCTGCACTCCCTTTCCATCATAACCTCCTGTATTCATCTTCTGAACAAATGGCAGTGGCATAATAATCTTCTCATCACTGTTCCATACCACCTGAAACTCAGGACTTGGAATATCATGAGCTTTATAAAATTCTTTCTGAAGGATTTTTTGCTGGATTGTTTTGATAATATTGGCATTGGGAACCACTTTTATTCCCTGCTTTTCAAGTTCTGCCAATGCATCAGCATTTACGTGTTCTATTTCAATGGTTACAACATCTTTATCTTTTCCGAAGTTCAAAACCGTTTCATAGTCATTGAAATTTCCCTGTGTAAAATACGAGATATTATGACATGGCGCATCAGAAGCCGGATCCAGAGTATAGAACTCATCATCATACTTCAGTGCACTTTGTATCAACATTCTTCCCAGCTGTCCGCCTCCCAGAATTCCTATTTTCATTTTTTATTTTTATTAGATTTACTTCTTATTGAATTTTATCGATTTTTAAATACCCAAGTCCCATTGGGTTTTCCTGATTTTCTGCATCAGATTTTTGAAGAACGATAGAATATTTTTCTTTCATACTGGCAGGAAGAATATCGCTCACATTGAAAATATCATCAATATCCACTCCATGCTTATCATCAATATGGCTTACAGCACCTTCAAACCCCATCGTCTGATAAAATTCGGTAGCTTTTGCTCTTTTTACAATTTCACCCATAGATGGTCCTACCATTAAGTGCTGCTCATGAAATTCTTCAAAGAAACCCGGCTTGTAACCTCCCAGATTCAGAAAAAACAACTGATTTTCTGATGTTTTTTCTCCTTTTTCTACAATTTCCACCGTGTATCCGTCTGCAAATCTTACTTCCTGATAACAATCCAGGTGAATTTTCCCTTCTGCTTCCTTCCAAAATTCTTTCATATCAGGAATCAGATCTTTAAGATTCTCCGCTATTCCGAAGAAAACATCGTGCTGCTCAATATTTCTTCCTTTGGGTGTTGCCCCCAGGATGACATAAAATAATTTCATTACATTTTTCATGCATGCAAAAATACGTTAAATTTATCTTTTTCAAATGTTTGGCAGACTACCACAATAATTTTATATTTGTAGTATTATTTGTAGTATGTCAGAAATTATCATACTCTTCCTTGGCGCAATTTCCGCAGGTCTTTTAGGTTCACTTACGGGTTTAGGAGGAGGAGTCATCATTATTCCTTTATTAACGCTAGGTTTTGGCGTTCCAATGCATTATGCTATCGGCGCTTCACTTATTTCAGTGATCGGAACATCATCCGGTGCAGCTGTAGCTTTTGTAAAAGAAGGTTTTACGAACATGAGAATCGGGATGTTTCTCGAAATAGCCACCACCGCGGGAGCAATTATGGGTGCCCTGGTTTCAGGAATGCTTAACCCTAACACAATTGGAATTATTTTCGCCAGTATTCTTCTTTTAACAGTTATTTTAAATCTTAAAGGGAAACCTGATCACCAGGAACCTCTTATTAAAGGAAGTTTGGAAGAAAAACTGAAATTGTACGGAACATTTCCTGATAAAGGAATATTGAAAAGCTATTCAGCAAGAAATACAGTTCCGGGATTTTTGATGATGATGTTTGCAGGAGCCATGTCCGGACTTTTAGGAATAGGTTCTGGTGCTTTAAAAGTGCTGGCAATGGACAATATGATGAAACTGCCTTTCAAGGTATCTACAACAACCAGTAACTTTATGATTGGGGTAACGGCTGTAGCCAGTGCACTAATCTATTTCCAGAGAGGAGAAATTATTCCTGTGATTGTGGCTCCGGTTTTAATTGGAGTTGTCATCGGAAGTTTTATAGGTTCAAAAACCCTGATGGTATCAAAAACCAAAAAATTAAAAGTATTTTTTGCCATTGTGATTACCATTCTTTCCATTTATATGATGTATAACGGTATCAACAAAAGTTTCAGATAATGAAAAAGAATTTTACAGATGTAGATCTGAACCGTTCGGTAGGAAACCTTCTGAGACTGGGGGTTATTCTGTCTGTGGCTACATCATTGATTGGTTTTATCAAATTATTCTTTGAAGGTTTTAAAATGCCTGAAAAGTATACCAGCCTTGTGGTAGGTACTTCTTCAGAAAAGGTTTGGGGACATTTTTGGGACTCTCTGTGTAAGGGAGAAGGCACAGCTATTATTCAGCTGGGTATTCTTTTGTTGATCTTTACCCCTCTGATGAGAATTGTTTTCGCTTTGATAGGTTATTTAAAAGAAAAAGACTACGTATATGTAGTCATTTCTTCTATTGTTTTAGCGATTATGGCGGTAAGTTTCTTTGCTGGTTACGCTCACTAATTTTTACATTTCATAAAACTCTAACGGCAGCTGATCGGGATCCTGGGTAAAGAAAAATTCTTTTCCTGTGAATTCATCTATTCGGATATCTTCACAGTTTAATCCTTTTCTGATCAGTTCATTTCTTTTTTCCGTAACATTTTCCACCGAGAAAGCGAGATGCCTTAAACCACACGCTTCAGGACGCGACGGACGTTGGGGAGGATGGGGAAAAGAAAACAGCTCAATCACATAATGATCTCCAATTGCCAGATCTAGTTTATAGGATTGTCTTTCCTCCCGGTAAACTTCACGGATGATATTGAGATCTAAAATTTCCGTATAAAATTTCTTTGAAACGGCATAATCTGAACATATGATTGCAATATGGTGAATCTTCATTTTTATATTTAAATTACTTTTATTATTGTATTTCTTTACAGTTATCCTTTCTTCTTGTATCAATAATGTACTGAATCTTCCATTCATTATTCTGCTTTACCAACTGAAAACTATTAGCGCCGCAATGTGACAATTTTCCCTTTAAATAAAAAGAATAAGGAGTAAATACACTTGCCATATTTCCATCCGTATGCACAGCTTCTACCATAATTCTTTCATCCAGATCTCCTTTTGTAAATTTGGAAACCGAAGTGATGAAATCCTGTATGCTGTCACTTTTCACCATACCATCTTTAGTGATGGTCTGCAGCATTGCATCCTCCGCAAAAGCTGATTTTACAAGCTCAGGATCTGCATTTTTCATGCCAAGGAAGAGGTTACGGATAGGTTTTTCAATATCTTTATTCTGCTGTCCGAAGCATGAAATACTTATAAGAACAAGAAATATCATTATTTTATTCATAGTATAGATTTAGATAATTAAAAATAGATAAAATAAAATTTAAATTGATTAACAAATTTTAAAATTCATTTTCCTTAAATTGTGGTCAAAATTATTTCAGAGCTTTTTATATGTGGATTACTTATCTGACTCTGGCCATAGTTCTTCTGGTCATGACATTATTACCAAAAATACAGCATTCCCACTGGATATTCAGGGTTCCGGAATTTGCTAAAATACAGGTCACCTACCTTATATTCTTTACTTTTTTATTAGGATTTTTTACAGATTCTACAGAATATTTCTGGTATTATCAGGGACTTCTGCTGGTCATGTTTATTCATCACGGCCAAACACTGATCAGATACACCCACTTCTATCCTGTAAAAAAGCATAGACAACGCTACAAATCTTCTGATAAACTGCATTTTATTTCTGCCAATGTATATCAGTTCAATAAAGAGTATGAGAAATTCATCGGGCTTGTTAAAAAGCATAACCCGGATTTTTTCATGACTATGGAAAGCAACAGTGACTGGGAGAAAGCAATGAGACCTTTAGAAAAAGAATATGGTTACCAGCACAAAGTGACTCTTGAAAACACCTATGGCATGCATTTTTATTCAAGAGTGGAGATTAAGGAAGCGAAAACCCATTATTTTGTGGCTGATGATATCCCGAGTATTGAGATCCATATGAAAACTACTGATGATTTTTCTTTTGTTTTCTTCGGGGTTCACCCGCCGCCGCCAAGTCCTACGGAAGAGGAGACTTCAAAGGAAAGAGACGGTGATCTTTTAAGTACTGCCAAACGTGTAAAAGACATCAAAAAACCTGTTATTGTTGTAGGAGACTTTAATAATGTTGCATGGTCAAGATCATCTGTACTTTTCAGAAAAACAAGCCATCTGATAGATCCGAGGGTCGGGCACTCTTTCGTTTCTACCTTCCATGCGAAATACCGTCTTTTAAGATTTCCTATCGATCTGATGTTTCATAGTGAAGATATTTTTATTAAACAGCTGAAGACATTGGAAAATTTTGGATCGGACCACCTTCCGGTATACTGCGAGTTTTTTATAGACCATCACAATGATGAGCAGGAAGATTTGATTGAAACAGCAACTTCCGAAGAGAAAGCAGAAGCCGAAATCATGATCGAGGAAGGAAAGAAAGAAGATGGAGAACGTGAAACTGTGGTTACTGAAGATTAATAAAAAAAGTGGGCTAAAGCCCACTCGTATTGAATATTATTTAATTTTAAAATTTCATTATATCCTTCACTACTCCATTTTTCTGGGTGTGTTGTAATAATTCAGCTTCGATGAAAGTTTTAATCTGTTCTTCAGAGCCATTGTTCGGGAAGAGAAGATGAACATTAGCTCCTGCATCCAGCGTAAAGAATAAAGGAAGTCCGGTCTCTCTTCTGAACTCCCAGATTTTGTTGATGACTTCCAAAGTACCTGTTTTCATAAGGATAAAAGCCGGATCGCTCATCATCATCATCGCATGCAGTGTAAGTGCTTCATGCTCTACCAGCTTGATAAAGCTTTCCATGTCACCGTTTTTCAGGATTTCTTTCATCGGAACAAAGTTTTCCCTTGCTTCCTGGAATCTCCTTTCTGCATAAGGATTCGTATTCATCAACCCGTGTCCTACGGTTGAAGAAACACTTTTCTGCCCTTCATGGATCAATAAAACCCAGTCGTTAAAATTCCTAAATATTTCATGAACTTCAGCATCAGGATATTGTACTCCAAACAAATCTGAACTTCCTTCTATCTCATCAGTCTCTCCCCACACCACAAGTCCGTTGTATAGACTTCTGCATGCGCTTCCACTTCCAAGTCTTGCTAAGAATGAAGCTTTTCTTAAAGATTCTTCTTCAGATGTTTTTTCTGTAAATGAAGAATCTAATGCCATCAGACATTTTGCAATGGCTCCAAATCCTGAAGCTGAACTTGCAATCCCAGAACTATGAGGGAAAGTATTTTCTGTTCTGATTACATATTTCCCTTTTAGAATCCAGGGAAGATACTGCTCTATATTTCTGAAATATTTTTCAATTTTTTCGGCAAATTTCACTTCTTCGTTTCCAGCCAGGAAAGTCTGTACTGAAAAAGTTTCATTTGCAATAAACTCCATTGAGGTATTAGTTTTACAATGGTTTAAAGTATAGCTGATACTTGGATTAGCAGGAATCTGATCTGCATATTTCCCCCAGTATTTAATAAGGGCAATATTAGACGGACAGCTTTCTGAAACCGTTTGTGTATGAATGGTGAAATTTTCTTTTCCTATAAAATCTTGTGTCGTCATAGTTTAATTTAAGTCATTATTTGAACCACCCCGGCAAAAATTCTTTGAATTTTTGCCACCTCTCCTAGGGAGGGGAAGTTTCACATCTTCAGTTGTAATTGAAGTGAAAATAGGAGGTCAAAAAAATTTTAATACATCTTCTCTATAATATCTGCATATTTCTTGATCACTACGTTTCTTTTGACTTTCAAAGTCGGAGTAATTTCTCCTGTATTGATGTCAAATTCTGCTGGCATCAAAGTGAATTTCTTCACTTTCTCATAGTCTGCCAGATGGCTCTGAAGTTCTTTGATTTTTTCTTTGTAAAGATCAATGACTTTCTCATTTTTTACAGCATCTTGCCAGGTGGTAAACGGAATATTATTTTTCTTAATATAATCCTGTAAAAACTCAAAATTAGGGACAATCAATGCTGAAACAAACTGTCTGCCTTCTGCAATCAGCATAATCTGCTGGATAAAATTATTGTTGGTCAAAAGGTTTTCGATCTGTTGCGGAGCAATGTATTTTCCGTTGGAAGTTTTCATCAGATCTTTGATTCTGTCTGTAATGATCAGGTTTCCTTTGTCATCAAACTTTCCTGCATCGCCAGTTTTGAACCATCCGTCTTCTGTGAATACTTTGCGGGTTTCTTCAGGCTTATTGTAATAGCCTTTCATGATTCCGTTACCTTTGGCCTGAATCTCATCATTTTCTCCGATACGCATTTCTACTCCCGGAAGTGGTTTTCCGCTCGTACCATGTTCAAAGTGAGTGAGAGGGAAAAGCGTTAATGTTGCTGTAGTTTCCGTTAATCCATACCCAACAGTTACATGAATTCCTACTGATTCAAAGAAACGGGTAACTTCCGGTGATAATGAAGCTCCACCACAAGGCAGGAACCACAGTCTTCCACCCATTTTATTTTTAATTTTACTGAAAACCAGCATATCAGCTACAGATTCTTTGAATTTTAATCCAAAAGGAACCGATTTTTCATTTCTTCTTAATTCTGCGGTTTCCCATCCGGTTTTAAGTGCCCAGTCGAAGATCTTTTTCTTCAATGATGATCCTTCTTCCGCTTTTTCAAGAACTCCGGCATATACTTTCTGGAAAAATCTTGGTACGGCACACATAGCAGTAGGTTTAACTTCTTCCAGTGCCTTGGCTACATTTTTAGGATCTTCAAGGAAATACACACGGGCTCCTCCGTATAAACAAAGTAAGCTCCAGCTTCTTTCAAACACATGGCTTAAAGGTAAGAATGCTAATGAAAGTTCTTCTTCAAAGTTTTTAAACTTAAAAAACTCAAAGTGCGAATCAAATGCCTTAATGAAATTTCCATGGGTAAGCATCACTCCCTTAGGAATTCCGGTAGTTCCGGAAGTATAGATCAATGTGGCTGTATCATCATTTTCTTTCTGACAGATCTCAAGCTCAGATGAAGCTTTTGCAATAAAATCTTCAAGATAAAAACTGTTGAATTCTTTCTTGATCCACACTGCTTTTTTGGAAACAATAATAGTTTCCAGATTATTTTCTTCTTTATGTAAAAACTCAAGACAGGCATCATACTGCATCTGATTTCCTACTAAAACTGCTTTAGCTCCGGAATCGTTGATGATATGTTCTGCCTGCTCAGCATTATTGGTAGAATAAATAGGCACAGTAACAGCACCAATCGCCAGAGAAGCAAGATCCATGATCATCCATTCTGATGAATTATCTGAATAAATAGCGACTCTGTCATTCTCCTGAACTCCGGATTCTTTTAAAGCATTGGCTGTTTTAAAAATAATCTCACTGAATTTTTTCCAGCTCAGCTCTTTCCATGCTCCCTCTTTCTTTTTAAATCCGATGGCTGCTTTTATAGGATGTTTTTCTACATTTTTAAGGATAATTGCCTCTGCAAGATTCATTTCTTCAGCTTTTTGTCGTTAATATAATTGTTCAGGTGAAAGTCTATGCTTTCTTTTACAGAAATAAACTGATAGTTCAGTTTTTCTTTGACTTTGTGATTGGAAATGGTGTTGAATGAAGAGATGGCCTCAATATTTGATTTGGTGACCATTTTCAGTTTTGGAATCAGCCATCCGAATAGAGCGTTGGCTATTCTTCCGATATTGAGTACAGATTGGGAAAGAATTCTGGCATCTTTAAGTCCCAATCGGGTTCTTACCTGTCTGGCAAGGTCTGCATATCTGTTATTTTCAGCAACAATGATAAAACGTTCTCCGAAAAGATTATTTTCCATCAGTCCGATGGCAGTATTGGCTACGTCCCTTACATCAACATAAGCAGATCCGCCTGAAAAGGTAAAACTGTTGTCTTCGAAGGTTGAGAAAAGTTCACCGCTGCTTTGGCTCCAGTTTCCGCTTCCTATAATCATTCCAGGATTGATGATCACCACGTTCAGGCCTTCTGCTGACGCTCTCCAGGCTTCCATTTCTGATAAATGTTTAGAAATAGCGTATGCAGAGTGTTCCAGTTTCGGATTAAAGTCAGAATCTTCGTCCAGTTCTCCTTTTTCATTAAAATTATCCAGAACGGCAACAGAACTTACATGGAGAAATTTTTTAACATCTGATCCTTCACAGGCAAACAAAAGATTTTCTGTACCCTTGATGTTGGTATGGTACATTTCTTTTTCATCTTTCGGATGAAAACTCACTTTTGCAGCACAGTGATACACCTCATCTACACCTTGCAGTGCAATTTTTAAAGAATCGAGATCATCAAAATCTACGTTGATCCATTCAATTTTATTGAAAAAATCGTCAGGATTCTCCGTATAAAAGCTGTATGAATGCTTTACTTCGTTTAAATTGCTGCCAGGTCTTTTGGAAGCACGTACATTTTTACCTCTTTTAAGAAGTTCCAGTACAATTATTCTTCCCAGAATTCCGGTAGCACCCGTTACAAAAATCATTAATTATTTACTTGATTGCTGACTAAAATATAACAATATTTTCTATCCGGCAATTCTTCCGGATCGGTAAAAATTCTTTAGAAAAACCGTTTTTGCAAATTTGCGATTTTTAAAGCATAATTCAACTTAATTTAACCAATATTATCATTCTTACTACAACAAAACGGAAAATTTTAATTCCAACAGATTATCCAACTTAAAAGTCCTGAAAGAATTGATAACTTTCAGGACTTTTTATATTTTAAAATTCTTTACAGCTTAAGCCATTACCTCATTATTCCTTCTTGGAGCTTTATCACAGAGAACATCTGCAATGCTTTTAGAAATAAGGTTTCCTTCTGTAAGATTATCCAGCCAGAAGAATTCTCCTGCCGCATTGATTTCGATAAAATAATATTCGTCCTCAGGAGAAACAATCATATCTATAGCGCCATAATCTACATTATAAATATCAAGCAATTCAAGCAGTTTTGCTTCCACATCTGCCGGAAGTTCTGTTCTGTTCCATTTATCAATAAGATTAACGCCGTCTTTTCTCCAGTCTACTTTGGCATCCTCAGACTGTTGGGAATCTATTTCGAATGCATACACATCTCTTCCCACAATGGTAATACGAAGCTCTTTTTTCTTCTGAATCATCTGCTGAAACTGCATAGGACAGTACAATAATGAATCCAGCTCCTCCAGTTTATCTTCGCCCACAACGTTTGTAAACACTACATTTTCAACACCGTCTTCATAAATAGCAAAACCGGTTTGCATTTTAGCCACCACATTTTGATGCTTTATAATAAATTTCCTTGCCTCATCAGGGTTATTGGTAAGGCAGGTCGCAGGAATGGTCAGCCCTAATTTATCTGCAATTTTCAACTGTTCTTCTTTGCTGTCGAGTCTTCTGTAAACACTTGGCTTTCCTAAAGAATAAACATCCACAGATTCAAAGAAACCAAAAAGGGTATTTCTGATTTCTCCCATAGCCGCACCGTAAAATTTAGAGTCCATTTCTTCCTTTAAGCCTTTTCCGATGTTATAAGCTCTTCTGTACCAGATGGCAGAAATATCGTCCAAACGATGTTTTGTTTCAGGAGTCTCAAGGTAACTTACCCATTCTCCATCCTGGAAAATAGTGGATAGTTTGTTTTGTAACGGATAAACATCTACATCAAAGCGAATAACTTCACAATTATTTTTTTCAATGTATTCTGTTACTTTTTCGATGGAAAAGTTATCTGCGGTATGGGTGATAATTAAAATTTTATTCATGGAAATTAATTCTTTTGATAAGGTTGTCGGCAATTCTTTCTGCGATGGGAAATCCCAGCTCTTTCTGAAGCATTCCCCACTCTCCCTGTGGATTGACTTCAAGGAAATAATATTTTCCGTCTCTTCCTTTGATCATATCGATCGCCCCGATATAAAGTCCCATTTCTTTCATCATGGAAGTAAGATTGGCTTTTACAGCATCAGGTAATTCATAAGCTTCCCAGAAATAGCCGTCACGAGCTACTCTCCAGTCTGCATTTTCACTGTTATTGATTTTTCCTGTGAAGAACTCACCGTCTACATACACAATTCGTAATTCGTATTCTTTGTCGATGTAGGGTTGAAAAATCATCGGACAGTAAGCAATATCTGAAAGGTGTTCCAGGGACTCTTCCTCAATGACTGTAGTGGAAATCATGTTTTCTCCTGACATTGTTTTTGCTGTAACTCCGTGAAGCTTTGCAATGGCTTTTCCCTGGCAGTACTGATGGAAAAATGTTGTTATTTTTTCTTCATCATTGGAAAAAATGGTTTTGGGAATGGTTAAGTTATTTCTTTGTGCAATTTTCAGCTGAAATATTTTATTTCCATCTATTTTTTTTTCATTTTCATAAGGGTTGATCCAGGGAATATGTTCTAAAGCGGTCATCAGGTTATACCGAAGGCTACCATACTCGTTGAGAAAGATTTTTTCGTAATCCTGATCCAGTTCTTCGGGAGCAGTGATCCTCCATGCCTTCCTGTGCCATACACCTTTTATAGTGTCGGAATGGATCGTATTTCCCTGCTCGTCCGTCAATTCAAATGAATCCTCATGAATACTGATTTTCTGAAGGTGATTCAGGCGGTCAGAATTCAATCTGAAATAAGGGATATTTTGGGAGTTCAGGTATTCGAAAAAGAGATCAATATTATAAAAATCCTGTGAATGAGTGATGCAGAGAATCATTTGCCGGTTTTATTAAAAAGGGAAACTTATTATTTAAGTTCCCCTACTATTTTATTTAATATTCTTTCTGATTTTACATTGGAAGAGTGATTGTATCATCATCACCGTCAGAAGGATATTTCAGCGTGTGCATCATATCGTCTTTTGGAGAAGTTACGGTATCTATTGCTGGCTTTGTGATCAAATCTCTTTCAGCAAGGGTGATATCACTTCCTCCTTTTACCGTTTCCGGATCTTTTACCTGTTTTTCCAAGAATGATGCGAAAAACGGCTTCTTCTTTGAGTTGTTGCTTTTCATAATGTTTTAGTTTTGGTTTGATATATAATTGAGCTTAAGCTGTGTTATATTTCTTATGCTTCTAAAACATCCTCGTCACCGTCAGAAGGATATTTCATTGTTACATTGTCATTGTCAGGCTTTGTAACATTATCCCTAATAGGAGTCGTGATCTGATCCTGAAGAGATGTAGTAATCTGATCTGCCAATACAGAAGTAATACCTCCTCCTTTTACTGTTTCAGGGTCTTTAACCTGTTTTTCTAAGAATGACGCAAAAAATGGCTTCTTTTTTGAATTTTTGTTTTCCATAAGTTAATATTTTTATTGTTTTTTGAAAATCCAAAGTACAAAAAATTCAAATCATGGAGAAATAATATCACGTTTTAATAAAAATTTAACATAATATTAAAAATACAAGGATAAAATTAATTCAAACCAAGAAACTGCTTAACAACATTTGCGAAATCAACCGGATTTTCTGCCTGCACCCAATGTCCTGCATTCTGTACCGTTACTATTTTAGCTTTAGGAAACTGCTGCTTGATCCCGAATTCATCCTGTGGTAGAATGTAATTAGATTTTGATCCGGCTATAAACAATGTATCTCCTTCAAAAACTCCGAATTTAATTGCATTGGATACAAATTCCGTATATTTTTCAGATAACGTTTTAAGATTAAATCTCCAGCCCAGTTTTTTATTGTCATCCCAATACAGGTTTTTCGTTAAAAACTGCACCGTAGATCTTTCCGGAATATATTGGTTCAGAACAGCTTCTACTTCATTTCTTGAAGTTACCGTATTAAAATCAACCGTTTCCAGCGCTTTGATGATCCCCTGATGATGCGGCGGATATGCTTTAAGTGAAATATCCACAACAATCAGCTTTTCAACACGCTCAGGGTATTTTACAGCAAACTGCATGACTGCTTTTCCTCCTAATGAATGTCCCAGAACATGAGCTTTCTGAATACCATAATGATCCATATAACGGGCAATATCATCTGCCAGATCATCATGAGACATGCTTTCCGAATGAAAGCTTCTGCCATGGTTTCTAAGGTCGATAAGATGTACCGGAAGATATTCTCCCAGATCTTTTCCAAAACTTCCCCAGTTATCGAGCATTCCGAACAGTCCGTGAAATACAAGAAGCGGCGTATTGCTTAGATTTTCGCCGAATATTTTTGAGTTTAAGATTTCCATATTTTTTACCATTTTGCCAGTCTCTTCAAATAAGCCTGAACCGTATTTTCCAATCCCATATAAAGCGCTTCTGATACCAAAGCATGGCCGATAGATACTTCCAAGAGATTCGGAATAGTATCAGCAAAATATTTCAGATTTTCTAAACTAAGATCGTGCCCGGCATTGATTCCCAATCCGAAATTGGTAGCTTCCACAGCTGTATCGTAGTAAGGCTTTATGGCCTGTTCTTTATTGATGAGATAATTTTTTGCGTAAGCTTCTGTATATAATTCAATTCTGTCTGCGCCTGTTTTGGCAGCATATTCTACAAGCTCCGGCAGAGGATCCAGGAAAACGGAAGTACGGATTCCTGCTTTTTTAAATTCTGCAATGATGTCTGTAAGGTAATCAAGATGTTTTCTGGTATCCCAACCTGCATTGGATGTAATAGCATCATCAGCATCCGGTACAAGAGTCACCTGTTCAGGCTTCACTTCCAATACCATGTCAATAAAATCCTGATGAGGATTTCCTTCAATATTAAACTCAGTCGTAACCAACGGCTTCAGATCATAGACATCTTTTCTTGTGATATGCCTTTCATCAGGTCTTGGGTGAATGGTAATTCCCTGTCCTCCGAATTCCTGAATTTTTACAGCAGCTTCTGTAACACTTGGGGTTTCTCCTCCTCTTGCATTTCTTAACGTCGCAATTTTATTAATGTTTACGCTTAGTTTTGTCATTTTTTATTTAGATGTTAGATATAAGATGCTAGAAGCTGGAAGCATGGAGCCGGAAGTAAATCCAGACTTTGTACTTCTATTGGTCTTCCACATTTATGATCATTTAAAAATTTAATTTAAAATTAGTTTAAAAGGTATGAAACCTTCAGTTTATCTTTTTGCCTCTTGTTTCTATACTTTCACACTGACCTGCATTACCTGAAGTTCAAATTCTTTTGAAGCCACTAATAAATGGTCAAAAATATCTGCCTGTATCTGCTCGAAACGCTCCCATTTGGAATCATTGGCAAAGCAATATACTTCAAGAGGTAACCCTTGCGGGGTAATATCCAGCTGACGAACCATTCTGGTTCCGTTTTTATCGATATCGGGATCATTTTCAATATATTTCTGTGCATAATACCTGAAAACACCGATATTCGTAAGCTGCCTTCCATTCACAATTTTATCTTTATGCTCAAGGCTTTCCTTTTCTTTTTTAATCTCTGATGTTCTTTCTTCCAGATAATCAGAAATAAGGTTTATTTCTTTTAAGCGTTCAACATCTTCGTCCGTCAGAAACTTAAAAGAATTGATATTAAAGTAGATTGATTTTTTTATTCTTCGGGTATTAGACTCAGACATCACCTGCATATTCTTGATCTCAGTAGTCATCAAATCATAGGTTGGAATTGTAGAAACCGTTTTATCGAAATTGGTAATTTTGGTTGTCAGAAGGTTGATCTCTGTGATATTTCCTTCAATGCTGTATTTGGGAATACTTACCCAATCTCCTACTTTTAAATTTTTGGAAGTGGCAACATGAAGACCTGTTACAAACCCCAGAATAGTATCTCTGAAAACCAATACCAGAACAGCTGTAATGGCCCCCAGACTTCCTACAATAGTGGTTCCTTTGATCCCGAAAATCACACAAAGTCCTACTACTGTAAATATGAAGAGTCCTAAGATTTTTACGGTTTCTGAGATGGCATTAAGCGCCATTATCTTATAGAAATCCTGTTTGATGCTGAAATAATTTCTGAAAGCTGTCAACGATCTGTAGAGCATTCCTGCCAGTATCAATACCAGTCCAAGATTGATACATCTTATAATAAAAATGGTGGTCTTCGGCAATGCATTTTCCGGAAATATAGATCCCTGAATACCGGCAACTGCAATCAAAGCTGCAAAATGAGCTACGGAGTTGGTGATTTTGGCCTGATAAATAGATTTTACAATAGGAAATTTCTCTTCATTATGAAATAACCTGAAGACAGAATTAATGATGAATTTAAAAACAAAATCAGTAATAAAAAACAGAACAAGAAGTAAGCTCAGTTTTACAATAATATGAAAAACCCAGTCCAGCCCGGTTGGTGAAATCCGGGTGATATAGAGGTACAGCTGCTCACTAAGCTCTTGTATAAAATTTTTGGTTTCTTGTAACTGGTCATTCATTACAGCAAATTTATGAAATTAAGAATCATCATTTTACTATTCACAATCAATTTTCATCCCAAAAAGTATTAAAGGGAAAATTTTGTACAAAATAAAATCACGGATCCGGCTTACAATATCAAATCTACTACAACCCTTGATTATAAATGAAAAATTAACTACAAATAGCTAGTTTAAGTAAAAAACATTAAAATAAAATACATTTTAAATGTTTTAATATTAAAAATGTATTAAATTTGGTTAAAACTAAACCCATCAAAACCAATTAAATATGAAACAAAATTACCTGTTCATCATGCTGTGCAGCCTTGTACTGCTAGTCGATTGTAAAAACGGTGATGACTCAACCAACCCGGAAGTTTCCAAAACGGTACCCACCGGAACTGTAGAAGGCAAAGTATTTGCTAAAAACGGAACAAAACCTATTGGTGGTGCTACTGTATTCACTATTGACAGTAAAAATCAGGTTTACCACACGTATTCCAATGCAGATGGCTCATTCAGTCTGACTGCTCCTGAAGGAAATACAATCCTTCACATCCAGACCGGTAATGGTCTTAATTTCAGAACTGAAATTCCTATTACAGTTAATAAAAATGAAACAACCAGTGTTGCCAGCAAAGATTCCAAACTGAATCAGATTGCAAAAATAGCTTATGTAGAAGGCAGCTATGATGAAATAGAGTCTATTATTACTAATCTTGGTTATGTCGCAACAGAAATTTCATATCAGGATTTAAAAAATTTCAATACTATTTCTCAATATGACATTATTTTCCTGAATTGCGGTTCACGTAACTTTAATTACTCAGGAACCAACACACCGAGTAACGACCTTTCTATTTTCAGTAATCTCTCTACTTTTATCACAAATGGCGGAAGTATTTATACTTCAGACTGGGCTGCTGCCTATCTGGTAGGTGGGGATAAAAATGCTCCGTACTGTGGTGTTTATGGAGGTTTTCTGGATCTTACAAAGATATGCTTTAATACCAATGGTAATAGTGCAATGTATAACAACTGCAGCGTTTCCAATGCTGCTATGGCTTCAGCAATAGGATTTAGCACATTAGATATTCAGTATGATCAACCTTTGTGGCAAAAAATCCAGCATTATGATCCTTCGTTCTGGGAAGTACTGGTACAGAAAGATAATGAACCATTGATGATAAGAACCAATAAGTATGTCAATGCAACAGCTCCTAAAACACCTGTGGGGACATCGTTAAACAATAATCAGATGACTATCTGCCATCATACGGCAAATGGCAACAATATTACCATTACCATTAATCAGAATGCATGGAACGCTCACCAGGCGCATGGTGATTATGTAGGATCATGCTCAGCAACTACCAGCAGTGGAAATATCTACTATACCACATTCCATAACCACGCCAGTGGAAATATCGGTAAATCAGGACCGATTCTGGAATACGTAATCTTAAATTTGTAATAAAATTTTATAACTCAGTTCTCAAAGTGGCTTTTTATAAGGCCACTTTTTTTATATTGCATGTATATTTTTTTAACGAATGGATACAACAATTATTAATATTTTCTGCCTTATTCTATTATTTATCGGAATATTGGGAACTTTTCTTCCGGTTTTACCTGGTCTTTTACTAAGTATCTGCGGACTATTGATCTATAAATTCGGGACAGACGCGGATCTTCCCATGATTTATGTCTGGGCCTTCGGAATTCTTACGGCTGCTTCTGTAGTGCTAAGCTATGTGATTCCGGCAAAGACCAACAGAAAATATGGAGGTACACGTTGGGGAAGCATCGGCTCTGTTATTGGAACTATTGTAGGGATCTTTATTCCGATTCCGTTGGGATTTCTGATTGGAATGTTTGCAGGGGTATTTATTGGTGAATTGCTTCACGACAGTAAGGATATGAATAAAGCTTTACAATCTACCAAAGGAGCACTGATTGGATTCATTTATGGAACCGGATTCAGTTTTGTGGTAGGAGTGGCAATGTTTTTGGTAGTATTACTTAATATGTTTAACGTCATTTAATTAAATATAAGAAACTATGTTCCATAAAGTTATCATACTCAGTCTGGGAATATTTGCATTAACAGGATGCGATGCCCAAAAGAAATCCAGGATTACTACAAAAGCTACTGAAATGTCTACAGGTACAAAATCCGCAGGTACAAATAACCAGAAAGACGGTGTTATCTATCTGAGTGAAGGAGAAAATAAGTTTTTAAGAGAATACCAGATGAATGTGACATTCAAAGGGATTTCCGAAGACAGCCGTTGTCCTGAAGGAGCCAATTGTATCTGGGCGGGAGTTGCTCTTGCTCAGGTGGAAGTAATGGGTACCTCCACCCGACCGATGACTCTGAACCTCGCCAGCGCAGATTACCCGGCAAGAAATTACCATCAGTCGACAGAATTCAATGGTTACACTATTACACTGCAGGATATTGCTCCGTACCCGAAATCTCAGGATGGAGCAAAAGCATTGACCGGAAAATATAAAATCGGAATTACGATAAAAAAAGCAGATCCATCTGCTGATTCTACCAGGAAATAGGCTTCTTCCCTTTGGAAACAAGATATTCATTAATTTTTGAAAAAGGCTTGCTTCCAAAGAAACCTCTGTACACAGAAAAAGGTGAAGGGTGTGCCGATTTCAGAATAAAATGTTTAGCCGGATCTATGAGTTCGGCTTTTTTTTGTGCAAAAGCGCCCCACAATACAAAGACTACATTCTCTTTTTTATCTGAAATCTCTTTAATAATAAAGTTGGTAAATTTTTCCCAGCCAAGATCTTTATGAGAATTGGGTGAATGAGCACGAACCGTTAAAGTAGCATTCAGCAATAAAACGCCCTGTCTCCCCCAGTCATCAAGTTCTTTAGAAGTTCTTACCACTCCCAGGTCATCTTTCAGTTCAATAAAAATATTCTTTAATGACGGCGGTGCAGCAACCTGTTCAGAAACAGAGAAACACAAACCATTCGCCTGATAATCATTATGATAAGGATCCTGGCCAATAATCACCACTTCAACATCATCAAAAGCGGTAAGCTCCAATGCTCTGAAAATCTGATTTTTGGGTGGAAAAACTTTGGTTGTTGCATATTCATTCTTCACTTTCTCCCAAAGGGTAGTAAAGTATTCCGTACTTTTTATCGGGGCTAAAATTTCTGTCCAGGTCATAATGCAAAAATAATAATATTAAAATAAGAGCCTCCATCATACTTTAAATATCTTCGCTTTTCTTTCTATCAGCATATACGAAAAATAAGACAGCAGTATTGAAAGAGAAATTAATAAAAGATTATTAAGAAGGGAAATATCTACTATTAGAAAGTTCTGATCTTTCACAATATGATGTATGATATACAATGAATACGAAATATTTCCGAGCAAATAAACAGGCTTAGTTTCAAGAAACATCTGAAGATAATTCTTTTCCTGTGTATACAATTGTCTAATGATTAAAGCTGATAAAAACGGAATAAAGATTAGTCCCCTCGTTGTAAACAACAGTAAAAAAGTGATGACAAGTACTGCATAAACAGGCCATTTACCTTTTATTTTAATTCCAGGTAAAACAGCAACTCCTATTCCTAAAAAATAAGAAGCTATTGTTCTGATTAAAGAATTTACACCATACGGAATATCCAGATATTTCGATGACCTCCAGGAGTTTACCGAATCCGCTGAATGAAAATACAGGTCTGGAAAATGAGGAAGAATTAATCTTAAAAAAAGACCTGCTGCAATCAAAATTTCACCACGGATCTTATACCGGATAATCAGATAAAGCATGAAAGGAAATATCAGATAGCACATCCATTCTGTACTCAATGACCAGTAAACGATATTCAGTAAGTGATCCGGATTAAAAAAGCACTGCACCAGTCCGGCATTGATAAAAAATGTAAGCCATGAAGTATCCTTTATCAGCAGAACAATAAAAATAATGGATATAAAATATACCGGATAAATCCTGTTGACCCTTTTTTTATAAAAAGTTTGTATTTTTTTAAACTCAAGATGCTTAAACTTATCAAAATAGGAAACAGTGAGAAGAAAGGCGCTTAATACAAAAAAGATATCTACAGCAAGATATCCTTTACCGATAATATTTTGGAGAATTTCGTTTTTAAAATCAAAAAAATGAAAAAAAGTTACCCATAACGCAACAATCCCTCTAAGTCCCGTTAAAGATTTTATTTCATTTTTCATATGTAATTTCAACTGGCAATAACGATAGAGAAAAACCCATTAGATTTCATCCGGACTGGTGGAAGCTCTTTGTAAACTAAAAATAATATTATCCGGAAAGCCTTCATCCTGCTTTCCTTCCTGCAAAATAAAATGATTTTTTAAAAGAAGACCTTTTGAATTTTCATTGAATTTATTGGTAATGGCTACAATTTCCTGTAAATGGAGCTCGTTAAATCCATATTCTAATACTGCATTTAAAGCTTCAGTCATAATTCCCTGTCTATGAAAATCTGGTAATAGCTCGTAGCCCACTTCTGCTGTTTTCCGATCCTCAGAAAAATTCCAGAGACAGATGGTTCCGATAAGACGGGGCTGATCTTTTAAAGAAATCCCCCAATAAACTGTTTGATTACTTTGAATTCTTGCCTTAATGGTTAAAATAAACTGAAGAGCATCATAATTTGTCTTTGGTGAAACTCTTTTCACAAATTTATTAACTTCCGGATTGCTTCGGATTTTTAAAATATCTTCTGTATGATTTTCATTGATTCCTTTTAAAACCAACCTTAAAGTTTCCAGTTTCATTGATAGGATAGTTGTATACCGCTTAGATTAATTATTTCGGAAGTCTCTGAATGCCAATGTTTCCGAAAACTTGTTTTTATCAGCATCATGATTCATAAATAAATACACACCGTATTTTACAGAATAACTTCTTTCATAAATAACAATAGACTCGGTCTTATCACTACTGCTTTTCTGTTCTACTTTTTTATATGAATCAGTTTTTTTCTGATGATGACTGATTTTATTTTTTAAATTTTTCGCAGAAAGCTTTTTACTGCTGCTTTTATTGTTTTTTCTGCTGTTACGTTTCTTTTCAACTGTTTCAATCTTATTCTTATCAATTTGAATTTGTGCTGAAGCTCCCACTGAAAGAAAAAGAAGAATAAGCAGTATATTTTTCATGGTTAAAGTTTAATTAGCGCAATAAATATACGCTATAAGTACCATCCACTCAAAATTTTTCATTTTTTTACAAATTTTTCTGCTTTAAAATTCAAAATAAAATAAAATTATTCAGTGATTTAATCCTCATTAATTCTTTATTCATCAAAAAGCTTTATAATAGTTGCCAATTTAAAGTTAATTTATACTGTAAATCTCTCAGATATACGTAATAATCAAAATTCTCACTAAATTTGCACTGTGTATATAGATAAAGAAGATTTAGACGAATTAGAGTTTCCGCAATTGCTCGCGGAAATCTCCCCATTTGCGTATTCTCCGAAAACAAGAGAAAAAATTCTTCAACTTCGTCCGATGGAAATTGACGAGGCGGAACTTTCATTAAAAAAAACGTCAGAATATCTGTCGAGTTTTGAAAGTTCAAATGCGATTCCGTTTGATGAATATGAAGATATTGAAAGTGAGCTGAAACTGATGCTTATTGAGAACTACCGTCTGGAAAATGCTGCTTTCATCAAAATAAAAACCATTACGGAACAGATCGGAAGACTTCAGAAATTCTTCCCTACCATGCCGGAAACGTTTCCTACTTTGTTAGAAGAAGTTTCTGTACTGGAATTCAGAAAAGAGATCATTGAGAAGGTAGATAAGGTTTTTAACCGTTTTGGTGAAGTGAAAAACGAAGCTTCTCCGGCTCTGAAAGGAATAAGAACTGAAATTCAGCTTGCTAAAAAGGCGATTCAGGAGAACTTTAACCGTGCGCTTACCACGTATGGACAGAGTGATTTTCTGGATGATATCCGGGAAACGATTATTGATGACCAAAGAGTTCTGGCCGTAAAATCAGGATTCAAAAAAAGGGTTGCGGGAAGAACATTAGGGATTTCCAAAACAGGTTCCATTACTTATATTCAGCCGGACAGTGTGGTAAAGCACTATTTCAAGCTGCGGGAAAATGAAGAGGAAGAGAAAAAAGAAATTGATAAGGTTCTCCGTAAGCTTACTGCAGAACTGGCAGAATTTCAACCTCAGCTATGGAGATACCAGGTTTATATTTTTGACCTTGACCTTACAAGAGCGAAAGCAAAATTTGGTGAACAGATCAACGGAGTCCTTCCGAAAATCAACCATCATAAAACGCTGAGATTAAAAGATGCCTATCATCCTCTTCTATGGTTAAGAAACAAAGTTGAAAACAAAACAATTCATCCGCAAACACTTACCCTAACAGAACATAACAGGATTATCTGTATTTCCGGTCCGAATGCCGGCGGAAAATCAATTACCCTGAAAACGGTAGGATTATTACAGCTGATGATTCAAAGTGGTATTCTTGTGCCGGTTCACCCTAAGTCTGAAATGTTTTTCTTTGAGAAAATCATGACGGATATTGGAGATAACCAGTCTATTGAAAACCATTTATCGACCTATTCATCAAGATTGAAGAAAATGTCAGGAATCATCCGTGAGGCTGATGCCAATACCCTTCTGCTTATTGATGAATTCGGTACGGGTTCTGATCCGGAGCTTGGAGGTGCACTGGCAGAAAGTTTTATGGAGTTTTTCTATGACAAAAAGAGTTTTGCCATTATCACAACGCACTATACCAACATTAAACTGGTAATAGAGCAGCTTCCCAACGCTCAGAATGCAGCTATGCTCTTCAATGAAGAAACTTTGGAACCGATGTATAAGCTGGAAGTGGGACAGGCAGGAAGTTCCTTTACTTTTGAAGTTGCAGAAAAGAATAAAATTCCGAGATTCATTATCCATTCTGCCAAGAAAAAGGTAGAACATGATATTGTGAATCTTGATAAAACGATTGTAAAACTGCAGCAGGAAAAATTTGAGGTTGAAAAACTAAAATCTGATCTTGCAGAAAGGAAAGAGTCCGTAGAAGATAAGCGTGATAACCTTCAGAAACTGAATGACCAGCTTCAGCAGAAACTGTTCAATTTCCAGAAACTATATGAAGAGGAACACCGCAAACTGCAGTTTGGAAATAAGATTGAAGCATTCATCGACAGCTATACCAAAGGAAAGTCCAGAAAAGATGTTGTGAAAGACTTTGTAAAGCTTCTTGAGCAGGAAAAATTCCGCAAACTTGGCAGTGATAAAGATGAAACCAAACGCCTGCAGGTTGTTAAAAGAAAAATCACCCAACAGCTGAAAAAAGAAGAGGTGATTGAGAAGATTGCTGAAACCAATGAAAAGCTGGAAGAACAACGTAAAAGCGACCGTGCTATTTGGATGAAAATCGGACAGCGTGTTCGTATTACGGGAAGCACCAGTGTAGGAACCATTGAAAAGATTTCCAGAAACAAGGTCATTGTCAACTATGGAACTTTCAAGACCACGATTGATGCGGATGAGCTTGAGAGAATTTAATTAATAAGAAATTAAAGGAATGCAAATACGAAGAGAGAGCACCAGAAGGTACTCTCTCTTTTCTTTATTTTTATTTCTTAATGAATTTTAATCGGGTTACTTTTTCTTTATTCTTCAACTGGATAAAATAAACTCCTTTTGACAAATGATGAAGGTTCACATGATGATTTGAAATTTTCCCTTCGTCAACTTTCTGACCTGCCATATTATAAATTTCATAATCTGAAGCTTCCGAAATTCCTGAAATATTTAAAACATCAGAGGCAGGGTTGGGATAAATTTCAGTGTTTGCAGACTTCCCTGATTCTTCCACTCCAAGTGTGAGATTGATCAAATCTACTCCATAATCCTCAACTTCTCCATAGATAAATGTACTACAAGCATCAGCAGACATTGTTTGATTGGAAATAACCCTCATGGTAACACCACAAAGTGTCACTGCAGCCAAACTTGGAATTGTAAATACAGATACTGCCGATGCAGCCTGAGTAACATTATTAGCAACCATCACTCTTTCGGTTGATTCGAAAATTCCGTTGGCATTAAAATCTATCCACGCAGTTACTGTTATTGTCCCGGGTGTCCCCGTCCACGTATTGGTTACTGAAAGCTTATTTCCTGTACTTCCTATAAAAAATTTAACTCTACGACTCAGATCACTTCTGTAATCTGTATAAATGGAAGGTCCGGAATCACTCACCATTGGTGTGGTAACTCCTGTAGAATTTACGGTTACATTGGAAATATGCATCATTGTGGTATCTGTAGAAGCACTTGCACAATAATTAATGGTAGTAGTAAAAAATATAGGATTAGACCATAATCCCTGTGTCGTACACACTTTCACTACCTGTACTTCATACGTTGTACAAGGTTGCAAACCAGTAATTGTGAAATAATTTTGTCCTGGGGCAGGAGTGGCCACCATCCAGGTAGTAGTTCCAGGTATTCTATATCTGATCCTGTTATCGGGTGTATTGGGATCTGCATTCCAGGTAACTGTTCCTGAGGCGAGCGTTATATTAGACATCTGAAGCCCTGTTGGTGCATTGGTATCACAGTAAAATAAAGATTGGGATTCTTCTTCTATTTTGTGGGTTGCCTGAAAGCTGGAAATACCCAAAATAAAAGAGAATACATAAAGTAGTCTTTTTGTCATGTTTTATTAGTTTTTAATTCTCCTGAAAAATAGGAATTTTATAGAATATACCGACATCTATACTAATTATTATTATGTTTTTTTTAATACATTCTAATAGGAGGTATAGAAAATACATCTATGAATAGATTATTACCATTAAAATATTTACTTCTTATCATTTTTGAAATAAATACAATATTTTAGAAAACTGCAAGAGTATAATTATCCTCTGAAAAGCATTTAATTTATATATTTGGAGGATCAAAAAAATTTCATGATGACTTTCATAAACAAAGCATTCTATTTATCCGCTTTCAGTATCTTATCAATTGTCTTTGTAAAAGGACAGACTAAAGTTCCTTTTGGAGTGGTAAAAGCTGAAGATGGATATGCCAACGTACGTGTACACAAAGATGACTACCGAAAAATTGTAGATAAAATCCGTATGCGTAAAGGAGATGTATTTGTTTATGTAAAACCGGCTCCGGGAGAAACAGAATGGATCTGGATCAAATATCCTGAGAAACAGGATGACGACAAACCTTTTGTACGTTATGAAACTCTTGATAAAGAAGGAATGGTAAATAAAGGGCGTATTGCCTATGTGGACCAGCTTCCTGCCTATACTCCATCAAAATCTAAAAACGGAAGATCTCTTATTTTTACCGATAATTCTGATCCTAAAATCCCGACTGCACAAAGAAGCAAAGTGGTGATTGACATTTATCCTTCCAATGCAGGATACCGTAAAAAGGAAAAAGATGCAGAAGGAAAAATTCTTACCATTGATAAAGTAAAACCATGGGGAATCGGAAATGACCTTCCTGAAGGAATGACCGAAATCAAATCCATCAGGGTACAGCAGCCCGGAAGAGGGTCTGTTTTTGTAAGAGAAGCTATCAAAAATATGTTCCAGCCCACCATGGATTTTGAGAACGTTGGAGTAACTTCCCTCGACAATGATAATATTTTTCTTTATATGATAAACGGTTCAGGAGAAAACAGATACACTACACTCTGGACAATTAAGAAAGGAAGAGTAATCAGTCAGATTATTTATCATAATCCGGAATAAATTCATTATTTTTGCATTCGAAAAGTTTTACACTTATTCATCACAGAAATTGGTTCTGCATCACTGCAGATTAAAAGGGAACCGTGTGAAAATCACGGACTGTCGCGCAACTGTAAAGTAACTGAAGTCTTTATCAAAGATCCACTGTGCGAGGCATGGGAAGGAGATAAATGATGTTACAAGTCAGGAGACCTGCCATTTTCTTAAACATGTAACTTTCGCGATTTGAAGTTGTATTGATCTGATGGATTGTTTCAGGAATTCTGTAAGTTCCTGTCATTATTCTGTTGTTTCCAATCATTTCTTATCGCTTTAATTAATAATGATATATGACTACAGAAGAAAGAATTGAAGCATCCGAAACAAGAATCTTTAAAGCGGTTTTCCCTAACACAACCAATCATTACGATACCCTTTTTGGAGGTACTGCTATGCAGCTGATGGATGAGGTAGCTTTTATCACAGCCACCCGTTTTGCCAGAAAAAGAGTGGTAACGGTAAGCAGTGATAAGATTGATTTCAAAAAACCTATTCCTGCCGGAACTATTGTGGAACTGATCGGAAAAGTTTCATACGTGGGAAAAACCAGTATGAAAGTGAATGTTGAAATCTACACTGAACAGATGTATTCCTATGAAAGAGAAAAGGCGATTATAGGTGATTTTACTTTTGTAGCGATTGACGAATTCAAAAAACCAATCCAGATACTATAAATACTATAAGTTTCGGGCGGCCTTTGGCCGCCCGAAACTTATTTTTCGCTGAAATTATTTCAAAACTTTTTCCGTCTCCAGGCTTCTGTTTAAAAGAAGTTCAAAAGCCTCCCCCATTTCATCCGATGCTCTGCTGATTGCATTTTCCAGCATATTCCGGATTTGTCTTTCTGTTACTCCTGCTTCTGTCCAGCTCTTTCCGGCAGTGTGGGAATTTAAGATAAATGGCATGATTCTGTCGATACCACAGGCAAAAATAGCATCCGGTGTTTTCTCTTCTTCAAACTCAAGCCACAGGTTAAAAAATTCTGTTCGTAAAGGTTCATCCAGAATTCCAAAGATTTTTTGGGCTGAAGCTTTCTCTCTTTCAAATTTTCCTACCATTGCTTTTTCATCAAAAATAAAAGTATCTCCGGCTTCTATTTCCACAAGATCATGAATGGAAAGCATTCTTATTACTCTCAGCAAATCAATATCTGCACGGTTTTTAGCATATGGATAAAGGATCTGGGCAAGAATAATGATCTGCCAGGAATGTTCAGCTGTATTCTCTCTCCGGGAATCGTCTGCATTGTAATTTCTTCGCTGTACATTTTTCAAAGCATCCACTGCCAGGATAAAATCGATTTCTTTTTGAATTTTCATCTTACTTTTTATTTCTGTTATATTGATCTGCCGGATACACCTTTGTTTTGGTAATCCATTTATTATTGAGCTTTTCTTTCGTTATGACCTTCACCTGATCTTCATTGGTCATATCCTCTTCTTTTTCCAACACCGTATCCAGCCCTTTATTTGGGATAACAGCATATTCTGTGGTAAAAATTCTGCAGCAACCGGACTTACCATAGGAAATAAGACGTTTGCGTTTGGCATCCGTTTCAAAAAAATTGAAACCATTTGAGCCAAGGTCTGTAAGTTCTTTACTTTTTACAAATGCCATTCTTGTGCTGTTGAATACATATACATCATACGAAGCCGAGCTGTAATTTCCCATATTTCCGTTTCTTATGGCCACATCTTCCGTCCCGTCAAAATTAAAGTCATCGATAATCACAGCACGTTGATCTTTCGAAAGTGGAATCAGTTTCCCTTGGGTTAGCTTCTGGCCTTGGCCTGCATATATAACAAGGTCATCAGAAACAAATGTCTGTACCTTGCTGTTTTTATGGTCAAACAGGTCTACAGTTCCCTTTCCTCCACATCTGTCATCGTAACAATCTTCTATCCGGATGATGGCATCATAGCTTTTTGATACATTCTTAACTTCAAACTGATACTGTCCAAAACATAGCGGACCCAATAAAAGAAATGCTGATAAGTGCCTGTATTTATTCAAAATATTCATGGTATTAGTAAAATGATTTAGGTGTTTTTTTATATCTAACAAAAATACGAATCATAATACCGATCTCAAAATCTACATCCCGCTATCTTCCATCATTTCCCTCCCAATAAAAGTATATTCGCAGATAAGAAGCTCTTTCCCGCTATCCGCTCATACTCCTCGCCCCCTTTCTTATGCCGTACTGCTGTGGGGTAACCGCTGCTATCGGGGCTAGGACATGAGTAATGAGTAATGAGTAATGAGTAATGAGTGATGAGTGATGAGTGATGAGTGATGAATGATGAATGATGAATGATGAATGATAAAAGAGCATTTTTTCTCTCCAATTTTCAAAATTCTATTTAAAAATTTAAAATTTTCAGAGATTTTCTTCCAAAATTTGTTGTACTCAAAATTGATAGTAAAAATTATAACGCTGATTTACAATTAATTAAACAATTTATTTTAAAAATTCCACTACTTTGTATTGCATAATACCATTTTATTTACATATCTTTGTAATGTAAAATCGAAATAGGTACAACTAGCTAGGTTCCGAACTTCGAAAATTATATAACTAATTAACAAAACTTATCAAAGATGAATACCGAAAATACCAAAGCGCAAATGCGAAAAGGAATTCTGGAATTCTGTATTCTAAGTCTCATCAATAACCGCGAAATGTATGTTTCTGATCTTATTGATGAACTGAAAAAAGGAAAACTGGATGTAGTGGAAGGAACCCTCTACCCTCTTCTTACAAGACTTAAAAACGGAGAGTTTCTCTCTTACAGATGGGAAGAATCTACAGGAGGACCGCCCAGAAAATATTATCAGATCACAGAAAAAGGAAAACTTTTCCTGGATGAACTTCTCAATACATGGAATGAACTGACAGCCTCAGTAAACCAAATCACCCAACAAAATTAAAAAACAAAGCTATGAACAAGACACTCTCAATAGGACTCGCAGGTTTTTCTTTTACCATAGAAGAACACGCATATATAAAGCTCAGCGATTACCTGAACGCTCTGAGAAGCTCTCTGGATGCTTCTGAGGCTGATGAAGTAATGCATGACATAGAAATCAGAATGGTGGAAATTTTCAAAGATTCTTTAGGAAAACGTGAAGTGATTAATGATACCGATGTAGAAAGAGTAATCGCACAGATCGGAAGCCCTGAAAAAATCGAAGAGCAGGAAGAAGCTTATTATTCTGAAAAAACATCTGCCAGAAACCATAATTCAGGAACTCATTATACCAATAAAAAGCAGCTGTTCCGTGATCCGGAAAAACAAAAAGTTGCCGGAGTTTGTGCAGGTTTAGCCCAATATGTAGGAATGGATATTACTACCATGAGAGCAATCTGGCTGGGAATATTCATATTAGGAATTTTCACAGCAGCAATTTCCTCTTCATTAATAGGTCTTCTATATGTAATCCTTTGGATCGTACTTCCAAAAGCTGAAACAGCAGCAGATTTCCTGAAAATGCAGGGAAAGCCTATGAACTTCGACAATCTTAAGAATGAGTCCAACAAATTGGTACAATTTGCCAATGAATCTACTCAGAGGGTCGGAGAAATCTATAACGAAAACAAACCATATATCAACAATGCAAGCAGCGGAATCTGGAATGTATTCAAGTATATTGTAGGAGGATTCTTCGTATTGATGGCTGTAAGCAGCATTATCGGAGTCTTTGTATTATTCGGTCTTTTCGGAATGGATACAGACTTCCCGGGTGCCAATGAAATCAGATTCTATATGGACGATCAGGGACTTGATAAAGTACTGGCGGCTATGATGGTAATCGGAAGCTTAATTCCAGCAATTCTTTTCAGTTTATTAAGCATCAAAATATTCTCGCCAAAAACAAAACTGAGAAATATCGGATGGGTTGTAGGTGGTTTATTCCTTCTTCTGATCGGACTTGGAACTTACTTCGGAATCAGCATGGCTAAGAAAGACATGATTTACAGAGGAACCAAGGAAGATGTAGAAAACGTAGCCATCAATACTACTTCAGATACCGTTTATGTAGATGTAAAACAAATCAACATTCCTCAGAACTTCAAAGCGTATAACAATGATATTTATTCTGATAAAAGATCAGTTTACGAAGAAGATTATATTTCTGTAGATGTTACAAGAAAACCAGATATCAAAACCCCTTATCTGATCATCAAAAAAGAAGGAAAAGGATATAACTTCCCTATCCAGCTGACAGTTCCTGTAGAAGTAGTAAACAATAAAATATTACTTCCAAACTACATCAAGTATCCATATGAGCACAGATTCAGAGATTACAGCCTTGATTATGAACTTGTAGTTCCGCAAAAAGCAGTTGTTTTATCCATGAATAAAGATCGTATCCACATGGACGGAGATTTAGACGGAGACGGAATTAACGACGACGATCAGGACAGAGATGAAGACAATAACAATGTCAGAATTGAAAAAAATAAAATCACAGTAAACGGCTCCAGTATCGAATACAACTCTGATGACAAAGACAGCATCATTGTAAACGGTAAAAAAGTTCCGAACAACCAGGCAAAGAAAGTAATTGATTCTGCCGTGTCTACTATCAAAAAATCAAATAAAGATATGGACATCAAAATCAAAGACGGAAAAAACGAAATTTCCATACAAACTAAATAATTAACTTCAGAGAGTGGTAGAAGGTGTGAGTGGATGGCAACCGTTTGAAATTCACACCCTTCTTCTCTCAGAAAAGTGAAAATAAAGCCATATTTAGTTTCTTATGTGAAAAAAAAGGTTTAATTTCGTAAAGCTAAAATTTAATAACCAAACAATCAAAAACACCTCCTTATCATGATACAATTTGCAATGGAATTCGTAATGAAAATCGTAGATTTAATTAGCGGTTTGTTTTAAGAGCGATAATATTTCAATATATTTGTAAAGTATAACCAAAGTTTGGTTATACTTTTTTGTTTTTAATCCGGGAAATCTATGAAAAAGCTATTAGGCAAAGCAATGTTAAAGATATTAGGTTGGAAAGTCGTTCTGCAGGGCGATGTCAACAATCTGAACAGGTGTATCCTTGTGGTTGCACCACATACTCATAATATGGAGTACATTTTAGGAAATTTCGCCTATTGGTCCTTGGAAAAACCTTTAAAAATTATTATCAAGGATGCACACACCAAAGCATGGTATGGAAGCATGGTAAAAGGACTTGGAGGTATCGGAATCGACAGAAGCCAGAAAAATGACCTTGTAAATTTCGTAGCCAACCAATTTTCAAAGGAAGATTTCAGTCTTGTTATTACTCCGGAAGGAACCCGAAGCTGGGTACCAAAATGGAGAAAAGGATTCTATCACATGGCTTTGGCTGCAAAAGTCCCTATTGTTCTGGCAGCAGGAGATTTTAAAAGAAAAATTGTGTACCTGGGCTATACCATTCCTTATGAAAGAATAGCATCTGTCCCTTTTTCAGAAATCATGCAGGAAATTCAGGACTATTATGTAAAAAATGACATCGTTCCCAAAGTCCCTGCCAACTGGAATCCTAATATTATGGGAACCGGAAATGAAACGGACAGTGTAAAACAAGATTAATCAATCATCATTTATCAATTAGTAAAATGAAAGGTCAGACAAAAGAAGAAATATTAGCATTCATCAATAACTGGGGCGATGTAACTCTTGCCAAAACACTTGAAATCAAATTCATCGATATCGATCTGGAAAATGAAACCCTTACAGCCACAATGCCTGTTCTTCCCAGAACTCATCAGCCGTTTGGAATCATGCACGGAGGAGCGAGTTGCGTTTTAGCTGAAACCTTGGGATCAAGCCTGTCTAATATTTTTATCGATGGTGAAAAATATTATGGAGTGGGAACCAATATCAATTCTAATCACTTAAGAAGTAAAAAAGATGGTATTGTAACTGCTACAGCACGTTTTATCAGAAAAGGTAAAACGATGCATGTTTCAGAAATTGAAATCCGTGACGAAAAAGGAGTTTTGATCAATCATACTACAATGACGAATAATATCATTCACAAATAAGTTATTGTAACATAAAAAAAATAAGGAGCTTAAAAAAATTTAAGCTCTTTTTATTTTGACATCTTTAAGACTAGTAATACCTTTGTAAAAAGGAAAATCAAAGCGGGAATTTTCTATAGTATTCTCAATGATGATTTTTCCAAAATTTTCCATAACCCATGATCTATTTCAAACTTCCTTTCGACGAAAGACTTCTTTCTACTGATGAAAAAAATATAAAAAATGCTGTTAACTTTTTTTCCTATAACAGCTTAGATCACATCAGCTTCACTGGAGATATTGTTGAAATTGATGCTTCAGAATTTGCTCATACTTCTATTACCAACGAAGACCTGATCAGCGATTCTACAGATTCTTCTGCCGAAACAAAAGAAGAATACTGCGAAACATTGCAGAAAGTGACTGAAGTAATTAAAGACAATCACCTCCCAAAGCTTGTTTACTCCAGAAGAAAGATTTTTAAAGGCTTTACTCGTATCGATTATAAAGAAAGCTTCAAAAACGTATGTGAATCTTATCCCAATGCCTTCAGATATCTTTTTAATGATGGAAAAAATGCCTGGATGGGAGCTTTCTCTGAAGTACTGGGAAAGTTTAACAAAACGACTCACGAGTTTGAAACCATGGCCCTAGCCGGAACTCTTCCGGTATCTGAAGAATGGTCTGAAAAAGAAATTGAAGAACAAAAACCGGTTACCACTTATATTCAGGATATTCTTAAAAGCTATTCTGACAATGTACAGCAATCGGAAACCTATGATCATATTTCCGGTAATATCAAACATTTACGAACAGATTTTAAAACCAGTATAAAACCTGAAGATCTTGATAAAATTATTCAGGAACTACACCCTACTCCTGCAGTCTGCGGTATTCCAAAAGATTTTTGTAATGAGAATATCCGTAAATATGAAAAATTTCCCCGTGAATTCTATGCAGGTTATATAAAAGTTGAAATAGAAGAAAGTATTCTTTATTTTGTAAATCTACGCTGTGCAAGACTTTATAAAGATTCTGTACATCTTTTTGTAGGAGGCGGAATAACGGCTCAAAGTAACCCGGAAAAAGAATGGAGAGAAACAGAACTGAAGTCTGAAGCAATATTGAAGAATCTGGTTATTTTTTAGTTCATACTGGTTTTACGTGTTAATTAAACCACAGATTGCACAGATTTTCACGGATGATTACGTATATCTTCTTGCTGAGTGCAACGCCCTTGCGAACGTTTTAAAGCCAGCAATAAGAACTTTGTGAGCTTCGCGTTATACCCCTTAAGTTTTGGCTGAAGCCAATTGAAAATTATCTATTTTTTTAACGGGCTAAAGCCCGTTTCTATTGAATTAATCAGATCAATTATTTATGTAATATATTGATTGATACCCGCAGATTGCACAGATTTTCACAGATGATTGCCCATATTTTCTTGCTGAGTGCAACGCCCTTGCGAACGTTTTAAAGCCATCAATAAGAACTTTGTGAGCTTCGCGTTATACCCCTTAAGTTTTGGCTGAAGCCAATTGAAATTATCTATTTTTTTAACGGGCTAAAGCCCGTTTCTATTGAATTAATCAGATCAATTATTTATGTAATATATTGATTGATACTGCTGGATTTGACCACAGATTGCACAGATTTTCACAAATGATTGTCCATATTTTTCTTGCTGAGTGCAACGCCCTTGCGAACGTTTTAAAGCTGGCAATAAGATCTTTGTGAGCTTTGCGTTACACCCATAAGTTTTAGGTAAAGCCGATGGATATCTTATCTTACGGGCTAAAGCCCTTTCCTATTAATTAAACTAATCAGATCAATTATTTATGTAATATATTGATTGATACTGTTAGATTTGACCACAGATTGCACAGATTTTCACAGATGATTGCCCATATTTTTCTTGCTGAGTGCAACGCCCTTGCGAACGTTTTAAAGCTGGCAATAAGATCTTTGTGAGCTTTGCGTTATACCCCTTAAGTTTTGGCTGAAGCCAATTGAAAATTATCTATTTTTTTAACGGGCTAAAGCCCGTTTCTATTGAATTAATCAGATCAATTATTTATGTAATATATTGATTGATACTGTTAGATTTGACCACAGATTGCACAGATTTTCACAGATGATTGCCCATATTTTTCTTGCTGAGTGCAGCGCTCTTGCGAACGTTTTAAAGCCATCAATAAGAACTTTGTGAGTTTTGCGTTACACCCATAAGTTTTGGATAAAGCCAACTCAAAATCATATATTTTATTTAAACAGGCTAAAGCCCTATTGAAATCTAATGGCAACCAAACCTGATACCTATTACCCGTTACCTATTATCTGCAACCTAATAAAACAAAAAACCTCCTTCAAAAAAGAAAGAGGTCTATATCTATATTGAATATATTCAATTTATTTCTTTACACCGATTCTGCTCCAGGTATCCATTACAAAAAGCAGGATAAGACCTATTGCAGCAGCACCAGCTGAGACTGCAAACCTAATGTTATCTTCATCTCCCAGGATATCTGTTGCCTGCCAGTTGATAGCATAAAGATTGATGGTGATGAATACAATAAACAGTACTAAAAATACTTTATAAAACTTCTTCATGACTCTTAAAAATTAATATAATTCTGCACCAACTGGGCAAAATTTGCGGTGAATAATTTAATTGAAATTGCCAAAAGGATAATTCCGAAAACTTTCTGAAGGATCATCAAAGTAGCATCCCCAATTTTCTTCTCCAGCCATTTCGCTGATTTCAGCACCAAATATACGAAAATTGTGTTAAGAATAATTCCGAAGATAATATTAATATCATGAAATTCAGCTCTAAGAGATAGTGCAGTCGTTAGGGTTCCAGCTCCTGCAACCAGCGGAAATGCGATGGGCACAATAGATGCAGCCTTTGCTTCAGTGGTTTTATTAATTTCAATTCCTAAAATCATTTCCAGTGCTATGACAAAAATCACAAAAGCTCCGGCAATAGCAAAGGAATTTACATCTACTCCAATAAGTTTAAGGATCTTATTTCCTACGAACAGGAAAACGATCATAATTGCTCCGGCAGTAATGGCAGCCCTTCCGGCTTCAATCTGTCCAAACTTTTGCTGAAGGCTTACGATAATAGGAACTGAACCTATGATATCGATAACAGCAAAAAGAACCATAAAGCTGGTAACAATCTCTTTAAAAGAAAAACCATCAAAAATTTCCATCTATTTGTAATTAAAAATTTCGCAAAAATATGAAAATAAACTGATTATTTGTTAATTTGTGAATATAAATTAACAATAGTTTTCAAAAGTTCTTCAAGAGCTTCAGCAGATTTCACAGGATTGTATTTTTCCATCTGAACTTTCTGCTGCAGTTTACTGTATTCTTCTGCAACTGAAGAACCTTTATGCTTTTCAAGAAAAGTCTTAAATTCGGAAGCAGAGCCCTGAAAATACTGACCTCTTACCTCTTCATCCAATTCTTCCAGAGTGACAAAAAACTTTTCATACTCTCCGTTATCTTTAAGATTTTCCAGATATCCGAAATAATCATTGATATCCGTTTTCATCAATTCTCTGATCTCTTTTTCTGTTTCAGCCACTGAACCTAAAGGTTTTGCAGGTGTAGTTTCCCTAACTAATGTACGTTTTTTTTGCCAATTTTTAAATAGCAGATAGGCAACAAATAAGCTGATCAGAATCGCAATATTGGTCAAAAGAATATTCCAGTGGAATTTACTTTTTTCTTTTACTTTAAATGACGTGGTTTTTAACACCGGAGTATTTACCGTCTCCAAAAGGTTATTGGTATATTCGTTTACCTTTTCTACCGTAGAACGGGCCTCCAGAATCTGGTCATGAGAAAACGTCCTAAGATCTAGTGTTTTCTGCCCAAGATCTACATATTCTTTACTGGCAGGATCAAAGAAAGCAAATTGTTCGGTTTTAATTGAGATAGCCCCTGATTTTCTAGGGATGATTACATAATTAGCCAGAATTTCACCTTTCATTCCTGCAGTTCCCGGAGTTACTTTAGCGGTAATTTTCGGGGCAAAAACTTCGTAATCCGGAGAAGCAGCAATTTTAGGAAGTTCCATATCCGGTAAATTACCTTCTCCCGAAACTTTTACTACCACATTCAGAGGTTTCTTGGCTTCCGGCTTTTCCTTGGAAGCATTATATACGTTGACATTAAAGTTTCCAACAGCATTTTTAAAGCATTCAGGAGCTCCTTCAGGAAGCTTTCTTACGTTAATTTTAACTTTATTGGAAACGATTTTTGTTTTATTTGAATAGGTGCTTACCGAAGCGGATACTCCGGGAACTTCCACATATCCTGCTTCATTAGGAAATACCATAAACATGGCCAAAACCTGTGAAGGCATGTTTCCATATCCGGAAGGATCTATTTCAGACTTATCAAAATTAATAGGATGTACATTGATATTGTCCTGTTGTGGAAGATGAATATTTTTCACCTTTCTCAGGTTATCCATATTTCTTGAATACACTCTCAGAACAGCTACGGTAGGCTGATCCTGATATACATCTCTGTCATCAATTTCCATATTCAGATAAACATCATTGGAGGTATTGGCTGCCAGAGATCTTTTGTCAACAATATCACGGATATTGACGTCAAAAGGTTCTGTTTTATAAATTCTGTTGTTGACGGTAACAAGAACGGAACCGATTTTTATTTTCCCTTTTTTCTTAGGTTCAAGGGCAATTCTGGAAACTTTCTGGGTAATTAAAGTATTGGTAGCAGGATCAATCACAGTATTGGTAACAGATCCGCTTCCTATGATATTAAATTTTGAAAGATCCGGAAGCTGAAAACCTGTTTGCTGTACGAGATCACTTCCGTTTAGTTCAAGAACAATGGTCAGATTAATGATATCCTTACCTGCGTATTCGGTTTTATCTGCATCCATGGATAGATTTACCTGTCCGTAAGTAATTACGGATGCCAGCGTTAGCAATATGTAAATCAATTTATGCTGCATCACCAATCTTTCTCGTTGCTTTCAGGCATCGAATAAGAATTTTTATTTAAAATTCTTCTGGCGGTTTCTTTTTCTTTTTCGTTTATTTTATCTAAGATCGCATTTTCAAGATTCTTTGGCATTCTGCCTTCATTATTTTGATTCTGCTTAGGATTGTCACCCTGGTCACTTTTACCTTCGTTCTGTGGGCCGTTACCCTGATCCTGTTTTTTATCTTTATCGCCTTTCTGATCATCTCCTTTGTTCTGATCATTTCCGCCGCCACCTTTTCCTGAGTTATTCTGTTCGTTTTTTTGCTGTTGTTTTTCTTTTTCTTTCAGTTTGGCAATCTCATAATTTTTTCTGGTTACCTCACTGTGTGGGTCCTGCTTCAAAGCCTTCTTGTAATAGTCAGCGGCTTTTTCCGGCTGATTCATCTGCATATAAGCATTTCCTAAATTATGAAGAGCAGCAGTTTTGTCAGGAAGTGTCTGTGAAAGTTTTTCTGCCTTTTCAAACTCAGCCTTTGCTTCTTCATATTTTTTACTTTTATATAATGCATTCCCCATATTATAATGAGCGGTAAAATCTTTATCGTTGGATTTTATCGCTTCCATATACTTTGAGGAGGCGCCATCATAATCTTTACCGTCAAATTTCTGGTTGCCTTCGTACACTAAATTCTTATAGCTTTCCTGCCCAAACATGAAGCCTGAGAACGAAATGGCAACAATAAACGATAAAAATATGATTTTAGTATTCATCACTTGCAAAATTATTCCTTTATATGTTAAGAAACAGAGTTTTATTTGTTAAAATTCGGTTAAAGTAGTTGTAGAATTTCTTCTATAAATACAGGAATTTTACACATTAAAATCTTTTTTAGGATTAAAAATATAAATTAAAAAGAAAAATAGCAGAGACGCTGCAAGAAAATACTGATAATAATGATTGGCATTCTGTGATTTTACCATAGTTTCCGCACCAGTAGATTTTTTATTGACAGCATCTACAATCCGATCCGGAGCTTCATTGATATTATTTCCGTCAATATAAGTTCCATCTGTAGACTCAGCCATTTTCTTTAATGCTTCTGTCTGTCTTTTTGATATTACCGTACCTCCATTGGCATCGGTTTTATACCCCATAAGCTGTCCGAACACATATTCCGGAACCGGCGCACCTTCATCTGTACCCACTCCTACAGAAGTAATGCTTATTCCTTCTTTATTAGCTAATCTGATGGCAGCATTATCATTTCCCTCATTATCTTCACCGTCACTCAGAAGAATCACTTTTCGGGATCCTTTGCTGACATTTTTAAATTTTTCAGCCGCAGCCTGCATTCCTTTCAGAAAGTCCGTTCCCTGAATTTGCATAGAGCTGGTTTCAATACCGCTGATATAAGTTTCTGCAGAATTATAGTCCGTTGTAAGAGGCATAATAGACATGGCATTACCTGCAAAAATCACTATACCTACTTTATCATTATTCATTTTCTTCATGGTAGCCAGCATCAGATTTTTGGCTTCTGTGAGACGGCTTGGATCTATATCTTCAGCATTCATGGAATTGGATACATCCAGCATAAAGATAACATTATTCAGTTTCTGGGTACTTTTTACTTCTTCTGAACCGTTCAGAAGATCAATGATAGAGAATATCAGAAATAGTGTTCCCAATAAGTATAAAGCAGGGAAAAACTTTGTAAATCCTGACCTTTTTTCAAATAAATTTTCGTGAAACTGGCTGGCAGCAAAAATTTCTCTTTTTTTGTTTCTCCATTGTAAAAACCGGATCAAAAAGATAGCTAACAGCGGCAGAAGCAACAGTAAAAATAAATACCAATAATTTCCTAAAGACCAACTCATCAGCTTAAAATTTTATAAAACACCCATCTCAACAATGCATCCAACACCAACATAACCAGTGCAATCCAAAGAAATATTTTGAAATATTCTTCATAATTGTACAGCTTGGAAACCTTTACATCAGATTTTTCCAGTTGGTTGATCTCATTGTATACTTCTTCCAGACTACTGTTTGAGGTAGCTCTGAAATATTTACCTCCAGTTGTCTGTGCTATTTCTCTCAAGGTATTTTCATCAATGGTAACCTCTGTTTCCGTAAAGATAAGATCTCCGAAAATATCCTGAGATGTGGGCATCAACGCATAACCATTGGTCCCGATTCCTATTGAATATACCTTTATATTATTATTTTTTGCCAGTTCAGCGGCAAGCTGTGGGGGAATCGCATTCTGAATATTGCTTACTCCATCCGTCATCAGAATAACCACTTTACTTTTCGCTTTACTTTTAATCAAATGATTTACTGCTACAGAAAGCCCTTCTCCAATGGCTGTTCCAGGTTCAAGACCTGCCGAATTCAGATTTTTAATTTCATCAATAACAACCTGGTGATCTGAAGTAACAGGAACTTTAGTAAACGCTTCAGCGGCATAGGCTACCACTCCTATTCTGTCATTGGGACGTTTCTGAACAAATTTCACGGCGATATCTTTCAATGCAGTGATTCTGTCCGGAGTGAGATCTTTCGCCAGCATACTTAAAGAAACATCAATAGATAACATAATATCGACTCCCTTTGTATCATCTCTGTCCTGAGAAATGGTAAATGTTCTCGGCCTTGCCATGGCAATAATCAAAGCAGAAAGAATAATATACTTTGAAATTTTCAGTAAAAAAAGTACCCCCTGAATCCCTCCGCTGTGATCCATATTTTTTACCGTAGGAACTTTTATACCTTTTCTTTTCTTTCTTCCAATATCTTTAATTAAAAGTGGAATAAACAGCAGAAAAAGCAGCAAAAACCATGGGCTGTAAAACTCAAAATTAAACATCCTTCCTTAAGTTTTCGAATTCTAAATCTTTGGATGATCTTTTCACAAAATCTCTGATATTGGCAAAATCCCTTTCCATTGTTTCCTGATCAGGGAATGTCTTGGCAAATTTCACCAGGTCTCCCCTAAGAAATACATCTTCTATTATTTTTTCGTTGTCCTGCGAGATGGTATTATTTTTTTTCATGACATCAATGAGATCATCAGTAAGAAGTACATCTGCCGGAAGACGGTATTGTTTTGTAATGAAGGTTCTGGAAATATCGATCAGTTCCACATAAAACGAACGGAAGTTTCCTCCTTCAATATATTTTTTCCTTTTAAGAGAATCGAGTTCTTTTAAGGTCTGGTTGGTTGCCACTACAGGAGAACTCTTTGATTTTCTTCCCCATTTTATAAACATAATAATTGCAATGATGACTGCAATACCAGCCAATGCAGCAAGAATATAAAACTTATAAAGCTCCCAGTAATCTTTGGCTTCAAGTTTCACCTGCTTATTATTCATGATATCATTAATCTGATCTGCCTTTTGAGCTGTATTAATGACATCTATTTCGTAAGGAATTGTTTTAAGTATTCTATCTCCTACTTTGAACTCCAGTTCCGGAATGGTAAATTTTCCTTCTTCAAAAACAGCAAATTCTATTTTTCTTTCATAAGTGTTAGCTGTTTGTCCGATACTGTCTTTGGTTTCTTCAAAATGAAAAGGTAACAGCTCATTTTTGGCTGCTGAAGTAACCTGCTGCTCATTCAGGTTGTCAATCTTTATGGTAAGATGATTGATTTCTCCAAGCGCAAGGGTTTTCTTTTCTACATTAGAGGATAATATCTGTGAAAAAGCATTTGCACAGATCAGAAAAGATAATATTAAAAGTATTTTTCTCAATGTTAAAATAATCAAGGCAGCTGCCTCATGTTTTTTAGTTACAGGCAAAGCCCGATGTTATTTTTTCTGAAAGTAATTATACAATAATTTTGAATAATCCGAACCGGTATTAATATTCATAAAACTGGCGGAGCTGTTGGCAAAATCTTCTTCCAAAGTTCTCAGTTTTTGTTTTTGAGCTTCCGCGAAGGTATAGCGCCATCTCGCGCTGGAAGTATTGGCCCATATTTCTTTTCCGGTTTCCACATCAAGTAAACGGGCATATCCTACATCAGGAATTTCATTATCTTTTTCATCATAAATCCTCATTCCCAGCAACTGATGCTTCTTGGAAGCTACTCTCAGCATTTTGGAATCATAGGCATCTTCAAAATCTGAAAACAGAAATACCAGGGATTTTCTTTTAAAAATCCCCATCATATATTCCATTGCCTTGTCTATTTTAGATTCTGCCGGAACATAATCTGCAGTGAGGATATTGCTGATAATGGAAAGAATATGCTTTCTCCCTTTTTGAGGAGGAATTACTTTATATACTTTATCTGCAAACAGGATCAGTCCTACCTTATCATTATTTCCGGCTGCTGAAAATCCTAAACTGGCCGCAATTTCGGCTACATATTCTCTTTTCAGCTGAACTTTTGTGCCATAATCCATGGAAGCGGAAATATCAACGAGAATCATCATCGTCAATTCCCTTTCTTCTTCCATTACTTTTACGAATGGCTCACGGAAACGTGCGGTTTTATTCCAGTCGATTCTTCTGATCTCATCTCCAAACTGGTAGGGGCGCACTTCCGAGAAGGTCATCCCCTGCCCTTTAAAGGCACTGTGATATTGTCCCATTAAAGCAGCCTCCGTCTTTTTTCTGGTACGGATTTCAATCTGCTTTACTTTTTTTACAATATCTTTTATCTGCATAGACGAATTCAAAATTCAAGTTTTAAAATTCAAAGTTTAATGTTGGTGCGGGATCCGGGGTTTTGGGTTAGCCTTTAAACTCAATGGATACGTTCGACCATTCATTATCAAACTTTGTGTTGTATTTTTTATAAAAATTGATGGCTGGTTCATTCCAGTTCAATACCTGAAATACCATTCCACTGTAATTATTGGTTTTACCATATTCCAGCGTCGCATCAAATAATTTCTTTCCGATCTGCTTTCCTCTCAGCTTTTCAGTAACCACAAGATCTTCAAGATACAGTCTTCTTCCCTTCCACGTTGAATATCTGTCATAATACAGTGATATTCCAACTATTTCTCCTTCATATTCTGCCACGAAAGCTCCCCAAACAGGAGAAGCTCCGAAACCATCCTGAGTAAAATCCTCCAAAGTAACGGTTACTTCATGCAGTGCTTTTTCATACTCAGCCAATTCTTTTATCAAATCTAACATGGAAGCACAATCCTGCTGAACTGCTTTTCTTATGATCACATCACTCATTATGGTGCCTGTATTTTTGCTAAAATTCTATTGATAATTTCTTCTGTTGAAATTTCTTCGGCTTCAGCTTCAAACGTTAAACCTATTCTGTGTCTCAACACATCTTTTGCCAATGCTTTTACATCTTCCGGAATGACAAATGCTCTTCCTTTTAAGAAGGCGTAAGCTCTTGAGGCAATAGCAAGATTAATGGATGCTCTTGGAGAAGCTCCGAAACTGATATAATTTTTAAGTTCAGACAGTCCGTAATTTTCCGGATAACGGGTTGCAAACACCATATCCAGGATATATTTTTCAATTTTCTCGTCGAGATAAATCTGGTTGATCAGTTCTTTTGCATCTACAATGTCCTGAAGGGAAATTACAGGTTTTACCGTAGGCTGATGTGAAGTTGAAACCATTCTCATTACCTGTCTTTCGTCTTCAAAAGCAGGATAATCTATGGTACACTTCAACATAAAACGGTCGCTTTGTGCCTCAGGCAAAAGGTAAGTTCCTTCCTGATCAATTGGGTTTTGCGTTGCCAGTACCAGGAACGGTTTGGGAAGCTTCATGGTTTCATCACCAATGGTCACCTGTTTTTCCTGCATCACTTCCAGAAGAGCCGACTGTACTTTTGCCGGCGCACGGTTGATCTCATCCGCCAAAACAAAGTTCGCAAATACTGGTCCTTTTTTTATAGAAAAATCATTGTCCTTGATATTGAAGATCATGGTTCCTACTACGTCTGCAGGAAGTAAATCCGGCGTAAACTGAATCCTTGAAAAATCTCCGTGAACAGCATCTGCCAGTGTTTTTATCGCTAAGGTTTTGGCCAGTCCGGGTACTCCTTCAAGAAGAACGTGTCCATTTCCCAAAAGCCCTACCAAAAGACGGTCTACCATGTATTCCTGCCCAATAATAACTTTGTTGATTTCCTGTCTCAGAAGAGAAAATAAGTAGTTTTTTTCCTTTACTTTTTCCGTCAATTGGCGGATATCTTCAGCTTGATATATCTCTGACATAGCTTGATTTAAAATAAGTGGTAAATTTCTGATAAATACTTGCATTAATCAACATAATAAATGCCATTTTTGAGTTAAAGTTTGTTAAAAATCTTGGATTGACGAGACATTTAAAGCTATAACGCTGAATTTCTTAGGTATAAATAAACTCAAATTACATCAAGTCCTGTCTCTATTTTTATTATTATTCATAAAAAATGTCACAAATCACTTTTGCAACATTTTAATTTATCTTCTTGATTTTAGTCAGAAAATTGATTATATACTGTTAAAGTTTGGTTATAGTAATGGTAAATATATTTTCAGGAGCATCAGTAGTATCTTCATAAGCTCCGACATTTATAAAATAGTCTGTTCCAGACACCGTGGTAATCGTAAGCGTTTCTGCGGTACCTCCACCACCATTATCAACAGTTCCGGTACAGGATAAATTACTGCAGCTGCCACTATACACCCCTATCTGTGGATCATAGCTACTGCCGGAGGGCATAGTCACTTTAATAGTATACTGACTGCCATCACCAGTGAACTTAAACCATGTTCCATCATTCATTCCTGTATCTCCATTACTTGTACATACGCTTATATTTCCTGTGTTATTGGTCGTAGATACAGCGTCATCCTGAGTATAGCTGTAAGGAAATACGGATGCCAGCAATGCTCCTGTACATGCATCGTTTACTGGTATTGGAGGAACAGTTTTAAAAACAAGTTCTGAACATCCTGAAGATTCTGTATTCCCCGACACGGATGTTACTTTTAAATAATAAGTTGTTCCGGCTGTAAGTGCTGTGGAAGGGGTAAAACTATTTCCTGAAACGGTCTGCTGATTAATAACATCAGAGCTTCCTGAACTTGTGCCCAGCGAAATTTTGTAGGATGTAGCTCCTGAAGCCGGAAGCCAGCTGAAATTTGGGGTTAAAGAAATATTCTGAGTATTATTTACTGGATAAATAACAAAAGGACATGCCGGTCCGGCACTTGGTGTAAGGTCTGAAATGGTAACTGATGATTTATAATCCGCCCTGATACCTCCGGGAGGAGAAGCAATATCCACTACGGCGCGATCTCCTTTATAATACAGTGTTGAATAAGGAAGATGAGGGTAAACATGAAAAGCTTCATCAAAATTATTGATATCGATATTCGGAGAATTCTCTTTTGCCGCAATAACCAAATTATCAACATTATTATAAGCAAATGGTGTAGTAAAAACAACTTCAACTTTATTATTGTTCTTGGTTACAGTTCCTGTGAACACTTGTGTCAACTGTGCAGCAGGAATCCAGTCTGTACCTGAAGCAAAGGCAGTTTTTGACGTATGTCCAAGATAGACAGTCCAGTTTGAAGATTCAGTAATGGTAGAGGAAGAATCCACATAAAATGTAAGCCCTGTAATATTGCCTGCAGCATTGGCATTAACTTCCTGCTTAGGGTATATCTGCTGTACATAAGAATAGGAAAAAAAACTGCTTACAGGAGCAGTACCTACTGTTGAACTTCCAATATTGATGTTGATCTGAGCGTTCAACACCACTACTACAAAAAACAAAGCTAAAAGTAAAATTCTTTTCATTATTAATAATGTTTACCTGGAATACCATGCTAATTTAACAATAAATACTCTGATTACAGCAATAAAAAAAATATTTCATCACATAATTCAATATAAAGAAACAATTTAGACAAAAATATATCCAACATTAAAAACAATAAATATTCAACAACAAAACAACCATAAAATGTAAAAATAAAGAAATTAAAAGTAATTTTGATACATATTTAATATATTTACACTAAACATCAATAACATGTATAAAAAGCTATTCTTTTCCAGTTTTTTGATTACCAATCTCGTTTTCGCCCAAACGACAATGACCAATATAATTTCAGATGCTGTGTACTATGATGGCTATGCAGCGACAGTATCCAACCCTACGCCTGCCGGTTTGACGAGACTGACAAACGCCAGATACACAAGGAAGCTTACTGATGCTGAATTAGATGCTTTCAAAGCTAAGATTGCAATGCGGGTAACAATAGCGGCACTGTGTGATAATTATGATCGCCTTGGAGAGGTCTTTTTAGCAATGGTTCCTAAAAACCAATCTACTTATACTGTCGATGATCCTAATATCAAAAGAATTGAAGTAGGCAGATATATTACTCCTTTCATGAATAAAAACAAAACTCCTTCTGAAGTTCCCTATACCTATGATGTAAGTAATTTATACAGCATATTTCATGATACAGCATTACGTGGCCAGTATGATCTCTATATGGAATTAGATGTTTTCGGGGTTCCTTATGCTGCTCAAACTCAGGTCTCAGGCTGCGCAAACAGAATTGATGTTTTTTCAGGGACTCTTACTTTTTTCTCAACGGATACAGGAGCAACGCCTTCCGATACCAATACGCTCGTTCCGATACTAAGTTATAATAGCCTCAATAATTATAACAGCACTGATGTTACCGGAGAAACAGTTAGAATTGTTACTTTTAATCTGCCAAGCCCTGTTACCAATGCCCGTTTTTTTGTAATATCGACTCCGCATGGCGCCAACAGTGGTGGTGAAGAGTATGTCAGAAGACAAAACTATACCTATGTAGATGATGTACAAGTTCTCACCTATACTCCCGGAGGTATTTCATGTGAACCCTACCGCGTATACAACACTCAGGGGAACGGCATCTATGGTTCTTCCCCTAAAACCTTTGCTAACTGGACTTCATGGAATAACTGGTGCCCTGGAAATTCTGTTCCCATCAGAGAATTTGCAGTACCCAACTTAACTACAGGCTCTCACACCTTGAAACATACGATTCCAACTGCTGTTTTCAATCAACAGCAGGGAGAAGTAAGGCTATCGGTTTATATGCAAGGGAAAAGCAACACAACATTGAATGTAAAAGATATCAGAACAGTGGATGTAAATATTTACCCCAATCCTACTTCTGACTTTGTCAATGTAAAATCAAAAGTAGAAGTCAATTCAATAAGCATTTTCAATATGGAAGGCAGAAAACTTTCCGAGACTTATAAAGAGAACAGAATAGATCTTTCCTCATACAGCGCAGGAGTTTATTTTTTAAATATTGTTTTAAAAGATGGAACCACCTTTAAGCACAAAATCATAAAAAAGTAACTACAGACAGATCTTTCGAAATACAACATTAAAAACCCTCTCTGAAACTTTTCTCAGGAGGGTTTTATATTAATCGTCATGTAAAATCAAACGTAAAAATCCTCTGATATCAATCAAAAGCAGTAAAAAAACTCCTTTAATTCATTCTTTTCCCAAACCGTTAAAAAACTTTAACTTCAATCCTTTACCCAAAAAAATTGTCATTTCCAGTTTATTAAACTATTTTTGGTGATTAAAAATTTTGCAAAATGAATTATCATTTTCAAGCACACAGACAGGTAAGAAAGAACCTTTTAGATATCCTTCAGAACACATCTCATGAAGATTTGATTCTGATTCCGGATGGTTTCAACAACAATATTTACTGGAATATTGCACATACTGTTGCCACACAGCAGCTATTGCACTATTACTTGAGCGGAAACCCTTTCCGTATTGACAAGTATTGGATTGAAACCTACAAGAAAGGAACTTTGCCGAATTTAAATGTTCAGAAATCAGAAGTAGAAGATTTAGAATTTTTACTTACTGAAACTTCAAAGATTTTAATGAAGGATTATGACAGTGATTTCTTCTCAGATTACACTCCCTACACCACAAGTTTCGGAATGGATCTGAAAAGCATCCAGGATGCCATTATCTTCAACAATATGCATGAGAGCCTTCACTATGGATACGTGATGGCACAGAAAAGAGCAATTTTAGGAGAGAAAGGGAGATAGTGAATTTTGCTGCACAAGTCAATGGTCAAATGTGAATATATGCACATCAGAATTGACTTACAGCGTAAAATTCTCAATTGACAATTCACTCTATAACTATATAATAAATTTTCAATGAAAGACGATTTTATTTTCGGGCTGCGTCCCGTGATTGAAGCAATTGAAGCGGGAAAAACGATTGACAAGGTCTTTGTGCAGAATGCACTTCAGGGCCCTATTTATGCTGAATTAAAAGCCATTTTAGCGAAAAATAAAATCCGTCCCAATTATGTTCCGGTTGAAAAACTGAACCGTTTTACAAGAAAAAACCACCAGGGTGTGGTGGCTTTTATTTCGGATGTACCGTTTCATAAAGTGGAGGATATTGTTCCACAATTATTCGAACAGGGAAAAACTCCTTTTCTTTTGATTCTGGACAGACTTACAGATGTAAGAAACTTCGGAGCGATCTGCAGAACAGCAGAATGCGTAGGTGTGGATGCTATCATCATTCCGGAAAAGGGAGCCGCTCCTATTAACTCTGATGCTATAAAAACCTCTGCAGGGGCTATTTACAATATTAAAATATGTAAGGAAAACAACCTGGCTCATGCTGTAGATTTCCTTCAGCAAAGTGGAATTTCTGTATATGCAGCCAGTGAAAAAGCTCAGAAGTTGATTTATGATGTCAACCTTACAGAACCATGTGCAATTGTTATGGGAAATGAAGAAACCGGAATTTCTAAAGAAGTATTGCATCATGCTGATGAAAAAATAAAACTTCCTATTGAAGGAAAAACTCAATCTCTGAATGTTTCTGTAGCATGTGGAGCGATTTTGTATGAGGCGGTAAGACAGAAAATGACCGTGATACCAAATCCTTAAACCATGAAAATACAGTCACTTTTACCATTATTTTTTGTCCCGTTAGTTTTTAATGCACAGGCAAAAAAAGTAGCAACAGATAACCGCCTTACGACCGACCTTGATAAGATGGTTCAGAAAGAAGCTCTCACTTATATGCAGAATCCTGCACGCGTAGGACTTTCTATAGGTATTTTTAAAGATGGTAAAAGCTATTTCTATAATTATGGCACTACGGAAAGAGGAAAATCAGAACTTCCAACTTCCAAAAGTTTGTATGAGATTGCTTCCATTACCAAGACCTTTACCGGGACACTTCTGGCTCATGCTTTAGTGGATGGTAAAATTAAAATGGATGATGATATCCGAAAATATCTGGATGGGAAATATCCCAATCTTGAATTTGAAAAGCATCCTGTAACAATTGGTAATCTTACCAATCATTCATCAGGATTACCTCAGTTTTTGCCGGATCAGTCTGAAACATTCAAAAAACCAATGGACTCTGTTGCCATGGCATTAGCTGATTTTTATAAAAACTATTCAAAAAAGAAGTTTTATGAAGATCTTCATCAGGCAAAAGTAGATTTTGTTCCGGGAACAGACTATAAATATTCCAATGTAGGAACACAACTTACCGGGGATATCCTTGAAAAAGTATATCATAAAAGCTATGGAGAACTGCTTTCAGAGTATATTACAAAACCTCTGAAAATGAATCAGACCATTCTTGGTACGAATTCTGCACAGCTATTGACTTGTTATAACGAAAAAGGAAAGGTAATGCCCAGAAATTTCACAACCATCTTTGCGCCTGCCGGAGGAATAATATCCACTACGGAAGACCTTGTGAAATACATGCAGTATCATCTGGATGAGAATAATAAATATGTAAAAATATCCCATACTCCTCTTGTAAAAAGTGAGGGAGATGCTATTGGATTGTATTGGAGATTGCATACCTATAAAGACGGAGGCCAAGCCGTTTATCATACCGGAGGTACATTTGGCTTTTCAAGTGTGCTTCAGATTTATCCGTCAAAAAATATGGGAGTAGTCATACTTTCTAATGAATCAGATGGAGAATCTCAGGGGAAACTGCATGATATTGCAGATAATTTATTAAGAAATAGTAGTAAAAAATAAAGTTAAAAATCGAATGAAGAACATTGCAGCGCTTGCGCTTATATCATCAATAGCTCTTGTATCTTGTAAAAAAGAAACAGCAAAAATAACGAAAGTAGATCCTAAAACCGGAAAAACAGTAACAGTGGAAGTTCCTGCTGATTCTGTAGCAAAAGTTTCAGAAAACCCGGCCATCAAAGATTCTGCGGGAGTTATCACACAGACTTTCAAATTAGAAAAAGGAAAGACATATCCTCTTACCACTTATCAGAGAGATGTAAAAACAATGACAGATCCTCAGGGAAAATCTATCACTGCAACCAGCGAATCTACAGATGAAATGAATTTTGTAGTGGATGACATTAAAGGAAATGTGTATGAAATGACTCTTAACCTTGTTGCCAAGAGAAATTCTCAGTCTGCACAGGGAAAAACGGTAGTAGTAGACACCAAGCTTCCTCTTCCTAAAGAAGATGACCTTAAAATGATCTGGAATGTAAACAAAGCACTTACCGGAAACAAACTTCAGATGAAGATGGATACGAAAGGGAATGTGATTTCTATTACAGGATTTGATGCTGTTTACACAAAAGTAGGTAACGCTGTGGGTACACTGATCAAAGACGCCAACGAAAAAGCCAGTGTAGTAGCCAGCCTTAAGCAATCATTCAATGAAAAAGTTCTGAAAGATCAGTTTCACAAAAATCTGATGATCATTCCTAAAAAAGGAGTGAAAATGGGAGAAAAGTGGTCAACTTCTGAGAATGCTGATGCGAGCGGAAGCGTAAAAGTAACATCGAATTATGTACTGAAAAGCTTAGGAAACGGAGCGGCAGAAATTGCAGTAACCGGAGGTATTCCAAAGAAAACAGAGAAGAAAGCTCAGGGGCCTATCACACACAGCCTGAGCAGTGAACTGGTTCAGAACGGAACCATTAAGTTTGACGAAAGCACAGGATGGATTACCAACCAGAATATCAACGTAAAAACAACTCAGATAGAAACCATTTCAGATGGAAAACAATCTCAGTCTATGAAGAGCGTTTCCAATTCTTCGGTAATGGTAAATCCATCTGCTAAATAACTGAAGTAAACATTCAGGGTTTATCATATCATTTTTAAACCCTGAACCTTAAATTTTTTAAATTATGAAGTACATTCTTGAGTTAGTACTCACTGCCATTATTATTTTCTTTGTCTGGAACATTCTGAAAAGAATTTTCTTTAAGACATTTTATAGCTATCGTTTCAATAATGATAACCAGAATAACAGACAGCAGGACCTACAAAACTCGAATAAGAATAACCAACAGAACCTTAACTGGGATGCAGAAACTGTTGACTATGAGGAGGTGAAAGAGAGTAATGACAAAAGGTAAAAATTCCAAGAAATAAAAGATAATAACCAGCATGGCAAAAAATAAAAACTTAATTTATATTGCAATTTCATTAGTAGTATTTATAGTTTTAGCATTTTTATATTCCACTCCTGTATTTTCAGGAAAACAACTTTTTCAGCACGACATTGTGCAGTACCGAGGAGGTGCAAAAGAACTGCTTGACTATAGAGCCAATACCGGAAATGAAACCTATTGGAGTGACTCCATGTTTGGGGGAATGCCGACTTATCAGATGGGAAGCCAGTTCAAAGGTGATATCATCAAAAAAATCGACAGCAATCTGAATTTCCTGCCAAGGCCGGTTAATTATCTCTTCCTGCTATTTGCAGGTTTTTTCCTTTTGGGAATGGTAGTGGTCAGAAACTGGAAATACGCTCTTTTGGGAGCCACTTTCTTCGGGCTTTCCACCTATTTTTATATCATTATTGCGGCCGGACATAATGGTAAAGTAAATACCATTGAATACTTTGCACCACTGCTGGCCGGAATTTTACTGGTGTATATCAGAAAACAATATATCTGGGGGTTCATTGTCACGACCCTTTTTATGGGCCTTCAAATTGCTGCGAACCATCCTCAGATGACCTATTATCTGTTTCTTGCTTTAGGATTCTTATTCCTTTCTGAACTGATCAGAGCGATCCAGAAAAAGACACCAATGAAGCATTTTCTTATTTCGTCAGGAATTATCGCAGCATCATGTGTTATTGGGGTTGGAATGAATTCACAAAGAATCATGGCCAATTCTGAATACGTAAAAGAAACGGTTCGTGGAAAGCAGATTTTAGATAACGACAGCCATACTTCAGGTAAATCAGGAATGGATAAAGAAAGTATGCTGATGTGGAGCTATGGGCAACTGGAAACTTTAAACCTTTTCATCCCAAGATTAATGGGTGGTGGAAGTCAGGAACCTGAAGGAAAAGAAATCATGAACAGAGTTCAGGAACTGGTTCAGGAAAATGTAGGTTCACAGGCTGAAATGGATAGAATTTCCAAAGGTTTCAGCGGGGTAACCTATTGGGGAGACCAGCCAGGAACTTCAGGACCAGCCTATCAGGGAGCTATCGTATGTTTCCTTGCCTTATTAGGATTCTTTTTTGCTTCAAAAAAATACCGTTACTGGATTTTAGGTGCTTCCATCCTGACTATTTTGCTGGCCTGGGGAAGTAACTTCATGCCATTATCGGATTTCTTTATTGATTATGTACCGTTCTATAATAAATTCAGGGCTCCTTCTTCAATCTTAGTGGTAGTAGAATTATTATTCCCGTTAATTGCTATTCTGGGATTATACAGATTCTTTACAGACGAAAAGCTGACTGAAGAATACAAACAAAAAATCCTTCTTTATGTGGGAGGTGGAACATTAGGATTTTTATTGATTCTTTTAATCTTTGGAAAATCTTTATTAGGCTTTGCAACAGAAAACGAAAAGACTTATTTCCCTCCTTTCCTACTCGATTATCTTGTAGATGAGAGATATAAATTGTTCAGGGTAGATGCGATAAAAGCATTCATTTATGTAGCAATTACTGCAGCTGCGTTATTCTTAACTTTAAAGAAAAAGCTTAATCAGAATATTGCTTTGGTAGTGATTGGACTTGTAAGTTTATTTGATCTTTGGTCCGTCAACAAGCGTTATTTAAATGACGAAAATTATGTAGATAAAATCTTTGCCGAAAATCCTTTCCAGACCGAAAGCTCAGATCTGCTGGCTGAAAAAGTACAGGGAAACCCAAATCTGGAATCTATTTTATCCAATGTCAATATCAATAAAACATTGGAAACGATTGCAGAAAAAGACAAAACACACTACCGAATTTACAACCAGACACTGGGTGTAACCAGTGAAACCAACACCTCTTATTTTAAAGCTTCTATCGGTGGTTACCATGCTGTAAAACTAAGAAGATATGACGATGTACTGAATGAATACATCAATAATGTAGACAGTGTAAAAACACCTAATATCTTAAACTTATTAAATGCCAAGTACATGGTTTTCGGAGGGCCAGAGCAGCCACAGGTTGTCCCTAATCCAAAAGCCAATGGAAATGCATGGTTTGTAAGTGATTTAAAATTTGTAGATACTCCTAATCAGGAAATTAAATCTATCGGAACTATCGACAACAAAAAAACAGCTGTCATTGCTTCATCTGACAAATCATATTTTGACAATAAACCAGTTCAGGCAGATTCTACAGCATTTATCACTCTTACGAAATACCAGCCAAACGAACTTGAATTTAAATCTCAGTCTAAAACTCCACAATTGGCTGTATTCTCTGAAGTGTATTATCCTCACGGATGGAAAGTACTGGTAGACGAGAAAGAAGTTCCATATATCAAAGCAGATTATTTACTTCGTGCCGTACATGTTCCGGCAGGAAACCACCATATCAGAATGGTTTTTGAACCGGAAGTGATTGAAAAAGGGAAATGGCTTTCGCTTCTTTCATTTGGATTATTTATCCTGTTGGCAGCATTTGGAATTTTCTGGATGAATAAGAACAAGAAAAAAGAGATTGTAGCTGAACAAAAAGCTTAAATAATATAATATTACCTATGATGTCATTCAGAATGACAAAGACCATTAAGTAAATAAATGGAACAAAAGAAAATATTGATTATCACCTATTACTGGCCTCCTGCGGGAGGTCCTGGTGTTCAAAGATGGCTGAAGTTTGCAAAATATCTGCCGGATTTCGGCTGGAAACCGATCATCTATACCCCGGAAAATCCCAGTTATCCATTGCTGGACGAAACGTTGATGAAAGATGTTCCGGAAAATATTGAGATGGTAAGAACTACAATCTGGGAACCTTATCAGCTGGCTGAAAAACTGAATAAGAGCAATAAAAAATTTAAAGCCGGACAATTTGATGTAGGAAAAAATCAGAGCTGGAAATCCAGACTTTCGATCTGGGTAAGGGGTAATTTTTTCATTCCTGATGCCAGAGTTTTCTGGGTAAAACCTTCTGTTAAGTTTCTGGAAAAATACCTGAAAGAAAATTCGATAGACACAATCGTTACTTCCGGCCCACCCCACTCTCTCCATTTGATTGGTTTAGGGCTTAAAAATAAAATGCCGGATTTGAAATGGATTGCCGATTTCCGAGATCCATGGACAGAAATTTCCTATTATAAACACCTGAAATTAACCAAAAGTTCAGATAAAAAACACCGCCAGCTGGAAAGTGCTGTATTTAAAAATGCGGATATCACGCTGGCTACAAGTTATACTGATGCGGAAAACTTCAGGAAAGCAGGAGCCAATGCGGTTTGTATTACGAACGGATTTGATGAGAGTGATTCTGATAATAATGTAAAAGGACAAATAAGTCAAGCATTTACCTTAAGTTATATCGGTGTTTTGGAACAACTCAGAAATCCTGAGAATCTTTGGAAAGCACTCGACGAACTGGTGAAAGAAAATGCTGAATTTGCAACTGATTTTAAGTTGAAATTTGTAGGAAGAATCGATGATAAAATCCTTCAGGCTATCGAAAATTCAAGTCTGAAAAACCATATCCTGAATCTCGGATATCTTGCTCATGGGAAAGCTGTAGAAGAAATGCAGAGCTCAGATTTGCTTCTTATTACCAATTTCCCGAGCGAATCTTCAAAAGGAATTATCCCTGGAAAAATATTTGAATATCTCGCTTCAGGAAAACAGATCCTGTCATTCGGTCCGGATAGAGCTGATGTTGCAAAAATTCTGGAAGAAACCCAGGCAGGAAAACATTTCAGTTATCAGGATACAGAAACTGTCAAGAAATTTATTCTTGAAAAATTTGAGCTGTGGAAAAATGGCAGCCTGGTAGAAAACACTCAGCATATTGAACGCTTTTCAAGAAAAAATCTTACCCAACAACTGACTGAAGTTTTGAAATAAAAAAAAGAAAGGAAGTTAGAGGCCGGAAGCTGGAAGTTTATTCCATTTCCCTGCTTCTAACTTTTAACTTTTAACTTTAAACCTCTATATCGTCCACTGGTCATTCACTACAGCAATCAGATAATATTTACCCTGAAATTCTTCAAACACAAAACGAACTGTTTTCCAATCCATTTCACCGGATTTTTCAGTTCCTTTGATATAGTTTTCTGTGAAATCAGCTTTTGGATAAATCTCCTTTAAATTATTCAGGGAATTTCCTCCTCCGATAAATTTATTTAATGAATATTGGGAAACTGTAAAATCCTTAGAAAACACCCATTTTCCAAGATAATCATTGATCGTTGCTTTATACGGATCGCCTGAACCATCTTGTGCTCCCCAGGTAAACAAAGTTTTTGTAGGCTGATATTTTTCAAAATCTGCTTTGGAAAAATGTTTATCTTCCTTTACATTAACAAAAGCATACATTGAAAAACGAATTCCTTTTTCGGGATGAATCAAAGAAGTAAAGGTAGTATAATCTTTAGTCTTAAGTGATTTCAAAACCTCATCATTTGTCTGCTTTAAAACAGCTTCTTTATTGTCATTATTCTGAACGGTGCCTGCACTGTCTGTTTTATTTTGTGCAATGGAATCTATCACATTGGGAACAGGTTTTCCTGCCTCTTTTTTACAGGCTACAGCCAGAACCAAAACAGCCAATGGAATAAGTAATTTTTTCATATTTTATATTTAGCAATTCGTAAAAAACACCAAAACTGATGCCAAGTGGTAAATGATGTAAAGAGATAAAGACTATGAGAGTTCATGAGTTATAGCTTCTCATTTTAAAAATTACATCGTACATTTGTTAGATGGAAATATTGGATATTCTCATTATCGGGGCCGGACCCATCGGTTTGAACTGCGCCCTTGAAGCTCAAAAAAACAATCTTAGTCATGCAATCATAGAAAAAGGAACTATTGTCAATTCACTGTACAATTATCCTTTATACATGCGTTTTTTCTCCACTGCGGAAAAGCTGGAGATTGATGAAGTTCCGTTTATTTCTACCGCTCCAAAACCGGGAAGACAGGAAGCACTGGAATACTATCAGGGCATTGCCAGACAAAAAAATCTGAAAATCAATCTCTATGAAAAAGTTCTGAATGTTTCTAAAAGGGATGAAATATTTGAGATCAAAACCGCCAAAGCAATCTATCAGGCTAAAAATGTAGTTATTGCTACCGGATTCTATGATATTCCAAACCTGATGAATATTCCCGGTGAAAATCTTCCGAAAGTTAAACATTATTATACGGAACCTTACCCTTACGCAAGACAGAAAATTGTTGTGGTAGGATGCAGTAATTCTGCTGTAGATGCAGCGTTGGAAACGTATCGGAAAGGAGCTGAAGTTACAATGATTATCCGTCATGCTGAGATTTCCAAAAGTGTAAAATATTGGGTAAAACCGGATATAGAAAACAGAATTGCAGAAGGCAGCATTAAGGCTCATTTTAATGCAGAAATGATCGAAATTAAAGAAAATTCTGTTGTTTTTAAAGATGAGAAAGGAGAAACACACGAAATTGACAATGATTTCGTATTGGCTATGACGGGTTATCTTCCGGATTTTGATTTCCTGAGAAATTCTGGTATTGAACTCAACGGAGATTGCCTGAACCCATTTTACAATCCTGAAACAATGGAAACCAATATTCCCAATCTCTATCTTGCGGGAGTGGTGTGTGGAGGAAAAGATACTCATCTCTGGTTTATTGAAAACTCCAGGATTCATGCGAATATGATCATCAGTTCGATTATTTCAAAATTTTAATCATAGACGGACTAATATATATTAAAAAGACTTCGGGCAATTTCTACGAAATTGCCCGAAGCCTTTTATTTTAAAATTCATGAATCAAAAGCATTATATAATATCTTCTTCAATTATATTTTTATCCTTAAGCATCCACGGAATGATAAAGTAAAAGCCGATGGCAATAACTGCAGCCAATACTCCAGTTCCGATCCAAAGGGTGCTGAATCCTAGTTTTTCTGCAATCAGTGTTCCTATATAAGGTGTAATGATAAATGCAATGGAAAATGACATTCCGTTCAACCCCATGTAGGCACCTTTATTATTCTCTCCTGAGCGTAATGCGGTAATGGTTGACATAAAAGGAAGCGTCCATATTTCTCCTACACAAAGTAAGGTCATAGACAGCACAAGGGTAATCATACTATAATCGAAAGCCAGCATTGCATAAGAAACTCCACACAGGAAAGTCCCGATAAGCATGGTAAAAGCTAAAGTAAAATACTTTTCAGCAATCTGTACCAGTCCCATTTCAAGCAGCACAATAAGGAAACCGCTGTATCCCAGAATATACCCGATATTTTGCTGGCTCATATGTGCCGTATCTTTATAAAATATCGTCAGCGTACTGAACAACTGGAAGAAACATATAGAAAACAACATACAGAATACACAGTAAATCAAAAACTTACCATCACGATATGGAGAGCTTTCTTTTTTAATAACAATGGCTTCTTTTACCTTTTTCGCCTGTTGCTTAGCTAATCTTGCACGGTCTTTAAAAAACCAGATATACATCAGCCCTGCCAGCAAAGCAGCCAGCGCATTACTGAAAAACAGAAACTCATAAGAAATAGCAGATAAAATACCTCCCAAAGCGGGCCCGATAGAAAATCCAAGATTTACCGCCATTCTGTTCAGAGAGAAAGCTCTTGTGATATTTTCAGGTTTTGCATATTTGGTAATCGCCACCGAATTTGCCGGACGGAAAGTTTCACTGACAATACTCTGCGCTAAAATAATTCCCGCCAGACCAGCTTCCGTCGTAAAGAGCGGAATCAGACAGAACAAAGGAACACTAAGAAGTAAGCTCAGACTCTGTACTCTGTATTCGCCTATTTTATCCGTAATCATACCTCCCAGCCATGATCCGATCACCGAACCTATTCCAAAAAAGCTCAGTACAATTCCGGAGTTTTCAATACTGAAATGTAAATGATTCGTCATATAAACTCCCAGAAACGGAAGTACCATAGAACCGGCCCTGTTGATGAGCATTACCAACGCCAGCATCCAACTCTCCTGCGAGAGTCCTTTGAAAGAACTCGTATATACGTTAATTAATCTCACAATAATATTTTGGGGAAATTTGAAAGTGCAAAATTAGATAAAAATAACCCAAAAGCCTGTATTTAAACCTCTTTTTTATAAATAACATCGATTAAAACAGAATAACATCGATAGCCTGAAAAAAATAATTTTTTAACACACAAAAAACGAAAAAACTTTCGTGAAAATCGTAAATTGCATTAACAATAAGGGTTTTTAAACTAAAACCATTTAAAAACACAATAAAAATCTAACCGATACTGAAGAATGGTAACCTACGAAAATTTACATGATACGCTATCTTTTTACAGTATTGACTGCCGGCAATCCTACTACATTTCTTCAGGAAAACCCATTTTTGAATTTCCAAAGGCTCCTTTCAGAATGGATTATTATGCTCTGTGTGTCTGTACTGCCGGAGAAATCAGTATTGAGATAGATCGTCAGGAATATAAAGTAGATGTTCATTGTTTTCTTATTGCAGCCCCTTCCACAATTGTAAAATTTGGAAAAACCAGTGATGATTTCACAATGAAACTGTTGTTCTTTGACAAAAATTTTCTGATTAAAAATATTTCCAATCCTTTTATCATTGAAAAAATGAACCTTTTCTCTAAAGGTTCATACAACATCATCAAAACTACGGCAACAAATTCGTCACTGCTGCAAAATCTTCTGGATTATCTTGACAAAAAATCTCAAAAGGAAGGAAAGTTTACGGAAGAAATTATCCGTACCATTATTTTCAATCTGTTGCTGGAGACCGCTGAGATTATAGAACAGGAAAACGCCGCGAATCCCGATAAAAAAGAAGAAGGAAAAAAAGACCTTTATCTTAAATTTGGTCAACTGATCAGAGAAAATATTACCAGAGAGCGAATGGTTCAGTTTTATGCGGATCAACTTCATGTTTCCAATAAATACCTCATTGAGATTATTAAAAAAGCAAGCGGAAAAACTCCTCATGAGGTTATTGATGAAGCTTTACTGAAAGAAGCTTATGTCATGCTCGGAAATCCGGATATGACGATTTCTGAAATTGCATTCGGGTTACAATTTAACTCCGCCTCGGCTTTCGGCCGTTTCTTTAAAAAACATACTACGCTTTCTCCATCAGAATACAGAATGAAAGAAAATATTCAGTTATGAGAATTTGGGGATAATAATTCTGAACTTGGGGATATATATCGCTTTTTGAATAGAGGTACCTTTATACTGTTAATTAAAAACAATAAAAGATGAGTACGATCAATTCAAAATTCGATAAAGTTTTAAAAGCCTCTGACCAGTTTGGAAATGTAAACCACGAACCGGATTCAAGTAAAGAAGTTCAGATTAACACTCCTGAAAAAACGATGCCTTTCTCCGATCAGATCGGAAACTATCAACGTAATAAAGGTATCCCCTTACAATCTTATGAAAACAGTAAAATTTATATTGTAGGAAGCGGAATTGCAGGGATGTCTGCCGCTTATTATTTTATCCGTGATGGCCGTGTACCAGGTAAAAATATTATTTTCCTTGATCAGCTGAATGTTGAAGGCGGATCTCTGGATGGAGCCGGTAACGCAAAAGACGGTTACATCATCCGTGGAGGAAGAGAAATGGATATGACCTATGAAAATTTATGGGATATGTTCCAGGATATTCCAGCTTTGGAGCTTCCTGCGCCTTACAGTGTATTGGATGAATACCGTCTTGTTAATGACAACGACCCGAATTACTCCAAAGCAAGATTGATCCACAATCAGGGACAGATCAAGGATTTCAGCAAATTCGGACTTGAGAAAAAAGATCAGCTAGCGATTGTAAAACTGCTGTTAAAGAAAAAAGAAGAACTGGACGATCTTACCATTGAAGATTATTTTTCTGAATCTTTCCTCAACAGTAATTTCTGGTTCTTCTGGCGTTCTATGTTTGCCTTCGAAAACTGGCACAGCTTACTGGAACTGAAACTGTATATGCACAGATTCCTTCATGCCATTGATGGAATGAAAGATTTCTCATGTCTGGTATTCCCAAAATATAACCAGTATGATACCTATGTAACTCCATTAAAAAACTTCCTGGTAGAAAAAGGAGTACAGATTCAGTTCAACACGTTGGTAAAAGACCTTGATATTCATATCAATACAGAAGGAAAAACGGTAGAAGGAATCATCACTGAACAAAATGGAGAGGAAGTAAGAATACCGATTGGTAAAGATGATTATGTTATCGTAACTACCGGTTCTATGACCGAAAGTACTTTCTACGGAGACAACACAACTGTTCCTGAAGTTACGATAGACAACAGCAGTGCAGGACAAAGTGCCGGATGGAAACTTTGGAAAAATTTGGCAGCAAAATCCGAAGTGTTCGGGAAACCTGAAAAATTCTGTAGCCATATTGAAAAATCTTCATGGGAATCTGCTACATTAACCTGTCGACCTTCAGCTTTTACAGAGAAACTGAAAGAATTGTGTGTGAATGATCCGTATTCAGGAAGAACAGCTACAGGAGGTATTATTACCATTACAGACTCTAATTGGGTAATGAGTTTTACCTGCAACAGACAGCCACACTTCCCTACTCAGCCGGATGACATCCTTGTAGTTTGGGTATATGCTTTACTGATGGATAAAGAAGGTAATTACATTAAAAAAACAATGCCTCAGTGTACCGGAAACGAGATTCTGACCGAGCTGTGTTATCATCTGGGAATAAAAGACCAGCTGGATAATGTGATAGAAAATACCATTGTACGTACGGCATTCATGCCTTATATCACTTCTATGTTTATGCCGAGAGCGATGGGAGACCGTCCGAGAGTCGTTCCAGAAGGATGTACCAACTTAGGTCTTGTAGGACAGTTTGTAGAAACCAACAATGATGTGGTCTTCACTATGGAAAGTTCTGTAAGAAGTGCGAGAATAGCCGTTTATAATCTTCTTAATCTTAATAAACAGGTTCCGGACATCAATCCGTTGCAGTATGACATCAGACATCTACTGAAAGCAACTCAGGCTTTGAATGACTATAAGCCTTTCTTAGGTGAAGGAATTTTAAGAAAAATATTAAAAGGAACTTATTTTGAACATATCCTTGTCAACCGTCCTGAAGAAAAAGAAGAACATGAATCTTTCCTAACCAGATTTCAGGAATGGGTAAAAGGAGTAAAAGATTAAAAGACTAAATATAAATCTCATGGATTTTAAAAATATTACGATAGCAGGAAGTGGTGTATTAGGATATCAGATTGCCTTCCAGACTGCCTATCATGGCTTCAAAGTAACCGTATATGATATCAATGATGAAGTATTGGAAAAAGCCAAAGGTAAATTCACCGCTTTAAGTGAAGCTTACACAAAAGACCTGGGGGCAACACAGGAACAACTTGATGTCACCTTTAAAAATATCAGCTATTCATCTGATCTTGCCGAAGCGGTAAAAGATGCCGATCTTCTGATAGAAGCAGTTCCTGAAGATCCAGCCATTAAAACTGAATTCTACCATAAACTGGCTCAGGTAGCCCCTGAAAAAACAGTATTTGCAACGAATTCTTCCACCCTGCTTCCAAGTCAGTTCGCTGAGGATACAGGAAGACCGGACAAATTTGTAGCCCTTCATTTTGCCAATGAAATCTGGAAGCATAATACCGGAGAGGTAATGCGCCATCCGGGCACTTCTCAGGAAGTATTTGATTCAGTCATCAAATTTGCAAAAGATATTGGAATGGTTGCCTTACCTATCCAGAAGGAACAACCTGGATATATTGTCAATTCATTATTGGTGCCGCTGCTTGACGCTGCAGTCAGTCTCTGGGTGAATGAAGTAGCAGATGTAGAAACAATCGACAAGACCTGGATGGTTGCTACCGGAGCACCAACCGGCCCGTTTGGAATTCTGGATGTTGTAGGAATTACAACCGCTTATAATATCAATAAAATAGAAGCTGAAGAAACTCAGGATCCATTAAAGATCAAAGCTGTAGAAAAATTAAAAGAAGAATTTATTGATAAAGGAAAACTGGGAGTATTGACAGGGGAAGGATTTTACAAATATCCTAATCCTGCTTATCAGGACAAAGACTTTTTGACATAGAATCCTGAACTTCAAATTTTAAGCTATAAAATAAAATCAGGACTTCATTTGGAGTCCTGATTTCGTTTATAAAATTGTATGTTGGAAAACGCAAAGACGCAAGTTTATTTTTTTAAACCGTTTTAAGACGCAAAGATTTTATCTCCGATAAAATTTCATGCATCTTATTCCTGGTGATCAAAATGATGATTGATTAAATATTACACTTGCCGGAACTCTTTGATTTCTCTGCGCCTTAAATATCCACCATATATAAAATTCTTAGCACCTTAGTTTTCCATTAAAAACAAAAAAGCAGAACTCCCAATGAAGTTCTGCTTTATGTTTATTATTTATTTCTGAAATTATTCAGGTTTATAAGAATCTTTCAGTGTTACTGTACGGTTAAATACCAGCGTATCTTCTGTAGAATCCTGATCTTTTGTAAAGTATCCGATTCTTTGGAACTGTAAGGGTTCTCCCACAGCAACTTCTTTCAGGCTTGGTTCAGCAAATCCTTTTACCGTTGTTACAGACTCAGGATTGATGAAGTTTAAGAAATCTACATCTTTTTCTGCATCAGGTTGTTCCACTGTAAACAGTTGGTTGTAGATTCTTACTTCTACAGGAATAGCATGTTTCGCAGATACCCAGTGTAAAGTTCCTTTTACTTTTCTTAAACTTTCTTCTGTTCCGCTGCCTGATTTACTCTTCTCATCATAAGTAGCGTAGATCGTTGTAATCTCACCATTTTCGTCCTTCTCTACTCTTTCAGCTTTGATGATGTACGCAGATTTTAAACGAACTTCTCCACCTAATTTAAGTCTGAAGAATTTATTGTTAGCTTCTTCTTTGAAATCTTCACGTTCTATATAGATTTCTCTCGAAAATGGTACTTCTCTTGTCCCTGCATTTTCCTGTTCAGGGTTATTTTCAGTTTCTAACCATTCTTCCTTGTCTTCCGGATAGTTTTCGATCACTAATTTCACGGGATCTACAACTGCCATCACACGCTTGGCAACCTTATTCAGATCTTCGCGCACACAGAAATCAAGCAACTGAATTTCAATAAGATTTTCTCTTTTCGCTACTCCCACTTTTTCAATAAAGTTTCTGATAGAAACAGGAGTAAATCCTTTTCTTCTCATCCCTGAGATCGTAGGCATTCTAGGATCATCCCATCCGGTTACAACTCCTTCAGCTACCAGTCTCTGAAGCTTTCTTTTGGAAGTAATCATATAGGAAACATTCATCCTTGCAAATTCTCTCTGCTTGTTTTTCACCTTTCCTTCTTCATACACCTGATCCAGATACCAGTTGTACAATGGTCTGTGGTTTTCAAACTCCAGAGAACAAAGTGAATGTGAAACCTGTTCTATATAATCGGATTCACCATGAGCCCAGTCGTACATCGGATAAATTTTCCAGGCTGTACCTGTTCTGTGGTGAGGCTTATTCAAAATTCTGTACATCACAGGGTCACGCATATTCATGTTAGGCGAAACCATGTCGATTTTTGCACGAAGAGACATCGAACCGCTTTCAAATTCTCCGTTTTTCATTCTTTCGAATAAATCTAATGATTCTTCAACAGGACGATTTCTATATGGAGATTCAATTCCCGGTTCTGCAGGATTTTTTCTTTGCTCCGTAATCACTTCAGACGGCTGCTCATCTACATAAGCTTTTCCTTCTTTAATTAACTGAACTGCCCAATCGTAAAGCTGCTGGAAGTAATCGGATGCGTACAAAACTTTATCCCATTTGAAACCCAGCCATTCAACGTCTTTCATGATAGAATCTACAAATTCCTGTTCTTCTTTTTCAGGATTCGTATCGTCGAAACGAAGGTTTACGGGAGCATTGTATTTTTCACCCAGCCCAAAGTTGATGCAGATCGCTTTAGTGTGTCCTACATGCAGATAACCATTGGGTTCAGGTGGAAAACGGAAACGGATCTGATCTCTTTTCAGACCGTTTGCCAAATCATCTTCTATAATTTGCTCAATAAAATTGAGTGATTTTTTTTCTTCTTCCATTAAAGTAGCTTTTATTTTTTAGCAAAAAAAGTTTCACAAAGTTACGGAAAAATAAGCTTTTGTAAAAGTGGTAATTTAAAAGCCTGACCTGTTGTATTTCAATAATTTTCACTAATTTCGGGAAGCTAGTACCATTTTAACCCATTATCCGTCATGGCAGTTTATATCTTAAGCAACCGGAAAATTATCAGACATAAAGGTGAAAGAGTAGATTCTTTTTCCAATGAAGAATACTCAATTCCTAATTTCAGGATCGCCAAATGTGATTTTGACGATGATACAGAACCTGCTGCACAGGTCAAAAAGAAAAAAGACTATACCAACAGAAATATTTTAAATTACAGGCTTTTTTCTGAACCTGAAAAACAGGGCTATGAAGAAGTTTTAGATGTTCTGTTGAGTGAAAAAGGAATTAAAAAATCCTCTCTTACAGCCAATAATCTTGGCGGAACCCAACGAATGTTTTATGAACTGTACAAGAATATGTCTTCTACCAAAGACAGAAGTGACGTTCTGATATTCATCCATGGTTATCTGTATGATTTTGATGACGAATTAAAGGCTATCCTCGATCTGAAGAAAATATTCATTGATAATCCCGCGTCTCCTATAGAGCATATTTTATTTGTAAGCTGGCCTGCCTCCGGCAGTATGATCCCACTGAGCTATTTTGATGATAAGGCTTCAAGCATCAATTCCGGAACATCTCTGGTGAGATTGTTTTATTTCTACACTCAGTTTTTAAAAGATATCTTTTCCAACAGGGATCTTGCACCCTGCAATCAAAGAATACATCTTATGGCTCACTCTATGGGAAACAGAGTGCTTCAAAGCATGTTATACAGCCTTAAAAGGGAAAATATTCTTCGTGTAATAGACCAGGTTCTCCTGCTGAACGCTGATGTGAGCTATAAAGTATTTGAAGATTCGGAGAATTCATTTAATAAACTACCCTTATTAGCCAACCGGATTTCCATTTACTTAAACAGACAGGATATTATTCTGGGAGCTTCTCAGTTTACGAAAAATATTCTTACCCCAAGGCTTGGTAAAAACGGACCAAGTGATATTGATCATTATAAAGATATTGTGTCTGTTATTGACTGTACTTTCGTAAAAGATGATTTGCTTGACAGCTTTAAATATGAAGTAGGAAATCATTGGGGATACCTCTCAAGCTCTCAGGTACAGAAAGATATCTTTCAAAATTTGTACGGGGTTGACAGAAATCTTATCACTAACAGGTCTAAAGATAGTGAAAACATTTTCACAATTAATTCTTAACAAATAATTAAAATACTCCCTGAAAAATGAATTATACGTTAAAAATTAGCTAAAAAACATCAGTATGGCACAATGATTGCTAATTCATTTGTTAGGGAATTACAATTTTTAATTATGGGACAGATTAAAAAAAGGTTTTCTAATATATTGAACTATATAAAGAAAGCTATTTTCGTAAAAGATGTGATTTAATTGTGTAACAACCTCTAAATCAACAAAATATTCGATTCGTAACTGCCAGGTCTTCCTACAGACCGGATTAAAAAAATTCAAATACGCTGAACAGGAAGGGATTGCCAGGTTAAAAAACTGAGACCAACCAAATTCATATTCAATACTATCTAAATATTTCAGAGGAATTGTTAAATATTATTAAATAATTCCCAACATGTTGTATAATTCAAAAAAGTTATCGACATTTACTTACCAATCAAACAAAATCTATACCATGAAAAATTTAAAGAAAATCAAAAGAGGAGAATTGAAAACCATCAAAGGAGGAAGACCGCCTCTGGGATGCAACAGCTGGAATCCGGTTGCGATGTGCTGCCGATCATGGGCACCAGACTATTGTGGTCAGACTACCTGCCCGGATTCACCTCCACCATTATGCTAATTAATTGCTAACATTTACTTTTTGAACCAAAGCAGCTCATTTCTGAGCTCCAGATCGGATTCAAAATTATTTACAAATAAAGCTCCAGTGCCTAAACCTTGAGGCATTGGATTTTTTTTGGTAAAAGTATATTGAGCAATGGCATTCAAACCAATATTACTTTCTAAAGCAGATGTAATCCACCAGCCGATATTCTGGTTTTCAGCAAGAGAAATCCATTCATCTGAACCTGAAAAACCTCCTACCAATGCAGGCTTCAAAATAATATACTGAGGCTGTATTTTTTCTAAAAGCTGTTTCTTTTTCACTGGATCAATAATTCCGATCAGTTCTTCATCCAATGCAATCGGAGTAGGTGTTTTCGAACATAACTCAGCCATATCATCCCAATTTCCGGCCTTGATAGGCTGTTCAATAGAATGAATATGAAGATCTGCAAGCTGTTGTAAAACAAGTAACGCTTCTTCTTTACTGAATCCTCCGTTAGCATCCACACGAAGTTCGAGCTGATCTTTAGAAAACTTTTCTCTTAATTTCTGAAGAATAACATGCTCAGATTTCCAATCAACACCAATTTTTAATTTAATGCAGTGAAATCCTTTATCCAGTTTTTCCTGGATCTGTTCTTCCATATACGCAGCATCCCCCATCCATATCAGACCGTTGATGGTAATAGCGGATTTTTCCTCGGTAAATTCACTGGGAAAATAAAGGCTGTCTCCATATTTCAAATTCTGAATAGCCTGTTCATATCCAAACCAGATAGAAGGAAATTCTTTAAGTTCCTCCTTTAAAAAAACGCTGTCCTGATTGATATTTTTACAAAGCCATTGCAGTTTTTCTTCATAATCAGGTCTGTCATCAAAACTCAGTCCTCTGAAGATTGCACATTCCCCCACTCCTTTTCTTCCTTCTTCGGAAATTGTCAGAATAAAAGTCTCTTTATCAAGCAAAACGCCGCGAGATGTTCCACTCGGGCGTTTAAATTGTAATAAATATTGTAAATACGTTGCTTCCATTTATTTCACGCTGTCAATACGCATAAATTCTTCAGCTTTTTCTACCATCTCAATACTTCCGCAGAAGAAAGGTATTCTCTGGTGAAGTTCTGTAGGTTCTATTTCCAGAATTCTTCTGAATCCGTCTGTTGCTTTTGCTCCGGCTTGTTCAGCAAGGAATGCCATTGGATTACATTCGTATAATAATCTTAGTTTTCCATTTGGAGCCTGTGAATAAGAAGGATAGATATAGATTCCTCCTTTCAGCATGTTTCTATGGAAATCTGCTACTAACGAACCGATATATCTTGAAGTGTAAGGACGGTCACCTTCTTCCATCTGACAATATTTAAGATAATTTTTTACTCCCTGAGGAAATTTGATATAGTTTCCTTCATTAATGGAATAGATTTTACCTGTTTTTGGGAAAGTCATGTTAGGATGAGAAAGATAATATGTTCCTAAAGACGGGTCTAATGTGAATCCGTTTACTCCATTCCCTGTTGTGTAAACAATCATGGTAGACGAACCGTAAATAACATATCCTGCAGCAATCTGATTGATCCCTTTCTGTAAAAAGTCTTCAAGCTGTACAGGTGTTCCCGGCTCTGTAACTCTTCTGTAGATAGAGAAAATAGTTCCTACGGAAACATTAACATCAATATTAGAAGATCCGTCCAAAGGATCAATCAATACAACATATTTGCTTAAATGTCCGTTTTCACCACATTTAATATCAATAAAGTCATCATTTTCCTCAGAAGCAATACCACAAACAACCTCTCTCTGAGATAAAGCCGTAATAAAAATTTCATTAGCAATCACATCCAGTTTCTGCTGTTCTTCTCCCTGAATGTTCTGGTTTCCTGCAGCACCTGTAATATCTACAATTCCGGCTTTATTTACTTCTCTGTTTACCACTTTCGAAGCCAATCTTATTGCACTTAGAAGACGAGAAAATTCACCTGTAGAATACTGAAAATCGTCCTGTTTATCTATAAGAAATTCTCCTAAAGTCTGTAATGGTTGATTTGACATATTTTTCTTTTTACGTTTTGCCCAAATTTCGGAAAATTTATCGCATTAAGAAAATTTAATTAAAAAAGAGATTAAGCACTGTATGTCAACACAATACAAGTGAAAAACAATATAATTCCAGGTCTTTATTGAAAATTGTACTCCCGAATTTGTTGGCTCAGAGCCACAAAAAAATTAAATTATTTCATTATTTGTTGATTTTAAGGAAATCTTAATTCTATCTCCGCGCTAGGCTATTTCATATCTCGTTGTAAATTTATAATTTTGACGTCCGTAAAAAGCTCATGCAATTTTTTATCTAACAATTTTATTTTTAACAATTTAATGAAAATTTTCAAGTTTGGTGGAGCATCGGTAAAAGATGCAGACAGTGTAAAAAACGTGTCCATGGTTCTAAAAAGCCAGGGATTTGCCAAATGCTTGCTAGTCATTTCAGCAATGGGCAAAACGACCAATGAGTTGGAAAAAGTTGTAGAACTTTATTTCAAAAAGGATAACTATCAAACTGAAATTGAAAAGATAAAACGAAAACACATGGAGATTGCGGAAGGACTTTTTCCGGAAAATCATGCCGTTTTTGCTGAAATCGATCTCTTCTTTGATGACATTGATTCTTTCCTGAGAAGAAACAAATCTCCTAACTACAACTTCGTATACGATCAGGTGGTAAGCTGTGGAGAAATGATTTCTACTAAAATTGTGAGTGAGTATCTGAATGAAATTCAATTTACGAATCAATGGCTGGATGCCAGAGATTACGTAAAGACAGATAATTCTTACAGAGAAGGGACGGTAGACTGGACAAGAACGGAAGAATTTATTTCCAATCTTAATCCGGAAATCTGCTATGTAACGCAAGGATTCATTGGTTCTGACGACAATAATTTTACGGTAACATTAGGAAGAGAAGGTTCTGACTACTCTGCTGCTATTTTTGCTTACTGCTTAAATGCTGAAGCAATGACGATCTGGAAGGATGTACCTGGAGTAATGACAGGAGATCCCAGAAAGTTCAATGATGTAACTCTTCTTTCCAACATCTCTTATGAGGAAGCTATTGAAATGGCTTATTACGGAGCAAGTGTTATTCACCCGAAAACATTACAGCCCCTACAGCAAAAAAACATTCCTTTTTATGTAAAATCTTTCGTAGATCCTACCAAAGAAGGAACAAAAGTAGGTGCTTCTGACAAAAATCAACAGGAAGAATCTTATATTCTAAAAGAAAACCAGGATCTTTTGAAAATCTCTACCAGAGACTTCTCTTTTATTGCAGAAGATCATATGAGCCTGATTTTTGGATATTTATCCAAATACAAAATTAAAGTTTCCCTGATGCAGAATTCTGCAATCTCTCTGGCATTGTGTCTTGAGGATAAATTTAATCATATTGATGAGCTCAATGATGAGCTTCAAAAAATTTTTAAAACCGAAGCAATTAAAAATGTATCTTTATTCACAGTAAGAAATGCGAAGAAGGATCACATTGATAAATTTTACCATGAAAAAAATGTATTATTGGAACAAATCTCCAAGAATACTCTTCAAATGGTAACACAATAATATTAATTGCGACTAAACACACATGAGTTTAATTTCGAAAAACGATCTGATCAAAGCTTCCGGCTTAAGTAAACTTGGGTTCCTCAAGAACCCGGTAGCATCTGCTGTGATGAGCATTGCTAAAATAAACGAAGTAAATAAATTATACGATAAATTAAAAGACAAGGAAGGCAAAGATTTTTTCGACTCATTTGTGAGAGAAAGAAACCTAAGCTATGTAGCTTTTGAAGAGGATCTGGCAAAGATTCCGAAAACGGGGCCATTTATTCTGGTTTCGAACCACCCACTGGGTGCTATTGACGGGATTCTTATGTGCAAGATCTTATCTGAGGTTCGTCCGGATTTCAAGGTAATGGGAAATTTCCTTCTGGAAAAGATCAAACCTATGGAACCGTTTGTAATCGCTGTAAATCCTTTTGAAAATAGAAAAGAAGCTTACAGCAGTTCTTCGGGAATGCGTGAAACCCTCAAGCATTTGCAAAACGGAGGCTGTGTAGGTATTTTCCCGGCAGGAGAAGTTTCCAACAAAAACAATCCTTACGGAGAAATTTTAGATAAAGAATGGGAAAAAACGGCACTTAAGCTTATCAGAATGGCTAAAGTTCCTGTAGTTCCTATGTATTTCCATGCTAAGAACAGCAGACTTTTTTATCAGGTGGCTAAACTTCACCCGAATTTACAAACACTGATGCTTCCTGCTGAAATGATGAATGACAGGGAAAAACCTATCAGAATCAGAATCGGACGTCCTATTACCGTAAAGGCAATGGATGATATGGAAACAATTGAGGAATTGGGAGAGTTTCTGAAACGTAAGGTTTATATGATGAAATCTTATTATGAAAAAAGAAAATCTCTTGCCCAAAGTATCAATCTTCAGAATTTATCTGTCAAATTTCCTTTATTGAAGGAAGAAAATATTGTTCAGAACATTATTGACGAAACACCTCTGGAAGACATTATTAAGGATGTTGATAAACTGAGAGGAACTGATAAAATGCTTTTCAGTAACGGAAATTATGAGATCTACTTTACGACTTACGAGGAAATCCCATCTATTATGAGGGAAATCGGACGTCAGAGAGAGCTTACTTTCCGTGCTGTAGGGGAAGGAAGCAATCTTCCGTTTGACCTGGATGAGTATGACAAGCATTATCATCACCTGTTCCTTTGGGACAACGGTGAGAAAAAACTGGCCGGTGCTTACAGAATGGCACTGGGTAGAGAAGTCATGAAGAAATATGGCATCAAAGGCTTTTATACAAGCTCTTTATTTGAGTTTGAGCAGGACATTCACCCTTTCTTCAAAAAGGTGATTGAAATGGGGCGTGCATACATCTGCCAGGAATATCAGCAGAAGCCACTTCCGCTCTTCCTTTTATGGAGAGGGATTGTACACGTATGCCTGAGAAATCCTGACCATAAATTCCTGATGGGTGGTGTGAGTATCTCCAACAAATTCTCGGAATTCTCAAAATCACTGATGATTGAGTTCATGCGTTCTAATTATTTTGATTCTGCAGTAGCTCAATATATCACTCCAAGGAATGAATATAAAGTAAAGCTTCGTGACAGGGATAAAAACATTTTCTTTGAGGAAATGGAGTCTGATTTGAATAAGCTGGACAAGATTATTGATGATCTTGAACCTGAATTGAGGCTTCCTGTTCTGATCAAGAAATATATTAAGCAAAACGCTAAAGTAATTGCGTTTAATGTGGATCCTAACTTCAATGATGCAATTGACGGCTTGATGTATATCCGAATCAGTGATCTTCCGGAAAACACGATTAAACCGGTATTGGAAGAGATGAGCGAGCAGATCAGAAAAGAGCAGGAAAATAATCCGGCTGATAATCAGTAAGTTTTTAACTTTATTCAAAAAAAGTATGATGAATACTTGCTTTGTATATTAAAACTTACTACTTTTGCATCACTTTAAAACAACGAAGTAAGTTAAACAAAAATATAATGGTTTCTTAGCTCAGTTGGTAGAGCAATGGATTGAAAATCCATGTGTCCCTGGTTCGATTCCTGGAGAAACCACTTTAAAACCTCTAATTCATTTTAGAGGTTTTTTTGTTTTTATTCATTATGGTTCATGTTCAAATCTGAAATGAAAAGTCCATTTTTAGTGCTTGAACTGTTGAGTATAGTGATTAGATGTTTTTCAGCACTTTATTCGAATAAACAGTCGTTCTGTAAGGTTAAAGAAAGCAGAACAGTGTTCCTTGAATAGGTCTACTATTCTGCCTGATATTTAAATTCTGAATAAGCTTAAGAAGGCCATGCTCCGAAATAAGAAGAATTCCCCAGATCTATCTGTTCTGCACTTACCACAAAACTGATATACATACTGTTGTCATCTACAGCATCGAAATCTACCTCATGCTGGATTACATACCCGTTGTTCCACTTCAATGTTGTTAATGTTCCTTCTTCGTGAGATTTGTTGAAAGTGATCTCTCCTACTGTAGGCTTATATTTTCCGTTCAGTAAACTTTCCAGGATGTCTGATTTATCAGTAGCTTCCACTGTGATTTTGATAAGAGCATTGGAAGGATCGGATGCTACACGTCCTGAAACGTCTGTAGATCTTGATACGCTGTAATTAAGCTTTAACAGCTTTTGTCCTTCACCGTTGTTGAATTTTAAAATTCCTCTTGAATTTCTTTCTGCCATGATTGTAAATTTTAATGGTTAATATATTGTGATTGTTCGTTTTCTATATCACCAAATATAGATGTATTTGTAAAAAGCAAATAGAGTTTATTATTAAATTTAAAAAAATGTCGTAATAGTACGACTAACACTTGTTAGGCTTATTATCTGTTATAAATCAAGTGTTTGCTACTATTTACAACTGAAATCGGAGTATTTTTATTGTCTGTTTAACATGATGTAAAGAAGCAACAATAGGTTCTCAAAATAGCCCTATAGAAAAAATCATCTGGCTCATCCTCTGTAAGCACAATAGTTTCTAAGGAAAATTTTAAAAATCAGCACTGAAAATCTTTTAATAAGGTTCTAGAAAAATTATATTCTAAAAAACAGAAAAAAAATAAAACACACCAAAACACTGATGAACAATGAATTGAAGATATGACCCAGCTGTACCAGCACATTTATTCAAAAAAATTAACTGAAAAACTTGCGCGGTATTATAAAATGTTATACTTTTGCATCACTTTAAAACAACGAAGTAATAAACAAAAACATAAATGGTTTCTTAGCTCAGTTGGTAGAGCAATGGATTGAAAATCCATGTGTCCCTGGTTCGATTCCTGGAGAAACCACTTTAAAACCTCTAATTTATTTTAGAGGTTTTTTTGTGCTTATATGTTTTGGGATAATGCAAGTCAGGGGAAAAAATTATACAATCTCTTAATCCATCGAATGTGCATAGTCTACTTTTAAAACATATAGTTTTTCAAGCTTTCTCTACTGCCCCGAGACAAGCCTCGGGGGAGCTCTTTAGATCAAACTACTTCAACAATATCATTCTTAGCTTATTGCTGCTTTGAAGTTACGGCTGCAATACCGCCTTTCAATGGCTTCAGTTCTTCATCGCATACCCAATATTCGCTTAAGACATTATTTTTAGAATTTCCACCTTACAAAAGCTTCCATGGCAGCGTAAGTAGCAAGTCCCATTTTATGATAAGTCTCTGCTGTTTCTCTGTTTCTTTCTTCTGCTCTCTGCCAGAATTCTCTCATGTCTGTCCCCTGGAATATGACTCCATCTTTTTGAGACTGATGCTTGAAAATCCCATAGCGTTTCTCCAAAATCTGGTCCGGGCTTAGTGGTACTGCCATTTCTATTTCTTCTATAGACCACTCTTTCCATGCTCCTCTGTATAGCCATAACCAGCAATCTTTCATGTATTCCTCCGATTTCAGATTTTTAACGGATTCAAAAACGGCATCTAAACACACCTTGTGGGTTCCATGAGGATCTGCCAAATCACCAGCAGCATATATCTGATGTGGTTTTACCCTGTCTATTATATCGGTCACAATTTCTATATCTTCTGTACTCAAAGGTTTTTTCTCTATTCTGCCTGTCTCATAGAAGGGCATTTCCAAAAAATGGATCTGCCTGTCTGGTATTCCCACATAATTGCAGGTGGACCTTGCTTCTCCTTTTCTTATCAGACCCTTTATATGCCTTACTTCAGGAATGTCTATATCACTGTTTTTCTTATTTTGTAAAAATTTGATCGCTTTGTCAAAAATCTTTCGCGCTGCATTATTTTCTATGCCAAACATTTCATTGTAATCACACACAAAATTTGCGAACCTCAATGCTTCAGAATCTGCTACAGCTATATTACCGGACGTTTGATAAGCAACATGAACTTCATGCCCCTGTTGGTGCAGTCTTATGAACGTTCCCCCCATACTGATAATATCATCATCCGGATGCGGACTGAATATAAGAACTCTTTTCTTAGCCGGGGTTTTCCTTTCCGGTCTATTGGTATCATCTGCTCCTGGTTTACCGCCTGGCCACCCCGTTATGGTATGTTGTAATTTATTGAAAATCTGTATATTGATATCATAAGCTGGTCCTTTATCCGCCAGCAAATCGCTCATCCCGTTTTCTATATAATCCGAATCGGTAAGCATTAATATCGGTTTTTTGATTTTTTGAGCTAACCCTAAAACTGCTTTCCGGATCGATGCATCAGTCCATTCTATTTTTTCTACCAGCCATGGAGTATTAATTCGGGTAAGTTTATGAGCGGCTGACTGATCTAATACAAAAGTTGCGTTTTTGTGTTCCTGCAAATAGGAAGCCGGTACCAGATTGGTTACAGGACCTTCTACAGACTCTTTTATAATATTTGATTTAGATTCCCCCCACGCGAGCAGTATTACTCTTTTCGCTTCCATTATTTTCTTCACTCCCAATGTAATAGCAGTTCTGGGAGTATTTGACAGCCCTAAAAACTCATTGCTTGCCGCTACTCTTGTGATATGGTCTAATGCTACAAGACGGGTTTTGGAATTTTGTAAGGACCCTGATTCATTAAACCCGATATGACCATTGCCACCAATACCCAGAATCTGCAAATCTATCCCTCCTACGGCTTCTATTTTAAGTTCGTATTCTGTACAATAATCTGCTATTTCCTCCTTAGATAATGTTCCGTCAGGAATGTGATAATTTTCAGGAAGGATATCTACTTTATCAAACAATAATTCTTTCATAAACCGAACGTAGCTATGTACGGAATCCAGTTCCATAGGATAATATTCGTCAAGGTTGAAAGTAATGACGTTTTTGAAACTCAGGCCTTCTTCTCTGTGCATCCGTACCAATTCAGCGTATAAACTTTTAGGCGAGGAACCTGTAGCCAACCCTAAAATACAAGGTTGCTTTTGAGCTTGCTTTACACGTATAAGGTCTGAGATTTCTTTTGCTACGGATTTTGAAGCTGAAAGTGAATCCGTGAAAATAACTGTTTCTATCTTTTCAAATCTTTTTTCAAATCCTGTAGAGGAATCTATTGTGCTTTTTAACATATTAATTGGGTTTTGGGAATTACTACCATTAAATTTATATATAGAATTTGTATTTCTAAATTTTTAATTACTATTTTTTCAGTCATAAGAATAGTATTTTCACATTTCACTATTTCTCATATCCGGATTCTATTGTTTCTGGAGGTTTAAATTCTAATTGTTGAAACTTAGAAAAATGTATTATCTATCTGCTCTAATGTTTACGATACGATTGAAATTAAACTTATCTTCAAACTGTTATTATTCCCACAGATTCTCCGGATAAAGCTTTTTCATTCTTAATTCTGAAATACTTTTTTGTACAATTGTTTTATCTTCGGGATAGGTAACTCCGAAACACCTGTCGTTAGACTGCCTCCGTATCTGCTGCCCATTCCGGCTGCTAAAACTATTAATGCAGGATGGTGATTTGTAATTCAGAATGAAATCTTAATAACACAAAACTTATCTATTTCCAATAAAAAACAAAAAAAACAGATACTACAGACATACACTGCAAAAAAATAGTATTGACTTTCAATCACTTACAATCATAAATTTAAATCGCTACGATTACAATAATGAGTTTGCTTAAATTTTTAAGACCGGAAAAGCACAAGGTCTTTCGAAAAATAATAAATAGTTAGAAGGCTTAATTTAAGCTCAAGTGCATTTTGCAGCAGGTTAAAATAGAGAATAAGACACCAATAAAAATTTTACTAAAAATGTTATTTGTTCATTAATAAATGTATTATACATCATTAATATAACAAAACATAAAACACTGAATAGCAAAACATTAAAATTACACAAGCATAACGTAGGATGGGTGTAGTAGGATTTTTTCTTCTTTTTAATTAATAATTTTCACATCTGAGAACAAATAATCAGAAAAAGAGAGGATGATGAAAAAATGTATCAGATGTTTTCCGAATACAGAACAAAAATTATTTATTCAGCCAGCTTAAACATTCCGCAATCTGCATTTTGCTGATAAAAACTTCCGCATTCACTTCCGGTTCCGGAGAAAGTCTAAGTTCAACTTTCTGGCTGGAATGTTTGATAATTTCGGAAACTGCCTCTTTATTAATGATAAACTTTCGGTTTATTTTAAAGAAAATTTCAGGATTCAGCTTCTGAATAATATCTTTAATGGTATCGTCATAAATATAGGTCTGATGATCTTTTGTGGTCAGGAAAAGGTATTTCCCGGAGGCAAAAAAATAAGCAGTGTTATGTTCATCTATTGATTTAAGCTTATTGCCTTCTCTTACCATAAAACGTTTCATTACCTCATCGTTTGCCTGTCGTAATGTGGACATCGATTTAAGAACAGGCTCAGGATCAAAATTATTTCTTATGGAAATAAATTTTTGTAACGCTTTATGCAGATCTTCTTCTTCGAAGGGCTTCAGAAGATAATCAATGGTAAAATGCCTGAAGACTCTCATGGCATATTCATCAAATGCAGTTATGAAAATAATCGGAGTAAAAAGCTCAACCTGTTCAAAGATTTCCAGGCTCATTCCATCACCAAGATGAATGTCCATAAAGATAAGGTCTGCGGAATCTTTTTCAAAAAAGTCAATTGCCTGTTTTTTGGAACGAAGAATAACCGTCTCTGTAACAGGGACTATGCTCTGTGTATCTAAAAGATTTTTCAGATAATTTACAGCCAGCAGTTCATCTTCTATAATGGCAATTTTCATAACGGTGCAAAAGTACAAAAAAACCGCTGAAACAATTAAGTTCAAGCGGCTTCCTCTGTATTGAATTTGATATGAAGTTCTATAAATTAGGGTTATTCTTCTTCGCACTCATTGGATATTCAATGGTATATCGCGGATCATTCTGCTGAAGAATATACTCTTTGCCACTAATGGTATGGCTTATTTTTTTCTGATTTGCTCTTCTTAAGTCGAACCATCTTTGTCCTTCTAAAGCAAACTCCCGGAATCTTTCATCCAGAATAAAGGTCATAAATGTGGCAGAATCCATTGAAGATACTGTATTTTGTACAGAAGTGTATCCTTCCGGAGTATATCTGTTTTTTAATACTTTCAGAAGTGTTTCTTTAGCTTCTGCCAGTTTATTCAACTTTAACAATGCTTCAGATTTTATAAAGTACTGCTCTGCTGTTCTGAAAGACACTTTGAACTCTAAACTTCCTCCTTTAATGACTTTATACTTACTACCATTTTTTTCAAAATACATGCCAAACCTTTTATCTGCGGTATTATTGTAAGAAGAAATAAGTTCCGGAGATACAAAAGATAAGTTTTTTATAGAATTATCCCATGTATTATCCAAAGCCATAATAGATTCCGGGGAAGCATAATGGTTAGGTGGGGTATTGACAGTGTTCAGATTGCTCAGATCACTTTTTACCGCCAGCACCTGATCTGCATAGTTCACAGCTTTGTTCCAGTCTCCTTCATAAAGTGCTGCTCTAGCTTCAAAAGCCAGCAATGCTGTTTTTGAGAACCTGTAATTAAGGCCTAATGCCTGCTTCTGCCCTACCATCAGATCTTCCGCCTTTTTAAGATCTGCATGAACCTGATTGTATACTTCCTGTACAGAAGATGGTTTCAATACCTGCTCAAGATCAATTTCAAGATTGATTGGAACTCCTCTGTCTGTAGAAGCTGTAGCACTGTTGTAGGGCTTTCCGTATAGATTTACCATATCAAAATACAAATAGGCACGAAGAGCATAGGCTTCTGCTAAAATCTGATTTTTCTCCGGTGAATCCTGCATGGTTTTGCTTCCTTCGATGATAATCTGGTTCAGATAGAAATTCACGGAATAAAAGCTTACCCATGGAAATTCCGTAGAAGCCTGATCATTATTGGAATCTTTCCACATGGCCATTTCACGGTAGGAAATAAAATCTGCGGCATTGTCATCAATATTCACCTCATCGGTACGAAGGGCTACCAGAGATTTATGAACTGGGTATTTTGAATAGGCAGAAGTAAGTACTTTTCTGTAGTCTTCAACTGTGGTAGGAATAACTTTTCCTTCAGGCTGAATATCCAGAAATCTGTCACATCCGATATTGATAAAGCTGATTGCTGCAAGAGCTATAATTGCTGTAATTTTTCTCATTTTTCTCAAGTTTTAAAAAGAAACATTAAATCCTACGGTCACCGACTTAGTGATAGGCTGTGCATAAATATTACCATACGTTTCCGGATCGAAATATCCTTTATATCCGTTGCTGAATACAAACAGGTTACGCCCTTCAACGCTCAGTCTCAGACTCGAAATCCCCATAGGGTTTGTAAATTCTTTAGGAAGTGTATATCCTAAACGGATGCTGCTGATTCTGATATAGCTGATCTCTTTTGCCCATACATCCAGTAAACTGTATGCATTGGAACGGTTTCCGGTAAACCATTTATTAGCCATCCATCCATCCGGATTAGCATCCATATCAGGACTTGTAATTCCCGGAAGTGAGCCTCCTGCTTCGTAGATATCTCTTGTATAGTTTCTTCCTCTGTCCAGCTCCATACCTCTGTAAGAAGGCGTTCTCATCACCGTCTGCTTCAGGTTGAATGTTGCAGAGATGGTAAGATCAAAATTACTTACCTTAAAGGTATTGATAATTCCTCCGGTAAATTTCGGATCTCTGTCTCCCACATAGGTAAACAGGCTTCTCAACTCAGCGTTTGAAAGTTTGGTATCTACAAGCTGTCCCGGTAAGAAATCTGCATATACATCATATAACTTAAAGAATTCTGCTGCTGAAATCTTCTGATCTCCTTTCCAGAATAATGGATTTCCTTGTTCGTCCATTCCTGCGGTTTTCAACGCAAAAACAGCATTTACAGGCAGTCCTTCTCTTGATGGAAGCAATGCATTATCACGTGGCTGCTCGCTTAATACTCTACTCTTGTTGTGAGCAAAGTTGATGGTAGTTGTCCACTTAAAATTATCATGATTGATGTTTCTGGTAGATATTGCCAGTTCAAAACCTTTGTTGGTCAAGCTTCCCCAGTTCATCATTGTATATTCGAATCCTGTTTCAAGAGGGGTTTCTTTCATACTGATCATATCCGTTCCTTTTCTGCTGTAAACATCAGCAGTAAGGCTTACACGGTTGTTGAACAATCCTAAATCAAGCCCCAGGTTGGTATTGGTTGTTTTTTCCCATCTCAGTTTATCGTTCGGAGGGCTGATCACATTGATGATCGGTTCTTTTCCACCCGGAAGAATGGTTGCATCGTTATATTCACCGATAAAGAAAGGTGAAGTGTTTCTGTCGATATTTCCCTGAAGACCGTAAGATGCTCTCAGTCTAAGGTTCGATATGGCAGAAATATTTTTCATAAAATCTTCCTTCGTTACCAGCCATGATCCTGAAACTGCCCAGATGGGAAGATATTTATACTTTTTATTTACCCCGAAAAGGTTAGTTCCATCATATCTTACACTTCCGAAGAAGGTATATTTCTGATCGTAGGTATATGATGCTGTTGCAAACATGGAAGCGTAAGCATTCTCTATAGGAGCTGCTTCACGGTAGGTTTCATATCTTTTGTCAGCTGCAAAACCTGAATTCGGGAAAACAATTGCAGTCGCTCTTCTGGTCTTCGGATCATATCCGAAAGCTCTTGTAATCGTTGTGTTATCCTCTGTTTTACGGATTTCCGTACCTGCCATCAAATCAATTTCATGCTTATTGATCTTTGTGCTGTACGCCGCCTGCAATTTCCAGTTGTACTGGAAGAAATCATTATCCCAGTTTTGTTTTACCGCACCAGCCGGCAGAAAGTAATTGTATTTACCGTCTTTGTAATAGCGGGTATTTTCTTTCATTTTTCTGGTGAAATAGGTATTCTCTGCTGCAAACTTCTCTGTTTTGTTTGCATCATACTGAATTCCTAACTGAGAGGTAAATCTTAAACTTTTTGAAGCTTTATATTCTAAATCTAAAATTGCCTTCAAAGAGTTGTTTTTCAGCGAATAGTTGGTATTTTCCCTTTCTTCGAGGAAGTTGAAAGGAATATAACGGTCTTCAAAACCATCCATATCTCTATCATAATTGTAGCTTCCATCTGCATTGAAAGGCTTCATGTAAGGATTAGCATTTCTTGAATAATTCACAGGGTTGATTGAGGCATCAGCATCCGTTACAAAAGATTCTCGCTCACTTTGCGTTCCAAAAATAGAGATTCCTGCATTTAACTTATCGCTTAATTTATAATTGTTTTTTAAAGTCAGGTTATACCGTTTAAAACCCGTTCCGATAGTTGTTCCTTCTTCATCATAGTATCCCAGAGAGAAATAGTAGTCTGCACGGTCACTTCCTCCGGAAACACTTAATCCGTATTGTTTGTTGATGGCATTTCTGTACAACAGTTTACCCCAGTCTGTATTGTTATTTCTTAAACCGTTAATTTGCTGGCGTGTAAATGAATTCAACGCATCAAAACCTCCGTTTCTGAAAACATCAAGCTGGTTATTCTGAGTCAGTATTCTCATTACTTCTCCTTTATCTGCGCGGTAAGTAAGATCTGCCCGCTTAGCAAGCATAAGTTCCAGGTCTACTTTTTCAGAGGCATTTAAAAGATTCAGTTTATCAAAATCAGGGCGTGATGTAACAAAAGTATCTGCTGAAAAGTTCAGTTTCAGACTTCCTTTTTTCCCTTTTTTGGTAGTAATGGAGATCACTCCGTTTGCTGCTCTTGCTCCATAAATAGCTGTTGCTGCGGCATCTTTAAGGATGGTAATATCTTCAATATCGTTAGGGTTCAATCCTGCGATAGAGAAGTTCTGAAGTTGGTCAATATTATCTTTATCCGTAAAGTTCGGAACATCATTTCCTTCTAATGGCAAACCGTCAATTACCCATAGCGGATCCTGCGGCCCGGAAAGGGAAGCTGTACCTCTGATTCTGATCTTCGCCGGACTACCAGGAGCACCGGTCTCAGGAGTTACTGCCACACCGGCAATCTGTCCTGCCAGCATCTGGTCTACACTGGCAACACCAGCCTGGCTGATGTTGTCCATTTTTACTGTAGAAACCGCTGAGGTCTGCTTACGTTTTTCAATCTTCTGATATCCGGTGATGATGACTTCCTGGATTTTATTTTTTTCTGAAACTTCAGAAGTCAGTCTGATGGTATAATTGGTCTGTCCTTCATTCAGCTGAATGACTCTGGATTCATACCCAGGATAACTGACCAATACTGTTTTTGTATCTTCAGGAATTTCCAGGATAAATTTTCCGTCTTTATCGGTTACTGTACCTACTGATACACTTTCGATAATTCCAGTTAATTCTGTTTTTGTAGACACCGACTGGGTCTCGATTTTTATAGATGCACCGCTGATAATGTTAGAAGTATTGGCATCTTCTATTTTCCCGGTGATGGTTTTCTTTTGCTGGGCCATTGCTATATTAGCAGCCAAAAGAGGTAAAAGTATTAGAGTTTTTTTCATTGCCGTTTATTTGTTTAAAGCCTCCTGAATACGAATGATTAAATCTGTGTAATGTGCTCTCGAAGCATCATCACCTCTGTACCTGGTTCTGTTCAGTAAGTCCAGAACTTTCTGAAGTTCCGCTCTCTTGTAAGTCGTCACTTCAGATACTCTTTTCATGGATGAATAATTGATATTCCTCAAGCCGTGATCATCTTCATGGAAATTACAGATGGTTGGGATATTCAGTGTATCATCTACTTTCAATCCTTTCACTGCCGTTTTTTCAAACAACTTGTTCACCGAAACAATAAGAGCATCCACATAATTTTTCTGAGTCATTTTTTCAAGCATCGTAAGGCTTCCTTTTTTACTGAAAATGGCTGTTCTTACCTGATCAAATAAGTTCTCAACCGTATAGATTTCTTCTTTTGATCCTGAAACCTGATGCTTCAGCTCGTTTTCAAGCAACCTCAACAATCTGTCATCCATAAACAAAGAATAGATATTGGCATACTGCATTCCTCTTGCCATGGTATACGGCGTCTGCTCGAATGGTCCCATTGGTGAATCTTTTACCGGATACGTTTTTTCTGTAATCGGATTAAAGAATAACCACTCCGGAAGGTTGATAGCATTTTTAACAAGGTAATCAACGGCTCTTCTCTGAATTTCTGCAGGAACAGCTTCATAGGCTTTCTTCTTATTTCCAAAAACAGTATTATTCAGATAGATTCCTCCTACATTTGCCATTACGTGACCTGTATACAGATCCCACTGCCCGATCACTCCCAGATATAATTTTCCGGCATCTGTGTATTCTTTACCGTCTTCATACGTCCATTTCAAAAGATTGTTAATCACCACTTTAAGGTTTTTTATTCCATATTCGCTGGCTTTCATCGCATCATCACCTAAATCTTCAGACTGCGAACGCGGATCAATAGTTTCCAGGTAGCTCTGCTGCTCACCGTAGAAATACATCGGGTCGTCCTCGTGTTTTTCAATTAAGTTTTTCAGCGCTTTTTTCTCGACAAATTCATCCGGATACCAACGGTACCCCCAGTCTATCGCATATTTATCGTAAATACCGATTTTCGGGGTGATTGCTGTTACTCCGTCTTCCGGCTGAGCGACATAATTGTAACGGGCATAATCCATGATGGAAGGTGCCGTTCCCCCCATTTTGTCCGTAAATTCTTTGGAACGAAGCGACTCTACCGGGAAGGCAAAGGATGCCCCCATATTGTGCTTCAATCCGAAAGTGTGTCCCACTTCATGAGATGAAACAAAGCGGATGGCTTCACCCATATGTTCATCACTGAATTTATTTCCTCTTGCTTTAGGATCAATAGGCCCTGTCTGAATTCTCATCCAGTCATGAAGAGAAGTCATTACATTGTGCCACCAGATAATATCCGCTTCAATGATTTCTCCACTTCTCGGGTCTACTACTGATGGTCCCATTGCATTTGACTTTGGCGAAGCGGCGTAAGTAATTACAGAATATCTTACATCATCAATATCAAAATCTTCATCTTTTTCATCCGGCATTTTCGCAATCACTGCATTTTTGAATCCTGCCTGCTCAAACGCCGCCTGCCAGTCATGTACTCCGGCAATGATTTTCTCACGCCATTGTTTTGGTGTTGCCGGGTCGATATAATAAACAATCGGTTTCTTAGGTTCTACCAGCTCACCTCTTAAGTATTTTTCTTTATCTTCATCTTTAGGTTCAAGATTCCATTTGGTAATGAAGAATTTTTCATCCATTTTCTGCTGATTGTCATTAAACGACCAGTGTTTTTCGGAGAAAAATCCTACTCTTGAATCCGCTACTCTCGGTTTCATCGGTATTTCAGAAAGAAGAACCAGATTGGTAGTCACTCCTAATGTTACCGGAAGATCTACTCCACCTTCATTGACAGAGGTAGACAATTGTGACTTCACCACAAGGTTCTTAGGAAATGTTTTCACTCCTTCTATATAAGAAAGGCTTGATTTCACAGATCCTCCTAATCCTACATTGGCCAACACATCATTAAAGCTCTTCTGATTTCCGTCAAAAACTTTGTTCACTTTAATAGCCACCGCTGTAGAGTCGTTATTTTGTGCCTCAATATCAAAAACTTCAATCACAGATTCTGAGAAGTTATCTTTCACAGATTTTGTAATGGCATCATTTTTTGGGGATGACACTTTAGGAACCACAGTTTTTACCCAGACCTTTTTAGCTACAGGATCGCGGTGAAAAGAGATGACCTTATTTTCATAATTCATTCCTTTGTTTAAACCCGCTTCATTTACCTGCATGGGTACCTGCGAAAGTTTGTTAACTACCAAATACTGACGTCCCATTAAACTGTCAGGAATTTCAAAATAAATATCCGTTTTTACCTGAATGGTATTAAAAAGTCCCTTTTTATAGGTCCCTTTTTTAATCAGGTCTTCAATTTTTTTTGTTTTTTTTGATGAGGATGTTTCTGTCTTATCCGTTTTTTCTTTATTGACCTTTACCGTATCCTTATCTTTTTTCTGAGCTACTGCCATTGGTGAGGCCATAGCGAGACCGAGATACAGCGCAAGTCTGTAATTCTTCATTAAAATAGTCCGATTCATTCCAAATAGTAAATATCTTAGTTTCAGCAAGCAAAGCTATAGGTATCGTGAATCATATATATAATATTAGGGAGTGAATGGTGATATTTTGGGAGTGAATGGATTTTTATTTTTACTCCATTAAAGGCAAAAAACATACGAAATATTCACCATCTACAGAAATATGAAGAAGATTATTCTTAAAATATCCATAAACCTGATTCAAATAATCAATCCCGAACTTCTCTCCCTGCACCGGTTCAGTTTTAGGCTGCCAGGTATTCTTTACCGTGACCCCATCCTCATCAACAATAATGATAATTTCCAGAGGTTGGTCTATCGTTGCAATATTGTGTTTGGTAGCATTTTCCGTGACAATCTGAAGGGATAAATACGGTATTCTTTTTTCAAGACTTTCCGGAGCATTAACAATCAGTTCAAACTTCATTTCTTCATCAAACCTGCTTTTCAGCAGTTCCATATATTGCTGAATAAACTTGATTTCCTGCGAAACCGGAACAATATTATCTTTCGGAGGCACGATAAGATACCTGTATATCTTAGAGAGGTTCATGGTAAACTTCTGTGCGTTTTCCTTGTTAATCCCGATCAGCATGTAAAGGGAGTTCAATGAATTGAAAAGAAAGTGCGGATTGATATTATTTTTAAGCTGCTGAAGCTGATTGATCACTTCTGCCTTGTGCATTTTTTCGTTTTCTATCAGCAATAAATTCTTCTCAGACTGTATTTTCTCTTTCTCCTGATAAGCCAGATTGGTTGCTCTCTGGAATAATATAAAAACCGTTACGATGAGAAAAAGTGCGGCCAGGAAAATATAAACGGTATAAGCTTTTATCTTGCTGAGATTTTCATCAATAATAAAGTTTACATGATTCACCACTGTGTAACCATCAAAATTATCGGTCTTTAAAGGTTTTATGAATCGGGTTACCTCAACTCCAAGATACTCTGAAACGGCTGTTCCTTTAGTATATCCAGTTTCAGTTTTGCTGGTTAACGTGTCATTAGCTTTAATATCGGTGAAATCAAAAATATTCTTTCCTATATATTTTTTCTCAGGATGAGTGATACAGATTCCTTCTTTAGTAAAGACATAAGCGTAGGTATTGGAGCTTTTATCAACATTGATAAAATATTGATGAAGATCATCCAGACTTACCGTAGACCCATAGTACAATTTGTTTTTATCGGGTAATACCAAAGAATCATAGCTTATCCAGTACATGCTGTCTTTTTTAGTAAGCAAAAGGTCTTTGAAATGTCCCGGTCCATTATTTTTCAGAACAAGAGAGTTCTCATTATTTTGGGTATTGTTGAAAATAGCGGATAAAGGATTATTACTATCTGTTTTTCCTGAAACGGTATTTTCATAATAATACCAGCTATAAGGCAACAGGTTTCTTTTCTTGTTTAACTCATTGAGAACCGAAGAATAATCCTTGTAATTCTTCAGGCCGTCTTTCTGAATCAGGGCACGAAGCAGGTACTGATAATCCTCAATATTCCTGAACTCATGTTCTATGGATTCATACTTTCGGAAAAAGGTCTTTTTTGCAAAATCATCGGTATTTTTACGGCTGTCTTCTGTGATCAAAAGACTCAAAACAGCAAATGCTGCCACTGCGATAAGGCAGGCAGATAAAGCGGTAATGTAAATGGATTTTTTGGATAAAGCGTGCTTAAAATTAATAATCAAATTCTCAAAATTGTAGGTTCCTCAACATATAAATTATTCGTTTGCAAAGATATAACAAAGATTTCAGGACTATAGAGTGAATTAAATTTTGATTTCAATTTTTTAAAAACAGATACAGCATATTGAAAATAAACCACTAGTAAAAGCATTTGAGCCCTTTCATATTTTAAATTAAAAAACGAAAATCCGGATACGCTTAAGTCTTAAAGTTCGTTAATATCGTCATTCAGACTACCGATTCAGTACGCTATATTTTGAAAATTAATTATCTTCGCCTACAAATCTTATTTGAAAATGAAGAAGATCATCTCCGGGATATCTATTTTTTGTGCCATCGCGATTTCTGCTCAGGAAGCCATCCAGTTTCAGGAGCTGCCATTCAAGGATATTATTGCAAAAGCCAAAAAAGAAAAGAAATTGGTTTTTATTGATGCCTATGCATCCTGGTGTGGTCCATGCAAAATGATGGAAAAAAATGTTTTCACTCAGAAAGCGGTAAGTGATTATTACAATACCAACTTCATTAATGCAAGATTTGATATGGAAAAAGGAGAAGGAAGAGACATCGCTTCGAAATTCGGAGTACGTTCCTATCCTACTTATCTTTTCCTGAACGGTGAAGGAGAACTGGTTTCCCGAAATACCGGATATTTGGAAGAAAGCCTGTTTGTGGCAATGGCTCAGGACATCAATTCACCCGGAAATAAAAAAGGATCTCTTAAAGACCGCTTTGCCGGTGGTGAAAAAGACCCGGAATTCCTGATTAACATCATGAAGCTTAATGCCAATTCAGATTATGAATTTGCCAAAAAAGCCTCAGAAAGATACTTCCAGAACAAAAAGAAAACCGAAGAACTGACAAAAGATGAAATCGGATTTCTTCTTTACTTCGTAAAATCATCGGAAGATATCAACTATCCTGTTTTTGCATCCAGAAAAGCAGAGATTATTAAATTCCTTCCTGAAGAAACTTACAATGAATTTGATGCCCAGCTGAAATTGGGGAAAATAGTAGAACAGTCTATTGATGATAAAAATAAAAAAATCAATGACGATCACTTCATGAAAGCGGCTGAACCGTTGGTAGGAAAAGAAGCGGCTGTTAAAAAGCTGAATCAGACTAAGCTCAGTTATTATGAACAGAACAGTAATTTTCCTGAATACGAAAAAGCAGCTTTAGACTATTATAAAAATTCTGATGCTTTTGATCCGAATGAACTCCTGAGAGCTGCATGGATATTTGCAGATCATGTGAAAACCCCATCTTCATTAAAGAAGGCTACGGAATGGGCAGAAAAATCTGTCATGAGAAGCGAAACTTCAGAAAACACATATATTCTTGCCAAACTTTATCATCTTACAGGAAATAAGGAAATGGCAAAAAACTATGCTGAAATGGCAAGAAATATGGCCGTTCAGGGTAATAAGGATTCTCAACTGGCAGATGAACTATTAAAGCAAATAAAATAAACATTATAAACCGGATGAATTATAAATTATTAGCAGCAGGCATTTTAGCTTTCCTGTCCACAACTATGTTGAGCGCTCAGGAACAGGAACAAGGAGGACAGGATAAAAGTTTATACATAAAAGGGAACGCTTTATTTGCTCCGATAGGAATTTTAAACTTAGGAATAGAAAAACAGATTAGTCCGAAATACACCCTTCAGGGAGATGTTTTCATTTCACCATGGAAATCTTTCGCAGGACATGAATTACAGTTTTATTCTGTATCCGCAGAAGGAAGATACTATTTTAATGAAGCTTTCAAACACTGGTATATAGGAGCCAACATTAGTTTTGCGGCCTACAATGCTTCAAAATGGAATTACTGGAATGATAATAGTTTTGAAAACTGGAATGGGGAAATCCTTACCAACTCCAATCTGTATCAAAGAGGGTTTTCTTTTATGCTGGGGGTAACAGCAGGGTATCAGTTCCAGCTATCCGAACGATGGAATCTTGATCTGTATGCTACTGTAGGTACATCACAGGGGTTTTACAAAGGATACGACCGTACTACCGGAAGACGCTATGATTCTGCAAAAGAGTTTAACAAAAGCGGCGAAATCATTCCGTACAGAGGAGGAATAATGATCTCTTACAAGCTAAAATAAGACAATGAAATTATTTGGAAAAAATCATATCATCATTTTAGTGATCACTTTTGTGATCCTTTTTTTAATGAATTATATCGGGAATGATCTGCCTGATAAATTACAAAGAGCGTTAATGACTGCTTTTGCAGGTGTTGTCGGCTTGACAATCGGACTTTTTATATTAAATAAGGGCAGAAATGATAAAAATCCGCCCCAGAATTTTGATTAATTAATCTTTATACACCACATATCTGGTTCTGATCTTTTCGAAATTTTCCAGATCTTTTTTCCATGAAGCTTTAATTTCCGGAATTGATTTTCCTGCGATGATCTGTTTTCTCAATTCATCAGTTCCGGATAAGGTATCAAACCACAGATTTTTCAGGAAGAAATCCTGCTGAGGGTTTTTATAATTCCGATAGGCTTTGATTACCCATTCAAGATTCAATTCTCTTAAATCTTTAGGGTAATTGGAAAGATTTTCACCATAACATAATTTTCCATTCAGGAAGGGATCTTTAGCTCCGTAGCTTGGTTTTGGTGTAAACTGATAAGGAAGGTTTTCCGTCCATGGAGAACCATAAATCTGAAAAGGAAGGTCTGTTCCTCTTCCCACGGAAACCTGAGTACCTTCAAAGAAGCAAAGGCTCGGATATAAATTAATGGCTTTATCATTGGGTAAATTAGGAGAAGGTTTATCAAGCATCGGATAACGCTGCTTTTTATGATAATTCTTCATCGGAACAAGCGTATATTGAGCCTGAACACCATTTTTTAACCATTTTTCACCGTTAACCATTTTTCCATACTCTCCTATCGTAAGCCCGTAAACAACGGGAACTTCATGCATTCCTACAAAACTTGCCCACTTTTTTCTCAATACAGGGCCGTCTGTGTATCCGTCATGAGGATTGGGACGATCCAATACCATGATTTCCACATTGTTTTCAGCCCCTGCTTCCATCAGATAAGACAAAGTGGATATATAAGTATAAAACCTAACGCCCACATCCTGAATATCAAAAACAACGATATCAATTCCGGAAAGCTGTTCCGGTTTTGGCTTTTTATTATTGCCATATAGAGAAACAATGGGAATACCTGTCTTTACATCTACTCCGTTTTTCACTTTTGCACCCGCATCAGCATCCCCTCTGAAACCATGTTCGGGAGCAAAAATGGACTTGATTTTAATCCCGTTTTTTACCAGAAAATCAACAAGGTGGGTTTTATCACTCATTAAACCTGTCTGATTGGTTACCACGCCTATTGTTTTATTTTTTAACAGCGGCAGGTAGATTTCAGGCTGATCGGCACCCGTTTTAAAATCCGGTTGAACTTGAGTCTGAGAATAATATTGATTGAATACTCCTAAAAAAATTAGGCAAATCAGAAGTAAATTTTTAATTTTGAAATCTAAATTCATAAGCTTGAAATTTCCTTTATATTTCTCTAGAAAAATAGCATTTTCCAAAGATAACAAAAATAACCTTTCAAGGGTTATCATCTTCATTGGCAGGCTTTCCGTAGCATTGGGAATTATCGTTTCCCTGATTACCGTAGCCACCGGTTTTGGTTCAAAAAAAGCTATCAAAGAAAGGCTGGCCGATTTCAGCGGACATATTACAGTAAGATCCACGCGGTCCAATTCTTCGTACAATACTTCTGTACTGGATAATCAGGGACTGAATATTGCCAAAATAAAAGAGCTTCCCGATGTGGAAAGCACTCAAAAATATGTGACGGTCACCGGAATTATGCGTAATGAGCATAATTTTGCAGGCATTATATTTAAAGGAATAGGAAAAGATTTTGACAGTTTAAGATTCAAAAAATTCCTTATTGCCGGAACAACTCCAAAGGTAACAGAAAAGGGATTCAATAGTGATGTAGCCATTTCGCAGAAAGTAGCCAATGACCTTCATCTTAAATTGAACGACAGCATTGTAACCGTATTTTTAAAAGCTGATCAGAAACCGCTTTACCGTAAATTCAGAGTTATTGGAATTTACAGAACCGATATCAAGCTCATTGACGAGCAATTTGTTATTGGCGGAATCAATCATGCCAGAAAAATTCAGGATATGAAACCTGATGAAATTGGCGGAATCGATATTTTCCTGAAGAACGTGAATGATATCGACAAGGATTTTCCTGGTATTGAAAAACTGATCGGGTATAAAAACTATGCTGAAAAAGCGACAGAAAAATTCCCGCAGATTACAGACTGGATCAGTATTTTTGATACCAATATTGCTTTAATCATCATCATCATGCTGATTGTAGTGGTTATCAATATCATTATGGTTCTTCTGATCCTTATTATTGAACGAACCAATTCTATCGGTCTTCTTAAAACATTAGGCGCAAGCAATTCACAGATAAGAGCCACTTTCATCAATTATACCCTGATTATTATGATTCCGGGACTTTTGTATGGAAACGCTATCGGACTGGGATTGATTTTAATCCAGAAATTCTTTGGAATCATCAAGCTTAATCCTGAAAATTACTACGTAAGCACTGTTCCGGTTGATCTTAATCCGATTGCCATTATCTCCATATCAGTAGGAATTCTTATTATCTCAGGACTGGCGCTGATTATTCCAAGCTACCTGATCAGTAAGATTTCTCCGGTGAAGGCGATTAAGTACAACTAACATGATAATTGATAATTGATAATTGATAATTGATAATTGATAATTGATAATTGAAAGTTATCGGTTGTCTTTCAATTGGTTCCAGTGTTATCCACAACTTATCCACATGTTATCCACAGCGCAGATAATTTTAAAAGCCTTATCTTTGTGCCGCTTATAAAACATTTATGAAATACGCAAAAAATATCCTTGAAACGATAGGTAACACACCGCTGGTAAAGCTTAACAAAGTATTAGGTGAAGATTTTCCGGCATTAGTATTAGCAAAAGTAGAGACCTTCAATCCCGGAAACTCAGTAAAGGACAGAATGGCTCTTAAAATGATAGAAGATGCTGAAAAAGACGGCAGATTAAAACCTGGAGGAACCATTATCGAAGGAACTTCCGGAAATACAGGAATGGGACTGGCATTGGCTGCCATCATTAAAGGGTACAAATGTATCTTTGTGACCAATTCAAAACAGTCTAAAGAAAAATGCGACATTCTTCGTGCTGTAGGTGCAGAAGTAATTGTTTGTCCTACTGACGTAAAACCTACCGATCCACGTTCTTATTATTCAGTTTCCAAAAGACTGGCAAAAGAGACAGAAAACGGATGGTATGTCAACCAATATGATAACTTATCCAACAGAGCTGCTCATTATGAATCTACCGCTCCGGAGATCTGGGAACAGACAGAAGGAAAACTGACTCATTTTGTGGTAGGAGCCGGAACAGGAGGTACAATCACCGGGTGCGGAACTTTCTTCAAAGAAAAAAATTCAGATATTAAAGTAATCGGAGTAGATACTTACGGTTCTATTCTTAAAGAGTTCCACGAAACAGGTGAACTGCATTATGACCATGCCTACACTTATATTACAGAGGGAATCGGGGAAGATATTATTCCTGAAAACTATGACATGTCTGTAATTGATCACTTTGAGAAAGTGACTGATAAAGATGGTGCTATCTACGCCAGAAAACTGGCGAAGGAAGAAGGTATTTTCTGTGGATATTCTGCAGGAAGCGCTATTGCCTCTTTAATTCAGATGAAAGATCAGTTCACGAAAGATGATGTAATTGTAGTTTTACTCCATGACCATGGTTCAAGATATGTAGGAAAAATCTACAATGACGAGTGGATGAAGGAAATGGGATGGCTGGAAGAAAGCAAATAAGCTAACTTATAAATCATAAAAAACGGAGCAAAATAATTTTGCTCCGTTTTTGTTTTTATCAGCTGATGTTCACTTTCTCTTTTAAGGTATTCTTAAGAAAACTGTATTCTTTCTCACTCATTGATTTTCTGGGAAACATATAGTTGTATTTTCCTTCAAGAGAAATAAATTCATGAGTGCTGTCAAAATACTCAAAATCTTTCCATTCGCTGGTTTCTTTTTCACCATCGATATTTACTGTGAAAAAGTTATTATCCAATCTTATTTCGTATACTTTACATCTTTCAAGCGTGCTTAGATAATGATTTACCTGTTTTTTCCATCTTGAAACTTTATTAACGCTTACGGATAAAAAAACCGCACAAAGCAAAAATATAAAGCTTAAAAAATATAGAATACCCTTACTTTCTTTGCTCAGTTGATCTTTCAAAAGAAAAACGATGAAAACAACTATGGCTGCTGCAATGGTGGCAATAGTTTTACTTTTTGTAGTGGGTGAAAAAAGCAGACTTCCCTGATTACCGCTAAAATAAATATCTTCAAAAATCTTCCTGTCAGGTTTTAGTGTAATCACCTTTTCTTCATTCATAATTATAGAGTTTGCTTTAAAAAGCTACAAAACTAAACTAAATATCTTCATATTGATCACTTATTGCAGAAAGTTTGTTCATCAGTTCTCTGTTTCTGCGGTTCAGTGCATCCAGCTTTTTCAGCATATTATGAATGACTTCAAGACCCGGCAGATTAATTTCGAGATCATAATGCCAGTTGGCAAATTTTTCCAGAGCGGGCAGATCTTCATACATCAGGTAATGAGTATTGTTTTCAATCTGAATATTCAGCAGCCCATAGTCTACAAGCTCATCAAAAAAAGTAATTTCTATATTGTAGATTTTTACGAGTTCTTCCCGTGATATTCTTTCACTCATAGCTTAGGAATTTTTTAGTTGTTCAAAAAGTTCTTTCTGCTTTTCGGTAAGGTTGGTTGGCAGTTTCACTTCATAGGTTACAAAAAGATCACCGTGTTCTCCTTCTTTTTTATAGACAGGAAAACCTTTTCCTTTCAGCCTTACCGTCATTCCGGTTTGGGTTTCCGGTTTCACTTTAAGGTTTACGCTTCCGTTGAGAGTTTGTACTTTTACTTCTCCGCCCAGAACGGCAGTGTACAGATCGATAGTAACTTTGGTTTTCAGATCATCACCGATTCTTTCAAAATCCGGATCTGCCGGGATATTGAAGGTAATGTATAAATCTCCGTTTGGTCCGCCGTTTACACCGGGATTTCCATGTCCTTTTAACTTGATTTGCTGCCCGTCGTACACCCCTGCAGGAATGGTGATTCTTACTTTTTTACCATTGATTTCAAAAGTTTGCGGATGAGTGGTTGCGGCATCTCTTAAATTGAGATTCAATTCGGCAGTGATATCCTGCCCTTTGAACTTGCCGGAAGCTCTTCCTCTGGAACTTCTGCCAAATCCACCAGCTGCTCCGCCAAACATATCCTGGAAGAAATCGGAGAAATCTTCACCTCCACCAAAGTCTGCTCCGGAGTATCCTCCGTTATAACTTTGCTGCTGATACTGTCTTTGCTGTTGCTGCTGGGCTTTTTCGTATTCTTCGCCGTGCTTCCAGTGTTCTCCGTACTTGTCGTATTTTGATCTGTTTTCCGGATTACTCAGCACTTCATTAGCTTCATTCAGTTCTTTGAATTTCTTTTCTGCTTCTTTGTCTCCGGGATTGAGATCGGGATGATATTTTCTTGCCTGTTTCCGGTAAGCTTTTTTGATGTCATCCTGTGTTGCGTTTTTATCTACGCCTAAAATTTTATAGTAATCTATATAAGCCATAGAAATGTGGTTTACCCAAATTTATGAATTTTAGGTCTGAAAATTGTATAACAGAATGTTAAAAATAAACCTATCTTTGATAAAAAGCTATACATGAAAGATGTATTGAAAAACTACTCCGGAATCATATTTTTACTTTTAGGAATCACTATTGGAAGCATCATAGGAATTGTTGCTCCCGGTTTTGTGGAATATATAAAACCTTTGGGGGATATTTTTCTTAATCTTCTTTTCGTGAGTGTAGTTCCACTGGTATTTTTTGCTGTTTCCAATTCTATTGCTTCTCTGGAGCAGCAGTCTAAATTCGGAAAGATCATCCTTGTGATGTCTCTTACCTTTTTATTCTTTATTCTCACCGCCGCAGTGTTTACCATCTGTGCTGTATATCTTTTCCCGGTCTCGGGTGTCTCAGGAAGTTCCGAGATGATTACAGAAGCTGCCAATGAGGATACCTGGGGTAACAGAATTGTAAGTTTCTTTACGGTGGGTGAGTTTACAGAGCTTTTCTCAAGAAGGAATATGCTTGCTCTTCTGGTATTTGCTTTTCTGACAGGATTTGCAGCCAGAAAAACAGGAGAAAAGGGACAGCCTTTCAGGGTTTTTATTGCTTCGGGGTATGAAGTGATGAAAGAACTTCTTTTGCTGGTTATGAAACTAGCACCCATTGGTCTGGGCGCTTATTTTGCCTATCAGGTTGCTACTTTAGGGCCGCAGCTTTTTGGATTTTATGCTAAACCTTTAGGGTTATATTATATTGCCGGAGTTATTTATTTCCTTGTGTTCTTTTCTATCTATGCATTCATGGCCAATGGACAGAAAGGAGTTAAAAGCTTTTGGACAAATGCCATTTATCCTACTTTAACCGCAATAAGTACATGCAGCAGTTTTGCAACAATGCCGGCCAATTTACAGGCAGCTTCAAAAATAGGAATTCCGAATTCTATTGCCAATCTCGTGATTCCTATCGGGACAACACTGCATAAAAACGGGTCTTCTATGTCATCTATCATTAAGATTTATGTAGCCTTTTTAATTATTGGAAGGGATTTTTTTGATCCTGCCAATCTGCTTTTAGCGTTGGGAATTACCGTTTTTGTGAGTATTGTAGCGGGTGGTATTCCTAACGGCGGGTATATTGGTGAGATGCTGATGATTTCTGTTTATAAACTGCCTCAGGAAGCGATTCCTGCGGTGATGATCATCGGAACTTTAGTAGATCCGTTGGCTACCGTTCTGAATGCTGTAGGAGATATTGTGGCAGCCATGTTTGTCAACCGGTTTGTAAAAGTCTGACTTGTTTTTGTTAAATTGCACTATTCACTACGTTTTACCGTTTCAAGGTTTTCATATTCTTCAGGAGTGAAAAGTCTGTAATGAACTTTGAAGGTTTTTCCCAAAGGAGTTTCCAGTGAGAAACCGCCAGGTCCGAAACCGTCTGTAACATCAAGGGTAAAATGTGAATATTTCCAGTATTCAAAAAGGTCGCGGTCTATCCAGAACTCATGTCCGTTAATGGTTCCGATCATCGCATCGTTCATTCTGGGAAAAAAACCTCCTTTTTCAAAGCATTGAGGTTGAGTACCTTCACAACATCCACCTGCCTGGTAAAACATCAGAGGGCCATATTGTTCTTCCAGTTTCCGGATTACTTCAAGAGCTTCATCTGTAGCGGAGAGTCTTGATATTTTTGTTTCCATTGTTTTTATTTTAGCTTAAAGGCATCTTATATTGATAAAGATCCCGGTAATTATATTAACCGGGATCAGCAACACATCATCAAATTAATTTGAGCCAGCAATATCTAAAACGATTCTGCCGTCAATCTGTCCTTTTTTCATTTTATCGAATACATCATTGATATCTTCAAGTTTTGCTGAAGTGACTGTAGCTTTTACCAATCCTTCGTTGGCAAAATCCAATGCTTCCTGCAAGTCTTTTCTTGTTCCTACAATAGAACCTCTTACGGTGATTCTTTTCAGAACGGTTTCAAAAATAGGAAGTTCGAAAGATCCGGGAGGAAGCCCGTTCAGGGCAATTGTTCCTTTTCTTCTCAACACATCTATTCCCTGCTTGAAAGCAATAGGTGAAACTGCTGTAATCAAAGCGCCATGCATTCCGCCGACTTCTTTATGTAAGTATTCTCCGGGATCAGTGTTTTTTGCATTCACTACCAGATCAGCTCCTAGTTTTTTCGCCAGTTCGAGCTTATCGTCTGCTACATCAATGGCTGCTACGTGCATTCCCATTGCTTTTGCATATTGAACGGCTACATGTCCCAATCCTCCGATTCCTGAAATGGCTACCCATTCTCCAGGTTTTGTTTCTGTTTCTTTTAAACCTTTATAAACGGTGACTCCGGCACATAGAATTGGAGCAATTTCAAGAAAGTTAACATCGGATTTCAAATGTCCCACATATCTTGAATCTGCAATGACGTATTCTGCAAATCCGCCATCGACACTGTAACCACCATTTTTCTGTGCTTCACAAAGGGTTTCCCATCCTGTAATACAATAATCGCAGCATCCGCAAGCACTGTACAGCCATGGAACACCTACAGCATCTCCTTCTTTCACAAAAGCTTCCGGTCCGCAGGCTACCACAATCCCTACCCCTTCATGTCCTGGGATAAGCGGCATCTTCGGTTTTGCTGGCCAGTCGCCATCTACAGCGTGTAAATCTGTGTGGCAGACTCCACAGGCGATGACTTTAACCAGGACTTCATATCTTCCGGGCTCTCTTACAGGTACTTCTTCTATTTTCAGAGGCTGGCCGTAGCCCTGAACTACTGCCGCTTTCATTGTTTTTGGAATCATATTTTATTTTTTGGATTGAGTTATTTTAAGTTATTAGTTTTTATCTCCGTTTCTGAACAGGTAATTTCCCTGCGTGAGGGATAGGAAGGGCGGCGAGGAACGAGCCGGTGCGGAATGCAATGGAGCACCGAAACGAAGTGCAGCCCTGGATAGCCCGACCGTTTTGCCCTGGATAAAGCCAAGGCAATCGGGCACGTCCTAAATAATATTAAAAGAAACCTAACTTATTCTTGTTATAAGAAATCAGCATGTTTTTGGTTTGACGGTAATGATCGAGCATCATTTTGTGATTTTCTCTTCCGATTCCAGACTGTTTGTATCCCCCGAAAGGTGCTCCTGCCGGGTAAGAGTGATATTGGTTTACCCATACTCTACCTGCTTCAATCTGACGTGGAATATTGTAAAGCTGGTGTGCATCCCTGGTCCAAACTCCGGCTCCAAGTCCATAAATAGTGTCATTGGCAATTTTCACTGCTTCTTCTTCGTCTTTAAAAGTGGTAAATGCCAGTACTGGTCCGAAAATTTCTTCCTGGAAAATTCTCATTCTGTTGTTTCCCTTAAAGATCGTAGGCTGAATGTAATATCCATCTTCCAGATCTTCTCCTAAATGATTCACATCTCCTCCTACAAGCACTTCCGCTCCTTCTTCTATTCCCAACTGGATATAAGAAAGGATTTTATCTTTCTGAATCTTTGAAGCCTGCGCTCCCATCATGACGGTTTTGTCCAGTGGATTTCCAACTTTGATGGCTTTTACCCTTTCAATCACTCTTTCAATAAAGGCATCAGCAATCCCTTCCTGAACCAGCAGCCTTGAAGGACATGTACAAATTTCTCCCTGGTTAAGGGCAAAAAGAACTGCACCTTCAATTGCTTTGTCTAAGAATTCATCATCTGCGTCCATTACAGAATTGAAGAAAACGTTGGGTGATTTCCCACCTAATTCCAGGGTTACAGGAATAATATTTTCTGTGGCATACTGCATCACCATACGCCCTGTAGCAGTAGAACCTGTAAATGCTGCTTTTGCTACTTTCGGATTGGTAACGAGAGCTCTTCCCAGCTCTGCTCCGAAACCGTTAACAATATTAATAACTCCCGCCGGTAAAAGGTCACCGATCAATTCCATTAAAACCATAATGGAAACAGGAGTACTTTCTGCAGGTTTCAACACGACACAGTTTCCTGCTGCCAATGCGGGAGCCAGTTTCCACACGGCCATCAGTATCGGAAAATTCCAGGGAATGATTTGTGCAATCACTCCAAGAGGTTCGTGAACAATTAAGGAAACAGTATCTTTATCCAGTTCGTTATGCGATCCTTCATCAGCACGGATTACTGAAGCAAAGTATCTGAAATGATCAATGGCCAAAGGTAAATCTGCTGCCAGTGTTTCTCTTACGGCTTTTCCGTTATCTATCGTTTCTACTGTTGCAAGATATTCTAAGTTCTGTTCTATTCTGTCTGCAATTTTATTCAGAATGATGCTTCTTTCTGTAGAGGAAGTATTTTTCCATGTCTGAAATGCTTTTTCAGCGGCATCCACCGCCAATTCCAAGTCTTCTTTGGAGGAGTGCGCTACCTGAGTAAAGTTTTTCCCATCCACCGGGGAAACTACGTCAAAATATTGTCCTTTAACGGGTGGAGTGAATTTTCCATCAATATAGTTATCGTATCTGCTTTTGAACTCCGGACGCTGTAAAAGCGTTGTTGATTTTGGTTCTGTAATAGTGCTCATATTAGTATTGTTTTTATTTTTTCTATACTGCCAAATTACACTGGGAAGCCAAAAAGTGTATAGCACAATCGTATAAAAAAAGTGGAAAATAGTGCAAGGGGTTCAATTTTAGTATTTTATTAACAGCAACGTACTCTCAAATTTTCTATATTTGAGTTACCTCCTTTTCAAAAAAATTTAGAAATGAATAACAATAGTAAGATTTTATTAAATACTCCTGAATTACATAAGGAAAGCCAACTATTGAGTCTTGTTGAAAACCAGACGAAATTCAATCTAAACAATTGTGAATTCAGTATTTATGAAACTCATAAGGCTGCTTTTGATGTAAAGCTTCATTTCGAGAATATTGCATTTACAGCAATGCTTAGAGGTAAGAAATATATGAAACTGGATAAGAAGACCAATTATTTTGATTATTATCCGGGAGAAAGTATTCTGGTTGCTCCGGGAGAAACGATGGTCATTGATTTTCCTGAAGCGGATGAAACGCCTACACAATGTATTTCCTTAAGCCTTAATCCGGATTTTATTGAGGATTCTCTTAATTACCTCAATTATCATCTTCCTAAAGTGGATGAAACTTCGCAATGGAATATTCAGCTGGATGAGTATTTTCTGTTTAATAATAAAGCTTTGGCCTCCGCCACCAACAATATCATGAGAATTGCGATGGATGATAATTCTCAAAAAGATATTATGGCCGATTTTGCATTGAAAGAACTTCTGATCAGATTGATGCAGACTCAGGCAAGAGGTATGGTAGAAAAGAATATTGTTAAAAATAAATCGAGAATAGGCTTTGTAGTAGATTATATTAAAAGAAATCTGCACCAGAAATTGTCTATTGACAGTATTGCCAAACTGGCTTATGTAAGCAAATCGAATTTCTTTAAAATGTTCAAAGACGAGTTGGGAACATCTCCGAATGATTTTATTTTGCAAGAAAGAATTACCAGAGCTAAAGAATTGTTAGCCAGCCAGATGAGCATTAAAGAAACAGCTTTTCAAACTGGTTTTTCAGATACCAACTATTTCACAAGGGTATTTAAGCAACTGGAGGGAGTAACCCCGAAAAGTTATCAGGACAGAATGATTATGAGATAGCCTATAGACAATATACCAATAAAAAAGGGCTCCAATCAATGGAGCCCTTCTTATGTAAAAAAACAATAATTACAAAATTAGTAACCTGTATTTTGTTCAATTTTTGGATTAGCCTGGATTGCCGTAATAGGAATTGGCCACTGCCACTTGAAGTTTCCAGCTGCTAGCGTCTGAGCAACAGAAGGGGTACCTGTACCGTCAAAAAGATCTCCTTTACCTGATCTCTGAACCGGAAGATTTAATCTCTTCAATGTATACCATCTGTCATTTTCAAAAGCAAGCTCCAGTCTTCTTTCTTTCAGGATAGCATCTAAAAGAGTCTGTCCTGTTTCTGTACCAGGAATAAATGAAGAATATCTTTCCGCTCTTAATTTATTTAGTAGAACTAATGCCTGTGCTCCATTACCTGTTCTGTAATATGCTTCAGCAACGTTTAGCAACACTTCTGCTCCTCTTAAATATTTAATTGAAACGATGTTAGCAGGACCTCCGTTTCCTGAATATTTTGTTACATGATTATAATTTTGTTTACTGTATACACTGGTAGTGAAATAAACAGGTTTTCTCACATCATTATCTGTATATGAGGTATACAGATCATAATCCACAACAAATTCAGATCTTAAGGCAGGAACTGATTGATTATATGCAACACCTACTGTATTTTGTTCTGATGCCGCATTTAACACCTGGAATAAAATTCCGTCCACATTCTTAGCATTATTTTCTTCTTTCCAAAGAGAAGTGAAATTTTTCTTTTCAGTAATGCCCGGTGACAGTCCTAATGCCAACTCTCCATATTCTACAGTCTTAGCATAGTCTCCTTTGTATAGGTATACTCTTGATAATAATCCATAGATAGCAGCTTTACTTAGTCTTCCTTTATCAGCATCATTTTGTGTAATATTATCGGCACCAAATAATAAATCAGCTATAATCTTATCATATACCTGCTCAACAGTTAAATTTCTAGATCCTGTATTGTTGAGAGGCTCATATTTTTCTGCGTAATAAATTCCGATACTGGATTTAGCTCCTGCAGATTGTGTTGGGATTTGGGAATATGCTCTTACAATATCAAAGTGAGCTATTGCTCTTAATGCTCTTGCTTCAGCTTCCAGATTTGTTTTCTGTGTTCCGGATAATACTCCGTTATTGATATATTTCAAAACGAAATTAGCTCGACTGATCACAAGGTAAGCAGCAGTATACAGTCCTGTTGTTTGTGAATTATCTGATGAGAATTCAAAGTTTGATGCAGCAAAATTGGTATTTCTACCTGTAGTTGTACGAACAAGGTTATCTGTGGTAAGATCACCCATGATAAGCTGATTTCCCACATCGCTAGTATAATACCCGGCTCCTTTAAGAGCTGTATAGGCACCATCCATAGCTTGTCTGAAGGTTTCAGGTCTGGTCATTGCCTGCTCCTGATCTTCATTGATTGATGAGATTTGATCTAGATTTCTGTCGCAAGACGTTAACGTAACAAAGGCAGTTAACGCAGCTAAACTTATTTTTATTATATTCTTTTTCATAAAGCTATTCAATATTAAAATTCTAATTGCAGTCCTACCAAGATTGTTCTTACAGCAGGGTAAGTATAAAGGTTATATGCTCCCGGAACGAACAATGCTGTAGATTCCCCAGATCCTACTGAAACCTCAGGTTCTCCATGGAATTTAGTCACTGTAAATAAGTTTTGTCCCTGTACGTATGCTCTAAGCTTATTGATAGGTGATTTATCTCCTAGGAATGCTTTATCAAATGTATATCCTAAAGTAAGTGATCTTAATCTTAGGTAATCTGATTTTTCAATCCACTGATCAGAATCACGCATACCGTTTGAGTCTACTTTTTGGAATACTCCTGTGTCTCCAGGATTTTGCCAAACCTGAGCAGCAGCCTGAGCCATATTTCTACCTGCAACAGCCAATGTTGGATCTACAGCAGCAGCGTACATGTTGTTATAAGTATATCCACCTAGCTTAAATGTGAAATCTGCACTGAAATCAAGTCCTTTGTACTGAACTGTAGTTCCGAATCCACCAAAACTTTTTGGGAATGGAGATTTATCAGTAATAGGAACTGCATTTGATGCGCTGTAAACATCTGTAACGTTTCCTGCCTTATCATAATACAATGCTTTTCCATTGCTTGGATCTACTCCGGCAAATCTAACATTATAGAATACATATGGAGCTTCTCCTACTTTCATATAAGTATCTCCTAAGTTTCTTTCTGTTTGCCCGTCTGCTAACTTATCAAGAATTGATTTCTGGAAAGACATATTAGCATGTAAATTCCACTGGAAATCTTTCTTTTTGATTACATCTACGCTAAGCTCAACTTCAAGACCTTTCTGAGACATATCTCCCGCATTGATATACTGATAGTATCCTCCTTCCTGCTTGTCCAAAGGTACAAGCTGTACGAAATCTTTTCTCTTATTCTTATATACTTCTACGGATCCACGAACTCTTCTGTTCCACATCGTGAAATCAACTCCTAAGTTGGTGATCGCATTAGACTCCCATTTAAGATTGCTGTTACCAATGATATAATAACCTTGTGAAGCTGTACCAGGATATGAAGTACCGTTAGGTCCATATAAACCATAACTGATATTATTAACGTTATAGTAGTCTGGTAAAGTACCATCGTTACCCGTTGTACCGTAAGATCCTCTAAGCTTTAAATCATTAATAAAACCACCTTTCATGAAATCTTCCTTCGCAATATTCCAAGCTGCACTTGCAGACCAGAAAACACCACTTTGGTTATTGGCACCAAATCTTGATGAAGCATCTCTTCTCAATGATCCTGTTACCAAATATCTACCTTCATAATCATAGTTTAGTAAACCTGCTAAACTGAATAAAGTATTTCTTACCTTAACACCAGTAAATGTATTTCTGTCAGAAGGTGTTGTAATAGATGGAACATTGATTACCGGAGATTTCAATCCGTAAGCACCACCATTCATTGTTTCGTTGTAGTTATCGTTATATTCGATAAATCCTAAGAAATCAAAGTTGTGGCTTCCGTATGATTTTTTATAATTAATGGAGTTATTCCAAGTATAATTAAATGTGTAGAATGAATTTTTGTTTAATGAACCTGTAGGAACTTTGTTCACTGTAATATCCAGGTTTGAACCTTTTTTCAACCACTGAGTTCCCATGTACCAATCGAAAAGTCCGTTAAAGTTTGTTTTAAACTTCAGGCCATCGATAATTTTATATTCTGCGAATAAGGTTACAGGAATTCTCAGTCTCTGATCATCTAATCTGTAATTACGGATCTGCTCAACAACGTTAGAACCCGCTCTCATTGTTTGATTATAGCTTCCGTCTGCGTTATAAACCGGCTCGTACGGAGCATATTTATACATGGCTCCAAATGGGTTCTGAGTATTGTTTCTGTCTCTGAAATTCTGAGTTTCCTGATACTGGACACCAAGGTTAATACCAACATTCAGTTTTTCACTCAGTTTATTTGTAAATCCAAAGTTACCTGTATATCTCTTAAGTCCGTCGATATCTCTGATAATCCCGTTATCAGAATCGTATCCTAAAGAGTAATAGAAAGTACTTTCTCTGGAACCTCCTTGCGCACTAAATAGGTAAGACTGAATGCTTGAAGGCTTTAACAGGTCCTTTTGCCAGTTGTGATCATACACAGCAAGTGCATCAATTTCCTGTTGAGTTCTTGGTTTAAATCCAAGGTAACCTAATTGATTCTGGAAATCCATCAATTCCCTAGAATTCATCATGGTGTAATTTTTGTCTCTCAACTTTTCACTAAAACCAAACTTAGTTTCAAATGAATAGTGAGTTTTCCCAGCTTTTCCAGCTTTAGTAGTTACCACTACTACTCCATTTGCACCTCTCGCACCATACTGTGCTGTCGCAGCAGCATCTTTAAGAATTGAAATAGACTCTACGTCTGCAGGGTTGATTGCACTGAACTGTCTTGCAGTCATATACATACCGTTTACTACATAAGTAGGCTCTGAAGAACCACCAACACCGGCAATACCTCTTACCTGAATGGTAGCAGCAGCACCTGGCTGCCCGGTAGTACTTTGTACAAATACCCCTGAAGCTCTACCCTGTAAAGAGTTACCGATAGACGTTGTAGGAGAGTTTCTTCTGATTTCGTCACCCCCAACAACAGCCTGAGCCTGGGTAATTTCATCTGCTTTTTTCTTCTGGTATCCAGTAACGATTACCTCATCGATCTTATTCTCCTTCAGAACAGAATCATTCTTAGATTTTTGCGCAAAAGCAGCTTGTCCTAAAAAAAACAAAGCTCCTGCACTTAATACATGTAACTTCACATTCATATTAACAGATTTTAATATATTCAAGGAACAAATATGTAGATAAATATCTGTAACATCAATTCATTAAACTCTGAAAACAGGCTTCCAGAACGGAGAAATTCACATTCATACTTGAAAAATGATAGAGAATCATTTTAATTGTATTTAAAAAATTAACAAAAAATAAGTCAATTTATACATTAACGGAATTTTAATAAATTTGAAAATTAAAATCAATTTACATCAATAATAATTTAAAGGTTAAAAAAATAAACCTAAAAACATTTTTTAACTAAAAAAATAAAATAAATTAATATAAAATTTTGATGAAAATGAAGAAAAAATCAACCTATTTTCTTAATTTTTATATAAAAAATACACCTTAAAAAGCAGAAGACCCCTATTTTAAAGAGGTCTCGCTTTAATTAACATTAAAAAAAGGTTAATATACTATATCTCTCAATCTGTTGAAAGCTTTTAATTTTTTCAGTTTATAATAATAAAAATAAAGAGTAATTTGGCATTTTATGTATAATTATTAGAAATTATAGTTTTGCTTTTAATAACCTGGGTTTTGAACAATATTTGGATTTGCATTTAGCTCATCTTGGGGGATTGGTAGTGCAAACTTATAACTGTTATTAGGAAGATTTATCGGATTCGCTGCAGGATAATTAGCAGAACTTGAAGAATAATCTGCCGGATCTCTATCAATAGTAACATTAGCTAATGTTCCCAATCTTTTTATGTCTATAAAACGGTGTCCTTCATAGGCTAATTCTAATCTTCTTTCTTTCAAAATACCTGCCCAGGCAGTGGTAACATTTGTAAATACAGGAGGAGTCTGTGCAACAGGAAACCTAGCATCCAAAATAACTTTTAATGCCTTCCCTACTCCAAGTAAATCTCCAGCAGCAGCTCTTGCTTCTGCTTTAATAAGATACATTTCAGAAATCCTCATTATTTTAAAATCATTATTAAAACCATTTGTTCCTGTAGTAGCAGCAGTAACAGTACCTGATTCAGTCCCACCATGTTTCTGAATAATTAGCTTATCTGTGTTTCTGTAATCAGCAGAGGTTGCATAGTTGGGATCAATAACAGAAGATGGTGCAACAATTACATTTCGTCTCACATCAGTTGGGTTTTGATTCAGAATATTAAACAGAGCACGACTTACTTCATACAATGGAGAACCATTTAAATTAGGAGCAACGGAACACCATCCGTTATGTAAATTAGTTGTTTGCGAATTTTGTTGGGCCGTTCTCTTTAATCTGAAAATAACCTCTTTATTGGCCGGTTCATTATCAGTAAAAAAAACTTTTCTGTAGTCACTTTGATTAGCTAACGTAACTCCAGATGTATTAATTACATCATCCGCCCACTTTTCAGCATTGACAAAATCTCCTTTATAGGCATAAGCGCGGGCTTTCAAACCCTTTGCAAAGTTTTTATTAGCAAAACTATTGTTTGGAATATACCCACTCAGACCATTATAAATTGTTATTGCAGCGTCCAGATCCTTATGAATTAGTGCATAAAAGTCTGCGTTTTTAACTCTTGGATTTTCTTTTTCAGCGGGTTCAAATATTCTATCAGCCAATATTCCTGCCAGTGCATTATCATCTTTTAAATTTGTTGAGTAATACGCCAATATCCTTAAATGTCCATAAGCTCTCATAGTAAGTGCCTCGGCTTTCAATTGGGAGATTAATGCAGCATCACTGGCATTAACAGGTTGTATACTGTCAGCATATTTAATTACTCTGTTCGCTCTTGCTAATGCTGTATAAGTCCCAACCCAAATATTTCCAGAAAGACCTGAAGAAGGAATCAATAAAAAGATATATTCTTGAGATATTCCCTGTCCTCCGTTTGCATATCCAATTCCAACCTCGTCAGTAAAAACAGAAGTAAAAACAGCTTCTGATCTGTTTGAAATGAGATTATATGTAGAATTCATAAGTTTCTGAAGATCTGAGGATTGTGTAACAGCCATTTCTTCAGTTAACGATCCGGGAGTAAAAGGACTTATCAGCTAATCATCACAGGCAGTAAGTAATATTCCCGATGTTATTACGATATATTTAAATATTTTTTTCATTGCAATTTATCTTAATTTATTAAACTAGAATTTAACATCAAAACCAAATGTAACAACTCGAGGTGAAGGATACCTCTGTTGATCTGATCCGTTTGGACTTTCCACATCATACCCTCGCCATTTTGTAAAGGTCAATAGGTTTTCGCCTTGTAATGTAAATGACATATCATTGATAAAGGTGTCCTTCAGAAATCTTTTAGGAATTCTGTATCCTAACTGAACATTTCTCAGTCTGAGATAAGAAGCATCTACAAGAAATCTATCAGAATTCCCCTGCAATCCAAAATTGGCTGCTTTTAGAGAGGGCACGTCTGTATTTGTATTAGAGGGTGTCCAGGCATTTAAAAGATCCCGATCTACATTAAACGAAGCTAAATTATTAGGATTATATAAATCAGACATATCATAATCAAAGCGCTTAAGTTTAGCAACAAATGTGAAAGTAGATGAAACAAAGAAGTTTTTGTAGTTAAAATCGAATCCAAATCCTCCCTGATATTTTGGTAATCTATTCACTCCCATAAGTTTCCTGTCAGAATCCTTTGGACTTTCTGTAGTGTTTCCATCAGCATCTTCAAACAACAAATTACCATTAGCCGTATTCACCCCTAAATATTTATATAAAAAATATTCTCTAAGAAGGCCTCCATTCGCAGTTACTACCTGCCCGTCAGATATCCTGCCATTACCGGATTGGATACCGTTTATCTTTTGATTATTTATTGATCCGTTTACTCTAAATGTTAATGAAATATCATTACCTTTATTTCTTATTACGTCATACGCCAGATTTATTTCAATACCTTTATTTTGTAAAACAACATCTGTATTTCTCACAATACTTAATGTACCTAACACTGGCGCTGTTGGATCAGGCATGTATAAATCATGAGTATCTTTCACGTAATAGTCAAATGCCCCTCTTAATCTCCTTTTAAAGAATTCGAAGTCAGATCCTATATTATACTGTTTAGTTGTTTCCCATCTCAACTCTTTATCCCCGAAAGCTATAGTATACCCTTGGTTTCCGTTATATGTGTTATTGGTTACAGAATAAATATTAGTATATGCTGGAGGATTTAATCCTGCATAAATACTTCCATCAACAATTCTCTGATTACCTTGTGTACCATAAGAGGCCCGGATTTTAAATGCATTTACAAATTTTACGTTTTGCATAAACTCTTCTTCATCCACATTCCATCTTCCTCCAACAGACCAAAAAGTGCCCCATTGTTTATCTCCAAAAAATCTATTGGTTCCATCTCTCCTAAGACCTCCAGTAATTCCATACTTTTTATTAAAATCATAATCTAAAGATCCAAAATATGAGATCATGGCCCATTTTAACTTTGAAGCACTTGTTGCTGACACATAAAAATCATTATTTGATGTATCTGCAATATATCCCGTTCCTGTTCCCGGAACAAACGTCTTTGGATCCAGACCTTTCTGCCTGTTATTATTAGTATTGAGCTGCGAATAGTTATATTCCGCATTTCCTTGAAGAGTGAAGGTATGCTTACCAAGTACTTTGAAATATTCCAGTTGCCATAGGTTATTTAATATAAACTCGCGTCTTTGGTTCATATCTTCAAAACCTGAAAACTCCTGTGCTCCTTTAAATAAAAATGCATTAAAAGAAAGCGGATATTCTGCCTGATTAAACCAGGTATTAAGATATTGTCCGGACGTTCTTGCTTTCGCCGTTAAATCATTTGTAATTTTATATGATAAATTAGCAGCCATGTCTAGCCTCATTTCCTCCGTAAGATTATTATAATTCACTAATTTATCCATTAGCATTAAAGGAGTATATAACAATGTTCCATCTTTACTATATAAATCAAACAATTGTTGTCCGTTTTGGTATAAACCAGGAGATAAATATGGAGCAGAACGGTATGCTCCTAAAATAAAATTCCTGTTCACTGCTCCTGCATCAAGAATAGCTTCATTATTCTTTGAAAAGCCTAACCCTGTTACCAACGAGTACTTAAAACGATCATTCCCACTTTTACCATTAATATTATTTCTTACCGTAAATCTCTTTAATCCGGTTGTTCTTAAAATCCCCTCATTTTCGAGATAACCAATAGATGTATAGGAATTGATATTCTGTCCCCCAGATTCTAATGATAAATTGTGGCTCTGAGTAATAGCAGGTCTAAAAAAAACTTTCTTCCAATCAGTGTTTATATCATAGCCTGCAATCTGCTCATCCGTCATTTTAGCCCCAGCGCCAACTCCATATATTTTTTGAAGGCTTAAGAATTCTTTAGAGTCAGCCAAGTTATACTTCGGATCTTGTAAAAATGAAATACCAAACTGGTTGTTATACCTGACACGCATATTTTGGTTAAATTTTCCTTTTTTAGTAGTGATCAGTATAACTCCATTTGATCCCCGAGACCCATATTCTGCAATAGCGGCTGCATCTTTCAATACCGAAAATGTATCAATGTCATTGGGATTAATTGACCTAAAATTATCACTATTGGAAGGAAATCCATCTATCACATATAGAGGGTCTGAGTTACCACTATACGTACCTACGCCTCTAATAACAACCGTAGGTTTCGCACCAGGTTGTCCTGTGCTTGCTGTAACATTTACTCCGGCCAACTGTCCCTGTATAATATTCATCACATTGGCGTTTGGCCTGTTTTCTATAGTTTTGCTATCAATGGTAGCCACCGAAGTTGCAGCGTTCTTTTTGGTCACAGTCCTGTACCCCAGAACGACCACTTCATCAATATTACTTACTTTTGCAGTATCCTCTTTCAACTTTTGTCCCACCACTACCTGTCCTATAAAGAACAATGCTCCAGCACTTATAACTCGTAATTTCACATTCATATTAACAGTTTTTAATATATGGAGCAAATATGTTAATAATCTTTAAGAGATTCAATTCACAAAACACTGGGAAACAACATCTTAAAAAACATTTAATTCGCAATAAAAGTTAATAAATGATCGTCCTGATAGAGAATTATTCTTATTAATTAAAAAAATAAATCATAATAGAAATTTGAGTATATTTTAACAAGCGAAAAAAAAACCACAAGGTTTCACTCTATTAAAAAAAACAGTACAAAAAATTAACAGAATGAAAAATTTGACTTGAAAAAATTCAAAATTGCACAATGTAAATTCACCTAAAAACATCAAAATAATAAATCATTCTCATAAAAAATATTCTAAAAAGAAAAACACCTCAATATGAGGTGTTTTTAAATATTAAAAAAAGATTTTTATTTCTGATAATTATAATATCGTGCCCCAATTAAAACCGGATTTTCCTCTTCAATAGAAACAAGCCCGAAACCTTTATAATTTATATTTACAGATTCTTTCAATTGTTTTCTGTGAAGTCTTTCATAGGTTTCAAAGTTTACAGCGGTTCTTTGGTTCAAACTTTCAAACAAATTCCATTTCTCTACAACCTTTTTCCAGTTCGGGGAAACTTTTCCGGCAAACACTTTTGATTTTGAACCACTCCCATAGCCCACAAAACCGATTTCTTTTCCAGAAAGGTCTTCGTTCTCGTTGAAAGATGTTTGTAATGCTGAAAGGAACGCCATAAAAATAGAAGCAGTGTACATATTTCCAATCTCAGAAGAAGCTCTCTGGGTCTTTTCTATCTTATCATTAATTAATTTCAGATAGTTTTCTGACTTAGCAACTGCTTTTTGTTCATCTGCTGTTTCATAGGAAAGACCATTCTCCAGGCTGTAAATTTCTGTAAAAACTCTTTTCCCATGGAACGCATAAGGAAGGTGGAAAATAATGTACTGCCAGTTTTCATAGGGTTTTTCCTGCCCGGTTATTTCTTTATAATGATGATAAGCTTCTTTTATTCTATCCTGATAGCACTGATTAGAATATTGTCCGTCAAAAACGGGTTCATCGGTAAAAATTTCAATCTTGTCAGGATATGCTTCCGGAGCACCCTTCAAGTCATCTTTATGATACGATCTTCTCGGTTTGAAAAAATCAAAGACACTCTCTGAAGCTACTCCCCAATTATTTTCTATTGCAAGAAGATCCGGTTTTGAGGAAATCAAAAGAGCGACAGCGCCACCTCCTTGTGTATATTCTCCTGATGAAGCCAATTCATATTTTGCATAGTCACTGGCAATGACTACAACTTTTTTATCAGGGTTTACTCTTACAAAATCCAGAGCGTTATGTAAAGCATCTACTCCTCCTACACAGGCAAATGTCATATCAAGTACGTCACAGTTTCTGAAACATCTTGTTCCAAAATCTTCTTCCAATACTTTTTCTACCATCTGTACGGCATAGGAAGCTGTAGGTTTGGCAGCATCCACTGCACTTTCTGTTCCAAGATATACTCTTGCTATTTCTTTAGGATTGATTTGATAGTCTTTTATAAGCTTCAGTAATGCTTCTGCTGCAAAAGTGGCAGCATCTTCGTGAACGTCAGAAAGTCCCATTTTATGAAGACCTAAGCCTTTCTCCAATTTCGCCGGTTCTATTCCTCTTTTTTCCGCTAAATCCTTAATCTCCAAATATAAACCAGGCACATAATAACCCGCTGCTTCAATTCCAAAACTCATAATTGTCTAAATTTTAAACGAATTTATGAAAGATAATGCAAAAAACATTGGTAAAAAATGCTAATTTTTGCAACATCATTAAAAACCAATGTATTTAAAAATATAATTCTGCAATTTAGGTATACTTCATGATAAAAGTAAAGCCGGCAAATCTGCCGGCTTTATTTATTTACTTATAATTTTCAATTGCTTTATTGATGACATCAATCTGCTTATTGATGCTCGCAGCGTTTTGTGGATTCTGTTTCAGCAGTTCCATTTTTTTGCTCAAACCATCTTTCAGCATCTGCACCATCATCATTTTAGCCTGTGGATTGCCTGTCATCTGATTTTTGGCATATCCTGCTACTTTTGTAATGCTTTCTGTAGCTTTCAGGTTATCAGAAGTCATGATCCAGTTGAAACCATCTTCTGCTGCTTTTCCCAATTCAGGATTCTGGAATTTAATGAAGGGATAAAAAGTGGCAAGAGGCGCAATATTTTCTATCTGAGATACAATTTTATTCTTGACAATAATCGGAAGTAATTGTGCTCTGAGTTCGTCTGATGCTCCTTTCATATCAATTTTATCAGCCAGATTACTGGCTTTTGACGGGTCAATAGAAAGAAGTGCACTCAGAGAACTTCCTTTTACTGCATTGGAAACAGCATTCACTCCTTTTTCAAATAAAGGAAGGTATTTTTTATCTTTTGTTTTTCCTAAAGCCGTAATAGCTGCAGCCTGGGATAATGTTTTCGGATCGTTGGAAGCCAGTTTTTCAACTTCAGCACCCAGCGCTTTCATTTGTTCAGGATTAGTAAGATCCAGCAAATTCAATGCTTTTATTCTTACTCTGAAGAAAGGATCTTTCAATGCAGCAGCCAACAGTTTTACAGAGGCCGGACTTTTTGCAGTCTGATCTTTAAGTCCGTTTAAAGCCAGATATCTGCTTTTGAACTCTTTAGAATTGGTAAACTGCATCAGGTTTTGTTCCGGAGTTTTAGTATCTGTAATATCAGCCAGTAAAACTCCGTCTGCATTGATATTGATAAGATCAGGAGCTTTAGAAACATCAAAACTAAATGTATTTTTTGATTCTGCATTTACCCAGACATTATATCTTTTAGGTTTTCCATTATCATATACATCAATTGCCAGAGGAAATTCAAATGGCTTTTCCTGAGTTTGATTAATTGTAACAGCAACCTGCTTTTTCACGGGCTCAAATGTAGAGGTGTAATTAATCTTCGGATTTCCGTTTCCGAAATACCATTGATTAAAGAACCAGTTCAGGTCTTTACCAGATACTTTTTCAAAAGAAAGCCTTAATTGATGTGCTTCTGCGTTCTGATATTCGTTGGTTTTCAGGTAATCATTCATTCCTGCAAAGAAGGCATCATCTCCAAGATAGTTTCTCAGCATGTTTAAAATACTTCCTCCTTTCTGATAGGTTACCAGATCAAAAACATCTTCGCGGGATTCATAATTGAACCTTACCAGATTTTTATTAAAATCGGATGGATTGTGAAGATAATTATTCACATCGGTCATCAGGTGATAATCCGCCTGATCTTTTCCGTATTTGTATTCATTCCAAAGGTATTCGGAATAGTTGGCAAAAGATTCATTAACTGTTAGATTACTCCAGCTTTCTGCAGTTACCAGATCTCCAAACCAATGATGGAACAGTTCGTGAGCAATGGTATCTTCCCATGTATTTTCATCAATAAGCTGTCCCGGTTTCTGTAGGATGTCACTTCCATGAAGTGTTGCAGTGGTATTTTCCATCGCACCGCTTACATAATCTCTGCCTGAAATCTGAGCATATTTTGCCCATGGATAATCATAGTTCAGTTTTTTGGAAAAAAATTCGATCATTTCCGGAGTATTTCCGTAGATCTGCTTAGCGTAAGGCTCGTATTCCTTTTCGATATAATAATCAACCGGAATATTTTTCCATTTGTCTTTTACAATAGCATATTCTCCTACGCCCATAAAGAAAAGATAAGTAGAATGCCTCTTATCCATCACCCAGTGATCTGTTCTAAGCCCGTTGGATTCTTTTTTAGATTCTTTCAGAAGACCATTGGAAAGGGTTACGTATTTATCAGGAACCGTCATATAGATTTCCTGTGTAGTCTTTTGATTAGGTTTATCAATTGTTGGAAACCATGCGGAAGACGATTCTGTTTCTCCCTGTGTCCAGATTTGTGTAGGCTTATCAGGTTCTGTTCCCTGAGGATTGATGAAATACAGCCCTTTTGCATCATTAATTGCCATACTTCCCTGCTGTTTTACCTCATTCGGGCGGGAAGTGTATTTGATATAAACTGTATACTCCTGATTTTTCTGGTATGTTTTATCAAGGTTGATTTTCAGAATATCATCTTTATAATCATATTTCAAAGGAGATTTCTTCCCGTTATTATCAAGAGCTACTTCATGAATCAACATTGCTTTTGCATCAAGAGTAAGCTCATTCGTTGCATAGAAATAAGGTGAGGCGGTAAGCCATTCTTCCCCATTCATCTGTTCTTTCTGATAATCAAAATTTACTTTTAGCTTGGTGTGCTTAAGTTCCGTTACTTTGGTGGGAGTAGCTCTGTATACTTTTTCTCTTCCTGAAGTTTCGGTTTGTGCTGATACATTGGCGGAAAATAAAATCCCGAGTATAGCAATTGATAAAATGGCCTTTCTCATCGGTCTGCTTTATTATTTTAGAATTATTTTTTGATGATGATTTCGAAAATATCATTGACTAGGGTTTCATAGTCCCCTTTTTTAAGCTGTTCTTTTGTTTTAGCAAAGGCTTTTTTGAGTTCGCTTTCCGGATTTTCGTCATCCACAATTTCTGCTGATGCCACTCCTTTCAACTGAAGTACTGCATTTTTCAATGCTTCAATATCTGCATTTTCTTCTATGTTAATTTTTAAATACTTCATAATTTATTTTTAAGCATTTTACATTGATGATTTACTACCAGTCAGTAAGCCGCTTTACAAAAGGAGTTCAAACGACCGGAGTTGTTCTTTCAAATGTAAGAAACAATTACCAAAAGAAAGTGTGCTAAAGTATTTATATTCTGATTTCCCAACTAATGGGTACAGGTAATGCTGTCTACTCATATTAAAAATGATAGACGTAAATAAAAAAATAAAGTAATATAAGAATATTAAATCGCTACAGGAGCTTTGATTCCTGGATGTGGATCATAATTTTCTAAGGTAAAGTCTTCGAAATCGAAATCAAAGATATCTTTAACGTCAGGATTCAGTTTCATTGTCGGAAGTGCTCTTGGTTCTCTCCCAAGCTGTCTGTTTACCTGCTCAAAGTGATTATTATAGATATGAACATCTCCGAAGCTGTGCACATAATCTCCTACTTCAAGATCACAAACCTGTGCTACCATCATCAACAGTAATGCATAACTTGCAATATTGAAAGGTACGCCAAGGAAAACATCAGCACTTCTCTGATACAGTTGTAAGGATAATTTACCGTCTGCTACGTAAAACTGGAACAAAGCATGACAAGGAGCCAAAGCCATGTTAGGAATTTCTGCAACATTCCATGCAGATACAATCAGTCTTCTGGAATCCGGGTTCTTCTTGATCTGGTCGATTACTTCTGTAATCTGATCTACCACTTTTCCATCTGCACCGCTCCAGCTTCTCCATTGTGCTCCGTAAACAGGTCCCAGATCTCCGTTTTCATTTGCCCATTCATCCCAGATGCTTACTCCGTTATCATTAAGATACTTAATATTAGTATCTCCTTTCAGAAACCAAAGTAATTCGTAGATAATGGATTTCAAATGCACTTTTTTTGTGGTTACCAAAGGAAATCCTTTTGACAGATCATATCTCAGCTGATATCCGAAGACACTCCTTGTTCCGGTGCCTGTTCTGTCGGTTTTATCAGTTCCGTTGTCTAAAATATGCTGTAAAAGATCCAGGTAGTTTTGCATTTTGAATGAGATTTTAAGTTCCAAATTTAGTAAAAACCATTAAAAAAAGCACTCACTTTTATGAATGCTTTTTATAGCGGTGATGTTTATTTTCTATTAAATAACTGGATATCTGTACTCTAACAGATATTAATTTTACCATATATTTTCAATAGTCTGATGAATGGTATTGACAATGAATGTTTCTCCTGTTTTTTTACCATACATGACTTTCACCAGGGGTGACTCTGCAGAAACAGTCATGATTTTCTGGTTCCCAACAGTAATCTCTCCCATGGAAGCAGCTACATAAAATAATCCTTTATTGGTTTTTACCAGTGCTCCGTTCTGAACTTTTTCCGAAGGATCTGACGTTATTTTCTGCAAAACTGCCTGCTGATTCAATACTTCATTAAGTTGTCTCTGCAGATTATTGATTTCCTGTTGAAGCATTTCTCTTCCGGTTTCGTATTTGTCCCCCATTGAGCTTTTGGTGTCATTGTTGGACGCTCGTGTTTCTGCAATAAGGTTTTCAAAATACTGGATTTTATCGGCAGCTTTTGCTTTGATGATATTGATTATTTCCTGTTTGTTCATTTCAATGGACGGTTTTTTATGGTGAGCGGTAAAAACCACCCCGTCAAAATCATAGATTTTGACACCCCTCCAACGGAGGGGAATTAGGTACTGCTTAGTGACTATGCATTAAGATAAAGCCAAAGATTTAAATATTACTTTTCAAATACGGCATAATCAGAAACTTTGAAAGTAAAGTCTTTTCCATTGCTGAAATCCCTTTTGGTTTTATCAAAAACGTTTCTGAATGTTCCGGACAGATGTTCGTCTTCAATGGAGAAATTAACCGGTTCTTTTGACATATTCAGGACTACCAGCACTTCGTCTTTTCCATTTTTCCTTACATACGCCAGAATCTTGTCATTTGCGGTCGTATTAAGAAGATACGTTGTCACGTTGGAATCTCCTCCTCTCAATGCAGGATTGGAAGTTTTTAAATCTAATAATGTTTTATAGAAATCAGCCACCTGATAGGTATTGGTCCATTGGATGGCATCTTTTTCGAAAAATTCCAACCTTTTCATATTGGGAAGTTCCTGTCCTGAGTACAATAACGGAACACCATTCCATGTTGCAGAGAATACTGCCATTGGTTTTGTAATCACTCCATATTTCTCATATTCGGTTCCGTTCCATGAGTTTTCATCGTGGTTTGTGGTAAACCATGCTCTCATTGAGGTATCTCCGATATTAGAATATTGTCTCAACAGATCTTTTAATTCCTGAAGAGGCTCATTCTTTTTATAATAATCCGCAGATTTATGCATCCATTTCCAGGAATAACTGGCATCGAAAACTTTTCCATATTCCGGGCTTTCCAGTTCATCGAACTCTCCCAGCCAGAAAAGAGGTTTTATTTTTTCCACTTCAGGGCGTGCCTGTTCCCAGAAATCAACCTCTACCCATGAAGCAAGATCACATCTGAAACCATCAATATTGGTTTCCTGTACCCAGTATTTCATGGCATCTATCATGGCCAGACGCATTTCCTGATTTTTATAATCCAGCTCAATAATATCATCCATTCCTGATGCAATATGAAACTTTCCATCGGGGTCTTTAAGATAAAATTCAGGGTGTGTTTTTGTCCAAACATGATCCCAGCCAGTATGATTGGCTACCCAGTCAATGATTACTTTAAATCCTAATCTGTGTGCTTCATTCACCATATCCTTAAAATCCTGCAGCGTTCCGAATTCAGGATTGATGGAAGTATAATCTGAAGCGGCATAAGGACTGCCCATACTTCCTTTTTTATTCTGCTGGGCAATGGGGGTGACAGGCATAAACCAAAGGGTTTTTATTCCCATAGATTTCAGGCGGGGCATTTCTTTTACAAATGCTTTAAAAGTTCCTTCCTGAGTATATTGTCTTATGTTTACTTCGTAGATATTTGTATTATGTTTCCAATCTTTTGGCAGTTCTGTCATCTTCCGGATATTTTTTTGAGTGGTACAGGAAACAATTCCCAGACCAATTACAGCTAACAAAATTAATTTTTTCATTAAACTATTTTTAACAAAAGTAAGGATTGTTTTTGGAGAAAAAGGATAAGTAGTATTTAGACTTATAAAAAATACTGGATCTATTAAAACCATTAAGAAGGATTTAAGAATAAAGTCTAGTTAAGATAAATCATTCTGATTTTTAAGCATAAAGCGAAGCTTATATTAACAACTTAATCCCAATCTTAATGTTTCAAAAATAAAAGTTTAAAGAAATTCTGTAAAAAAAGCATAAGTAAAACTCCATAAAAAAGCCCTGGATCAAAATCCAGGGCTGATATATTTTTATTGACTATCTTTCATCGTCATTGTCATCTTCCTCATCAAAGACATCGTCATTGTAATCTTCTTCTTCCTCATCATCAAAGCTGTCATCATCTTCATCTGAAAAGTTTCCACCCGCTACGAAATCGTCATCAAAACCGAATTCATCATCTACCAACGGCATTGCTGATTTCTTTTTGCCACCTGCAGCACCTCCGTTTTTGCTAGGAGCCTTTAATGGAACGTTTCCAAATCTGTATACGGTAATAGGATAATTAACTCCTTTTGTTTCTTCAATAACTTCTACAAGCTCGCAGAAGAACTCCCAAAGATCAAGAAGCCCATACTGGAACTGAGCTTTGTCCCCTACGTTTTCAAAAGCTTCATCAATATAAACATCTGACATGATCTCACCATCACCATCATCACTCATATCTTCCAATGGGACACTTTTTACGATTGTTCCGTCATCTTCTAACAGATTAAAAGTAGAAAGCTCGTCTCCCTGAAGACTGAATGCACTTTTAATTCCTAAATGTAAGTTCCATAACGTTTGTTTTCCCTTAACTTCAATATCACGGAAAATATCCTCTTTCGCATCTAATATTACGCGGATTTTGTAAACCATATCAGTTTCTTAAATTACTTTTTTGCCTTTATAATTATGATAAATCTCTGTTGCAAATATATAATAAATGACATGTGACAAAAAAATATTTCAGGATTTTTTAAAATATTTTTTTTTCTTACATTTTGCAGGAATTATTTACTTTTTTCGAGCATAAAACTGAACTTTGTGCCTTCGAGGTAGACACTTTCTACGGTAATGTTTTCGTTGTGAGCTTCAAGGATGTGTTTTACAATAGCCAGTCCAAGTCCGGAACCGCCTTCTCTTCTGCTTCTGCTGGTTTCCACACGATAAAATCTTTCGAATATTCTTGGCAGAATTTCAGATTTGATTCCCATTCCATTGTCTATCACCTCTATCAGTACTTTATTTTTCAGAATACTGGTTTTTACAATCACTTTTGCTTCCTGTCTGTTGGCATAATGAATGGCATTGGAGATCAGATTAATAAAAACCTGAGAAATCTTTTGTTTATCAGCTTCCACAAAGATCTGCGGATGAAGGGTCTGAATCTGTAATGTTGTATTTCGTTTTTCGGCTTCAAGATCAAGAAGGTCGAAGATTTCCTTGATCAGAAGATTAACATCGAATTTTGAAACGGTAAGATTAATTTCACCTGCCTCCAGCCTGTTAATCATATCAAGATCTGTTACGATGGCAATCAGTCTTTCAACTGACTTATCGATTCTCTCCAAGTATTTATCTCGGATGGTAAGGTTATCTACTCCACCGTCTCTTAAGGTTTCTACATATCCCTGGATAGAAAACAGAGGTGTTTTCAGTTCGTGGGAAACATTTCCGATGTATTCTTTACGGTAACTTTCCATCTCTTTCATCATATCAATTTCTGATACCTGCTGTTGATTGAGATCTGAAAACCTTTCGCCAAGTTCTTTGATGGTGATATTTTCGTCATGGTTCTGTACGATTTCCTGCGGAAGAAATCCGGAAAGGCCTTTAACCTGTTTTCTGCTGTAGTAATTGAAAAGGAGTTCCAGCACTACACAGTTGATCAGGAAGATCAGGATAATACAGATGAAAAGACCCGTTTTGAACAAAGGGGTCTCATAATAGATATCTTTCAGTGAGTCAAATACGACGCCTAAAAGGAGCATTACCAGTGTCAGCAGACAGGAGGCAACAAGTGTAAGTCTGTAAAATTTCAATTTTACAACGTTTTAATGATTGAACGTAAAGTTAAGATTTTTAAATAATTAAACGATCAGTTTATACCCAATCCCTTTTAATGTCTGAATCGTATTGATTCCCAGTTTTTCTCTTAGTCTTCTGATGTGAACATCAATGGTTCTTTCTCCTACAATCACATCATTTCCCCAAACTTTTTCCAGAATCTCTTCTCTTTTGAAAACCTTTTCAGTATTGGAAGCCAAAAGGTAAAGCAAATCAAATTCTTTTTTAGGAAGAAGAAATTGCTGTCCGCTTTTGGAAACCCTGAAGTTATCTTTATCAATAACAAGGTCTCCGATTTCAATAAGTTTAGCATTGTCAGACACCTGAGAGGTTAGCTGTAATAATGCATTTACTTTAGAAATAAGGATTTTCGGTTTGATCAGTTTTACGATGTAATCATTGGCACCTGCCTGAAAACCTGCTAATTGAGAAAACTCTTCGCTTCTTGCAGAAAGGAACACAATAAGTGTTTTTTGCAGTTCTTTCACTTTACGAAGTTCCTGACAGGTTTCTATACCATCTTTTTCAGGCATCATGACATCTAATAAGATAAGATCCGGAACAATTTCCTTCGCTTTTTCTATACCTTCGTTACCATTGGTAGCAGTATAGATATCATACCCTTCCTTTTCCAAATTGTAAGACAGAATCTCTAAAATGTCCAGTTCATCGTCTATTAAAAGAATTTTTTTGCTCATCTTCTAGTTTAAGAATTCCCACAAAATTAATTATTTCAATTGATTTCCTCTATCTGCCAAATGTTAACTAATTATTAAAAAACAATATTTCGACTATAAATTATAAAATCAATAAAAAAATCAATAATTAAATATACACAAATCAAATATAGCGAATAATACTTAACATTAACACAAAAATTATAATTATATAAATTAAACATCAATAACTATAAAATTCATCCATCCGTTAATACAAACTTCATAATTAATTAAGATTCTCCTAAAGTTTTCTTAAAAACTTAGCCTTTATTTTGCCCTTGAAAAAGAAGTAAAAGAAGTAATAATGAAAAAACAACTCCACAAGAGCATCATGCTACTTGCCTTGTTTTCTGCTGGCTATGCTTTTGCACAAAGTCAGATTTTGGAAGGTAGGGTATTGGACGAGAAAGATAACACTCCTATAGAAGGGGTAAAAGTAAAAGTAAATGGTCAGGAAGTAACCACTGACATTTCCGGCTACTACTCTATCAATCTTTCTCCCGGTGCCAATTACATCGTAACAGTAAGTTCTAACGGCTATAACAGAAAAGAGATCAGTGAAGTTATTATAAAGAATGAGGGTAACACTCATCTTGATATCGTTCTGGATAAGCCATCTACCAAAGAAAAAGAAATTGAAGGAGTTGTCATAAAATCAAACGCACGAAAAGAAACGATAGCCTCTACAATCGGTTTACAAAAGAACGCAGGTGTAGTTTCTCAGGTTATTGGTGTTGAAGCAATCAAAAGGAGTCCGGACAGAAACACGGGTGAAGTTCTGAAAAGAGTTTCCGGAGTGAGTTTATTTGATGGAAAATATATTGTCGTTAGAGGTTTATCAGACCGTTATAACCAGGCGATGCTGAATGGTATTCAGTTATCCAGTACGGAACCAGACCGAAAGACTTTCTCTTTTGACCTTTTCCCTGCGAATGTTATTGAAACTCTTGTTATCAACAAAACGTTCATTCCTGAATATACAGGTGAATGGGGAGGTGCATTGATTCAGGTAAATACTAAGGATATTCCTAATAAAAATTTCTTCAATGTACAGGTAGGTGTAGGAGGAAACACCGCTACGATGGGACAGGAATTCCATATGCAGAAAGGTGGAAAATGGGACTTTCTAGGAATTGATGACGGTTACAGAAAACTCCCTACCAATATGCCTGCAAAGAATGCTTTCAGTATTCTGACTGAAGGTCAAAAAACAGAAATTGGTAAAGGATATACAAAAAATCTTGGCTATAACAGCATTGGTTATCCTGAAAACTTAAGTTTACAGTTAGACGGAGGTTTCAACACGAAATTATTCGGAAAAGATTTGGGAGTAATTGCTGTTTTGAACTATAGTAACAACAAAAGAAGAACGGAGTCTACCAACCGTTTCTTTACCATCAACAATCAGCTTGCTGATACCAATTTCGATTATTTTACAGAAAAATACAGCAATGATATTATTTTAGGAGGGATGTTGAACCTTTCTTTAAAGCTGAACAACAATAATAAAATTTCCCTAAAGAATATCATTACCAACAATACGGTAAACCATATGTCCTTCAGAACAGGAAAGGACTTTGAATTTGATCCGATTAATGGAACAAACATCATGGCAAGGGAAATCGGATTTAAAGAAACCACTTTCTACAACTCTACCCTTTCCGGTAATCACAAAATTGATGTTCTTGGCGGATTGACCGTAAACTGGTATGGAAGCTTCGGAATCCTTGATCAGTATATTCCTTTGCTGCAGCGTTTACAGTATAATCAATATACGAACATGCCGGGAAGCCCTTATTTAGCCTTGATTTCTAATGGTCTTTCTCAAAAATCAGGAAGTGTATTCTACTCTACTCTAAGCGACTATTTATATAATGCAGGAGGTGACGTATCCAAGACATTTACAATGTTCGGACAAAAACAAACGATCAAAGGAGGGTATTTATTCCAGGTAAAAGACAGAATATACAACTCAAGACCATTTTCTGTAAGACTTGAAAACTTTAACCAGGGATTACTTTCCCAGCCTTTCGAAACGATTTTCAATCCTGGTAATTTCGGAACAAACGGAGGATTCACATTTGATGAAATTGCAGGAAACCAATACCGATATATTGCCAACACTATCCTTAACGCGGGGTATTTACAGTTTGACAATAACTTCACACCATGGTTAAGAGCGGTTTGGGGATTAAGAGTTGAAAACTTTGACCAATTGGTAGGAAGCACGAAGAAAAGTGATGACCGTTTTGTCAATACGCGTGTTACAGACTTCTTACCTGCTGTTAACTTAACATTCAAGGTAAATCCTAAAATGAATATTCGTCTTGCAGGTTCTCAGACTGTTGTAAGACCGGAATTCAGAGAGGTTTCTCCTTTAGCATATTATGATTTTGACCTTGGAGCAACGGTAATCGGTAACAAATCTATTGAAAGAACTAAAATCACGAGTGCCGATCTTCGTTGGGAATTCTACCCAAGAAACGGAGAAATTATTTCCGTGGCAGGTTTTTATAAAAATTTCAAAAAACCGATTGAATTATACTTCAACCAATCCGGGGTGGGAACGAGTAACACTTTCAACTACCTTAACGTAGATAAAGCTGATGCTTACGGACTGGAAGTGGAAGCCAGAAAAAAACTGGATTTTGTAAGTGCTCTTAAAAACTTTACGCTGGGTGGAAACGTAGCATTAATTAAAAACAGAGTAACGGACGAAGCTACCAACATAGACAGACCAATGCAGGGACAATCTCCATATACTGTGAACCTAAGTCTTCAGTATGACACTGAAAAATCAGGATGGTCTTCTACGCTATTATTCAACATGATCGGAAGAAGAATCCTTTATGTAGGAAATGATCAGGTACCACCAATCTGGGAAGCACCAAGACCTCTTTTAGACTTCCAGCTTGCTAAAAAATTATGGAGTAACAAAGGAGAGATCAAGCTGAATGTTTCAGATATCCTGAACCGTCGTGCCAAATTCTACCATGACCTGAATGATAACGGCAAGTATGACAGCAAAGATGCTCTTGCTATTGAAAGGCTTACAGGAACCAATATCAGTTTAACACTGGGATACAATTTTTAATTCACTCAACAAATAATCTAATAAATAATTTAATTCTTTATAACATGAAAAAGTTCGTTTTATATTCTTTAATGCTTGGCGCTCTAGTATCAACTACCGCATGTAGAAATATAGAAGAAGATGGACCTACCATTATTCAAAATGGAGGTAACGGAAACGGAGAAACTGAAAACCTAATTCTTTCAGGAAAAATCACTTCCAATACTACACTTAAAGCCAATAAAATCTATAAGCTAAGAGGACTGGTATATGTAACTAATGGAGCTACTTTAACTATCGAGCCAGGTACAAAGATTGTAGGTGAAGCCGATAAAAACGGAGCTTTGATCATTACAAGAGGAAGTAAAATAATGGCAGAAGGAACTGCTGCCAACCCAATTATCTTCACTTCAGAAAAACCAAGTCCAAAAAGAGGAGACTGGGCAGGTGTAGTTATCCTAGGAAACGCTCCTACTAATGCATCTTTCGGAGGAACAAACGGAGTTGGAGAAATTGAAGGGGGTATTAACAACTCTGAAGGTCTTGGACTTTATGGTGGAACTAATGCTGCTGATAACAGTGGTGTATTAAAATATGTAAGAATAGAATATGCAGGATATGCATTCTTACCAGATAAAGAGATCAACGGACTTACATTTGGTGGTGTAGGTAACGGAACTACAGTAGATTATGTAGAAGTTGCTTATGCTAATGATGACAGTTTCGAGTGGTTTGGAGGAACAGTAAACTGTTCTCACCTTATTTCTTACAAAGGTCTTGATGACGATTTCGATACGGATAACGGTTTCTCAGGAAATGTACAGTTTGGTATTGCAGTAAGAGATTCTCAGGTAGCAGACGTTTCCGGTTCTAACGCATTTGAATCTGATAATGATGCCAACGGTTCTACTTTAACGCCTCAGACTTCAGCTACGTTCTCTAACATGACGATTATCGGGCCAATCAACTCTGCAGCTCCTGGAACAATCAATGCTTTATTCCAGAATGCATTACAGATCAGAAGAAACTCTTCTATCTCTGTATTCAACTCTGTATTTACAGGATTCCCGGTTGGTTTATTCATTGATGCTACAAAAGGATCTCCAACAGATAACAATATCGTAGGAAACAAGTTATTCTTTGAAAACAACGTATTGGCAGGAAATACAACTCCTTTAAAATTCGGACCATCTACATCTACGCCAACAACGTATACGTTGGCTGATCTTACTACATGGTTTAATGCTAAAGGAAACACCATCCTTGCTTCAACTGCTGATGTAAAACTTGCCGGTGCTTGGGCTCCAGCAGGAACTACACCTAACTTTACACCTACTGCAGGTTCTCCATTGTTAACAGGTGGAGCATTTACAAACCCTAAATTGGCAACCTGGTTTACACAGGTTTCTTACAGAGGTGCTGTAAAAGATGCTACAGATACATGGTATGCAGGATGGACTAACTTTAACTTATAACATCATCATATAAGTACCTAGATTTAATTTCAAATAGAAGCCTCCGGAAGTATTTTCGGGGGCTTTTTTTATCGTTATTATCCGATATGATGTTGGTCTCACGAAATTAATATTAAGAGGTGTTCATATTGTAAAAACAGAAAAAGGGAATATGAACAGTTATTTTTTAAATTGATCATGGGGATTTTATTGGTAGGTTGCTAAAGCCGGACGAATGTATTCTTCTATTTAATGGCTACAGCCCGTTCCTATCGATAGAGAAGAACCCCGAAACCCGAAACTCATAGCTCATAATAAAAAAAACGCCACCAGGAAAACTCCCGATGGCATTCACAAAAAACAAGTGTATAAAAATATATATACTTCAATTAATTTCTCCAGAATAAATTCCCATCGTTCATCAGGGCTTTTATTTCAGACATTCTGGAAACGGCTTCTGCAGAACATGAAGCGTCTGTCAGAACAATGGCTGCTTCATCCCCGGCTTTTGGCCACTGTTGTTTTCCTTTTTCATCTAGAGGAAGAATACTTTGGGTAGCAAACTGCAAAGCTCTTGACAGGGCATATTCCGTAGCATAACCGTACAGTTCTGCAATCAAATTGGCTTTCTGCAGCATATTTCCGGAACCGAACGTACTCCAGTAATCCTGTACATTGTCGTTTCCGATTAGTACATTCACTCCATATTTTTTCAGAGTGGGAATGGGCATTACTGTCCCTTTAAAAGGTACTGAAGAAGCAATTCCTACTTTTCCGGCAGCCAGTCTTTCCGCAATCTGTTCCGTTTCTTTGGGTGAAAGATGAGCTAAGGCAAACGCATGGCTTACAAATGTTTTTCCCTGAAGTACGGGATTTTCGATCGCTTTATCAATCAGATAATTGATGGTTTTCATTCCGGATTCTCCTACCTCGTGCAGGTGAATATCAATTCCTTTGTTGTGATCTAAAGCCAGCTGAACGGTAAAATCCATTACCTTTTCAATGCTTCCGTCTATACTTAAAGGATCCAGTCCGCCGATAAATCCTACACTTTTAAGCTGTGCTGCTTCTTTCATCAATGGAGCAGATTCTGTATAGTAAACTCCATGCTGCGGGAATGCCACCAGTTCAGCTTTGAAGGAATCTTTTTTATTTTCAAGTGCCTGTTCAAGATGTTCCAAAGATTTTAATCCTGATGTAGGATCAATATTAAAATGGGTTCTTGCAAAGTGAGTTCCATAATGCTGCTGCAGGCTGATCAGCTGCTCTGCCCTCTTTACGGAAGTTTTCAGCAATTCAGGGATGATTTCCTGCTCATAGGCGATCATATCTTTTACCGTTTTTCTTTTCGGAGAAAGTGCCTGCCACGGAAGACCATATAGTGTTTTATCCAGATGAATGTGCATGTCTCTGAAAGCAGGAAGCATCAGATAACCTTTTGCATCAATTGCTTTGGAAGCAGGATCATTGGCTTTTACTGTTTTTATTTTTCCGTCCTCAATTTCAATACTGAAAAGATCTGTTTTTGTTCCGGTAACCTCTTCATTTTCGTATTCAAAACCTGTTTCCAGACGGACATTTTTTAGGGAATAGTTTCCTTTTGCAGTTAATTGATAGGGAAATTGCATGATTTAAAATTTAACAATACAAAATTAGCCCGACTTCATGTTAAAACCGGTGTATCAATTATGTCTTGTTTTGTACAGATTATTCTTTGAACTGGGAAGGTGTCATTCCCGTTTGCGCTTTAAAGAATTTGGAAAAGCTTGCATGATCATAGAACCCAAGATCATATACAATATCTTTCACAGACATTTCAGAAACTTTTAACAGTCTCTTTGCTTCCAGTAAAATTCTATCCTGAATAAGAGATGAAGCTGAAGCATTGAGGGTTTTCTTGCAGACAATATTTAAATAGTTGGCAGAAATATACAGTTTATCGGCATAAAAGGATACGGATCTTTCTGTTTTGAAATGTTCATCAATAAGATGCAGAAACTTTGAAATAATAGGATTTGAGTTATAAACTTCAAAATCTTTGTAAGCACCTTCCACAGATTTACTCACCAGTAAACCAATCAGTTCACTTCTTTTTTGAATCAGTTCCCAAAATACTTTTTCTCCGTTCAGTTCTTTCTGAATGGCATGAAATTCATATAGAAAAGTTTCAAAAACTTCTTTGGAAAGATTGATCACCGGATGATTCTGGTAATACGATGCAGAAAACCTTAACGAAGGTAGAAAACTTTCAAACCAATCTCTGCTGATCATCAGCTGATATCCTATGGTTTCTTTTTCAATCACCCATTGATGTACCTGATCCGGAAAAACCAGATGAATCTGGTAATCCTTTACTTCATATTCTGTAAAATCTATGGTATGTGAGCCTGCTCCATGCTCAAAAAGATTGATGATAAAAAAGTCGTGCTTGTGTGGATCATCAATAGAACGTGCTCCAGAAAGCTCATTGAACAGCAGATTACAGCCTTTCAGCTGATTTTCACTAAATTCCTGAATTCCTAAAATTGGAAAATGATCTGTATGGTAAGCCACCCTGCCTGATTTTCTCTAAAATTAGTAAAATTTATGAGAGAAAAAATTAAAACAACCACAAAAGGGATAAAAGCTTTACATACACCACTTCTTCATCAGTTTCTACTTCATTCCGTGGCTGTTTCTGAAAATCAACAATTGTTTTCAGGCTTTCATACCCTTTGTGGCTAAAAAACACAACTAAATTATATATATAAATTTGTAAACATTTATATCATTGGGTCTAAAAGACAACATTTCCATCATGCACCAATGATTCTACTTCTGAAATTCTTGATACGGCTTCTGCTGAACAGCTTGCATTGATGAGTACAAAGTCTGCCTTATCTCCGGATTTCGGCCATTGCTGAGTTCCTTTATCATCCAGCGGAAGAATATTTCCCGTTGCCAGTTTTAAGCTTCTTGACAATAAAAACTCTGTTGAATATCCGTACAACTGAGCCATCAGGTTGGCTTTCTGAAGTACACTTCCTGTTCCGAAAGTATTCCAGTGATCTATGATACTGTCATTTCCTGTGAGAACAGTCACATTATGTTTATAAAGAGTTGGGATAGGCATAATCAGTCTGCCAAAAGGGATCGTGGAAACAATTCCAATTTGCGCTTCACTTAATTTTTCCGCAATTTCTTCCTGTTTTGCAGCTTCTAATTTTGCCAGAATAAAACAGTGGCTTACATAAGTTTTTCCTTTCAGAGAAGGATTTTCATTTACTTTTTTAATCAGGTATTCTACCGTTTTCAATCCTGAATCTCCGGTTTCATGAAGGTGAATATCTATTCCTTTTTTATTGTCTAAAGCAAGCTGAACAGTGAAATCAACCACTTTTTCGATATCTCCATCAATGTTGAACGGATCTACTCCACCGATAAAATCGATGTCCATTTTCGCAGCTTCTTTCAGATATGGTACGGAATCCGTATAGAAAACACCATGCTGTGGAAAGGCTACCAGCTCAGCTCCAAAGCTTTTCTTTTTGTTTTCTAAAGCTTTTTGCAGATTTTTTAAAGACTGAAGTTTGGAAGTCGGTTCAATATTCACATGGCTTCTTGCATAGGAAGTTCCCTTTGATTGCAGTAGCTCGATCAGTTTTTCAGCCTTGAAGGTAGAATTTTTCAGCATCTCAGGAAGCATTTTCTGCTCCAGTTCTATCATTCCTTTAACACCTCCGGTTCTTTTTCTAACAGCCTGCCACTGATCTCCATAAAAGGTTTTATCCAGGTGAATATGCATATCTTTAAATGCAGGAAGCATCAATAGACCTTTTGCATCTACAGCTTTAGCATTGGGCTGATTGGCTGTGATCTTTGTGATTTTTCCGTTTTCAACTTCTACATAAAACAGATCAGTTTTGGTGGAGGTAACTTCTCCTTCCCCGTAATTAAAACCTGTTTCCAGACGAACATTTTTAAGGCTCATTTTTCCTTTTGCTGAAATAGTACTGTCATTAAGAAAAGGTGATGCGGTCATGATACTGGGTATTAAAGTTAATCCCGCTACAGCCAGTGCTGAATTACGGATAAAATCTTTACGGGAGATGTTATTGTCTGAAGTCTTCATTTCCAATCTATTTGATACAAAATTAGAAAGAAGTACTCTGAACCAAGTGTATGGTTTATTACAAAATCTGTATGATTTATGCTTTGTGAATATTTATGTTTCAGATAGTCATTTTAAAAAGAAAATTTCCCCTGCAGAACACTCAGCTTATGCAGATTTTCATATATGACATGAGAAAATGAATATTTTAAATTAAAATTTGCCTATTAATTCAATCTGCGGGCTTAAAATTCTCATTATTGAAGTTACATTCCTGCATAAAAAAACCGGATTTAAAAATCCGGTTTCATTTATTTTTATTTATTTGAATATTCAAATTTTCTTACTGCTTCCAGGGTCATATCAATTTCTTTATCCTTGATGGCATCACTGATGAAGTATGTTTCGTAACCGCTTGGTGGAAGATATACTCCATTCTGCAGCATTTGATGGAAGAAATTATTGAACAATGAATGGTTAGCTTCCTGAGCCTCATCAAAGTTGGAAACACTTTTGATATGGAAGAAAACAGACATCATAGAACCTTTTCTGTTGATTCTGTGAGCAATTCCTTTCTCATTCAGAATTTTTCCGATTTCAAAATCCAACGTTTCTGTGGTCTTGTGTAATCTGTTGAAAAATTCGGGATCATTTTTAATAAGCTGAAGGGTTTTTAATCCTGCTCTCATTGCCAGGGGGTTTCCACTTAGCGTTCCCGCCTGGTAAACTCCTCCTTTTGGTGCAAGGTGATCCATAATTTCATTTCTTCCCGCGAAAGCTCCTACAGGAAGTCCTCCTCCGATTACTTTTCCGTAAGTGACCAGGTCTGCTTTTACATTGAAAAGTTCCTGTGCTCCTCCGAAAGCTAATCTGAAACCGGTCATTACTTCATCAAAAATCAATAATGCTCCATTTTCATCACAGATTTTTCTAAGATTTTGTAAAAAGTCGTTTTCAGGCAGTACACAACCCATATTTCCGGCAACCGGCTCTATAATTATTGCTGCAATTTCTCCCTGGTTATGGCGGAATAAATCCTGAACCTGTTCAAAATCGTTATAACGGGCTAACAAAGTATCTTTTGCAGTACCAGCAGTTACTCCCGGAGAATTTGGATTTCCGAATGTAGCGGCTCCGCTTCCCGCTTTGATCAGGAATGAATCTGAATGCCCGTGATAGCAGCCTTCAAATTTTACAATTTTATCTCTTCCCGTATATCCTCTTGCCAGCCTGATAGCACTCATACATGCTTCTGTTCCTGAAGAAACCATTCTGATCTGGTCAATATTCGGGACATTTTCAATGATGAATTTTGCAATTTCAGTTTCCAGTTCTGTAGGGGCTCCGAAAGAGAATCCTTTCTCTGCCTGTATTTTCAGTTCTTCCAGTACTTCAGGATGTGTATGTCCTAAAATAGCCGGGCCCCATGAGTTGATATAATCGATGTAAGTATTGTCATCTGCATCGGTAAGGTAAGCTCCCTTCGCCGATTTCATAAAAACAGGCACTCCTCCTACGGATTTGAATGCTCTTACCGGAGAGTTTACGCCTCCCGGAATGTATTTGTAGGCTTCATCAAATAAAGCCGAACTTCTCTGATACTTCATTTTCTCTTATTTTATTGTTTAACCCTCAAAATAAAGGGTTCCATCTTCTCCTGCATAATTCTTCTGTCCATCAATCACTGTGTAATATATTTGAAAAGGATTGCCATTTTTCCAAAGTGTAACGGCTGGTTCAAATTTTCCATATAAAACCTTATTATTGGGAAGAATTGTCATGAAAATTAAATTCTTATTGTTATTCGGATCAGGTTCTGAGAGAACCACTAACTGACTCGCTTCTACAAGATTGATCATCTTATATCGTATAGGATAAACCTCCCGAAAATGTTCGTCTGCTAATCCAAACAGCCCTGAATCGTTAGTTGTAAAAATATAAGGTTTTCCTCTATAAAACTGCCATCCAACATATGCTATTTCGCGTGTATTAATAAATATTTTCTTAAGTTTAGGAATATAAATCCCAACATAAGTATCATCTTTATTTATTTCGATAAAATCGCTCTTGTAATTCAGCTGGTAGTTGTCATCATCATATGGGCCCAGCATGTCCAGGTCTTCATCATCAAGATCATTCCTGTTTAATGTTAACTTTGCATCATTTCTATAAAGCGGATCATTCTCCCAACCTCTGTCCCTTATTGGATAGTTTTCACGTTTAATATATTTTTCAAGACGCATTTTTGTTTTAATGGAATAATAATAGTAATCCCATCCATCAAACACCAGATATTTATCTCCGTCCACAGATATAGGCATATGAGAAATAAATGGCATGATCATCACTGCCCTTCTGTCTATGATTCCAAATTGTCCATTTTGTTCTGCATGAAACCCTCTTATAGATTCGTCGTAACTGCTTATGCTGCTATATTGTGGTTGCACAACTATAAATTTATTAATATCGCACAACCCCCACACTTTTCCTTTTCTGTAAGGAATATAATTTTGCTCCTGAGAAAATATTGTACATGACATCAATATCAGAAATATCAGCAGATATTTAGATTTGATATTTAAAATTCCCATTGTTTTGGAGTTATTATTAGTTTCGTGGTTTTTTGTCTATTAAATAAATCAGCTGTCCTGCAGATGGCTGCTGTCCTTCATCCATCCTGTTTTTAGCATACAATTTATGCAATTTGATTCCGAATTTTTGGGCGATATCATGCATATCTTCTCCGGACACCACTTTATAGGTTGCGGTATTTCCTGTAGAATTTTTTGACTCAAGGAAAACGATATCATTTTTCTTTAAAGTCTCATTTTCCAGTTCATTCCACTTCATCAGTCTGCTTTCGCTCACCTTGAACTTGCTGGCAATGAATTTTACATCGGTATCTTCAGGAATGATAATATATTTCAGCCCGTCATTCGGATGGCTTTTGATAAGAATAGAATTCAGAATTTCAGCTTTCGTTTTGATTCTTTCTACTCTTTTTTGTTGTTGTGCGTAAGAAGTCTGTTTGTAAGGAACTTCTACTGTAACAGGGTCTTTGACTTTTCTGATGGCTTTTGAAGGCTCCAGCTGTGCCATGAAAGTTCTGTCGTCTTTCAGATCCGGGTACATTTTAAGAACAGCATACAATACTTCATTAGAATTGGTATTGTCGTATTCGTATAATTTATACTTTTCAATTTTGGTAATAAGAATTGAAGCATAGCGTGGATTGGTAGCATAGCCCGCTTTTTTTAAACCGGTTGCCCACGCTCTGTAATCTTTCATATCCAGTTTGAAAAGGTTGGCGTAATATTTTCTTGTGGATAAAAATATAGAATGGTCTTCATAAGACTGTCTTGGATCATCATACACACGGAAGCATTCGTTAGGTGCATCATCGGTATGTTTCATCGTTCTACCGGTCCAGTCTTCTTTACATTTTATACCGAAGTGGTTTTTACCTTCCTGTGCCAGTCTGCTCTGTCCACCTCCCGTTTCCAGTAATCCCTGGGCAAGGGTAATAGAAGCCGGAATTTTATATTTTTCCATTTCTTCTACGGCATATTTAGCAAACTTCTGAATATACTGATCTTCGGTTGCCCAAGTCTGGGCTGAAAATTTTGATAAAACTAAAAGGCTTATGGATAGAAAAAGTCTTTTCATCTTATAATTTTTATTGTTTTAAAATGAAAGATGGAACACTAAGTGTTTCATGTTTTTCAATTTTACTTATATAATTAAATTTCTATTCTGTTTTTCCAAAAGTAGATTAGCTCCTTCAATTCCCTGTAAACCACCAGTGTGAAAGCACAAAATCTTACTGTTTTCAGGAAAATACCCTTCTTCTATCAGTTCAAAAACTTTCTCCATCATTTTCCCTGTATAAATCGGTTCCAAAGGAATTCCGTACCTCTCTTTGAAATCATTGATAAAATGAACGTTTTTATCATTTATTTTACCATAACCTCCAAAACATGAATCTATTAGATTAAAATTCTGTCTCAAAGTTAATTCAAAAATTTTATTTTCCAGTGAAGCATCGTCAACGGCCTTAAATCCTATAACTTTCTGATTTTCTTCACAAAATTTTGAAATTCCTGCAATAGTACCTCCGGTTCCAACTGCGGTGCAAAGATAGTCAAAATCTTTTGTTTGTTCATTGAGCATCATTTTCACCCCATCTACGGCCTCTTCATTGGTACCTCCTTCCGGGACTATCAATGCCTCCGGAAACTCCTGCTGAAGGAATTCCGTAAGTTTTTCTTTGTGACGGTATTCTTCGCGGGTGACAAATTTCAGGTTCATTCCATTCCTTTTGGCAAAAAGTAAGGTTGGGTTATCGCGCCATATATGCTCTAATTCTTCTCCTCTGATAATTCCCAGGGTTGGAATACCAGCCATATGACCTACTGCAGCAACTGCGGCGATATGATTCGAAAAAGCGCCTCCAAAAGTAATAATATAAGGATTATCAGGATTTCTTTCCAGATAGTGGTTGACATTATGGAACAGTTTCCAGTATTTATTTCCTGAAATCAGCGGATGAATCTGATCTTCCCTTTTAATGAAAAGTTTAATATTTTTCTCAAGGGGAATTTCCTGGATGGGAACAGGTTCTGTGGGAAGTTTTAATAGCATTTCAGTTGTACAACTCAAGGTTTATTCTTTACAAAAGTAGGAAAAGATTTAGTGTTCTGACAATTTGTTGTTTTTATTGTTTTTTTACCACAGATAACATGGATTTCTACAGATGGCTGTTTGATACTTTTTTAAGTTTTGGCTAAAGCCGGATGAATTTTGATTTTTTTGATAAACGGGCTAAAGCCCATTCCTATTGAATTATACAGTACTGCAATGCCAAAATATTCCGGTTATCTTGATGTGAAAGATCGTAATACTTCTGTCATTACAAAGAATAAATTGGAAGCCAGAACCCAGAAGCCTGAACCCGAATCTCGTAACCCGGAACTCCAATGCATCATGCCCTTATTCTAAAGATATTTCCTGAAGTTCCAGAATTTTCTTTTTCTGAGATAGTTCAGGTTGTTTTCATTAGCATAAGCTTCTCTTTCAAAGGAAATTCTTCTGTAAGCCAGATAGCCGTCTTTCAGTTTGAAAAACCAATAATAGTATTCAATAACGTAGAAAATATAGAAGAAAATAACGAGCATTTCCAGTTGCTGCTTCAAATGGATTTTTTCGTGATTGATCAATACATTATTTTCCTTATCTTCGGGTTTCCTAATGAAGATAAAGGGAAAGAGAGCAATGCCATTAATTTTTAATTTTTTTAAAGGCTTTTGGCATACAATTATCATAGTAACAAATATAAAAAGTTTTTTGACTAGCATTTAACTTATGGCCCATTATGACATCAAAGAAGGTGAAGACTTCTACTATAATGAACAGGGGTACAAGGTTTTTACAGAAAAATTCCATCTGAAAAGAGGATACTGCTGTAAAAGCGGCTGCAGACACTGTCCTTACGGGTACGATAAAAAGACTGATACATTCATTAAAAGTGATAAAAAAAATAAATAAAATGAAAAAATATATTTTTATTTTGTTGGCATCTGCTACTTTAGGCTTAACTTCTTGTAGCCCTTTTCAGGTACGTTCAGATTATGCTGAAACCGCCAATTTCAATTCTTATAAAACATATAAAATCAGAATTGATGATCTAAAACTGAATGATATTGATAAAGACAGAGTGTTGAATGAACTGTCGAGACAGCTTCAGAGCAAAGGACTTCAATCCGGAGAAAACCCTGATCTTATTATCAACGTAAAAGCAAATCATAAAAAGATTACTGATATCAATTCCTCTTCTCCTTACGGAATGTGGGGATGGGGCGGACCATTCGGATGGGGTGTCGGTATGAGCAGAACATGGACAACCAACTATAATGAAGGAGCTCTGATTGTTGACCTTATTGATGCAAAAAGCAACAAATTGGTTTGGCAAGGTATAGGAAGTGGAATTTCTGTAGATTCTCCAAAAGCAAAACAGAGACAGATTCCAGAAATTATGGCTGAGATTATGAAAAATTATCCGCCACAAAGAAAATAAGATTTAAGTCATCCATTATATAGCCGGTACTTCTGTACTGGCTTTTTTTATGCAATTATTTTGTTTTTTCCATAGATAACTCAGATTTGCACAGATAACCGGGGATAGAATCTTCCATTATTTAGTTTCGGTTAAGCCAAAGGAAAAAACGTTTTATTTTTAAACCGGGCTAAAGCCCGGTTCTATTGAATAACCAATATTGAGGATAGATTATAAAAGTATCAGCTTTTTTTATGGGGTAAATATTTTATTTTTCCCACAGATAACACAGATTTGCACAGATAACCGGGGATAGAATCTTCCGTTATTTAAGTTTCGGCTAAAGCCAAATGAAATCATTTATTTTTAAACCGGGCTAAAGCCCGGTCCTATTGAATAGCCAATATTGAGGATAGATTATAAAAGCATCAGCCTTTGTTATGGGGTAACTATTTTATTTATCCCACAGATAGCACAGATTTGCACAGATAACCGGGGATAGAATCTTCCATTATTTAAGTTTCGGCTAAAGCCAAAGGAAATAGTTTATTTTTAAACCGGGCTTTAGCCCGGTCCTATTGAATATCCAATATTAAGGATAGATTATAAAAGTCATAATTCAAAATATAAAACAGAATCTTATATGAACCTCATCATTCATTACTTATTGCTCATTACTCATTACATATTTACATGCAGTGCATTTAAAATTAACGATTTTGTAATTTTTTAATTCACAAAAATGTGTTATTCTTGCTTAAACTTATATTATATGAAAAAAATCATTTTATTTTCTGTATTTGCAGGACTTGCTCACGCTCAGGCTCCTGCAGGGTACTACAATTCTGCCAACGGACTGAGTGGGGCGGCACTGAAAACTGAATTAAGCAGCATTATCACCAACGGACATGTGGATAAAGGCTACAGCGGACTTTGGACAGCCTATAAAACCACTGATATTGATAAGGACTACGAAAATGATGGGACCATCCTTGATATTTATTCTGAAAAACCTTCAGGTGCTGATTCTTATAACTATACTCCTGGATCTGATCAGTGTGGGACGTATTCTACTGAGGGAAATTGCTACAACAGAGAGCATATTGTTCCTCAAAGCCTTTTCAATCAAGCTTCTCCAATGGTAGCAGATATTCATTTTATCAGAGCTACAGATGGCAAAGTAAACGGAATGAGAAGTAATTATCCTTTCGGAAAGGTAGGAAGTGCTTCTTTCACTTCACAGAATGGATCCAAGCTGGGAAACTCTGTATCTTCAGGATATGCAGGAACGGTATTTGAGCCGATTGATGAGTTTAAAGGAGATGTGGCACGTATGATTTTCTATTTTGTAACCCGTTACCAAAGCAAACTTTCTACTTTCTCATCAGGAAATATGTTAGGAAGTTCTACATTCCCGGGATTACAGACATGGGAACTGAATGTTCTTTTGGCATGGCATAATCAGGATCCGGTTTCTCAGGCTGAAATTAAAAGAAATAATGCTTCATATACTTTTCAGGGAAACAGAAATCCTTTCATAGACAATCCAAATTATGTTAATCTTATCTGGGGTTCTCAACAGCCTTCAGGTGATACTCAGGCACCTACTGCGGCGACAGGTCTGAATGTCTCAGGAACAACTTCAAGCAGCATTTCTCTGGCATGGAATGCTTCTACTGATAATGTAGGCGTAACAGCATATAATGTTTACATGAACGGAAATCTGGCTACTACAGTAAGTTCAACTTCAACGACTATTTCAGGGCTTACTCCTTCTACTACTTACAGTTTTTATGTGGTAGCAAAAGATGCAGCTGGAAATTCTTCATCGAACAGTTCAACGGTTTCCGGTACTACTAATTCAGGTGGTACTACTCCAGGGACCAGCTGCGCCAATGAAACTTTTGAAACAATTCCTGCAGCCAATTCTACTTACACAACCAGAACATGGAGCAATGGAGGAATCTCATGGACAGCAACGGATGCAAGAACAGATCAGACCATTAACAATAAAGCGATTACGGTAAGAAACGGTTCTTTAACTTCCGGAAGCTCTGCAAATGGTATTGGTTCTTTAACGGTAACTACACAGCTGAAATTCTCAGGAACAAATGGTACTTTTGATGTAAAAGTAAACGGAACAACCGTAGGAACTGTTCCTTACAGTACTACATCTACAACGACTACCATCAACAATATCAACGTTTCCGGAAATGTAGTGGTAAGTCTGGTTAATACTTCATCAAGTAACAGAGTGGCTATTGATGATCTTGCATGGACATGTTATTCCGGATCAGGTGCAAGAATGGCTCAAAATACAGTTGCAGAAACAACTTCCAACAGTTTCAAAATCTCGCCTAATCCCATTACCAATCAGGAAATTTTCGTAAAAGGGGATCTTCAGAAGGTAAAAAAAGCGGAGATTTATAACCTTCAGGGGAAAACTCTTCAGACAATTGATCAGCCTTTCAGAAATGGAAACTCTATTAAAACAAGAAATCTTGGTCAGGGAGTTTATATTTTAAAACTGGATCAGGTAACGATGCAGTTCCTTGTAAAATAATTCAAATACTGATTTGATATAAAAATGCCGGTTCTTTTTAGACCGGCATTTATTTTTTAAACTCCCGCAGATTTTGCTAATAGAGCAGATCTTTTTAACGCAGAGCTCTTATTTTAAAGGGCACAGAGGCATCAGCATGCTGATTTGTGTAAGCGAATGTTATAGAGATATTTTATCCAGATCCGGGTATCCTGATCCTTTGAGAAGGTCTTTCCATTCTTTATTTTTGAAGACAAAGAGGTTGCAGCGGTATTCGTCCGGTCTGTTATCTATTTTAGTTTCGCAGTAATAATAGAGCATATCTTTATTTTTCCAGATGGCTACCTCCTGTCTGAGCTTATTATGGGTCTGAATGATTTCATTATCTCTGATTTCAGATTCAAATCCCTCACGAATGGTATCAAAAGTAGGTTTCTGAAGGGTTTTGTTTAGGTTATCAAAGAGTGCTGTCTTTTCTTCTTCTGTATAGATATCAAGCTGATACATTCCTAATTCATCCTCTTTTTCATTGGCAAGAGGACCAATTTCCTGATCTACTTTTCCAAAATGCAGAAGGACTTTATTGATATTTTTATTATTCTTCCCTTCTAAATCTATCCCATTGAAGTGTAATAATTCTTTTGATGAAAAAGCCAGTTTTTCATTTCCGATAAGAGTAACTTCACTGGTACGTACTGCTTCTTTTGCTGTGGCTCCGGCAGATTTTAAGATTTCATTGATATTTTGTCCAACCGCAACTTTAGCCAGATTGAAAGGTTCTGTCTGAGTACTTCCCTGTGTTTCAACCAAAGATTCAGTATCTTTATTTTTCTCATGGCCGCATGAAGCAACTGCCAGACAGAGCATTGGTATTACTATATATTTCAGTCTTTTCATAATGTTAGTGTTAGTACGCAGTTATCAATAATAGAACAGAAAAAAAATGATTCAAGTATCCGGAAAACGTTTTTTATTCACTTTTAACTTCAAATTCCTATTTGTTTGCATGAATATAAAGTGCTTATATGATTTCAAATTCTTCCTTTCCTTCCGGAATATAAAATGAAATATCAAGCATCAGTTCCTCTTCTGTTTCCGGGTTTTCCAGATATAAAGCAGATTCTCCGTTTGCCTTTTTTAAAAAAGCGACTTTATTTTCTGCACATACAAACATAACGGCATCTTTAGAAACAGGCTGTATTTTAAATCCGGACTTGAAATCTTTTACAAGATCATTAAATCGTTCTTCCGATTCTGTTTTTGACAGATACATAGAAGCAGCCATATTTTCTTCCCTTCTGGAAATTGATTTCTTATAATCTTCAAATTTATTTTCCCTTATTAATCTTGATATATGATCATACGCCTGTTCCAGTTTTTTTCTGCCGTCTTTAATGTCCTGCAGGTTTCTCCCGTTCTGCCATGCCGAAAGCTGATAAGGAACTTCTGCTTTAAAGGAGCCAACATGTTTGATAACCTGTTTCTTTTTGTCTTCAATAGCCTCTGAATGATAGTCTCCGAACTGTTTGTCAAAAACAAAATCATTAGCCACATCAAAAAGTTTGACATTAAATTTCAGTTCTGATTTAGGATGCAGCTGTACATCGCCTATATTAGGTAAAATGGTTGCTGATATCGTCTGAACACCACTTTTCAATATGGCAAAATTAATTGGAATATTGGTGGCAACCTGTCCCTCAACATTCATATGAATCACAGGATAATCATTAATCCTTATTTCGAACAAACAGGCTGATGCACTGAAGTCGATCATATAATAGGGTTGTTGTATCATAATTTTAGTTTTTAATGATTTTAGACCAGTCTGTAAACATTTTACTGATGGTATTGGTATTGATGATGCTAAAGCAGAACATTCCCAAGAGAATAGCACTCCAGCACCACGCAAGTTTAACTCCGCTTTTATCTGTTATAAAAAAAAGAATCAGCATAGTGACTGCTCCAAAAAAGAATGTGAAAAGCAGTGTGTATAGTATGGCCTGAATAATATACATATTGAATTTCAGTTTTCTGAAAACCCAGCCTATCATACTGACCACCATAATCAGACCTATAGGAAGAAGCATCGCCCCGAACAAAACAATTTCGGGTTTTTCCATCAGTATATTTTCATATCCGAAAAATGTATTAAAACTGAACTCCTTCATAATGTTTTTCCTGATTTGAAACGTCTAATAGGGTTTTGTCATTATAGCCCAGCATTTTTGCCAATATAACATTGGGAAATTCATGAATTCCTATATTATAAAGGTTTACACTGTCATTGAAAAATTCTCTTCTGTCTGCTATTTTATCTTCCAGTCCGGAGACCCTTTTCTGTAGTTCCAGGAAGTTATTATTTGACAGCAGGCTGGGATAGTTTTCTGAAACAGCAAAAAATGATGAAAGTGCTTTTGATGTCTCATTGGCAAGCTCTGTTTTTCTGTCGGAATCATTGGTGTTGTTATAGGAAGTTCTAAGTTCTGTCAGTTTGGTAAGCAGATCTTTTTCATGTGCCATAAACTGTTTGGCAACGTTGACAAGGTTAGGAATTTCGTCTGCTCTTTGCTTCAGAATAACATCTATATTCCCATACGCTTTTTCCACATTGAATTTCAGCATGACAAGCTTGTTGTACAAACTGATGAAAAAAGCCACGATGGCCACGATAAGAAATACGGCGATAACAATTGCTACAATTTGATTCATTATTGTGATAAGATTAAAATCATTACGATAAGTATAACGATACAGGTGACAATAAATGACCTCAACAGGGGCTGGTATTTATTCCAGACTGAAATTCCTGCAACAGTGGTAATTCCTAAAAGCTTATGCCCTGTATCTTTTCTGATGAAAGCTTCTCCGTTTCTTGAGTCAGCAGCTCCCACAAGAAGCATTTCCTGGCCGGATTTAAGCAATGTTTCCTTATATCTTTTCTGTCCGTTATAACTTACATTGGTTTCTTCGATGAATATCAATTCTATGCCTTCGGGATGTATTTCAATGGTTCCTGAATCATCCTGCATCAGAAAGAGATTGCACTGGGTTTCTCTATGAATTGTTGTATAAGAATTTTTCCCTTCTTTATCTCTGGTTACATCTTCAATTGTATAATAATATCCTATGCATTCTTCTCTCGCAACGGGTGAAATCAAAGGTTCTTTCATAATAAGTTTTCCCTGAATTTCTACCAGCCCCATGGCCACAGATTTTATTTTGGATGTAGGTAATGATGCCTGAATTCTTAAAAATCTTTTTCTAGAATTAGGAAGTAGTAAAACAACTGCAATGACAGAAAGTATAACTAACGGTAAATACGTAATTACTTTTTCTGCATAATAATCATAATTATCCATCAATAAGAATCTGCTATGAAGTATACGTTTTCAGAAGGTGTGCTGCTGCTGTTTCCTGCCCGTCTGCTGTCTTCACCTGATTGTCTACAATATAGAGAACAGAGGAAGTATTGGGTTTATTATTGGTATATTCATAATATTGTACCAATACCATTGTTTTACCTTTCAGATCCCAGGCATAGGCTGCATTTCCCAATATTTTACCTTCACTGTTCTTTGCCGGAACTCCTGCAAGAACTTTAGGATTTTTGTATTGTGATTTGAGATAGGCTAGAAGATCGTTACCTGCGGCAGTATCTTCCAGTTCTATTTTCACTCCTTTAGTAAGCCTTTCTGTAGTATTGTTAATGAGTAATCCTACGGTGGAGCTTTTTACATTATTTTCTTTGTGTTCCGGAAACGATATATTTCCGAATTTATATCCGGAAACATCTTTGGTATAAGCTACAGGCAATGTAGTTACAATTTCCTTCGCTTCTGTCTGATATTTGGTATCTTTCAGAACTTCTTTATATCCTTTGGAAAAATCTACTTTTTCCAGATCTGTCTTTTGTTGTGACTGGCATGATACAAACATGATAAAACACAAAATTATTAAAACTATCTTTTTCATATTATCTAATTTCTTATTAACGGAATATCGGCACTGAATCCGAAAAGTTCTTCAAGACTTTTGATGACATCAAATTTAGGTACAATTTCGTTAAATTTACCTTCTGCGATAATACCTTCGTCTTCTGAACTTCCTTTAAGTTCTGCCGGTTTTTTATTGCCACCTCTAGGTATTTTCTTTTTTGCAGACATTCCTACTTTTCCTTTGATCACATATTCAGCGTTGAGCCCATCAAATCCTAATTCCGGGCGGTAATTTAATCCTTTATCATCAAATTTCACACCATGCCCGAATGTAATGGAAGCTGATCCCTTTCCGCTCATTTCAAAATATCCTTCTACTTTCACAATGACAAGATTGGCTTCTGCTTTTGCCCAAACCCCTGCTTTTAATTCAATTTTAAGGGTATTTTTGGCTTCTATTTTTCCTTGCTTATCACTTTTTTCGCTTACAGTGTTGAATGAAAAACCAATTGATGTTTTGATTTCACTTGAAATAACAAGATCAATGTAAACATCTGAACTCATTTTAGCTCCGAAATCATCATTCCCGAACTCTACTCCTGTATTCATCTGATCTTTGATCACTCCATACAACCTTACAGCACCTGGTGCTGCGGTTCCACCACTCACGGCTCCTGCCACCAGTCCTACAGCTGTACAAAGGAGGTCTACTGTAACTTCTAATCCTATCAGGGGCTCTGCATTAAAGGATATATCAACCTTTGTTCCTAATCTTTCAATTTCGGTATTTTTCTGTTTGGCTCTTTCTAAACACCATTCACCTTTAAGATTGATATTAGGTGGTTTAATGGCAAAAGTTACCGGAAGACCTTTAAAACCTATATTTCTAACCTGTCCTTTAGTTTTGTTGGTAATACCGTCAGACATTGCTCCCATTGAGCCGAAAAGATCATAAAGCTTTTTGAATTTTGTCTCGTATTCACCTTTAACTTCTTTACTTTTCTGAAAACTGCCGCTTCTGTTCTTTTCCCATTCACTTTTCAGGCTGAATCCGAAGGAAGCATCCTTTTGTTTCCATCTTCTTTCAGCACCTATTTTACCGGCTTTAGCCTGTAGGTCTTTATGCTTTGCCGCTGGCTGGTTCTGCCATTTCACACTCAGTTCATTGGTAAGATTAACGAAGAAAGTGAGTGTCCATTTAATGTCCGGATAGGCTTTGATTAATACGGTTGTTCTCTTTTCATTGCTAAAATACCTGCAGGTATGTGCGTGGAGATGGAACTGATTGGGAGTGGCCCACATCGGCCAGATATATTGTATAGGAAAAGCATCGAATTGTGATAAATCTGAGTATACTCCATAATTAAATGATGGCGTAGTAAATGTCTTTACCGTATCTCCTTTATCTATTGCCTGCCCTACATCTACCATCAGGACCTGTTTTTTATGTTTCCCTTTGCTGTCTCTGAAACATTCATTGGTTTGAAAACCGGTAACATCAATCGTTATATCTTTCTTCATGGATACACTAGGGGCTGTCACTTCATAGTTAACCGTTTGGGCATCATGGGCATTGAATACGAATGAGATGTCTACTCTACGGTTATTTTCGTAGTCTTTCTCATTTTTATATTTGATATTATCTCTTCCTTTTTTATCGTCGGTAGGATCTACTTCTCCTTTTCCCACAGAGATGATTCTTCTTGGATCTAATCCACCGTCTGCAAAGAATTTTTTGACAACATCCGCTCTTCTTTGGGAAAGACCTTTATTGTAATTCTGTTTTCCGATTACACAAGCGTAGCCACTCAGATTCATGGTGGCATCTTTATGTTCTAAAAGGAATTTGAGTACATTATTCAGGATGGCGACTCCATCTTTATCAATTTCTGTAGAATCGAATTTATAAAAGATGGTTCTTTTAATATGTTCCTGAAGCGCAGGTGACTGTATTTGCTTTACACCATTACCATTATCAAAAACTTTAACGGTTGTATTATTAGCTTTTCCGTCTTTTATTTCACTTTCTGTGATTTTGATGACTTCAAACTTACAAGGTTCCAGTCTGACGGAATTTACATCCGGCTTATACACTTTAGTCGGTGTCTGGTTCTGGGCTCCGTTGGTATTGGTAGTAACTACTTTATTCTTTACATTCAGATAGATGGCATGAAGATCATCCCCCAGATTATCTTTAATATATTTTTTGGAAGCAACATCTTTTACTTTAATATAGAATTCCTCTACATTCTGAATATTGTCCACATAGGCCATCCAGGCAAAGGTATTTTCTATTTTCAGATTAACTTCACCGTCTATTACCTGTACATTGTTATAGGTATGCACCAGTTTATCTGCTTTTGCTGTCTGCTGATTCCAAAGTTCGATACTGACTGTATTTCCATTGAGACCTTCCGTCACGAGGTTCAGATGAACGATATGTCCATAGGAAATGTATTCGTTCTTTTTATTGTTTTTGATGCTTTTGCTGTTTTTCTGGGTAGACCATTTGCTGCTTACAATTTTGGGTTCACACCAGCCTTTTACATATATTCCTGTATCATTTTTTGGGTCTCTTACTCCTGACAGACTGGCTTCAATATAAAACTGATAGCTTCCGCAGTACTGCTTGCCAATTAAAAATTTATATCCTGTAGCAGAGGTGATCTGATTGATAATAATTTTTTTGCTGCTGTTCTGCCTCATCCAGGTAAGAGGTTTCTTTTTGTCTGCATCTGTAGTTCCCGGCAGCCATTCTCCTACACCAAACTGTACCCACTGGTCTGGCTTTATGGTAATCCTTTGCCCTAATACAGACATTTTAGGGTAATACAATCCGCTTACAACTTTTATTTTTTTTACGCCTTTTGCCATTTTCTTATCATTTAGATTGCACCATCCTGCCCTCCTCCTGAAGGCTGTTCGTTATACATTTCTTCGGAATCTACCAACGGATTGATCTGCTGCTGAACATCTTTGTCGGCATTTTTAAAGTTCTGCTGGCTGGCTTCTGCTCTCTGCCCGTGGTCTATAATCTCAATACATGGAGTTCCGGCAACGGCACATACTGCTTTGCTGTCTTCTACAATGATATATCCGCCATTGCTGAGCTGTACTTTATCATAAAACTTCTGCCATTCTGTGACCATAATTTTGCATGGCGGAGGCGGCCCTCCCATTTTGGTACAGTTCCCGAATGTATTTTTTTCAAATGTGGCTGCTCCTATTTCTTTCGTGGTGACGATCAGTTTTTTAGAAGCACTTTTATCATTGGCATATTCTTTTTGGTGTGTAAGTACTTTCAGCTTGTCCGGAACCTGTCCGAACTGGCATTTGCATAGGGCGCCCTGTACTACAATATGTTTTTCTGCCATATTAATTTTATCTTTAGTGAAGTGGTAATTTAGTTTTCATCAATTCCTGAAACTGATACTGAAATCTTTTTTTCTTCCTGCAGCATGATACTGCATTCCAGGTAAAGAGATTCCGGAAGTGAGGTTTCTCCTTTCAGATAGCTTATGAGTCTGAAAGTTCCTTCTTCATTCATCACAGGGTCGTCTTCTATAATCAATGAAAAAGGTGATCTTCTTATAAAATCATCAATATCTCTTTCTTCATATAACTTTCCTGATCCTTCTATGGTGATCAGGCCTGTTTCCTCTTTTAATGGATCTGTTTCCAGTGTTAATTTATATCTGGGTTCAATTGCATTGTCTACTACAGGAAACGTTGTTGTCATCTCCGTTCTGTAGTCTTTTCCGAAACTCTGATATATCCCAAAGAATAAAGCACGGATGAAGTAATCATTTTTAATGTAAAGATTGATGGCTTCAGGCTGGCTGATTACTTTTTCAATCTTTCCGCAGTATTCGTCTACGGTTTCTCCTTCAAATTCTTTATATAATTCTTCTTTTACAGTGGTCCATCTTTTGAAAAATACCTCAGCATTTTCTACGGTTTCAAATCTTCCATGTTCATCTGTACTGATCTGTAAAGGATATAAAACCCCGGAGGTTCTGTAAGCCAGCAGATCTGCAATTTCATTCACTTCTTCTTCATTGAGATAAAGATTTGACGTTCTGTCTATTTCGAAAAAATGATGTCCTTTTTCTGTTTTCAGCCAGCGAACGGATACTTCATATTTTAATTCATTTTTGGATTCTCCTTTTTCAATGGTAATAACTACACTGTATCTTCGCACTGAGTTTTCTGGCTGTAGGGTAAGGCTGTTTCCTTTTCCGAATTTTACCAAAACATTTTTATCTGCAACAGCTGTTCTCGGAACAAAAAGCTCCTTCTGCCCATTAAGATTGATCAGGATCATGTCCTTAACAGCGCAGTGATTATTATGGAAGAGTTTTAGTGCATCTTTATCCAACCCGTACAGCGAGGCTATACTTTTTAAAGTTTCGTCTTTCTGAACGGTATGTATATTATATTTCTGCATAAAAATATTCCTGCTTCAATTTCTTTTTTGTATAAAATCTTATTAAAAGTTTAATGGATAACCCTTGTTCTGTTCGGTCTTGGATCCATCCCTATTTTTTCTCTTCTTGCTGACCAGTGAAGGTATTTATGGCGAAGCTTTCTTAAATCGGCTTGTTCCTTTACTTCTTTCTGATAAGCTTCCTGACGGTCTTCCGGAACTTCGTTTCCTCCATAGGCATCCCGCAGTTCTTTATAATGTCTGAAAGAATAAGGTTTGCCATTTCCCATCACATAAGTTCTGAGACGGTCTTTTATTCCAATTAAAAACTGATCATCCAAAATGGAATATTTGTCATCTGTCATTTTTTTTAAGGTGATAGGAAGATTTTTATCAATGCCGTATTCTGCCATAAAATGTAAAGGAATATAACTGAAAGTCTTTACAAGATCACGTGTTCCCCTTAATGACAAATAGAATCCCGGAGTAATGGTGAGCTCACCTTTTTCGTACCATCCTTCATTTTCAAGCTCTGTTTTTAATGCTTCCAGCTTGCTGCTCGTAGTCCATGATGTTTCCACTTCTTCCCATGTTTCCCTTCCGTTTTCATAGGCTCCGCCTACGTCGCAGTGCACACCCGGGAATGTTTTTTCAGTTCCGATATGTACCCTTGTGAGGTCAAAGTTTTCTCTGTGTTCATCAGCGGCGATAAAGTGAACCACAGTCTGGGCTTTTCCGATTTCATTCAGGCTTAATTCTTCTACGTCATTACTGAAATTGGGCATTGGTGACAGATATTTTGAATAGGAAGAAACGGTATCGTAAATTCCCAGGAATCTTACTTTCAATACATCTATCTTTAATCCTGCTTCTTCGAGTTTAAGGCCGAGATGGCCCCATTTTGGAAGTTCTTCTGAAGCAACACTCTTTCCATCATCATCCGAATAAGTGGTCACCGAAACCGCTTCGTTGGCAACGGTGCGTGAAGTGGCTCTATATTTTGCTTTTCCGATTTCGTATACAAAATTACGGGCTGCTGCTGCTCCACGGCTGAAACCGAATACATCGAAAGTAAGCACGGCAATTTTATCAGCTTTCTTTTCGGCTTTGATGGTTTTCACTTTTTTTACGATTTCTTCACAGCCTTTCCTCACTTTTGCTCTGATTCCGGTTTCTCCTGTTCCGAAAGCATATCCCAACGTAGCATCTCCTTTCTTGTCTTCTGTACCGATCCCTTCTATATAAATGCCGAAGTTTTTATCATAGTTGTCCCACATGCGGGCTACATTGCTCCAGTCATTGTTGTAACTGGTATTGTCTTTAGCTTCTCCACCGTGTTTTTTATGGGCCTCTGTCCCTTTTTTTCTTTCGTCCGTATTGGTTTTATTATTCAGGGTTCCGTCAAAAAAAATCCCAATAGTAATATCCAGTACCTCCTCTTTGGATACAGATGGTGTATAACTTCCAAATTGATTGTTGTGCATAGTTCTTGTTTTTAAATTGACTGATTGAATGCTATTATTCTATCTTTCGGGATACCCTTATTTTTGCTTTGGTAACTGCCAGTTTTTCTTTTTCGGATTCTAAGGAAACTAAAACTTTGGTATTGTCTTCGTTGACTTTAATGGTCAGATCAATATTTTTGTCTTTACCTGATTTTTGAAACAAATCAAATATTTCTTTGTCATCAAAAGCGTCTATCCATACTGCATATCTGTTGTTGTTTTTATCTTTCCAGTAAAAACCGCAGAATTTTGGTACAGCTCTGCTTTTGTAAGTATTCTCCTTTAAACTTTGGTCAAAAAGATTTTCCTGTTCTCCGTTATAATTGGTAAAACCGAAATCGATCCAGGTGGCTCCTTCCGGAAGAATTACAGAAGGTTTCCAGTTGTATTTTTCTCTGTAGACGTTATAAATATCTGCTGCCGGATAACCTTCTTTTTCAATTTTCTCACGAATTTCCGGCTTGAATGTCTTATAAGACGGATCTTTGAGCATCCTCTCTGCAAAGCCTTCTTTCAACATATACTGGGCATTGTCATAGGCTTTTTCTTTGGTGATAATAGTATCATGAGCCTGAAAAGCACCTATTTCTTTCTGGTTTCCCGGACCTTTCATCCAAAGCACTACTCTTCCCTGTGGAGCTAATCCCACCACAAAGGAATTGTAAGTAGATTTCTTTTTCGTATCCTGATCTACAAACCCTTCATCAAAAAGGTTTTTTATCTTTTCTTTATCCAGATTCCATTTTCCGGTGTAGAATTTATTTTCTACCAGAGAATACCATGTGAATTCCAGCTCATGGGGAGCATCCATTCTTTCGGTGTTTACATTCATGGTACCGCCTTCTTTTCCCCATCCTGTATTCTGTGTTCCCCAGATGGCATCAAAGCCGTAAGTAAAATCATCGGCAACAATAGCTCCTTCATATACTTCCATCGGGTATTCCTGTGGGGCAGAAACGGTTCCCAGCCAACTGTATTTTTCTTCCATTTTTTTATTCTGACAATTCGTTAATGAAAAACACCCTATTAAAAGAATCAGCAGGTTATATTTACTTATGACCATGGGACATAATCTTCTTGTTACTTGCTAAAACCAGGTTTTCTTTATGGGCTTCCACATTGATTTTCTTTGCTATTTTTTCAACCTTTTTTCCTACGCTCAGATGGTAAGTATCTTTAACTGTTATGCGCAGATTGGTTGCTGTTTTGATGATCGCCATATCAGAAAAGTTTTGATTTTTCAGCACTGTTGAATTCTACAATCTTTCCGCTCTGCATGGTCATATTTTCCAGTTCGCTGAACATGGAAATTTCACCTGCTATTTCGTTGGATGTTTCAGATTGTCTCTTGAATTCTTTTTCAATCATTTCCGTTCTGGTATCGGAGGTTTCCGTAATGTCTCCCGAAGCGGTTAGTTTCATATCTTTTCCTGCTATGGACACGATGTTATCATTCGCGGTACTGGTTATACTTGCTCCTGCTCCTATTGAAATTTCTTTTCCTGCGGTGATATTGATATTGTCGCCTGCATTTAAAGTAAAGTTTTTAGGTGCTTTCATGCTGATATTTCCCTGTCCGTCCATGTAATAGGTATTTCCACTCGGATCAAGAATGGTTACACTTCCTTCTTCGTCATTCATCAGAATCCTGATTCCGCTTCTGGTCTGTATAGACTTAAGGTGATTGTTAACGCCACCTCCTAACGCTATGCCTCCATGGAACATTCCTCCCATTACGAATGGCCTGTCCGGATGGCTGTGCACAAAATTAACCATCACCTGATCTCCAACTTCCGGAATGGCTACATACCCACGGTTTTGGGTAATCTGATCGGTTCCTCCGGCATCAGGGCTCATCATACGGATAAAATGAGTGGTATCATTGGTCTGCCAGTCAAATCTTACCTGTATTCTTCCCTGTCCTTCGGGATCGGTATTGGAAATTACGGTGGCAGTCTGTGGCTCAGCTTTCGGAATGGTATACTCAGGTTTTGGAAGAAATCCTGTATCTGCTGCTATTCCTATGAAGCTTCCTTTATAATGACCTATTGTGTCAATTTCATGTTCTGCTTCCGTAATCATTATCCTTGTGAAATAAGAGGTTTCATTGGAATCCTGTTTACGCATCTGGACATCAGCTACGCAACCCGGATGCAGGAAAGGAACCGTTGTATTTCCTGAAATAGAAAAAACATTTACCGCTTCACTTCCAGCTGCACTTTTCTGAGAATACTCCACATCTAAATGTGTAGTTGCTTTGATGGGAGCTATCTGCAGCGCCGGAGTTTTATATATAGTTTCGTTATGACTGTAGGCTGTTTTCGCAAGATCACTTACATGTTTGATGGGTGTAGAACCGGACGTCAGCCTTTCATTTTTATTACTGTTGTAACCGTAAAATTGAGGTTTTGTATGTACTGCTTTCAGCTCAACTTTTATTTCATTGGCACTGCTTCCATAGGTAAGGGTAATGGGTTTATTCTGAGCAGGTAGTTTTCCGAAATGTAAAACTTCACCATCATAGTAAAACTGTTCACCATAAGCTTCTGCCATCCTTGCCAGATAGTTATAATGGGTTTCATCATACTGGCTGCTGTAGATAATCTGAGAAAAATTATTGGCTTCTACTCTTACATCAAATCGGCTTTTATCAATTCCCTGCTTAATCACTTCTTCGGCAATAATTCCTACGTTAACCGATTGGCTTCCTCCAAAACTCTGGATATGCGGTGCACCGTCAAGAAGGATGGTAGGGCTGTAACCTGTAAGCACAATATTTCCTAAACTCATATGCTCCTGACTGAATCCTACCCCGGTAATTACTCCTACAAAAGTTCTCTCCGGACTGTTGTCAATATCTTTATAGGAAATAACGGCTGTAAGTCGTTTTCCAAGGAATTTATTGGCTTCTTCCAATGAATGGGTCTGTCTGTCTCCCAGAGTATCGTGTGCCAAAGTCAGCGTAAATTCGTGATGACGTCTGGTACTTTGCTTAAGCTTGAAATGCTTGTAGTATTTGATAATTTTCCCTTCTATGACAAGAGAAAGTTTTACCAGACGGTTGATACCTGTGTGATGGTTTTCAGAAATACCATCTGCATTCTGCGTCGGACGAAAAGACGTCGCTTGTGAGTTTCCAGGTGTATTTGACATATTTTTAGTGATTTGATTAGTTTTCTGAACGATTATTCAGCAGAAACGGGGTTTAAAAATTAAAACAAAAGGTCCTGCAGAATATAGTCTTAGGTAAAAAAAGACCGTCTTATAAGGACAGTCTTTTATTTCTTGCTCATGAAAGACTTAGCTCATTGGCCAAAGTCCGTCATAAGATGAATTTCCATACGTAATACTTTCAGCACTTACTACAAAGCTGATCAGCATATTATTACTATCAATGGCATCGAAGTCTACTTCATGCTGGATTACATATCCGTTTTCCCACTTCAAAGAGATCAATGTTCCTTCTTCGTGAGATTTATTAAAGTTGATTTCTCCGCTTGTTGGTTTATATTTACTGTTTAATAAACTTTCTAAAACATCAGATTTTTCTGTTGCTTCAATTGTTACTTTAATCAATGCATTTGACGGGTCAGATGCTACACGTCCTGAAACGTCTGTAGACCTTGACACACTATAGTTAAGCTTTAGCAACTTCTGACCTTCACCTCCATTGAATTTTAAGATTCCTCTTGAATTTCCTGCCATATTCTTACATTTTAATCATTAACGACTGTTCCCTGATATAGGATTTATATAACAAAGATAAAGTTCATGTTCTAATTTAAAAAGTTTTTAGAGCACTGTTTGAGAAATTGTAGTAGTTCTACGACATTTTAAAATTCTTTACAACAAAATAAAACAGGAATTTTAATCTAACAAATTATATTTTTTATTAAAATTTTCCTATATATTAACAAACAAAAGATCAAAACACAAAAACAGTTCACAATTAAATATTTACTGTTGATTTTAATAGTTAATGGTGTTTATACAGATACCCAATTATCATAATAACCAGGTTGACGACCACCAAAGCCATTAAAGTTTTACTATATTTTCTTTTTTTATCAATAAAACTTACACCAAGAATCAAAAAAAACAACAGTAAAGTATATACCGCAGGATACAGTTGAAATGCTTCTGAAAACTTTCCTTCAAATACCAGCACGATTGCTCGCTGAGCACCGCAGCCAAGACATTCTATCCCCAGGTATTTTTTACTGGGGCAGGTAAGCATAAAATCATTGATATCCATTTCTGCTGTTTTACAGATTATTTGTGGTCATTAAGTAGAGATTTTGGCTCTGGTATACTGATGCGGAAAAAAGCAGTCTTCTTTCATTTCAAAAGATCCCTGAACAGCAATATAAGGATTTCTCAGGATTTCTCTTGCTACAAAGATAAGATCAGCATCACCTTTCTGAAGGATTTCCTCAGCCTGTTCTATTTTGGTAATCAAACCTACCGCTCCCGTTTTCACTTCCGCTTCATTTCTTACCTGCGAAGAAAAAGGAACCTGATAACCTTCGAAAACCGGAATTTTAGCTCCATGAATATTTCCACCACTGGATACATCCACAAGGTCTACGGCATGCTCTTTTAAAATTTTTGCCAGCGCTACACTGCTCTGAATATCCCAGCCATTTTCAGCATATTCCGTTCCTGAAATTCTTACAAAAAGAGCTGTATTTTCGTTCAGTTCTTCATTAACAGCATCTACAATTTCGATCAGAAATCTGATTCTGTTTTCAAAACTTCCTCCATATTCATCCGTTCTGATATTGGAAAGGGGCGACAGAAACTGATGAAGCAGATATCCGTGAGCACCATGAATTTCGATAATATCAAACCCGGCTTCCACTGCTTTTCTTGCTGCTTTTTTAAAATTCTGAACCTGTTCTTTTACCTCCTCTGTCGTCAATGCATGCGGAATTCTTTCTGTGGGGTGATAAGGAATAGGGCTTGGCGCCACCGTCTCCCAACCTTCCTCCACAGGAATCTGTATATTATTCCATGTTGACCCTTTCCTTCCGGCATGAGCCAGCTGAATTCCTATTTTACTTTCTGAATTTTTGTGTACAAATTCTACAATTCTCTGTAATTTCTCCGCCTGTTCATCATTCCAGATTCCCATGCAGTGATTGGTAATTCTTCCTTTGGGTTCTACTCCTGTTGCTTCTACAATCAAAAGGCCTGTACCGCCCTGCGACCTGCTTCCGTAGTGTACAAAGTGGAAGTCGTTGGCCTCCCCGTTTTCACATGAATACATACACATAGGTGACATTACCCATCTGTTTTTCAACTCTATATTTCTAAATTTTATCGGTGTATATAACATTTTTTAATCTTAAAAAATTGAACTTTTGGCCGGAAGAATAAAGTATTGCCCACTTCATTAAAAAGAACTACTTTTACCCCCCTTTTTTAGTTGACAATATATGAAAAAAGACATACAGATCAGTTACGAATATTTTAAAAATAGCAGTGAGCTGAGCGATATAGAAAATACATTATTTGAAAGAGCCAAAGAGGCTCGTGAGAATGCTTATGCGCCCTATTCTCAATTTTTGGTAGGCTGTTCCGTATTACTGGAAAACGGCGAAATCTATTCCGGGAACAATCAGGAGAACGCAGCTTACCCATCAGGACTTTGCGCAGAAAGAACTACTCTTTTTTGGGTAGCAGCCAATTTTCCGGATGTGAAAATAAAAAAGATCTTCGTGGTAGGAGGTCCGAAAGAGTTTCATGAGAAAAATCCTCCGATCCCACCGTGTGGAGCATGCCGCCAGAGTTTAATAGAGTATGAAACCAAACAGAATGAAAATATTGACCTTTATTTTTCAAGCATGAATGAAGAGGTTGTAAAAGTACATGCAGTGAAGGATCTTCTTCCTTTTTATTTTGATTCTACATTTTTGTAAGGAAAGTAAAACCTGATTTTTAAACCCTGCCTTGGTTTGAAATCTTGACAGGGTGTGAAGCAAAAACTTCGCATTGATTAGTCGTAAATGAGTGTTTCAGTTAAATAATATAAGAAACCTAACAGGTTTTGGAAACCTGTTAGGTTTGTATGGTAAAGAATAAGATTTGAATATTATAGAATAAGGATCAGCATAAAAAAAGCTGTCCTATATTGAAACAGCCTTTCTTTTTTATTCTTCTTCAGATTCTAACTCGTCATCTTCGTCTTCATACTGCTCCAGATAGTAGCTGAAACTAAATTCTTCAACTTCTTCTTCAGCATCCTCCAGCGTTGTCAGAAGGTCTTCAAATATCTCAAGCTGATCTACAGTCATGTTGACGAATTCTAAATGGAGGGGCATTTCCAGATTACCGGTAATAGTATCGAAAAGGGCATCAAGATTATCGCCAAAATGCTCAGGAAGTTGAACTTTCTCCTTTAGCTGGGTATAAAAATCTTCATAGTCACCTATGTCTGTAAAATCTATATATACTGTCTTCATATTGAATTAAATTTCCAATTTTTATTGATTAAAAAAGTTTTGCATTTTTTGCAGAAATCCGTTTCTTCATTCGTGGGATTCTTGCCTTCTGCATCTCTCATAAAACACATTTTTTCCGGGCAATGTGGCAACCCTTGTGTATGACCAAGCTCGTGAATGGCAATTTTATAAAACTGCTCATCCCGGTTTTCTTTACTCAGTCTGAAATTTGAAGCAACGCAAGCTTTTCCTGGTCTATAGCCCAATCCCATGATTCCAAAGTCCTTTATCTTTCCTCTGGTGGCACTGATATCCTTTGAGGTCAAACCAATTACAACAAAGCCTTCTTTTGTTTTGTTATTTAAAAACTTAATAATTGAATCTGCTCTATATCGGTTTCTCTCTTTATAATAAGTATTTGCCGGAAAGTCTATCGCATTCAGAACTTTTACATTCGGGTAAACATTTTTTATTTCTTCAGCTATTTTTACTACAGTGTCCTGATTGATATCTTTAAACGGCTGTATGAGTATTGTTACGGCTGGTTTTTCTGCCTTTTCCTTTACCCCCTTCTTTTTTTCCGAACATGAATGCATCAGAAATAAGATGATGGTAAAGTACAAAAAATTATAATTTTTCAAAATTAAGATTTATAATAATTACAATGCAAATTATACATTGGTCATTGCGAGGAGCTCTGCGACCAAGCAATCTCAAAAAACATCCATAATACTTTCAACATCTCCTGTGAGGTCTTTCCAATCAGGATTTATACTATTGATTAATCCAGTTTCTTTTGTCTGGAACCCGCTTTTAATTGTTTTTCTCTACCTATAGCCTCACCTATTTCCTGAAAGGATTCCCAATACACCAGTATATACAAATTATATCTTGAAGTAAAGCTTTGTGAATAGTATGATTCTTTATGTTGCTGAACACGTTTTGACAGGTTTGAGGTAACTCCTGTATAAAGAGTTGTGTGATTTTTATTTGTCATAATGTAGACAAAACCTGCTTTTACTTGTGATTCTTTTATAGAGATTGATCCTTCACTACGTTCCTCGCAATGACATTACTGTTTTTCAAAACTTTTATAATGGTTTTTGGTAAGATACACATCACCGTTCCGGGTATAGATGATACGGTCTGCATTTCTTCCGCCGCAATGATAGTTTACATCGGCTTCAAAATACTTTTCTCCATCCGGTAAACGTCTTTCTTTGTTTCCGAAATGATCTCCACCAATAGCTTTTCCGGGAAGTACATCACAAAGATTTCCTTTGGAAGGACTCCAGCCCTGTTTTCTTGCTTCATTTTTAGTGATATAATAATCTGGCAGTTTATGATTTTTTTTCACATAGCTGATCACCGTTTTTTCTTCTGTAAGTTGATCTATAGAAACCTGGGCAGAGGAATTTCCATCCGAAGAAGTACTTCCATAGCTCACTGTTTCTTTTTTTGCAGAACCTGACTGATCTTTTTTATCTTCAATAAAGTTCCTGTAGACATACATCACAGACATTCCAAAGAGAAGTCCCAGACATATAAAAAATACAGATCTTATTTTTCCGTTCATACCTGTTATTTATTGTAATGCTATTTCTATGCTCGCCATTCTTCAGGAATATCGCAAACCGGAATAGGATCCATTTTATGTTTCGCAGCCTTATGCATTCTGTCGAAGATCTGGAAAACTTCTTTATCTCTGCCTTCGTAATCATCAGCCGTTTTCGTTCCGTATTCTTTCTGGATTTTCTCCAGTTCCGGATACGTAGCACCAATCTGCTGTTCATCTGTTCTGTCCACATCCCAAAGTCCATCAGTAGGAATTGCTTCCTGGATACTTTTGATCAGATTTAATCCTCTGGCCAATTCATACACTTCAGTTTTATAAAGATCAGCAATTGGAGAAACGTCTACTCCACCATCACCATATTTTGTATAAAAGCCGATTCCGAAATCTTCCACTTTATTTCCTGTTCCACAAACCAGAAGTCCGTTCAGCTGCCCATAATAATAAAGGGTAAGCATTCTAAGACGTGCTCTTGTGTTGGCAAAAGCAAGTTTCTCATTAGGGTACAGATCGTCTTTTACATCGAATGTTTTATAAAGCTCCTCAAAGGCAGGTGTCAGATCAACTGACATTGTTTCCACGTTAGGAAATCTTGATTTAAGATCATTCATATGATCCTGTGCACGACCTACCTGATCGGCTTTCTGACGGATCGGCATTTCGATCAGTAATGTTTTCAAACCGGTCATTGCTGCCAGGGTAGAAACCACTCCGGAATCTACTCCTCCGGAAACTCCGATTACATATCCGTTTACTCTTGCTTTTGTAGCATAATCTTTTAACCAGCTTACAATGTGATCTATCACTTTCTGTGTCTGCATCGTTTATATTTTTTTAGTCTATTCCAAATTCCTGAGGGTATTTCACCACTCCTTTTTTATCTTTTAATCCGTCTTTTATCAATTCTACAGCCATTCCGTTTTCTTCCGGAATATCGAATGGAAAAGAGATCCCAAAATTACTTGTTTTTTTGTAACCAAAGCGCGGATAATATTCTTCATGCCCGATTAATATCGTCGATTCATATCCCAGTTCTTTGGCGATACGATGTCCTTCAAGGATCAGTTTACCTCCAATTCCCTGATTTTGAAACCCAGGTTTTACGGAAACAGGTGCCAGCGCAAGGGAATCAAACGATTCTTCTTCATTGACAATTTTAATTTTTGTAAACAAAATATGTCCGGTAATTGTACCATTTTCATCTTCCGCAACCAATGACAATTCCGGGATAAAGGCTTCAGATTTTCTCAGTTTTTCTACCAGAAACTGCTCCTGATGATCACTGTGTTCCATGTCTCTGAAAGCTTCTTCTGTAAGTTCAAAAACCTTTTTATAATCCTTTTCTTCTTCCTGTCGTACTGTTATCATTTTTTATTATAATTTTCGCTTCAGTTCATACCAGAAACAAATTCCGTCCGGTTCTTCAAACTCTCCGGTTTTTTCAAAACCTAATTTTCTTAAAATATGGTTGGAAGCATCATGTTCAGAATGAGCATAAGCATAAATAACGTCTGCATTCAGGTCATTAAAGCCATAGTTTAGAGAAGCTATTCCGGATTCTACAGCGTATCCTTTTCCCCAGGATTCAGGCAGGAAACGATATCCAAGTTCCAGTACATTTTTGTATCCATTGGTTTCATGAGTCAGTAATTTCAATCCGCTCCATCCTATCAGTAGTCCGCTTTCTTTTTCTACCACTCCAAGTCTTCCTACCCCATTCTCCTCATACTGTTTCTGAATCATGCTGATCACTTTTTTTGATTCATTGACGTCCGTCAAAACCGGCACACCAATATATTTCATGACTTCAGGATTGGAGTCCAGCAGAAATATGCGTTCAAAATCTTCATCTTCGAGTTTTCTTAAAATCAGTCGCTCTGTTTCTATTTTCATAATCATTAGTTTTTATTCTTCAGCACCAAAAATAGTAACTTCTGTTTTTGTGCCTTTCTTTATATCTGTTTCTCTTATCTTATTTCCCATGATATTAAGGGTTTGTAAGTCCGGATTACCGGAAATATCAATTTTCTGAAGGTTGTTATGTTCTAAGTTCAGTTTTCTTAAGACTTTAAACGGAGTCAGATCAATTGTTTTTAATCGATTTAAAGATAATGTTAATTGATTAATTTTTGGAATCCCTGTCAATGTAATACTTTCCAACAGATTATTATCCAGATATAATGAGGTTAAATTTTTCAGATTTACAGCTTTAAATGAAGAAATTTTGCATCCTGTACATGAAAATAATTCCAGCTGATCCAGATTGCTTATCACCACAGTAGAAATCACATTATCATCAATGACAATCATTTTTACATTTTTAAAAAATTGCAAATCTTCTGCAGATGTAATTCCTTTCTGAACAAGGAACAGATTCATAACCATCCCGGCTTCCGGGGATTCAATCATTCCGTTTTTGTTCATATCAAAATTTTCCAGTACAGCTTTTTCAAAGTTTTTGTCTTTAAATTCAAGCTTTTGCCCATAGAAAAAAGAAAGCCCTGAAATAAAGCAAAGGGTTGTAAATATTTTAATTTTCATCATGAATTGTGTATTTAATCCTTATTTTTGTAAACTTAAATTCCATGTAAAAATAATGAAGATTTTTAGATATATTGCGCTTTCTTCTCTTTTAGCTGCCGGACTTATTTCCTGCAAAAAAGAACCTGAAAATCAATGGAAGGTAGAAGTCAAACAAACTGCCGAAAAAGTTGACATCACAGATATTTCCAAAGAATTTTACAATCCGAATGTTCCTCTGGATCAGTTTAAGGCTCAATTTCCATGGTTTCAGGGAAGTGTTTCTGATGCCGATTTTGGCAAAAGAAGAGCGGATGCTGAAGAGATAAAAATCTACAAGGAAGCTATCGGAAAAATAGATCAGGCAAAACTGCAAAGTGAACTTCAGAGTTTGTTTTCACATATCAAATATTATTTTCCACAGTTTAAAAATCCAAAAGTATATCTGTTCTCATCTGCTCTGCAAATGGTCCAGGATCCCATATTTTATGATGAGAAAGGGAACCTTTTATTTATAGATGTTACCGGTTTTATGGGCGATGGAAATGCAAATTATAAAGGACTGGAGCTATATTTTCAAAAATCGATGAACCCGCAGAATATTGTTCCGAAGGTATCACAGCTTTTTGCTGAAAATATTGTCACAGAGTCTCCTGACCATCAGAAATTCATTGATCAGATTATTCTGAACGGAAAAGTAATGATTCTTCAGGATGCTTTTCTTCCGGATACACCTGATTATCTGAAAATGAATTATACTCAAAAGCAGTATGAATGGGCAACAAGCAATGAAGCCAATATCTGGAATTATTTTGTAGAAAGTAATCTGATCTTCGGAGATGATCCAAGGCTGGGGGAACGCTTTATTTCACCCGGACCATTCTCGAAGTTTTATACAGAAATTGACAATGAATCTTCACCACAAATAGGAATTTTTACAGGATGGCAGATCTGTAAGGCATATCTTAAGGAAAAACCTGAAACAAAGTTGACGGAATTCCTGAAAATGGATGCTACCACAATTTTTAACCAATCCGGTTATAAACCGAAACTTAAATAAGAAAATTTAGAATTTAGAAAAAATAGAAAAATGAGAAAGACTCAGATTACGATAGATGTAGAGCTTGATGAAAATCACGTACCGGAAAATATTACATGGAATGCACAGGATGGCGGTATTGACAAACAAGATACCAAAGCAACCATGATTTCCGTATGGGATGATAAAACAAGAGAAGCGTTAAGAATTGATCTTTGGACCAAAGAAATGCCTGTAGATCAGATGAAGATGTTTATCCACCAGATTTTAATATCTTTAGGAAGCACATATCAGAGAGCAACAGGAGAAGAAGATGTAGCGCAGTGGATGGAGGAAATTGCAGAAGAATTTGCTGTAAAATCTGCTATTAAGTAAAAAAAGACAATTGCAATAAGCCGGAGGCAGTAAGCGGTAAGCTTTTTGCATTCAGCTAGAGCAAATTTTAATAAAAAACAATGAACATTAATCAATAGAATATATGTACTTAATGTTCAAAGCCTAAAGCAAAAAATTATGAATTTTAATACAAAAGTAATTCACGGAGGGCAGCACCACGAGTCTGCAACAGGTTCTGTAAATGTACCTGTATTTTTAACCTCTACATTTGCACAAAAGAGCCCGGGAGTACATTCCGGATATGAATATTCAAGAGCTGCCAACCCTACAAGACAGGCATTAGAGGATTCTTTGGCAAGTATTGAAAACGGAGCGAGAGGCTTAGCTTTCGGTTCCGGTCTTGCTGCGATCGACTGTGTTTTGAAATTATTAAATCCAGGTGATGAAGTAATTGCTGTAGATGACCTTTATGGTGGTACATACAGAATGTTCACAAGACTTTTCGAAAAATATCAGCTGAAGTTTACATTCGTGAATTTTGATGATGTTTCTAAAATTGCTGATGTTATCACAGATAAAACCAAACTGATCTGGGTAGAAACTCCAACAAACCCTTTGATGAAACTGGTAGACATCAAAGAAGTAGTGGAAATTGCAAAAGGGAAAGATATTTTAGTAGCAGTAGACAATACTTTTGCTACTCCTTATATCCAGAGACCTATTGACTTGGGAGCTGACATTGTAATGCACTCTGCAACAAAATATTTAGGAGGACACTCTGATGTAATTGCAGGAGCACTTATTGCTAAAGATGCTGAACTGGGAGAAAAACTTCACTTTATTCAGTTTGCGAGTGGTGGTATTTTAGGACCTCACGATTCTTATCTTGTATTGAGAGGGATCAAAACATTGGCATTGAGAATGCAGAGACACTCTGACAACGGTCTTGCAGTAGCGAAATACCTTGAAACACATCCAGCTGTAGATAAAGTAATTTATCCGGGGTTAGAATCTCACCCTCAGTATGAACTGGCAAAATCTCAGATGAAGGAAGCTGGAGGAATGGTTTCATTCACTTTTAAATCCGGAAAGAAAGAAGATGCTATTAAATTCTTGGAGAAAGTAAGAGTATTCACCTTAGCAGAATCTTTAGGAGGTGTAGAGTCTTTGGCTAACCACCCTGCTCTGATGACTCACGCTTCAATCCCGGCAGAAAAACGTGCTGAATTGGGAATCACTGATGACCTTGTTCGTTTAAGCGTAGGTATTGAAGATGCAGAAGATCTTATTGCGGATCTTGAGAAAGCTTTTTCTTAACACACTATAAACTAAAATGAGAAGGGTTAATCAATCCTTCTCATTTTATTATAAACACCATCTCATACTATGAAAAACACAAGAAAGGCATTCATTTCCGACCTGCCGCAACTGGCTGAATTATTTGACCAGTACAGAATATTTTATCATAAAACATCCGATATTCCCGAAGCAACCAATTTTCTGAAGGAAAGACTTCAAAATAAAGATTCCGAAATTTTTGTGGCGGAAGAAAATGGTAACCTGACAGGTTTTGTACAATTATATCCTATATTTTCATCTACAAGAATGCAGCGTTACTGGTTGCTGAACGATCTCTACGTGAATGAAAACCATAGAGGAAAAGGCTTTTCTAAAGAATTAATTGAAGAATCCAAAGAACACTGCCGTTCCTCAAAAGCCTGTGGTATCCTTTTAGAAACAGGAAAAAGCAATGATATCGGAAATAAGCTTTATCCAGCCTGTGGCTTTGAACTGTATGACTCCGTGAATTTCTACGAGTGGAGCAATTCATGAGTAATAAGTAATGAATAATGGGTAATACATAATTTTACACGAATCACGGAACCCGAATCCCGAATCCGCACCTCAAAATCAATTTATAAAAACAAAAATAACATGACCGATTTTCAAAAATACATTCAAAGATATTTAGATCAGATTCCCTTAGGAAACTGGATCAACGAACTGCAGATTTCGGCAGACAAAACCATCGGAATTTATTCCAACCTTACCGAAGAACAATCTAATTTTGCCTATGCAGAAGGGAAATGGACATTAAAAGGACTTCTACTCCACTTATCTGATACAGAAAGAGTTTTCCAATACAGAATATTAGCTTTCGCCAGAGGAGAGAAAAATAATCTTCCGGGATTTGATGAAAATGAATATGCAAACCAATCCTTTGCCAGTGAAAGAACTCTTGAATCTCTTCTGGAGGAATATAAACTGGTAAGAAAATCTTCCCAAATTCTATTAGAAACACTTCAACCTTCTGCTCTACAAAATACTGGTACAGCCAATGGCCATGAAATTTCTGTGGAAACTATCGGAAAACTGATTATAGGACACAATTATCACCACCTGAATATTATTGAGGAAAGGTATTTATCGAAATTGGGATGGATGTAAGAAAACGAATTTCCTTTGCAAGCCTATTAATTTTCATAATTTCTTTTTGTTTTACAGCTTTTAAAGTTGAAGATATGGGAGAGATTAAAGATTATAAATCATTTGAAACTTTTCTTATAGGTCCTATTAACTTTTTAGGCGGGGGATTATTTGAATTTCTGCTATGGACAATATTTGGTTCTTTATAGCAGTGACGTTCTGTTATAAAAAATATTTTTTAATTTCTTTGATATTGGCTACAACAGCTTTTTTAATTGCAGGAACATTTTTTTTCTGGAAGGAAATTCTGGCTGCAGAAAATGGAAGAATGGGAAAAATATACAGCTTGGAATCTGGTTATTTTTTGTGGATAGCTTCTATTACATTTTTAATAGTTGGCTCATTATATTTATCCATAAAATCTAAATTTATCAATCATAAACTCTCATCCTGATGTCCAATGAGATCTCTAAAAAATTTAAGAATCACTGAAAGTATTCAATCTAAAAAAATGATTTTTGAAGAAAGTTCATACGATAAGTTTGATACGATCTCGATCTATTTTGGATTTTCTGCATTGGCAGGAGCTTCTCTGCTGTTATTAAAAGGAATAGATTTTTCTCTTAATAACAGCTTCGAATGCGCAATTCTTATAAGTTTATTTATCTTTAGCATATATGTGCTATATTGTAAATACACCGAAAAATATTTAAAAGAAATTAAGTTTGAAATTCCTAAAGAAGAAGCTAAAAGTAGAATCATTGAGTATGGAAAAAAGCATCATTATAGAATTTCAATGATTTCAGGTAACCTGATTTTCCTTAATGAACCGACTGATCTATACAGTTTGGGTAAAGATTATGAACAGACAACCATTGTATTTTTTAAAAACAATGCTATTCTTTATACTTTAATTAAAGAAGGTTCAAGATCAAATTTTCCTATCTTGCTTTCACAACATCTTACCAAAAGAGATTTCAAAAAAATACTGCATCCTGAATATATTGAGCCTATTAAGCGTACAACTTATTTTAATTCATTTTTCCATGGGTTGTAATCTTTGTATTTTGTTATAATAATCAAACTGACAAACCACATTTATATCCTTATTTTTTTGCCTGAAATTCTTATATTCTCTACCTTTATCCACTCTTTGAACTTATAGACAATTATGGAACATATTATCGAAATATTAAAATCCGGGGGAACAATTCTTTACCCTACAGATACTATCTGGGGAATTGGTTGTGATGCCACCAATATAGAGGCGGTCAACAAAATTTTCGACATTAAGAAGCGCGAAAAAAATAAATCCATGATCATCCTTGTAGAGTCTGAGAAAAGACTTCAGGATCTTGTGGATGTTCCTGAGATGGCCTGGGAAATTATTGACCTTAGTGAAAAGCCGGTAACTATTGTTTATGAAAACCCCAGAGGCTTGCCTAAAGAACTTCTTGCAGAGGATGGAAGTATAGGAATCCGATTGGTAAAAAATGATTTCTGTAAAAAGCTGATTACAAAACTGAACAGACCTTTGGTATCTACTTCCGCCAATTTCAGTGGTGAAAAAAGTCCGCTAAAATTCTCTGATATTTCTGAGGAGATGATCAGCCTTGTAGATTATGCAGTGGAAGAAGACAGAGAAAAGGTTTCAAAATACTCAGGCTCATCAGTGATCAAAATATGGAATGATAACAGGATAAAAGTTCTTCGGGAATAAAAATTCTGAACTTTTATGTTTATTTTTTAGAGTCTTGCCCGTTCATATCGGCAGGATTTCTTTTTTTTAATTCTATCTTTGCAAACTCAACTCATAAACTATTTGCTATGAATCATCACGAATTTGCTCAAATTTGGATCAATGCGTGGAATTCTCATGATCTGGAGGATATACTATCCCACTATTCTGATGATATTGAGATTACGACTCCTATGATTGCACTGGCTACTGGTGGTAAAGAAAGTTCTTTAAGAGGAAAAGAAGCAGTTCGTGAATATTGGAAAAAGGCATTGGATAAGTTTCCGGACCTTCATTTTGATCTGATTCATTCCACGGCTGGAGTAGATTCGGTAGCATTATTTTATAAGTCGATTATGGATAAACATGCTGTTGAAGTTATGTTTTTTAATGAAGAGCGAAAAATTAGTAGAATGTATGCTCATTATGATTAATGGGTAACATACGTAGAAATTGTCACTATTATTAACGATGAAAATTAATCTTAATCAAAATAAGAATTTAAAACTATTTAAAATCATTTCTGAAGCAGCAGAAAGGAATAATCAGTCCGTATATATTGTGGGTGGTTATGTGCGGGACCTTCTGATGAACAGAAAAGCATCTACAGATATAGACTTTGTAACTGAACAAAGCGGTATTGAGCTTGCTCAAAAGGTCGCTCAGGATATAGATCCTAAATTGAAGGTTTCGGTATTCAAAACTTATGGCACAGCCATGATCAAGTATAAAGAACTTGAGCTTGAGTTTGTGGGAGCAAGAAAGGAAAGCTATACAGAAAACAGCCGGAAGCCGGAAGTGGAAGGCGGAAGCCTGGAAGACGATCAGAAAAGAAGAGATTTTACCATCAATGCAATGGCTATTTCTTTAAATAAAAATAATTTCGGAGAACTTATTGATCCGTTTAACGGAATCGAAGATCTTGAAAAAGAAATTCTAAGAACACCGTTAGAGCCCGCTCAGACGTATTCTGATGATCCGTTAAGGATGATGAGAGCAGTGCGTTTTGCTTCTACTTTAAATTTTAAAATTGAGGAAAACTCTTTGAAAGCGATCCAGCAGGAAGCAGAAAGAATCAAGATTGTTTCTATGGAAAGAATCATGGTAGAGTTCAACAAAATCATGCTATCTGAAAAACCGTCTATCGGACTTAGGCTGATGGAACAAACCGGTCTTATGAAACTGATTATTCCTGAACTGATCGAATTGAAGGGCGTAGAAGAAGTAGAAGGACAAACCCATAAGGACAACTTTTATCATACATTGGAAGTAGTAGATAATATTTCTGTGAATACCGATAATCTTTGGCTTCGTTGGTCTGCCCTGCTCCATGATATTGGAAAAGCTCCAACCAAAAAGTTTGTAGAAGGAACAGGATGGACATTTCACGGACATGAATTCTTGGGTTCAAAAATGGTGAAAACACTTTTTCAAAGATTGAAATTACCTTTAGGAAGTGACATGAAATATGTTCAGAAGATGGTGAAGCTTTCATCAAGACCTATTGCACTGATTACTGATGATGCTTCAGATTCTGCGTTGAGAAGGCTTTTATTTGATGCAGGAGAAAATCTTGAAGATCTTTTCACCCTTTGCAAAGCAGATATTACCACTAAAAACTCTAAGAAGCAGGAGAAATTCAAAAGAAACTTTGAATATGTAGCCGTAAAGATCAAAGAAGTGGAAGAAAAAGATCAGGTAAGAAACTTTCAGCCCCCTATTACCGGGGAAGAGATTATGGAAATGTTTAATCTTAAGCCGGGCCGTGAAATAGGTATATTGAAAGAGAAAGTGAAAGAAGCTATTCTGGAAGGTGAAATTCCTAATGAAAAAGAAGAAGCAACAAAATTTGTGATTGCTGAGGCTGAAAAGCTGGGGTTAACTCTATAATTCAACAAAACAAAGCCGGCCGGTTTCTTCGAAACCGGCCGGAAAAAAACACAAATGATGAAAAAATAAAAAATTATTTCTTTATAGGTTGTCAAACATTACGGGTTCAGGTATGTTCCACTAGCACCGATACCTCCTGTTTTAAAAGAACTGATCTGAGCACCTGTAACTGCTGAATATACTACCATTTCACTATCCTGTGTGAACTGCTTAACGTCTGATGCAAAAATCCTTCCATCGATAACATTAAATCCATACAGTGTAAAGTAAGGACCGCCATCTGCAGCTGTCAATAATGGAGTTGCAGGGATCGCAGGGATCGCTAAACTTGTTGTATATACTTTATTGGCAGAGCTGAAGTAGATTTTATCATTGTCAATCTGAAGGTTTGTAGCACTAGGAATTCCTGTCAGCGTAATTACCGGTGTAATAGCTCCAGTACCTGAAATTTTATAGATATAAGAATCTGTAGCTGTTGAAGAAATCGTATAAACATTCGATTTGTATGATACCGTATTTCCGATCTGACCGTTTGGAACTGTAATTTCAGTTTTGCTATCATTAGAAGTATTGATATAAGTAATCTTATTTCCAAATCCTGATGAAGCATTTTGTACGAAAACATTTCCTCCGGCTTCTACTGCTTTATCAGAAACCTCAGTCATATTGATTTTGCTTACAAATGAATAGTCAGAAGCTTTATACTTTGTTACACTTTGAGTATGGGCAACGAAGTTGGTGTTGGTAACATAAATAAAGTCATTAGCAAAAGTAATCCCTCTTGGATTATCAAGCTGATCAGTAATTACGGCTAATTTTTTGAATGTATAACGGTCTACTACTACAATTTTATTTGAGTTATTTACCACAAGATAAGCCTTGTTTCCGTTAAGACCAATAGTCTGAAGAACATCCCCCAGGATATCTTTATTGTTATTATAGCCATATATATCATCCTGCTTAAGGCTTAAATTTCTTGTCACGAATGTTACCTTAGCTCCCTGGCTGTTATAGTTTCCTTCATTGGAGATAAAATATCCGTTCTGATAGGTGATCGGAGAAACTTCAATCTCGTCAGAACTACTTGAACATGAAGAAATGTTAAACAATAACACTACTGCAAATAATACAGTTAAAAGTTTAGTTATTTTCATATGTACTCAATTTTAATTTTTAAAAATTTATTGCTGCATACACACTATAATTTCTTTTTGGTAAAGGATAGAAAGAAACCGTTTTATAGTATGTATTGGTTAGATTATTCACTTTAAACCCTAAGGTATATTTCTTGGCCAAAGTTGCAGAAACTCCCATATTTAAAAGAAAATAAGGATCTATGGCATCTGATCTTTTTTCATCACTTGTAGTATACGTAACGCCATTCAGCTGTCCCTGTGCAAAAAGTTTAAAGAAACCATATTCGTAATCTATATTGGCATTTCCTCTGTGCATAGGAACGTAAGGTCTCTGCATTTTCGTTTCTTTGTCAATAGACTTTGCATAATAGTATCCTGCATTGGCCCGGATTTTATGATTACCCCATTGTTTGCTAAAGGACAGCTGGGATTCTAATCCGTAGGATTCAGCTTTATTGACATTAAATGCCTGCCAGTATCCTTTGGCCGTTGGAAGCCATGCAATAAGATCTGTGATGTTCATATAGTATGGAGACAAAGTAAGTCTGAAATCTCCTGCTTTGAACTCATTCGTCATATCGAGCTGGGTAGAGGTTTCCGGTCTCAGGTCTTTATTTCCTCCCGGTTCATAATAAATATCATTAAAGGACGGAAATCTGAAGTTTTTTGATACATTAAGGCTTACATCATACCATTTTGCAGCATTCCATTTTCCGGAGAACGAATACATCAACGGAGACTTCACATCTTCCACAAAATCTTTTTTAAAGCCACCCTCAAAACGCAGGTCTTTTGTTGCAAAATATCGTAACAAACCCGAAACAGAACCAATATTTCTGCTGACACCGGATATTCCGCTCTCATATCCTTCGCCTTTATTTATCTGAAACTCTCCGATGATATTAAAGTTCCATTTTGAGTTCAGGAAATAATTAAAATCATTTTTAAAGATATAATTTTTCCCGGTTCCACCACTGGATTTAGGCTGGTTTAACGAACCGAAATACTGAAAATTCTCTTCCGTGTAGGCTGCTTTAAGGGAATTACTGAACTTCGCTTTGTTCCAGTCCCAGGAAAGAAGACTTCTTACACTCTGAGTCTTATATTTCGTTTTTGTTCCTGTTTCCTCATACACGGGAAAACGCTGTGAAGAATCAAAAAACTGGCTCTGCCACGAAACTTTATGATCGTTTGTGATTTTATAGGATGCTCCTACATTAAATGTTGTATTGTAATAATTTCCGTTTCTGTTGATATAGTTCAGATCACTTACCTTATAATCATTTTCACTTACAGAATAATTTCCGGAAGCCTTAAAACTGAACTTATCATTGCTGTAAGAACCTTTTACAAAATTATTATAGGTATTAAATGAAGCAATTTCAGAGAATAAAGAACCATGGAAGCCTTTATTAAAATCAAGGATATTATTCAGGTGAATACTTCCCCCGATGGCGCCACTTCCGTACACTACACTTCCACCACCGGCTTTGATACCGATCTGATCATAGCCGAACAAAGCAATATTATTGATATCTCCCTGTCCCAGAAAATTAGAATTGATATTAATCCCATTCCATACAAATGCAGTCTGCTGAGCGGTAGTTCCCCTGAAAGAAGGTGAAGAAACAGCACCGCGGCCATTTTCTTTAATAAAAACCTGTGACTGAAATCTAAGAAGTTCAGAAAGATTACTGGAGTTTTTCTCAGCCTCTTCTGCCGAAATTATTTTCACAGGATGAAAAAGTTTCACCCTATTCATCTGATTGTCGAAGACATAAACAGTATCGATGGCTTTCTCTTGTGCAAAAAGAAAACAGCCATACGATGAAAAAAGCAGTACTAAAGATCTTTTTATATCCATACTTTTTTACTTTTCCTCCGAAAGCAATATGTTTTTAAATTATAATTCCGGCAGGTCTCCTGACTTTCGCATTCTGCTCCTTCCCGTTATGAAACAGTGGTTTTTTGCAGAAACTTGTGTTGCGATTTACAGTTGCGGGGACAGTCCGGGAGTTACACCCGATTCCCTTTTCATTCCAAAATACTGGAAACCAAAATTTTTGCAAAGATAGTTTTTTATATGTATTTGCCAAAAACCACGTTTGCCAATACAAATGCTATCCTATTTTTGCTATATACATCAAAAAGAACGGCCGCTTTCAATATTGAAAACAGCCATTCATCCCACTACTTTACTATTTATATATGTTACTTTTTAATAAATTTATAAGGCTCCTGTTGTACTCCCTTTACAGAATATTGTAAAATATAATCTCCTTTCAGCAGGGATGAAACATCAATCTGACCTTCTACAGTATTAAATGATTTCACCTTCTGTCCAACCATATTATAAATTTCTGCTTTCTCTATTTTTTCTTTTCCTTTAAAATATAGGATATCCGTCACAGGATTAGGATAGATCCCCATAGTATTTCTCTCTTTTACAGCATCATTCACCGATAAGAATTGAGAAGTATCCAGATAAAAAGCAATCATTTGACCTGAAGCATTCGTTCCTGACCCTGCAATTTTCTTTCCGTCCTGTGAGATGGCAAGAGGAAGTCCCATTGTTACTCCATTAGTGGCAATTCCTAAAGATGCGGCATAATCATTCAGATTAATTCTTCCGGCAGCAGAGGTCCAGATAAAGCCTTCGCCTGACATGGGAGGAGCTCCAAATGCTCTGTAATATCCGATCACTTTTTTTCCATCAGCAGAAATTCCTGTTGCTCCTCCTTTAAAGCTGAAAGAAGCATTTGGGTGCGTTATATAAGTAAGTCCGCTTACTGCATTCCATACATAGGGATTAGGATTTGCTGACCCTATTATTGTATTTCCATCTGCAGAAATTCCTCCTGCTTCCCCCACATTATTTCCATTATTATCTGTAATAAAACTTTCTACTCCATCCTGCCATTTTGCTCCGCTTCTCGTTCCGGTTGGCTCATCCTGCCAACCTACAATTACTGTTCCTGCAGCATTTATTGCATTGGCTCTTGAGCTGCGCCCTGGAACGATACTTCCCAGATCCACCATTCCGTTTACTTCATCCCATTTTACTGCATGCGCATTCGCTGCGGTGAGAAAACCAAGTCCAACAATAGTACTTCCATTGGTTGACATTCCCCAGGTAGAACTTACACTGCCATCCCATCCGGTAGGCACGAGCCCTCCTCTGTTTACCCATGTGGCTGTAGCTACATCATAAGTAGATATTTCATTGAATCCTGTTGCGGCATTGGTAACTGAAGACGAGATTTTGGCTCCGTCATTTGAAACAATCGTTCTGCCTGCAGCAGGATATCCGTTGGTTATAGAACCTATCTGTACAAGTCCTCCCGCGGCATTCCATTTATATATTCCTCCTGCACTTGTGTGCATGCTTACAACTCCATTATCCGATACTGCCCCTACGTTATAATTTCCCAAACCTATTACAGTAAGCTGCGCCTCTGCAAAACCAAATTTCAGGAAAAGACAAGCCGTCAATATTTTCATTGACATTCTGTAAAAATTTTTCATATTTTATTATATTTAGCGTTTCGAATTGGTGAAAACAATATTAATACAATATTCAACCTATCAAAAGAAATTGACTTTCATAATTCGTGAATTTTAAAAGAATTTAATTTCTAAAAATCTAACAACCAAACAGATACAAAACAACATTTTGAATATGGATTTTACCCGAATTATTCAAAAAAACACAAAAAACAAATTTTCAAGACAAAAATTATTTCAAACATTACTGTTTATTTTCATTTTCTGCTCCCTTATTACCAAAGGGCAGTCTGGTCCGGACTTCAATATGCTGGCAGATAAAGCATTTCTGAAATTGTATCAGAATCCCGACGAATGCATTAGTTATACCCAGGGAATTCTTGTGAGCGATCAAAATGCAGAACACAAAATTGTACTTCAGAATATTATTTCACAAGCTTTTGCCCTGAAGGGAGATTATGTACAGTCTGTCAATATTTTCGCTCAAAAAGAAGATGCCGGTCAGAAAAATGACCTTTCTTATTGTATGCAGATCTTCAGTGATTATAATCTTGCCGACCAGTACCAGAACCTGGGTTTGTACAATCAGTCAAAGAGAATTATTACCCATCTTTTATCAGATCAGAAACTTCTTAAAAGTAACGACTTAAGAATCACCACCGCAAAATTGTATCAGCTTCAGGCATTAAACTCCGGAATCAACAGAAACTATCCTGAAGCCTTACAAAACCTAGATAAAAGCAACCAATACCTTGGGAATCATAATGAAGAGAATAGAATTTTAAAAGTAGAAAACAGAATTTTCCGCGCTTTCTATTGGCTAAAGCAAAATAAACTCACTGAATATAAAACACTTATAGACAGTATTATTGCAAATCTTGAACAACAGAAAAACCAGCCATTTCTTTTAGGGTTGGCCTACGAAAACCTCTCCCAATATTATTTCCTGAAACAGGATTATGCAATAGCTATTAAAAAACTGGAAGCAGGGCTTCAATTGATAGAGAATCTTCCTTTTAATAATTTAAAAATTAAAATCTACGAATCCCTTTCCCGTAATTATTATGCCGTACACGATGATGCAAAATACCATCACTACAATAAACTTTGTAATGACTTAAAAACAAAAACAGATTCCAGTTCAAAAGAAGGAATACGATACCTTGTGAAGCTTGTTGAAACCAATCAAAACAAAAATATTGAATTTCAGAAACATCTGCTTCTACGATCTTCCTGGTCTTTAATCCTGCTTTTATCTTTGATAATTCTGAGTTTGCTTACTTATTTTTTACTCATCAGAAGTAAAAATAAAGACTTAAAAAAACAGTTTGATTTCTTTGAAAAACAGATCAGCCGAAAACCTCAATCCATTATTTCAAACAAAATAACTCCAGCAACAAAAGATTCCGGCACAACAAAAATATCCAGGGAAAAAGAAGATGAAATTCTCCAAAAGTTACAGGAATTTGAAAAATCCGACCGGTTTCTGAATAAAAACATGTCTTTGTCTCTGCTTTCGTCTCAAATGGAAATCAATACAAAATACCTTTCAGAAATTATTAATAATAAGGAAAAAAACTTCAACGGATATATCAACAAACTTAGAATCAATCATATTGTACAGTTACTGAGAAATGATGCTGCTTTTCTTAATTATAAAGTAAGTTATCTGGCAGAATATTCAGGATTCTCATCACACAGTGCATTCACTACTGTCTTCAAATCCGTTACCGGAATGTCTCCCAATGCCTATATTCAGGAAATCAGTAAAACCAAAGCCTTATGAAATTAATTTTTAAAATAATAGTGCTGCTGGTTGCCTTTTGTAATTGTATGAAGGCACAAAAGATACCTGATAGTGTTTTAATGAAAAAGGCTAAACTTGAAATTTATGACAATCCGGATAACACCATCAGGATCGGAGAACAGCTGCTGAAGAAATCTCAGGATATAAAAACTTCTATTAACCTTTATATGCTGCTTTCAACTGCCAATATTGCGAAAAGAAATTTTGAAGAGTCTTTACAATATATTTTAAAGGCAAAAGAACTTTCCCAGAAAACCAATGATCCCAGAAGCCAGGCAGGAGTTCTCATCTCCGTTGCTATTCAGTATCAGCAAATGGAACTTTTCAACAAATGCCTTGAAACACTGAATGAAGCAGAACAGCATATTGCAAAAATCCCTGAAAAAAATCCTGAGAAATACGTTGAAACGGCTGCAAGCTACGCTATAAGAGGAATGGTCTATAAAAGCCAGTCAAATTCGGAAATTGCTTTGGAAAAATTCCTGATTTCCATACGGAATTATGAAAAGGTTCCCGTGAAGAGAACCACCTATTCCAATATGAGTGTGGTGTATTATAATATTGGATATTGTTATCTAAACCTTAATCAAATTGATAATGCGCAGGAAGCTTTTCTGCAGGCTATCAACTATGCCCGGAAAAATTATGCGAAAAGTCTGGAAGCATTCGCTTTGAAAGGACTTGCTGAAATACATAAACAAAGACATGAAAATCAATCAGCAATAAGCCTTTTATTAAAAGCCGAAGACCTTTCTAAAAATACCGGAGATATTATTCTGAATGAAGGACTTTATAAAGAATTAGCTGAGAATTATCTTGCTGTGGGACAACAGAATCTTTATCAGCAGTTTAATAAAAAACACTTGGAAATGCGATTCAAAAGAAAGCAGAATGAACTGAAATCCATTAATCAGGTGATCGATAACCACAACAAGGAAACAGCATTGAAAAGTGAGAAACTGAGATCTGATGATCGGTACATTAAAATAGGTTCCGTTTTCCTGGGCTGTATTTTGATCGTTCTGCTTTTATATTCTATTGTAAAAATCAGGAAGGAAAATAAGAAGTTTCACAAAGAGATACAGCAAATGATAAGAACGTCATAAGCTATAAAAACAAAAAACACCCCAAATTGGGATGTTTTTTATACTGTAGCTGTTTAAACTTATCAAAAAAATTTGGCGAACCATTAAGGATTATTTAGGAAATAAAGTATAGTTAAGATAAATCATTCTGATTTTTAAGCTTAAAGCGAAGCTCATCTTAATACTCTCAACACCTTAATACAATCCTAATGTTTCAAAAAATAAACATTTAAACAGATTTGTTCTATAATTAATTTATTTACCAATAACTTCGGTAATCGGGTTACCTACATTTCCACTTGGAAACTGAATTTTCAATAAAGAAGAGACTGTAGGAGCAATATCCGTCATGTGATATTCTTTGTTGCTTTCTCCCTGTTTCACTCCCCAACCCATAAAGATCAACGGAATATGAGAATCGTAAGAATTCCACACGCTGTGCGTAGTTCCTGTTTTAGAATATGGAGGGAGCATAGAATCATGAGAAATTAACTGAATATCTCCACTTCTCTGTCTGTTGATTCCATTAATAATTCTTTGTTTAATTGGCTCCGGAATACTTGACTCCTGAACTTTGTCTACAGAAACAGCATATAAAACGGTAGGATCTTTTTCAATTTCTTTTACAGCAAAGCTTCTTACATCATCCAATTCAAGCTTGTTGTCTGCCAATACTTTTCTGTCGAAATAAACCTGATAATTATCAATGGCATTAACCAGTTTATCTGCCCCGAATTTTTCTTTCAGTTTCTGGTTCAGATTTTTTTCTGCATCTTCTCCGAAGAAACCAGTCGGGATTTTATGTTCTTTAAGGAATCCTACAGAATGTGCTCCACCATGGTCAGCAGAAAGGAAAACGGTATACTCTCCTTTTCCTACCTTTGAATCAAGATACTTGAAGAATTCTGCCAAATCCTGATCTAGTCTGATATAAACATCTTCCACTTCAATAGAATTCGGTCCGAATTTATGTCCTGCATAATCTGTAGATGCCAGGTTGATGGCTAAGAAGTCTGTGATAGTATCTCCACCCAGCTTTTCACCTTCTACAGAAGCTTCTGCCAACTTCAATGTCAGTGTATTTCCGAAAGGGGTGTAACGGATATTATCTTTTTTAGTCTGGTAGTCTTTTGCTAGATTACTGTAAGGGAAAGTAGGTGTTTTTGCACTTCCCAGCAAACCTTCCCAAGAAGAATTGTCCGGTGCGCTTTCTGTATATTCGTTGATTGGAAGTAAAGTATTCCAGCCATTGGCTACTAATTTTTCAGGAAGATTCTGAGAGTTGAATGATTTTACCCACTGAGGAAGATCATTCATATACCACGTACTGGTAATAAAATTCCCCGTACTGTCATCAAACCAGAACGCTCCGTTTGGAGTATGTCCCGCAGGAAGAATGGAAGCACGGTCTTTTAATGAAACACCGACTACTTTCCCCTGAAAGTTGGTTGCCAGTCTCAATTCGTCAGTTACTGTGGTAGACCAAAGGTTTTTTGGAGAATGGCTTCCCGTTTTTGTATTGGTAGTTCCTACCGGCTGAACGCTGTCATCCGCTGTACAGTAAACTCCTTTACCTGTTTCTTTATCCGTCCAGTCGTTTCCGGCAATTCCGTGAATGGCAGGTACAGATCCTGTATAGATACATGTATGTCCCAGCGCCGTAATGGTAGGAACATAAGGAATATGTACATTGTTTAAAGAATATCCTGTATTCAAAAGTCTTTTGAAACCATCATTTCCATATTTACCATAAAAACGGTATAAATAGTCCCAACGCATCTGGTCTACTACCAGACCAACGACTAATTTCGGTCTTTCCAGTTGGGTATTTCTGTTCTTCTGTGCATTGATTGTAACTACGGACAATAAAGTAGCTGCCGCAATTGAAATGTTCCTAAGCATCCAAGTAAATTTTTATTGATGACAAATTTAAGGGTTTTGAAAGTTTTGGAGTGTGAAATTTTATTTAATTTTGAACTAATCATTGATTTAATGCTTTGGAAAGAACTACTCATGTAATAACTGCTAAATCGATACAAGAGCTTCCTTGTATTGATTACCTCAGAAATATACCCCGTCAAAAAACAATTAGAATAGTTTTTGATCATCCTATCAATCATATCAGAGAGGATTATGGTGAACAGTTAAAGAAAAATCTTCCTCATTTTCAAATAGCTATTCATTCGATGGAGCCTAAAATTGAAGTAAAGAAACTTATTACAAAAGAAGAGATAATTGCCAACCAATTATTTTTTGTACAGTGTGCAAAAGACTACAGAACACTGGGAGAAAAATTGGTCTGTTTATTTTTTGAAAAGAAGAAAATAAAACTAAATAAAGATTTCCCTTTTCTTGCTTTTAATTATTTCAAAGGTCGAAGTAGAAGAACTCAGAGTGGAAAAGTAGGGAAATGGAGATATTTCCTTCATGGTTATCATTGTCATTTTCGCAATGTCATTACAAAACAGGAAATTGAAGTTCCTTTTATGTTTGGGATGGAGTTTGGGGATCTTGATCCTTATTTTTTTTCTCTTTATATTAAATCTACACCTGACTACCAACCTCTTCCCGTTACTATTGATGAAGATTTTGCGGATGGAAAAAGAATATTAGATGTGATGCTTCAACTGGATCTATTGGAACGAATTAATTCAAATCTTGAAACTCATTCCGGGCTTGCAATTAAAGACAGAGATAAGGTTGACATTAAAATATATAATCCTGATAAAGATTATGAAAAAATTGAATTCAAATCAAGATTATCAAGATTTATACAGTTTTTTAATTTCTAAATTATTTAAGAACCAATGATTTTAGGCGTATACTGGTATTTCAAATTTCCAAGTGATTTATATGACTTTCAGTTTTTCAAATTTTATCCCGGATATGGAGGACATGCTGATAATCCTGCTGAACTGACTGCCAGAATACAGGTAGCGGATATTGATGATTTCATCCATCAACTGGAAAAGCTAAAATCAGGCTTCAATAGAACATGTTTACACCTCAATATCGATGGGAATCAAATGATCATCACTATTGGCGACTATATGCTTTTTGATTTTCATTTTCAGTTTGCCCTGGAAGTTGAAGAACTTCTGATAAAGAAAAATGCTGTATTAGTGGATTTCAGTATTCCTTTTACCATTCAATCCACCAAAAATTTCCCTCCGGAAAGAGAAGAATTCAAAAATATAGAATATCGTTTCATTCAGATGGTGGGTTCTGACTTCAGAAAAAGCAATGCAGAGAATTATGCCGCCCGAATTGATTGTAATCTGCCATTACAATACAAACATAGCCTTATTGATGACTTAGCACAGATATGTAGAGAAGAAAATCTCCATGTATTTTACTATAATGATTTTGATTTTAAAGATCATTGTAACCTGATGCTCTTTTTTACCAATGGCAGACAGAGAAAAGATTCTTTTCAAAAGGTTGACATCAATTCTTTCGGGAGTAAAGTAAGACAACTTACCCAGAAATATCCTCTTCATTTCGGTCATTTCGGCAGCTTTAAAGAATACCCTTTACATGGACCCCATGCAGTGTTGATAGCAGATGAGGAATATATTTTAAACCAAAAATAAAACCATTTAATTCAATCATATGATCAAATTCAAGTATGTCATTCTGTATGTAGAAGATGTAGAACAGTCTATGAACTTTTATAAAAAAACCTTTGACTCTGAAATAAAATTCATCACTCCGGAAAAAGATTATGGTGAACTGCTGACGGGAGAAACAAATCTGTCATTCGCCTCTGTGAGCCTGGCAAATTCCAATATTAAAAAAGGATTTATAACGGCAAAAACTGAAGACCAACCTTTCGGAATGGAACTTGGGTTTACAACAAATGATGTAGAGTCCTTGGTAGAAAAAGCAATTCAAAACGGTGCTGTCCTTTATGAAGATATTGCTATAAAACCATGGGGACAAAAAACGGCTTACATCAAAGATCCTAACAATTATCTGGTAGAAATCTGTACCGAAATTCAATAAAATAAAAATATACAAGGGTGGAAATAAAAAAATTACAAAAACTAACCTATAATCCGAGCCTGGATTGGGGACATAACGGGTATACAACGGACATAAGATATGTGGTTACCTCTATTGAATTCGGAGGTTCTTTTGAGTTTATTTTAAAAGAAAAATCATTGCCTTATACCAAAGTCTGGGAAACAACTTCAGAAGATCTTGAAGAACTGAATAGCATCATTGAACAGGGAAATTCTTTCGGTGCCTATTTGGACGGAGAAATCGCAGGCTGGATCATCTGCGAACAAAGAACATGGAACAACAGTTTTTATATTGAAAACATCCTGATCAACGAAAAATACAGAAGACAGGGAATTGGAATAATGCTGATTAAAAGTGCCATTAAAGAAGCCAGGAAATTAAACTGCAGAGTTATTGAACTGGAAGCACAGAACACCAATTATCCTGCAATACAATTTTACAGAAGAATGGGATTCAATATTACCGGACTGAATACAAGATTGTATGAAAATGCAGAGGAAATCGCTATTTTTATGACCCTGGATATAGAGTAATTTTTGACCATTCATTAAAACACTTGCCGGTGTATTAATAATTTTATACATTAGTAATCAACAAATTAAAAATGATTACTATGAAAAATTTAAAAAAATTAAAGAGAAATCAGCTTGTGTTGATCAATGGTGGAGACACTCCCTATGCATTGTGTGATATGGATGGCAATTGCCCACCCACGATAGGTTCATACTATTGCAGTGGTGGTACCTGCTACAGAGTTTCAGACGGTGGCGGTGGTGTTGACCCTGGATGTCCTGAACCTATGCGCCTGTGCCAGGAATGGGAAACAGGATGCGGATGTGTTTATATGTAAAAAATATTTGTTAGATAAAATTTTGTTGAGGGCGGTTTTTACCGCTCTTTTTTTTGTAATCAGCCCAGGCATTCATTAACTTGCATCTCTTAATAATACACCAAAGAATATCATTATGAGAACATTGATCTGGCGGGGAATTCACTACCAGTCCCTTGAGTATTTTAATCTCAGTACAAAAGAGGAAAGCTATAGAGCAGAATCAAGAATCATCGGTTGTTATGAAGATAACATCTATACTTTAGATTATAGGATTCTCGTTGATAAAGACTGGATCGTTAAGGATTTTCTGATCGAAACTGAAATCAATAGGGTTAAAAGAACTTTCTCGGGAAAAAGAAACCAGAACCAATGGGAAATCAATGGTGTTGTAAATTCTGAATTTAATAATTTTAAGTTCATAGACATTTCTCTTACTCCGTTTACCAATACTCTTCCCATCAATAATTTAAAACTTTCAGAGAATGATTCTCAGAAAATTGATGTTATTTATATAGACGTGCTAAACCATCATATCAGACCTGTTCAACAGCAATATACCAGAACAGCCGTTAATAAATACCTGTATGAAAATATCGAAACTATTTTTAAAGCTGAAATCTCGGTGGATGAGAGTGGATTAGTCTCCACCTATCCTGAATTGTTTGAAAAGATTAAAGAACTCTGAAAAAATACAATAATCAGCATGACCATTAATGAGATTAAAATTGCTGCCCATATTTTCAAGGCAAACAATACTCAGGAACTATCTGATAAAGTACAGGAACTCAAAGATAATAGCCTTTCTTTTAGGGTGCACTGCATTTGTACGAAGTGATAGCAACTGTTTATTTTATGATTTTTCGTTTCAGCGCGGCCTTCGGCCGCGCTGAAACCTTTCCATACTCTTCTATCATTTACAGGATGTATTGAAAACAGCCCGATTGGAGTATAAGCTTTCTTTCCATCATCAGTAAAAATTTTTGTAGTAGGAAAACCAATGAAACAAATTAACGCTGGCGCGAGCGTTCCGCTCGTGTCCACAATCATAAATTAACATCTATTTCAAGGATCTCATTATAATCATCACAATAATTCCTGGCACTACTATATTTCCATTCCCAAGGCTCCATGACAAAACCTGCCTCTACTGGGTTTTGATGAACATAATTTAGTTTTTGCTCAAATACTTTTAGCGACCATATTTGTATAGGTTTATTATTTTGTTGCCAAAACTGATACTTTTTTATATTGGAATTTTGGCTTCCTGCTTTTTTGAACATCCAAAGTAACCATTCTTTTCTGCTTTCCTGATTATTTTCTTCGATAGCTTGTAGTAATTTTTTAGCTGTAAAACTTTTAAAATCTCTGATCAATTCGGAAGGTAAGCCATTCTCCGACCTAAAAATCAAGTGTACATGACTAGGCATGATACAATACCCAAAAATCATCATTCCTTTGTTTGTTCTGCAATACTTCAATGCCTCAATAAGAATATCAAAATATTCCATTCTTGTAAAGATATCTATCCAGAATACTGTAGCAAAGCTTATAAAATAAGCGCCTTCTTTTTCATGAAATTTGTGTTTTCTGCTCATATTATAAAAATAATAAAAAACTCATTATTTTTTTATAAGAGTTAAATTATAGTACGGGACACGAGCGGGACGCTCGCGCCAGCAGAGAAATTGATTAGTATGGTTTCCCGTAATTAGTAATGACATTGGTTTTTTAGTTTTGAAGTATTATAAAATGAATAATTATGAACTTAAAACCCTTAGTATTTTTAACCGTTTTTACACTAATTTCCTTAAGCTGTAACAATAGCAAAAAGGAATTAAATTCAAATCCAATATCAGAACCCATTGATAGTATTGCGATAAAACCAGTAGGAAAAGAAGATAAAATAACAGAAAGTTCTAAATCCACAAAAACAAATTATGAAAATAAAAAAGTAAAAAAAATTGATAGTAAAAAAGAAGAAAGAACTGATGGTAATTTCAACCAAATGACTCTTTTTGAAGTCAACAAAGATATTAGTTTAGACCAATTAAAAGATTACTGTTCTAGTGTAAAACCTAATTATACTAATGGTTATTTTCAAATTTTAGTTTTTTTCAAAAATGCTGATGCAGCAAGATTTCCTGCTAACCCTGTTACAGGAAGTTATACGGAAGAAAGAGATTTAAAGAATATAAAAGCCATTTACACTATTAATAATATAAATGGATATAGTAAACTAGACTATTATGAGAAAAATAATTGGGAAAGTATTGCTCAAACAACCGACATAGATTGAAGAGCAATAAATAAAAAACCGCGCCAAAGGACGCGGTTTTCTTATATAAAATCCAGTAAATTAGAATTTAAGATCTCCATTCACTTCTCTTACTGCGTTAGCAGCTTCAGCGAATTTCAATTGCTCTTCAGCAGTCAAAGTTACGTTTACAATTGATTCAACTCCGTTTGCTCCAATGATAGCCGGAACACCTAGGCAGATATCATTTTGTCCGTATTCACCTTCAAGCATTAAAGAACAAGGGATCATTTTCTTCTGGTCACATGCAATTGCCTGAACCATTACAGAAACTGCTGCACCCGGAGCATACCAAGCTGAAGTTCCTAATAATTTCGTAAGTGTAGCTCCTCCTACTTTAGTTTCTTCGATGACATATTTTTGTTGCTCATCACTTAAGAATTCAGTTACAGGAACACCATTTCTTGTCGCTTTGCTCAATAATGGAAGCATCCCTGTATCACTGTGAGCAGCGATTACCATTCCGTCTACATCAGAAATAGGAGCTTCTAAAGCTTCAGCCAATCTGTATTTGAATCTTGCAGAGTCTAATGCACCACCCATTCCGATGATTTTATGCTTAGGAAGACCTGAAGTTTTATGAACAAGGTAAGCCATAGTATCCATTGGGTTAGAAACCACGATGATGATTACTTCTGGAGAATGTTTTACTAAGTTTTCAGTAACTTCTTTCACGATACCAGCATTGATACCGATCAATTCTTCTCTCGTCATTCCTGGTTTTCTAGGAATCCCAGAAGTGATTACTGCTACATGAGAACCTGCAGTTTTGCTGTAATCTCCTGTTGTACCCGTAATTTTCGTATCAAATCCGTTAAGAGATGCTGTCTGCATCAAATCCATTGCTTTCCCTTCAGCAAACCCTTCTTTAATGTCTACCAAAACTACTTCTGAACAGAAGTTCTTCATTGCGATGTATTCTGCACAGCTTGCTCCTACAGCGCCTGCACCTACTACAGTTACTTTCATATTGTTACTTTTTAAAAATTATTTTTTGTTAGTTAAGTTTAAATTTGAAACTCCCCAAATTTAACAATTCCTGAAAAATTGAGCAATTTTTCAGGAATTTAATTAGAATTAAAATAAATTAGTTGACGTTCAGTAAAAACGTATATAGTTTTTTCGCCCCCGAAAGCACTTCATTATAGTTTTCTTCACCGACTTCTGTATCCAGAACTTCCTTGAAATTTTTCCACATCGGCCCTGTATTCTCCTGATAGCATCCGAAAAAGTTGAAGGTAACCTCATCAAAGCCCTCCGTTTTAGAAAGTTGTTTTGCAATAACATTTCCACCCAGGGTAGAACCTTCAATCACGTACATCGCTCCAAGGGCTTCATGTTCATTATTGAACTCTAGAGGATGGGAAACTTCCTGATTTTCCAGGGAAAGGCTTTTAAGGTCTTTTTCAATAAGGGAAAGCTTTTTTCTTTGATCAAGCTGAAGTTTTTCTGCATACTTATCTGAAAGGCTGCTGAATATTTTGTCTTCACTGTGAAGAAGCATCAGGTAATTGGTATGAATGATTTTTTTATAATCTTCTAAAGTGAAAGTTTTGTTGAAAATCTTTTCAGAATTAAAAAATTTTTCTGCCGCATCGTGATAATCTGCTGTATTCTGTTTAAGGTATTCTGATACCATACATTACGTTTTAAAAGTTTCTCAAATATAAGGCTTTTTGAACGTTAAAATAAAGGAAGTCCCTTCACTGTTACTTTCAAAATCCACATCTCCCCCCAATCTTTTCATGATACGGTGTACAATAGACAGCCCTACTCCGTTTCCTTTAAACTTCTTGGCATTATCCATCCTGTTAAAGATTTTAAACATCTTATGCTTTTCCTCAGCAGGAATACCAATACCATTGTCTGAAATCCGGTAAATAATGGTCTGCCCGTCATCCGATCCTTCAATTTCCACTTTTGGAAGATCTTTATGGGAAGAATATTTAACCGCATTGTTGATGATATTCAAAAACACCTGATGAAGCATGGTTTTATCAGCCAGTACATCCGGACATTCTTTAATGATAACCTCACTGTTTGGACTGCCATAGGTCATCTTGGCATTTTCGGAAATTTTCTCAATCGTATGAGCTGTTTTCAGACTTTCAAGTTGGATTTCACTATGCTTGGCGCGGCTCAGCTGCAATACATCATGCATCATTTCAGCCATATTGTCAATTTCCTCAATAATTGAATTGATCTTGGTTTTGCTTTTATGAGAATCATCCGCAAGATTTCCCAGAAGCATCTGAGCATTCAGTTTCATTACCGTAAGAGGTGTTCCCAGATCATGTGAGATTGTGTAAGAAAAGCTGTCAAGCTCTTCATTCACTTTTTTGAGCTCATCATTAAGTCTTTTAATTGCATTGTAATTTTTGTGGGAAGTTTCTAAGATCAAATCCCTTACAGCCTGTACTGCACTTACATTTCTGGAATTCCATCTTTTAGAATGTCCTTTAATATTTTCTGTAAAAACATGGAATGAAGTTCTTGGTGATATCATTTGCCTTTCCTCCCCATTCTGAGAAAATACACTTACTTTTTTTTCAGGATTTCCTGCCCAGTTAATATGCTCGTCAAACTCTTTTCTGAACCAGATCAGCATTTCATTTTTATCCCTTTCAACAAAATAAATTGCAATTCCTGCTGCATTTTCAGTCAGTTCAAGTTCTTTACCATGATCTTTAAGGAAATTGCGACTCACATAAATATGATCATCAGTATTACTAAGAGCCCATTCTGCAATTCTTCCTATACTTTCAAGATCAGGAGTGCTGCCGTCTGTTACTATATTTTCATCCGAAACAATGGCAAGTCCGTCTGCTTCTGGTAGCTTTCTGATCTCTGTTTTACATTCGATAAGAGAATCAAACAGATTATGATGTTTTAAAAATTCCGTTTTCAGCTGAGACATTCTCTCATTCAGTTCCAAACGGAAATTCAGTTCGCTTTTAGATTTAAAAGATGAATAGGCATTAGCAGCAAGCGTTGTAAAAATTCCGGCCTGCACCCTGTCTTCAAGATCGATATGCTTGGGTTCTACATTCTGGCAGGTTACCAATCCCCAGAGATGGTCATCAATAATAATGGAAACACTAAAGCTGGAAGCTACTCCCGAATTTTTAAGATACTGTCCGTGAATAGGAGACATCCCTCTGGATGCTGAAAAAGTGAGATCAATATTTTCTGCTTTTTTGCTTAAAACAGGAACTGTATCAGCGTATACATTACTGAAAATTCTTTTCCTTTTTTTAAGATAAAGCTCCCTTGCCTGTTTTGGAATATCAGATTCCGGATAATGAAGACCCAGAAAGCTCTCCATATTTTCATTTTTCTTTTCTGCAATTACTTTCCCGGAACCGTCCATCATAAATTTATAAACCATCATCCGGTCATAGTTCACGACTTTTAACAAGGTCTCCAGAAGATGATTCCAGAGCTCCTTTTCATTATCGATGATGTAAAAGTTATCATATTTATTGGAAATTCTTTTATCAGGATTGATCAAAACTTCTTCAAATTCAAGAAAAATATAATCTTCACTCCTGTAGACAGAGAAGTGATATTCTTTTTCGTTGATAAAAATTTTGTCAAAATAGGTTTCGTTTTTACGTCTGGTAAACCTTTCCAGGGAAGTATATATTTCTGAGCTGATAATGTTCTGAAAGTTTTCCGGAAAGTCTGTGATATATCTGTCGAAAAGTTCTTCCGGGCTTTCGATTTTAAATAGATCCGCAATATTCCTGCTAAAAAAAGTAATGGTGTGGGATTCTGCATCAATGCCAATCAAATAGCCAAAACTCTGAATAGAACCCGGAATATGGATAGGTTCCTCATGGCATTCTATAAAATTCATATATCTTTTCAGTCTATCTATCAAATATAGCGTTTTTTCGCATAGCTTTCTACTTTGTGGTATGTAATTTTAAAGCACTTTCCATCAAGTATTTACGAGGGTTATCGAACAAAAAAGAGAATGAAAAATGGATTGAAAAATTCTTTGTTTTTTCCCTCTTTTAATGTCATTTATCTAAAATATACAGAAAAAATTTCAATAATCAAAGTATTCATTCTTTAACTATGATTCATAACAGGGATTACATATTATTAATCCTAATAATTGTTTTATTAAAACAAATTTCGCTAAATTTATATCACCAAATAATGAATATGATGAAAATTCATTGAATTATTCACAACAAATTCAATATAAAATTTAAATTCAAATAATACTATTATGAAAAAGTTCCCATTAATTTTATTTTCTCTGGTTCTCTCTGTAGGATTATGGAATCCTTCAGAAGCCTGTACAAGGGTAGTTTACAAAGGTCCCCAGAATACCGTTATTACAGCCCGTTCTATGGACTGGCGTGACGAAATCCCTGCCAACTTATGGGTTCTCCCGAAAGGAATAGACCGCAACGGACAGGTAGGCTCCAAATCTGTAAAATGGACCGCCAAGTATGGCAGTCTTATCAGCTCTTCATGGGATATTGCTTCAGCAGACGGAATGAATGAGAAAGGACTGGTAGCCAATCTGCTTTGGCTGGGAGAATCTCAATATCCAAAATTCGATGGAAAAGGAAGTAAAAAGGGAATTGCCATTTCATTATGGGCACAATATTATCTTGATAATTTCGCTACCGTAAAAGAAGCCGTAGAATTTTCACGCAAAGAACCTTTTGTTATCGTGAGTGACTATATTCCGGGAACAGAAAGATTTACAACCGTCCATCTTTCTATTTCCGATGCTTCCGGAGACAATGCTGTATTTGAATATATTGACGGAAAACTGGTTATTCACCACGATCCTTCTTATACGGTAATGACCAACTCTCCCGTTTTTGAGGAACAGCTGGCTCTTAACAATTACTGGAAAGGAATTCCGGGAACGGTTATGCTTCCGGGAACCAACCGTGCTGCAGACCGCTTTGTCAGAGCTTCTTACTATATCAATGCAATCCCTCAGACTGCAGATACCCGTACCGCAGTAGCCAGTGTTTTCAGCGTCATCAGAAACTGCTCTGTTCCTTACGGAATCACCTCTGCAACAGAACCTAATATATCTTCTACAAGATGGCGTTCTGTTTCGGATCAGAAAAACCTGGTGTATTATTTTGAAACGGTTTTCACGCCCAACACTTTCTGGGTAGATCTTAAAGATTTTGATCTAAGTTCTAAAGGAAAAGTAATGAAGCTTGACCTTAGTAACAACCGTACCTATAACGGAAAGTCCAATGCAGAATTTAAAGAATCTGCACCGTTCACATTCTTAGGATTAAAATAGAAATTTCACTACAAACATGCTTATACTTAGTAATACAACACGCCTGAGTATGCCCCCATTATGATTGAATGGATAACCAATTTCTTCTCCGGAGAAGAATCAAAATAAAGATTTAGCAGGATGGGTAAGCAGTTGTGGTAAAATAAAGTTCACAATAAAAAAACAAACATAGATATGGCCTTTTTTTCGATTAAAAAGAAAAGCCTGATCCTGTGCATGCTGGCCTCTGGGTTATCAGCTTATGCGCAAAATCAGGATTCTCTGAAGACCACCTCTCCTCCACAGGAAGAAAACAATGTAAAATACCCACAGCTACAGATCAAAGGCCTTTTTCAGGCGCGTTATCTTGTAGGAATGAGTAAAGACGTTGATGTAAACGGGGTTCATCACACCGATGGCTCCGGAACGGATAATAATTTCATGCTCAAATACATGAGAGTTCAGGTACGGGCGCAGATCAGCAAACGTACTGAAGTGGTGGTGTTAGCCAACCTTGCAGATTTTAAAAACGACCCCAAAAGCAGAGTTCTTGAAAATGCATACCTGAAATATACTTTCAATCCCAAATTAGCGATTACTGTAGGACAGTTCAGACCGTGGTTTGGTATTGAAGAGACTTACCCTATTGACATTATTAAATCTTTAGACTGGTCTAATCAGTATACCGAATTTGGCAAGCTGGGGTGGACAAGTTTCCAGATCGGAATGTCTGCTACAGGGCAGCTTCAGCTTGGAGAAATTCCTTTCCAATATGCTGTTTCCGTGGTGAACGGAAATGGAAAAAACCAGATCAACGATAATGATAATGGAAAGCAGTACTCTACCCGTCTTGTTTTCGGATTATCAAAAAAATATCACTTCAATGTAGGTCTGAATGGAGGTACCGGAGAAGTTTTCAGTAAAAAAGTATATGCTCTGGGGATAGATCTAAGTTCATTGATTGAGTTTGATCCGAAATGGAGTCTTGATATGCAGCTGGAAGCCAAGCAGGCAACCAACCACGTTCTGTACAATTCTATTGCTCCTGAACTGAGACCCGATAATCCTGACCAGTATCTGATTCGTGGTGCATATTTTCTTCCGAATCTGAGATATGAGATCAACCATAAAAACCTCAGTGCCTTCGAATTATCCTGCCGTTACGAATATCTTGATACCAATTTCAGAATGGCTTCCAACCCAAGACAGACGATCACTCCAATGTTCGGCCTGGAATTCCTGAAAAATTACGGCGCAAGAATTCAGCTGGGAGTACAGTTTGACCGCTACAAACATCAGGTAGAAAACACATCACAATACAATAACAATCTATTCATTGTCCAGGTACAAAGTAGGTTTTAAACGATTAAATAGTTAGTATCATGAAAGAAATAAATATCAGAAACGTAGCCATCACATTTGTTGTTGCGTTAATCATATGGTTCATTCCTGCTCCGGAAGGTGTTGCAGAGAATGCCTGGCATCTGTTCGCTATCTTTGCGGCAACCATTTTAGGAATTATTCTTAAAGCAGCTCCTATGGGTACAATGTGTATGATGGCCATTGGTTTTACAGCCCTTACACAGGTAGTTGCTCCCGGGGATGCCGGAAAATCAATTACCAAAGCGCTTTCCGGTTTTGGAGATAAAGTAATCTGGCTGATCGGGATTTCATTCTTTATTGCCAGAGGATTTATCAAAACAGGATTAGGAAACCGTATTGCCTTTTTATTCATCAGAGTTTTTGGGAAAAGTTCATTAGGACTTGCTTACGGACTAGGACTTGCCGATGTTTGTCTTGCTCCTGCCATTCCAAGTAATACCGCAAGAGGTGGTGGGATTATCTACCCGATCATGAAATCTATGGCCATCAGTTTTGATTCCGTTCCTGAGAAACCGGAAACCCATAGAAAATTAGGATCATTCCTGACTTTGAACAGTTACTACATGAACCTCATCGCTTCTTCTATGTTCCTTACCGGGACAGCCAGTAACCCGATGTGTCAGAAGTTTGCTGCCAACCTTGGTATTGACATTACATGGATGTCATGGGCCGCAGCAGGTTTTATTCCCGGTGCAGTAGCTTTCTTTGTCGTTCCATTGGTATTGTACAAATTATATCCGCCTGAATTGAAAAAAACAGGGGATGCTCCGAAAATGGCCGCTGAGAAATTAAAAGAAATGGGCCCTATTTCAAGAAACGAATGGCTGATGCTGCTGGCATTTTTCATTCTGCTGGCCCTTTGGATATTCGGTGGAGCGCTTTCTATTGATGCTACAACAACAGCTTTCATTGGCTTAACCTTATTGCTGTTAACCTCAGTATTAACCTGGGAAGATGTAAAAGGTGAAAAAGGAGCATGGGACACTATCGTTTGGTTTGCTGTACTGGTAATGATGGCGAGTTCTTTAAACGAATTGGGCTTTATTGGATGGTTCAGTAACCTGATCAAAGTACAAATTGGAGGTCTGAGCTGGCAGGTAGCTTTCCCGGTAATTATTGTTGTCTATTTCTTCAGTCACTATATTTTTGCCAGTGCTACCGCCCACGTAGCGGCTATGTATGCAGCCTTGCTGGGTGTAGGGGTTTCTTTGGGAATTCCACCTATGTTATTGGCGATGATGCTTGGTTTCATGGGTTCAATTTATGGGGTACTTACCCATTACGGACACGGTCCGGCTCCTGTATTTTTCGGAAGTGGATATGTAGACCTGAAAGCATGGTGGCTCAGAGGTCTTGAAATAGGAATCGTTCTATTGATCATTTACATGGTTGTAGGAGGATTGTGGATGAAAGTCTTAGGATATTATTAATCAATACATCAAAAATATGTTATCAACACTGTCAAGAAAAATGCTGATGTGCCTTACAGGACTCTTTTTGGGATTCTTCCTGTTGATTCATTTCCTTGGAAATCTTCAGCTTTTTCTTCCACAAGAACAGGCACACCTTCAGTTTAATGCGTACTCGCATTTTTTATCAGGAAATATCATTATCAAAATAGTTTCTTACGTTTTGTATGCCAGTATCATTCTGCATGCTGTAGACGGACTGATGATCACTTTAAAAAATAAAAAGTCAGGAGGTGGTTACCAAACCGACAGACGTGGAAGAGCCAGCAAATGGGCTTCCCGGAATATGGGAATCCTCGGAACATTAATTTTGATTTTCCTGGTGATCCATTTCCAGAACTTCTGGTATATCTACAAATTCGGAAATCCTCCTTTGGATGAGAACGGAAATAAAGATCTATACATTCTGGTAGTGAATGTCTTTAAAGAATGGTGGTACGTTATCATTTATGTTGTATCAATGATCGCTTTATGCTATCACCTGATTCACGGAATACATAGTGCTGTAAGAACCCTGGGTCTCTATCATCCCAAGTTTGTACAGTGGTTCAAAACCATCGGAATTGCTTATTCAATCATTATCTGTGTAGGTTTTGCTTTGATGCCCATCTATGTATACTTTACTTACCAATAAACAGAACGGTCATGATTTTAGATTCAAAAATACCACAAGGCCCATTGGAACATAAATGGGAAAATTATAAAAAGAAAGCAAGACTCGTTAATCCTGCCAACCGTAAAAAACTGGACGTGATTGTTGTAGGAACAGGACTGGCTGGAAGCTCAATTGCAGCTTCTTTGGGAGAAATGGGCTATAATGTCAAATCATTCTGTTTTCAGGACAGCCCGAGAAGAGCACACTCTGTAGCAGCTCAGGGTGGTGTAAATGCTGCCAAAAACTATAAAAACGATGGCGACAGTGTTTACAGAATGTTTGTAGACACTTTGAAAGGAGGAGACTTCAGAGCCCGGGAAGCCAATGTATACAGAATGGCCGAATGTTCTCTGAACCTCATCGACCAGGCAGTGGCTCAGGGTGTACCTTTCGGTCGTGAATATGGCGGATATCTGAATAACCGTTCATTTGGAGGCGTTCAGGTGAGCCGTACTTTTTATGCCAGAGGACAAACGGGACAGCAGCTGCTTCTGGGAGCATATCAGGCTTTGATGAGACAGGTTGGCAAAGGTTCTGTACAATTATTTTCAAGACATGAAATGCTGGATCTGGTCACTGTTGACGGTAAAGCCAGAGGAATTATCGTAAGGAATTTAGACACTGGAGATATTGAAAGACATGCAGCTCACGCTGTAATATTGGCAACAGGAGGTTACGGAAAGATTTATTACCTGTCTACCCTTGCCATGGGATGTAATGGTTCCGCAATCTGGAGAGCTCATAAAAAAGGAGCTTTAATGGCTTCCCCAAGCTGGATTCAGGTGCACCCTACTTCCTTGCCGCAATCCGGAGATTATCAGTCTAAACTGACCTTAATGTCCGAATCATTACGTAACGACGGGCGTATCTGGGTTCCGTTAAAGGAAGGCGAAAACAGACCACCAAATGATATTCCTGAAAATGAAAGGGATTATTATCTTGAAAGAAGATATCCGGCTTTCGGAAATCTTGCCCCTAGAGATATTTCTTCCCGTGCCGCCAAGGAGAGAATTGATGCCGGTTTCGGAATCGGACCTTTGAAAAATGCCGTCTATCTTGATTTTTCAAAAGCAATACAGGAACAGGGAAAAGATAAAATCAAGGAAAAATATGGAAACTTATTCGATATGTATCTTAAAATCACAGGATATGATGCATATAAAGAACCTATGATGATCTCCCCTTCTGCCCACTTCTCCATGGGCGGACTTTGGGTAGATTATGAACTGATGACTACTGTTCCGGGATTGTTTGCTTTAGGCGAAGCTAATTTTGCAGATCACGGAGCCAACAGACTGGGAGCAAATTCCCTTCTCCAGGCTTCCGTGGATGGATATTTCATTGCTCCCTACACGATTGCCAATTACCTGGCAGATGAAATCCATACCGGGAAAATTTCACCGGATACGCCGGAATTTGAACAGGCAGAAAAAGCAGTTAGAGACCAGATTACTGATTTCATCAATATCAAGGGAACAAAAACCGTTGATTATTTCCATAAGACATTAGGAAAACTTCTCTATGACTATTGCGGGCTGGCCAGAAATGAAGAAGGACTGAAATACGCTATTCAGGAAATCAGAAAGCTGAAACAGAAATTCTACAAAGACGTAAGAGTTTCCGGGCAGGGAGATCAAATGAATACCGAACTGGAAAAGGCAGGCCGTGTGGCTGATTATTTCGAAATCGGAGAACTGATGTGCTACGATGCATTAACCCGTAACGAATCCTGTGGAGCGCATTTCCGTGAAGAATTCCAGACTCCGGACGGAGAAGCCATGAGAAACGATACGGAATACCAATTTATTTCTGCCTGGGCTTGGAAGGGAGAAAATGGGGAACCTGAACTGATTAAGGAACCTTTGATTTTTGAAGAAATTCAGCCAACGGTAAGAAGTTACAAATAAAAACAGAAAATTATGGATTTACATCTTAAGATATGGAGACAGAAAGACAGAAAAAGTGAAGGAAAACTGGTGGGTTATGACCTGAAAGGATTGAATTCCCATATGTCTTTCCTGGAAATGCTGGATACCTTAAATGAAAAACTGATCATTGAAGGAGATGAGCCGGTAGAATTTGATCACGACTGCCGTGAAGGAATCTGTGGACAATGTGGCATGATGATTAACGGTATAGCCCATGGCCCTTTGAAAAATACAACCACCTGCCAGCTTCACTTAAGGTCTTTTAAAGATGGGGAAACGATTCTGATAGAACCCTTCCGTGCTGAGGCTTTTCCGGTCAAAAAAGATTTAAAAGTAGACCGGTCAGCCTTTGACAGAATTATATCTTCAGGAGGTTTTGTATCGGTGAATACAGGCCAGGCTCCTGATGCCACAGCCATTCCGGTGACCCATCAGACGGCTGAGGAAGCTTTTGATTCTGCTGCGTGTATCGGATGTGGAGCTTGTGTTGCTACCTGTAAAAACGGAAGTGCAGCTTTATTTACCTCTGCAAAGATCACCCATATGGCACTCCTTCCTCAGGGGAAAGAAGAACGAAGCAAAAGAGTGCTGGATATGGTGGCTCAAATGGATACGGAATTATTCGGGCACTGCTCCAATACGGAGGCCTGTGAAGTGGAATGTCCACAAGGTATTTCCGTTCTGAATATTGCCAGAATGAATTTTGAGTATAACAGAGCTTTGTTTTTCAGGAAGAAAAATTAATCTGAGAGACAATAAACAAAAAGGCGAATTTGAATATTTCCAAATTCGCCTTTTTTATTTTTCAGAGGTGAAAAATTCACATTCCTATGCATCCATTATTGCAACCACTCTCGCCGGAGCTGCAGAACCACCAACAATTTTCAATGGAAAAACACAGATTTTAAATCCGGAGGGAGGCAATGCACTTAGATTCGTAAGCTGTTCGATGTGTAAATATTCTTTTTCGATACCTACACGATGGCCTTCCCAGAAGAATTCAGGATCATTGAGTTCTTTGGCTTTCTGAGCCATATACTTCAGGGGAAGATCCCAGCCCCACTGGTCGATTCCCATTACTTTTACGCCCTGGTCAATCAGCCACTCTGTAGCTTCTTTACTCATTCCCGTTCCTTTTTCTACGAAATCCGGAGTTCCCATCATTTTATCGCGATCCGTTCTAATGAGTACAATATTTCCCTCCTGAATCGTAATTCTGTTTTTATCGAGATCTTTTTTCAAATCCTCTATGGTGATGGCAACAAAATCTTCTTTATGGGTACAATTGATCACAATTCCGTCTCCATAGCACCATTCCAACGGAATCTGGTCTATCGTTTTAGCGGGCTTCCCTTCCACTACAGGTCCATAATGCCAGGGAGCATCAATGTGAGTTGTCGCATGAAGTCCCATATTTTTGATGGTATCATCTGCCCAGCCTATCCAGTTTTTAGGAAAAAGCCTTGATGGAAGTCTTAGCGCCAGACGAATCAGCCAATGTGATTTTCTATGTGCTTTATGTTTAATTTTCACCCGCATGAACCAAGGGTCTCCTGCATTGTACTGAATGGGTTTTGTTAAATCGACAAGTGTTGTTTTCATATGATCTGGTAAGTGGACAAAGATAGCGAATAAGGCAAAAGAGCAAAAGGTGAATTAATATTTTTCCTTCCTAGACTCCTTTGGGAATCATGATCTTCTTCGGATCGTTTTCATCATACATGATCTCAATCGTTCCCTGTTTAGGAAGGGAAGAGAGCTTCAAAAGGCTGACAATTTTCTTGTAAACCGCAATGTGTTCAGTTCCTCTGAAATCTTTAAAACTTACCTGAAACATGATTTGCGGCTGGTCATTCACGGTAAGACCTGTCTGGCTTACACTGATAATATGGGCTTCTGCATTTCTTCCCGAAAAAAGAATACGTTCTTCTTTTTTATTTTTAAAATACTTACTGAAAATGAGCTGAAAAACCAATACATAAATAATCGTCATCACTCCACTGAAAATAATCGGGTGCATGAAGGTCATAAATCTCCACCCAAAATCAAAGGACTCTCTCCAATAGAAATAAGAGTATAAACCAATTACATAAGCTATCAGTAATATAAGAAACACACTTCTTAAAATCATTCCGGATGTGTTAAAACCTACTTTCTGATCACTTAAAATAAAGTAAGGTTCCTGGGATACTTTGGGGTTCAGCAATACTTTCACCTTGTTTCCGACATCAAATCTTTTTTCCTGTGGTTTGGAGTCATGAAACATCATTTCATGCTCTATCAGGGTATTGCTCAGATTGGGAAATGAAAGAACGATCTGAATAACATTCATATGGGTTTCCGGAATATATTTGAGGAGTTTATAATCAATGATTTTAGCTTCCCTTGGAACTCCGTTTCTTACAATAGACTGAATGGTATTCTTCTCTTTAAACGTTTTAACGAAAAGCTTATTGATAAAGAAGATCATCACATATCCCCATATCAACAAAGAAAAACCGAGATATCCATAGCTCACAGCTAATGAATTTCTCGGTTCTGTTGCCAGTTCTTCCGTCATCATATAAATGAAAATCGGAAAAGGAACGCAGAAAAAAAAGAGAAAAGCGCCCCAGAAAATGATCATAAATTTCATAACTGTTATTTTGTAATCAGGAATAAAGTTATGACATTATTATGGAACGTAAATTTCTTTTTATACTTCTTTTTCGAAATACAATCTATAATATTTTCCTTTATCATCTTCACCCATTTCAATTTTCTGTCGGTCTCCGTGGATATAAATGTGGAAGTTTTTATCTAGCTTAATAATACTTTTAAAATGTCTTTGGGTCTTTTTTACCGCTGCTTCACTGATCGGGAATTCTTCAGCAATATTCACCTGCATGTCCTGTTCGTAGTCTGTTTTAAAGTTTACAAAACTTTCAATCACATGCTCGTCGCCCAATACTTCACTGGCAAATTCATCCAGCTTAAATTCTTCTTTTTCTTTGAAGAAATTGATAGACTTATTCAGGAAATCGGCCTGATCTGCTTTGGAAACTTCAAACTCCTGAGGAAGCTGTTTGGTAATATAATCCTTATACACCATCAGAGCTTCCTGCGTGTGGAAATATTCATCATCACGCTGTTTCACTTTCAGGAAATCTTCGAACCAGTAATACATATCCCCGTTTTTGTTGTTGTCTACTACGGAAAGTACATATCCTGTTTCTTTATTGTTGTTGTAGATTAAAGCGGCTTTATCAATTTTAGATAACCCGATTCCCTGATCTTTTTCAATATCAAATGTTTCTTCTCCAGGATTAATTTTCAGGAAAGATTCTCTCTTCTCTGTTTTAAAGATCCCGATTTTATCCACTTTATCAGGACGGTCGCTCTCATCCTCAAAAAGTACGATGAAAAGTTCACCACTCTGAACTCTTGGATTTTCTGCTGCTTCAAAAAGGTGTTTCGCAATGTTCTCAGATTCCCAGATAAATTTTGCTTTATCATCAAAAATTTCAGATACCGCACTGTAAACCGGATTATTGACCAGGTAAGTATCACTGTAAAAATGGAAGGTTTCTTCCGATTTAAAAGAACCTAAAAAGTAGTCTTCAAGCATTTCTGCCATTCCTTCTTCCAGCTTCAATTCCTCCTGGGAAAGTGTCAGCGAATCTCCGTTGATCTTATTTCCAACTCTGTGTACTATTATTTTTGAAAACATTTTTCTGAATATTTGGACTGCAAAGATATTCATTCTTATCCTTATTGCGAAACTTAAAAAATGTCATTTTATACTACATTATTGTGACCACCCTCTGTCATTCTGAATGAAATGAAATGTAGTGAAGCATCTCATAGAATTAATTTACAATAAGATTCTTCCTTCGTCAGAAATCGAAGATTCAACGTAGTCAATGACAAAAACCAAATTATTTGACCTTTGAGGGAGGGGAATTATCAGTCGTTCATTGGTGATGACAGGTAACATCGTTTTTTGTCTTTTATTTTCAATTTGATAAAAACCTTATCATTTTGACATACTTTTTTGTTTAAAAAATGCAATTACAAAACCGTAATATATTAAATATCAACACTTTAATCAGATTCTATTTTCAACGGAATACCATTGGCATCATGATCTGAAAACATAGAAATGGACTTAAAGACTTTAAACAGAATCGACAAGCTCAGAAGATTAAAAAGCAAAGGCCCGGCAACTCCGAAATGGCTGAAGCCTTATCATATGCTCTTTCTGGCTTTCTTAACCATTTTCATCTTTGGTGCTATCATCAAAGTGCTGGAACATAATCACCATTAATATATAATACGATGAACTATTTGCAAGCCGTAAAGGAAATCACTGATGTGGTTCCTGATTTTGAAAAAGAAGTAAAAGAAATTAAAATTCAAAACTCATACAGCATTATCCGGACTTTTACAGAACGTATAAAAAATATGATCCGCCAGAATGACAGAAATCTGCTGTTCAGAAGTTTACAGAAAATGGACAAAATATACTCAGACGGAGATACAATATTAAAAAATGCTATTGAAACCACTTTTATCTATTCTCTGGACAATTGTACCGCTTTCTGCAGTGAGGAATACAGAAAAGTGATTTTTAGTCATATTTCTGACAACCTTCAGAAGGTGTATTCAAGACAAATTTACAGTCACGGCATATAAAGGTTTTATTACATTTTTCATCCGTTTCATTACAAAGTGTTTAAATTAAACAAAAATCAAAATAACTCACAATCAATAGATTATGAAAAATAAAATCAGAAAAATTTCAGATTGGAGAACCTGGAAAACCACCACAAACAGGCACAATACAGAGATATTACTCACTCACATCGCTGTGATCGTAGGAGTTTTTATTTTTGCAGCCTGTCTTTAAATTTTGGTATACATTTCGCTGCAATAAAAAGTGTTTGAAAAATTCTTAATTATGATGAAAGTACAAATGCAAACTATTAATCAAAAAATAGCTGTTGAATACTTAAAATTTTTCTATCCGCCACTTCGCAATGAGATCACACAATTGTCTGTACAGGACAATTTCGCTGGGGTCATGCAGGCTACCGTGAATTATCTGAAGAACCTGTTGCAGGAATCTAAGATCAATATCATTGCCCATCATATCAAGCTGATGGACTGGATCTACAGAAACGGAAATTCTTATGTAAGAACCATGATTGAAAACCTTTTTGTAAGATCTTTCGAAAGTTTTAAAAAACATGCAAAAATCCAACATTGGAAACTTCTTTACCAATATATGCCTGTAAGCTTCCAGATCATTTATAATGAGCAGCAGAAGCAGGATCAGATGTATTTTGGAAAATAAATTAAACCCAAAAGGTGAAAGGTAATCCTATATTTACCTTTCACCTTATTAACTATAAAATCACTTTTTATTTCGTTTCACCCATATCTGTGAAACTTCTTTTTTATAAAAATATACCCATGAAATACTCTTTTTATGCCCTGATGATGGCATTATCATTGATCTCGTGTGAAAACAACGATAATACAATTGATGATCCAAGACCTGTTGATAAAGAGGTTTACTCGTTTCAATTTAAAAGCTATACTGTAAAAAATACAGTTTTGTACAAAGGATCAAACGGAGAAAAATCTACACCGGATGAATCTTACCTTACCGGTTACTGGAGCTTATACCAGGAACCTGCCTGGAAAAAAATAACCCTTGATCTTAAAAACAAGACAATAAAATTATTCTCAGAAACCTCAACTACAGATTTCACCTATAGTTTTACCATCGTTAATGACTCTGTACTGATCAAAGAGAATAACAATAATAAGCCAACTTACATTGGCGATTTTCATAAAAATACTTCTTCATTCACTTTAAAAAGAACGTACAGATACGTAAAAAAAGTTCCCCGGGATGATCAGGATGCACTACTGATTACAAAAAGTGCCCATTTTGGAACAACCCAATACGAAAATATTTTTGGAAATATATTTACCACTCCTTCTGAAATGATAAAAGGAGGTGATCAGGTTTTATGGACCAACATTGAATATTCTTACAAAGAATGATTGTTATCTGTGATTATTCAAAAAATAAATCCCCGGAACTTCATATTTCCGGGGATTTGTTTTATCATAAATGAAAAGTTTTTATTTCTTCACAAATACTTTCTCGATGGTCTGCGACTCTTCATTACTCAGTTTTGAGGCTTTCCCCAGTTTGGCAATAAAACTATTTACTTCTTCCGGTGTGGCAGGTGATCCCAGATTTTCTCCTTTAGCATCAAAAGAATCTGCCAATACTTCTCCCTTTGGATTTAGAATCACCCAGAAAGGAAGTCCTGCATTTTCACCTTTATATTTATTCATCAGCTCTTGTCCGCCCGGATTTTCAAGGCTTTTCTTGTCACCTCTCTCCTGAACGTCTACATATGCAGTGACAAATCTTTTATCAAAAATAGGTTTGGTTTCAGGAAGATCCATATTTTTCTCCATCATTTTGCACCATTTGCACCATGAAGCATGGAACACCAGTAAAACATTTTTCTTTCCTGCTTTAGCTTCTGTGAAAGCCTTATTCAATACGACATCTGCTTTTTCCTGCGCTGCTCCCAACTGAAACAGTAACAAGGTTACAACGATAATAATTTTAGTGTATTTCATTCTGAATTTTTATTTTAAATCTACACGAATTTAGGTATTTAATCGTTACTTATTTTATTTAACTTTAAATATTAATACAAATAATGAGCTATAATATTTTTTGTTGTTTTCTGTTCACTTTTAGCATGTTCAAGTTCAATGCTCAGGTTTCTGATGCCGTTAAAAAAACAGCAAAACCTTTAGAGAATATTTCTTATGCTGAGTCATCTCATATCGGAGCCGGAGGAGAACAAAGTAAAATTTATAATCAATTTAAAAAAGTTTCCAAAATAGCAACTAATGACGAACTGTATTATTTTGCGATGAATGGTAGCAATGCATTAAAATTATATTCCGGGAAAGAATTGTTTAAAAGAAATGATAAGAGATTTTTAGACGTCTATACACTTTACTCCAAAAAACCTTTAAAAATGGAATATGTTTTAGGCTGTACCACAGACAGTAAAAATATTGCTGAATTTTTAAAAGATGAAGTATCTGCAGCTCCACAATATATTTCGTTGCGGGATCAGTTATTAAAAAATAATAAACGGGATGAAGTAGGAAAAACCCAGCTCAGACAAATTAAAGAAATGGGCTATGGTAAGCTTACGGAAGAAGATGTCAGATTAGTAAAGAAAGATTTGGAAAAAATTGATCAAAAGCAAAACTGAATTTCTTGGTAGGGCAAAACAGGTTTAAATCTTATTCAATTCAGTTACATTAATCTTTAACAAGTTTAAAATGATAGAAATAAAAAAATATTCTCATCAGCCAGGACATCCTGAACCACGAAGAGTCATCAGATACACGCTATTCTGGTGTCATCAGGGAAGTGCCAAAATTTTGATTGACGAAAATATTTTCACCCTGAAACCCAGTCACGTCGTAACCATTACTTCAGGACAGTTTCATCAGTTAAAATCAGTGGAAGGACAGCTTACTGCCTTAGAATTTACCCTGGATTTTTTCTGTAAAAGTGACAGCGATATTGAACTTATTTTTCACAACGGTCTCTTTTGTCATTTTGGGATGAATGAAATGATCACCATACAAAATCCTGCATTTTTTACTGAAACTCTGAACACGATTGAAGAAGAAATTCAGGAACAGCCATATCAGTATCTGATCTCTACACATTCTCTGGTAGAATTACTATTGGTGGAAATCAACCGCAGTAAAATTGCCAATGGCGATGAAATCTGGAAACCGGATGCTTTATTTTTAAAGTTTCTTGAAAGTGTAAGGTCAAATTTTAAAAACAATTATCAGGTCTCCCATTTTGCAGATATTCTCGGAGCTACTGAAGCCAAACTGAATGAAGTTTCAAAGCTTCATACCAACAAAACCGCACAGAATGTAATCTACAGTCTGACCATTTCCGAAGCCAAAAGACTTCTACTCTACGAAAAACTTACCATAAAAGAAATTGCCTACCAGCTTGGCTTTAATGATCCTTTCTATTTTTCAAACTTCTTCAAAAAACATACTTCGCGTTCTCCCAAAGACTATCAGAAAGCAGTAAAGGAAATTTAAAAGAAGTCAGAATTGAGATCAGCACAAAGTTAGGGCCAGGCAAAAAAATGTACTAATCCGTTGATGAAGCAATATGGCTATGCTGTTGCTTAGAAAGAATCAATGAAATTGATTCCTCCTTTGCCTCCTTAAAAATATAAAATCAACTTCTTAAAACTTTGCGTCTGAATTACATCCCGAATCGGTTTAAAAGTTGGAGAAATTTGTAATGCTGGATTTTATAATACACAAAGGTTTATTTCCAATTCCGTTTTATCTTAAGTGAGCAAAGAAGTGAACCGATATTCTATCGATTCTGATGAAACATATGCTTAAAATTTGCAACTAAATGTCTATATAGCAAATATCTACACCATTGGAGGCTCGTCCGGAATTGTTCTATACATCATCACTTCCAGTTCTCCCTCTTCCATCTTCCCTGCTAAATATTACATTCTTTTTCCGGAATTGTCTATTCTTTTGGCAACCGCTTTCGTTGAACTTTGTACAATAATTAAGACCTAAAAATTATGCGTATGAAAACTCAACAGGATGCTGCGATATTCTTACTAAGAATTACTTTGGCTTTTGGATTTTTATCTGCCGTGGCAAGCAGGCTGAACCTTTGGGGAGCACAATCTTCCGGCTGGAAAAAATTTGTCGATTACACTGCTGAGACCAATTCATTTTTACCCCATTCATGGGCGTCTGCCATTGCAATAGTTTCAACAGCAGCTGAACTTTCAATAAGCATTTTGCTTCTGCTGGGATATCAGATAAAAAAGACATCCTTTTCTGCTTCTGTTCTTACTTTATTATTTGCCGTTGCAATGAGTATTTCTTACGGAATTAAAGAACCTTTGGATTATTCAGTTTTTGTATTCAGTGCCGGCGCATTTCTTCTAAGTACATTTCCACGTTACTCATGGAGTTTAGACCATTTTTACATCGATAACAATTAAAATTTATATATTATGAACACCAACATCCACGATTACATCGTAAAAACAGAACAGAAAGAATGGCAGCCTTTAATTGAAAAAGGGATTCATTATGAAGGTATTTCTGTAAAATCTTTGAAATTTGATCCTGAAAAAAACCGTTCCACCAGTATTCTTTTAAAATTTGAACCGGGAGCCAGCTATCCTTATCACAATCATCCTGCCGGTGAAGAATTGTTTATCATAGAAGGTAATGCGACTATTGCAGGAGCTCAGCTTGAAAAAGGAGATTATCTGTATACTCCGCCCAATTTTAAACATTCTGTGAAATCAGAGCTTGGCTGTACCATTCTTTTTGTGGTACCGGAGGAAGTAGAAATTCTTTAAATGGATGACAAACCAAAGAGGCTGTCTCAAAAGTGTCAATCTGAATGAAATACAATGTAATGAAGAATCCCATTTGTTTGATCATCAATAAGATTCTTCCTGCGTCAGAATGACAAAGTCAGGTAATCTGACTTTTGAGACAGCCTCTACCGTAATTAAAAAACAGGATTGAACTTATTTCAAAGCTGTTTTCCCCGGTGATATCGGTTTGAAATTAATTAATGTTTTTTTCTTTCTCACCATATCTACCAAAGTCTGTACTGAAAAAGTGAGAATAATATATAACAGGATAAGCACGCATACATAACCAATTTCATGTTGTCTGTATCCGAAAATCCCTTTCCCCCATGAAATCAGAATCCATTGGATCATGTACATTGAGGTTAAATTTTTGCTGCAGTATTTCAGAACACGCATAAAGCCATTGTCTTTAACGTTGGCTGTAACTGTATTAATCAGCCATAAAAACAGCAAAGTCCAGCCTGCAAAATAAATAACGCCTCCTGGGCCCATATGATAAAAACCATTGTAATGATAATCTCCATATAGAAAGACCAACGGAGCTCCTATGGCAATAAACAAAAGCCCGACATAGAGCATATTTCTGAATATCTGTTTGATATTATAGTTCAGTTCCTGAAACCATTTCCCGAAAAACATTCCGATGATAATAAAAGCCATCCATGGGAAAACCGGGAAATAAACATATGCCGGATAATCAGTATTGAAAAGTAAGTCCAGGATATAGTTGATGACAGGGTAATCCAGATTAATTCCGCTTACCTCTCTTGATATTAATGCAACGAATAAACCAATAGCCAGCATGATATATTTATTCTTCACATACGCTCTGATCAATCCGACAAACAATAAAGACATTCCCGCAAGCTGTAAAATATCTCCCAGCTGTACCAGATACACATACTGCTGCTCTATAGGTGCATGCCATCCGTATTTTTGAATAAAATTATCGGGAGCAAAATTAAAAATCACAGGAATCATAAACTTCATAAAGTTCATAAACAGGCCCGCAAATACGAGTAAAACACCCCGTTTTAAAGCACTTTTAAGACTTTGATGGCTGGAAGTCATGAAGGTGATTCCCATACAGATCAGAAAGATAGACGTTCCTCTTCCGAGAAAAACAATAAAACTGCCGATAGCTGTTTCATATTGTGATTTTACATTGGCATACACCAATAAGGTATGTATAATGATCATCCCGATGACACTTATACCTTTTATCAGATCCAGAGTAAGGATTCTTTTGTTTTGTTGTTCCATAGTTTTTAGTGGAAATTGTGGATTAGATAGATAAAATTGTATTCATTTAGTAATTTTTCAAAACTGTATTTTTATTTATTCTAAATAAAAATCAAATATACAAATTAAAACCACTTCTCATATTGTATTCATGAATTTTCATAAAATACTAATAATTAAATATTTACTTCGAAATTAAAGAACGATGAGGATAAATATTTCTTCATACACAATCACCTAATTTTATCCTGATATCGTCCAAAAAATGAAACACTTAATACGTTATCCCTGAAACAAAAAACTCTTCCAGCCGGAAGAGTTTCATTACCATTATCATAATTCAGACAGTTCTGATGATCAGATTTGTATTACAAACTGTAAAGTCATCAGAGACAACCTTTAAAAATTACAGGCCCGAACCAAGCATTTTTATCCAGATAGGTTGATAGACAGGATTTTTAATTCCTTCCACGTGATATGGATTAGAAGGTGTACGCTTATTTGTTCGCTGGATCATAGGCTGATCTAAAGCAAAAACATTCTCTGCAGGAATATGAAGTTCTTTACAGATTTCTGCCAGCTCTGTTGCAGCAGCTTCTTTCACATGGTAGGTTGCAAAAACATTTTGGGGTGATGTTACCAGTTTTTGAGAGTACCAGCCTGCAATTTTTTTCGTTTTGGAATCACTGTAATCCCAACCTCCAGAAAAGCTGATAATTCTTGCTACAGACTCGTGCTGCGCAATAAATTCAGCCATACCTCCGCCCTGGGATTGCCCCACAATGGCAATTTTGCTCCAAATGGGCTTGCCTGTGCTCTGATTCAGATATTGAGACCATGCCCCTTCTTTATCATTTTTCGACAAATACTGTAAAAGTTTTGTCAGACGAGGTATAATGGCATCCTGATACTGATCGGGAATAGGCAGAAAAGTATGATCGCCATAGATACGTTTTCTGCGGAATTCCGCAGCACAGTCAACATTTTTACTCAAATAATCTCCTTTACAAACCTGCGAAACCCCAGGCATACTCATAAAAGAGAGTGCTATAATTCTATATCCCTGGTCCAATGCTGTTTTAAAAAAGCTCTGAGGAACATGATCAGTTGATCCTCCGGTTCCTGTAAGCCATAACAACACTTTATTGTTTTTAATGGCCTTGTCATAAATTACACTATGCGCACTGTCCCAATTCTTTACCGAAGGGTCAGCTTCACTGGGTTTCACCTTGAGTGTTTTATATGCTGAAAAATCAATAGCCGGACTTACCTGTTGTGCTGCCAGGTTTGCGGACAAACTTATCATAATCAACAAAATACACAGTATCATGGTGGATAATGAGGTCTTTTTTTCCATTTGTATTTAAAATTAAATTAAACAATTAAACTCTATAAATTAGTTAAAAATCAGATCCCAGGATAAAATCTACTCCCATTTGAGCATGCAGTAATGTGGTATTGAATACCGGTATCTTCAGATCATTTTGCCCTATAATAAGGGGAAATTCTGTACATCCCAATATAATGCCTTCAGCACCGTTTGATTCCAGAATTGCAACCTGATCCAATATGTATTTTTTTGTTTCAGGTTTTAAAATACCAAGAGACAGTTCTTTTTGTATAATGGTGTGAAGCTTTTCTCTGTCTTCCTTTTGATCAGGTACCATCATATCGATATCATATTTATCTTTTAGGATTTTCTCAATAAATGGCTCCTCCATGGTAAATATTGTCCCAATAAGCCCAACCTTACAGAGCCCTTTCTTCCGGACTGCATTGCCTATAGCATCTCCAATGTGGAGTATGGGAATCATGCTATGCGGCTGTACATCATGATACACTTTATGGGGCGTATTGGCACAAAACATTACTGCAGATGCGCCGGCTTTATATAATTGGTCACAGGCTTCAATCAGCATTGTTGCAATGGTATCCCAACGATCCGCTTTTTGTAATTGATGCATATTATACTGGTCAAGATTTAATAATACAAGTGGGGGATTTGTGTTATTACCAAAATGTTCATTGATGCTTTGGTTCAAGTACGTATAATATTCCAGGGTTGAGTGCCAGGAAAGACCTCCGATAAGACCTAATTTCCGCAACATAGGATGGTGCAGCTCCTGTTGAAACTTTTTCGGATAATCTGTAGAACTTGTATTATAACTTGTCATGAATCTGATGTTTATTAGTGGAACGGTATTTAATCCTATTTGCTAATAAAATACAGATCAGTTCATATGATCAATAGGCCTTGACAACTCCTGATGATATAAGTTTACTATAGCAAAGTCGAAATACCGCAATTAACTTTTACAAAATATTGTTGATATGGAGGTTACTCCTTAACAATATTGAGAAAAAAAACGGAGAGCTGCGCAACAACACCCTACAACATATATACGCCATTTTATATTCATACTAAAAAAACTATTCATATACATTCACCATAAGCCTGCCCGACATCGGTTTTTGGTTAATAGTTTCTTGTTGTTAAAATATCCTATTGAAATGCATGAAAATTAACTATTTCTGCCGGAGCAGAATTTCGGTATTGAACAGAAGTCAGCAGGCCGCATACGCTATTGCACGTCCACCAATACATCTACAATCAATAACCAGAGAACACAAAATATTTCATTATTTAAATCACTTTAATGTGGTTTAATATATTCGTATTTTTCATTAAAATCATGCATTTTACTAATAAAAAATGCATGCATTATACAGCCATGTACACAAATGATGTATTTATGTTGCATATGCAACTTTACTACACTACTCCAATATATATTACATTTACACACGTAGTCCGGTTCTATTGATACAAAGAAAAAAAAATTATTAAATTAACATGTTATGACAAAAAATCTATTACTCGCAGGCTTGCTTACCACCTTTTCCCTGGTAGCAAAATCACAAGTGGGGATCCATACATCTAATCCTCAGGGAGTATTTAACATTGACGGATTAAAAAATAATCCGACAACGGGAGTGCCTACAGCAGTTCAGGCTGCAGATGATCTGGTGATGACTTCTAATGGTAATCTGGGACTGGGGCTTACCGCTCCCGGTACCACACTGGATGTGAAAGGGGCTATTACCAACCGTGAAACTGTTTTAGCTGTAGCAGGAAATGCTGTTACTATTCCGGCTAATGTGAGTTTGGTAAGACTTACCGGAGCTGCTACAGCCAACGTCGCCATTTCTGCATTTGCTGCTCCTAATCCCGGACAGCGTCTTATTGTCTACAATAATACCACAGGTGGATTTGATGCTACGCTGGATGGAACTACCGTTCCTAATGGCAAAGCGCTGGAATTTATTTTCAGTAATTCATTCTGGAGATCTACGGGATCGGTAAATCTCTATACTGCAGACGGTACTCTTGCAGGTAACAGAACGGTAACACAGGGAGCTAATACGTTGGCATTCACAGGGACACAAACCAATGCATTTTCTGTAGATGGGAATACCTTATCCGTGGATGCCGCAAATAACCGTTTAGGGATCGGTACCACAGCCCCGGATACCAAGCTGACGATCAGCACCCCTGATAATAGTTTTGGGTTAAATCATACCAATGGTACAGTTAATCTGAAAACATACATCGGAGGAGGAGAAGGCTATTTGGGGACCACTACTTCAAATGCACTTGATCTGATGACCAATAATACTGTAAAGATGAAAATTACTCCTTCCGGAAACGTTGGGGTAGGAACAAGTACACCCGGCACAACACTGGACGTGAACGGGGCCATTACCAACCGTGAAACCGCTTTAGCTGTTACGGGTAACGCAGTTACCATTCCTGCTAATGTGAGTTTGGTAAGACTTACCGGAGCTGCTACAGCCAACGTAGCCATTACAGCACCTGCTGCTCCCAATCCCGGACAGCGTCTTATTGTATACAACGGTACCACAGGCGGATTTGGAGCTACACTGGATGTTGTTACTATTCCTAATAATACAGCAATGGAATTTGTTTTTACTAATTCATTCTGGAGACCTACGGATGGGGGGATGCTAGTAGCTGGCCCCACTAACATTTATACCGCAAACGGAACTCTTGCAGGAAACAGAGTTGTAACTACTGCCGGAAATTCTCTTTCTTTCACCAATGGTTCCAATAACGTGTACGTTGGAACAACGGGTACTGAAGGGACTGTAAAAGCAACCGGCTCTTCAAGAGGATCATTTGTTGCAACTGGTGGTGGTGCTGCTCTAAACATGTATGTAGATAATAATGCAATGGCCCAGATTACCACAACAGGAACCAATACCGGTATGGATCTAGGTGCCACCACAGCAGATCCTGTAAATATTATTACCAATAACACGCAAAGAGTTACTGTAACCGGTACCGGAAATGTGGGAATAGGAACCAATGCCCCTGCGACAAAACTCGATATTAATGGAAATATGAGAATAGGAACAACTACTGGCTCTAGTAGCTCTAACAATGTCTCGACTTTGGTAAGAGATAATACAACAGGAGAAGTAAAAATAGCAATGTCAACTACCGGAAATCGGTCACCCATAAATATGATCAATTACACACTTTCCAACGTTAATGGTGATTATATTAGTGACTATGATACCAAAATAAATATAGCAGAATATACAGTGATAGTGGTGGGTATTTACTTTAGCCAACTTTTAAAAGTTGTAAGCCCCGAGACCTCCCAACCCTACTTCGCCCCGTTTAATGTAATTGCTTTTGAACAAAATTCTACCTGGCATCTTAATGCCGACTATCCAAACACCGCTTCGTCTACTAATGGCACTTGGGTTATTAACTGTCTTGTAGTCAATAATAGTCTAATTAAAATTCTAACAAATGTAAATCAGGACTTAGGAGGAAGCAATATAGGAGCCGCAGCAGCACAACCCTCAGGATTATAAAAATTCAGATCTTAATCCTGATATTTTATAGTTATTAGGCAAAAAACAAAAAAACCGGAACTGAAAGATTTTGTTCCGGTTCTTTATTACAGATTCCTAATTACCAGCTTATAGATATTCTTTTCAACATTTCTAAGGCTCAGAAATAGATCTGAAGAAACGGTACAGATCAGTTTCGCTTTCCAGATTCAGTTTTTTCCGTATCCTGTACTTTTTTGTCTGGACAGATCTGTGCTCCATTGAGATAGACTGAGCAATCTCTTTTGACGAAAAGCCAAGCCATATCAATGCACAAAAAGCTAAATCCGACCTGGATAGATTGGAATTTATTTTTAACAGCTCTTCGCATAACTCCGGATAGGTTTCCTGAAATTTAGGAAAAAAATCAATCTTTTTTTCTTTGGCAAGCAGAACGATAATTTCATAATTTTCATTGAGTTTTCTTTTTAAGTCTTTTGTTTCATTTCCAATTTCAAAAATTATTTTTTCGCTTTCCGCAAGCATCTTTTTCTTTTTTCTTATGCGCAGATAAAAGTAAATGGTAAGTAAAGTAATCAACAGTATCAGGATACCGCCATACCACAAAGTAGTATTATTTTGATTTTTAAGTTGAACCTTTTCGTTTTCTCTGTCTTTATTCAATCTGTTGATAGAAAGATCTACAGCCTGATTCCGGTTGGTATTCAGGCCATCCTGCAATGAGATTGTTTTGTTCAGATATTCATTTTCTTTTTCAGCATCGCCTACTTTTTTATAAAGTACAGACAATTCCTTATAATTGTTGAGAATAAGCTTTGGTCTGTTGACCTGCCTGGCAAATTCGGTCGATCTCTGGATTGTATCAATGGCCTGGCTTATTTTCCCCTGACTCTTCAGAAATATCCCATAATTCTGTAAAACAACAGCTCTATGAAATTTGTTATGCTTGAATTTCCTTGTTTCTAAAAGTACAAAAGCCTTTTGAAAGTAATATTGAGCGGAATCCGGCCTCACTTCAGATAACGTGTAGTATTGTGCTATATTAGCTACATCAAGAGGGTACGCTTCAATTTTTACAGCTTTACGAAGATATATTATGGCAGAATCAGGTTGGTTTACCTTGTAGAAGTAATCAGATCTGTTTGAATAGACATAGCGTAGAAATAAGCGGCAATCACGATGATCTTTTCGCAGCTTCAGCCCGTAATTCATAGCTTTGGAACTGTATTCCAAAGCCAGCTTGCTCACATCCATCTTACTGTAAAGCTGGGCATACTCCTGATTTATCCTGCCTAAAAGAAAATTATTTTTACTGTTCCTAGCCAGATCTTCTGCTTTGTTTAAGTATTCGAACCCTTTTTTTACATCGCCCCCAAATACAAACCGGTTGGCAATATTAGCATATCCCATTGCCTCTCCTTCACGGTAACCGATCCGGATTGCTTCTTTTATGACTCCTTTATTCCAACGGATAAGATCATCATCAGATATTCTTGTCCTAAGCGCTTTGTTTGTTTTTATCAGTAAAGTATCAATATTCCTTTCTGTATAGTGTTGTGAAAATAATTCCGAACACCATAGTATAAAGAAAACCAAAAGTATTTTATTCATAGTTTTAAAAAAACATAGTCACAAATTGTTAATTAAGATAAAAAACTGATAAAAACCTGATAAAATAATCGTGATAAGGATATCCTGTCAATATTTCCAATTTGGAAAAATACAGGCATTACAGGAAGAATAAGAGCAACAAGTCCCTACCTGTTATAATTTATTGTTCTGCAAATACAATTACTCCTTTTTGAACATTATTTAATATCGAAAAGATCAGTCATTCGCTTTTCTTTATACCCGCAAGGTTAAAAAAAACACACAAAAATGCACAAAAACAACATACAGCATATATACATCATGACTTACAAGCTTTTCAAAACAAGAGCTTTAAACATATTACAAGCCTTCCGCAACAGCTATGACAATGATTAATTTTCCATCTGACAGCAAAAAAACTGAAATGAATTAGCGCATGTCACAGGGCAGTTGTAAGATTATTAAAACTTAAATTGCCTGTTTATTAACTTTAAGGGCAACCATAGCCATCATAATCAATTTTATCCACCATCATGCTTTGAAATGATATTTATAAAGGAATCTTCATTTCAGACCTTATGCTGAGCTGATAAAAACAATAAAGGCAAATACAAACGAATGCACCTTTCTTTAACTCACTTAACTGAGGTTTATTTTATTAATGATTTTCCCGCATATCGCTTATTTTTTCAACAAAAACAAACAAATGCTGTATATATGATATACCTATGTTATACCTATGATAAGTGCACATTATCCTTTCCAAGCTCCAACAAGCATTAATTTTGCCGCCCAATCAATAGTAAAATAATAGGTATCACTTTGAGATATGTTCATTACTATTATTATAACTGTTGATATAAGGAAATATTAATTAATACATATTATGAAAAAAAACTTATTACTGGCAGGCTTGCTTACCACCTTTTCGCTGGTGGTAAAATCGCAGGTGGGTATTAATACTGCAACTCCCACTGCAACTCTTGATGTGAATGCTAAAAACAGTACCGGCACAGGTACAGCAGTAGAAGGACTGCTTATTCCCAGAGTAGACAGGCAAAAAGCCCAGAGTATGGCAGGAGTTCCGGTATCCACCCTGATTTATGTCAACAATATTGCTACAGGAACCACTACAGGTAATGCTGTAAATATTGATACCGTTGGCTATTATTATTATAATGGTACCGTATGGACAAAGCTGAGCATTCCTGTTAATATTTATAATGCAGACGGGACCCTTACCGGAAACAGAACCGTAACACAGGGAGCCAATACCTTAGCATTCACAGGGACAAAAACCAATGCATTTTCTGTGAACGGGAAAAACTTTTCCGTAGATGCAGCAAATAGCAGAGTGGGAATCGGTACCATAGCTCCCGCTTCTTCTCTGTCTGTCCAAAACAGTCCGGGAGCTACAAACAGTACCATTTCTGCTGGAATTGAAAATTGTGGTGCTGCATGTCTGCAAGGAATTGCAAGAAATATTACCCTTTATAATTTAAACAGCACTGGTGGGCAGTTTGCTGAGCTCGGGTTTATTCCGTCAACATCTGAAACAGGACTTTCCGGGGCCAGCATTACAGGAATTGACCGTGATGCTGCCAACAGCTATGCAGGGTTACAGTTTTCCACCAGAAATGCAACAGACTACGCACCAAGACTGACGATCAAATCCTCAGGAAATGTGGGTATCGGTACAACGAGCCCTACCAATAAACTTCAGATTGAATCCACTACAAGCGGAGCTTTGAAAATCGTAGATGGTACCCAGGGTACAGATAAGGTGCTAACATCCGATGCCAGCGGAGTGGCAACATGGAAAGCTTTGCCGGCAGCACCTGCATCTGCCAATATTTATAACACAGACGGCACTTTAACAGCAAACCGTACCGTTACACAGGGAGCCAATACCCTTGCCTTTACAGGAACACAGACCAATGCATTTTCTGTAGACGGAAGCACCTTATCTGTGGATGCTGCCAATGACCTTGTAGGCCTTGGTACCACAACCCCTGATACGAAACTTACCATCAGTACCCCTGATAGCAGCTATGGACTGAATCATACCAATGGTACAATTAAGTTAAAGACCTATATCGGAGGAGGGGCAGCTACTCTGGGAACCACTACAGCTAATGATCTGAGGCTGATGACCAATAACACCCAACAAATGACTATTACCTCAGGGGGCAATGTAGGAATCGGAACAACAGCTCCCACTCATACTTTGGATGTGAATGGAAATGTGAGGTTCCGTTCAGTTGCGCCTATCACCAGTACTAATAACTCAGGAATATTACTTGCCGATGGAACTGGTGCTGTGTCACAGATTTCTACCAATGATTTTGTAGGCTCCCTGAAAATACCAAGCAATATTTTTAGTGCCGAACAAACTACAGATGTTCCAACGAATTTAGCGGGTAACAATACTGCAAATAATGTCGTATTTGGAACGGTTAATATCAATGCAGCTGGAGCAGGTACCTGGGATGCGACAAATAACACCTATACTGTTGCTAAAGCAGGAGTATATCAGGTTACTTCGGGGGTAAATCTTCAATTTACGACTAACACATCTTATGGTATGTACATTCACATGGCATCATCCTTGTGGGTTCAGTCGGGTATTATTCAAGCTGGAAATGTTATGTATTTTAATGGTACTTATGTAAAATTGCTGGCACCGGGAGATATCATTCGTTGTACTACAAAATCATCTAATGCAGGCAGCTATAGACAAGGTGTTGCTTTCATTCACATAATTTATACACCATTATAGAATAAAATAAAAAGCGGTAAAGTACCTTTTAGATATATGAAAAATATAGAAAATAAATATTTTGAAATTATATCAAAAGAAGTTCTAACAATATAACAAATGATGAAGTAAGATATCATGTAGTGGTTAAAAAAAGAAAATCAGTTCTAAATCTTCAATACATACTCAGGACAAAACATGGAGAGGCTGTCTGAAAAATCAGACAGCTTCTATTTTAATTCAATACAATGTTTCTTTGGCTGATGGTGTTTATGGAAACATTTAATTTAAAACTTTACTGCATTTCACTTTTACTCCATGGATCTGTGGTTTAATTTATCAACGTTTTTTCAGGATATCATTTAATTTATTAATACATAATACAGGCATAATATACAACAGTTGTATATATGTTGTAGGTGTTATATATACTACAAACCTCATCAGGCGTTATCTTTGCCACCCTTTAATAACTACCATAACCACCCGATATAAAATATAAGATACTCAGCTCTAATGCAGAGCAATAAACACAAAGAAGAAATTAATTTATACAATGAAAAAAAACTTATTTCTGGCAGGCTTGCTTACCACTTTTTCGCTGGTGGCAAAGTCACAGGTAGGTCTTAATACTCCTACTCCTGCCGCAACTCTTGACGTGACCGCTAAAAACAGCACAGGTACAGGCTCAGCAGTAGAAGGACTGCTTATTCCCAGAGTAGACAGGCAAAAAGCCCAGAGTATGGCCGGAGTTCCGGTATCCACTCTGATCTATGTCAACAGCATTGCTACGGGAACTACTTCGGGTACTGCTGTAAATATTGATACCGTTGGCTATTATTATTATAATGGTACCGTATGGACAAAGCTGGCCAACCCCGTTAATATTTATAATACAGACGGTACCCTTACCGGAAACAGAACCGTAACACAGGGAGCCAATACCTTAGCATTCACAGGGACAAAAACCAATGCATTTTCTGTGAACGGGAAAAACTTTTCCGTAGATGCAGCAAATAGCAGAGTGGGAATTGGTACCATAGCTCCTGCTTCTTCTCTGTCTGTCCAAAACAGTCCGGGAGCGATAACAAGTACCATTTCTGCAGGAATTGAAAATTGTGGTGCTGCATGTCTGCAAGGAATTGCAAGAAATATTACGCTTTATAATTTAAACAGCACCGGCGGGCAGTTTGCTGAGCTCGGGTTTATTCCGTCAACATCTGAAACAGGACTTTCCGGGGCCAGCATTTCAGGAATTGACCGTGATGCTGCCAACAGCTATGCCGGGTTACAGTTCTCCACCAGAAATGCGACAGACTACGCACCAAGGCTGACGATCAAATCCTCAGGAAATGTGGGTATCGGTACAACGAGCCCTACCAATAAACTTCAGATTGAATCCACCACAAGCGGAGCTTTGAAAATCGTAGATGGTACCCAGGGTACAGATAAGGTGCTAACATCCGATGCCAGCGGAGTGGCAACATGGAAAGCTTTGCCGGCAGCACCTGCATCTGCCAATATTTATAACACAGACGGCACTTTAACAGGAAACCGTACCGTTACACAGGGAGCCAATACCCTGGCCTTTACAGGAACACAGACCAATGCATTTTCTGTAGACGGAAATACGTTATCAGTGGATGCTGCCAACGGCCTTGTAGGCCTTGGTACCACAACCCCTGATACGAAACTTACCATCAGTACCCCTGATAGCAGCTTTGGATTAAATCATACCAATGGTACAGTTAACTTAAAAACGTATATCGGAGGAGGGGCAGCTACCGTGGGAACCACTACTGCCAATGATCTGAGGCTGATGACCAATAACACCCAAAAAATGACTGTTACTTCAAGTGGAAATGTAGGAATAGGCACAACAACACCCAATACTAAACTGACCGTTAGTACAGCTGATAATAGCTTTGGTATCACCCATACCAATGGTACAGTTAGTCTGGAAACTTATATCGGAGGAGGATCGGGCTATGTGGGAACCACTACTTCAAATACCCTGAATCTGATGACCAATAACAGTCCCAAAATGACCATTACCCCTACAGGAAATGTAGGCGTAGGAACCAATACTCCGGACAGTTCGGCTTTGCTAGATCTTAATACCAGCAATAAAGGACTTTTACTTCCCAGAGTATCCCTGTCATCCACATCCGATGCCAGCACTGTCCCTTCCCCGGCTACCGGACTTCTGGTGTATAACAACAATACCGCCATGTCACCTCAGGGAGAAGGAATTTACTATAACGGAGGAACAAGCGCTGCACCGGACTGGGGAAAAATTGGGCCTGTTTCAAAAATGTATTTCAAGTATTATATGCTTACGAATCCTAACGGAGATTTTGTAGGTAATTTTGACACTAAAATACCAGTAGATAGGTATACGGCTATTGTGGTGGGATTTGATACTAATCATCACGCTACTATCAGTTCCGGCTTTAAAAATGCCTATGGCACTTACGATTTTCAGTCGCCGGATATCTATACTTTCCAACAAAACGGGACATGGAGAATTCGTGCAGACGTTCCCAATGCAAATACTACAGCTGGAAGTGCATTTACATGGGGGATCAGATTGCTGATCATCTCCAATGAACAAATGACCACACTGGATACTTCCAATTACAACCTTGGAGGCAATATTAGCGGAGCGGCAACCGCTTCACCTGTTCCATAGCAGTAAAGAATAAAACAAATAAGCCTACTGAAAAAAATCCTCTTCAATAAGTATTTTGAAGAGGATTTTTTATCTATCTAAAAAAAAATCTGAATATTAATTATAAAAACACAGCTTTTTGAGATTCAAACATGAAAATAAAAAAGGCATAACAGATTAATTACTTCACCCAAAAAGGATAAAAAAAAGTAAAAAAATACTAAATAACACCAATTTGATGTATGTAAGATGTATGCGCAATATATACATGATGCATGTTTGCTGTAGGTGTAAAATATACTACATCTTCAATAAGCTGTAGTTTTGTTTTATAAAACTTGAATCAGAAAAAGAACAACAAGTTGATTAAAGTTGATCATATAACAATTACACCAAATTTTATTATACAACGATCAAATACAACAGATTAAAACTATTAGCCTATTGCTCTATTAAATATAAAAACATATGGATGCTCTGTAGCTATTATAGAGTTCCTGACAAAAAGGTCTCAGTCTAATTTAAACTCAATTACCATATATTATGAAAAGAAATTTATTACTAGCTGGTTTACTTACCACCTTTTCCCTGGTAGCAAAATCACAAGTGGGGATCAATACGACTAATCCTCAGGGAGTATTTAACATTGACGGATTAAAAAATAATCCAACAACGGGAGTGCCTACAGCAGTTCAGGCTGCAGATGATCTGGTGATGACTTCTAATGGTAATCTGGGACTGGGGCTTACCGCTCCCGGTACCACACTGGATGTGAAAGGGGCTATTACCAACCGTGAAACTGCTTTAGCTGTAGCGGGGAATGCCGTTACTATTCCGGCTAATGTGAGTTTGGTAAGACTTACCGGAGCTGCTACAGCCAATGTCGCCATTTCTGCATTTGCTGCTCCTAATCCCGGACAGCGCCTTATTGTCTACAATAATACCACAGGTGGATTTGGTGCTACGCTGGATGGAACTACCGTTCCTAATGGCAAAGCGCTGGAATTTATTTTCAGTAATTCATTCTGGAGATCTACGGATGGTGGATCTGCAGGAGCTACCCCGGTAAATCTCTATACTGCAGACGGTACTCTTACAGGAAACAGAACGGTAACACAGGGTGCTAATACCCTTACCTTTACAGGAACACAGACCAATGCTTTTTCTGTAGACGGTGCTACCTTATCCGTGGATGCTGCTAATGACCGTCTGGGAATCGGAACCGCTACCCCTGATACTAAACTTACCATCAGTACAGCTGATGGCAACTTTGGATTGAATCATACCAATGGTACGATCAATCTGAAAACGTATATTGGAGCCGGATCGGGTTATTTTGGGACCACTACTTCAAATAATCTGAACCTGATGGCTAATAACAGCCCAAAAATGATCATTACCCCTGCCGGAAATATTGGGATGGGAGTTATTCCGGATAATTCAGCTTTACTTGATGTTAGTTCTACTAATAAAGGTTTTTTACTGCCTAGGGTATCATTAACATCCACCACCGATGGAGCTACTGTTCCTTCACCCGCAAAAGGGCTGATGGTTTACAATTCCAATACAGCATTAACTCCTTATGGAGAGGGGCTTTATTATAATTCCGGAACTGCCGGAGCCCCAACCTGGACAAAGCTTTCCCCTCAGAAAAGTGATTTTGTCTTATCACAGGTAGTGGCTCTTGCAGCAACAGCTCCGGTAGATCAGGCGGCTGCAGGAGTAGGTAACATTGTAGATACTGTAAATCTTGGCTTAAGCGCTACAGTAGTAGTTCCTGCCAATTCTACTGCCAAAATATTAATGACCTATACTGTTCCTATGGGTACTTTTCCCTTAAACAACAGTAATACAGTGGTTAATGGGTATTTCGGGATTCGTTTTCTTAAAAACGGAGTGGAAGCACCGGAGGGTTCCCGAAAATATTCTGTCCCCTATTCTGATTCCGGTTCACATATGATGAGCGTTTCAGGGAGCTTTTCAGAAACCGTTGTTAACAACGGATCATCACCTCTGAATGTAGTATACACACTGAATGGCTATGTGGAAGGGACTGTAACTGGTACCCGATTTAATATGTACGCTTCATCCGGGGATAACTTTAACTGGGGAAAAGGATCTCTAAGCGGAACTGTATTTGCTAAAGAGAATTAATACAAAAGATTAGTAGTTACTATATAGATCTTTTGAGGGAAACTTCAAGAGATCTTTTTATTTTATAGATTCAATAAATACAGTATTTTAAACTTTGTTGACGTATCTCTTTAATTAATTCCGAGATTAATTATTAACAAAGGTTCCTTATGGATAGCCCTTCGACAGGCTCAGGGTGATAACCCGGATACCAACCGAAATTTTTAACATTGCCAGGCTGAGCCTTTCTATGCTGTGATGATTCAATAATTGATAGGTCTATAACTTTACATAAGGGGCATTTGATGATACTTTTGGGGACAAATTTATATCAGATCCCTTTAATGGCAAAAAGCAGCTATAATTGGATTACAACATAACTTTATTAATTATCTACCAGAGATTTAAGGAATTGATAGAGATCTACATCTGATCCGAGGTTGAGTTTTTTTCTCAATCTGCCTTTCTTTATCTGCACAGATCTGTGCTGCATAAAAGTAAACTCAGCAATGTCCTTAGAAGAGAATCCTAACCAGATTAAAGCACAGAATGCAAGATTATCTTTGGTTAAATCCGGATTGATTGCCAGCAGTTTTTGAGAAACATTAGGATAAACTTCATGAAATTTTTCCAAAAAACTGATATCATTATTTTTAGCCAATTGAATTAAATCTTCATGCACCCCTGAAATTCTTTTCTCCAATATTTTAGTTTCATCTTCTTTTCTGGAAATTATTTCCTTGCTTTCCAATATCAGTTTCTTTTTTTTATTATTCTGATAATATAAATAAGCCAGTAATATCAAACCTAAAGAAACTACAATACTGATATAAATGAGTATCTTTTTTTTGAGTGTTTTATTTTCTTCTGTTTTTTCCTTTTCTATTGTTTTTATAGATAGCTCTGCCCCTTTGGTTTGTGAGTTTTCCAGGCTGTCTTTTAGTTTTATATAATGCTCCAGGTATTCTTTTTCCTTTTCTACATTACCAGAGTTTTTATAGCATTCTATTAAAAGCTTATATATATTTTTAGAGTGCTCAATAGTTGTTAATTTTTTATTGTATTCCAGAGCCTTATCTAAGTATAGTATTGCCTTTTCATAATTTTTTTCTTTAAAAAAATATTGTGCATAATAGTAATAAAAAACAGATATCTGATAGCTATTAGGTTCGTGCTTATTTTTGCTTATTATATCCACTCCCTGATCCAGATAGGTTTTAGCCTCATGCTGGCTGGGTTGATATTCAATATAATGATTAGCAATTTGAGAAGTAGTGCTTAAGCTTTCATACAATAGAGATGATTGCTTTAGATAATAGAGCGCTGAATCCAGGTCTTTTTTCTCATAAAGAAGATTGGCACGTAAAGTATAAACGTAAGATAAAAACTTCCCTTTTCTATCTTTATCCTCAATTTTATTTCCATAATAGCCTCCTTTAGAATTATACTTCAGACCTGTATCGTACAGTTTCAGGATATAATAAGCCTGAGAATATTCCTGATAGAGCTTGGCAATGGTAAAAAAATCAATCTCACTTTCATTTTTATGCCATATGCTTTCTGCTATATTGAGATTTTTTATACTTTCTTCTGCATTTCCTAAATTCCAGTTTTAATTGGCAATATTAATGTGAGCCCAAATTATTCCTCTTGCATAATTTTCTTTTTTCATTTTTTCCAACATCTCCTTATTCCAAAGAATAATTTTTTCTCTGGGAATATTGTTTTTCCCCATTTCTTTAGGCTTATTCAAAAGAATGGAGTCATACGCTTTATATTTAGGAGTTTGGGAAAACAGCAGTACAGATGAGAAAAAAAGCCCAACTGTGAATAAAAACTGAAATAAGTATTTAAAGTATTTCATTGAATGCTAAAATAAAAATATTTTCATAAAAAATATTAAATTAATTAAATATAAACATATTTTACCGATTAAATATGTGTATAATCAAATTATTTTACTCAATTTATTGAGGGTGAGAAATCTCCTGAAATGCTATAAATAGCATAAGGATTAGAAATTGCAGCAAAAAAAGATAAGCCGGTATAAAAAACCGCTTTAAACATTCGTTTAAAGCGGTTTTAAATTATTTATTATGTATATTAAAACAATAATTATTTTACTTCTTCAAAGTCTGCATCCTGTACATCCTCAGCTCCGGCGTTTCCACCTGCATTCTGAGCACCTGCACCTGCATCAGCACCTGGCTGTTGACCTGCTGCATATAATTCTTCAGAAGCTGCCATCCAGGCTGCATCTAACGCTTCAGTTTTAGCTTTTACGTCATCAGCATTTTTAGCTTCGAAGGCTGTTTTTAATTCTGCATGAGCTGCTTCGATAGCTGCTTTTTTGTCAGCAGAAAGTTTTTCACCGAATTCTTTCAGTTGTTTTTCAGTCTGGAAGATCAATCCGTCAGCTTTGTTGAAGATTTCAACTTCTTCTTTTCTCTTAGCATCTGCTGCAGAGTTTTCCTGAGCTTCTTTCTTCATTCTTTCGATTTCTTCGTCAGAAAGACCTGAAGAAGCCTGGATTTTGATAGACTGTTCTTTTCCAGTTCCTTTATCTTTAGCAGATACACTTAGGATACCGTTAGCATCAATATCGAATGTTACTTCAATTTGAGGAACTCCTCTTGGTGCCGGCGGGATATCTGTAAGATCGAATCTACCGATTTCCTTGTTATCGTTGAACATTGCTCTTTCACCCTGTCCTACTCTGATGCTTACAGCCGGCTGGTTGTCAGAAGCTGTAGAGAATACTTCAGATTTCTTTGTTGGGATGGTAGTATTCGCTTCAATTAATTTAGTGAATACAGAACCCATAGTTTCGATACCTAAAGAAAGTGGGGTAACGTCAAGTAGTAATACATCTTTTACATCACCTGTCAATACACCTCCCTGGATAGCTGCACCAATAGCTACAACCTCATCCGGGTTAACTCCTTTAGATGGTTTTTTACCGAAGAATTTTTCTACTTCTTCCTGGATGATCGGGATTCTTGTAGAACCACCTACCAGGATTACTTCGTCGATATCAGAAGTTGATAAACCAGCATCTTTTAATGCTTTAGCAACAGGCTCCATAGATCTTCTTACAAGATCAGCAGATAATTGCTCGAATTTAGCTTTTGTTAAAGTCTTCACTAAGTGTTTAGGACCTGTAGCAGTAGCTGTGATATACGGTAAGTTGATTTCAGTCTGAGGAGAAGAAGATAATTCAATTTTAGCTTTTTCAGCAGCTTCTTTCAATCTTTGAAGAGCAATGGCATCCGCTTTTAAATCGACCCCTTCTTCAGCTTTGAATTCGTCAGCCATCCAGTTGATGATCACATCATCAAAGTCATCACCTCCTAAGTGAGTATCACCGTTTGTAGACAATACTTCGAATACACCGTCTCCCAAATCAAGGATAGAGATATCGAAAGTACCACCACCAAGGTCATATACTGCGATTTTCTGATCTTTATGGTTTTTATCAAGACCGTAAGCTAACGCTGCAGCTGTAGGCTCGTTGATAATTCTTTCTACTTTAAGACCTGCAATTTCTCCGGCTTCTTTAGTAGCTTGTCTTTGTGCATCGTTGAAGTATGCAGGAACAGTAATTACTGCTCTGGTTACTTCCTGTCCAAGGTAATCTTCAGCAGTTTTCTTCATTTTCTGAAGAGTCATTGCAGAAATTTCCTGTGGAGTATATTCTCTGTCGTCGATTTTTACTTTTACTGTATCGTTTGGTCCGGCAACTACTTTATAAGGTACTCTTGTGATTTCAGAAGCATCATCTTTAAAGTGAGTTCCGATAAATCTTTTGATAGAGTAAACAGTTTTTGTTGGATTCGTTACAGCCTGTCTTTTTGCAGGATCACCTACTTTTCTTTCTCCGTCTTCCGTAAAAGCTACGATAGAAGGAGTAGTTCTCTTACCTTCTGCGTTAGGAATAACAACAGGGTCTTTACCCTCCATTACAGCAACACAAGAGTTGGTTGTTCCTAAGTCAATTCCAATTATTTTACTCATAATATTTTATATTTTTTCTATTTTTAATTTAATTTACACTCTCAATTTCTCAATATCTGTACCATTCGAAAAATTATGACAAAATGACACAATAAAAATAAAAACCCCGATAAATTGGAGTTTTATATGATTTAATACGGAAATTTTTTCCTGTAAGATTTTATCAGAATGCCATCAGTAAGACTTCTGATTCTTTGTAATCGTTATTTGAGATTTTTTCTTGTAGTTTTTCTATATAGACACAATAAGACACAATAAACTGTCATAGCTGGCCAGATATATTCTATCATTTTCTTCATAAAAAGAGAATCATGTCAATATGAATTGCATAAAAATACACTGATTATCAATATAATCATTATTAATCCTACAGATTAATTCACCAATCTTCAAAAATTAATCAAAGTTTAACCTAAGAAATAGAGGAGGAATCTTCACGAATGATTATTTTTGATAAAATATACACATTTAGAATGTCAATACACTTTAATCCTAGAGATATTACATGGCTTGCCTTTAATGAAAGAGTTTTGCAGGAAGCCATGGATGAAAAAGTTCCCTTACATTTAAGAATACGTTTTCTCGGAATTTTCTCCAATAATTTAGATGAATTTTTTAGAGTACGTGTTGCCGGATTAAAGCGCGCCATGGATTTTAAGGAAAAAGTGATTGCTGAATCTTTTTATCAGCCGCCATCCAAGATCCTTCAGAGAATCAATGAGATTGTGATGAGACAACAGCTGAATTTCGATAAGACCTGGAAAAAAATCCAGACCGAAATGGCTGAGCATAAAGTTTTCATTAAAAATTCCAAAAATCTGACAGCAAAACAAAAAGAATTTGTCAGACAATATTTCGATGAAGTGGTAGAATCCAATGTAATCCCGATTCTTCTTCATGAAAACACACCTATGCCCTATCTGAGAGACAAAAGTCTTTATCTGGGAGTGGCCATGAGAAAAAAAGACTGGCAGTATTCCAGCAATTATGCGATTATTGAAATTCCGTCCCGTTTTGTAGGAAGATTCGTATTGCTGCCAACAGAAGATCCTGAAGAGAAAAATGTAATGCTTCTGGAGGATGTAATCACCTTCAACCTTCCGCACATATTTTCTTATTTCGGGTATGATGAATTTGCGGCTAATGCATTTAAAGTAACAAAGGATGCCGAACTGGATCTAGATAATGATATCAGAACCAACTTCGCAGAAAAAATAGAAAAAGGACTTAAAAACAGAAGAAAGGGAAAACCTACCCGTTTTGTTTTTGATAAAGATATGGATAAAGCTCTGCTGGAACTCCTTATCAGAAAGCTGAACCTGACTAAGAAGGACAGCATCATTCCCGGAGGAAAAATTCATAATTTCAAACATTTTATGGATTTCCCTGATGTTTTTGAAAAGTATGAAAGACCTGTTGAAAGAACTTCTTTTACGCATCAGGCTTTTGAACATGGGGAAAGGGTGACAGATGTGATTTTAAAAAACGATGTACTCCTTACTTTCCCTTACCATAAGTATAATCCGGTGATTGATCTTCTCCGTGAGGCTGCTATGGATCCTGATGTAAAATCAATACAGATTACAGCGTACCGTCTGGCAAGCAGTTCAAAAATCATTAATGCCCTGATCTATGCAGCCAGAAATGGTAAAGAAGTAACGGTAATGCTGGAGCTTCAGGCAAGATTTGATGAAGAATCCAATCTGGAATGGAAAGATATGCTGGAACCCGAAGGAATTACTGTGCTTGTCGGCATTCCAAACAAAAAAGTACATGCCAAACTTTGTGTCATCAAAAAGAGAGCGCACAATAAAACAATTCAGTATGGCTTTGTAAGTACCGGTAATTTCAATGAAAAAACAGCCAGAATATATGGTGATCACCTGCTCCTTACTGCTGACCGGGGCATTATGGCAGATATCAATAAAGTCTTCAATGTATTGAAGAAACCAAAAGATGACTTTATTCCTATTTTGAAAACTTGTAAAAATTTATTAGTTTGCCCTCAGTTTATGCGTGAAAAGATTGTTCACCATATCGATAAAGAAATTGAAGAAGCCAAGGCAGGGCGAAGAGCAGAAATCATCGTTAAAGTAAATTCAATGAGTGACCGTGCTCTGATTGAAAAAATATATGAAGCTGCTAAGGCCGGAGTGGTGACCAGAATGATTGTAAGAGGTATCTATTGTGCCGTAAATCAAAAGGAATTCAAAGAAAAAATAAAAGCCATCAGTATTGTAGACGAATATCTGGAACATGCCAGAGTTATGTATTTTTATAATAAAGGGGCCGAAGATATGTACATTTCTTCCGCAGACTGGATGACAAGAAACCTTGACTACAGAATTGAAGCTGCTGCTAAAATCACTGATAAGAACCTTAAGAAGGAATTAAAAGAGATTCTGGACATCCAGCTTAAAGATAACGTAAAAGCAAGGATTTTAGACAAAAAGCTGAGCAATGAATACGTAAGAAATGATAAACACGAATGCCGATCACAAATAGAAACCTATAAATATTTAAAAGCTAAAACAAGCAAGAAATGAAGATAGCAGCGATAGACATAGGGAGTAATGCAGCCCGCCTTCTGATCAATGAAGTGAAGATCAATAACAGAAAACCTGAATTCATCAAGCTGAACCTTCTCAGAATTCCTCTGAGACTGGGAATGGATGTTTTCACGATAGGAAAGATAGGTCCGGAAAGAGAAAAAATGGTCATTGATTCCATGAAAATCTTCAGTGACCTGATGAAAATATACAAAGTAGACCACTACAGGGCCTGTGCTACCAGTGCTATGCGTGATGCTGCCAACGGTAATGAAATTATCAATCTGGTAAAAAACACCTCGGGAATTAATATCGAAATCATTTCCGGTGATGAAGAAGCTACTTTGATCTACGAAAATCATGTTGCAGAAGGTCTCGACAAAGAATTCGCCTATTTATACATTGATGTGGGTGGAGGTTCTACAGAGCTTACCTTCTACGAAAATGGAAAAATGGTTTACGAAAAATCTTTCAATATTGGAACGATCCGACTTCTCAACAATCTTGTTACAATGGACAACTGGAAAGAAATGAAGGATGAAATCAAGAAAAACATAGTCAGCAAAAAACCAATTGTAGCCATTGGTTCGGGAGGAAATATCAACAAGGTATTCTCCATGAGCAAGACCAAAGACGGGAAACCAATGTCTCTGTCTCATCTGAAAAAGGTTTACAAAGAATTCAATGAGCTTTCCGTAGAAGAAAGAATGACCAATTATAACCTGAGAGAAGACCGTGCCGACGTACTGGTACATGCGCTGGGCATCTTCAACAATGTGATGTCATGGTCTGATATCAACAGAATTTTTGTTCCTAAAATTTCTGTAGCAGACGGACTGATTCATAATATTTACAGTCAGTTACAGCACAAAAAGTAACAGCAGATAACAATATTGTAAAGCCAGCCATTAAGCTGGTTTTTTATTTTGGCATCCATTTCCCGCAATATTATTGTGAACGGGATGAAGGCCTGCGAACATAGTTGATAAGCGACGAAGCAATCTCTATATTCTCTTCTGTTATTAAGTTTTGGCTAAAGCCAATAGGAAGATTTGCCATTTTTAAAGGTGGGTTAAAACCCACCCCTATTGAATTTAATAATACAACTTTTTACTTTTTACTTTTTACTTTTTACTTTTTACTTTTTACTTTTTACTTTTTACTTTTTACTTTTTACTTAATAAAAACTTTTCCAGATTTTAAAGTAAAACTCCATCCCTATCCGTCATACCCATATCAATAGCAAAACAATGAACCCAATCAAAATAATTCTTACAGGCGCTACAGGAATGGTAGGCGAAGGTGTTTTAATGGAATGTCTTGAAAATCCAAATGTTTCTGAAATCCTGAGCATAAGCAGAAAACCTTCTGGAAAAACACATCCCAAGCTGCAAGAATATCTCGTTTCTGACTTCCTTTCGATTGATCTGAATGATGAAAGGCTAAAAGGATATGATGCCTGTTTTTTCTGTGCAGGAATCAGCAGTGTAGGCATGAATGAAGAAGAATACACCAAAATCACTTATGATACGACCCTTCACTTTGCAAAAGCTGTTTTGAACCAAAATCCTGACATGGTATTCAACTATGTTTCCGGGACAAGTACAGACAGTACAGAGAGTGGAAAAATGATGTGGGCACGTGTAAAAGGCAGAACAGAGAATGATTTGAAAAAAATGAATTTCAGGGGAGCTTATAATTTTCGTCCCGGATTCATGAAACCTGTTGAGGGTCAAACCAATGTAAAATGGGTTTTTAAACCTTTTATTTGGATTTTTCCTGTTTTTTTTCAGTCAAAATCATTAACTTTACACGAAGTGGGTAGAGCAATGATCAATGTGACACAAAAAGGGTACCCTACATCTACTTTAGAAATTAGAGATATTAAAAATTTAGCGCTATGAGAGACATGTTAAAAAGAATTGTTCTGGTTATTTTTGTACTCTTGCTTGTGACTGCTGTTTCAGGGTATTTTTATATGCAGAAACATCCTTTGGAAGGAAATAAATCTGGAACGATTTTAAACTTTTCAGGAAAATCAGGAAAATAATATCATACTAAAGCTTCTCATTCGAATATAATTTTATCTTTTATCGGAAATACACCTATTTTTTAAACACTTCTTAAAATTCCATTAAAATAATTGCGAAACATAAAGTTCATTTTTGTATTCATCTAATTGAAGTAAAAATGCCAACTACTACCTATTAAAAGGGTCTGTGATTGCCGCCAATGAGATCAGCGGAACTTTATCCATGTATGAAGTGGCCACGCCTGCAACACTTGGAACAGGTGAGATAAAAGCTAAACAGGCCACCTTCAATATATTCCCAAACCCTGTGAACAAAGGAAATACGCTTTATTTCAACAGAAAACATGATTATGAATTGTATAATATGTCCGGAAAATTGATCGGAAAGGAAAAGAATGCTTTAACAATTAACATGGCCAATCTTTCTACTGGTGTTTATCTTGTAAAAACTTCGGAAGGACAGATCAAGAGAGTCATTGTAAAATAAACATACATTACAGTATACCATTCTATTTGAGGCTTCGGATTTTCCGGAGCTTTTTTAATAATAAATAAAAATGATTAGTTTTAAACTTTTATAACCTCAATGAAAACACAATTAGAAAATATTATTCAACAAGTCTGGCAAAAAGAAAAGCGAAATCTTTTTACTTTTCTTACCGGTGCAGGGATCTCATCTGACAGTGGAATTCCTACCTATCGGGGAATAGATGGAATCTGGGTAAAAGGAACCCAATTTCACAAACCTGAAGAATTCGGGACCTTACGTTATTTCAGACAACATCCTGAAGAAGTTTTGCAATATTCTCTTTTCAGAAAGAAAATGTTTGAAAATGCTTCTCCCAACGAAAGTCATTTTGAACTTGTAGATATTGAAATGCAACTTCAAAACAGATTTCATTTGATTACCCAGAATATTGACAATCTTCATCGTCGTTCAGGAAGCCAAAGAATCTACGAAATTCATGGAAACAACCGGGAAATAAAATGTTCCAACGGATGTAAAGAAATCCTGAATTTACCTGTAGAAATAAATGGGAAAGAACTGGATGAAGATCTTACCATTAGAGACAAGGAACTTTTAACCTGTTCTCATTGTGGGCATTGGATGCGTCCGAATATTTTATGGTTTGATGAATATTATGACGAAAAAACAAATAAAAAATTTAGTGCACTTAAAATTGCCAAAAACAGTGGTGTTCTTTTTATTATCGGGACTTCCGGAGCAACAAGCCTTCCTATTGCCATTGCCGAAACTGCTCTTAAATATGGAGCTTTTATTATTGACATTAATACAGAAGACAATAACTTCACAGACCTGATCAAAAATAAAAAGAATACATTAATCATCCGCGAAAAATCAACCGAAGTCCTAAAGACTATTAAAGAAATTATAAAAAAACAAAATCCTAAATCTTATTTAAGATGATTTAACTTTCTAAATGTCTGCACAAATCATTTTATTTCTATATTTATCCTCAACAAAACCCAATTCACTATGAAAAATATTAAAACTGCAGGAATTCTTGCTTTCCTGCTGCTGGGAACAGCTACCGCTTTTTCGCAATCCAGAAAAGTAGAATCTACAAAAGGCGTGGAAAAAACAGAAAGCGATAAGGTTATACATGTAGAAGGTGTAGGCCACAAACTCAATTATACTCTTAACGGAGGGGTTGTTGAAGTAGAAGGTGGCGACAACACCTTAACAGTCAAAGGAAGTGCTAAAAAAATTACGGTTTCCGGAACAGGTAATACAGTATACATCGATAAAGTGGACAAAATTTCCATGGAAGGCGGCGGCAATATGGTCTACTACCGGACTTCCGGAACAAAATCTGGAAAGCCTGATGTTTCTATAGAAGGGGTAGGAAACAAAGTTGTAAAACAATAAAAACATTTTTTCGGAGTCTGAAAAGTTTCATCTGAAACCTGACGGGTTTGGTAAGCTTAGTTGGACTCAATATGCAAATAAAAAGACAGGCCTTAAAAAAAGCCTGTCTTTTTAAAAATATCTCAGATATATTTTACTCTACGTTGATTACCTTTTCGATTTCCGGAGCATGTTGTTTGATTGTATTTTCAACACCCAGTTTTAAGGTTGAAAAATTCAATGAACACCCGGAACAGTTACCTAAAAGTTTCACAAACACCTGATTATCTTTCACATCAATAAGCTCAATATCACCTCCGTCTTTATTCAAAAACGGTCTGATGCTTTCCAGAGCTTCCATTACTCTTGTTACGGTATCTTCGTGCGTTATGTTTGTTTCCATATTTTTTCAGTTCAATTCGGTTTTTTCAAATTTTATTGAAATTATTATTATTTTGCTTTTGGCGAGCATCCTGCCATCGTGGAAATCTTCACAGCTTCAGTAGGAGGAAGGCTTTTATTTCTTTCCACTAAACTTTCTACCATTTTTCTGGCAGTTTCTGTGTAGATATCTGCAATTTTGGATCCTTCCTGAAGCGCAGCCGGTCTTCCAACGTCTCCTGCTTCTCTGATGCTTTGGATCAAAGGAATTTCTCCCAATACAGGAATTCCAAGATCTTCCGCTAAATATTGTGCTCCCTGGTTTCCAAAGATATAATATTTATTGTCAGGAAGTTCTTCCGGTGTAAAATATGCCATATTTTCGATCAATCCAAGAACCGGAATGTTAATACTTTCCATCTGGAACATCGCAATTCCTTTTCTTACGTCTGCTAATGCAACATGCTGAGGTGTACTTACAATCACCGCTCCTGTTACTGGCACTTCCTGGATAATAGATAAGTGAATATCCCCTGTTCCCGGAGGAAGGTCAATTAATAAGAAATCCAGCTCTCCCCATGCAGCATCTCTGATCATCTGGTTCAAAGCTTTTGAAGCCATAGGACCTCTCCATACTACAGCCTGATTAGCTCCTGAGAAGTATCCTATTGAAAGCATTTTAACCCCATAATTTTCGATAGGCTTCATCAGATTCTTACCATTCACTTCCACAGAAATTGGCTTTTGCCCCTCTGTATCAAACATGGTAGGAACTGAAGGACCATAGATATCAGCATCCAACAATCCTACTTTAAATCCCATTTTAGCAAGCGTTACTGCCATATTTGCAGAAACGGTAGATTTCCCTACTCCTCCTTTACCGGAAGCAATAGCGATAATATTTTGAATTCCCGGAATTTGTTTTCCTTTGATCTGACTTTGCTGAATTTCACTAGGCTCCGGAGAAACGATTTTAAGTTTTAAATGAATATCTTCTCCAAACTCACTGGCAAAAGCCTGTTTCATGGCAGCCTCCAGTTTTTTCTTTTCGTGCATTGCAGGTGAATGAGCAGTCATGTCAATATAAACATCGTTACCCATAATCTGAAGATTATTCACCAAATCGTCTACTTCTATTTCTTTAAGGAATTCCTGAACCTTTTCTTTCGTCAACATATAAATATAAATTGTTTACAAATTTACGGATTTTTTCGGTAATTTAGAATCAATAAAATCTATAATATCAGGTGATAAATCAGATCGTTAAAAATTTCTTATTTCTGTTTTTTCATTCTGGCACCACAACCAATCCCAGAAAGCAATTGATATGAAAACGACCTCCTATCCTTCCAAATATGCACAGCCAAAAGGAGTTTTCACCGTTGGGAAAACGAAATTCAAATGGTATGACCTCGCCAGTGATCCTTCGGAAGTTTCCCAACAGGACATTGATAATGCACAATGGTGTATTGAAAATGCTGAAGAAAATTTTAAAAACATCAGTGATCTCGGATTCGTTATTATGCATCGTTGTGGAAAAAACTATCTTTTGTTAGTGTGCACATGGCGAAGTGAAAATGAATTGTGGGAAAGCGTGTATTATGATGGCTCCGGAAAATTTGAAATATGGGACAGGAACAAAACCCACCTCCCGACGTATTGTGTTTGGGAAATGGGTATTGTATATCATGAATCCCAATCCTGGAAAAAATATCTGGGATCCGGACGGGAAGAAAAAGACCAAAAAGATTATCTGAAGGATTTCTTTGAGGGAGAAGTTTAAATATTTACACTGTTATTCAGACAAAGGAAGAATCTTATAAAAAGAAGGCATTCTTCATTCCACTCTGTTTCATTCAGAATGGCATGCATCAAATAATTTAAAGTAAGATGATCAATTGGCTCTGTTTTTTTCATCAAACTTTACGTTGCGGTCAGTTCCTTTTACTTTTTTGTTTCCAAAAGTATAGGTTGCGGATACGGTAAGTCTTCGGGCATCGTAATAATTGTTGTAAGAATGAGTTCCTGTGGTATAATAGATTTCCCCCTGGCTTTTCCCTTGTTTTAAGATATCGGAAACAAATACATTCAGCTGAAGGCTCTTTTCCATAAGATTCAGTTTCACCCCTGAGGTAAGATTTCCTGCAAACTTCATGTAGGAATTTCCGGAATTGGAAGGCAGACGGAACCAGTAGTTTAAGATTAACTGTACTGTTTTGCCGGAGTGGACCGATATATTATTCTGAAAATCAAAATCATAGCTACTCCCTTTTCTGGAAAGCGCATCGGTTGCAAAAACATCCGTACTCATATAAGAATAATTGGCGGCGTAATTCGCTTCCCATTTTTTGAAAAAAGTATCAGAATAATTCAGTGAAGCTCCCATACTATTCTGATTGTAGTAGTTTTCAAAAGTACTTATTCTGTTTTCTCCCTTCAGGTTTGCCAGCTGGCCAAATGCGTCCACTGTTCTCTGAAAATAGGCTGACGCGGATAATTTTCCTTTATAAACGTAGGAAAGCTCAAAATTATGATTGATAGAAGGCTTCAGGAAAGGATTTCCGGTAAAATAGGAATTGATATTGATGTACCAGCGGTAGGGATTAATCGCACGGAATCCCGGTCTGTTGATTCTCTTGGAATAATTCAGATTGAAAGTATGACTTTCATTGCTTTTATAGCTGATATAGGCCGTTGGGAAAAATTTCCCGTAAGAATTTTCAGTCTGCTGTCCTGAAGTTAAAGAATTTCCGTTGACCACAGAATATTCATAGCGTAAACCCGCCTTTGCAGACCATTTTTCATTGAATGCCTTTTCAAAACTGATGTAAGCTGCATAATTTTTCTCATTATATTCAAACTCATTGCTTTTCAAGGGATCAGTAATATATTGTCCGTTCGTTAAGTTCTGATAAAATATACTGGAATTATTATCAAAATTAGTGAATTTAACCCCAGTTTCTGTTTTTGCAAACTGATAAGGTAACGTAAGATCAGCTTGCCCCGAATAAATTTTATAATCTACCATAGAGGGCGATTTTACTACAAATCTGCCTCCCGAACTCTCTGTTGTAGTAAAATCAATAGTGGTTTCCGGAGTATTGGAAAAATAATTCCCTGTGATACTCAGCTTATTATCCTGTTTCCCGAATTTCAGATCATAATATGCACTGACAGTATGCTGTCTTCCTGTAGCTCTGTGCTCTGCATCAGTCAGGAGTGTATTGGTATAAATCCCATTCTGGAAATAGTTTGAAGTATTTCTGATATCCATATTGGAATGTCCGAATCCGAAATCGTAAATAAATCCGACATTGGATTTTTTACTTAACTGATAATCCAAACTTAAATTGGCACCAAGTCCATCCCCGAAATCTCTTCTGTTATCATTACTTTTAAGGCCATCTGCACCTTCTATCCAATAGTTTTCATAGGAGTGTTTTTCATTTTTATTCTGTCTCAGCTTTAAGGAAGAACGCAGTTTTTCGTTCTGATAATTTACGGTTACACTGTTTGAATTCCCGGTATAGGTTTGCTGCTGAAGACTGCTGGTAAGGCTTCCACTCCATCCCAGGTTTTGATTTTTCTTTAAAACAATATTGATCAGTCCGCTGTTTCCCTGCGCTTCATATTTGGCGGGAGGTGCTGTGATGACTTCAATTTTTTCTATATTTTCGGATCTGAGACTTTTGAGATAAGTAACCAGTTCAGCATCTGATAAATTCAGAATTCTGTCGTTAATCATTACTGCCACTCCACTTTTCCCAACAATGGAAACTCCGGTGTTATCATCTACTTTAACCAGAGGAGTCGTCGCAAGAGCATCCACCGCATCCATCCCCTGTGAGGCAACAGAATTGGATACATTGAAAACCAGTCTGTCTGCTTTTCTCTCTATCAGTTTTTTTCTGGCAGTAAGCGTAACCCCTTCAATTTGTTTTTCATTCTTTTTTTCAATAAAAAAGTCCTGTTTTACTGTTCCGTTAATAGCAATATCTTTATGGGATATTTCAATACCATCCTGGATAAGCCTGATGGTATAGTTTCCGTTTTCTGAAAGTTTCAACGAGTAATTTCCTTTTTCGTCTGAAATAGCAGTCTGCTGCTTCTGATTTTTTACTGCAACCACCTCAACGTAAGGAACAGCATTTCCGGTTTGGGTGATCTTCCCGGTTATACTTTGGGCCAATGCAGCTAAGGGCGACAGCATGATTACAGCAAGTAGTGTCTTCTTCATGAATTATATCGTTTTTAATAAGACAAACCGTAATGGACTTTTATTACATCACTTTTACTGTTTTTCAATATCTTCGTTCTTTAAAATCAAAACATGAAAAAAGGGCTTATTGCATTTTCCATATGTATCACTCAGATTATTTGCGCACAGAATTACTCTCAATATGTCAATCCCATGATAGGAACCGGAGGCCATGGCCACACTTTTCCGGGGGCAATTGTTCCTTTCGGGATGGTACAGCTTTCTCCCGATACGAGAATTGACGGAAGCTGGGATGGATGCAGCGGTTATCATTATTCAGATTCTGTGATCTATGGTTTTTCTCATACGCATTTAAATGGTACAGGAGTTTCAGATTATGGTGATATTATGCTGATGCCCACCATGGGGAATCCAAGCCTGAACAGCAAAGAGTATTCTTCAAAATTTTCGCATAAAAATGAAAAAGCAACAGCAGGATTTTATGCTGTCAAATTAGATAAAAACAATATCGATGTTCGCCTTACAACGACAAAAAGAGTCGGTTATCATGAATACACTTTTAACAATGCTGGCAATGCCAATATTATCTTAGACCTCAATCACAGGGATAAACTTCTGGAAGGTGAAGTAAAAATTATTGATGATACAACCATTGAGGTTTTCAGAAGAAGCGAAGCATGGGCTACCAACCAATACATTTATGCAAGAATTGAGTTTTCAAAACCTATGAAAATTTCAAAAAAAGAGGTCAATGGAAAAGAAGAAAGCAATCTTTTTACCGGAACAAAACTTGCCCTGGCATTTTCAGCCAACGTTAAAAAAGGAGAAAAGATCAGTGTAAAAGTCTCTCTTTCGCCTACAGGCTATGAAGGAGCAGGAAAAAATATGCTGGCAGAAGGACAGTCAAAAGATTTTGAAGCAGTAAAAAAGCAGGCACAATCGGAGTGGGATAAAGAACTTTCAAAAATGGAGGTGAAATCCGATGATAAAAACAAATTAGCCGTTTTTTATACTGCTCTCTACCATGTTTTCACACAACCCAATATCAATATGGATGTTGATGGAAAATACAGAGGCAGAGACAACAAATTGTATAATGCCAATGGTTTTGATTATTATACGGTATTTTCACTTTGGGATACCTTCAGAGGTGCTCATCCGCTAATGACTTTAATTGACAGAAAAAGAACTGCTGATTTTATCAATACCTTCATCAAACAATACGAACAGGGAGGAAAACTTCCGGTATGGGAACTGGCTTCCAATGAAACAGAATGTATGATTGGCTACCACTCCGTTTCTGTCATTGCTGATGCTATGGCCAAAGGAATTCAGGGGTTTGATTATGAAAAGGCATTTCAGGCAGCAAAAGCTTCAGCTATGCAGGATATTTTTGGTTTGAATGCGTATAAACAGAATCATTATATCAGCATAGATGATGAGCATGAAAGTGTTTCGAAAACCGTAGAATATGCTTATGATGACTGGTGTATTGCGCAGATGGCAAAAATTTTAGGCAAAAAGGAAGATTATCAGTATTTCATGAAACGTTCTCAGAACTGGAAAAACCTTTACAATCCCAAAACAGGGTTTATGCAGCCAAGAAAAAACGGAAACTGGTATGAACCTTTTGATCCGAGAGAAGTCAATAACAATTATACGGAAGGAAACTCATGGCACTATTCTTATTCTGTACAACAGGATATTCCAGGACTTATTGCAGCCCATGGAGGAAAAGAAAAATTTGAACAGTTCATTGATGCTATTTTTACCGCTCCTGATAAAACTACCGGAAGAGAACAAGTGGACATTACAGGATTAATGGGGCAATACGCCCAGGGAAATGAACCAAGCCACCACATTGCTTATCTGTACAATTTCGTAGATAAGCCAGAAAAAACAGATGCCAAAATAAAATATATCCTTGATAACTTTTATAAAAACACGCCCGACGGACTCATCGGAAATGAAGACTGCGGCCAGATGAGTGCATGGTATATTCTAAGTTCTATGGGAATTTATTCTGTAACTCCGGGATTACCGGAATGGGAAACCACAACACCTTATTTTGATGAAGTTAAAATTCATCTTGAAGACGGCACTACAAGAACGATTACCAAAAATACAGGAAGAGCAGAACTCAAAAAATTAGGATTCGAAAATGTAAAACCTGTTAAAGATTTTAAATATTCTGAACAAACCGCTTCCCCAGTAATTGCCGCAGACAGAATTTTTGATTTTTCTACCAAAATAGAAATCACTCCACTGCATCCAAACGACAAAGTATATTATATGACGATGGATGACAGTGACAGCAATAAAAGAAAGACGTTCTCAACTTATAAAGGACCATTCTCCATCACTAAAACCACTCAGGTAATGGCTTATGCTGAAAGAAACGGAGAAAAAAGTTCTGTAACAACCGCTTATTTCAACAGAAGACCCAATTATTGGGATATTAATATTCTGTCAAAAGTAACTCCTCAATACAGTGCCACTGGAAATCTTGCTCTTATCGACGGAATCAGGGGAGATGTCAATTGGAGAAAAGGAGAATGGCAAGGATATCAGGGGCAAAATTTTGAAGCTATTGTTGATTTTAAATCCCCCCAGAATATAAAAGCATTATCTTCCACCTATCTTCAGGACAGCAGAGCATGGATTATGATGCCTAAGAAAGTAGAATATTATGCTTCCATGAACGGAAAAGATTTTGTTCTTCTTAAGACGGTTGACAACAACATCGATCCAAAGGATGAAAAAGTACAGATTAAAGACTTTTCTACTGAAATTCTTCCTACCGAAGCCCGATACATCAAAGTAAAAGCGTACTACTTCGGAAAACTTCCGGAATGGCACCAGGGAGCAGGAGGTGATGCGTATATCTTTATTGATGAGATTGGAATAAAGTAAAGAAGATGGGAGAAGGGAGATGGAAGTTCCGATTTGACTAATTACTTCCTGAAGTCGTTTGTCAGAGAATTTGATTTTCAAAAATTTAAATAGACTAATGTTAGTACTCAGGCTTTCAGAAACTTCCTTCTTCCAGCATCCATCTTCCAGCAATAAAAATGCCCTTCGAAAATTCGAAGGGCATTTTTTTATCAATTCATTCTTTCCGACCATTGCAGGACCTCCGGAAGTTCCATGTCAGAAAATTCGATGTGGATGACTCTTCTTTTCTTTCCATTGGTGGTTCGGTTGGAACCGTGAAGTGTTAAAGGTTTCATCAGCATAATCCCCCCTTTTTTTACATTGCAGATTTCTTCGGTTTCTACAGTCCAATCAATAGTCTCGGGTCTGTAAATGCCTTTTGCATGAGATTGTGGAACCACTTTCAGCGCTCCGTTGTTTTCATCGGTATCATCCAGATGGATTCTGATGGTATAGATATTTTCCAAAACGTTGAGTGGTGGCTGTACTGCGAACTGATTTTGTTTGGTAGTCCATGGGCCGAAACCTGCCAATTCCAGTTTTTTATCTACAGAAATAGTCAGATCCTGATGATAAGCTACATACCAGTTGGAGGTTTCAGGCTTATCAAAATAGATGCTTTTAACTACAAAATATTTTTCTCCGAAGATTTCCTTTATCACTTTCCTGATATTTTCATTAAACACAAGGTCTTTGATTTCAGGAACTTCTTTTAAAAACTGTCTTATGGCAAAAAGGTCTTCAGACTTTCTGAAATTTTCTTTAGAGGTGTCAATATTTTTCAGCACAAGATTGATATCTTCTAACCCTTTCTGCAAAAACACATTATTAATAACAGCAAAGCCATATTCTTCAATATGGCTTTTATGATTTTTTAAGTTATTTAAACTCATTGATATTTAAATTTTGTCTAATGGTTCAGTTAATTGTCCTTCCCATTTTGAAACCGCTGTAGTTGCCAGTGTATTTCCCAATACGTTGGTCATACTTCTACCCATATCACAGAAATGGTCAATAGGTAAAATCAAAGCAATTCCTTCCGGCGGAATCCCGAACATGGAACAGGTTGCTACGATAATTACCAGAGAAGCTCTCGGAACTCCTGCAATTCCTTTTGAAGTAAGCATTAATACCAAAAGCATGGTAATCTGCTGTCCAAGAGTCATTTCAATTCCGTAGATCTGAGCAATGAAAATTGAAGCAAATGTCATATACATCATACTTCCATCCAGATTGAATGAATATCCTAAAGGTAAGATAAAAGAGACTACTCTGCTGTTACATCCGAATTTCTCAAGTTCTTCAACTAATTTCGGGAATACTGCTTCTGAACTTGTGGTAGAGAAAGCAATCAGCAATGGTTCTTTAATTCTTTTTAAAAGGTCAAAAAGACGGTTTCCTAAGATGAAATATCCTACCAATAAAAGGACCAGCCAAAGCACTCCTATAGCAAAGAAGAAGTCTCTTAAATAAATAGCATATACTTTAAAGATTTCAAACCCATTGGTGGCCACTACAGCTGCAATAGCTCCCAATACTCCAAGCGGCGCAAACCACATGATATATCCTACCATTTTAAGGATCGCATGAGCAATGATATCAAAAAGCTTTACTACAGGTTTAGCATATTCTTCTCCTAAATTAGCCAGTGCAACTCCGAACATTACCGCAAATACAACAATCTGCAGTACTTCATTGGTGGCGAAGGCTTCAAATAAACTTTTAGGAATCATGTGTTTTACAAAGTCTTCCATAGAAAAACTTTTGCTGCTTTTAAGAAGTTCATCAGCAGAGGCAACATCCTGAATCGGTAATTTTGTGACATGCCCCGGCTCCAGCCAGTTAACGAGGATCAACCCGATAAAAAGGGAAATCAGAGAAGCGGAAATAAACCAAAGCATGGCTTTTGTACCTACTCTTCCGATCATTTTGATATCACTCATTTTGGCAATCCCCACTACTAACGTCGTAAAAACCAATGGAGCAATGATCATCTGTACCAATCTGATAAAAACTGTTCCCAGCAGTTTTATATTTTTAGAAAATGGTTCTGCACTATCCGGATAGCTCACGTGTACAATACCTCCAATTCCTACACCCAGAAGAAGGGCAATGATAATTGCTATAAAAAGTTTATTCTGTCCTTTCATATATATAGTTCAATTTGCGCAAATATAATGGTTTTTCAATTGGCAGACGATTTTATTCTATAGAGTTGAATTTTGCATTAAGTTTTTAATCCCTGAAAATTAAAACCCTGGTTTAGAAAATATTGTAAAAAAATTAAGAAACATTTATTGAATTTTTATTCTTTTGGTACAAATTTTATTATTACATTTGAGTGTATAACAACATTAATAAATATACAATATGAAAAAAACTATTGCAATGGCTGCATTAGCTGTAGCTGTATCTTTCGGTGCTATTTCTTGTAAAAAGAAAGTTTCTGATGCCGACCTTCAGACTCAGGCTACAACTATAGTAACTTCTAATCCCAATGCTTCTGTTGAAGTAAAAGAAGGTGTAGCTCACTTAAGCGGTACTTTCGCAGATCAACAGTCTAAAGACGCAATGATTGCAAAATTAAAAGCAATCAGTGGAGTAAAAGACGTAATGGATATGTCTACTATAGCAGCTGCTCCTGCTCCTGCACCAGTGGAAACTACTTCTGCTGTAGATCCTGCTGTTCAGAAAAAAGTTCAGGATGCGGTGAAGGATTTCCCTTCTGTAAAAGTAGAAGTTGTAAACGGACAGCTTACGCTTACAGGAAATGTTTCCGGCCTACAGGCTAGAAAAATCAAAGAATCTGTAGATGCTTTGAAAATCGGAAAGTATAACAACAACCTAATCGTAAAATAATTTAAGATGAGCGAATTACAAGATAAATATTCAAGCGTAGTTTCAGCAGCTCAGTCTGCAGGGATTTCCAATCTTCAGGTTCAGGAGCAGGACGGAATTCTTTATGTTTCCGGAAATGCTTCCAATACTGCAGCTAAAGATGCTGTATGGAACGCTTTAGGAGCTATTGATTCTACTTATTCTGCTTCAGATATCAATATTGATGTACAGGTTGCAGGTCTTTCTTCAGGAGCTTCTTTAACAGTAGCAACGGAAGAATCTAATCTTAACATCAGACAGGAGCCTTCTACTGAAGCTGCCGTTGTAGGTAAAGCTGCCAAAGGTTCTTCTGTAACGCTTATTGAGCAAACTTCTGATGACTGGTGGAAAGTAAAAAATGCTGACGGCCAGGAAGGATATGCTTATTCAAGATATTTAAGAGCATAATTTTTATTAAAAAATAATAAATTTTCACAAAAAAAGCATAGAAACATCCCAATTTTGGGATGTTTTTATATTTTTACGGCTCTGAAAAAAAAACTAATGAAGAAAACTCTGTTGCTATTGACTTTGATGTTCACAGTCATTATTCTGCACGCCCAAAAACTACACATTGACGGAAAAATATCCGATTCTGAAAAGAAAGCGATAGAAAATGCCACCGTCTATCTTTTGAAACAAAAAGATTCATCCATTATCAATTACACAGCCACGAACAAGGAAGGTAAGTTTTCTCTGAAGATTGATGAAATGAAAGAACCTTCCATTCTGAAGATTGATGCGGATAAACTATCTTCCTATTCAAAAAAATTCGAAAAAATAGATCAGTCATTATCTCTGGGAGATATTCAGCTGGAGAAGCAAGGGATTGTGAATGCTATTGATGAGGTAAAAATCACAGTTTCTCCGGTAAAAATTAAAAAAGATACCATTGAATTTAATGCTGCCGCTATCAAAGTACGTCCGGACAGTAAAATTGAAGAACTTCTGAAACAGATCCCCGGCGTAGAGATCAGCAATGAAGGAAAGATTACCGTGAATGGAAAAGAAGTAGATCAAATCATGATTAACGGTAAGCCATTCTTTGATAAAGACGGTAAAATTGCCCTTCAGAATTTACCTGCAGATATTATCAAAAATATTCAGTTTACCACCACCAAGACCAAGGAGGAAGAACTCAGCGGAAAAGCAGCCAAATCTCAGAATACCACCATCAATTTTAATATTGATGAAAAGAAAAATAAAGGTTTACTGACAAGACTTACGGTCGGCTATGGATCAGATAAGCGATATGAAGCAAGCGGACTGGCCAGTTATTTTAAAGGAGATACGAAAATAAGTCTGTTGGCTTCTTCCAACAACATCAATTCACAGGGATTTTCGAGAGATGAGGTTTTTGACAGTATGGGAAATGGCCGGAATGCCTGGATGATGCAGGGAGGATCTGTCTCCACGGTAGGAAATGTAACTTACTATAGCCAGGGTGGCGGTGCAAAAGGAATTCAAAGGTCTACAACAATTGGATTAAACTATAGTGACAAGCTGGGAAAAGATGCTGACCTGGATTCTTTCAGTCTGATGCACTCTGATTCTAATATGGAAACAAGATCTAAAGTTTCAAGATCTACCCTTCTGCCCAATTACACCCTTCAGACCAATTCTGAAAGTAACGGAGAAAATGAATCCAAACAATACAATTTTGATACTTCGGCTAAAATTAAATTAGATTCCATGACAAGTATCTACCTTTCTCCAAGGTTTACAAAAAACAGCAGCTTCAGTTTCAATAATTCAAGATCTTCTTCTTTAAGGAATGGCAGTCTTCTGAATGAAAGTAATGCTTATTCAAGTAATGATTCGGAAAGCAACTCATTTAATCCATACCTCTACTTTTCAAGAAAATTCAAGAAAAAAGGGCGTTCGATTTCAGCGAATATGAACAGTTCTATTTCCGAATCTAAAAGAGATAACCTGAACCAGTCTCAAAACACGTTCTATCAACCTAATGGAACAACAGTAGACAACAGGGATCAATTAGCCAGAAATAAAAATCAGAACAGCAGTTTTAATTTTACTGCCGGATATACAGAACCTGTCTCCGATTCTTCAAGTGTAAGTTTTGAAGTAAAATATGAAACAAGATCTGCCAGAGATTTGAGAAATGTAAACGATTTTGATAATACGACAGGAGATTACACCAAATTCAATCAGCTTTTATCCAACAATATGAAGCAAAGAATTAATCAGATCTCTCCTGAGTTCACCTACCAGCTTAATAAAAAGAAACTGAATTTCTGGGCTTCCATGAATCTTGATATTTCAGATATGAAGGTAAATTCTATCTATAACGGACAGCAATATGATCTGCAGAAAAATTTTGTACTGCCCCAATATAATGTCAATCTTTACTATCAGCTGAGTGAAGGAAAAACCTTAAACATTTACAACTATTCCAACTTCACCATTCCCACCGCAGAACAACTGACTCCGTATAAAGATGAATCAAACCCCTTGATTACCTATCAGGGAAACCCAAATTTGAAAAATACCTGGACCAACAATCTTTATCTCTATTTCAGTAATTATAACAAAGTAAAAGATCTCAGCTACTATTTCAATATTGGTTTTACGTACAGAAATAATGACATCATCAATTTTTCTACCTATGATAATGCAGGAAAACAGGTGATCACTTACGACAATGTAAGCGGAAACAAAAGCATCAATGCCGGTGCAGGTTTCAGTAAAACCCTGAAATGGGAAAATAACAAACTTACCATCAACCCGAGATTCAATATGAATTATGCTTACAATAACGGTTTTATAGACGGCCAGAATTTTACCAGCAACACCTATAGTCTTAATCCGGGTCTTAATCTGATCTATGAGATTAAAGATAAAATGACCATCAAGCCTTCTTACAGACTTGGATACAATTTTTCAAATTATACCAATTACAATGTAACGAATGTAAATACAGCCAATCAATCCTTAAAACTGGAACTGACTAATTATATGCTGCAGGGAAGGTTTGTATTTGGGAATGATTTTGAATACAATACCAATTCCAATATTGCTCCCGGCTTTAAAAAGGATTTTTATTTCTGGAATACCAGTCTTGGATATTCATTCTATAAAAAGCAGTTTACAGCAAAGGTGAAAATCTATGATGTACTCAATCAAAATCAAAGTGTAAGAAGAACCATCACCGATTCTTATTTTGAAGACCGTGAAGATCTTATCCTGAAACGCTATATCATGTTTTCCATCAGCATGAAACTGAATAAGTTTGCAGGAAAAAAAATGCAGTAATGCAACACCATACTTTTATATATATATTTTTGACAACAGCCGGATATTTCCGGCTTTTTTTATGAATAACCTAAACTTAACCCCCGAACACCATTACAACTGAAGATGTAATATTCCCATCCTCCGGAGGGGTGGCAAAAATTCAAAGAATTTTTGACGGGGTGGTTTTTACACTAACCTTTTAAACAAGATATACAGATAAACCTATTTTTATTTTTAAATTAGCAGCAAATTTTTTTTATGAAGATCCATATTTCAGTATTATGTATTCTTTTTTTCATTCTAGGAAAAGCCCAGAAAACGGAACAGAAAGATACTTTCGTTAAAGATAATTTCACCAAGAAAGAATTTTATATTCCAATGCGTGATGGAGTGAAGCTTTTTACAGCAGTGTATATCCCAAAAGATATATCAAACAAAAACAAATATCCGTTTCTGATGCAGAGAACCTGCTACAGCATCGCCCCTTACGGAGAAAGTGAATATAAAACGAAGGTAGGTCCCAACGCCTATCTGATGAAAGACAAGTATATTTTTGTGTATCAGGATGTACGCGGAAGATATATGAGTGAAGGTACTTTTACCAATATGACTCCACAGGTAGAACGTAAAACAAAAAAAGATGTTGATGAAAGTACAGATACCTATGATACCATAGAATGGCTTTTGAAAAACATCAAGGACAATAATGGTAAAGCAGGTCAGTTCGGGACATCTTATCCCGGATTCTATACTGCTGTAGGAACGTTGTCACAACACCCAGCTTTGGTAGCTTCTTCACCACAGGCACCCATTTCTGATTTCTGGAATGACGATTTCCTTCACAACGGAAGATTTATGCTGGGATATTTCAGAACCTTCCCGGTTTTTGGGGTTCAGAAAACACAGCCGGAAAAACAGGCTTGGTATATGGATTCTTTCATCAAGCAGACTTCTGAGGATGGCCTGAAATTTTACAGAGATATGGGTACGCTGAAAGACGGATATGAAAAATATTACAAGAATAATTTCTTCATGACAGAAATTATGAATCATACCAACTATGATGAATTCTGGCAAAAAAGAGGACTTCTTCCTCATCTTAAAAATATCAACCATGCTGTCATGACTGTTGGCGGATGGTTTGATGCAGAAGATCTTTCCGGACCATTAAATATCTATAAAACCATCGAAAAAACCAGCCCTAAAGCCAAAAACACGATCGTAATGGGCCCTTTCTCTCATGGTGGCTGGTCTCAGGAACAGGGAAAACATTTCCATAGTGAAACGTATTTTGGGGATAGTATTGCTACCTATTACCAGAAAAATATTGAAACAAAATTCTTCAATCATTACCTGAAAGGCAATACTAAAGAAGATGCAGGACTTCCTGAAGCGCTGATGTATGACACCGGTGCTAAAGAATGGAAAGAATTTGCTTCTTATCCGCCTAAAAATGCTCAGAAAGTAAACTTCTATCTGGCTGATAAAACTTTGAAAAAATCATCAGGACAAGGATATTCTGAATATTACAGTGACCCTGACAATCCTGTTTTAAGTTCAGATCATTTAAAAGATTTCAATGGTTTCACTCCAAAAAATTATATGTCGGAAGACCAGAGGTTTGCTGTAGGAAGACCTGATGTATTAACCTTTACTACAGATGTTCTGACTGAAGATATTACATTTGCAGGAGAGATCATGGCCAAACTGAATATTGCTTCCACATCCACAGATGCTGATTTTGCAGTAAAACTGATTGACGTTTATCCTGAAGATTTCAAGCCTGCAGAAAAGAAGGACGGGGTGATCTATGGAAACTATCACCAGATGGTAAGAAGTGAAATTATGCCTGCAAGATTCAGAAATACCAAAGAAAAGGGAGAAGCTCTGGTTCCTAACCAAAAAACGGCTGTTAATTTCAGACTTCAGGATGTGGTTCATACCTTCAAAAAAGGACATAAAATCCAGATTCAGATCAGCAGTACGTGGTTCCCGCTTTTTGCAGTCAACCCGCAGAAATTTATGGATAATCCGAATTTTGCCAATAAAGAGGATTATACCAAAGCGTTTATTAAAGTATATGATGACAGCTCTATTGAAGCTGAAGTTTTAAAATAAATTGAAAAAGCTGTTCAGACGAACAGCTTTTTATTTTTGAATACTTACAGTTTATTTTTTAGGTTTTGGCTAAAGCCAGATGCATGTTGATTTATTTGATAAGTGGGCTAAAGCCCACTTCTATTGATGGAAACAGTAAGCTATCTTTATATTTAAAGTAATTAGCTTACGGTCAGATAAAGTAGTATTGAGACTCCTACGGAGTAACAAAGATTGAGAATAAAGTGCCTCAAAAAACTATTCTTCAATGGTTCTGAAGGTCAGATTTACTCTGGGAGTATTCACTTTTGTAGTGGGTGGAAGTCTGTGAAGCCAATTGTCCTGTGTAGTCCCTTTCATAATTAATAAGCTTCCGTTTTCAAGGAATACTTCGGCCTTTTCTTTGGTTGTTTTATGTTTGAATAAAAATTTTCTTTCAGCACCAAAAGTCAGAGAGGCAATAGCTCCGTGTTTCTTCAGATCTGTTTCACCATCGCTGTGGTAAGCCATGCCTTCACTTCCGTCGTGGTATAAATTGAGCAGACATGAATTGTAGGTTTCCCCCGAAACTTCTTCACATTTTTTCTTCAGTTCCAATAGCTCAGGAGTCCAGAATTTGGCATATTTTGTTCTTTTCGAATAGGTATATTCAAAAGCTTTCTCTCCGAACCAGGCTACTTTTCTTTTGGTTAAAATCAGTTTTCCAAAAATTAATGCTTCATCATTCTCCCACGGAATCTGGTTGAGCAGATAATCATAGTAAAAATCCGATTTTTCTTTGGAGAAAACCTTGCCGTAATAATGGACTGTTCCATCGTGTGGAAGTATATTAAGGGGATAATCGGATATTTCTTCGAATAGACTCATCATGATTTTTAATTACATGTTTTTATTATTAAACACAAATGACACCAATATCTTTCACAAATAACACGAATTCAGATCAATAAAACTCAAATTTAATATTTTCGACCGCAAAAGGCACAAATCTTTTATATTTAAACACAAATGGCACCAATGTTTTTCACAAATGACACAAATCTTTATATCAATAGGAATGGGCTTTAGCCCATTTAACAAAAATAATCTAATCCATTGGCTTTAGTCAAAACTTAATAATTGTAGAATCCTTTTGTAGTAAAATATTCTACGAGTAAATATGGGATCCTTCCCAACCCACAATAAGCTGCTTCCTATCGCTTCCCCATCTGTAGCCTCCCAGATGCCCTGTAGCCTGAATCACACGATGACAAGGTATCAGAAAAGCAACCGGGTTACTTCCAATAGCCGTTCCCACAGCTCTGGAAGCTTTAGGATTTCCTATTTTTTCAGCAAGATTGCCATAAGTTGACAGTTTTCCCATTGGAATAGTCAACAGACTTTCCCATACTTTCAGCTGAAAATCGGTTCCTTTTAAATGTAATTTTATCGTATTGAGTTTTGTCCAGTCTTTATCGAATATGGACAGTGCATTCTTTTGAAGCGCATCATGTTTTTCAATAAAAGAAGCATTGGGGAACTTTTGTTTCAGCTCCCCGAATGCTTTTTCTTTATCGTCTTCAAAAGCCATATAGCAGATTCCTTTTTCTGTAGAAGCTACTAATAAATTCCCGAAAGGACTTTCGGAAAAACTGTAATGGATATTAAGGCTTTTTCCTCCGTTTTTATATTCTGCCGGAGACATTCCTTCTATTTTTACAAACAGGTCGTGAAGCCTGCTGGTACTGGAAAATCCTGTCTCATATGCAGTATCAAACAAACTTGCTTTTTCTTCCTTCAATAAATTTTTAGCATGTTCAAGACTGATGAACTGCAAAAATTTTTTCGGACTTGTTCCCGCCCAATCTGTAAAGATTTTCTGAAAATGAGCCGGACTCAGGTGAATATTCTCTGCCACTTCCTCCAAACTTGGCTGAAGCCTGAAATTGCGCTGGATATATTCTATCGCTTTGGCAATTCTGTTATAATCTATCTGACTTTGTGTGGACATCATACTATTGTTTTTACCTCACAAATTTCCAAAGAATATACGGCAGAAAAAATCCGATTCTTGCGGAATATTAGTTGTTGTTATAAATATCGTTATAAGCAAGCATTTTATAATATAACTTAGCTGCAAGGAAAGCGGTTGGCTTAGCCATTGGAGAATCCATTAATTCTACAATATCAAATGCTACTACATTACATTTTTCAAATACTTTTCTTAATAATTCAAGTGTTGGATACCATTGTAATCCACCTGGCTCAGGAGTTCCTGTAGAAGGAGCAATTGAAGGATCAAAAGCATCAAGGTCTATAGTAATATATACGTTTCCTGAAACTTTTTCCAATACATCATTCACCCAGTTTTCGTTGTTCGCAATCTCGTGAGCAAAGAATACCCTTCCTTCCGGTAAATACTGAGCTTCTTCAGCATCCATAGAACGGATTCCCACCTGAACTAAGTTATGTTTCTGATTAGCTTCAAACACTGCACAGGCATGGTTAGAAGTAGAACCGTGGAATTCAGGACGTAAGTCTGTATGAGCATCCAGCTGAAGAACGGTAAGGTTTTCAAATTTCTCTCCTACTGCACGGATAGAACCGATAGACACAGAGTGTTCACCTCCAAATAAAGTAAATACTTTCCCTTCGTGATTCAAAAGTTCTTTTGTTTTCTGATAAACGGCTTCCGTCATTGCTTCCGGAGTAGAATTTTCAGAAACTTCTCCTGCTAAGTAAACTCCTTGTAGATAAGGTTCTGTTTGAGTTTCAATATCGTAAAGCTCCATGTTTTCAGAAGCGTCTAAGAATAATTCCGGACCTTTATCAGCTCCTTTTCCCCATGTTGAAGTTCCATCATAAGGAACCGTTACCAACATTACCTTTGAATTCTCTAACGTTGCGTTTTCCTCGGGAATTCCTGCGTATGTTCTCATGCTTTATTTAAAAATTTTAATGTTTTAAAATTGAAATATGACCACAAAGATACGAAGAGTTTATGAGTTGGAGAGTAAGAGCGCCGGAGAGTTTATGAGTTACAAACCTGCAACCTATCATCTATCATCTATCATCTATCATCTATCACCTCTTCCCTTTCCACTTTCAACTCAAATAGCTATTTTTGTACAAAACTCATAATATGCCTTTAAAAGCTGTACTTTTCGATATGGATGGGGTCATTGTAGATACGGAACCATTACACAGAAAAGCTTATTTCAAAACGTTTGATGAATTGGAAATTGCTGTTTCCGAAGAATTATATACCTCTTTTACCGGAGCATCCACCAAGAGAGTCTCTGAAACCTTGATTAATGAATTTAATTTAAATCATACTTACGAAACAATTGCAGGAATCAAAAGGTCTCATTTCAAAGATTATTTTTATAATGATGATGAGTTCGACTTAATTCCTGGAGTAAGAAAACTGATCGAGCATTATCACGAAAACGGACTCAAGCTGATTCTGGCTTCTTCTGCAACGATGGTAACCATCAATATGGTTTTTGAAAAATTCGGACTGGAGCAATATTTCAGCGGGAAGATCAGCGGAGCAGATTTAAAGGAATCAAAACCTCATCCTGAAGTTTTTCTTTTAGCTGCAGAAATGTCAGGAGAACCTGTGGAAAACTGTATGGTGATTGAAGATTCTACCAATGGAATTCTGGCGGCCCACAGAGCAAAAATTTTCTGTGCAGCGTACAGAAGCCCACATTCCAAAAATCAGGATTACACGTTGGCGGACACTGTGATTTCTGATTATGAAGATCTGGAAATTGATAAAATTTCAAAATATTTTTAAATAAAAAGCTCTCAGAAAAATCTGAGAGCTTTTGTTTTGTATATGTTTTGGCGAAAAGCCAATTGACTTTTTTAATACCCAAGAAGTTTCAATACATCTTCCGGTTCCTGTTTTTCACGGAAAATTTCGTATTGCAATTCACCGTTTTCATCTTTCTGAATCAGGACGTGTCTTGGCTGAGGCATCAGACAGTGGTGTACTCCACCGTACCCTCCGATAGTTTCCTGATAAGCTCCGGTGTGGAAAAATCCGATATACAAAGGTTTTGTATCACTGAAAACAGGTAAATAAATCGCATTGGTATGCTGTTCAGAGTTATAATAATCATCCGAATCACAAGTCAGTCCTCCTAAGAATACCCTTTCATATGTATCTTCCCAACGGTTAAGCGGAAGCATGATAAAGTGTCTTGAAATAGCCCATGTATCAGGAAGCGTGGTCATGAATGAAGAATCAATCATATTCCACTTTTCTCTGTCATTCTGACGTTTCTGAGAAATGATTTTATAAAGATTCGCGCCACTTTCCCCTACCGTAAAGCTTCCGAACTCAGTATAGATATTAGGTTCTTCTACCCCTTCCTCTTCACAGAATTTTTTGATCTGAGAAACGATTTCTTCCACCATATACTGATAGTCATAATCAAAGTTCAGAGAAGTTTTGATTGGAAAACCACCACCGATGTTCAGTGAATCCACTTCAGGAGCAATTTTCTTCAAACGTGCATATACACGAAGACATTTGTACAATTCATTCCAGTAGTAAGAAGTATCTTTAATCCCGGTATTGATGAAGAAGTGAAGCATTTTCAATCTTGCATTCGGGTGTTCCGCGATCTTCTGACTGTAGTAAGGAATGATATCTTTATATCCGATCCCTAATCTTGAGGTATAGAATTCGAACTTCGGTTCTTCCTCTGATGCAATTCTGATTCCGATATTAAAGGTAGAATCGATGCTTTCCGTAAGTTTATCCAATTCTCTGTAATTATCAAGAATCGGAGTAATATTTTCAAAACCGCTGTTGATCATATCTGAAATCTTTGCCAGATAATCATCAGTCTTGAAACCATTACAGATGACTTCAATATTTTTATCTACTTTCTCTTTTTCATAAAGAGACTTTACAATATCCATGTCATAAGCAGAAGAAGTTTCTATTGAAATATCATTTTTCAATGCTTCTTCCAATACAAAATTAAAATGACTGGATTTTGTGCAGTAGCAGTAGGTATAATTCTTTCTATATTCGGTTTTTTCAAAAGCTTCTTTAAACCAGCTTTTTGCTTTCTGAATATTTTGAGAAATTCTCGGCAGATAGCTAATCTTTAGCGGAGTGCCAAATTGTTCAACTACGTCCATCAGTGGAACGTCGTGAAACAACAAATTGTTCTCAGAAACATTAAATTCCTCAGTAGGAAAATATAATGTCTGATCAATAAGTTCCGAGTACTTTATTTTCATTTCTAAACAAGTGAATTAAGAAATGCAAAATTGCTAAAAAACTTTCATTTTTAGGTGTTAAAATTATTATAATTTTAAATAAACACCCAATATTGAATCTTGTAGAAATTTAACTCTGATAATCAATACGTAAACTTTTGGATATATTCATTCCTTTTGGCTTCTGAAATCCCCAATACCTGCTGAATATATGCATCTGCAGAACCATACTTTTTATTGATCTCCCAAAAAGCTGCATCAAGATACCTTTTTTCTACCCAGCTCAGTTTTTCCAATACCTGTAAATCCATCTTTGGATAGATAAAATGTAAGCGATTGGCAAGACGAAGTCTTTTCTCAACCATATCCTTTCTGTAGTTGTTGGATAGCAGATATTCATTATAAATGGTTTCTTTATCGAACTTCAGAATTGTCAAGATGAGCGCGGTAGTAATCCCGGTTCTGTCTTTTCCTGCGGTACAGTGGTAAAGAACAGGACCTTTAGATTCCAGAATTTCGGTAATAATCCTTTTTATCGTTTCCGGATTTTCAGTAACGTACTCACGATAGAAATCTATCATTCTTTTGTCTGCATCAGATGCATTCACTTTACCTTTGAGAACCAGTTTTTTGGCCTGAGCCAGCTGGTCTCCTTCATCTTCAAACGCTGAATATTTTTTATAAGTTACCGATGCAGGAAGCTGATCTGGTTTCTGAGAGATTTCTTTAGAATTTCTAAGATCAATTATTTCTTTTATTCCCAGCTTATTAATATCATCAAAAGATTTCTTTGTAAGCTTATGAAGATGGGCACTTCTGTAAAACCTTCCCTCTTTTAAAGTTCTTCCTTCTGTATTTTTAATATTTCCTACCGTCCGGAAATTCGTTACTTTTTTAACATGAATTACTTTTTCAGTTTCATTTTTACCATATTCAGGCGTTTCAAAATGCTGTGTTTTGCATGAAACAATACTGCATAATGAAATGGTGAAAACTGATATTTTGATTAGTTTATTCAATAGCCTTTTTTATAATATGTTTTGACTAAAGCCAATGGACTTTATTTATTTATCTAACGGGCTAAAGCCCGTTTCTATTGATAATTGATTCTTTAATAGATTATTGGATATTCTATTTCACTAATTCCTACAAATAACAAGACATCACCTGATTCATATTCCACAGAAACCTCATCTTCAACAGCGAAATTCCGGGTTCCTATTCTTGAAGTAATGCTTAGGGTTTCTTTGGTCAAAGGCCAGTTGAGTCCTTTTGTAGTGATGTTATTCACTGATGGAAACGGATAAAGAGAAATCATTCTATTTTTCACTCCTTTCAGTGTAAAATGATGGGGAATAAAATAATATTCTGAGAATTCATCATAAAATTTTATTTTCATCTGGTCTTTGAATGCAAAAGCAACGGTAAGATTTCCAAGAAAATGATCCTGCTCGCCACCGCTTCCTCCGAAAACATCAACCTCTGAAAAACCTTTTTCCTGAATAATTTCCAGCGCTTTGTGAAAATCTGTTTTTTCCTGATCTAATGTAAGGATGAATTTTTCCTCATACATATCCTCATCTGATCCCGAGTGCGAATCAAAATCACCGGAAATAAAATCCAGCTTATCCAGAGGAAATCCCATTCTTTTCAAATAATGGAAAGCACCGTCTGTACAGGCAATCAAACCATAATTTTCCGGATTGGGTAATGATTTTGGGGCATCTCCATTGATGAAAAGTAATGCTCTATCTCTCATTCGGGTTCCAGTATTCTTCCGGTTCATTGTTCAGTTTTGAAATATATCTGGCCAATACAAAAAGATAATCTGAAAGCCTGTTTAAATATTTAATCAGTTCGGGACGTACTTCTTCGGATTCATTCAGAAATACCAGTGAACGCTCTGCTCTTCTGCATATTGTTCTGGCTGCGTGTAAAAAAGTCGCTGATTTGCCTCCTCCAGGCAAAATAAAATACTGAAGTGGTTCCAGTTTTTCGTCAAAAGCATCCATCCATTGTTCCAATTCTTCAATTTCCGTTTCTGAAATAATGATCGGAAGGCGGGATTTCCCATTGGCAAGCATCAGCTTATCCACAGGTGTTGCCGCTTCTGAACCTACAGTGAACAAATCAAACTGTATTTTCTTCAGCTGTCTCAGCACTTCCTGATCTTCGATATGACTTTTTGCAATCCCGATGAATGAATTCAGCTCGTCTATATTTCCATAACTGTCTACTCTGGCACTGGCTTTAGAAACTCTTGTTCCGCCGTATAGAGCAGTCTGACCTTTATCTCCTGTCTTTGTATAAATTTTCATAGTACTAAAATACCTTTTTTTATACAATGTAAAAAGTAAAATATAGTAATAGCTTCCTGTCCGGTCTGAAAAAATAAAACTGACATTAAAAACTAATGTCAGTTAATATTTGTGTATAAAGGTTTTATATCTTTTGAGACTACTTTCCCTTGTTAAGCATGACAAAGCAATGCTGATCTCTTTATTGTAAGATTAAAAAGTATAATTGACGTTGAGCTGAAAAGTGGTTCCGTTAAATCCAAACTGGTTAACTTCCCAAGGATATCTGAACCTTCCTCCAAGGTCAGTTACCACATCTCCTTTGCTGTCTATGACATCCGGATAGATATTAAATAAATTATTTACCACTCCGGAAATTTTAAGGTCATTCGTTATTTTATAGGTTAAAACTACGTCTGTAACTACCTTACCGGAAAACGTCTGATCTTTGGCAGGATCAGTGGCGTGCTGCCAGGTAACAGACCCAAAATAAGTATTGTTTAAGTTAAAATTAAACTTTGTAATATCATAAGAAAGACTCAGAATAGTTTTTGTTTTTGGTCTTGCAGAGGTAATCCTGGACTGTTCTTTTCTGTCAAAAAAGTTTTCTGAGTAACCATTTTGAGCCAAAATAGGTGGAACGGCGATATTATCTACTATTTTAGTTTCATTGTAATTGAAAGCAGCAATAACTCCCAATCTTCCTTTACCAATAGCGGAAGTATTATAATTAGCAACGAAATCTATCCCCTGAGTAACGGTATTTACTGCATTGGTGAAAAACTTCAGGGAGGTTATTTTATTATTGTTTAATATGACTTCCACAGGGTTTGTCAGGTCCGGACTCCCCGGAGCACCTGTTTTGTAACCAATATCTCCTGAGAAAAGTACCCTGTCTTTAATTTTTATTCTATAATAATCAGCTGTGATAGTCAGATTTTTAAAAGGTTTTATGGCCAATCCTCCGGTAATGTTAAATGCTTTTTCAGCATTTAATTTAGCCACTCCAAGATCAGATCTTACAATCTGAGAATCATTATTAAAGGTACCCTGATTAGCTACCGTATTCCCTGTAATTTTGGTCTGAACATTGGAATAATAAATCTGGTGTAATGAAGGTGCACGGAATCCGGTAGAAACAGACCCACGAAAAACCAATTTATCATCTAATATCTTATATCTTGCATTTCCTTTCCAGGAAACATTATTTCCAAAATCACTGAAGTTTTCATATCTCACCGTTCCTCCAAGCAGCAGGTCTTTCGTAACATCCCACTCAGCATTCATATAAGCTCCGATATTCTGACGGTTTTTATTAACTTCATTTTGAGGCTGCAGTCCCGGAAATGATTCTGCACCACTTCCTGTATAAGATGCTTCTTCTCCTGCCTTTGCCTGATAGTTTTCATTGCGTACTTCAGCTCCGGCTCCTAAAACAAGCGCACCAAAATCACGGCTGATATCTATGTTTCCTATAATATTACTGAACTGATGACCACCTGCCTTAAAACGGGTTGGGGAATTGGCACCCAAAGACGTATTAATCGTGTTTGCTACAGCATAATCTACGGCATTAGAGCCAAAAGTCGCACTCCCGTCAAAACTCCATTTTCCAAACATACCTTTCCACCCGGAGGTTAGATTATAATCATAAACATCTGTTTTAAATTCCGGCTGAAAACCATTGTAAGGTTGTCCTTTTGGAGTTAATAAGCCAAAATCTGAAGTTACCCAATAAGGTGTTCTGTACAAAGCAAAACTGGTCCCACTTCTGTACGTTGTTCCCCCAAAAGCATAAAATTTACCTGTTTCACCCGTTGGCAATTCAAAATTGACAAACATATTGCCCACTTTTGTTTCCGGTTGTCCAATGATCATTCCTAAACCAGGGTTAGCCTGAGTCCAGGCATTATCTACACCAAAAAGTTCATCTTTTGTAATAGATCCGGCACGGTTCGTTTTATTTTGGGAGGAAAATCCTAGTGTAAGATTCAGACTTCCTGTTTTTGCTACTCTGATTCCCGTATTGAAATCTGCTCCGATATTAAAACCATCTCCTTTTGAAGTGACACCTGAAAAAAGATTGACCGTACTTTTTCCAACACTGTTCTTAAGAATAATATTAATTACTCCTGCAATAGCATCAGAACCGTATTGTGCAGATGCCCCGTCTCTCAATACCTCTACGTTTTGTAAAGCTGCTGAAGGAATACTTTTCAGATCTGTACCTACTTCACCTTTTCCTGGGGTATCATTTACATAAATTAATGCACTTTGATTTTTTCTTTTACCATTTACCAAAACCAATGTTCTGGAAGGCCCTAATCCTCTTAAATCTGCAGGATCAAAATGAGCCGTTGCATCAGAAACGGTTTGTTGTGATGAATTGAAAGATGGAACGGCATAGGTTAAAGCTTTATCAAAAGTTACCTGCCCGGTGGATTTTAACTGTACAGCAGAAATATTATCAATGGGAATTGCTGAGGTAATGATGGTTCTTGGCTTGGTTCTACCGGTGGTTACCACAACCTCATCTATTTTATTTTGTTTTATGCTGTCCTGAGCATATCCCATTGCACCAGCTCCGCTTAATACTAATGCATAGATTTTTCCATTAAATAAATCATTCTTCATGTCAATTGTTAATTATTCAATAAATCTAGTAAAAAAATTAACATTAAACACAAAAACAAAACATATAATAATAATTTGATTCCATATTTGCGAAAATTATACCATTTCACAAAAAACAAGAATTAATATACAAAACGTAAAGTAATTTATTAATAATATGAAAAAAAATAAATCAATAACATCACATTTGTATAAAAAAATCAATTAGTTAAAATCAGAAATAAATATGATTTTATTCGTTCTGAAAGGTAATTTTCAATGGATTGAGATGGGTTCGCCTATGGCTCGCAATGAATGGAAATGAATGGGAATAAAAAATGGCCGGGAGAAACCGGCCATATCCAAATTATTTATTTACCTCTACGTATTGTATGATGGTCTGATTTTTTGGGTTGTAGATAATGGTACTACTGTTGGGAAATCTTTTCAGTTTATAATACTGAATATTTTTATCGGATTTAAGATCCTCGAGAACCTTGGTATCAAATGTATTGTCAGGAAGAAATTTTGATATAAAGCTTATTTTATCAATAATATTCTGTCCATCAATCTTTCTGGCCGTTTTATCAGATTTATTTTCATCCGATGTTGGCTGACCTTCCAAAAATGGCAGCAACACTGCAATATCGGCTTTATATTTTAAAATATATCCCTGAGGTCTTCCCGGAATTCTGATTTTCTTTCCTTTTTCCTCTGAAACAATAGCAGCTCCGGTACCAGGAAAAACGGTATTGAACTTAACATCTTCGGAATTCGTTATAGAATTAATAGATTCATTTACAGTTTTCTTTACGGCTTCTTCAACAACCTGTTGCGTTTTTTGCTGTACAGTTTCAGTTGTTTTCTGGACGGTCTGGTCAATTTTTTCTTCTATCTTATTGCATGATACTAATAAAAAAGCTGTAATAACAGGCAAAATAAACTTCTTCATAATTCTAATAATGGCGATTTCTTTATTAATATACTTTTCTTCTAACGCAAAAGTAGGGATCAATATTTTAAGAAAGAAAAAATATTTTTTTACGATCCGAAATACTACTGACAAACTGTTGTCATAACTCTGTCTTACCTTTGTATCAACAACAAACAAAAACAAAACATTATGACAACTACAGCAACAGCCACTAAACAATTCATGACTTCTGAACAGCTATTACATGACTGGCAGGGACACAGAAATCTGACAAGAAGAGTTATTGAAGCTTTTCCAGAAAAAGATTTATTTGAATTTTCAATAGGCGGAATGAGACCGTTTGCAAAACTGGCAGTAGAGCTGATTGGCATTGGCGGACCTGCTTTGAAGGGAATTGTTGAAGGAACTATGGAAGCTTACAACGAAGAAGCTTTTAATCCAAAAACAAAAGAAGAACTTTTAAAAAAGTGGGATGAACAAACAGAAGTAATCAACCATTATTTCAATATGATTTCTGAGGAGCGTTTCCAGGAAACTTTCAATTTATTCGGAGAATATGAATTTCCGGTATATCAGAACATTCTTTATTTTGTAGACAACGAAGTTCATCACCGTGGACAAGGTTATGTTTATCTTCGAGCATTAGGAATTGAACCTCCTTTCTTCTGGGAGAGATTTTAATAAAGTAAAAAGGCACAATTGCAGAAAGGTTAAACACAACTTATATCTTTTTTTGCGACACAACAAATTTGCTGATTTGCAATTTTGCCTTTTACTCCAACCATTTCATTTATTTGCCTCAATTAAGTCTTTAAACCTCAACAGCTGTCTTGTTGGGGTTTATTATTGATGTCTTTCCACCATTTTAACGAGCATTTCATTCAAACGTGTACGAAGACTTTCCGGCTCCAGAACGGTAGCATAATCTGCAAAAGTGATCAGCCAGCGGGGAAATCCATCACTGATCCATTCTGTCTCAAAGGTGAGCTCCATTCCCTGTTCGGTTTCTACTTCTTCTATCAATCCGTAATATTTTTTAGAATTTACCAAATGATTCATGATCTTTTTGTCAACCAGAAGTTTGGCTTTAACCTTATTTCCATTCGATTTTTTACGGTAATCATTCACTTGTCCATATTCCTGCAGAAAAGGATTCTGTGTTTTGGAGATTTCCAGGATCCTGTCGATACGAAACTGCCTGAAATCTTTTCTTAAAGTACAATATGCCATGATGTACCAGATATTAAATTCGAAAAACATCCCGACTGTTTCAATAGCTCTGTTATCCACTCTTCCATCCACAGTCTTATATCTGATATTGAGCTGGGTTTTCTCTGCAATGCTTTCCAGAATAATAGGAATTACATTTTTAAGTGAATCTCCGGAATCTGTATGAAAGCTGAAAACATCGATTTGCTTTTCAATATTCTTAATCAGGTTTTTATCAGAATATTTCAGTACAGAACGCACTTTTTCCATGGCCGCCTGATAATGATTTCCCAGACTTTGGTGGGAAAATTTCTGCATCAATTTTTCAGCAGTAATAAAACTTAACACTTCTTCTTTGGTAAACATAATCGGAGGAAGCTTGTAACCATCCATTAAAGAATAGCCGTTACCCGCTTCTCCAACAATGGGAATACCCGCATTTTCGAGAGTTTTCACATCACGGTAAATGGTTCTGATACTTACATCGAACTTTTCAGCCAGATCCTGTGCCCGTACAACAGGTTTCGACTGTAATTGGGTAAGGATAGCCGTTACCCTATCGAGTTTTTTTAGATAGTGATCGTTCATTATGTAACAAAGCTAAAATTCTTTTTTGAGAAATGAGACGGCTTTTTTTATTAATTTTATTTTTAATCAAACAGTATCTTCTTTATGCTTCATAGTCATTTTGTTCAGTCTATTGAAAAAATTTTAAAACCGGAACAGGCAGTCATAGACGAACTTGTATCCCATCTGGAATCCAAAGCTTACAGAAAAGGGGATTTTCTGTTAAAAGCAGATGAAAGCTGCCGGTATTTTTATTTTATTGAAAAGGGATTGGTAAAACTGTTTTTTGATAATGGTGATAAAGATTTTATCATGACCTTTTTTGCTGAAAATGCATTTTTCGCTGAACTGAGCGGTTTTCTTACAGGACAGCCATCAAAATATATGATCGTAGCGCTGGAACCTACTGAAGTTCTGCGGGTACACAGAGATGTAATTGAAGGATTATGTAAAAAATACCATACTGCAGAAACACTTTTCAGTAAACTTTATTCCAAAGCTCCGGTGAATATGATGGGAAGGATCAGTGAGATGCTGGAAGACGACGGAAAAAAACGCTACCATAATTTCATGGAGCAAAGACCGGACCTTATCCAACGCATCAGTCTCGGAGATCTTGCAGATTATATCGGAATCACTCAGGTTTCTTTAAGCAGAATAAGAGCACAGAAGTTTTAGTTATTGAAGACCGGATATATATCATCTACCTAACAGTAACTTCCAGCATCAGCTTTTAAAAATCTTTCCTTATAAAATTTATCATTTGTAAAAAAATTCAGGAAAATACAGTTCTACATTTGTCACATAATTAATCAAAAAAAACAAATATTATGTCACAAAGAATCAACGCATTTGCGATCGGAAACAAGGCTGTAAATGCACTTCACAACATGGGATTTCAGGTTCAAAACTCTTCACTGGACAATTCATTTCTGGAACTGATGTATTTCCGTGTTTCACAAATGAACGGATGTGCTTTCTGCCTGGATATGCATTCCAAAGAATTGAGAGCAAAAGGTGAAACTGAGCAGAGAATATTTCTGGTAAGCGCCTGGAGAGAATGTTCATTTTATACAGATAAAGAAAAGGCAGGATTTTTATGGGCAGAGACTTTAACTGCTTTAAACGGTAAAGAAGTGAATGATGAAATTTACGCAAAGGTAAGTCATCATTTTTCTGAAACTGAAATGGTAGATTTAACTATGGCTGTGATTGCAATCAACAGTTATAACAGAATTAATATTGCCTTTGGAGCAGATGTAGGAGCATATCAGGTTTCTGAAAAAGCTCATTAAGCAATTCTAAAAAATAAAAACTCAGTCTGGCCGCTGAGTTTTTTTATTTAATTTTCTTTAAAAGTATTCACCAGTTTATCGAGATTCAAACTGCGGGCTGAGGCATCAAAAATCTCACGATATGTACCTTCTTTATTGTAAAGCTCATCATGAGTACCATTTTCAACCACTCTTCCTTTTTTCATCACATAAATGGTATCTGAATCCAGAATCTGTGAAAGTGAATGGGAAATAATGATTACCGTTCTGCCTTCTTTTATCGCATCTAAAGAATTTTTGATCTGTTCAGTGGCTATTGCATCCAGGCTGGCTGTAGGTTCATCTAGAAAGATAATGGGAGGATTTTTAAGAAATAATCTGGCAATAGCAATTCTCTGCTGTTGTCCTCCTGAAAGCTGAGTGGCATCATGTTGGTATTTTTCCGGAAGATCCATAATCTGATCATGCAGGTAAGCTTTTTTTGCAGCCTCCTGAATTTTTTCAAAACTGGCATTCATATCTCCGTAACGGATATTATCTTCTATACTTCCCTGAAAGATATGATTTCTCTGGAGTACAAGACCAAGATCACTTCTCAGAAAAGTATTGTCAAATTCATTAAGGTTGACTCCATCCAAAAGAATCTCTCCGGAATCCGGAAGATAAAATTTACACAAAAGATTGATCACCGTTGATTTTCCTGCACCGCTCAATCCTACCAAAGCTGTCGTTTTCCCGTTTTCAATTTTCATGGAAACATTATGTAAAGCTTTCGTACCATTGGGATAAGTGAAATCAACATTTTTCAGTTCAAAAGTTCCTTTGATTTCTTTTTCTACAAAGTTTCCGTTGGATTCTGTTTCATGATCTGCATTCAGAATATCAAAATACCCTTCGGCATAAATCATGGCATCGTTCATATCATCATAAATCCTGTGGAGCTGTCGGATTGGTGCCGAAACGTTATTAAAAAGCATAATATGAAGCATGATAGCACCGATAGTCATTTGCTGATCAAGCACCAGATAAACAGTTAAAAGAATAATCAAAACAACACCGAACTGCTCAATAAAAGTTTTTAACCCATCATAAATAAAATTGGTTCTTCTTGTGATCATCTGGCTTTCCATGAGTTCCATCTGCAGGTCATATTGTTTTTTTCCTTCAAATTTTTCACGGACAAAACTTTTAATCACCATGATAGAATTGATCAGGTTCAACAGTCCTGATGTCTTTTTTTCTCTCTGATTTCTAAGCTGGCGTCTCACTCCGCCCAGTTTTTTGGCCTGCAGCGAACTGATGTAGAAATAAATGGGAACAATGATCGTAGAAACGAGCCCTACGTACACATTCTGCATATACATAATGATAAGGGCAATGATGGCATTGGAAAAAAGAGGCAGGATATCAATAAAAAAGTTCTGAACTAATCTTGTCAGACTTTCTATCCCGCGGTCTATCCTGATCTGTAACTTTCCGGACTCGTGGTTTTCATCATTAAAATAAGCGACTCTGTAAGTTAAAATCTTGTCAATGGCAGATTGTGCCAGAACGGAGCTCACATTAATCCTGATTTTTTCGCCATAAAATTTCTGCCCGAAGTTGATAAAAATGTTCAATAGCTCTTTTCCCAGTAAAATAATGGAAATAATGATAAGAATATGAATTCCCTCCGACATCGGATGTGGAAGATGAGTAAGCTTGGTGACTTCATCCACCGTGTATTTCAAAACAATCGGGTTGACCTGTGCTGCAAGAGCTCCCAGAAAAGTAAGAAACAAAGTTCCGTAAATCATAGGTCTGTAAGGTCTGATAAAGGGGACAAGCTGTTTATAGATTCCGAATAAGGTAACGGTTCTGTTAAAAGGTTTAGCCATAGAAATCATTTTAAATGAAAAACGTACCGCTTTCAAAAGAAAAAGGTACGTTTTATTATCATGTTCAGCAAGTGAATGCTTATATTTTATCCTTCATACATGTAAGTTGTAAGGTAATGCAGCTCTTTTCTGCTGGCTTCTTTAGATTCTGCTTCTGCCTGTTCCAGAGAATATTGGGAATTGATTTCCTTTTTCTGGAAAATAAATGAGTTGTTGGCATTTTTATCCACGACATCATTAAAGATATGCTCAATTTCAGAATTCGCTAATGAAGCAAAGCTGATATCTTCAAAACCATACATTAGCCTCAGGTCATCAAATTGCCTGAAGTTTTCATCTACAAATCCCTGCAGCTGTGCTTTGGAATCAAAGTTACCAGCCCAGATATTATAAGCATACTTCTTCTTTTTAGGCTTATCTAAAATACTTTGATACACGAAGTTTTCACCCAGATAGGCTTCTCTTACCTGCGGATCATTGGCAAGATCTTCCGGAAGTCCTTCTTTCAGGATCTTTCCTTCAAACATGATATAAGTTTTGTTGGTAATTGCCAGGGTTTGCTGTACGTTGTGGTCGGTAATCAGAATTCCTATATTTTTATCGACAAGACTTCTTACGATTTTCTGAATATCTTCTACGGCAATCGGGTCTACCCCTGCGAAAGGTTCATCCAGAAGAATAAAGTTCGGGCTTGTAGCAAGACATCGTGCGATTTCGGTTCTACGTCTTTCTCCCCCGGAAAGAAGATCTCCTCTGTTTTTACGGACATGTTGCAAAGAAAACTCTTCAATCAGTTCATCACATTTGATCTGCTGCTCACGCTTCGAAAGCTTGGTCAGCTGCAATACTCCCATGATGTTTTCTTCCACAGACAATTTTCTGAAAACGGAAGCTTCCTGTGCCAGATACCCGATTCCTTTCTGAGCTCTTCGGTACATGGCATCGGTAGTGATCTCCTGCTTGTCTAAGAAAATTTTTCCTGAAGTAGGCTTAACCAACCCTACAATCATATAAAACGATGTGGTTTTTCCTGCCCCGTTCGGACCCAGCAAACCAACAATTTCTCCCTGTTGAACCTGTACAGAAACGCCTTTTACAACTTTTTTAGGACCGTATTCCTTGATTAAGTTTTCTCCTCGTAAAATCATAGGGCAAATATATCAAAAATATAAACTTCACTTATAGGTTAATATCAACTTGTTGAGGTTAAATGCAAACTTGTTCATTTACAAACTATTGTAACTTTTCATCATTTTAATCTACTTATAGTAAACTATCAAACAATTATAAATGTTAAGCAATGGAAAATTACGGTTATACTAAAACAGAAAATGTACAAAACCAGCAAAGCAATGTTCCTTACCGCTCGGAAAAGAAAATCCCAGCTGCTTTATTGGGAATTCTTGTGGGATGGCTGGCTTTAAATAAATTTTACCTGGGCTATACAAAAGAGGGAATTATTCAATTGGTTCTGAATGTTGTCACTTTAGGTGCAGCCTCCATCATACCTTTTATCGAAGGTATTTTATATCTCTTTATGAGCGATAAACAATTCGATGATACGTATGTGTATGGGAAAAAAGGCTGGTTATAAGAATCAGAAAAATCATAAAAATTCCGGCTGTTCTTTTCAGAACAGCCGGAATTTTATTTTAATACATGCGATCTTATTTATTCAACAAGATAGCTGCTTCTTTTGCAAAATAAGTAAAGATCATATCTGCTCCTGCTCTTTTGAAACATGTTAAGCTTTCAAGGATGGTTTTATCATTATCCAGCCATCCGTTTTGGGCAGCTGCTTTTACCATGGCATATTCTCCGCTTACATTGTATACTGCGATCGGAAGATCAATGGCTTCGCGTACTTTAGAAACAATATCCAGGTAAGGAAGTCCCGGTTTGATCATGATAACATCTGCACCTTCGTGGATATCTTTAAACACCTCATTCAATGCTTCACGGGTATTGTGGAAATCCATCTGGTATGTCTTTTTATCTTTCGGAATTTCCATATCATCTTTCGGAGCACTGTCTAGCGCACTTCTGAAAGGTCCATAGAAAGAACTTGCATATTTGGCAGCATAGCTTACAATTCCTACATCTGTAAATCCACTTTCTTCCAATGCTTCACGAATGATCTGTACTCTTCCGTCCATCATATCACTTGGTGCCACAAGATCAGCACCTGCTTCGGCATGAGATACTGACATTCTTGCCAGTGCATCATTGGTAGCATCATTTAAAACTTTTCCGTTTTCGATGATTCCGTCGTGTCCGTAGATCGAATAAGGATCTAAGGCTACGTCGGGCATCACAATCATTCCCGGAACGGCATCTTTAATCGCTTTGATAGTATTCTGCATCAATCCGTCTTTGTTCCAGGCTTCTTTTCCTGTATTATCTTTCAGATGTTCTGACACTTTCATGTACAAATTGACAGCTTTCACTCCCAAAGAAAATAATTCCTTACATTCCTTCACTGTTAAATCTATACTCCGCCTAAAAATACCCGGCATAGACGGGATTGCCTCCTGCTTGTTTTCGCCCTCCATTACGAAGATCGGCATTACAAAATCATCAGTAGTAAGCACATTTTCTCTTACCAGACTTCTGATAGATTCATTAACTCTAAGTCTTCTATTTCTTGAATGTATCATTTTGGAATACTTTTTGAATAAGTTTCTACAAATTTAATATAAGTTCTACAAAAAACTATTGTATGAAATTGTAGAATTTGTTACATTTGTTACATATATTCGAGAAATTATAAATTTGATGAAAAAACTTTTACTTTTATTTCTATTTGCAGGCACTTTTGTTGGGTTTTCCAATAATTTAAAAGCTCAGCTTAGAGAGCCGGGTTCCATCACTCAAAAGGCGGATGATGGTGTACTGCTTGCCTATCCGAATCCTGCTAAGGATTTCCTTATCATTAAGGCAAAAGATTCTTCTTTAAGAATCAAAAGCGTGACTTTTTATTCAATTTTGGGTATGCAGGTCGCTAATTATACGGTAAATATGAACTCCGGAGAGATTAATATTGAAAAATTAAAGCCCGGAAAATATATGATCCGATATATTTTAAGTGACAACACACAGAAAGTTACTCAAATCGTGAAACAATAAATTAAAATCCTGATAATCATCAGGATTTTTTCTTTTACATTAATTCTGTTTTAATATTTCCGTAACTTTCGGGACTTTTTCATACTAATAGTAAAAAAGAACAATTTAATGCTAAAAGCTGAACATATTAAAAAGACCTATAATGCCGGAAAAAAGGTCGCACTGGATGATTTTAGCATCCATGTTCCAAAAGGAAGTATTTATGGCCTTTTAGGTCCCAACGGAGCCGGAAAAACTTCTTTTATCCGAATCATTAACCAAATTACTCAGGCAGACTCCGGAGAAATCCGGATCAATGGTCAAAAGCTGAACCCAGGTCATATTAAAGACATCGGCTATATGCCTGAAGAAAGAGGACTTTACAAAAACATGACTGTTGGTGATCAGATCCTGTATTTCGGGGAACTGAAGGGAATGAGCAAAAGCGATGCTTTGAATGAAGCCAAAAAATGGTTTGAAAAACTGAACATTGACCAATGGTGGAAGAAAAAGCTTTCTGAACTTTCTAAAGGAATGGCTCAAAAAATCCAGTTTGTAGTTACTGTTCTTCACAGACCTCATTTGTTGATTCTTGATGAACCTTTTTCAGGTTTTGACCCCGTGAATGCCAACTTAATTAAGGACCAGATCATTGATCTTAAAAATAATGGAACGACCATCATTCTTTCTACCCACAGAATGGAAAGTGTGGAGGAAATGTGTGATTATGTTGCTTTAATCAACAATTCAAAGAAAATTATTGATGGAAGAGTTTTTGATGTAAGAGAAAAATTCAAGAAAAATATTTTTGGAATTACGCTTTCTGAGGTAAGCAATGATCAGTTTGAAAATTTCAGAAACAAATATGAGATCTTCAACCTATCCAATGAAAATAATCTTGTCTCTTTTGACCTGAAAAATGAAGAAAGTCAGAATAATGTTCTTCTGGATCTTGTACAGGTAGGTAAAGTAAGATCATTTGATGAAAGAATCCCAAGTATGAATGAAGTGTTTATTAATGCTGTAAGTAACCATTCTTAATTTTATGAATAATATTTTTTTAATTACCAAGAGAGAGTTTCTTACGCAGGTTAAGAAAAAGTCTTTCATTATATTAACCCTGCTTGCCCCTGTGATGATTATTGCTTTCGGAGCAGTTGTAGGATTAATGTTTAAGGCGAATGAGTCACACAGTATTATAGAAGTGGTTGATAAGAGCGGACTGTTTACCAATCAGCTTAAATCCAATGATAAATTAAACTACGTTTTTGTTTCTGCAGCAGATGAAAAGTCCAAGATTAACAATCTAAAAGGAAATGAATCTCTGGATGGTATCCTGATTCTTCCTGAACTGAAAAATCAGAATTTTGATGGCCTTGAAAAGGAAACCAGACTTATTATCAACAGTAAAATAGGGTTTGATACAAAGCAACAGATTGTATCTGACATCAGCAATGTTGTGAGAAAAGAAAAAATCAAGCAACTGGGTATTCAGGAAACTCAGTTAAATGATCTTGATAAAAACTTTACCTTAAAAACCATTAATGTAACGGATAATAATAAAGAGGATTCTGATGTTGCTTTTGGGGTGAAATCCGGATTAAGTATGGTACTGATGTATGTTACTTTTATGTTCATCATTATTTATGGGGTAAGGGTAATGCGAAGTGTGCTTGAAGAAAAAAATAACCGTGTCGTAGAGATCATTATTTCTTCTGTAAAACCTTTTGAACTGATGATGGGAAAAATACTGGGAGTAACAATGGTTGCACTGACCCAGTTTTTGATCTGGATTACCATGTCTGTTATTGGTGCATTGGTATTAAATACAGGCTTTTCTCCTCTTCAGAAAAATATTCCGGGTGGAAATGAAGAGATTGCAAGCAAACTGGATATGGGACAGCTTGCGACTCAGATTTCACACAGTTTATTGGAGCTGAATTTTCCGTTAATCATTTTTGTATTCATTGTATTTTTCCTTTTAGGATATATTTTCTATAGTTCTATTTATGCAGCTATTGGTTCTGCGGTGGATAACGAAACAGAAACACAGCAATTTACTTTATTTGCGATCTTACCGTTAACATTAGGAATGTATGGGAGTTTTACATTGATGAACAATCCGGAAGGTCCTTTAGGCTTCTGGTTATCAATAATCCCTTTTACTTCACCGGTTGCTATGATTGCCAGAATTCCGTTCGGAGTTCCTGCATGGCAGATTGCACTGTCTATTACATTATTGCTGGTAACCACAATTTTTATGATCTTCCTTGCCGGAAAAATCTATCGTGTAGGAATTTTAATGTACGGAAATAAAGCTACCTTAAAAGAGCTTTGGAAGTGGATTAAGGGATAAGAAGTAAAAAGGCTAAATAATCAATACCTTTATTTTGTAAGGTTTGTAATAAAAAAATCCCGGAAATTTAATTTCCGGGATTTTTTATATTCTGAAATATTCTATTTGAATATATAGCTTAAAGTAAGTGCAATTACCTGTTCTGATTTTTTCTTATCAGTACCCTTGGTTTCTTTTTTAAGACCAGGATAAGTATCACCAAGACCTAAGTCATATTTTACAGCTACTTCAAGTTGTCTTTTGTAGCTATATCCTACTCCCAGTCCAAGTCCCCAGTTAAAGCTCTTCGCCTTACCATTTACACCTGCCGGCTGGTTAGGATCGGTAACATCCGGGTCATAATAAGGCCTGCTTACAGGAGCGTCTTTAACGTTCTGGCTTAGCAAAAAGTTAAATCTAGGTCCTATTAATCCAAAGAATTCTGATTCCGCTTCAGAAAAATATCCTTTGAAATAAAGAGGCACACTCAGGTAGTTATTAGCATATATTGCATCATAACCGCTTACACCTTTAGCATCTTTATCTTTTCCTGTTTCTCCTGCACCATAGTACTGAACTTCAGGTTGAATAAAGAATTGGTTTGCCTTTCCTACGGGGATCAATGCCAAAGCTCCAGCCTGGAAAGTGTATCTTGGGCCTGAAGGATTGTGGGCGTTAGATACTCTGGAGTAGTTTAAACCTCCTGTTACTCCAAATCTTGTACTTTTCCATTGCACCTGCGCAAATGATAAAGCAGAAAGCGTTAAAGCTGAGGCTAATAAAAGTTTTTTCATATGTTGAGTTTTATATTATCCTAGAATCTTAGCTACAGTAGCACCAATATCAGCAGGAGAATCAACAACGTTGATACCGTTTTCTCTCATGATTTCCATTTTTGCCTGAGCTGTATCTTCAGCACCACCTACGATAGCACCTGCGTGACCCATTGTTCTTCCTTTTGGAGCTGTTTGTCCAGCGATGAAACCTACAACCGGTTTAGTAGATCCGCTTGCTTTGTACCATCTTGCTGCTTCAGCTTCAAGACCTCCACCGATTTCACCGATCATTACAACAGCTTCAGTTTCCGGGTCGTTGATGAAAAGTTCTAATGCTTCTCTTGTAGTTGTTCCAATGATTGGGTCACCACCGATACCGATTGCAGTAGAGATACCGTAACCTGCTCTTACAACCTGGTCAGCAGCTTCATAAGTAAGTGTTCCTGATTTTGAAACGATACCTACTTTACCTTTTTTGAAAACGAAACCTGGCATAATACCAATTTTAGCTTCTTCAGAAGTAATGATTCCAGGGCAGTTTGGTCCGATTAATCTGCAGTCTCTGTCAGCAATATAAGATTTTACTTTTACCATATCAGCTACAGGAATACCTTCAGTAATACATACGATTACCTTGATACCTGCTTCAGCAGCTTCCATGATAGCGTCTGCTGCGAATGCCGGTGGTACGAAAATGATACTTACGTTTGCTCCTGCTTTTGAAACAGCGTCAGCTACAGTGTTAAATACCGGCTTTCCTAAGTGCTCGCTACCTCCTTTTCCTGGAGTAACACCACCTACTACATTTGTTCCGTATTCAATCATCTGACCAGCGTGGAAAGTTCCTTCGTTCCCTGTAAATCCTTGTACAATTACTTTAGAATCTTTGTTTACTAAAATTGACATTTTATTGTTGTTTTAATTTATTTATTATTTTATTAATGCTCACAAATTTACTTAAATTTCTTTGATTTTAGATAAAACCTTTGGAATTGTTTATTTGAGATTTCTCAGCTTTACTTCTTTTTTCAGATAAGTCTTGAAATCTTCTGCAAACATCCCGATATAGGTTCCTTTTTCAAGATCTCTGTTCACCCCTGTTTTTCCGAGAAGCACGGATCCTGACTCAATTTTGTTACCGGAAGCAATTCCTACCTGTCCCCATAAGGTCACCTCATCTCCGATGATACAGCATCCTGCAATTCCCACCTGAGAAGCTATCAGACATTTTTTTCCGATAACGGTATCATGTCCGATCTGAATCTGGTTATCCAAAACGGAGCCTTCTCCAATGATGGTAGAGTCTGTAACTCCCCTGTCAATAGTACAGCCGTTTCCTATCTCCACGTTGTTTTCAATAACAACATTTCCAACAGATATCAGACGGTCAAAATTTCCGTTTAATTTTCTGTAATAAAATGCATCACCACCTAGTACGGTATTGGACTGGATGATAACATTATCACCGATTTCTGTACGGTCACCAATAACAACATTAGGAAAGATTAAGGTATTTTTCCCGATTTTCACATTGTTTCCGATCACTGCTGAAGAGTGAATCTTTGTACCCTCTCCTATTTCCACGTCGTGAAGTTCTTCTGTGAAATTATAGATTCTGGTAAAATGAGTATTGATTTTATTAAAGTCTCTGAAAGGATCATCAGAAACTAAAAGTGCTTTACCTTCCGGACAGTCTACTTCTTTATCAATTAAAATTATAGTGGCTGCAGAGTTTAATGCTTTGTCATAATATTTGGGGTGATTCACAAAAACAATATCACCTGGTTTTACCATGTGAATTTCATTAGTTCCCAATACTTCAAAATCTTCCGGCCCTACAAATGCTGAGCCTATTATATCTGCAATCGTTTTAAGCTTTTGCGGAGAATGGAATCTCATAACAATAGATTTTCTTATAAAACAAAATTCGGAGTGCTGATGCAAACCGAATTTATGTAAATTTTATTTATTCTTTTACTCTTTCTAAGTAGCTACCGTCTTCAGTGCTTACTTTAATTCTGTCTCCCGGTTCGATGAACAAAGGAACCATTACTCTAGCTCCTGTTTCAACGATTGCGTTTTTAAGGGCGTTTGTTGCAGTGTTTCCTTTTACACCCGGATCAGCTTCGATAACATCAAGGTATACGGATTGTGGAAGTTCAGCAGAAAGTGGAGTTTCATCAACTTCTTTCAGGATGATTGTTACTTCTTCACCAGCTTTCATAAACTGAGAGTTCTCAATCATTTCTTTATTGATGTATAACTGAGAGAAGTCATCATTGTTCATGAAGTGGAATCCGTTCTCATCATCATACAGATACTGGAACTTTCTGGTGATTACTTTTACTTCATCAATTTTGTGTCCTGCAGAGAAAGTATTATCAATTACTTTACCGTTAGTCACAGATTTTAATTTTGTTCTTACGAAAGCAGGTCCTTTCCCTGGTTTTACGTGAAGAAACTCGATTACTTTAAAAATATCATTGCTATACTCGATGCAAAGACCTTTTCTGATATCGTTACTTGTTGCCATTAATATATATTATCTTTTTTACTTAAATTGTATTGGCTGGCAAGCAAACAGGCAGATTTGCAAATTTGCTTTTTAGCATTTCTCTTAATTACTCTCTTTACCGGTTCCGTATCCTTTTACGATCCCTCTTGGTGAGTTTTGAATAAACTGTAAGATTTCATCTCTTTCAGCCGTTGGAAGCATTTCTTTTTCAATATGGGAAATAGCCTGGGAAACGTTCATCTTCATTTGGAAGATTGCTCTGTAGATTTTCTGGATTTCAAAGATTTTTTCATTCGTAAACCCTCTTCTTCTTAAACCGACAGAATTGATACCAGCATAAGACATAGGCTCTCTTGCTACCTTTACATAAGGTGGAATATCTTTTCTTACCAAAGTACCTCCGGAAATCATTACATGTTTTCCGATTTTACCGAATTGGTGAACTGCTGATAAACCTCCCATAACGGTATAATCTCCAATCTCTACATGACCTGCAATACCACAACCGTTTACGATGATAACGTGATCTCCAATAACGCAATCATGGGCAATATGCGAAGTAGCCATAATAAGGCAGTTCGCTCCTATTTTTGTATATCCTAAAGCCTTTGTCCCTCTGTTTACGGTAACGCACTCTCTGATTGTCGTTTCGTCACCAATAATTACCTGGGTATCTTCACCATCAAATTTCAGATCCTGGGGAATTGCAGAGATTACAGTCCCGGGAAAAATCCTACAGTTTTTTCCTATTCTTGCACCATCCATAATGGTTACGTTAGGACCAATCCATGTTCCTTCTCCAATTTCTACATCCCCTGCAATGGTAGTGAAAGGTTCTACGATTACATTTTTGCTGATTTTCGCACGTTTATCTACGGCTGCTAATTGATGAATCATTTAATCAACTTTATTTTTTGCAACTTGAGCCATAAGCTCTGCTTCTACTGCTACAGTGTCTCCTACATATCCATACCCCTGCATATGAACAATTCCTCTTCTGATAGGCTCAATTAATTCAATTTTGAATATAAGCGTATCTCCTGGAATTACTTTTCTCTTGAATTTCACCTTATCGATTTTGATGAAATAAGTAGAATAGTTTTCAGGATCCGGAACGCTGGCCAATACAAGAATTCCTCCTGTCTGTGCTAATGCTTCCACCTGAAGAACTCCAGGCATTACAGGTTCTTTAGGAAAATGTCCAACGAAGAAAGGTTCGTTCATTGTTACATTTTTCAAACCTACCACGTGAGAGTCTGAAAGTTCAAGAACTTTATCAATTAATAAGAACGGGGGTCTGTGAGGCATAAGCTTCATAATTCCGTTGATATCGAATACCGGTTCTTTTGTCAGGTCAAAATCCGGAACGTTTTTCTTTTTCTGCAATTTCCACTGGCGGTTTAGTTTTTTCGCAAACTGAGTATTCACAAAGTGTCCCGGTTTGTTAGCAATAACTTTACCTTTTATTTTTACTCCTGCCAAAGCAAGGTCACCAATTACATCAAGTAATTTGTGTCTCGCAGCTTCGTTAGGATAATTTAAATTAAGATTGTCAAGAATACCGTTTGGTCTGATCGATACATTATCTTTTCCAAAGGCTTTCTTTAATTTTTCTGTTGTTTCAGGCGTAAGATCTTTATCTACATATACAATGGCATTGGAAATATCTCCACCTTTGATCAAACCATGATCTAAAAGCATTTCCAATTCATGCAGGAAGCTGAATGTTCTTGCTGATGAGATTTCGTCTTTAAATTCTGAAATATTTTTAAGAGTAGCATTCTGAGTACCAAGTACTTTAGTCCCAAAATCTACCATGGTAGTTACTTCGTAAGTATCTGATGGAATGATGGTAATTTCCGAACCTGTAGCCGGATCACTGTATGTAAGAACTTCTTTTACAACAAGATACTCCCTTGCAACAGTTTGTTCAACGACTCCCACACTTTCGATAGCTTCCACAAAGTACTTTGAGGATCCATCCAAAATTGGTGGTTCAGAGGCATCCATTTCTAAAATTGCGTTATCAATATCACAACCAACAAGGGCTGCTAAAAGATGTTCGCAAGTGGTAATTTTTACCCCTAATTTTTCTAATGTAGTTCCTCTTTCCGTTGCTACAACATAATTTACATCCGCTTCTACCTGAGGATGTCCCTCCAGGTCTGTTCTTACAAATACGAAACCTGTATTTTCCTTAGCAGGTTTAATGGTAAGTTTTACTTCTCTACCCGTATGAAGGCCAATTCCAGCAAGAGTTACCTCCTGCTGAAGTGTTTTTTGCATATCACTCATTAGTATTATCTTTTGAGTTATTCTCAAGATTATTTATTCTATTTACTATTCCAGGTAAATTCCTGAAATGAACATAACTCCTTAAATAGTCATTGTAACTGATTGCGGGTGAACCATACAATGTTTCTCTGTCATTAACACTGGAATTCACACCACTCTGAGCCTGGATTTTCACCTGGTTCCCTATTTTGATGTGTCCTACAACACCTACCTGTCCCCCAATCTGGTTCCAGTCACCAATAGTTGTAGAGCCAGCAATTCCTGCCTGTGCAGCAATGACGTTGTTCTGACCAATTTTCACATTGTGGGCAATCTGAATCAGATTATCGATCTTAGTTCCTTTTCCAATTATTGTAGAGCCTATTGTAGCTCTGTCAATACTACAGTTTGAACCAATTTCCACATCATCCTCAATAATCACATTTCCAAGCTGTGGTATCTTTTTGAAGCCTTCAGCTGTTGGCTGGAAACCAAAACCATCCCCTCCGATTACCGTGTTGGAATGAATCACACAGTTATCTCCGATAATACAGTAGTCATAAATTCTGGCACCACTGTCTATCTTACAGTTTTTACCAATTTTCACTCCTTTTCCTATATATACATGCGGATAGATCTGTGATCCTTCTCCTATCTTAGCTTTCTCAGAAACATACGTAAATGCTCCGATATAGGCTTTATCCCCTATAGCAGCTGTGTCATGAATAGATGAGCCATTTTCAATACCTTCTTTTCTTCCCTGCATTTCCTGATATAAATTCATCAGAATCTGAAAAGACAGATAGGCATCTTTTACAACGATTAAGGTAGGGTTATAATGATTTTTCTCCAGAAGTTGTTCCGAAACGATGATAACAGAGCACTTTGAGCTATCCAAATAATGAGAAAATCTATCTTGTGCTATAAAAGAAAGATGTCCTGATTCTCCATTTTCAATTGGTGAAACTCCCGTAATAAGTGCATTCTCGTCACCTATTATTTTTCCGTCAATAAAACTTGCAATTTGCGAAGCTGTAAATTCCATATTCTGCAAAGATAAGAAATTCTATAATTTGCAAACATGTTTTAGTTTCAGATCGTAAATTTTAATATTCTTTAAGAGTCCAATCTTGAGATATCTCTTGGAAACATAAGGATATAGCGGGTTGTCTTATTCACGATCAACCCTGATAAAAGCTGATCTTCCGACTCATGCAGCCTTGTTCTCCTGCCATTTTTATGCAGTAAATAGATGGGCTGTTTCTCTGCATGATAAGGCAATAATTTTCTTTTAATTTCATGTACCAATTCATTACCATTATCGATTCCGAAAAGTTCATTACTCTTTTTTATTTTTTCCTTAATTATTTCCTGGTCAAATGGATGTGATGAAATAATTGTTTTAGGCAAATTTCTCTGAATTACACATTGGCACCAATATGATAATACAAAGTCATCCGAATTTTGCCATTCTTTCATTGCCTGAATCACATCATTATCGTCAAGTTTTGTAAATCGTTCTATATCTTCATCCGTTGCAGCACTTTTTTCGCGGTATAAAAAATATTTCAGATTATCGGTAGCAGGAAGTTCTGCTCCCTGAGAAATCAGATACTTTGCTCTTTCCAAAATCTTAACCAAAAGAAACTCTGCCAAAGCTGACGTTTTATGATAGTACACCTGCCAGTACATGAACATTCTGGCTGTGAGGAAATTTTCAATGGAATAAATACCTTTTGCATCAATTACCAGCTCGCCTTCATCACAGACATTCATCATGGAAATAATTCTCTGGGTATTAATATTTCCTTCAGAAACTCCTGTAAAAAAACTGTCTCTTTTAAGATAATCCAAACGGTCAACATCCAGTTGGGAAGAGATCAGTTGGTTGAAAAATTTCCTGTGATATTTTCCCTGAAACATTTCAATAGCCATTGACAGCTGCCCTTCGAATTCCTCATTAAGCTTATTCATCAGCAGTAAAGAAAGATTTTCATGATGCCAGTCATCCATCAGCATACTTTCCAAAGCATGAGAAAACGGACCATGACCAATATCATGCATCAGAATGGCCAGCATTGCACCTTTTTCTTCTTCCTCCGAAATTTTCACTCCTTTCTGCTTCAATGTTTCCAGCGCAGTGAACATCAAATGCATCGCACCAAGAGCATGGTGAAATCTTGTATGGGTAGCACCGGGAAATATGAGATTCAAAAGCCCTGTCTGCCCGATTCTTCTTAATCTCTGAAAGTAGGGATGCTCAATGATATCAAATAAAATTTCGTGTGGTATTTTGATAAATCCATGAACGGGATCGTTGATGATTTTTAGCTTATTCTGCATTGAAACGTCAGTATTAGTAAACAAAGTTAGGCATTTTAAAGTTTAGCCATTTATTAAATTACTATTAAAATATAGGGATAAGAGAGTCTTCTACCAAATATTTTTCATCAAAAAGCATCATCATATCCATTATAGAAATTCTTTGGCAGCTATTTATTTTCCATTCAATATTTTTTGAAAACCTTTTGCGACTGTTGTATTAAAGGATTATCTTTGAGAGAAAACACGGCAACCTTTAATGAGAAAGTATTCTCTTTTCCTTTTATTACTTTTAAGTTTAAATTTTTCCGCACAAATGATCACCAGGACGCAGAAGTTGGAATCTTTGTGCAGGGTTTGGGGATTTTTAAAATATTATCATCCTCATGTGGCAAAAGGGAATCTGAACTGGGATAGGCAGCTTTTTCAAAAAATCAATGAACTTGAAAATATTAGTGATAAACAATCTCTCAATCATTTGTATTCTGAATGGATCGAAAGTCTGGGGGAAGTTCCGTTATGCAGAGAATGTTCAGTGAAAGATCAGAAAGTTTATTTTCTCAAAAATTTTGATCTGCGCTGGATTGACAATTCGCAGATTTTCTCTGATGATGTATCTCAAAAGCTTCGTTATATTGAAAGCAACCGGAATCTTGGAGATAATCATTATGTTGGAAAAGGGGGAAGAAAAATATATTTCAGAAATGAAAAATCTTATGGATCCGGATTTACTTCCACAGCGATTAGCCTACTGGAGCTATTCCGTTACTGGAATTATGTAGAATATTTCTTTCCCTATAAATATGAAACCGATCAGAACTGGAATGATGTTCTTACAGAAATGATTCCAAAATTTCTACTGATTGATGATGATGAAAATTTTCACCTTACGTTAGCAGAGCTGGTCACTAAAACAGATGATTCACACGCCTATATTTCGTCGAAAGAAATTCAGCTTCATCTGTATGGCCAACGAAAGGTTCCCGTAGAATACTCCTATGCTGAAGGAAAATTAGTAATTACAAAAATCAATAATACACGATCAAGACATCAAAGTCCGCTGCAAAAGGGAGATGTCATCTATGATATTGACGGAAAAACCATTCCGCAAGTGATTAATAATTTGGGAAAATATGTGCCTGCTTCCAATTCATGGGGTAAGGTCAGTAAAATAAAAGACAAACTTCTCTTCAGCAACAATGATTCTGTTGCTTTAAAGATTGAAAGAGAAGGACAAAATCTCGAAATAAAAACCAGAACATATTTAATTAAAGATATTATTCATGAAAAGAATCCTGTTCCAAAAAAGTGGAAATTTATGGATTATGAGAAGAAAATCGGGTATGTGAATATGGGAATTATAGAAAAGGAAGATCTTGATGAAATGTACAGCAGTTTACAATCTACGAAATCCATTATCTTTGATCTCAGGAATTATCCGAAACAAACGATTGTACCCTTGAGCTATCTTCTTCTTCCGAACCCGGCAATCTATTATCAGTTTACTTTTCCTGACACCAGCTATCCCGGAAAGTTCTACATCAGAAAAAATGTCACCGGCAGAAAAAACCCTGAATACTATAAAGGAAATGTCATCGTTTTAGTAGATGAGAATACGCAAAGCCAGGCAGAAACCACAACAATGATGTTCAAGCAGCATCCGAAAGCTAAAATTATCGGGAGCCATACTTCGGGAGCCAACGGAGATGTCATTATGTTTAAAATTGCTGACCTTGACACCCGTTTTACAGGTCTCGGTGCCTATTATCCTGATGGCAGAGAAACCCAAAGAATCGGAATTATTCCTGACATCCTTATAAAACCAAGTGTAGAAGGAATAAAAAACGGAAAAGACGAAGTGCTGGAAAAGGCTTTGGAGTATATAAAAACCACTGATTAAATGAAAAGAAAATGTGAATTATTTTACCGTATTTTCATTTAACTAATATTTAACTTTTAATCTTTCGATTTTGTGAGATTTTAAAAGGAATTGGTCAACATTTTGATACAATAACCATGTAAAAAATAAATTATGTCAGAAAAGATATTATGGATCGATGATGAAATAGATTTACTTAAACCTCATATCGTATTTTTAGAAAAAAAGGGTTACCAGGTAACTCCTGTTAATAACGTGAATGAGGCTTTGGAACTTATGGATTCAGAGAAATTTGCGTTAACGCTAATTGATGAAAATATGCCCGGCATTTCCGGATTGGAAGCAATTCCTATGATTAAGGAAAAAGATAATGCCTTAAAAATCGTAATGGTTACCAAAAGTGAAGAGGAACACATTATGGAAGAAGCAATCGGTTCCCAGATTGCCGATTATATATTAAAGCCTGTAAACCCTAACCAGATATTACTTTCCCTAAAGAAAAACCTTCAGGAAGATAATCTTGTTGAGCAAAAAACAATTTTGCAGTATCAGCAGGAATTCAGGAATCTCTCTATGGAACTTTCGTACCTGAGAACCTACCAGGAATGGGCAGAATATTATAAAAAGATCCTTAGCTGGGAAATCAAATTTGATAAGGTAGCAGACAATGAGTTTGCAGATCTTCTGCAGTCTCAGAAAGAGGAAGCTAATATTCAGTTTGCCAAGTTTATTGAGAAAAATTATGAAAACTGGTTGACAGATTCAGACAAACCGATGATGAGCCATACACTTTTCAAGGAAAAAGTGAAACCTGAAGTAGAAAAAGAGAAGGTACTTTTACTGATGGTGGATAACCTTCGTTATGACCAGTGGAAAGTAATCGAACCTCTGTTTACGAAATATTACAATAAAATATCAGAAGATTATTATTACAGTATTCTTCCTACGGCAACACAATACGCGAGAAACTCTTTCTTTGCAGGATTAATGCCATCCGAGATTGAGAAACGTTTCCCGGATAAATGGTTCAATGATAATGAAGAAGGAAATAAAAATGAGTTTGAACGTGATTTTCTTGAAGACCAGATGAAAAGAATTGGTCTTGGATCAAAATCCATGAAGTATCTTAAAGTACTGAACGCGGATTTTGAAAGAAAGATCTACGATGATTTCAATCAACATAAAAATAATGATCTTTTAGTCATTGTATACAACTTCATTGATATCCTTTCACATGCAAAAACAGATAATCATATTGTAGACCAGCTGATCCGTGATGATAAGACTTTCCGTTCCCTTACGTTCAACTGGTTTGAAAACTCTTCTTTACTGAAGATCATCAAGACCGCTGCAGAAAACGGATATAAGCTGGTAATCACAACAGATCATGGAACGGTATATGTGAAAAAGCCAAGTAAAGTGGTGGGAGACAGAGAAACGTCTACAAATATCAGATATAAAACAGGTAAAAGCTTAACGTATGATGATAGTGACGTATGGGCTATTACCAACCCGGAAAAACTTTTCCTTCCCAAAGGAAATCTAAGTTCGAAATATATTTTCGCTAAAAACAATATATTCCTGGCTTATCCTAAAAATTACAATCATTTTGTAAATTACTATAAAGAAACTTACCAGCATGGTGGAATTTCACTTGAAGAGTGTATTATTCCTATCAGCGTATTAGAACCCAAGTAGTTTTTTTCATAGTTTATTTAATTTTGGGTTAAAGGCGGAAAAAATCATTCGATTTTTTCCGCCTCTTTTTTAAGGCACTCATTTTGCATACCAGAAAGCAACCTTAAATAAATATAATCTTATGAAAAAACACATTTTTATTGCAGCAGCATTTGCAACAATATTTTTAACTTCATGTAATAAAGAAAAGAAAGCAGCAGATTCCACAGCCACTCCTGTAGACAGTGTTGCTTCGATCCCTTCTGATTCAGCAGCTGTTTCAGGAACTCAGGATGAAATTGTAAAAAGTACTTTGAAAGACAGCAGCGGAAAAACGTTGGATATGACTTTCAACAATACCAAAAATACCGCTACAGTGGTTTTCAATAATGAAACAATTGAACTACAGGGACAAAAGCCTGCATCAGGAATATGGTATAAAAATGATCATTATGAACTGAGAGGAAAAGGCGAGGAAATAGAACTGACAAAAGATGGTAAAACAGTTTTTAAAAAATAAAATCACTTATTAAAATAAAAAAGCCGGCTTTGAGATTCAAAACCGGCTTTTTTATTTCCGCTTCTTTTTTATAGTTCATATCTTCGTAAAAAATAAATCATGTTTATTATTTCGCTTACTTACAAGAGTTCTGTTGAAGATGTAGAAAGACTTATTCCCCGGCACAATATTTTCCTCAACAAATATTATGAATCCGGGAGATTTATTGCTTCGGGAAGAAAAGAACCCCGAACGGGCGGAATTATCATTGCGAAAGCAGCATCTAAAAAAGAGGTTGAACAGCTCATCACTGAAGATCCTTTTTATTTTCACGGAATAGCAGATTATACCATCACTGAATTTATTCCATCCAAATACAATGAAAACTTTAAAATTTTTATAGAAGACTAATGAGATTAATCACATACAATGTCAACGGTATCAGAGCGGCTTTCACTAAAGATTTTCTGGGCTGGCTGAAGACTGCCGATCCGGATATCATCTGTATCCAGGAGAGCAAGGCCGGAAATGATCAGATAGATATCGAAAGCCTTGAAAAATTAGGATATCACAGTTATTGGCATTCCGCGGTTAGAAAAGGCTACAGTGGGGTCGGAATTGCTTCAAAAATAAAACCTAATCATGTAGAGTATGGTTGTGGCATCGAAAGCTATGATAATGAAGGAAGAATCATCCGTGCAGATTTTGACGGATTTTCTGCAATCTCTGTATATGTTCCTTCTGCCTCAAATATTGAGAGACTGGATTTTAAAATGCAGTTCTGCCATGACTTCCTTGAGTATATCAGGAATTTAAAAAAAGAAATCCCCAATCTTATTATATCCGGAGACTTTAATATCTGCCACGAGGCTATCGATATTCACAATCCGGTTGGCCTGAAGAATGTTTCAGGATTTCTTCCTATGGAAAGAGAGTGGATGACGAATTTCATCAATGAGTGTGAACTGATTGACAGTTTCAGATTCTTTAATAATGAACCGGATAATTATACGTGGTGGAGCTACCGCCAAAATTCAAGGGAAAGAAATAAAGGCTGGAGGTTAGATTATAACTTCACTTCCTATAGTTTAAAAGATAAGCTTACAAGGGCTGTCATTCTAAAGGAAGCTGTACATTCTGACCATTGTCCTGCTTTAGTAGAACTTGATGTATAATTGACACTATAAGCATCCATACAAAAAGCCAGCTGAATCAGCTGGCTTTTTTTTAATTTAAATCATAAAATTAATCGACAATTTCATATTCGACCGGAATGGTACCATGACTGATATCCCCGATCTCATCGAACGCAGCTTTAGACATGTCTAAAGATCTTGATGAATGGTAAGGCCCTCTGTCATTAATTCTCACTATTACCTCTTTACCATTTTTAAGGTTAGTTACCTTAACGTTTGTTCCAAATGGAAGCGTTCTGTTTGCTGCAGTAAACTTTGAGTTATCAAAGATTTCTCCGCTAGCGGTTTTTCTACCGTTAAATCTATCGTGGTAGTACGATGCATAACTTGTTTTTTTCGCATCTAAGGCATTACTTGTAAAAGAGTAAACACCCAGGGTTGAAATCATCATTATGATTACGAGAATGAATCTTTTCATCATTTTGAACTTTTATTGGTTTTGACGGAGCAAATGTATCAGGAATCTTTATAAAACCCTATTCGATTTGTTAAAAACAGTTAATAAAATCATAATAAAAAGTTAAACAACCGTGTAACGTCCTATGGATAGGGCTTTTAGATCACACTGTTAAAAAGTGTTAAAAAAAAGCTTAAAAAGTTAATTTAATTAACTAATTTATGCATAATTTAAAAACTAGCAAACAAAAACAATCTGATAATCAAGTACTTAAAAATCACACATTGTTAAGGTTTTAATCAAACAAAATAATTTTTAAATTAAAATTCTTAAATCCCGGATCTGAAGAAACTGACCGCCAGAAGATGTCAGGCCCTCTCCTATCAACTTTCCGTATTAAATTTTAACATCTATATACAGTGTTAAAATTTCAAAGCTTGATTTTACTTAAAAAGTAATAGGTAGAAATTTTAAAAATTACCTCCATATTATTTATAACCATCAAAAAAATAAAAGAACCTCTCTTCTGTTAAAAGTAAAAAACCAATGATTTCTCATTGGTTTTTGTTATGTAATTAAATAAATTTCTTTATTTTAAATATTCTAATACATAATCATACGTTCCACTCGGATATACTACAGACATACTAGGAGATCCTGTAACAGCAGCTCCGGTAGATGTATCATATGAATACAATTCTCTAGAATATACTGTGTTAGTACCTGCTTTATAAATAGTAATTCCGTACAAAGCTGTAATTCCACCAGGAGCCGGAATTGTTACCGCGGTAGTTGTTCCATTGGCAGCAAAAGTTCCTTTTATACCATAAATCTGTGCGTTGTTTACCTGTCTGTTTGTAACAGTTTCAGTAGTAAGAATATTTTCTTTACCCGCTCCACCTAATGGTAACCATTGTCCTGAAGCAGAAGAAAATGCTGGTGTTGGAGTAGGATTGCTAAAATAGTAAAAACCTACACCTACAGTTTGACCTCCGATACCTGATCCTGTAGCAGGAGTAGTACCAGCAACAGAGTTATATACGATCATACCATCATATGCTGTAGGAAACTTTAATGCATTAGTTACCGGTGTAACAAATGTAAAAGTCGTTAAGTTTGTTCTTGGAACAGATAAACCTTTTCCTAAATTGTTTGATGAAGGGAAACTTGAAGCATCTAAGTAAACTGATTCTCCACCTATGGTTGCATTAATTGTATTATTTGTTTTGATCTGTGCATTAGAAAAGATACCTACAGCTAATAATACAAGAGCAGAAATTTTTTTATTTGTGTTCATTTCACTATTATTTTAAATTATAAACTTGTGCAATACCATGCACCACTGATGAAAGTATACTCTAATGCCGAACCTGATACGGCTGGAGAAGTAGTTGTACTAGAGTGAACACCAGTAACACTAAATCCAGCACCACCTGTAGCATCAACTATTCTGAACTTATCACCTGCAACTGAAGTTGCTACTGCAGGAGCTGCAATAGTTACATTCGTAGTTACCAACATTGATTCATTCTTGTTAATAGCTGTTGATTGTGAAACGTTAGTATATCCAGTTGCAACAGAAGTTCCAACGAAAGGCTTCCATTCAGGAACTGTATTATCGAAATAATAGAAACCAGGGCCGGTAATTTTAACTTTTCTTGCACCTGTTCCTGTTCCGGAAGTAATGTAGACAATGGCTCCGTTCTGAGGTGCACCATATGTTCCACTAGTATCATCCTTAGAAGATAATTCTGCTGCTGTCATACGAGGGACTAGTAAGGCATCAGGTCTAGCATTGTCTGTAGTATTGGCTACTACGTCTAATGTTGCGGCAGGTGTGGTTGTGTTAATCCCCACTCGCCCCTGTTGAGCCTTAGAAACGGCCGAAAGGCCAACAAGCATAATTGCTGTTAATAAAAATTTTTTCATAAGTTTTTAAAGATTTTTAATTACATTTTTTCATCAATATTTCCAAAAAGCTTAATATATCTCAACTTGTGAACACTGAACTAAAAATAAAATATTCAAATAACTATTTCAATTGATTTTTTACTTTATTTCAATGATTAACTTACTGAAATCATACGATTTAAAAATATTGCTTCTTGGGCAAATTTAAGACATAATTTTCGATTTTAAATACATTATAATAGAAAATTAAAAATTCTTAATTATACAAAATATTAACAAATTGATTATCAATAAAATAAAAATAAACTACCGAGAAAATTCTATGTTAATTTTCGTTAATAATTTAATTTTAAAAATGATATTTTTACTTGATTAATAAGCATTTAGCTACACCAATTCTCCATATAAGTCAAATTCTTCAGCAGAGGTAATTTTAACGTCTGCAAATTCGCCAATGGAAATATAGGTATCTTCTGCTGAGACCAAAACCGTATTATCTACATCTGGCGAATCATACTCTGTTCTTCCAATGAAATAATTCCCTTCTTTACGGTCAAAAATACATCTGAATACTTTACCTAATTTCTCCTGATTTTTTTCCCATGAAATTTGAGACTGCAATTCCATGATTTCTTCTACTCTTGCCTCTTTTACTTCCTGTGGAATATCATCTTCCAAAACATAAGCTGTGGTATTTTCTTCGTGAGAATAAGTAAAGCAGCCTAATCTGTCAAACTTCTGCTCTCTTACCCAGTCTTTCAGCTCCTGGAATCTTTCTTCTGTTTCACCCGGATATCCAACAATCAGTGTTGTTCTGATGGCCATGTCAGGAACTTTTTCTCTGAATTTTCCTAAAAGGGCATCTGTTTTCTCGTGAGTAGTTCCTCTCTTCATAGATTTTAACAGATCTGAATTGATGTGCTGAAGAGGGATATCTATATAATTACATACTTTAGGTTCTTCGCGGATAATATCAAGAACATCTTCAGGGAAGCCGCTTGGGAAAGCATAGTGAAGACGAATCCATTCTACTCCTTCTACTTTTACCAATTCTTTTAAAAGGTCACCTAATGCTCTTTTTTTATACAGGTCCAATCCATAGTAAGTAAGATCCTGCGCAATAAGAATTAATTCTTTTGTTCCTTTTTTGGCCAGTTTCTGAGCTTCTAAAACCAGTTTTTCAATTGGAGTTGAAATATGCCCTCCTCTCATCAACGGGATAGCACAGAAAGAACATGGTCTGTCACAGCCTTCAGAAATTTTAAGGTATGCGTAATGTTTTGGAGTTGTCGTTAATCTTTCTCCTACCAGTTCATGCTTATAATCTGCACCAAGATGCTTTAAAAGTACCGGAAGGTCTCTGGTTCCGAAATATTGATCTACATCCGGGATTTCTTTTATCAAATCCGGTTTATATCTTTCAGATAGACAACCTGTAACGAATACTTTCTCAACCTCGCCTCTGTTTTTAGCATCAACATAATCAAGAATGGTATTGATAGATTCTTCTTTAGCATTATCAATAAATCCGCAGGTATTGATTACCACAATATCCCCACGGTCTTCGTGAACCACTTCTTTGCCATTGGCCTTCAGCTGGCTCATTAATACTTCAGAATCATATACATTCTTGGAACATCCAAGAGTGACTACATTGATTTTCTTCTTCCCTACAGATTTTGTACGCATCGTTTTGATTTTGAGTCTGCAAAGATACAAAATATTGGAGAGTTAAGATTAAAAAATGAAAACCACTTTATAAAAGTGGTTTTCAGGGATATACTTTAAAAGTTTTTTTCTTTAAATCCAGGGGCATTCTGGTCTTTTTCTGAAAGTATGGCATCTTTTTCATCTACCTTCCAGTCGATATTGAGATCCGGATCATTGAATTTCACACTGCCTTCAGATTCTTTGTTATAAAAATTATCACATTTATACGAAAATACTGCATGGGTACTCAATACAGAAAAGCCGTGTCCGAAACCTCTGGGAACATAAAGCTGTACTTTATTTTCGGCCGTAAGTTCTATTCCTAACCATTTTCCGAATGTAGGAGAATCTTCTCTAAGGTCTACCGCCACGTCCCAAACGCTTCCTTCAAGGCAGGAAACCAATTTTGCCTGGGCATGTTCTCCTTTCTGAAGATGCAATCCTCTCAATACTCCATAGGAAGATTTAGAAATATTATCCTGCACAAAGTGCCCGTTCATTCCGGTAAGTTCCTCGAATTTTTTTTCGTTGAACTTTTCAAAGAAGTAGCCTCTTTCGTCTTCAAATATGGTAGGCTCTATGATGTAGCAGTCTTTAAGCGGGGTTTCTTTAATTTTCATAATAGTTAAAAACTCTATTTCAATGTGGTTATTAATGTTTTAAACAAGATCTTTGTATCGTTTCTGAATGACATATTTTCAAAATAGTCCAGATTCATTTTTACCTTGTTTGGAAATAATACTTTATCATTATACGCTAAAGGATCTTCCTGATTATTCAGAAGATATTCTTCATCTCTGTATTTAATACTTGCTTCACAGGTAAGTCCCGGTTTAAGTTCCAGAACTTTTCTATCTGCTCCGGTAAGTTTATCGTAATAGCCTTCAATATCAGGTCTGGGACCTACAAAGCTCATATCTCCTTTTAAAATATTAAACAATTGCGGAAATTCATCCAGCTTAAATTTTCTGAGCGTCTGCCCTATTTTGGAACAGGTTCTCTTCTGTTCATGAATTGTTTTAATTTTAAAAATGGTAAATGGTTTTCCATACTGCCCTATCCGGGTCTGAAAAAAAATTCCATTGGATGATGTATCAAAGCTTGCAATTACATATAAAATAATCAGTACAGGCATAAGAAAAAGGATTAATATTGCCGCTAAGGCAAAATCAAAAACCTGTTTCCAATATTTATACTGATTCATTAAATGATATTAAATTCCAAAGTAAGTATGAACTACCTTTGTTATTCTTTCTCTGTCATCATCAGACAGGTTAGAGCCTGAAGGAAGGCATAATCCGTTATCAAAAAGTTTTTCAGAAACATTCCCGCCATAATAAGGAGAAGTTTCAAAAACCGGCTGTAAATGCATTGGTTTCCAAAGTGGTCTTGATTCAATATTGTCTTCTAAAAATGCATGTCTTAAACCTTCTCTGTCTTTACCTGTAATTTCCGGATCAACGATCACTGCAGATAACCAGTGGTTGGAATAGAAATCATCTCCTGACTCTGAAAATACGGTTACTCCTTCAATATTGCTGAAAAGGTCAACATAGAAACTGTGCATTGCTCTACGCGCAGCCACTCTGTCTTTAAGCACTTCCATCTGTCCTCTTCCTATTCCTGCCACGATATTGCTCATTCTGTAGTTGAACCCGATGTGTGAATGCTGATAGTGTGGTGCATTGTCTCTCGCTTGTGTGGAAAGGAAAACCGCTTTATCTTTATCTTCCTGAGTATGACAAACCAAAGCGCCGCCTCCTGAAGTGGTAATAATTTTATTTCCGTTAAAACTTAAGATTCCAAAACGTCCGAATGTTCCGCATGCCTGTCCTTTATACGTTGAGCCAAGAGCTTCTGCAGCATCTTCTATCACAGGAATCTGGAATTCCTGAGCAATGGCTGTAATTTCGTCCATTTTTGCCGGCATACCATACAGGTGAACTACAATGATTGCTTTAGGTTTTATTCCTTTCTGGATTCTGTCTTCGATGGCTTCTCTTAGTGCTTTCGGGCACATATTCCATGTAACTGGTTCGCTATCAACAAAAACAGGAATTGCTCCACAATATGCGATTGGATTGGCTGAAGCCGAGAAAGTCATAGATTGGCAGATTACCTCATCACCATGTACTACTCCACACTCGATAAGAGCAAGGTGTAATGCTGCAGTACCTGCAGAAAGAGCAGCTACTTTTGCGTTTCCACCTAAAAACTGCTCCAGATCACTTTCAAATCCGTTAACATTAGGCCCCAACGGAGCTACCCAGTTTTCTTCAAATGCCTCGTTGATGTATTTTTGTTCATTCCCTCCCATATGTGGCGAGGACAGCCAGATTTTAGTATTCATATTTTTGATTCGTAACTTTTATATAATATTTTTTTTGATAATTCTACCCGGATTTCCTACTACAACTGAATAATCAGGTATATCGTTAATGATGACCGCACCGGCACCTATGACACACCATTTTCCTATTTTGATTCCCTGAATTACAGAAGCTCCTATTCCAATCTGAGAGCCTTCACCGACTTCTACTCCTCCGGCAAGTGCCGAATTGGGTGAAATATGAGCAAAGTCTTCAATCACGCAATCATGATCTACAGATGCATTGGTATTGATGATACAATGTTTTCCAATGGCAGTATCTGAATTAATTACCACGCCTCCCATAATTACTGTTCCCTCTTCTATTTTCACTGAACCGGAAATAACTGATTTTGGGTGTATTAATGTGCCAATCTCTTTATTAATCTGTTCTGCGATTTTCTTACGGGTCAGATTATTTCCAATTGAAATAACAAGGTGATCTGTATTGTCCGGAATTGCTTTAAGAACCGGAAATCCATAACATTCTGTTTTACTGATGTCATGATCAATAAAAGCCTTTATTTCAATTCCGGAAGCAGCTGCAATATCTGCTATTACTTTACCGTGTCCGCTTGCTCCAAATAAATACATTATTTTTTCTTTCCTTTAAAAGGTTCTATGGTAACATGTCCATCTGCTGAAATACCTTCTCTTATAAAAACTTTCTTTATGGTAAGGAATATTATTTTCAGATCCAGCATCAGGGATACGTGGTCCACATACCAGACATCTAAATTAAACTTTTCTTCCCAAGAAATAGCATTTCTTCCGTTAATCTGTGCCCAGCCGGTAATTCCCGGTCTTACTTCGTGTCTCCTTGCCTGATGTTCATCATATAAAGGCAGATATTGTACCAATAAGGGTCTTGGACCTATTAATGCCATATCACCTATCAGAACATTAATCAGCTGGGGAATTTCATCAATTGATGTTTTACGGACAAATGATCCTACTGCCGTAAGTCTCTCTGCATCTGACAACAGATTCCCTTCAGAGTCTTTTTTGTCATTCATTGTTTTGAATTTTATAATGGTAAAAATTTTACCATTTTTCCCTGGTCTTCTCTGCAGGAAAAAAGGTTTCCCTTCATTTGCAATGGCCAAAGCAATAAAAAAAACAATAAAGACAGGGCTTATTATAAGCAAACCGGTTAAGGCTAATATAAAATCAAAAACTCTTTTTACAAAAACACGATACATCTTTTTCTTTTCTCTTTATTTTTAAGCGTTAATAATTTTATCATAAGATTGTTGTACCAGAAATTCTCTTTCCAGGAATTTCCTGCTGTTCTCCCTCATTTCTTCAAAGTCGTTTGTATCCATTTCTACAAATTTATCTATTGCTTTTATCATCTCCTGAAGATTCGCTGAATGCACTGCTATGCCACAATTATTCTTAACTACATCTGTTCCGATATCTGTACAAGAGTCGGTAGCGGTAAGAACCGGCAATTTAAACTCAAGATATGAGAGTAAACGGGATGGATAATTTGGGATGGTAAAATCTTTATGCAGAAAGATCAGCCCAACGTCGCATGACTGTACCAGCAGGTCATAATCAGTTTTGGGAATGGCAGATAAAAGCAATGCATTTTTTGGGTGGAAAGTATCAAACCATTTCCTCATTCTGCCAAATTCTGTTCCTGAACCCACTATCACAAAAAATAATCTGTCATCTTCAGCTTTAGCTTTTAGGGTTTCTATCACAAAATCAATTCCCTGGGGTTTTCCCAAATTACCACCGTAGATAAAGATTTTTCTATTTTCCGGGATGCCATACCTGGCGTGAATGTCTTTATATTGGCAAATGATTTCTCTGTTTAAAGGCAAGAGCTCAATAGCATTTGGATTTACCTCCAGTTTTTCTTTAGGAATAAAAGAATTATGCTCCATCACAAATTTTAGATTGGCATCAGACATACACCCAATTTTATCTGAGATCAAATATAATTCTTTTTCTTTATTTCTAAAGTAATTGTAGAGTAATCCTTTCTTAGACATCAGCTGCATATCCACAGCATTTTGCGGGAAGATATCCTTCAGAAGCAGATATGTCTTAGCCTGATCTCTTTTTTTGATATATTTAATAAGGTTTGTAAAAGTAATAGGAGGTGTGGCATAAATAACCAGATCAAATTTTACTTCCGGTAAGTATTTTTTGATTGCTCTCAGAAAGAGTTTATCTATTGTTAAGGTAGAAATTCCCTTTTCAATAAAGTTCGTTTTCTGGATATTAAGTGTTTTTACATTCAGAAAAACAGTATTCCCTTCTTTCTTCACTTTTGTTTCTTGATTTTCGCATCTTTCAACAGGGGAAACTATATACAGGTGATGCCCATGCTGGGAAAATTCCCGCATTAAATCTTGATAAATACCACGTTCTTTTAGGGTGTTTATCTTCACTAAGGTAAGAAACATTATATTCATAATTTACTCCAGACTACTCTGTTAATGTAATCGGTATAGCTTAAAATAATTCTAACCGTTTTTTCTGACACATTGGGCATAGAATAATCTGCCACAAGCCTGTAGTTTCTATTTTCTCCTGTTTGCTGCTGCCTAAGCTGTACCAATCCCTGTAAAATTCTCTCAGGAGATAATCCCACCATCATTACAGAAGCTTCTTCCATAGCTTCAGGTCTTTCATGTGCTTCTCTAATGTTAAGCGCTCTGAAATTAAGGATTGAAGATTCTTCTGAAATGGTACCGGAATCCGACAGTACTGCATAACTTCTCATTTGAAGAGCATTGTAATCATGGAAGCCAAGTGGTTTCAGAAACTGAATTTCAGATCTTACCTGCACCTGCATTTTATCGATCATATTTCTTGTTCTAGGATGGGTAGAAAAAATGATTGGATACTGATATTCTTCTGCGATTGCATTAAGGCTGTTGATGAGTCCTTTGAAATTTTTATCTGAATTAATATTTTCTTCTCTATGTGATGATACAACAAAATACTTTCCTTCTTCAAGATTTAATCTTGTAAGAACATCGGAATTTTTAATGCTGGGAAGATAGTGATTCAGAACCTCATACATCGGGGATCCTGTTTTAATGATTCTGTCAGCGGGAAGCCCTTCTCTCAAAAGGTATTCTCTGGCAATATCAGAGTATGTCAAATTGATATCTGAAATGTGGTCTACAATTTTCCGGTTGGTTTCTTCGGGAACTCTTTGATCAAAGCATCTGTTTCCGGCTTCCATGTGGAAAATCGGAATCTGTCTTTTTTTGGCAGGAATAGCACATAAGCATGAGTTTGTATCTCCGAGTACTAAAAATGCGTCCGGCTTCACTTCCTCGAGAAGCGGATCTATTTTAACCAAAATATTTCCAATTGTTTCTGCAGCTGTTTTTCCTGCTGCTTCCAGAAAATGGTCAGGTTTCCTTAAGCCTAAATCGTCGAAAAAGATCTGGTTAAGTTCATAGTCATAATTTTGTCCTGTATGGACTACAATGTGTTCTACAGCTTCGGAAGTATCTAAAGCTGATAACACTCTTGATAATCTAATGATTTCCGGCCGTGTGCCCACGACTGTCATTACTTTTAATTTCATCATATGGTTATAAAAAAGTTATTCTTATAAAGTGGAGAACTACAAAGGTAAAAAACGCGAGTAAAGTTTGCGAGAACAACCTGTATTTGTTTTTCAATTTTTCATCATTATTAATAAAAAAAGGATAAAAAATGATTAATGAAGCTAAAAACCAGGATAAATAGGCAAATCTATGAGCGTGATTTACTCTTACCAAAAATAAAAATATAGTATTTGTAAAAATAAAGACGTTCACTATCCTATGATAAGTGATATCTTTTATCTTTTCAATGAATATAAAATAATAAGAGATTGCCATGATAACCGAACTATAAACAATCATATCCCAACGAAATACCTGCTCATCTATATTCTCTGTAAAATATTGGGCTCTTTCATCTGGAATTAAGTTGGCTACGGTATGTTCTATTTCAATTCCAAAAAAATAGGAAACAGGAATTGCCAGTCCCCACATCCAATAGAATTTTCTATCGACTTTATTTACCAATCCTGAGAAGATATATACCAATACCGGAAGTCCCAAAGAAAAATGAGATCCAAATGCTAATATCATGAGTAAAGACTTCCACCATTTGTTTTTAATAAAAACAGCATATAAAAACATTGCGGATGCCATCCCTTGCCTGATACCATATACATTATAATTCCAGTAATAAAGAGAAGCTGTATGACAGATAAAAAATAATATCCAGTGCTTTTTAGAAATATGTTTTGATACCAACACCAACAGTGCTACGGATACTAAACCACATATGACAAAAAAACCTCTCTCATTGGTAATATACGAAGTAAGTAAAATAAAATACCCGAAAAACAAGTCCTTATTCGGCATTGGCGAAATTCCTTCTACACGTGCTATATCAAAGAATTCTCTATACATTTCGGAGTCTGTGAAACCAGTAATCCCGACTGGTCTGGAACCAATAAGGATAACTAACAATAAAGGAATTAGATAGAAATAGCCTGTATTTCCATCTGTATTGAGTAACCGTTTTTTTGAATAACTATCTATCACAACTGCTGTAACCAGCAATGATGTAAACAGATAGAATACAATTGAAAAAGCAACCGGTGTATACATTTATTTATACTTTTACGAAATATGTATCAGGGTCTTCCGGGTTGAATGCTTCGTTAATCCAAAAAATGGTGTAAAGATCTTCATTTCCTATATTTTTAATATTATGGGTATACCAGATAGGCATATCTACATAAGCGGGTTCATCACCTTTTAAATAAAAATCGAAGATTTCATCAGTATCAATTTTTCTCAATTGGATAAGTGCTTCTCCTTTTATTACTGCAAATCTTTCAATTTTTCTGGTATGGAAATGGTCTCCTCTTGTAATCCCTGGAACTGTTGTAGAGAATGAACACTGCCCACCTATTCCAAGTCTGATTACCTCAACAAAAGCTCCTCTCGGATCTGTATGTTGTGTAAATTTTACAGGATAGTGGTTTTTAATATCGAAATAACAACGGAAAGTATTGAACAAGTTCAGATCAAAAGCTGAGGTAAGTTGTGGAACCTCACCATTATCAAAATATAATCTCTTATAGTTTTCAAGTTTTGCCAATACTTCAGAAACTTTATTTACTGAAGTATGTTTCACTTCGTAAAGCTCTTTAGTATCCGCCGTTTCTATCTGGCCGATGATTTTCTGTACAAGTTCCCCTACGTAGATTAGTTTCACTTCGCTGTCATTATCAATAACAGGAATTTCGCCATGTGTAAGCTTGTAGCAGAAGGTGGCAACGAAAGAGTTGTAGTTTGGCTTTCCAAAAGGTCCGAAAACATTAGGAATAATCATTCCTGTAAATTTTCCGTCAGCTTTTTTTGCCCAGTCTGCCAAAAGCACTCTTCCTTCTTTTTTTGATTTCCCATACAGGTTATCTTTTTCTTCCTGAGAAGATGATGAAAATAAAACATGAGCCTTTGATCCTGTTCGTTCCAAAGAATCTGTTAATTTCTTTACGAGTTCAATGTTGTTATTGAAAATCACTTCAGGATCCGGATGGCGGTTCATTGCCGCAAGATGTACAATGACATCACATTGTTTTACAAATGCATCCAGCTGATCCGGATGATCAAAAAAAGATCTGTCAAAGTCAATTCTCTTATACTGCTCAGGCTTTAACCCTAGTGTATTGTAAAGATGTGATCCTACAAAACCGTTTTGTCCGGTTATTCCTATTTTTTTCATCATTATATATTTTCAAAATAATCCAGAGGGAAACGATGGTCATCATCAATTTCACCTAAAGAATAGTTTACCATTACTAAAAGTTTCGATCCTTTTTCTTTTGCCTGAATTGTGGAAGCATATCCTGCCGGCATATGAAGCACATGCAATTTTTCGGCGTTCAGCTCAAAAGTAAGAATCTGAAGATCTTTTGAGGGATTTCCCCAATGATCAATTTTAACCAATTTAATAATAAAAGCTCCCAGGATGGCTGCAAACCAGCGTTGTTCTGTTTTATGTCCCGCCCATCCTCTTATATAGTCGATGCTGTTATTCTCAATGCAATATATTCTTTTTATTGCAGAAGCATCATAATTATTATTGAAAAACAAATTTCCTCTTTCATCTGCATATTTTCCGCCTTCAATAATTTCTGGCCTATTCATTCTTTTAGTCCGGATATTGCATTATATCTTCTCCCAATACTTCTTTTCTGATCAAAGGAAGTTTCAGAAGAAGTTGTTTCATTCCTTGTACATCCTGCTGCTTTGTATTATGAGAATGATAATCTTCTATTTTTGAAATGTCTTTCATGCCTTCTGAGAAATACTTATCGTAATTAAGATCTCTGTTATCTGCAGGGATTCTATAGAAATCTCCCATATCTTCTGCTTTCAGCATTTCCTCACGTGTACAAAGAGTTTCGTAAAGCTTTTCCCCATGTCTTGTCCCTATTACTTTGATCAGACTATCTGATTTAAACAATTCTTTCAGAGCCTGAGCCAGATCACCGATCGTTCCCGCCGGTGCTTTATTTACAAAAAGATCTCCTGTATTTCCATTTTCGAAAGCAAATAAAACAAGTTCCACAGCTTCTTCCAATGACATTAAAAATCTTGTCATCTTTGGATCTGTAATAGTAATAGGTTCACCATTTTTGATTTGTTTTACAAATAATGGAATCACAGAACCTCTGGATGCCATAACGTTTCCGTACCTCGTAAGACATACTGTTGTATTTTTCAGATTTCTGGAGGCTGCTACTACAACTTTTTCCATCATTGCTTTTGAAATCCCCATGGCATTGATAGGATAGGCTGCCTTATCTGTACTCAAACAAATCACTTTCTGAACATTATTTGCTTCAGCTGCATCAATTACATTCTGTGTTCCTTCTACATTGGTTTTTAACGCTTGCATAGGAAAAAATTCACACGAAGGAACCTGCTTCAAGGCTGCGGCATGAAAAACATAATCCACTCCTCTCATAGCCTGTTCAATACTTCTGTAATCTCTTACATCTCCGATATAAAACTTCAGTTTATCATTTTTAAATTGATTTCTCATATCGTCCTGTTTTTTCTCATCACGGGAAAAAATACGAATCTCTTTAAAATGATCAGTATTGATAAATTTACGAAGAACAGCTGTTCCGAAAGACCCTGTTCCTCCAGTTATTAGTAATACTTTATTTTGAATATTCATGGAAAATTTTTAATATATTATTATAATGACTGATAAAAGAATAGTTGTTCTTAAAATGTTTCTGAGCATTCAGGCTCATTCTTTTAAAGTCTTGTTCATTCACGTTACTGATCGTTTCTGCAATAGCTTCGGGATCGTTATAATTTACGAAAAAACCTGTTTCATTATCCAGATTCATATACTGAATGTCTCTATATTGGGTTGTAATCAACACACAGCCATTCTTTAATCCTTCTATCAGGGATATAGGCTGGCCTTCTGCATTGTAATTGGTGGGTAGAATCAAAAAGTCTGCGTTCTTTAAAAGCTGATCTTTGACTTCTCCCTGAACCAACCCTTTATATACAACATTGTCTTCCATGTTATTTTCTTTCACAAAAGTAAGAAAGTAATCTTTTGCTTTTTCAACGCTGTCAAAAGTCACATCATCCGAGTTACTTAAAAAGTTTCCACAGAAATAAACCTCTGGAGAAATATTATATTTTTCTTTAAGGATCAGGGACGAATGTAAAACATCCAGATAGCCTTTACTCTCAATAAGATTAGAAAGATACAGAATCACGGGTTTGTTCTGATTGTATTTTTTTTCTATCGGCTCATCATTTTCAAATTCAGGAATTCCATTGGGAACTACTTTTACTTTTCCTTTATAATTGTCTACAAAATCAAAAAGGTCGATATATACTCTGGACAAAACAATAATACAGTCACATTGATCATATGTTTTCTTGATTATTTTCTGAAGGAAAGGAGATTGTTCAAGATAGAACGTTTTAAAATTTCCTCCATGCAAATGGGCTACGATTTTCTTTCCGAATAATGTAGAAATCCAGACGAACATGAAATCCCTGTAAAAACCCAGTCTGGACTGTGCAACAGCAATGTAAATCATCTTTGATTTACCCATCGTAGTCATATAAAAGTAAATCAGTTTGATGCAGGCTGTAAGGTATTCCAGTACCTTCTGAAAATTACTGTCTGTATCTACACTTACCGTGATATATTTGAACGAAATCATTTGCTTCTTCAGTTCGTCCAAAAGCATATCAAAACATATAGACTGACCGCTTATATTTTTAGGGGAGGATTTTACTCCCATTAAAACAAATTTCATCTTTGCAGTTTTATATTACCCGGGCTAAAGATTCTGATAATAACAAATACAATCACCAGAGTAATAGAGTTAATAATAATATTAAGGAGACCAATATTCGAAAAGGCAACAGATCCCGAAATAAAGAGCGTGTAAAAATAAATATATTTAAATCTTCCTTTCTTGCATCCCTGGTAGAGTGTATTGGCAATTCCTCCAAGAAGAAAGTAGGCCATCAATAAACCTATTGCTCCAAAGTTCATATAGGCCGCATAATTACCTACAGGAAAGGATGTCATATAATCATCATCTACACGGTAAGGTTTGTCAATAAACCGTTTTTCGTTCGACATTACTGCCAGATAAAGACCATCATCTCCTTTTGGAAGTTTACTTATATCGCTTCTTATAATGGGATGCAGTAAAATTTTTGCGACATCTACATATCCTTCTCCATACCAAAAGCCATGTCTGTCAAACATATCTATGATAAATAAATACCTATCCAGTCCACTCATATCAGAAAGCAACTGAGAAGACTGATAAGAGTTTTCGTCTTTAGTTGTCATCACAGATACCAATCCTTCATTATTCCATGCGGCCGTTCCTCTGAATTTTGGGATGATATACATTACTCCAAAGAAAAGTGCTATCAATAAGATATATTTAGGCTTAAAGAATTGTTTAATGGATGCTGGTCTTTTTATTTGTATAACAATAAAACAGAATATAAGCATGTATAATATCTGAGTACGTCCTCCGGTAAGCAGGGAAGATAGCAGGAAGGTAATAAAAAATGCTCCCAGGTTGATCTTTTGTACCAAGTTTAACCGGTCTCTTAAAAGATAGAGATATAATACATAATACCCTATAATCTGCTGGGTGAAATAGATATATCCCAGTTTACTTATATTTTCATTTCTATTGATAAAAATTTGAAAAAGATTATCAAGCTGTAAGGATTTAAAGTTATAAACAGCAAGTAAGTAAAATATAATACTTAATAAAAATAACAAATTCTTACTTTGCCCCACTGTAATTATATCCAGCTTTCCGATCAAAGAACTTAACATTTTTTTCAGAAAAGATACAGTACCAATAATAAAAAAAACAATACAGCCTACATGCAAAAGAATATACTTGAACAGCAAGTTATCTAAATTATCAGTATCAACAGGAGTGTAGATAACATCAGGATGCTTCACTATATAAAACATATAGGGAGTAGCCAGTACTGAAAAAAACAATATAATATTTATGGGTAAAAGAAAATCATACTTTTCATACCCAAAAATTTTGTAATTCTTCTTAAAAAAGAAAAATACCAGAGTAAGAAATATTATATATAATATTATAAAAAAAGTCATCTAAGCTGTTTTAGAATTTTCTCATTGATAGAAAGAAATGCGGGCCATGAATATTTTTCTTCTGCCAGTTTTCTACATCTTGCAGACATTCCATCCTTTTCAGAATTATTTAATATTTCCAACACTTTTAAAGCTATATTTTTAGGATCTGTAGTAGATATTCCACCTACATTTTCATTGCAATAGGTATCCAGGATCATAAATCTTTCTTCCTCATTATCAGCAAGCATAATAACCGGAACTCCTGAACTGAAAGCCTCAAGTGTTACCAATCCTAAATTGGGGCCGTCCACAGTCTGTAAGTAAAGATCAAACATAGGAATAACCTCATTAACATTATCTATAAATGGTCTCAAAAAGACTTTATCTGATAATTTATAATCTTTTATCATACCTAGCAGTTTTTCTTTTTCTGGACCTTCTCCATAGATAACACCTATTGTATCTTCGTCCTCGATATGTCTGAAGGCTTCCACAAAAAGATCAACTCTTTTTATAGGATAGAGTCTACAACATATTCCTACAATTTTCTTATTCAGAGGTAAATTAAACAGTTCTCTGTTTTTTTTATCAGCAACGTTAAATTTATTGATATCTACAGGAAGCCTGTTGATGATTACTTTGGAAGGATCTACCTTATTTTTTTGCTTTAGCTGTAAAGATAAGTATTCACTCAGTCCGACAAAAATATCTGTATTTTTATTAGGCAGGTTAGTTTTCCATATAAGTTTTTCTTTGGCATCCGCATTTTCATACACATGCATGGTAATATATATAATTTTAATTCTTTTATAAAAAATTTTCAACAACCAAAAAACTAGTGCAGAATCAGGCTGGCTACAGTATACTGTATTAATACTATTTTCTTTAAGGTATTTTTTTACTTTAAAGATCTTTGAAAGCATTTTAAAAGTATTGGTCTTATCAGAACCGTCAAACTGATGTATTCTTTTTCTATCAATAGCCGGGAAACGTTCCAGTAAATCCATATTGCCGGAAAAAACAGCATAATGAAGATTATCATATTGCTGATCCAAATTTTCGAATAACTGTGCAGAAAAACTTTCTGCCCCTCCAAAACAGAGTGTATTAGAAACAATCAATATGTTATTCATTTCCTTTTAAAATTTGTTTATTAATAATATACATAGAAATACCAAACAAGCTACCACACCAAAGTATATTATATCCTAAAAAAGCAATTACAGAACCTGTAAGACCAAAATAAAACGTAAACGGATAATATAATAATGCGGCAACTACAATCATAAAGACTGAAAAGTATAAGGCCACCTTATTTTTATCCATTACTGTAAATAGATAGTTGTAAGGGATCTGGATGAAATAAACCAAAATTGAAATTAAAGATAGTTTCAATAACCACAAGTGGTTCATATCAAAATTCTTGAAGAGATAATTGATGTAGTCTGAGACAAAATAAGAAATCAATAAAATAACAAGTCCTGAAGCAAATAACGGAACTGCAAGTTTTATTGAATTTATTTTTAACCTGTGAAGTGACACTTTATACCATTCTACCTGCTTATTAATCAGAAAGCTACTGATTGCACTTGTAAAAATAGAAAATATCCCCAGAATGGTAATAATTATACTGAACAGACCAAAATCTTCCGGACTGCATATCTTTTTTACTATAAATAAATTCAGTCTTGCAGATAATAAATATATTGTGCTGCTCATTAACAGTGGCAATGTTCTTTTAAAAAGATCAGTCTGATAAGTATCAAGGAATATGATTTTTTTAGCAATTCCTTTTTCAAAAAAAAGAAGAATAAAGTTGACCAGACACCAGATTATACTGTTAAATAAAAATATATAGCTGATCTGATGCAGATCAAATCCTTTATAAATTCCAAGAACTACAAAAGATATAAGGCTTATATAGTGCATGCTTTTTAATATTGAAAATTTTAAAATTTCCTCCTTAGAAAGCAATGTATAATAATAGGTTTCAGACAAAGAATCAATTCCTCTGGAAACGATCATTAACAATACAATTTCATTGAAAATATCCAGCTCCAATAGTACAAACGAAATAATAAATATAGATAATGAAATCAGGATTCTAATAATATATAAAGATATGGCATATTTATCCCTAAGTTTTGTTTTCAGTACAAAATCACGCCGCATAGTTGTTAATAACGCAACGGCTAAAACACTGGAGACCAACTGCCCCACAGTATTAGCAAATGTAAGTTCTCCAATTTCTGCAAGGGATGCTTTCTTGGAAAAAGAAATAAGGATAACAAAAACTGAAAATCCGGCAATATATTCCGGAGCAGACATCAATAGCATATTTTTGAAAGCTTTAATTTTATGTTTCATAAATCTTCTATTTAGTCTGATTCTCAGAATATTCTTTTGCAGGATTACCTATTACAGTTTTATTATCTCCAATATTACCAACCACATTGCTTCCTATACCAATAAGACTTCCTTTGCCTATTTTTACTCCATTTCTGAAATTTGAAGAGGCTCCCAAATAACAGTTCTCTCCAATGATGACATCCCCACAAATAGTATTATTTGCAGCAACCAAGGTATAATCCCCTATTTTAGCATCATGGTGAACAACAGTATTAGGGAGAATACAAATATGATTTCCTATTTCTGCATTGGCAGTAGCTACTACTCCTGCCATAATAAGGACGTTCTTTCCTACCTTTACATTCCGTCCGATAACAGCTTTGGGATGTATAAGAGTTGTAAATCTGTCAATCTCTATTTCAAGTCCATCAATTATCTGTTTTCTTTTTTTATAAGAATCAGGACTGCCATTGACAGCCAATACTTTGGCTTCAGGAAATTCCTGAAACGCCTCTCTGCTATAGATTTTAATGCCATACTGTTCCATTCCGATCATCGAAGGATTATCAGAAATAAAACCTATACAGCACTGTTCTTCAGACAGACAGTCTAGTGCCTCAATGCCAGTCCCGCTATAGGGAAATATTAATATTTCTTCTTTAGTTTTCAATAGTTTTAAAGTATTCAGCTGTTCTTAAGATACCTTCTTCAAGATCTACTTTTGCTTCAAAGCCTAAAATTTCTTTTGATTTTGCTACACTTGGGATTCTCATTTCAATGTCTGCGCTAAGAGCATCTTTGAAGATGATTTTACTGTTGCTCTTCAACACTCTGCACACAGATTCAGCCAGTCCTAATGTTGTAATAACCGTTCTCTGGTTACCCAAGTTGAAGCTTTCTCCGATAGCTTTGGGATCTTCAATACATCTGATCAGACAGTCTACAAAATCATCAACAAAGCACCAAGCTCTGATTGCTGTACCGTCTCCATAGATATAGATATCTTCATTTTTAAGCGCTTTTTTGATGAAAATCTGTAAAGCACCTTCCCCGGTTTGTCCAGGACCATATACGTTGAAAGGTCTTACAGTAACCACAGGAAGTTTATGCTGCTTGTAATATGCATGAGCCAAATGTTCTCCGGCAAGCTTACTTACTGCATATACCCATCTTGCTTCTCCTACGCTTCCTGCAACCGCAGTGTCTTCTTCTCTACTTTTGAAAGCGTGGCTACCAAAAATTTCAGAAGTACTGAAGTCTACAAATCTGTCTTTTATTCCGTTTATTTTTGCTGCTTCCAACGCATTCGCAGTTCCGATCATGTTTACGCTCATTGTTCTTACCGGATCTTTGATTACAGTATCAATACCTGCAATACCTGCTGCGTGAACAACAACGTCAGCACCTTTCATGCTTTCTGTTAAAAATGCTAAGTCTAAAACATCTCCTTTGATGACCGTCAAATTCTGGTGATTTGCTAACCCACTTGAGCTTAATGTATCCCTGTGAAAGTTATCATACACCACAATTTTATTATTTTCTATGTAATGTTTAATCAGAGTATTGGCAATAAATCCTGCTCCTCCGGTAATAAAAATCGTTTTGTTAGTTATCATTTTAAATAAATTTTTTTTGATTCGTTATATAGTTATATTCTGTTGACTATTTGTGAGATTTTGAAGACGGTATCTTCTGTCAGTTTTTCATATAATGGTAAGGCAATTCCCTTAGAGTATGCTCTGTAAGCATTCGGGAATTTTTCTCTATAATCCAAATTGTATTTGTCTACATAGTATTTCATAGCAGGAATACATTGAGCACCATAGTTTGCCCCAATTTTGTTGCTTCTTAAAAATTCCAGTACCTGACTTTGCTGTAAACTATCGTCAATTAAGACGTGAAAAGTCTGCCATGTATGATTTCTTCCTTCAGGGACTACGGGTAATGTGATCTTTTGGTTTACAATTTCCGATAAATACACATCTGCCAGCGTTTGTTTCAGCATAAGGATATTATCCAGCCTCTGGATTTGGCTGTGAGCCAGTGCTGCCTGAAAATCCGTCATTCTATAGTTGTATCCTGCTTCTACAAATTCCATTCTGCCATCCTGCATTTCAATACCATGATTTCTAAGTATTCTTACCTTTGCTGAATACCCGGCATTATTCGTTGTCAGAATTCCTCCTTCACCGCTGGTAATACTTTTACGCGGATGTAACGAGAATGAACCGAAATCACCAAATGTTCCTACTTTTTTATTATTCTGGGTTGCTCCCAAAGCACATGCAGCATCTTCAATGACATACAGATTATGCTCCCGGGCAATATTCATTATACTTTCTATATCACAGGCTAAGCCAAACTCATGAACCGGAATAATAGCCTTTGTATTCGGAGTAATAGCTTCTTTTATTTTATTGACATCAATATTAAATGTATTTTCATCAATATCTACAAAAATACATTTTGCACCCACCAGTTCCACTACATTAGCTGTAGCCACGTAACTGAATGCAGGTATAATGACGTCATCACCAGCACCAATTCCTAATGTAATTAATGCAAGATGTAAAGTAGAAGTTCCGTTACTCAGAGCTGAAGCATATTCTGCTCCCAAATAATCAGAGAAAAAGGTTTCTAATAAGCCTACATTCTCTCCCTGCACCAGCATTCCAGATTTTAAAACATCCACAACACGGTTAATATCTGTTTCATTAATATCCGGACTTGCCAGTGGAACAAAGTTTGACAACATAATTAGTTTTTTAATTGATAAATCCTTTCAATAATATCTACTACTTTCAACCCTTCCAAAGCATTGGTTGTAATAGTATTTCTTCCTTTTAACACGTCCACTACATTTTCAATAATATAGTGATGGTTGGCTGCAGAACCTTTATATGCACCATAATCATTTCCAGGATTGGTAGGAGGCAGTTCCGGCATTACATAATCTTTCACATTGCATAACTCTACTTTATCCATATACTGACCACCGATTTTAATAGAACCGTTTTCGGCAATGATAATCATAGAACTTTCAAGATTCTGATTCCATACGGAAGTAGAATAATTTAATGCTCCCATCCCTCCATTTACGAAATCGAAACTAATAAATCCTGAGTCTTCAAAATCTGTAAGAGTCTGGTGATTAAAATCAGCAAATTTTGCCTGTATATTGGTAATATCACCGAACAACCAGTACATAATATCGATAAAATGAGAAAACTGTGTAAATAATGTTCCTCCATCCAGATCTTTCTTTCCATGCCATGATTCCGGCTTGTAATATCTATCATCACGATTCCAGTAGCAATTAAGCTGCACCATGTATATTTCACCTAATTTTCCGTTTTCTACCATCTCTTTTACCCAGGCAGAAGGTGGAGAATAACGGTTTTGCATTACGGCAAAAACCTGTTTGTGTTTGTGCAGGGCCTGAAAAATAAGTTTTTCTGCATCCTGCTTGTTCAATGTCATCGGTTTTTCCACAACAATATGCTTTCCGGCATCAATTGCTTTATAAGATTGTTCAAAGTGGAATCCGTTGGGAGTAGCGATATTGATAACATCTGCTTCTATTCCTGATTTCAAAAATTCATCTAATGATGTAAAGAAAGGAACCTCATAGCTTTCAATTCCTAAAGCAGATTTATCCTTTATGTCTATAAGAGCTACAAGCTCACATTCAGAATTTCTTGTGATCATCTCGGCATGTCTCTTGCCAATATGTCCGCAGCCCACTACTGCAAATTTTATTTTTTCACTCATTTGCATATTTAAATTTTTGAAACTTTATTATTTTCTAATTTGTATTTTTCTCCACTTTCTTCACAAACGGCAATATTGTCTGTGTCAAACTGAAGTTTATGCCCGAATTCGCTCATCCAACCCATTTGTCTGGCAGGGTTTCCCACTACCAGTGCATAATCCGGAACTTCTTTTGTAACCACTGCTCCTGCTCCGATAAAAGCATACTGACCTATATTATGGCCACAAACAATCGTTGCATTAGCTCCTATGGAGGCTCCTTTTCCTACATGTGTTTTAAGATATTCATTCTTTCTGTTTACAGCACTTCTCGGATTTATTACATTGGTAAAAACCATTGAAGGTCCTAAAAAGACATCGTCATCACATGTTACTCCTTCATAGATCGAAACATTATTCTGAACTTTTACATTCTTTCCCAAAACTACCTGGGGAGAAATGACAACATTCTGTCCAATATTACATTTTTCGCCCAAAGTGCAACCTGTCATAAGATGTGAAAAGTGCCAAATTTTGGTTCCGTTTCCTATTTGACATCCTTCGTCAATAACGGCTGTTTCGTGTGCAAAAAAATCCGACATATCTGCTTTATATTAATTAAAATAATTCTTAATTTCTGTTATAATAATATCCAGCACTTCCCGATCAAATTCTGTATGTACAGGAAGAGAGATAACTTCTTTGCAAAGCCGCTCTGTAACCGGAAGACTAAAGCCATCCTCTACATATTGAAGAAAAGCTTCTTGTTTATAAAGAGGCAAAGGATAATATATCATACTTGGAATATTCTTTTCTGCCAGGTATTTTTGTAATCCATCTCTTTTTCCATTTTTCACTCTAAGGGTATACTGATGAAATACGTGGGTAGAATTCGCTGCTCTCTCAGGAGTTTGAATTTCAGATATCCCTGCCAAATTCGCATCATAATAATCTGCCATTCTGTTTCTCGATGATGAGTACTCATCCAAATGCTTTAACTTAACTTTCAATACAGCAGCCTGAATGGTATCCAATCTTGAGTTACAACCTAAAACTTTGTGATAGTATTTCTTTTCCTGACCATGGTTGGCGATCATTCTTATTTTGAAAGCTAACTCATCATCATTTGTCATCAATGCTCCTCCATCACCATAGCATCCCAGATTTTTTGACGGAAAAAATGAAGTACATCCGATATGTCCGATAGTTCCTGTTTTTTTGACGGTTCCATCTGAAAACGTATAATCAGATCCGATTGCCTGAGCATTATCTTCTATAACAAAAAGGTTATGTTTTTCTGCAAATTTAAGAATTTGTTCCATATCAGCACTTTGCCCATATAAATGAACAGGAACAATCGCTTTGGTATTGGGTGTAAGATATCTTTCAAGATCTTCCAACTGTATATCGAAAGTATCTTCATTTACGTCTACCATTACAGGTTTTAATCCTAAAAGGCCAATAACTTCCGCAGTCGCTACGTAAGTGAAGGCAGGGCAGATTATTTCGTCACCGGGTTGCAGATTAAGGGCCATCATGGCAATTTGAAGAGCATCTGTTCCGTTGGCACATGGGATAACATGCTTTACTCCGAGATATTTTTCGAAGTCCTGTTGAAATTCTTTTACAGCAGGGCCATTAATGAATGCTGTATTGTCTATACATTCCTGAATACCGGCATCTATATCTTCTTTTATTTTCAGGTATTGACCTTTAAGATCAACCATTTGAATTTTCATATTTTAGTTTTTTGAGTGTATATAGAGGTGCGTTTTAACTTATGACAAGTTCACTGATTTTATTTCCTATAGAAAGGCAGGAAGTGGCAGCGGGAGAAGGGGCATTTCTAACGTGAATAATATTTCCGTTTTTCACGACATCAAAATCATCAATTAATCCTCCATTTCGGTCGCAAGCCTGGGCTCTTACCCCTGAACCTCCTGGTACAAGGTCATTTTCCTGTATTTCCGGTAAAAGTTTCTGAAGTGCTTTTGTAAACGCAGATTTGGAAAGTGAACGGTGCATTTCTCCCATTCCTGTTTTTCCATATTTCGCTACGATTTTTCTAAATCCCGGCCATAGCATGGTCTGCATGGCTTCATTGAAGTTGAAATCGAAAAAATGATATCCTTCTTTTTTGAAAGCCAGCACGGCATTAGGACCGGCTTCAATATTATCATCAATCATTCTGGTAAAGTGAACGCCAAGAAACGGAAAACTAGGGTCAGGTACCGGGTAAATAAGGTGTTTTACCAGATATTTTTTTTCATCCTTAATTTTATAATATTCTCCCCTAAAAGGAATAATGACCACATCATTTTTTTTGTTGGTCATTTTGGTTATCTTATCAGAATATAATCCTGCACAGGAAATAAGTTTTTTGGTCTTAAACTCGGAAATATTAGTGCTGACAATAATTTCAGATCCCTTATCAATAATGTTTTTTACTTCATTATTAAATCTCACTTCTCCTCCTAATTCTTCAAAAAGTTCTTTTATTTTTTTGGCGATTCCCGGGTAGTCGATAATTCCGGTTTGTGGAACTTTAATTGCTTTTACGCCTTCACAGTGGGGTTCAATTTCGCGGAATTCTTCTCTGGAAAGATATTTTAAATCCTGAAGTCCGTTTTCAACTCCTCTTTTATATATATTATCTAAAAGGGGTAATTCTTCCTGTGAAGTAGCTACAATAATTTTTCCGCAAAGATCATATCGTATGCCGTATTTCTCAGCAAAGTTAATGACGGAATTATATCCTTCAATACAGTTTTTAGCTTTAAGGCTTCCTGGTTTGTAATAAATCCCGCTATGGATTACTCCACTGTTATGCCCCGATTGGTGCAATGCCACATCGTTTTCTTTTTCCAAAATGAGAATCTTAGAATCGGTATTTTTCAGCTTAGTCTGATAGGCTGTAGCTAATCCTACCAGACCTGCACCAATGATTATGATATCATAATTCATGATCTTTTATAATCTTGCATCAACCAGATTTCTGTCTAAACATGCTTTGGTATCAAAAACCACTGCATTTTCTTTTTTAAGCAGATCCAGATCCATTTCCAGAAACTCATTGTGAGATACTGCAATAATTAATGAATCGTATTTTTTGCCCTCCTGAAGAGTGTCCAGAATATCAATTCCATATTCGTGCTTTACTTCTTCTTTGCTTGCCCACGGATCATAAATATCAACATTTACTCCGAAATCAGCAAGTTCTCTATAGATATCTACAACTTTAGTATTTCTGACATCCGGACAGTTTTCTTTGAATGTAACTCCTAAAATCAGGGCATTCGAATTTTTGATCACTCCTCCTTTTGCAATCAGAAGCTTCACTACTTTAGCAGCAACGAACTTTGCAATAGAATCGTTGACACGTCTACCCGATAAGATAACATCCGGGTGGTATCCTAACTGTTCTGCTTTGTGTGCAAGGTAATAAGGATCTACAGAAATGCAGTGTCCTCCTACCAACCCCGGTTTATATTTAAGGAAATTATATTTTGTTCCTGCGGCTTCCAATACATCATTGGTATCGATTCCCACTCTGTCGAAAATTAAAGCTAATTCGTTAACAAAAGAAATGTTAACATCTCTTTGGGCGTTTTCAATAGCTTTTGAAGCTTCTGCAACTTTAATGCTGGGTGCTTTGTGAGTTCCGGCTGTAATGATTTTCTTATATAGATTATCAACTTCTTCAGCAATCTTTTCGGTGGAACCTGAAGTTACTTTTTTAACACTGGTAAGTGTATTTACTTTATCTCCCGGATTAATTCTTTCCGGAGAATATCCTACAAAAAAGTCTTCGTTAAACTTAAGTCCTGAGTATTTTTCAAGAACCGGTACGCACTCTTCTTCTGTACATCCAGGAAAAACAGTAGATTCATAAATAACAATATCTCCTTTCTTGATGATTTCTCCCAACATTTTTGAAGCAGAAATCAATGGATTCAGATCCGGAGCATTATATTTATCAATAGGAGTAGGAACTGTTACAATGAATACGTTAGCTTCAGCAATATCAGATAACTGGCTTGTTGCTTTATAGCCTAAGGAACCATTAGATTCGTTATATTTTTTCAGTCCGTTATTTAATTTATCAACATCAGCTTCAAGCGTTATATCCTTTCCGTTATTAAGCTGATCAACACGCTGTGTATTGATATCAAATCCAAAAACAGGATAGTGATCTGCAAATTCAAGAGAAAGAGGAAGACCTACATAGCCCTGGCCTATAACCGCTATTTTATATGTTGTTGTCATTAACTAAGTTTATTTTTTATTTTTTGAAACCAAGATTGTTCTGTATGCTGGTTATAGCCATAACCATATTTATTACTGTATCCTAAATTTTCCCTGCTTACATCGTTAAGAACAAACCCGACATTAGTGATTTTTTTCTGATCAATATTACGGTTGGCAAATTCCAACAATGCTTTTTCTGTGTATTTGGATCTGGAAACGTAAATGGTTACATCAGAAAGTTCAGCAATAAGGAAAGTATCGGTTACAAGAAGTAATGGTGCAGTATCCAGAATAATATATTCATATTTTTCTTTCAATTCTGCAAGAAGAATCTCATAACGACCGTTAGATAGCAATTCTGTTGGATTTGGAGGAATCATTCCTGAATAAATTACATCCAGGTAAGGATTAAAAGATGATACATGGATAATATCTTCAAGTTTAGTCTCGTCATTGTATAGGTATTCCGTAAGCCCGGCAAGTCCTTTTCTGGCAGGATTATATCGCTGAAGCTGAGGGTTTCTGATATCAGATCCTATGATAATTGCTTTCTTCTTTGGATTGGCCAGTGTCAAAGCTAAGTTCACAGATGTGAATGTTTTTCCTTCTCCTTTTACTGTTGAAGTAACAAATACTACTTTTCCTTTTTTCTCTTTTGAAAGCATGAAATTCATATTGGTAATAAGAATTCTGAATGCTTCCGCCATAGGAGTAATATCATTCATTTTAACAATCTCAGAATCTCCTTTTTCAAGACTTGGCAATTCTCCAATAATAGGTGCATGCACTAGTTTTTCAAGATCATGTTTTGTAACAATTTTATTGTTGAAGATGGTAGATAGGTAAATAATCAAAAATGGAATTAAAAGTCCCAAAAACAAAGTTGAAATAAGGACTATCTTTTTATTAGGTGCAATAGGACTTGCTAATGCGTATGCTTTATCTATTATTCTTGCTTTAGGTGCAGTAATAGATTCGGCAATTGCTGTTTCTTCTCTTTTTTGAAGTAACAGCAAGTATAAATTTTCCTTGATCTGCTGTTGTCTTTCAATACTTCTGAACATTTTCTCAATAGAAGGAAGTTTAGATATTTTATCTGAAACCTTATTCTGTTCACCAAGATATTCATTTCTTGCCAGCTCCAGACCTGTTTTGTTTCTTTGCAGACTCTGCTCAATAGACTGACGCATTGTGTTGATCTGTTTGGTAATATCTACCACTGTCGGGTTTTCTACAGTTGCCGACTCTAAAAACCTGTTTCTCTGAAGAATCAGTTGGTTATAAGTAGAAATTCCGGCTATAGCTTCAGGATTTTGTAGCCCTACATTGGAAGGTAGAGCCTGATACTGGCCCTGTTTATTTACAAAACTGATCAATGCATTAGTAAGTTCCAGTTGTGCATCTACATCAAGTTGTTTTGCCCTTGCAGCGGCAGAACTTTCCAGACTAATTTTTGCTTCTGTTTCAAGATCTGTAAGGTTATTTTTAGATTTAAATATTTCTTTTTGACTTTCTACATCACCAAGTTCTCCTGTAAGCCTTTTAATTCTGTCTTCGATAAAGTCAAGTGTCTTCTTAGATTCCGAATTCTTATCTAAAATAGCATCATTATTGTATGCTACAACCAAAGCATTAAGTACATCTTGCGCTTTTGTAATCTGTGGATAGCTCATATCCAGTTTTAATACAGTAGCATCTTTATTAATTAAGCTTACCGCCACCATATTTTGCAGCATGTCTACTTTAGCATCTACTGTTGAAATGTAAAGTTCAAGATCATTCAGATTTACTTCTTTTAAAGCAGCAGGATTATACTTATCATTTTTAGTGATGATAATATTAGCAAAAGGAAGTCCTATTGTCTTACCATAACCGGTAATAATTTCTTTTTGGGGCTTGTCTGTACTTACGATAAGTTTCTCCCCTTCTATTTTTAGCAGAACAGGAGTGAAAATCCCCCCCGGTTTCTCATTAATTACCCTTACTTCAATGGGTGAGGTATCCTTATAAAGTTCAATTTTTCTAAGTTTAGACTTTGCAAAAATATCGGTCTGAAGGTTTTTATTAATGACTACTTCTTTCATGAGTCTTTTTGACTTCAGCATCTCAATTTCATTAGCAATACTGTTTGTTTTCAGACCTCCTAAATTTGAAAAGTCCGGTAAAACGCCTAAATCATTATTGATGGGAGATGACGAGTTTTTGGCATCTTTTACAAGTACTGTTGTCTGTACATTGTAAATGGGGGTCATAAACTTCAATGCAACATAGCCTATTACCAAAGCAATAAAGGCACTTAGAGCAAACCATGGCCATTTTCTTACATAAGGCTTTACTATTTCATTAATATCAATATTACTTGAACTATTTTCTACTTCTAAAGATGGTGAAGACTGCTGGATGTTCATTAATTTTTTTATTTCTTAAATAAACTTATTACTACTGCTATTGCTGTGATAGCTATAGAAGCTGCCGTAAGGTAAAGAGTCGTATTGGGATTCTGTTTTGCTAAAACATCTTTGGTATTGCTTGAGGAAACAATAATGGCATCCCCTTGCTTAAGATTATAATATGGAGAATTAATTAAATTAGCATCCTGAATATTGATACGGCCATGAGAAACGACACCATTTTCAGTTCTGATAACCAATATATCTTCTCTTTTTCCATATTGTGTCAGGTCACCAGCCATCCCTAATGCATTTAAAACAGTCGCCTGTCCGTTTGCTATAGTATAGTCTCCCTGTCTGTTGACTTCTCCAAGTACTGTAACTTTAAAATTCGAGAGTCTGATATTAATTGTTGGATTAATAACATATCTGGTCATTTTTTCTCTAAGTTCATCTTTAAAAGCGGTCAAACTTTTCTCTGAAGTATTCAGTTTCCCTAATATAGGAAAATCAATATCTCCATTTGCATCTACGATATAAGTTGGTCCTGAAAGTACTGTTGATCCCTGGTTAGGAGTATTTCCGCCGGCCATAGCATTTGTCTGGATAAGTTCTGAGGAAGAATAATTCTGATTAAAAGGTTTTACAACATCCATATCTTTCGCTGTGATCAGAATAACCAACTGATCCCCCACCTGGATTGTGTTTGCTGAATTTTTAGCAGAGGCATTAATTGCAACCTGTTCGATATTCTGCATATAATTTAAATCATTCTTAGCATTAGGATTCACTTTGCAGGAAATCACTAATGAGGATGCCAAAATTACTGCTAATATTTTTCCTTTCATTATCTTGTTAAATTATGCAAATATACATTTATATTTTATCTATTTATCCAGGGCCTCATAGATTGAATTATTGCTTCGGAATTCCGGCACTATTGTTTTAAGAATCCTTACCACTTCCACTTTATCTCTTCGCAGGGAAGCCTTAGTAATTTCTTTGGTAAGCTTGTCTATATCTTCAAATCCCATGGAAGGATCTTTAGAAATCATAATTTTATCATTATGCGTAGGAAGTGTTTTTGCATCGTCACTTAAGAGTTCTTCATAAAGCTTTTCTCCCGGTCTCAATCCTGTATAGATGATCTTAATATCTATGTTAGGTTCGAATCCTGATAGTTTTATCATTCTTTTTGCCAGATCAATAATTTTTACAGGTTCCCCCATATCAAAGACAAAAATTTCACCTCCTTCTCCCATTGTTCCGGCCTGAAGTACCAGTTCACATGCCTCAGGAATCGTCATGAAATATCTTACAATCTCCGGATGGGTAATGGTTACCGGACCTCCGGCTTCAATCTGCTTTTTAAAATGAGGAATTACAGAACCGTTGGATCCCAATACATTTCCGAATCTTGTTGTAATAAACTTGGTAACGTTTCCTTCCACATTCTGAAGCGACTGCACAAAAAGTTCAGCAGCACGCTTTGAGGCTCCCATTACGTTGGTTGGATTTACAGCTTTATCTGTAGACACCATTACGAACCTGTTCACTTTATACTTGCTGGATAGTTTTGCAACAATTTTAGAACCTAATATATTAACAAAGATAGCTTCATGAGGATTTTCCTCTACCAAAGGTACATGCTTGTAAGCTGCGGCATGATATACCATTGAGAAATGATACGTCTGGAACAGAGATTCCATCCTGTGATGATTGGAAACATCTCCTAAAACAAATTTGAAAGCGATATTAGGAAACTTCTCTCTCATTTCAAGTTCAATTTCATAAAGAGGTGTTTCTGCCTGGTCTAATACGACAATTAATGAAGGATTGAAGAGAGCAACCTGTCTTACGATCTCGCTTCCAATGGAACCTGCTCCACCGGTTACTAATACTGTTTTATCAAAATGTCTGCTCTTAACTTTTTCATTCTGAATTTTAATAGGTTTTCTATTTAACAAATCTTCAATCTGAAGATTTCTAATAGATCCACCCAGATCACTGTCTCTAAGTTTCTGTACAGATGGAGCCTTAAAAACATTAAGATCCTTCTCTAAAAACAGATTCACCCATGTGTTCATCTCATCTCTGGCCATCATTTCTTTAACGATAAGAACGCCGTCAATAATAAGATCTTCTTTGGTATTTTCTTCTATTTTTTCTTTTCCATAAATTGGTTTTCCCAGCAAAGATGCACTTTTGGAGTCTGTTCTTTGTGTCAAAAAACCTACTACCTGATATGGCAAACTCGGATTATCAAGAATAGCACGTGCAATGGCAATAGATTGTTCATCAATTCCCAATACCAGAATTCTTTTTTTAAGGGCGCTTCTTCGGTATTCCCTTACAATATGGAAAAATTCCTTCACATAGAGTCTGAAAAGAAATAATCCCATAAATGAAATTACAAAATAAAGCATCAGATAAGGAGTAAGGATAAACTTACTTCCTGTGATCCAGAAATAGCAGATATTTATTGTTCCGATAGCCAGCATTGTGCAAAAGCAAGATATCAGCAGCTTAAATAAGTCTATAAATGTGGAGTGGCGGATAATTCCGGCATAGGTCTTGAAGGCATACATAAAAGCAGCATTTACAAGGATAATAAAAGCGAAAATCAGGCTTTTATCATCATGATAAATAAATTCCTGCTTGGTAATTTTTGCGATAATGTAAGTGGAAAGAAATAAAGATATTACAAGAATAATAATGTCTATTACAAGAATTATCCATCTAGGAAGATATCTTACGTCTGAGAGATTGACAACATTATCCCCTCCAAATATTGTTTTTCTAAGAGAATTGTACATTGTCTGTATTGGTGTTCATATTTAATTAAGGTATAATATCTTATTATCCAATCAAAGATAATTCTGATACAATCATGCAAAAATAAAATAAATTTATTTCAATATGCTGAAATCAAAAATAAATTTGATGTTGTATTTATAAAATCTAACAATTTCATTGTTATACAGCTAAATCCACAGACAAAAATCATACCATACAAACTGTCTATGAAGGTGATATTCATCTGTACAAATTCTTATTTTAGCCGCTTTTTCTTTAAAAGAATTATTAAATCTTTATATATCAATCTTTTTCAATGAACTGATTGTTTTTTTTCCTAAAAGTCATACGTCAAGTTTTTTTTATTTATTAATATTTAGTCAAAAATATCAATTATTTTCTCATACTCAAAACCTTTACTCATCAAATATTTTATAGTTTTGGTTTTTTTTTGATATTCTTTCAAGCCAGTTTGTTTGGTGTAATAATCATCAAAAATTTTTCTGATTGTTTTCTCATAATCGGCATCATCAATCTCATCAAAACAAGAGTTTATCAACCTCTCTGAAATCTGTTTTTGTTTCAGATTGATCTTAATTTTGTTCTTCCCCCAATGCTTGATGTAAAATTTCCCCCGGATATAGCTCCTGGTAAATCTTTCTTCGTTCAGATAATTTTCTTTCAGCAGAAATAAAATGATTTCTTCCTTTGCTTCATCAATAAGCAAAAATTCTCTCATCTTCTGTTCTACTTCTGCATGGCAGCGATCCTGATAAACGCAATAATTAACCAGTTTCTGTTTAATTTCGTCGAAGGTATAAGATTTCTTTTCCATTTGAATAAAAAAAGAATGAGCAGCTTGCCCATTCTTTATATGATATTGGAATGTCTGTTAGTAATTGAACAGAGCTTTACCTTCCATTAATTCGTTAACTTTCTTTCTTACAGATCCAAGAACTTCTTCATTTTTGATATTGTCTACCACTTCAGAAATTAATCCGGCAATAGTATCCATATCATTTTCTTTCAATCCTCTTGTTGTAATAGCTGCAGTTCCCAATCTGATACCAGATGTTGTAAATGGCGACTTGTCATCAAAAGGAACCATGTTTTTATTACAAGTAATATCAGCAAGTACTAATGCTTTTTCAGTTTCTTTACCGTTTACTCCTTTATTTCTAAGGTCTACCAACATCAGGTGATTGTCTGTACCACCGCTTACGATATCAAAACCTCTGTCTATCATTGCTTTTGATAATGCCTGAGCATTGGCTTTAACCTGTTTTGCATACGTTTCAAACTGTACATCCAAAGCTTCACCGAAAGCTACAGCTTTACCAGCAATTACGTGCTCAAGAGGTCCTCCCTGAATACCTGGGAATACAGCTCCGTCAAGTACCTGGCTCATCATTTTAATTTCTCCTTTTGGAGTTTTGTGACCGTAAGTATTTTCGAAATCTTTCCCCATCATGATCATACCTCCTCTTGGTCCTCTCAGCGTTTTGTGAGTAGTAGTGGTTACTACATGACAGTGTTCGAATGGAGAATTTAATAGTCCTTTTGCAACCAAACCAGCAGGGTGAGCGATATCCGCCCAAAGCGTAGCACCAACTTCATCTGCCACTTCTCTGAATTTAGCATAATCCAAATCTCTTGAATAGGCTGAGAAACCTGCGATAAGCATTTTCGGTTTTTCTCTCAACGCTACTTCTCTCATTTGGTCATAATCAATAAGACCTGTTTCCTGCTGAACTCCGTAAGAAACTACGTTATACTGAATCCCTGAGAAATTCACTGCGGAACCGTGAGTAAGGTGTCCTCCCATTGAAAGGTCCATTCCCATAATTTTGTCACCTGGTTTCAAAACTGCAAGATAAATGGCAGCATTCGCCTGAGAACCGGAATGTGGCTGAACATTCACGTAGTCTACTCCGAAAAGTTCTTTAGCTCTGTTGATCGCTAAAGTTTCAACCTCATCTACTACTTCACATCCTCCGTAATATCTTTTTCCGGGATATCCTTCAGCATATTTATTTGTCAGTACACTTCCCATTGCTTTCATTACATTTTCAGAAACAAAATTTTCTGATGCAATAAGCTCTAAACCATGGGTTTGTCTTTGTCTTTCCTTTTCAATCAGGTCGAAAATAATATCCATTTTACTTTTAGTTTTTGAAATTTTCACCCCAAATGTACGGAATTTTCGTCGAGATTTCTCTATTGAAAAAATGATTTTTAAACACTAAAAAATGAAAATACCTATGAATAAATTCAATATTATGATTGTTTTAATTGTCTTAAAAAGCTTCTAAAATTCTTCATCTGACAGTTCCTTATTTACCACTGCACCTGCAAAATTTCCCTGTGCAACGGCATTGGCTACGGAACGCATCATGGTTACATTATCGCCACAGGCAAAAACTCCGGGAACGGTTGTTTTCTGCATCATATCAACTTTAATAAATCCCTGTTCTGTCAGTTCGCATCCCAGATCATCGGAGACATTCAGGTTTTGTTCAAAAGGAATTTTCGCATACAAAGCCTGTAGAGGAATTTCTTTTCCGTTTTTAAAAATTATTTTTTGAATGGAGCCGTTTGTATGTTGTATACTTTCAATTTCATCTTCGTTAAGAATAATTTTATTCTGTTTCAGTTTTTCAAGCTGTTCTTCAGTAAGAGCTGCTTTTCCATTGGTAAACAGAGTGAGATTTTTAGTCAGATTAAAAATCAGTTTTGAAAATTCGTAAGCCATATCTCCATTGGAAAGAATTCCGGTAACCTCGTTTTTTACTTCATAGCCATGACAGTATGGGCAGTGGATCACAGAAATCCCCCAGCATTCTGCAAATCCGGGAATATCCGGCATAATATCTTTAACTCCTGAAGCCAGGATAAGTTTTTTAGCATTAAATTTTTCACCAGACGAAGTTTCAATCTCAAAACCTTCGGTTGTCTTTTGTGTTTTCACTACAGTTCCGTTATAAAATTGAACTGTATTGTATTTTTCGACATCTTTTTTAGCAAGCTGTGCAATTTCCGATGGTGTTTTGCCATCATGAGTAACAAAATTATGGGAATGCGGTGTTTGTCTGTTGCAAGGTTTTCCGTTATCAATAATCAGGACATTTCTTAAAGATCTTCCTAAAGACATTCCTGCTGATAATCCTGAATAGCTTCCTCCTGTTATGATGACATCAAAGTTTTTGTTTTCCATAGCTCAGTTGATAATTGATAATTGATAATTGATAATTGATAATTGATAATGCAAAGTTAACTTAAAATCAATTAATGCAATGAAGTTGCAATAACTTTTATCTATTAACTTTATCCTGTCTGCAAATCATCATTTTTATTCTGATTGAAAACTATTTCCACTCATTTTTGATTTCAGTAATTTCATCCTGAATTCTTTTATTGATGTCTATTTTTGCTCCCTGTAAACTGAAAATTGCAGTTCCTCTTTCTCTTGCGTATGGATTGGTAATAGAATCAGTTATTCCTGCAACTTCAAAAAAAGAACCGGATTCTTTAAGTTCTTTCCCTGCTTCAGGAGCATCCTTTATTCTAATGACATTTTTATATTTCCTGCTTACATCGATCCAATTAATATAATCTGCATGAAATGACATTGCCGTAACGCCCGCTTTTGAATAGTAATTGATAGCTCCGGTCTGACCATAATTATCACATAGCACCATGGTATTTCCGGTTTTTGACAGCCTGGAATATTCTTTATCTACTTTTTGAGCCAGCTCTTTCCAGCCTTGCATATCAGCAAAATCCTGTGGCAAAGGATGATCTTTTCCATCTTCCCAGCGAAGAAGTCCGAATTTTTTGTATTGATCCTGGTGAGACACAATATATTCAGGGCTTTTATTCGGGAAGGCTACATTATATAAAGGAAGAAATAAAAGTACAGGGATAAGTACGCTGACCGGTTTCAAAAACCTCTTCCAGCCGGTTTCAAATAGATGTCCGAAAAAAACAGCACCAAAAGCAATATAAACCGGATAAAGCCCTATTGCATAATAATCTTTTGCTTTAAAAAACAAAAACAGAGTAATAGTGATGATATAACTCCAAAAGAAAAACCTGAATTTTTCAAAAGGCTTGTACAAAAGCAATGCTCCCAAGCCTGCAACAAGAACAAAAATAACTCCAACAAAAAATAAAATCTGAGATTTCATAAAATCCATTCTATCCACATGCACAAGCTGTTTTTCGGAAAGTTCTTTCATATGATGAATAACCGGAAACTGATTCTGATACTGCCAGAGAAGATTCGGAAAAATAATAATTAAAGCTAAAAGAGCAGCCCAATACACGTGAGGCTGTATAAAAATCTTCCTTTGCTCTGTCAACAGTAATGCGGGAATAAGCCCTAATAATGAAAAAGCAATGTTGTATTTATTTAATATTCCTATTCCCACAATGGCGGCACCAATGTAAAGCCATTTTACTTTTGAAGAATTGAAATATTTAATCAAGGCATAATAAAGGAACAGCCACAGAAAAATTTCTAAAGAGTTGGGCTGAAACAGCATATTTATCCGGAGGAGTACTGAGAACAGAATCCCTAAAGAAGCAAGTATTTTGGCAAAGAGGCTTCCATTAAGTTCTTCAACAACTTTCCATGTCAGTACAATGGTCAAAGCTCCGAACAGCGCTGGAAAAAATTTAACCCAAAAGACGGAATTCCCTAATATTTTAATCATCCATGCTAACCAGGAGTTAACGGGAGGAACGGAGAGATATCCCCATGCAAGATGATTAGCCTGATCAAGGTGCAGGTATTCATCTCTGTGCAATTCATACTCAGGACTTATCAACGAGTATTGGAGGGCAAACTTTGCAATGATAAAAAGTAACAGAATCCAGTAGTCTTTTTTCATGGGATATAGTTTGAAATTTAAAAGTAAGACATTTTGAATTCACGATTTGTTACATTCTTATGCCTTTTCGAATTTATTATTAATTATTTCACTTTTTATTTTTTGAATTTTGTCAGCCCAATAGTTAATTTCTTCAATCTTCTCAGGACATTCTTCCATAGGAGTTTTCTGGCAGGCAGCTAAGTATTCCTGATAGGTTTTCAATATATCATTCAGGTATGTTTCATAGTCTTTAGGATTTTCAGGAATATATCCTATTCCGTCGCAGCCACAGGAATGGAAGCATTTTCCTGTTTTAAAAAGGCTTTCTACAATCTTCCATTCTTTAACAGCTGTTTTTTTAGGGGCTTTGAAATCTTTCCCCAGATCAGCCATCACATTGCTGCATTCAGGACATTTTATAGTTCTGTTTTCAATCTCTGAAACCATTTTTTGCAGTTCTGCAGTTTCTGTCTTTGTAAAAACAGATCCTACTTTACGAATTACCTTCCCATCAGGCTCACGGTATACTTTTTCTTTTTCTACCCTTTTTATAATATCATATACATCTTGCTGCTTAAATGATTTTCTGCATTTAAAGCATACGTAATGTGATTTATAAGTTTTCCCGGCGTATCTGCACATTTTTCATAGATTATCAATTCAAATATAGGAATTTACACTTGTAAAAGTTTTGATCTAAAAAAGAATCCCGGAGAAAAAAATTCCTCCGGGATTCACAGTTTAAAAGTGTATAGTGTAGTTTATTATTTTTTACTTGCTTTTTCTTTAAGCTCTTCTTTGTCTTTATCAGAAGGGTTCCAAACTTTCACTTCGGTATCTTTTGTGATATTTGATCCCGGAAGAACCTGAACGTTGATTCCGTCACTTGCTCCCAGTTTCACATATACTTTTTTGAATTTCCCGTCCTTTTGTTTTACCTCTACGAAAGGAACATCTTTTCCTTGTTTCTTTTCATACTGCACTAAAGACTCATCCAATAATAATGCATTTTTCTGAGAACTCAAGACAATTTCACCATTCGCAGAAAAACCTGCTCTAATATACTCATTATTAGGATTAGATACATTACCTTCTACCGGAAATTTAATAGTTCCTGCATTATCTTTCCCTTTTGGAGCAATCATTGTTAATTTTCCAGGGAATGTTTTATTTTGAAGAGCACCGATCACGATGTTCATATCCATTCCTTCACTCAGTTTTCCTGCTTGTGCTTCATCGATTTCGCCTTTAAAGATCAGGACGTTCAAATCCGCCACTGAACAGATTGTAGTTCCCGCGTTAAAGTTATTGGCTTCAATCACCTGACTTCCTGCTTTTACCGGAACTTCAAGTACAGTACCTGAGGCTTTGGAGCGAATTTCTGTAGTAGCCAGGCCTTGTCCTTTAAGTTCAGGAGTTGCTCCTGTTTTAGCGATCTGTAATCTTTTCTGAGCGGTATTCAATTGCTGCTGGGCATTTTTCAACGTCTGCTGTTGAGAATACAGCTGCTGCTGAGAGTTCAGATACTCCTGTTTAGAAGCTACTCCCTGCTTGTATAATTTGTCCTGCATTTCAAACTGCTTTTGCATATTTCCTACATTCATCTGTGCATTGCTGATCTGGATCTGTGCATTCTGAACTTCCTGCTGAGCAGCGTTAACTTCAGAGATGCTTGGAACAATTTTTACAGTAGCAATCAATTGCCCTACTTCTACTTTATCTCCTTCTTTTACTAAAATCTTATCGATAATCCCTGCAATATTGGGTTTGATTTCAATTTCTTCTTTTGGAACAATTTTCCCTGTGGCCATTACTTTATCATCCATATTCTGGACAGTAGGCTTACGGGTAAGGAACTCCTCACCTTCTTTAGAGTTAGATTTTACAAGATAGCCAAGCCCCGAGAACAATGCCACTGCAAATAAAAGCCCCAAGACTATATAAATGGCTTTTTTCCAGGTGAATTTCTTTTTCATATGTATAGTTTATTTTTTATTAAATAGATTGAAAGATTTAAGTTCAAAGTTTGATTCTCTATATTCTTTTTTATTCTTAAATCTTAAAATTGTTTTATTTTCAAATTAATTATTCTGTTCTTAAAGCTTCAATAGGTCTGATCTTTACAGCTCTCTGTGCCGGAATCATCCCGATGATCAACCCCAGAATCACCATGACAGCCATTGCGGCAAATACGTTTCCATAGTTTACGGTGGGATTATAGAAAGGAAATGAATCCTGACCTTGCGTAACGGCATTGAGAATCATGAGGACGAAAATCCCGGACATAAAGCCTATTAATCCTGAGGAGAGTGTAATGACAACACTTTCCAGCAAAATCTGATTTCTCACTTCGGCAGGCTTCGCTCCCAATGCTCTTCTGATTCCGATTTCTTTGGTTCTTTCTTTTACCGTAATCAAAAGGATATTTGAAATTGCAATTACTCCTGCAAGAATAGTCAGTGTACCCACAATAATTGTTAACAGCTGCATTCCCGTAAGGAAACCTGTCAGCTTTTTAAATTCTTTTCCAAGGTTGAAACTTCCGAAAGCATTGGTATCTTCGGGAGATACTTTATTCTTTGTTTTTAACACCTGTTTTACATCTTCTTCCACAGAATTGACGTTGGCATTCGGTTTACTGACAATAGCAAACATGTCTATCTGGTCTCCGGCATTATACATTTTCGTATAAGTGGAAAGTGGAATAAAAGCGGTCTGATCATTTTCAAAACCACCTCCTTTTTTCACACGGAAAACTCCAATGACATTAAAGAAAAGTCCTTTAATATTGATTGATTTTCCTATTGGATTCTCTTTTTTCTTGGAATCAAAGAAGTTTTTATAAATTTCTTCTCCAATGACTACTACATTTTTATTTCCGGAAACATCGGCATCATTGATATAGCGTCCGAAAATCAGTTTCTTTTCTGAAATCTTATTTCCTACAGAGTAATCTCCCGTAAGCGAATAGGTTCCGTTTTTTCCGTTTCTGGACATGGCTTCTCCGGGAGTTCCGGTAAAGCTTCCTCTTGCATTTTGGGGCGAAATATAATCTATGGCTGTTACTTTTCTTTTCAGCATTTCCATATCATTCAGGTTCAGGTGAACTTCTCTTCCTTTAGGAAATCCTTCGTATGGAATAGATGTTTTCTGCGCCCACAGGAAGATTGAGTTGGTGGCAAACCCGGAAAATAATTTATCAAAACCATTCTCCATTCCTTTTGCGGCTCCAAGAAGACTTACATACAAAAACATCCCCCATCCTACGCCAATCATGGTAAGAAATGTCCGGAGTTTATTATTCCTTAATGAATAATAAATTTCCTGCCAAGTATCTTTTTTAAATATGATATTCACCTTGTTGAATTATAAGTTATAAATTATCAGTTTTGAATTCTATTAATTCGTTCTCTTTTGTCTTTGAGCAAATTATTCTGTTCTCAACGCTTCGATCGGTTTGATTCTTGACGCTCTGTATGCCGGTACAAATCCCGCGATCAGTCCTGAGAAAATCAGTGCAATAAATGCCATAATAATGGATCCCCAGCCTACACTTGGGTTTTTGATAAAAAACTCTTCAAGACTGTTACCGATAAGGTTTAGGGTAAGAACACCTATTCCCACTCCCACAAGTCCTGATACGACTGTAATCACAACACTTTCCTGAACAATCAGACCTACGATTCCACTTGGTTTTGCACCAATCGCTTTTCGTACTCCGATTTCTTTGGTTCTTTCTTTAACGATATACACCATAATGTTGCTGATCCCAATGATTCCGGCAAGCAGTGTCCCTAATCCGATAAATCCTACAATAGCGGTAAGTACCGCCATAAACATGAATGTATCATTCATATTCTTGGCATTGTTCCAGACACGAACTCCGTTTTCATCATCAGGAGAAACATTTTTTCTCGATTTCAATTTATCTTTAAGCTCATCCCCGTATTTGATAGCCTGATCAGGAGTCAGCTTATCACTATATGAAATGTAAGCGATATTTACTGTATCAGAGCCCTTTTTCATCTGTTGCAAGGTGGTAATAGGAACAGTGATATGTCTTTCGTCCCAGTCTCCTCCATCGTCTGAAAATACTCCTACCACTTTAAACATGGTTCCATTGATATCCAGTTCTTTTCCTACGGGACTTCCGTTCTTAATCAGGTCTCTCTGTACCATTCTTCCAATGACTGCGACATTTTGCTTTCCTTCCAGGTCTCTTGGAGTAATATATCTTCCATCAATCATTTTCCTGTTCTCAATCACCTGCTCTCCCGGTTCGGCTCCATGAATCTGATAAATCCCGCTTTCTTTACCATATTTCACCATTAAGCTGGCATTATATCTCGGGCTGGAAGCTCCTACATTTTTTTTATCAGCATTAATAAGAAAATCATAGTCTCCATTATTCAGCGTAACTGTACGATCAGACTGCAATCCCTTATAGGCCAATGTTGTTTTTCCTGTAGTAATGGTAATCAGATTTTTGGCATCACCTGAGAATCCTTCAGAGAAAGCATTCTGAAGCCCCGTTCCAATTCCAAAAAGTACAATGAAAATAAACAGTCCCAAAGCTACCGTAAACCCTGAAAGCACCGTCCGAAGTACATTACTACGGATAGAACTGAATATTTCCTGCCAACGATCTAGGTCAAACATAGTTTTTATTTTTTTACTTTGTAAAAAAGTCAATTAGCTGCTCTCTCAATTTCCTTCGAAGTCAATTAACTTTGTTGTCAATTTGTTTCTTCATCAGACTTTAATTACGCTCTAATTATTTTTCACATTTCTAATCTTTTTTCAACATTTTACTTAACAAGATAAATGCTGTTTTTATTAAATTTCCAATTTTTGTTAATTCTTCTATTTGAATATAATTACATTCTATAACGATATCAAAACAAGAATCCAACTCAATGACTGAACCTCTGGCAATTTCAAAATATCTTTTCCTTTCCAGTTCAGATTTTCTTGAACATCCTTCGGTAATATTTAATACTACAGAAGTAGAAGCTCTTCGTATCTGGTCAATTATATTAAACTTTTCATGATCAGGAATTTTAGATAAAACTTTATAACATTCTATTCTTAATTCTCTGGCTGACTGATAAACGTCAAGCTTATAATGGTTCAGTTTTAAAAACATTTTTATTTTTTTTCATATTCATTTGTCTGTGTGTTATAAATTATTGATCCTTCTCATTGTAAATTCACTTGTGAAGCAAAATTGACCATTCACTATTCACTTATAGTACAATCTGCTTAATAAACTCATCACTTTCAATAATTCCGTCCTTCAGTACAACGTTTCTTTTGGTCTGCGCAGCAACATCAGGTTCGTGGGTTACAACGATGATTGTTTTTCCTTCGTTATTGATATCCTGAAGCAGTTTCATAATATCATGAGTAGTTTTGGAGTCCAAAGCTCCGGTTGGCTCATCTGCCAGTACTACTTTAGGATCTGTAATCAAAGCTCTTGCGATAGCTACTCTCTGCTTCTGTCCTCCTGAAAGCTCACTTGGAAGGTGATTAGCCCACTGTGCCAATCCTACTTTCTCCAGGTATTCCATAGCTTTCTGATTTCGCTCTTTTCTCGGCACATTCTGGTAGTACAGAGGAAGGGCTACATTTTCTAAAGCTGTTTTATAATTGATAAGGTTAAAAGACTGGAAAATAAATCCTAAGAATCTGCTTCTGTATTCTGCAGCTTTTACTTCAGATAAATGCTCGATAGGTACTCCATCCAACTCATAGGTTCCTGAATCTTTTTCATCCAGAATCCCAATAATATTAAGAAGTGTAGATTTTCCGGAACCGGAACTTCCCATAATGGAAACAAACTCCCCTTCAGAAATATTCAGATTAATTCCTTTGAGAACATGAAGCTTGCTTTTCCCTGTATCGTATGACTTATTTAAATCCTGAATTACTAACATTAAGTGATGTATGTTTTATAACCAATAAGTAGATGATATTTTCAAATTGTTACAAGAATAAAAATTTATTCAAATATTTTTTTGTTTAACACACTAAGCCTTTGTTTATAATACTTTATAAAATACCGTTTAACTGTAACTCATTATTTATATCTATTTATCCCCAAGATTGCTGTCTAGCCTATTATTCGAGCCAGTTTCATGTAAATGTGGAAAACTTTTCAAGCTAAAAGTCAGCCTATTAGTATTTACCTCTTTCAAAATCAGTTCTTTTTTTCGAACTTTGCTATTAGTTCTTTACAAGAAATATGAATTTGGGGAAGTGAATAACTTTAATTCACAATTCACAGATAAACAAAAAGTTAAGTATTTCCGGAACGTTATCCACAAGGATCTAAATTATTTAATTATAAAGATATTTAATATGGGAATTTTTGATAAAAGAGTAAGTTATAAGCCATTTGAATACCCGGAGGTTCTTCAATTTGTAGAAGCCATCAACAAATCGTTCTGGGTGCATTCGGAAGTGGACTTTACTGCAGATGTTCAGGATTTTCATTCGCAGTTGGAACCACATGAAAAGCATGCTGTGAAAAATGCGCTGTTAGCCATTGCACAGATCGAGGTGTCTGTAAAGACATTCTGGGGGAATTTATACAACCACCTACCAAAGCCGGAATTCAATGGATTAGGATCTACTTTTGCAGAATGCGAGTTTCGTCATTCTGAAGCATATTCCCGTTTATTAGAGGTATTAGGATATAATGATGAATTCCTTAACGTGATCGAAATTCCTGCTGTAAAAGGAAGAATTGAGTTCCTTGGAAATGCTTTAAAACATGCTAATTCTGCAACACCTAAAGAGTATGTTTCTGCTTTACTTTTATTCAGTATTTTAGTAGAAAACGTTTCTCTTTTCTCGCAGTTTGCCATCATCCTTTCTTTCACAAGATTCAAAGGTTTCATGAAAAATGTTTCCAATATCATTGCATGGACTTCCGTAGATGAGCAGATTCACGCGAATGCAGGAATTTACCTGATCAACAAGATCCGTGAGGAACAACCTGACTTATTAACAGACAGCGATATCGAAGATATCTATACTTTAGTAGATGAGTCTATCGCAAGAGAAGGTGATATCCTTAGCTGGATCTTTGAACTGGGAGAAATCGACAACGTTTCCAAAGAAGATCTTCTTAACTTCATGAAATACCGTGTAGATGACAGCTTGAAGAAAATCAATATGAAAACAAGATACAACATTACTCCTGAGCAGTACAGACCAATGGTATGGTTCGAGGAAGAAGTTTTTGCCAATTCATTAGATGATTTCTTTGCCAAAAGACCTGTAGACTATACGAAGCACGACAAGAGTATTACAGCAAACGATTTGTTTTAATATTGGGGCGCGAGCGAAGCGAGCGTCAAAGCAGTCAGGATCAGGATTAATCCTTTTCTGATTAATAAGTGGAATTGCTGTTCATGAATAAAGCACAAATACAAAAGAAATGATCAATGTAATAGTAACCTATACGGTAAAACCCGAATTTGTTCCGAACAATAAAACCAATATTCAAAAGTTTTTGGAAGATTTTAAAAATTTAGATCCTTCCACCTTTGAATATAAAGTTTTTGTAAAGGAAGATGGGGTTACTTTTGTACATTATTCAAACTATATCAATGAAGAAGTTCAGCATGAAGTTTTGAATGTTCCGTCTTTTAAAGAATTTCAGAGATTAAGAGACGAAAGCGGGCTGAACGGTTCCCACAAAGTAGAAATTTTACAATCAATACTATAAAAAACAAAATTCCGGAGTGACTTTCTCATTCCGGAATTCGAAAATATAACATCTATGGAAGAACAAAATTCAAATATATGGTGGCTCAATGAAGAGTCTGAGCAAATGCTGAACAGAGGATATCTGTTGAAAGGTGAAACGGTAGACGGAGCTATCGACAGAATTACCACTGCCGCTGCAAAAAGGTTATACAAACCTGAACTTCAACCGGCATTCAAAGAAATGATCACAAAAGGATGGATCAGCTTCTCTTCTCCTGTATGGGCTAATATGGGAACTGAAAGAGGTCTTCCTATCTCATGTTTCAATGTTCACATTCCGGACAGCATTGAAGGAATCACTCACAAAATGGGTGAGGTCATTATGCAGACTAAAATCGGAGGTGGTACTTCAGGTTATTTTGGGGAATTAAGAAACAGAGGAACCGCAGTGACGGATAACGGAAAGTCTTCCGGAGCAGTTTCATTCATGAAACTTTTTGACACAGCTATGGATGTGGTTTCTCAGGGAGGTGTAAGAAGAGGTGCTTTTGCGGCTTATTTAGATATTGACCACGGAGATATTGAAGAATTTTTATCCATTAAAGATATCGGTAGCCCGATTCAGAACCTGTTTACCGGAGTTTGTGTACCGGATTACTGGATGCAGGATATGATAGACGGTGATATGGAGAAACGTAAAGTTTGGGCAAGAGTATTGGAAAGCCGCCAGCAAAAAGGTCTTCCATACATTTTTTTCACAGACAACGTGAACAGAAATAAACCTCAGGTATATAAAGATTTAGGAATGACGGTGAACGCAAGTAATCTTTGTTCTGAAATCATGCTTCCATCTACTATGGAAGAATCTTTCATCTGCTGTTTATCTTCCATGAATCTTGAGCTATATGATGAGTGGAAAGATACTGATGCAGTAAAATTAGCAGTATACTTCCTTGATGCTGTATTATCTGAGTTTATTGACAAAACTGAAGGTAACTATTACTTACAGGGTGCAAGAAACTTTGCGATGCGTCACAGAGCTCTTGGATTAGGAGTTTTAGGATACCATTCTTATTTACAGAAAAACATGATTCCGTTTGAAAGCTTTGAAGCTACTCAGTTCAACGCAAGAGCATTCAGACATATCAAAGATCAGGCTGAACAGGCTTCAAGAGAGCTTGCCAACATCTATGGAGAACCGGAAGTATTGAAAGGTTACGGATTAAGAAATACCACAACAATGGCTATCGCTCCTACCACTTCAAGTTCTGCAATTTTAGGACAGACTTCTCCGGGAATCGAGCCTTTCTCTTCTAATTATTATAAAGCAGGTCTTGCGAAAGGAAACTTTATGCGTAAGAACAAATACCTTGCAAAACTATTGAAAGAAAAAGGATTGGATAACGAAGAAACATGGAGAACAATTATGCTCAACCATGGATCGGTACAACACCTGAACGAGCTTACTCCTGAAGAAAAGGCGGTATTCAAAACGTTCAAAGAAATTTCTCCAATGGAGATCATCTCTCAGGCTGCACAGAGACAGCAATACATTGATCAGGCACAGTCACTGAATCTTCAGATTCCTTCTACAATGCCTGTAAAAGATGTTAACTACCTTTATATTGAAGCCTGGAAAAAAGGAGTAAAAACACTTTACTACCAAAGAAGTTCATCCGTTTCAAAAGAAATGATGGTTAACTTCGTATCATGTTCAAGCTGTGAGGCATAAGACCAAGTAATAAACACGCTATATTTAAAAAAGCACACTTTTTAGTGTGTTTTTTTATTTATCAGAGCTTTTACAGGCCATTTATGCAAAAAAATTAAGAGATACTCCTTTCTTTACAACAAAAATGTAGCAAAAAAACTTAAAATATTTAAAAGAAAATTAAATCATAATAAATTTTCCTTATTCATTATTACTTAAAATCAAAAAATAAGCACATAAGCAACTAAAAGGAATCTTTTTTAAAAAAAGATATTATATTTATAACATCAGATTGTACACAAAGAGATTTGTATCATTATCTGATAGCTAAAACTCAAATATGAAAAAACTTTTATTTACCTTATGGGTAAGCGGATTTTCCATCGCTTACTCTCAGAATCTGAATTTTTCTGATGCAAAATTTAAAGCTTTAATCCTAAGTTCAAACTCAACGAACCAGATTGCACAAGACTTTAACGGAAATTCTATTGCCATAGACAATAACGGAGATGGAGAGATTCAGCCTTCGGAAGCGCAACAGGTTAAAATCCTGACGATCAGGTTAGATTCCGCCCAGATGTATATTGATCCTAATGGTGATACATTTGACCCGAATAACATCAACAGTACATACTACAACAGCCATTTGCCAGATGGGATTACAGATGCATTACTGTTCTCCAATCTCGAGGAACTTTATTTCTGGAATACCAAGACGGCCAACATCAGCTTTACAAATAATACTAAAATCAAAAAAGTTCAGGGAAGACCTTTTTATTACGACTTGTCACAGGGAGAGCAATATATGGCATCTCCTATTAACCTTTCTTTTGACAACTGTTCAGGAATTCAAAATATTGCCGATATCATCGCCTATCAAATATCTGGTAATCAATGGACTCCTGATGAAAACAGTTTAAGAATAAAAAACTGTCAGCAGATCAACAATAATGCAGTGATTAGTTCCTCCGAGCTTAAAGAGCTGTATATTGAGAATTCCAATATTCAAACTCTTACATTCGATTCCTGTCAATTTCTGGAAAAAATTGCTGTTCCTAATCTGAATACGTTAACCAAAATTTCAGTAACAGGAGGTTTCAGTTCTTCGGGGTATTCAGAACAGAATATTGAACTGATTGCCAATAATTGTACAAACCTGCAGGAGATCATTGCAGATACAGATCATTATGATTCAACAGGATCCTATTTCTCTGATGTAAACCTTAATGGCTGCTCTTCTTTAAAGAAAATAACGGGACTGAATGCACCCTCAATTGATTTTAGTACAACAGGACTGATTAACCTTGAAGAATTAGATTGTTCTTTCTATAACAGATACCTATACTCTACCACTTCCGGAATTTATTTTGGGGATGTTAATACTTTAAACCTTGCAGGGCTTCCAAAACTAAAAACCCTGAAGGCTTTTAATCAAAAGATCACCAATAATGTAAACTTCAGCGCCGCTCAAAAATTGGAAAGCATTGATCTCACTAACTCCTGCGGATATATGAATACAGTAAACACAAGTAACCTCTCTTATCTGCATACCTTAAAAACAGATCGGTTTATGAGCAACGGTACACAAGGCGCAAACAATCTCCAGAACATTTTCACCAACAACTGTATTGCACTCACGAATTTCTCATTCGACAATAATAACGATTTAAGAAAACTTGATTTAGAGAACTGTCCGGGACTGCAGAATCTGTCAATCGGGTATATGTTCTCTGATTTAGAAGAAATCAACCTCACCCAATGTACCGGATTTAAAGATATTGCGGTAAGCAACACAAAAATATCCACTCTGGATACCAAAGATTGCGCTAATCTACAATCCTTGAACCTTTCCTATAATGATTTGCTTACTTCAGTTAATACTTCAAATAATACAAATTTAGAATCATTAACATTAGCCAATCTACCTTTGCTTACCCCAATCAATACTGCAGCTAATATTAATCTGAAGAATGTACATTTTAATACCTGTCCTAAGATTATCCAACTTGATCTTTCCACATCATCACATCTGGAATCTGCTACTTTATGGAATATGTCTAATCTCACTTCTGCTAATCTGAGAAACGGTTCTACAGAAGATTTGATTGATCTCACCAATAACAATTCTAATTTATCCGTTTGTGTGGATGATGCTCAACTGAATGAACTTCAGACCATGTATCCTGATATTACATTTACCACAAACTGCAGCAATTCTTTCTTAAAGAGTGACAACGCAAACTTCAATACAAAACAGATCAAAGTCTTCCCTAATCCGGTAAAAGATATCCTGCAGGTAAGCGCCGAAGCTTCTATAAAAAATGTAAAGCTTATTGATTCTCAGGAAAGACTTATTTTTGACAGAAACTTCAGTAAGCCTATTGTAAATATTGATCTTTCAGGCTATCCTACTGCCGTTTATATTATAAAAGTTACAACAGACAAAACTCAGGCTACCCAAAAAATCATTAAAAAATAAGTATCTTCAATACAATTATTTCCATTAAAAATCATAGAAAATTCTATGGTTTTTTTGGTTTATATTTGTGTTTATTGTTTAATACCAAAACTACAGATATGAAATTCGGACAAGTAGAAGATCCTTCAAAAATAGATTTCACATTACCTAAAGATCATCCTAAAACCAAGGAAATACTGGCCCTCAATAAAAAGGGTCTGGAAAATATTTCAATCGGATGTGCGAAATGGAATAAAACAGACCTTAAAGGCTTCTATCCTAAAGGAACTAAGGATGAACTCACCTATTATGCCACTCAGTTTAATTCTATCGAATTGAATGCAACTTTCTATGGAATGCCAACTCCCGATCAGGTAAAAACCTGGAAAGAAAAAACGCCGGAAAATTTTAAATTCTTCCCTAAGATCACCAATACCGTTTCCCATTTCAGAAGACTGATTGATGTTACTGATCCTGTGACGCATTTCGCTTCTGCTGTTATCAATTTTGATGAAAAACTGGGAATGGCTTTCCTTCAGCTTCATGATAATTTTAAACCCAAGGATTATGACAGACTGGAAAAGTTTGTAAAAGAATGGCCAAAAGAAGTTCCATTAGCCATAGAACTTCGAAATACAGAATGGTTTACCGATGAAGAAATCCTGAACACCACATGTGAACTTTTCGAGGCACATAATATCACCAATATCATTGTAGATACTGCCGGAAGAAGAGACATGCTTCACATGCGCCTTACCACCCCTAATGCATTTATCCGTTATGTAGGAGCTAACGCAGAAAGTGACTACGAGAGACTGGATGACTGGCTGAAACATCTTGCCCAATGGAAAAAAGAAGGCCTTCAGAATCTTTACTTTTTCGTACACCAGAACATTGAAAAAGCCTCTCCTTTACTATCTGCCTATTTTATAAAAAAGATGAATGAAGAATGGAAAACAGATATTCATGTTCCGCAAATGGCAACAGAAAATACCGGAACACTCTTTTAGCAGAGTATAAGACAAATACTAAGATAAAATTTAAATACCTTCATTTCAACTGATATCTCAGACTGCAATGATTCCTTTCTGTAACGAAAAAATTCGTATATTAGAGTATGATGTAATTCACTAAACATTAGCTTTAAAACATAAATTATGGAAAAGGAAATTTGTACAATCAGTATCGCTACCAACTGGCTTGGTGATGACTATATTTTTTATGAAAACCGTACCATAAAAAGAGTATATGATAATCACAGTTTAAATTCCAATAAGAGCGAATGGCTTGACCCCAAAGAAATCAGTAAACAAAATAAGGATAAACTTATCAAAGCCTGTCCTGAAGAATTTAAGGAACAGATTATGCAGATTCTGGATTATCCTTAAGAGAAACTAAAAAGGTAATGAGTATAGGAAACTCATTACCTTTTTTATTTATTTTTTCTGAGAAGCAATACGAGATTGAGAAATAGAAGCAGAAAGTCCAGTGTGATCCAGATTCCCAGTTTTGTATTCTCATAATTATAAGCGTCCACCTGCTTTTTGGCCGCATCAGAAAGCTTCATACTTTGATTGATGTAGTTCTGCACTTCTACAATCTGATCAATATTCTTATTAGGAACAGAATGTTGAGAAAAGTACACCAGGTTTTTCTTTCCAAGATAGCCTACAATCCAGTATTCATCAGATTTATCCATTTTCAGATATTCTATCCTGTAATACTCCGGGCGTATTTTTCCAATATGCTTAGGCTCAAGGGTTGTATTCTGATCTGTTTTATTTACTTTGATCAGATAAAAATCCAATGCCTGCGGAAGTTTATTAACCACCTGTAGCCCCACAGAATTATCCACAAATGCCACAGCACTTTTCTTGATAAACCAATAGGTAAAAACAGAAATTGAAAAAACAACTGTTACAATACGAAACAGCTTTGCCCACTTGGCCATACTTCCCGATTTAACCTTAAACAGGACCAATGAAAGGACACAAGCCAGAAATATGATAAAAATAATAAGTGTCATATTTTACAAAGATACTTCTTCTCTCTATTTTATCGTTGTCTGATGTCAATTTTTTAATTTTAGCCAGTCATAAAAAATGGTTTTTTCACCTTTATTTCCCTTTGAGCTGATAGGTATATCTTTATATAAAAATGATCCGAACCAAATGTTGTATACTCTATTGGTTCGGATCATTAATTTTTGATATGCTTAAAGCAGATTCAATTTATTCTAATGGTATCTTCTACTCTACATTCCATTCCTTATAAAACTGATCCAGGAAATCCAACATATAGTGGTGTCTTTCTTCTGCCATTTTTTTTCCTTTTTCAGTATTCATCATATCTTTCAGAAGCAATAACTTTTCATAGAAATGATTGATTGTTGTCCCGTCAGATTTTTTATATTCTTCTTTGGACATTCCTAATTTGGGTTTTATATCCGGATGATACATCAGGTTATTTTTAAAGCCTCCAAAATTGAATGTTCTGGCAATTCCAATAGCGCCTATGGCATCAATACGATCGGCATCCTGCACAATCTGAAGTTCAATGGGAGGGTTTGCCGGAGCCTGATCTCTGTTTTTGAACGAAATATTTTCGATCACAAATAAAACCTTGCGGATGGTTTCTTCAGACACCTTCTGATCTTCAAGAAATGCTCTGGATATTTTGGGAGCAATGGTTTCGTCACCGTTATGAAATTTAGGATCAGCAATATCGTGAAGAAGTGCAGACAATTCTACTACCTCTTTGTCACAATCTTCTGTTTCTGCTATCTGAGCAGCCAGTTTCCAGACTCTTTCAATATGAAACCAGTCATGTCCGGCTTCTGCTCCTTCTAATTTTTCTTTTACAAATGCTACTGTGTTGTCAATCGTACTTTTCATTTATCTGTCAGTTCATTTAAAATAATATCCCAGAGTTTGCTGTTGTAACTTCTAAAAAAATTGATATGTCCTATTTCCTGTTTATCCGATTCTGAAGCAGCTACCAGCCTGTAAGTAGGTTTAAGGTTGGAATAAGTATTATTTAATAAACTTAATACGCCTTTTTCCGTAAGCCATACATCATCTTCAGCGCGGATTACAAATACTTTCTGGGTCAGATTTTTAGAAAAGTCATCGGTTTTTTCCAACAGCTTGTTGGTTGATTTCTTGTTTAAAATTAAGGTTCTCCAGTCATATGCGCAATTTTTTGGAAGACTTTCTCCAAGCCCAAACCAATGTGCAGGAAAATATCCTAACAATGAAGTCGTTAAAGGCTGTGCTATTCCAAAGCCTAAATACGCTTCAACTTTTGTTCTCCCTTTAAGGTTTCCTACAAAGGCATTTTGTGTTCCTACAAAAACAAATTCTTCAAAGATGTTGGAATCTTCATTCATTCCGAGAATGAGTGCGCCTACAGAATGGCCCAGACAGTACTTTTTATAGTCTTTAAACTCTGATTTGATATATTGAGTGACCGCTTTATAATCTTTTGATCCCCAAAGCCTCATAGAGCCATGAAATCCCCTCATATTTTTCGGTTTGGAAAGTCCTATTCCTCTGTAGTCATAGGTTATCACTGTAAACCCCTGTTCGCAAAAGTAGCTGGCAAAAGAAAAATAGACCTGCTGCTTTACCCCTGTTGCTGAATTGATCAGTAATAGTTTCCCATGATCTGTTTCCGGTTTAAACAAATGGGCTGTTAGTCTGATATTATCATCCGTGGTTAGTATTAGTTTTTCCATAGTATAAAAAGAAAAAATCCACTATAAAAGTGGACATTTTACTTATATGTTTGTATTAAGTTTTAAACTTTTGATATGTGGTAAATAGCTAAAAGAAATCTGAGATTCTCGGAAGCCCTGTCTGAGAGCCTTTGCCTCCGGAAACCCTTGATGAAACTTCATTTCCGAATTTCACACATTCTTCAATAGAATTCCCATGGCATAATGCAATGGCAAATCCTGATGTAAATGCATCACCCATTCCCATTTTATATACTTTTTCGTCCTTATCGTTTCTGTAATATTTCATTTCTGTACCATCAAAATAAATGGTTGAATTGGTATCATCTCTTACAAATACCTTATTGAAATATTTTTTAAGAACTTCTTCTCTTTTTTCTTCTCCAAAAATAACGTACAGCTCATTACTTTTAGCCACGATAAAGTCAACCATTTCTAAAATTTCTTCGTTGACTCTCATTGCCGGAGAAGCATACAACCCTACTTTCTTCCCATATTTCTTAGCTTTCCTAACGGTATGCTCCACAACATCCATAGAAACTTCAAGCTGAACCAGCACAAGATCAGTGGTATGAAAATATTTATCCGCTTCGTCTATATGCGATTTGCTAAGATACTTGTTGGCCGCCGGTACTACCACAATAGCAGCATTTCCGTGAGAAGTCGTCACATAGGCAGTTCCTGTAGCTTCTTTATCCGTTTCATGAACAAATCCTACATTTACATTTTCGCTTACCAGATTCCTCATGATCTGTTGTCCAAGAGGATCCATACCAACGCATCCTATAAAGTATACACTTGCTCCCAACCTGGCTGTACCTACGGACTGATTAGCACCCTTACCTCCAAAGTAACTATCTGATTTGATAGCTAAGACGGTTTCATTAGGCAAAGGAAGTTTTTCGGTTTCAAGAACCAAATCTATCGATGAGCTGCCCACAACAATAATACGAGGTTGTTCTGATGAGAAATTCATTAGCTTTAAAATTTATAACTGACAAAATTGTGTCTCAAAAATAACTAATTTATAATTAACTTATTTCAATAAATTCAGTAATTATTTTCACTGGTTGCTGATCTTTGTTGTAAGCTATATAACTTGCGTAAAATCCTTCTCCATATCCGGTTTCAAAAGCAAATATAGTTCCGGGATGTTCCTTGGCAGGTTTCAGAAAAGCATACTGATCTATTGCTCCATTTTCATCAAAGAAGTAATCATGGAAAAACTCTTCGTAGATTCCCATAAAATCGCCTCCTTTATTTTGATATAATCTTCGCTCTAGTTCATTAAGGCTGTTTTGGGTATCAACATCCATCAGACATCCCATCCCACTTTCTACAGGATATCCAAAAACCTCGCCCTCCTCAAGATCTTTCATTTTCTGTCCTGCGGTGGTGGCCATTTTCCATTCTTTAATTTCAGAATTATTGAATATAATTTCGGCATAGGCAACACAGTTGCTGTCTCTTTCTTTGTGTAACATTACTGAAAAATCTCCCTTGGGAAATTCTGTAGTGAAAGGAAGCATATCATTAGTGATCAAAGGATCACACGCAACCAGTTTCCCGCTTGAAAGATAAATCTTTCCTACTTCAAAACTTTCCAGCAGCGGACTTTCTACAAAGTCTTTCGAGAATAGTTTTTGTATGTTTTCTATGTGTGTCATTGTATTTATTCTTTAAACCATCAGGCTGGATACAATTATTTATGTGTATCCAGCCTGAGATTTTGACAAAATTTATTGTCTATACTTTATAAACTTTTCAGTTTCTCTTCAAGGATCGCAATCTTATCCTGAGCGTCTTTTTGCTTCTTACGTTCACCTTCTACAACTTCCGGCTTGGCATTGGCAACAAACTTCTCATTGGAAAGCTTCTTCTCTACTGAAATTAAGAACCCTTTTAAATATTTTACTTCTTCTTCAGTTTTAGCCTTCTCTTCTCCTAAATCTAAGTTTTCACTTAAAGGAATAGAAACTTCAGTTGCTCCTACAAGGAAAGTAAAGCTTGGCTTATCAGTTTTCTGTCCAAAATGGATTTCAGAAATATTAGCCAGCTTTCTTACTACCGCTTCATTGGCAAATTCAGATGCATTGGTAAATACCTCAACCGCTTCTCTTGGTGAAATTCCTTTTGTCTGGCGGTAGTTTCTAACTCCGGAAATCAATTCAGCTGTGATTTCAAAGTTTTTAATGACTTCTTCATTAAAGCTCTCTGCCTCCTTCTGCTGAGCAATAACAAGAGCTTCGTCAATACTTCTCTCTGAAATTAATTGCCAGATCTCTTCAGACTGGAATGGCATGAACGGGTGAAGCAGCTTCATCAATTCTTCAAAGAAATAGATGGTTTTATCATATACTTCTTTAGAAATTCCCTCTCCGTAGTTAGGCTTGATAGCTTCCAGATACCAACCGCAAAAATCATCCCAAATTAATTTATAGATCAGATGCAGCGCATCAGAAATTCTGAACTTCTCGAACTGATCATTAATTTCAGCGATGGTTTTGTTTAATTTATTTTCAAACCATACGATAGCCTGGTTATCTGTAGCAACAGCCGGCTTATCTTCATGGTTCCACATGTTGATCAGACGGAATGCATTCCAGATCTTCGTCATGAAGTTTCTTCCCTGAAGCATTAAATCTTCATCAAAAAGAAGGTCATTTCCAGCTGCAGAACTCAATAGAATTCCTACACGTACACCATCAGCCCCATATTTTTCCATCAATTCAATAGGATCCGGAGAGTTTCCTAGAGATTTGGACATTTTTCTTCTCTGCTTATCTCTTACAATTCCTGTAAAATAAACATTTTTAAACGGAACTTCTTTTCTGTATTCCAATCCGGCCATAATCATTCTGGCTACCCAGAAGAAAATAATATCCGGACCTGTTACCAGATCAGACGTTGGATAATAATAGTTGATATCTTTATTTTCAGGATCAAGCAATCCGTCAAAGACAGACATTGGCCATAACCATGATGAGAACCATGTATCTAATGCATCGTCGTCCTGTCTAAGGTTTTCTGCTGTCAGATCTGAATTTCCTGTTTTTTGTTTCGCCAGTTCTAAAGCTTCATCTTTAGTTTCAGCTACTACGAAATCATTTTCTCCTTCTCCATAGTAATAAGCAGGAATTTGCTGTCCCCACCACAACTGACGGGAAATATTCCAGTCACGGATGTTTTCCATCCAGTGCTTGTAGGTATTTTTAAACTTCTCAGGATAGAACTTAACCTCATCATCCATTACTACATCCAAAGCAGGCTTAGCAATTTCAGACATTTTAAGGAACCATTGTACTGAAACTTTAGGTTCAATAACAGCACCTGTCCTCTCGGAAGTTCCTACTTTATTAACATAGTCTTCAGCTTTCAGCAAAAGATCTTTTTCTTCAAGTTCTTTAGCGATTTGTTTTCTTACATCAAATCTGTTTTTTCCTGCATAATGTAATCCATGTTCATTAAGGTTTCCGTCATCATCCAGCGCATCAATCATTTTCAGCTGATGTTTCTGTCCGATTTCGTAGTCATTAATATCATGTGCCGGTGTAATTTTCAAAGCTCCTGTTCCGAATTCAATGTCAACATATTCATCTTCAATAATTGGGATTACTCTGTCAACAATTGGTACGATTACATTTTTACCTTTCAGGTGAGCATATCTTTCATCATCCGGATTGATACATACTGCTGTATCCCCAAAAATAGTTTCAGGACGTGTAGTAGCTACTGAAAGGAATTCTTCTGAACCTTCAATCTTATATCTAAGGAAATAAAGCTTTCCGTTCTGCTCTTTAAATATTACTTCTTCGTCAGAAATATTAGTCTTTGCTTCCGGATCCCAGTTGACCATTCTATAGCCTCTGTAGATCAGTCCTTTATTGTAAAGGTCTACGAAACTTTTGATAACCTGCTGAGAAAGTTTATCTTCCATGGTGAAACGGGTTCTGTCCCAGTCGCAAGAACATCCCAGTTTTTTCAGCTGTTCAAGGATAGTTCCGCCATATTTATTGGTCCAGTCCCATGCGTGGTTTAAAAACTCTTCACGGGTAATATCTGACTTATTGATTCCTTCAGACTTCAATTTAGCAACAACTTTAGCTTCAGTAGCAATTGAAGCATGGTCTGTTCCCGGAATCCAACAAGCATTAAACCCGCGCATTCTTGCACGACGGACCAGAACATCTTGAATGGTATTGTTCAGCATATGTCCCATGTGTAGTATCCCCGTCACGTTGGGTGGAGGAATGACTATGGTATATGGTGGTTTGTCATTAGGCTCTGAGTGGAAAAATTTGTTTTCCAACCAGTAATTGTACCATTTTTGTTCTGTTTCCTGTGGATTGTACTTTTCTGAAATCTGCATAAATTCTATTTCTTTGGCTTGCAATTTGCAAAAATAGTCTAAAGAAAAAAATTTTTAAGCATGAATTAAAATAATTTTTAACTTTGTTTCACAAAATTTATCTAACAAACGTATTAACATTCAAGAATATGAAAAAATTAATTGCAGGAATTGCATTATTCGGGACATTTGCTCTGGCATCTGCACAAACAATTACATTTGATAAAACGACTTTCGATTACGGAACTATTAAGCCTAGTGCTGACGGTACAAGATTCTTTACTGTAACAAACTCAGGTGATAAGCCTTTGATTCTTTCAAATGTAAAACCTTCTTGTGGATGTACGACTCCTGAATTCAGCCAGGATCCTATCATGCCTGGAAAGTCTGCTAAGATCAAGGTTGGATACAATACAGCTATCCCTGGCCCTTTCAACAAAATGATTGAGGTTTTCTCTAATGACCCTGCAAACAGCAGAAGTGTAATCTACATCAAAGGTAACGTAGATGCTAACGCTCCTGAGCCAAAAGTATTGACTCCTGCTGAGCAGAAAGAAGCTGCTAAAGCTGAGAAAAAAGCTGCAAAACTTGCAAAAAAGGCTGCTGCGAAGTAAGCTCTACTCAAAAAAATAAAAGAACCGTCTCCATTGAGGCGGTTTTTTTATTACATTTATGTTTGGTTAGATAGCAGATGATAGGTAATAGGCTACAGGAAATGTATCTAGGTTTGGGCTAAAGCCTTCGGATTTATTTATCTTTAAAATGGCTGGGCTAAAGCCCACCCCTATTGAATTTTAATAACATTTTTACTTTTATCTTTTTACTTTTATCTTTTTACTTTTATCCTTAAATAAAAAAAATATGGACACCGATTTCTCAGATAACTTTAAGGTAAGTGGAAAATTTTCAATAAAAAAAACATCAACCTCTTATAAAGGAAAGCTCACGAAAGAAGAAGGAGAGCAAATGCTGATTCAGGAAAAAGAAAAACTCCGTGAACTGCAGGAAAAATTATATGCTGACGGAAGCCAGTCTTTGTTGGTGGTATTACAGGCTATGGATGCAGCAGGAAAAGACAGCATGATAGAACATGTTTTTGGAGGCGTCAATCCTCAGGGATGTAACGTAACCAGTTTTAAAACACCAAGCTCCAAAGAATATTCTCATGACTTTTTATGGAGACATTACCTTGCTTTGCCACAAAAAGGAATGATCGGGATTTTCAACCGTTCTCATTATGAAAGTGTTCTGGTATGCAAAGTACATCCTGAATATAATCTGAGTGAAAAAACATGGTCTTCCGTAAAAGATTTTGACAGCAAATTCTGGGAAAACAGATATGAAAGCATCCGTAATTTTGAAAAACATCTTTCACAAAACGGAACTACTATCGTGAAGATCTTTTTACATGTCTCTAAGGATGAACAGAAAAAAAGACTTTTGGACAGAATAGATGAACAGGAAAAAAACTGGAAATTCTCTGCTGGAGACCTTCCGGAAAGAGCCCTGTTCGATCAATATATGGAAGCATATGAAAACGCTATCAATGAAACATCAAAAGATCACGCACCGTGGTATGTACTTCCTGCAGACAGTAAATGGTTTGCAAGAGTAGCAGCTATCCAGATCATTATTGATACTTTGGAGAAAATGAATCTCAAATATCCTACTCTTTCTGATAAGGACAGACAGGAATTACAGGAATCTAAAAAACAATTGGAAAGCGAATAAAGTAGGTTGGAAGATGGAAGCATGAAGATGGAGGTTTAAATCATTACGTGTAAAAAACTTCACTATTCCGGCCTCTGACTTCCAGTTTAAAAAAATCACGAGAAAATCTATAAGCCGGATTTTGTACTTCCGAAGAAGTGCCTGTTATTTATCTACGTATTACATTACTGCAATACTTGAGCTGATTACCCCTCGGCTTTCAGGACGAGCCGCCCCTATTTTCATTGCTGAAAAGAACCGATATACTTATCATTGCACCGCAAAGAGTTTACCTGGTTTCACTACAGCCGAACTGTACCTGCTTTCTGTTGCACTTGTCCTACCCTCACGGGTGACGGATGTTATCCGCTTTGCTGCTCTGTGGTGTCCGGACTTTCCTACCTCCCGTAAAACGGGAAATCAACAAGCCGATTTTCTCGCGGATGCAAAGGTACACAAATTTTGTGGTAAAAAGATAAAAGAGCGAAATGACTCCAAAGCTTTATCCTTATGTAAATGGCGTTAGTTGCTCCATATCCTTCCGTTATTTTTGATGAAAATTATGAATGATGATTTCAAAATATGAAGAACGTATTCGCTATTCTGCTATTTAATTTTTTACCTTTCTACGATTTTTAATTATAATTTTCACCAATTACTACTTTATCATTATCTTCGTGCCATTATATATCTATGGATTCCAGAGAAAAAGAATTTGCGCAGCTTATCAAAGATAATCAGGGATTGATTATCAAAGTTTCGCGTCTGTATACCAATTCTCTGGAAGATGAAGAGGATCTTTTCCAGGAAATCGTGTTACAGCTCTGGAGAAGTTATGATTCTTTCAAAGGAAACTCCAAAATTTCCACATGGATGTACCGTGTAGCGCTCAATACAGCCATTACCCTCTTTAGAAAAAAAAGCAAAAGCCTTCCTACGAATGAGCTGGACATCAACCACAGGGATTTTGTGGAAGATGACGATGAAAAACAGCAGCAGGTATCACTTTTGTATACTGTAATCAAGACTCTTCCTAATGTAGAAAGAGCCATTGTCATGATGTATCTTGACGATCTGCCTTACAAGGACATCGCAGAAAACCTCGGAATCACTGAAGTCAATGCACGTGTGAAAATGAACAGATTAAAGAAAACCCTTAAAGAACAGATGGAAAAATATGCCTGAATTTGATTTAGATAGCTTTAAGAAAACGTGGCAGGAACAACCTGTACAGCATAAATATGACAACACTGAGATTCTTCAGATGTTGAATAGAAAGTCACGTAATTATGTGAAATATATTTTCTGGATCAGCGTCGTAGAATTTCTTTTCTTTTCAGTATTAGGCCTGTTTTACTTTTTCCCGGAGGAGGAATCAGACAGTTTCCGCAAAATGCTGGAAAGATTAGGTGCCCAGGAAGCTCCTGAAGTAGAAAACAACTTCGGGCATGCTTATTTAGCTATAAAGGTCTTAAGTTTATTGATCACAGCATATTTTGTACTGAAATTCTACCAGAATTACCGAAGAATCAAGATTGAGGAAAATCTAAAGGGTCTTATTACCAGAATTATTAAATTCAAAACAACAGTCAATGCTTTCATTCTTATCAGCATTGTATTATTGCTAATATTCACTTTTGTACTGGTTGCTTTTATCTTTTATATATTGGATTCTCAGAATATACAGCCAAGTGGTTCCAATCTTACGATTATTATTGTCGGAATTGTTGTAAGCACATTACTGGCGGTCTCTATGATCTGGCTGTACTACAGACTGGTATATGGCACTATTATTAAGAAACTTGATAAAAATCTAAAACAACTTAAAGAAATAGATTCTCAGGAAAGTTAATATACATAGGCATAGTTCGGGATATAATTGTTAATTTTATTCCACCAAATCTTAAACTATGCCCTTATCTTATGTATATGGAACTTCTGAGGTTTCATTATTAGGCCAGACCATCGGAGCCAATCTTAAAAGTACTGTTGAAAAATATCCCCACCAGGAAGCTCTCGTCTGCGTTCATCAAAATTACAGAGCCACCTATCAGGAATTTTATAATCAGACCACCGCTGTTGCAAAAGCCTTATTGTTTTTAGGAGCAAAAGCGGGTGACAGAATTGGAATCTGGGCTTCCAACCGTTATGAATGGGTACTTTTACAGTATGCGACGGCAAGAATCGGAACTATTCTAGTGAATATCAATCCGGCCTACAGGACTCATGAGCTCACGTATGTACTCAATCAGTCTGCAGTTCGTTTTATTTTTTCTTCTTTAAGCTTTAAAACCAGCAATTATAAAGAGATGGTTGAATATGCGAAAGAAGTATGCCCAACCCTTGAGCACGAAATATTCTTTGATGAAAACTGGGAATACTTTGTGAATAACGGACAGGAAATTTCAGACGAAGTGCTTCACAGTTTTGAAGAACATGTACAGTTTGACGATCCGGTTAATATCCAGTATACTTCCGGAACTACCGGTTTTCCGAAAGGTGTCACACTTTCTCATCATAATATTCTCAATAACGGTTATTTTATTGGTATCAGACTAAAATATACGGAGAAAGACCGCGTCTGCATTCCTGTACCTTTTTACCACTGCTTTGGAATGGTCATCGGAAATATGTGCTGCACAGCTCACGGAGCCTGTATGGTCATCCCGAATGACAGTTTTGATCCGGAGATTACTTTAAAAGCTGTTTCAGACGAAAAATGTACTTCTTTGTATGGAGTACCCACCATGTTTATTGCTGAACTGGCAGTAAAAGATTTTGACACCTATGATTTTTCAAGCTTAAGAACTGGTGTTATGGCTGGTTCCGTATGCCCTCCTGAAATCATGAAGAAAGTGGAAAATCTGATGAATATTAAAGAAATGAGTATCTGCTACGGAATGACGGAAACTTCACCTGTATCTACTCAGACTTTAATAGGAACACCGCTGGAAAAGCAGGTCAGCACTGTAGGAACCGTTCAGGATCATCTTGAAATTAAAATCATTGATGAAAGTGGCAGAACCTTAAAACGTGGGGAGCATGGCGAACTTTGCACCAGAGGATATTCTGTCATGCTGAAATACTGGAATGATCCTGAAAACACTAAAAAAGTGCTGGACGAAGCCCGCTGGATGCATACAGGAGATATGGCAGTAATGGATAAAGACGGCTATATTACTATTTCTGGAAGGATAAAAGATCTGATTATCCGTGGTGGAGAAAATATTTCCCCAAAAGAAATTGAAGATTTTTTATATACTTATACCAACATTCTTGATGTCCAGATTATTGGTGTTCCCAGTGAAAAATTCGGGGAAGAAGTAATGGCGTGGGTAAAAGTGAGAAAAGGATTTACCATCACGGCGGAAGAACTTCAGGAGTACTGCAAAGGAAGAATTGCCCATTATAAAGTTCCGAAATACTGGAAATTTGTAGATGAATTCCCAATGACCATTTCCGGAAAAATAAGAAAGGTGGAAATGCGGGAAATTTCAATGAGAGAATTGGGACTTGAAAATGTAAAGCAAAGCTAAAGTTAAAAATAAAACTTAATTACCATAAAAAACAAAAAGCATTTCAGACTGAAATGCTTTTTTATATTGTTAAAGTTCTTTTCTTAACCTCGCGACAGGAATATTGAGCTGTTCACGATATTTTGCGATCGTTCTTCTGGCAATATTATACCCCTGTTCTTTCAGAATGACTACTAATGCATCATCTGTAAGTGGTTTTCTCTTATTCTCTTTGCTGATCACTTCCTGAAGATGGGTTTTGATCTCCTTGGTAGAAACTTCTTCTCCATCGTCATTGGTTAAGCTGTCTGAGAACAGATCTTTAAGGTATACAATCCCATTAGGGGTATCTGCATACTTACTTTTTACCACCCTTGAAATGGTAGAGATATCAAAACCTGTAATATCTGCAACATCCTTCAGAATCATTGGTTTCAGGGACTTTTCGTCACCCGTAATGAAATAATCCTTCTGGAACTTTACAATTGCTGTAATCGTCTGTAATAAGGTATTCTGACGTTGGTTAATGGCATCTATATACCATTTTGCAGCATCCAGTTTTTGCTTGATAAATAAAGCAGCCTGTTTATGTTCCGATGAGTTTTTATCATGGGAATATGTGGTAAGGATATCTTTATATTCTTCAGACACTCTTAGTGTAGGTGCATTCTTGCTGTTCAGCATAGGAACTACCTGCCCGTCTTTCACCTGGATCACAAAGTCCGGAATAATTTCCTGATTGATTGTAATTGTCTGTGTATCAAAGTTTCCTCCAACTTTAGGAGATAGTTTTGATATTTCATCCAGCGCATCTTTCAGATCATCTTCTTCAATATCATATTTCTGAATGATCTTGTTATAATGCTTATTGGTTAAAGCTTCAAACTGATGTCTTAAGATATTCGCTGCCAAAGAAACGGCTTTATCAGAGCTTACTTTCTTTTCAATCTGTAGTAAAAGACATTCCTGCAGCCCTCTTGCTCCTACTCCGGGCGGATCCAGTTTCTGAACATAATTTTCAAGGATATCCTCCACTCTTTCTTTGGTAGTATAAATTCCCTGTGAGAAAGCAAGATCATCAACAATAGATTTGATCTCTCTTCTCAGATATCCATCAGTATCTAAATTCCCGATAAGGTATTCTGCAATCTTTAGATCTTCATCACTGATATTTACCAGATGAATCTGTTCTGTCAGATAATCATATAAGGACTGGCCTTCCGTTAAAAGACTCTCGTTATCAAATTCTTCATCATCCGGAGAGTAGTTGCTGGATGCGGTTTTATAGCTTGGTTCATCGTCATAGATATATTCGTTGACGTCGAAATCTGTTTCAATGCTTTCTGTACCCTCATCCTGATAAGCGTCTTCCAGGGAAGAATAGTCATCTTCCTTAGAATCTTCTTTCGCAATTTCCAAAGCTGGGTTTTCTTCTAACTCTCTTTCCAACTCCTCTTCAAATTCAAGAGTATGAAGCTGTATAAGCTTCATCAACTGGATCTGCTGAGGAGCCAGCTTCTGTCCTAATTTGAGTTGTAAGTGTTGTTTAAGCATATTCTTATTTACGTTTTAACATAACATATTCTACGAATTTAATAAATTTATTTGATAAAAAACACATTTAGCATGATTTTTGCATTACTTATCCTAATATAATAAACTATTAAATAATAAAAAAAGCCTTAACTTGTGATTAAGGCTTTTTTTATTGTTCTAGAATTCAGCGCTTTTCGGTGTTCTAGGGAAAGGAATTACATCTCTGATATTCGTCATTCCTGTTACGAAAAGAACTAATCTTTCTAATCCTAAACCAAAGCCTGCATGCGGTACAGAACCGAATTTTCTGGTATCAAGATACCACCAAAGTTCGTGCTCATCTACGTGCATATCTGCCATTTTCTGTTTTAAAACATCTAATCTTGCTTCTCTCTCCGATCCGCCAATGATTTCACCGATACCAGGGAAAAGAACATCCATCGCTGCAACGGTTTTATTGTCATCGTTCAGTTTCATATAGAAAGCTTTGATTTCTTTCGGATAGTCAAATAATACTACCGGGCTTTCAAAATGTTTTTCAACAAGATATCTTTCATGCTCAGACTGAAGGTCAGTTCCCCATTTTTCAACCGGGTAAGCAAATTTTCCTTTTTTATTTTCTTTAGAGTTCAATAAGATTTCAATGGCTTCTGTATAACTTACACGCTTAAAACGCTTAGCTACCACATTCTGAAGTTTTTCGATAAGACCTTCTTTTGCTCTTTCTTTTTCCGGTTTTGTTTTTTGTTCTTCCGCAAAACGGCTGTCTAAAAACTCAAGATCGTCTTTACAGTTATCCAATACATACTGGATCACATATTTTAAGAAATCTTCCGCAAGGTCGATGTTATCCTCAAGGTTGTTGAATGCTACTTCCGGCTCAATCATCCAGAACTCGGCAAGGTGTCTTGTCGTATTAGAATTTTCAGCACGGAAAGTAGGTCCGAATGTATAAATTCTTCCCAATCCCATCGCTGCAGTTTCTCCTTCCAGCTGTCCTGAAACGGTAAGGTTTGTTTTTTTACCGAAGAAATCCTGTGCAAAATCAATTTCACCTTCTTCAGTTTTCGGCATATTGTTCAGGTCAAAATTGGTTACTCCAAACATTTCACCTGCTCCTTCTGCATCTGCTCCTGTAATGACCGGTGTGTTGATATAGAAAAACTGATTCTGGTTGAAGAATGAATGAACTGCAAAACTTACTGCGTGACGTACTCTGAATACAGCTCCGAAAAGGTTCGTTCTGAATCTTAAGTGAGCCTGCTCACGAAGTTTTTCAAGACTGTGTTTCTTAGGCTGAAGAATTGTACTCTGAAGTTCTTCCGTAAAGTTATCCCCTAAAATAATGATCTTTTTAGCGATAATTTCCACAGATTGTCCTGCTCCCTGACTTTCCACCACTTCTCCTACTACTTTCAGGGAAGAAGCTGTACTGATATTCTTGATAATAGCTTCATCAAAATTTTCGAAATCAACAACTATCTGCAAATTATTAATCGTAGAACCATCATTAAGCGCAATAAAGCGATTAGCACGGAAGGATCTTACCCATCCGTAAACTGTAATGTCATGATGTAATACTTTCTTGTAATCCTTTAGGATTTCTTTGATCGTTTGCTTTTTCATTTGTTGATGATAAATTTTTTATATAAAAATTAATGTCTGCAAAGTTACAAAAAAACAGCGCAACTTGATGATTGCGCTGTATTTAAAATCATTTAACAGGTATTAAAACTTTCAGTTCAGGAAATTCACCTTTTTTCTTCTGCCCATTCTTCTGCATTTTCAGGTTACATTTCCACTCAATATTGTCCTGAACTTCAATAATATCCGGAATAACCCCGGAATGAACACACTTACACTATCACTTTTGAAAAGAATAAAATATTATTTTACTCTGAGTTTTCATGGAATTAGTTTTATTGAAATGGTTATTAGTTTTTAAGTAATACGTTCGTGGTCAATTACCGGGTTATACATCCATTTTTAGACTATACTATACTTTTAAACTGTGTGGCGGATTTACCGGATCTACCGTTTAATGATTTTAAATGATCACTACACTTTACATCTCTAAATTCTGAACAAATACTTCATGAGTTACATTTTAGTTTTCTGGTTATTTTTTTGTTTTTATCCTCTTCATTAATAATTTTTCTGATACAATTCCTGAGCTTGATTTTTTAAATGATCAACACTTTGGAACTGATATCTTGTATTGTGCACATACAAAATAAATGGTTGTGTTTTTACCTGAAGCAAAGATGCAGGAAGTGGAAGAATGACACAAGGGAATGCTTTATAGATTCATAAATTTATATACCTAAAAACATGAATTTATAAGCATTAAACAACTGAAAAATAACAATTTAAACTTAATCCAAAGACATGTTTTCAATTTCTTTCAGGTAGATAGAAAGTGGTGTTCCGGTTCGTTTTTTAAAGGCTAAAGTGAAGGCCTGTTCATTATTATATCCTAATTCTTCAGCGATAAAAGGAATTTTATAAGACCTGAATTTTTTGTCATTGGCCAATCTGCTGATGGCATAATCAATACGAAGATCATTAAGGTAGGTTGCAAAGTTTTTCCCTTTGTAAGTATTGATAATTTCTGACAGATATTTTGAGTTTGTTTTTATTTTTTTGGCAAGACTGCCCAACGTAATTCCTTTATTTAAAAACTGATCTTTGTCTTCAAATATTTCAAGCTCTTTTAAAATATTCTGGGCAATATCTTCAGAAATAGTTCTGGATGTTTTGTCCTCAGTATTTTCTGTTTGAAAAGTTTCTGACAACGTCTCCTTTCTCACTTCCATAGCTCTGTTTTTTCCTACCGTGTTTTCATTAACAGATTGGATAAGATCCTGGGCGATCTTCTTATAGTTCTTTTCAGATTTTTTATATTTAAAGTAAACGTTGATAAATAGCAAATGTGAAATCAGCAAAAGACTTAAAACAATATAAAAAAGGCTTTTTCTTTTTGTCAGCTCATTGGTAATGTTTTCTTTTTCCTGCTGAAGTTCCGGAGTATCATACCTTCTGGGAAGCTCTCTGGAAATATATCTGAACTGGTTATCCAGAACCTGATCTACCTTTAGAAATCTGTCTACATAATACAACTGCTTCTCTGTATCACTGTTTTCTTTATAATAATCAATCAGATAGGTGTATACATCTCTCAGCTCAGGATAGATATAGTTTGTTTTAAGAACCATAGAATCTATCTTCCGGAAAAAGTCTGCTGCCTTGGCTTTTTCCTGAAGTCCTGCATATGATTTTCCCAGATACAAAAGAGTATAATTCTGATCTCTTTTGTCATTACTGTTTGTAAAGAAATATTTTTTACACGCTGATAAGCCGTCAATCGCTTTCTGATAATTTTTCGAATGCAGATGATAATACCCAAGCAGCTCAAGATTCTGATGATAGCGGTAAATATCTCTGTTTTTTTGAGAATTCTTTAAACCTTCCTGTATCAATGCATAAGCAGAATCCATTTTATTGATTTCTATATAGGCATCAGCCAGATTCAATTTGAGAGAGGTCTTTTCCTCTTCATTCATATAATCGGCTTCATAGGCATAATGTTTCAGGACTTTGGTAGTTTCCTCATGTTTTCCGATATAATTATTCAGATAGGCAATACTGATATGTGCCAAAGCAATCTGCCTCTTATTGCCTTCTTTTTTTGCATATTTCAGTCCTAAAATATAATTGTTCAGGGCAGACTGTAGATTATCATTTCTAAAATAAAGGTTTCCCCGTAAAAGATAAATTCTGGCCGGATACGTATTTTCTTTGAAATCTTGGGTGAGATGTTGTAAGCTGTCAAGATATTTTAATGCACTAGGTAAGTCTTCTTCGAAATGAAGCATAACATATCCTTCAGCAATCTGAGCCTTATTTTTTTCAGATTTTGCCTTTTTAAGATAACAACTGGCAATACTTTTACTGTTTCCATCTCCTATACGGCTTTTGTAGAATTCTTTATTCAATTCTTCATACGTCCGTTCTTCCAGAGCATTTTTTCCTATCTTGTTGGTCTGTGCAGGGAAAAGCACAATCCCGGTAATCAAAAACAGTAGTAAATATTTTATTTTCATCACTCATCCTAGCTATATTACAAAAATATTATTTTTCTTCAGTAGATGCACCACTCCTTTCGCTTTTTTCCATGTATTGATCAATATTTTCGTTAAAATTGATGATGATTTATACAAACAGAGAGTACAGGCTGAAATTGCGCTCTTTAGAACATTACTCAAAGAATCTTATCTGTTATCAATTGTTTGAGATTCTTCCTTACACTTCATTCAAAATGACACGCGTTAAATAACACCATTCACGATTTGGATACATCATTCCCCGATTTGGATACATTTCCCTTTTCGTAAGTTTCCATCTTTGTACCATCATTAAAACAAAAAAATATTTAAAAATGGAAACAAAGAAAGTATGGTTCGTGACAGGAGCTTCAAAAGGTTTAGGATTCGAGTTGGTAAAAAAATTATTATCCGAAGGATTTCAGGTTGCTGCTACAAGCCGTACCGTTGAATCACTAATCTCCACCATCGGAGAAACTTCCGAAAACTTCCTTCCGCTTAGCGTCAATATCACGGATAACAACGACATTAAATCTGCCATCGCAAAAACAGTAGACCATTTCGGAAGAATTGATGTGGTTGTCAACAATGCGGGCTATGGACAAATCGGAACGCTGGAAGAACTTACTGATGAGGAAGCAAGAGAAAATTATGCAGTCAATGTTTTCGGAACCTTGAATGTGATCAGAAACGCTATGCCTTATCTGCGCGAACAAAGATCAGGAAACATCTTCAATATTTCTTCTGTTGGCGGATATTCTGCTAACTTTCCGGGCTGGGGAATCTATTGTTCTACAAAATTTGCTGTTGCCGGATTTACGGAGGCACTGGCCGAAGAAGTAAAAGACTTCGGAGTTCATGCGACTGTTGTTTATCCGGGATATTTCCGTACCGATTTTTTAACTAAAGATTCGGTGAAAACACCAGCCAATCCCATCCAGGCATATGAAGCGGCAAGAAATTCAGAGCAAGCGCACCTTAACGAAATCAATGGAAACCAGCCTAATGATCCCGAAAAAGCAGCAGATGTTTTAATTCAGATCAGTAAAGAGAAAAACCCTCCGGTACATTTATTATTAGGTGTAGGAACGATGGAATTTCTGAATAACAAAATTGATATTTTAAAGAAAGACGCTGAGAAATGGGAAAGCCTGACTGTTTCTACTGCAATTTAATAAGATAATCATATCCTTCGGCTCCGCTCCGGACGATATTTCTAATACTTAATATTTTAATTTATATGCATGGATTAAATATAAAATTTTAGAGAAGTCCGTCTGAGCGGAGGCGAAGACTTTTGGGATCAATGTATTAAACTTTTTATAAAAACAACTAACTTCGTTACATGAAACAGCCCGTCCGTTTTAATTCTATATCAGATTTTCATAATTTCTGCAGTCTTCCGAATCCTGAGCATCCGCTGATCAGTTTGATTGATTACAGCAAGGTTCGTTATGTTGTAGAAAATGAAGAACTGAAGTGGATCCAGAATTTTTATTCTATTGGTTTGAAAAAAAATGTCACTCCAAAATTCAATTACGGGCAGCAGCAATATGATTTTGACTCCGGAGTACTGTGTTTTGTTTCGCCACAGCAATACTTGAGTCTGGAAATCAATCCGGATGTAGAAGCAGAACCTACAGGATATTTATTGCTTATTCATCCTGATTTTCTTTGGAACACTTCCTTAACCAGGAAAATAAAGTCATACGATTTCTTCAGTTATCAGGTGAAAGAGGCTCTTTTCCTTTCTGATAAAGAAGAAAAAATTCTTGTTGATCTATTTAAAAATATTGAACGTGAATATCAGTCAAATACCGACAGATTCACACAGGAACTCATCATTGCCCAGATTGAATTATTACTGGTTTACTCTGACCGTTTTTATGAACGTCAGTTTTTCACCAGAAAAAAATCCAGTCACGAATTATTATACAAGTTTGAAGATATTCTTTCTCAATATTTTGAAAACGGAAATCTCATTGAAAACGGCATTCCTACAGTGAAATGTATTGCCGACCAGATGAATATTTCACCTAATTATCTCGGAACACTTTTGCGTCTTCATACTCAGCAAAATACACAGCAGCATATTCAGAACAAATTAATTGAGTCTGCCAAAGAACGTTTGAGTACCACCAGTTTATCAGTGAGTGAAATTGCTTATGAGCTGGGATTCGAGCATCCACAATCTTTCAGTAAGCTCTTTAAACAGAAGACCAACCAGTCTCCGGGAGAGTTCAGAAAGTTATTCAATTAAATTCCGGAGAGATCAATAATAGAAATGTTAATTTCATTCTATTTTGCTACAAGGAAGTTCATTATTTTTGTTTAAATACTTTTTTAAGATGAAACCTATCCTATTATTGATCTTTATTCTTACTTTTTATTTGTATCAGGGACAAAATAAAAATATAGTTGATGCTGAAAAGATGGAGAATTCCATTCAAAAAAAGTATGCTGGAAAAATTGTCTTTGTTACTCAAAATATACCACTGGAAAACCTGAAAGATTCGGATTTTCTCAATTCTACAGTATTTCAGGAAAACGGAAATCTTGGTATTCATGCTTTTTTTGATAATTCGCTGGCCAATTATCTTCATCAGCTTGAACCCGGCTGGACTGTGGATGAACTGTTGAAAAATGGAAATTATCAATTCTCATTTTATGTAGACGGGAAACCAATCTATAAAGAAAATCTCAATACAGGTGCTGGTACTCCAGAGAATAAAAAGTTCAAGACTACCTTACGAATTCCTCTTATCAGCAGTAAAAATGAGGATTCCTGGGGAAGGTATTTATGGATGCGTTTTTATATGGCACATAACGGAATTGATGCGCTTACGCCGGGAAATCATGTTCTGAAAATTGAAATCCGCCCTTACCTTACTACTTCCACGATCAAAACGGGAGATGTCATTGCAGAAGGACAAATTAATCTCATTGTTCCTGCTCAACCTATTCCTGAGCAGCAAGTGGCTGTTCAGCCCATTCGGTCTAATAGTGGATGGAAGGTTTCTCAGGAAAAAATCAATACAGAAAACATCAGAAATCTGAATAAGAAAATTGCAGAAAACAGATTTAAAAATATTACGGGAATAGTTATTATAAAAGAAGGAAAATTACTTCTCGAAGAATATTTCAACGGATCCGCCAGAGACTCACTACAGGATACCCGATCGGTAGGAAAATCTTTTTCTTCAGCTTTAACCGGGATAGCAATCAATGACGGATATTTAAAAAATGAAAATCAGAATCTGAAGGAGTTTTATGACCTGAAACAGTCTAAAAACTATTCTTCTCAAAAAGATAATGTCACCATAAAAAGCTTACTGACCATGAGCTCAGGATTTGATGGTAATGACGAGGACTATGAATCTCCCGGAAATGAGGAAAATATGTATCCGACTGAAAACTGGGTTAAATTTATATTGGATCTGCCCATGACAGAGAATACGCCCGGAAAAAACTGGAGTTACTTTACTGCCGGAGTTGTATTAACAGAAGATATTTTAGACAAAAAAGTTCCGCAAGGTTTGGAAAAATATGCACATCAAAAATTATTTCAGCCTCTTGGAATTACAAACTACAAATGGCAGTTTACCCCACAGCAAAAGCCTTCCCTGGCAGGTGGATTACGGATGAAAGCACTTGATTTTGCAAAATTCGGGCAACTGTATAAAAATAACGGGATATGGGAGGGAAAAACTATATTGACCAGAAACTGGGTTGAAAAATCTTTCACCAATTATTTCACAGACAATCCTGATTTTGAAGGATATGGATACCTGTTCTGGAGAAAAGTCTATACGGTGGGAAACAACCAGTATGAAGCTTTCCAATCCAGTGGAAATGGCAGAAACAAAATTATTATTTTCACAAAAATACCAGTGGTCATCGTAATTACAGCGCAAGCTTACAACAAGCCCTATGCCCACCAGCAATCCGAAAAAATAGTACAGGATTATCTTTTACCCGCATTAAAAATGAGTAATGAATAATCAGTAATGAAATAGATGAGAAAAGAGTGAAAGAATAGCTTATTGCTTATTGCAAAACTATTCGTCTTTTTTAGAAGGAACCAGAAATACATCAATAAGACCTTCAGGAAGTTCCATTTTGATGGTTCTCTCTTCCCTGTCTACTGCAAGAATCCAGTCTTTGATCATAGGAATAACCACTTCTTTTCCATCCAGATTGGTAATGAAATAGACCTGTGCAGTCTGATCGTTCACAGATCTGATCACGCCACAGTTGTTATCATTTTGATCAAAAATTTCAAATCCGATGATTTCGTGGTAATAGAATTGTTTTCCTGAAAGTTTAGGAAGTGAAGCAAGTGGAAGGTAAACACTTTTACCCAACACCTGATCTACCATAGCTTCAGAAGAGTTTTTGAATGCAAGATTCAGAGCATCAAGCTTGCTCCATGATGATCTTTCAATAAAAAATGGAACCAATAATCCGTTGATTTCAACGAATATTGATTCCAATTTATTGTAAAGCTCGGGTTGATCGGTATCCAATTTAAGGATTACGTTACCCGCAAGTCCATGTCTGCGTGTGATTTTACCTAAAAAATAGCAATCTTCTTTACGCATAACAGGGTTTGTTCTTAAGCTTCAGTGTTTTCTTCAGTTTCAGCAGCAGGAGCTTCTCCTTCTGTAGCTTCAGCAACAACTTCTTCAGCAGGTGCGTTTGCAGCTTCTTCAGCAGCTTTAGCATCAGCTTCAGCTTGTGCAACAGCAGCAACTCTAGCTTCGTTTACTTTTACTTCAGCTTCTAAAGCAGCTTTCTTAGCATCTGCTTTCGCTGTAGCTAAACCGTTTACTTTACCTTGTACTTTAGCATCTTTAGCTTCTACCCAAGCATTGAATCTTTTTTCAGCTTCAGCTTCGTCAAAAGCACCTTTAGCTACACCACCTTGTAAGTGTTTTTTGTAAAGAGCACCTTTGTAAGATAAAATAGCTCTAGCAGTATCAGTTGGCTGAGCACCGTTGTTTAACCACTCTACAGCAGAATCAACGTTCAATTCGATAGTTGCCGGATTAGTAATTGGGTTGTAAGTTCCTAGTTTTTCGATGAATCTACCATCTCTTCTAGCTCTAGAATCTGCAACCACGATGTGGAAAAAAGGTTTTCCTTTTTTACCGTGTCTTTGTAATCTGATTTTTACTGACATAATGTTTGAATTTTACGGGAACTCGTCCCAGTTAAATATTTAAGAGTGCAAAGATAGTAAAAAAGTTTGAAGTAAAAAGCTACAAATAAAAAGTTTTATAAAATTCATTTTTTTAACTGATCAGTGCAAAAGAGAATACTGTTGAAATAATCACAGAAATTAAAACTGCCATAAAAACAACAAAATTATCTCTTGTCTTTCCTGTAATCCCATAGATCACCAAATAGTTGATGATATAAGCAGGCACCAGCAGAAAAAACGAAAACTGTCCGGTAGAGGTAATCACAGCCTTTAAAAAAAGACTCCCGGTAACAGAAGCTATTACAAGTCCTAAAAGGCTTTTAAAAATTACTTTCTCATCTATCTTATCGTTTTCTTTAACTTTTGAAAACTGATCAAACTTATTCAGAATAAAAACCTTCAAATCACTTCTGCCAATCATTTCTGAAGAAATATTTTCAAGAATAACATCTATCTTTTCACCTTTCTGTACTCTTTTATGTACTTCATATGAAATTCTTCCTTTTTCTTTAACTAAAACTTTCCTGTATTCAGCTGCTTTTACAAATTCATCATAATTGAATTTCTGACTGATGGCCTCACGCAGTTCATCATTGACTTTACCTGTATGATCAGTCATATGAAGATAAGCGGCATGCAGATCTTCTTCATTATAATTTCTGTAAATATTCTTCATATTAAACAGTTCCCATATAGAAAAGTCCCAGACATTTCTGGTTTTCTTCAATGGTCAGAGATTCTTTCAGCTCGTCTACAATTTTGGGAGAACTCCAGTAGCACCCGATATTATTCGCTGTGCAGGTAAGGTACATATTCTGTACTGCCATTGAAGTAGCTGCTATTTCTTCCCATTCAGGAACCATACCACTGAAGTTGACTACAATAGAAACTACAACATTGGCTTTATTGATTTTAAAACCGATATCACTGTATTTTTTTTCCAGGAAAAGCTGTTCGGGTGTGATTGCTTTATAGATTGCCTGCATTTCTGATGCCAGCTGTGCTTTTTCTTCGCCTTTGAATATTTTAAAACGCCATGGCTTAGTACGTTTATGATTGGGAGCTAATGCAGCAGCGTTTACAATCTCCTCCAAAACCTCCTGAGGTATTTCTGAATCTGTATAATCCTTCGGGAAAATACTTCTTCTTTGCTCTATGATCTCTTTTAAAATGGATGCCTTATTCATGTAACAAAATTACAAAAAAGATAGAAGCGGCATCAATGAAGTTTACTATGGGGCTGATAGATACTTGAAGTGTATCAAAACTACTTTACTTTTTACTTTTTACTTTTTACTTTACAAAATCTCTATAACCTTCTGATGGATTTTGTTGAGTGTAAATTCATCACCAGCTTTCATGCCCATCATTTTTTTAGCCATGGGGCTTTCCGGAGAGATGGCATAGAACCTGTCTCCCTCAAAAAAGAACTCACCTAATGACACTGATATATAAAACCTGGCCTTGTTGGTGATGACCAACGAGCCAAGCTGTACTCTTTCTGTAGCTGTATTCAGAACCTTTGCCATGTTTCTTTTAAGATCATTCAAAGCTCCCAGCTGTCGTTGCATCTGATAAATCTCCTCCTGCATTTCTTCTCTCATACTGTCATATTTCGGAGTTTTTTTGATGTCACGGCTGGCTTCCAGAGTAAATTCAATAAAATTTTTAAGCTTTTCAATTTTCTCTGCAATGGTAGTCTTCACAAAGTCTCTGATATCACTTTTTTCAAATACAATCTTCTCCATACAATCTATTCTTTATATAAAGATAATATTTTTAGAATAATATTTCAATAGCATATTGTAAAATAACTTTTCGGAAATGGACATTATCCGCAAAATGAAAGGATAAAAGACTATGGTTAAACCTATGAATAATGATATAAAAAAAGGCCTGTAAAATTTACAAGGCCTTCCGATTTATTATTCAGCAAGTTTCTTCAGATCTCCTAATCCCTTACTAAACATTTTATCCATATTGAAGTTCATCAGCGGTTTCATAATCTTCATCATAGGAGTAAGTTCATTATCAATCATCCATGTCACCCTGGTTCCGCTTCCCTCCGGTTTCACAATGAAATTAGCCTTCATATCTCCTTCAAAAGGTTCTATAAAATGAAGTTTTGTACTCATTTTTTGATTTGGAATAAGCTCAGTAATGGATTGTTCTCCTTCTCCTACATTTTTATCGCCTTTCCAGTGATAAGAATCTCCTAATTTATCTCCATTTCCTGAATACGTAATCACAATATTTTTATCAGCCTTGGAAAAAGGATCCCATTCATTGTAACCTTTTAAAGTACCTACATAAGGCCATACTTTTTCCTGTGGTGCATTGATGACAACAGATTTTTCATAGTGATAATCTTTACTGAAAGCCAGTACGGCAATGACTGCATAGATGATAGCCAGCACAAGGATGGCACCAATGATTTTTAAGAGTGTTTTCATAGTCTATATATTTTAAGGTTATTTATTTTAAATCTGTTTCAAAATTAAATATTCCCACATCACTCCTTCTTTCCATATGACAAGATTAATTAAAGATAATGTATTTTTGTCATACCACACGAGTAAGGCATTATTTTTGACCGTTTCAGCTGTGATTCCCAATGAATCATTAAATTTACCTTATATAAAAGATCTAAAATGAATATTTTAACAGAAAAATTTAACACTCCATATCATTCGGCTCCGTTCAGCAGTATTAAAAATGAAGATTATCTTCCTGCATTTAAAGAGTTGATTCAAAAATCTGAAGCAGAAATTAATGCAATTGTCAGCAATCCTGAAGCTCCCACTTTCGAAAATGTAATCGAAGCACTGGCTTATTCAGGAGAACAACTGGATGTGGTTTCCAATATTTTTTTCAACTTAAATTCTGCAGAGACCAGCGATGAAATCCAGCAGATTGCTCAGGAAGTTTCTCCGATCTTAACAGAATATTCTTCAAAAATTTCTCAAAACGAAGCCCTTTTCAACAAAATCCGGAAAGTATATGATGAAAAGGAAAAATATAATCTCAATGAAGAACAGGAAATGCTTTTGAATGAAACCTACAAAGGTTTTGTAAGAAGCGGAGCTTTACTTAATGAGGAAGACAAAGAAAAATTGAAGAAAATAAGTATGGATCTTTCTGTAAAATCTTTACAGTTCGGACAAAATGTGCTGGCTTCTACCAATGCTTATTTTAAACATATTACGAATAAGGAAGATCTTGCGGGAATTCCTGAAGCCATCATGGACCAATATGCTGAAGAAGCGAAAGAAAGAAACCTTGATGGTTGGGTAGTAACGTTACAGTACCCAAGTTATATTCCGTTTATGACCTATGCTGAAAACCGTGAACTGAGAAAGGAACTCGCTCTGGCAAATGGTAAAAAATCTTTCGATGGTGGAGAATTCGACAATCAGAATCTGATTAAGGAGCTTTTGAATTTAAAACAGCAAAAAGCTGAGCTTCTTGGGTATAAAAACTATGCTGATTTTGTCCTTGAAGAAAGAATGGCGAAGTCTCCGGTAAAGGTTTTTGATTTTTTAAATGAACTTCTTACCAAGGCAAAACCTTATGCTGATAAAGAAATTGAAGAATTAAAAGCTTTGGCAAAAGCTGAGGGAATTGACGAAATGCAAGGGTACGACCATGCATTCTACGCTGAAAAACTTCGCAAGGCAAAATTTGATCTTAATGATGAAGAGTTGAAACCTTATTTCCCATTAAACCAGGTACAGGATGCTGTATTTGGATTGGCTGAACAACTTTTCGGACTGACTTTTGAGGAAAGAAACGACATTCCGAAATACCACGACGATGTAAAAGTATATGAAGTAAAAGAGAACGGGACTTATAAATCTCTTTTATATGTTGATTACTTCCCAAGAAAAGGGAAAAGAGCCGGTGCATGGATGACCAGCTACAAAAATCAGTACAAACGAAACGGGGAAAATTCCCGTCCGCATATTTCAATTGTCTGCAACTTCAGCAAACCTACAAAAGATACGCCCAGCTTACTGACTTTCCAGGAGGTGACTACTTTATTCCACGAGTTCGGGCACGCGCTTCACGGAATGATGGCGGATACTCAATATCCTACTCTTTCCGGAACTTCCGTTAAATGGGATTTCGTGGAACTTCCGTCACAGTTTCTGGAAAACTTCTGCTATGAACCGGAATTCTTAAAAACGTTCGCCAAACATTATAAAACAGGCGAAGTACTTCCTGATGAAAAAATTGAAAGAATAGCGCAGTCTAAAAACTTCATGGAAGGCTACCAGACTTTAAGACAGCTTGGTTTCGGTCTTCTGGATATGAACTATCACACCAAAGTGGCAGAACTGGAGAATGAAAGTGTAAAGGAGTTTGAAGATAAATATACCAAAGCAACCACCCTTTATCCTTCTAACCCAGAAACAGCGATGAGCCCAAGCTTTTCCCATATTTTCCAGGGAGGATATTCTGCAGGATATTATTCTTACAAATGGGCGGAAGTTCTGGATGCCGATGCTTTCCAGTATTTTAAAGAAAACGGAATCTTCAATCCTGAGATTGCAGCCAAATATAAAGTTTTGCTTTCTTCTGGGGGAACAAAAGATCCGATGGAACTTTACAAGAGTTTCAGAGGCAGCGAGCCGAAAGTGGAAAGTCTGTTGAAAAGAGCGTTTGGATAGGATTACACTATGAAAGAAGAAATCAACAAATTGGAAACTGTTTTTAATCAAGCTTTAAAAGCAACCCTTGGCATCGTTAATTCTGAAAAAATTGATACAATCCTTGACAACAGAGATTCTGCTGACTTTTCAGATAAATGGATGAAAGCTTATCAAGCAGTTGAAGAAAAACATTTTGATGAGGAAACAGAGGACAAAATAAGTGATATCCGAAGGGAAATTTTTGTTTCCACCTTCAGAACTACGGGTTCTTCAGATCTTCCTGCTTATATTTCCGATGATTTTGGTTTGATCTGCTCCTACTATGTTCATCAGGTTGAAAACAGCTGGGTTACCAATTTGCTTTTCACCTATCTTAATCATCAGATTCCAGATGGTGAACTGATGAAAACAGAGAAAACAATGAAAGAACTGATTCATTAGATCAGGAAAAATACAATATAAAAGAACAGCAATTGCTGTTCTTTTTTGTTTCATGATTCACCTGTTGCACTTTATGAAATTTTGTAAATTAGTCGCTTGATAACCTCAAAAACCAATTACCTGATCCATGACCATCCAAGAACAAATCCAGGAATATATCTACAGCCAGCCTGAAAAGAAACGCAAAGATATGCAGGAACTCCACCAGCTCATTCTTGAGATTATGCCAGAATGCAAGCTGTGGTTTCTCGATGGTAAAAACAGTGAAAATAAAACTGTTTCCAATCCCAATATCGGATACGGACTGTATACATTAAAATATGCTGATGGAAAAACCAGGGATTTTTATCAGATCGGGATGAGTGCCAATACCACTGGTATCTCTGTCTATATTATGAATATCAGCGATAAAACCCATCTGTCAGAAACTTATGGACAGAAGATAGGTAAAGCCAGTGTTACAGGATATTGCATTAAGTTCAAAGCATTGAAAGATATCAACATTGAAATCCTGAAAGCTGCATTACTGGATGGACTTAAAGAGTAAAAAGCTAAATTTGCACTTTATAAATAAACATCCATTCTGTAATTATAAATAATGAGTACGATAACAACAAGATTAGAAAACGTAAAAAAACTTCAGGCTAAAAGATGGGAAAATGAAGACCATTGGGATGCTTTAAACGATCTGTTGGTGAAAGAATTAGATGAAATCTTATTGATTGAACCTGAAAACACTTCAGCTCTAATCAATATTGGTGCTATTTACTCTGATATGGGAGAAAATGAAAAGGCTCTGGAGTATTTAAAAAGGGCATTACATTTGGGTTCTAAAGACAAAAATCTTTTTGTAAACCTAGCTATTGTGCTTGTTTATATGGAGAAACATCAGGAAGAGTATTTGGAATATCTTGAAGAAGCTGAGGATAAAACCGAAGATCCTCTTACTTTTAAAGCCTATTTTGATCCTCAGTCCCGTTAAAATCAAATTAATTAAAAACAAAAATCATGTTATTAGCCATCTTACTTCCCTTCTTATCTTTCATGGTCCGTGGAAAAGTTTTCACCGGAATCATCTGTCTTATTTTACATATCACTTTGATCGGATGGCTTCCTGCTGCAATCTGGGCTGTACTTTCTTTAAACAATGAAAGAGCTGACAAAAGAAATGACAGATTGATTAAAGCGATGCGGGAAAACAAAAGGTAAAACTTTCCCAACCCTACCACAAACAACTCATTTAAAGTCAATTAATAAATACCTTCTATCGTTTTTCAGTTTCTGATCTATAAATTTTATCAAAAAAAATTGCGAAACCGAAAAGTTGCACATATATTTGCAACCATATGGTTTCATATAAAAATCATCAACTATGAGAAGAGATATTTTCCAGGCAATAGCAGATCCCACACGCAGGGCTATTATTGCACTGATCGCAGTACAGGCGATGACACCCAATGCCATTGCAGAGCATTTTGATACCACCAGACAGGCTGTTTCAAAGCATTTGAAAATTCTGACTGAGTGTGAATTGGTTACCCAAAATCACCAGGGAAGGGAAATTTATTACTTTTTAGAAATTGATAAAATGAAAGAAATAGATCATTGGCTGGAACAATTCAGAAAAATATGGGAAAGCCGTTTTGAGCAGCTTGATACTTTACTGGCGACATTAAAAAGCCATCAGCAATAAAATTAATACAACAACCAAACTATAAAATAGTATTATGAAACATCTTCTTCAGTTCGATTTTCTTGCAGACAAAGAAAAGAACACCTTAACGATCAGACGTGAGTTTATGGCCAACCGACAATTGGTGTGGGACTGCTATACAAAAAGTGAACTTCTGGACCGCTGGTTTGCCCCAAAACCATTCACTACCAAAACAAAATCCATGGAATTCCGTGAAGGCGGACACTGGCATTATGCAATGGTGGACCCCAACGGAACTGAATACTGGGGCTGGGTAGGCTACCACAAGATCAACCCCATTGATTCTTATACTTCCAGCGATGCATTCTGCAACGAAAAAGGAGAAATCAACACCAATCTTCCTCAGGCAGAATGGGCAGTAACTTTCACCGATAAAAATGAAAATACTCTTGTAGAAACAATTGTAAGCTATGCATCCTTAACTGATCTGGAAACCATTATCGAAATGGGAATGGAACAGGGAATGATGGCCACATTAGAAAAACTTGACGAATTACTGGTAACCTTAAATCAATAAAAAAATGAGTCACAAAATCACAGTTTCTGCTACTATCAACGCAGATGCAAAAAAAGTATGGAATTATTACACCCATCCTGAACACATTACCCAATGGAACTTTGCTGATCCTTCATGGCAATGTCCCTCTGCTTCCAATGATATGAAAGTAGGTGGAAAATATGCAGCACGAATGGAAGCTAAAGACGGAAGCTTCGGTTTCGACTTTGAAGCTGTTTATGATGAAATAAAAGAAGGAGAAAACTTTAAGTACACCATGCCTGACGGAAGACAAGTACAGGTTGACTTTAAAGAAAATGCCGGTCAGACTCATGTAGATGTAGCTTTCGATCCTGAAAACCAGAATCCCGAAGAAATGCAGAAAGGAGGCTGGCAGGCAATTCTTGATAATTTTAAAAAGTATACGGAATTGAATTAAAAATTTCAGTCAAGAGTTGATATAAAGCTGGATGTTTACATTCAGCTTTTATTTTTTCATTGATCGGAAAGCGTTGAACTTTAATATTGTTGTAAATTTACTTTTCAAATCTGAGATATCAGAAAGAACAGCAATCTTTGATCCTTGCCAAGGTTTAAAATGTTGATAAGGATCAATAATTAAGAATCACAATTTTTGAAGCTATGAAAGAAAATAAATACGATAATCCTTCATTTTTTGATCAGTACGAAAAAATGCTCCGTTCCCAGATAGGACTGGAAGGAGCAGGAGAATGGCACACCTTGAAAAACATGCTGCCGGATTTTCAGGGAAAAGATGTTCTTGACCTTGGCTGCGGTTTCGGATGGCATTGCCGTTATGCGATAGAAAACGGAGCTCAATCAGTCATCGGAATTGATCTTTCGGAAAGAATGCTGGCAAAAGCTCAGGAAATTAATAGTTTGAAAGGAATTTTTTATGAAAGAAAAGCTCTGGAAGATGTTGATTATCCTGCTGAAAAATTTGATTTAATACTCAGTTCACTCACATTACATTATATAGAATCATTCGATACTATCGCTCAGCATATTTATAAATGGCTTAGTCCCGGAGGATCATTTGTATTTTCAGTAGAACATCCTGTTTTCACTGCGGAAGGTGGTCAGGATTGGGTATATGATAAAGACGGTCAGAAAATCTGCTGGCCTGTCGACCGATATTTTATAGAAGGAAAAAGGAACACTACTTTTCTGGGCGAAAATGTAATCAAATACCACCGTACTTTAACGTCTTATTTAAATACCTTATTAAAAGCAGGCTTCAAAATCAAAGAAGTTATTGAACCTGAGCCAAGGCAGGAAATGCTAAAAGAAATTCCGGAGATGAAGGAGGAACTCCGCAGACCTATGATGTTAATCATCTCTGCTGTAAAATAGTTTTTAAAATATAATATCTTCAGGATAAATTACAAATAACTATATTGTATAACATAGTAATAAAAATAAATTATATCTTTGCATAACAAAATACATAGATATGATTACTAAAAAGCTGATTACCATTATTGTATTGCTTCCATTTTTTAGTTATAGAATGGATGCTCAGATTAATACCAAAGGATATGAAAAGAAAATTGACAGTATTATTCACACAGAATTTGGGAATAAAAATGAACCTGGCGGTGTTTTTCTGATTACGCAGAACGGAAAAAATCTGTATCGGAAAGCTTTTGGAAAAGCCAATCTTGAACTCGATGTCAATATGACCCCTGAGAATGTTTTTCAAATCGGATCAATGACCAAGCAGTTTACTGCTGTAGCAATTCTGATCCTTGAACTGCGGGGAAAACTTAATGTCACAGATCCTGTTTCCAAATACATCAGGGATTATCCCAATGGAAATAACATCACCATTCATCATCTTCTGACACATACTTCAGGAATAAAGGACTTTACGAAAATGAAGACAATAGCTTCCATCGCTCAAAAAGAAATGAAACCTGAAGAAATGGTAAATTTTTTCAAAAATGAACCTGTTGATTTCGCACCAGGAGAAAAGTTTGATTATAACAATTCCGGCTATGTCGTTTTGGGATATATCATTGAGCTTGTTTCCGGAACTTCCTATGAAGACTTTATTAAGAAAAATATCTTTGAGAAAGCAGGAATGAACCATTCTTATTATGCCTCTGACAGAAAAGTTATTCCTCAAAGAGCTTACGGATATCACAAAAAAGAACAGGGATTTGTGAATAAAACCGTCATCAGTTTCAGTGTTCCTTTTTCTTCCGGTTCACTGATGTCTACAGCAGATGATATGTTGAAATGGCAGCAGGCCTTAAATCAAAATTTATTATTGGATTTAAAAGAAACTCAAAAAGCTCTTCAGAAATATAAACTGAATAATGGTGAAGAATTTACTTATGGCTACGGATGGCATTTGAAAGACATCAATGGAGTTCCTGACCGTGAGCATGGTGGAAGTGTCTTCGGATTTAAAAGTATGGGAGTTTATATCCCTGCTGAAGATATTTATGTGATTGGGCTCAGCAACTGCGACTGCCACTCTCCTACTGAAGTGACCAGAAATATTGCAAAAGCAACTTTAAATGAAATCAGAACGTCAGCTAAGAAACCTTAATTTTTATTTTCGCCGCCTCAGTTCTGGAAGAACATCATCCGGAACTTTGAAAACACAGATCATTACAAAAATCAGACAGAATATATTAATCAGTAACACAATAGAGAAAGCTTCATGGTAATGTTGCACATCAGGTTTTTCTCCCAGAAAGTAATAGAAAACACTTCCTACGACAACAATTCCGAAAATAGCAGCAATCTGCTGAAAAGTATTGTAAACACCGGAAGCATTTCCGATCAGCTTTTCAGACATTCCCGACAGTGCTATAGCAGCGAGTGAAGGAATGATGGATCCGATTCCCAGCCCATGCAAAAATAATAACAGGCAAAAAACCGGAAAATCAGTTTCCATCCTGAAAAACAACAACTGAAGAATAAGGATCACAATAATAAAGCTAAGTCCTGCCATCAGGGCTTTTTTTCCATATTTCAAAATCAGTTTTACTGAAATAGCAGAGGCAAGGATAAATCCTGATCCCTGAAAAACAATAATCTCTCCCGCCCTCAACGGGCTGATTTTTAACCCCTGCTGAAAAAACAGAGATACAATATAGAAATAGGAGTCCAGCATAATAAAAAAGAAGGAAACTGCTACGATTCCCAGATTGAAATTGGTGTAGCGGAACAACTCAAAATCAATAAGATAAGAAGATGCATTTCGAATTCTTTTCTTTTGATTTTTAATAAAAGTAAATAAAATTCCTGCTGAAACAATCATTAATAAAACATTTTTAAAACCCAGCCCTGTATGCTCAGATCTTGTCAGGGCAAAAGTAGCACAGAACAATCCTGCAGAAAGAATGAGAACACCAGCAACATCAAAGGATTGTTTCACAGAAATTGTAGATTCGTCCAATAGTTTCAACGTAAGAAAAATTGCCGGCAAACCTATAGGAATGTTGATCAGAAAAATAAGCCTCCAGGGTTCTTCTATCATTGTCAAAGATGAAAAATAGCCTCCGAGAAACTGCCCCAACACAGTTCCTATCCCAATCGTAATTCCGTACCAACCCATCGCTTTAGTCCGCTCATGATGATCAATAAACAATATCTGTATCATCGAAAGTACCTGAGGTGCCATCATTGCCGCACTTATTCCTTGTATAAACCTTGCGATCACCAACTGATAGGCTCCTCCAGAAAATCCACACGCAACGGAGCTTATCATAAAAGCTAATAACCCGATGATATACATCTTTTTTCTCCCATAAAGATCACCCAATCGCCCTCCTGTAATGAGGAAAGAAGCAAAGCCAATAAGATAAGCTGCAATCATAAACTGCATTTCTCCATGAGAAGCATGAAGATCACGCTGTATGGAAGGGATGGATACATTGATGATAAAAATATCCATAATCGTCAACAACTGGCCAAACAATATCACTAATAATTTCAAATACTTACACTTCATTTTTATATAGATATATCTATTTTTTAAATAGTAAAAAAATCAGGGTAATAAGCCCCGTACCAATTTTTTTACCTGATCAAATGAGTTATTTTCTCTGTTAATCGTGGATGTAATCACCGCTCCTTCTATTAAAAGGAAAATATTTTCTGCTAATAAATCCGGATCTGCCTGCTTCGTTTGTGCCGCATATTCATTTACAATTGTTCGGATCACTTCTTTTTGCTTCTCTTTATGCTGTCTGGCAAAACCAGAAACAGAGGGATTGCCTTCTCCTATTTCGGAAACAATTTTAATGAACTGGCATCCTGCAAATTTTGAAGTCTCCTGAAGTTTTTTCCTGTAATCAATAAGTGCCAGAATTTTTTCTTTTGGTTCTGAAATTTTGGATACGCTGTTTTCAAATCCCTCAAACCAATCCAATTCTTCTTTGACTAGATACGCCTGGAGAAGATCATTCTTGGAAGAAAAATGATTGTACAAAGAACCAATCGCAATATCCGCCTCCGCAATAATCTGATTGATTCCCGTTGAATTATATCCTTGCTTATAAAACAGTTCTGAGGCAACTCTGATAATTCTTTCCCGTACTTTTTCCTTTTTCATCTTGAAAATTTTTACAAATGTAGATAAAAAATAGATAAGTCTATCTATTTTTGAAATTGAATTAAAAACTTTATTTTAGATTCAGTAAATAATATCCACCGTATAAATTTTGAAATCATGAAACCGATGTTTTCCTTTTTGATATTTTTTTTGCTAATAAGTGTATCTTGTAGTCAGCCACAGAAAACTAATCCTGTAAAAAATATGAAAACCACCAATCCTGTTGTCTATTTTGAAATTCCTGTAAATGATCTTGAACGTGCTGAAAAGTTCTACACTGCTGTTTTCAACTTTAATTTTGAAAAAGAAGTGATAGACCACTATGAAATGGCTTTATTTCCTTTTGAAGAAAAAAACAGTGGTATTACGGGCGCTTTGGCCAAAGGAGAAGTATACAAACCATCCAAAAACGGTGTTATTATTTATTTTAAAACAGAAAATATTGACAAAACATTGGAAAAAGCCGTTCAAAACGGAGGTTCTGTTCTTTATCCCAAAAGAATTGACGAAAAATATGGGTTTGCTGTAGCAGAGTTCGAAGATTCAGAAGGAAACAGAATTGCACTGCATGAAACTGTAAAATAGCTATCCCATTCATTGCATATTATTTTTTTTAATACAGTTGATGCATATTTTGTATATTTAAACAACCATTTGAAATCTAATTTGGTAAATAACTATGGCGGAAGAACTTTATTTCATCAAGACCAATCCCACTATTGCCAAAATTAATTTGTACAATAAGCTCAGCCGTGAAGAAGAGAATATTCTTAAATTTCTTCAGCCTGAAGCGAGAAACACCCTTGAAACAATTAAAGAAAAAATAAAGGATTCTGTTGAAGAGCTTACCCAGGAAGAGCTTTTGCTTATTTTTCAATGGTTTCATCAAGTCTATTCTTCAGATCATGAGGAGACCAAAACACAGCTTTTCATTAATGGTATAGACCTTTTTTATGAAATTCCAACTAATGTTCATGCCGAAAATTTTCTGCAGATTCTTTCAGATTATGAAAAATTGCTGAAACAGGACATGAATTATATTGTGGATTCTAAAAACTTCAATCAGTTTCTGATCTACGGAATCTTTCTTACAGAGATCATCAACAGAAAACAGCATCCGGATAATATTCTTTGTGAATACCTGAAACCGGATAACCAGTCTTTGTATCTTCTGGCAGAAAACCAATGTGATCTGAAAAATTTTGATCCTGCCATCATCCCGGATCTTCAGCATTATTTTACCGATCTTTATGATCTGACTAAATTTTACAAGGGATCTATCATCAAGCTTGAGCAGGAGTAGAAAAATATGTGCAACTCATGTAACATCCTGCATTCAATAATTGTCTTTTATACATAACCGAAAGAAAAGCTGTCTTCAAAAACTAAAATGCAGCAAGAATAATTATTGAACCAGGATAAAAACTATAACATGGCCGGCAGTTTCCTTTTACGATGTGGAACTGCTTGCTTTTTTATGAAAGGCTAAAGAACAGCAAAAGCTTTATGAACAAAATTACATCAGATCATCATATCATTATCAGAAAAGGAATTGATAATGATCTCCCGGAAATGTTGCAGCTTTTTAGAGCAACGATAGATGAAGTGTGTAAAAAAGACTATGATCTTCAACAACTTGAAGCCTGGAAATCTGGGGCAGATCATGAAGAAAGATGGATAAAAGTGATCAGGGATCAATATGTTTTACTTGCTCTTACTGAAAATAAAATCGCTGGTTTCTGTGCGCTCGATCAGGGAAATTATATTGATCTGCTTTTTGTACACAAAGATTATCAGCATAAAGGTATTGCAACCCTCCTTTACCAACAGATTGAAAAAGAAGCTTTGCTGAATAATAAAAAGGCCCTTACTGCGGATGTAAGCAAAACAGCCAGACCATTTTTTGAAAAATCAGGTTTTCAGGTAGTTCAGGAAAAAACGGTCTCTGTAAAAGGAGTTGCTATGATCAATTATAAAATGATAAAACACCTCATCTCTTAATTTTCAGGCTTATGGAATTACATTCTGAATATAACGAGTACAGAATTTCTGTTCCTCAGGAATTTGAAAACGTATTTACTCATTTTTATTTTGCTGAAAATTCTTCTGAATTCTCCATTACCAAAAAGCTTTTACCCACTTATCAGACTATTCTGTTATTTTGTTTTGGAGAAAGTGCTACCATGTCTACCCGCGAAAAGACCGTCATACAGATAGATAAATGTATGGTATTTGGGCCTGTGAGACAAGCTTTTGAATATACACTTCCCTCAGGATCATCTATTTTGGTTGCTAATTTTAAAGATGATGCATTTTTCAGGTTTTTCGGAAAAATATCCATTGAACAGCCGGCAAGACATCCGGATGAACTGCTGGAAGAAAACTGTTTTACAGACCTTTGGCATCAGCTTATCTCATTACATTCAACCTCCGGACAGGTAAATCATATCCTTGAATTCTGTAGACCTTATCTGCAGCACCGGGATTCTACCAGCCAGCTTTTGAGCAGTTTTGAAAATGACCTGTTAAATCCAATAAAAGTAATTGCAGAGCAAACTCAACAGACGGAAAGAAATATCCAGCGTAAGCAGAAAGAGCAGTTTGGCTATTCTTTAAAAGAGCTTGCCCGCTATAACCGTTTTTTAAAAGCGATAAAAATCATTGAAAAGGAAACAGAAAGGCAAAACCTTGTCAAGTGGTTTACGATCATTGACGAATGTGGTTACTATGATCAAAGCCAGCTTATTCATGATTTCAGGCATTTTATCAATATTTCCCCGGCTCAGTATTTAAAATTTCAGCAGGAGATCTGTAATCCAAGATCCTGATAGACTGTTTCGTTTTCTTACAATTTTTGAAAGGCACGCCGCAGTACTTTTGTCTCATTAATCTTAACAATCAAAGCAATGAGACATTTAATCATTTACGCACACCCTAACGAAAACAGTTTAAATCACAATATTTTAAACACAGTTGTTGAAACGCTCCAGTCCCATAATCAAGAAATTATCGTAAGAGATCTTTATAAAATCGGTTTTAATCCTGTGCTCTCTCTGAATGATATGCAGGGACAGCGCATGGGAAAAGTTTCGGATGATGTAAAAGCCGAACAGGAATACATTTCGTGGGCAGAGCAGATTACTTTTATCTATCCTATCTGGTGGACCGGACTTCCCGCCATGATGAAAGGATATATAGACCGTGTTTTCAGTTATGGTTTTGCCTACCGCTATGATCAGGGCGTACAGAAGGGACTTCTGAAAGATAAAAAGACGGTGATCATCAATACCCATGGAAAATCTCATGAGGAATATGAAAAAACGGGAATGGATAAAGCGTTGACACTAACCTCTGATAATGGTATTTTTATCTATTCCGGGCTGGAAATCATCAGGCATTTATTTTTTGATAAAGCAGATAAAGCGTCTTCTGAAGATCTGAAAATCTGGAAAGATCAGATTAAAAACTTATACGCTGAACATGCACTCAACTATTAATTTTTTTCTTCATAAAACTTATTTAAAAACAGAAGATTTACCTTGTACTAAAGGCTTCTTACCAACTGAATACGAAGATAACGAAATATAGTATAAATATCTTTTCTGTGTATTTTGTTCTTATCAGATTTATGGCATGAAATTAGCTTCAAAAACCGCAAGTAAAATTGTTTTGAACCATTATTTTAAGCCATTAAGATTGATGGATGGTTAAGTTTTTCTTTTAAAACAAATCTTGTTATAACCCTGCAATGCGTCTTAATGGTTTAAATATTGGATCCTCAGGAAATACCTGTATATTTACATAACAATGAAATATCTGAACAGCATATTACGTCTTCCATTCTTCAGTGAATATTACACTCCGGGCTATCGTTCGGGAAGACTTTCTATATCTGTAATCCAATAAAATAATCTAACGTATATATAGAGCCCGGACAATACCTGTCCGGGCTTTTTTCATTTTAAAACTATTCAACATGATTCATCCATTACAAGAAAATGTGGCTATCATCCTGCCGGAAAACGGGCTGGAAGAAAAACTCGCTCAAGCCTCCAAAGAAAACAGAAAACTTTCTATCAAACTGGGGTTTGATCCTACGGCTCCGGATTTGCATCTGGGACATGCCGTTGTTTTAAAAAAACTGAAACAGTTTCAGGATCTGGGACATCAGATTATTATTGTTGTAGGAAGCTTTACGGCAAGAATTGGTGATCCTACCGGGAAAAACAAAGCCAGAAAACCTTTAAGTGCTGAAGATGTACAGCATAATGCCCAGACTTATATCAATCAGCTCTCCAAGGTTATCGATGTAAAAAAAACAAAAATTGTTTTTAATTCTGACTGGCTGGATGCTCTTGATTTTTCTGAGGTGATCCAGCTCCTTTCAAAAGTTACCGTCGCACAGCTGATGCATCGAAATGATTTTAATAAAAGGTTTACAGAAAATACACCTATCGCTATGCATGAACTGGTATATCCGATTCTTCAGGGTTTTGATTCTGTAAAAATAGCATGTGATATTGAAATGGGAGGCACGGATCAGCTTTTCAACTGCACAATGGGAAGACAGCTTCAGGAAGTGCATCAAATGCCTGCTCAGATTGTGATGTGCATGCCATTGCTGAGAGGTCTTGACGGAAAAGAAAAAATGAGTAAATCCCTGAACAATATTATCGGATTGACGGACGAACCTAATGAAATGTTTGGAAAAACCATGTCTATTCCTGATGCTTTGATTGAAGAGTTTCTCAACCTTACCACCGATTTTTCTATGGAACAAAAATCAGCGCTTCTTTCCAGAATTTCAGAAGGTGAAAACCCTATGAATATAAAAAAACTGATTGCCAAAAATATCATCAGCCAGTACCATGATCCGGCTTCGGCTGACAATGCAGAACAGTTTTTTATCAATCAGTTTCAGAATAAAAATTCTGAAGAGAAAGTGTATGAACGTGTGGCGATCGCTTCATTGAAAAGTATGAAAAACACAATTTCTCTTGTTGAACTCTGTCATCAGCTTAAAAGCGACCTCAGCAAATCAGCAATCCGGAGGTTAATTGAGAGCGGAGGAATTCAGATCAATACAATCAAAATAACGGACGCTGATGAAAAAATGGAACTGATCCCCCAAACTAAAATAAAAATAGGGAGAAGGGGCTTTTTTGAGTTAATATAAGGCTGGAAGATGGAAGCTAGAGGATGGAAGTTTCTGGCGGAAGTCAAACATCTGAAGTTTTTTGACAGGAATATTTTTTTAAAAAACAGTAGTTACAATAAAAAAAGCAGAAGTTCGCTCCAGCACAATAGTAACTTCCTGCCTCCTTCTCTCAGCTTCCAACCTTTAATATACGCAATAAGAAATGGGACTGAAAATTGCATTCAAGTAAGAGCTTAATTTTTTATATTTGAATATGGATCTTAACCTGCATTATAAACAAGCTGATGAAACAGATATTGATTTTCTTCTTAATCTCAGAATGAAAACCATGAATCCTCATTATGAAACTTCAGGACTGTCTACTGACAGAGAGACAACTTTACAACGAGTTCTGTACCAGTTTGAAAAAGCTCATATAATTTTTTTAGATCATCAACCGATAGGGCTGTTAAAACTAGACAGAACATTTACCAACATTGAGGTTCTGCAGCTTCAGATTGATCCCTCCCAACAAGGTAAAGGACTTGGAAAAAAGATTTTGTCTGATATCCTGGAGGAAGCTTCATTAGCAGGAAAAACAGTTTCATTAAGTGTTTTAAAAACCAATAAAGCCCAGCATCTTTATAAAAGTCTTGGTTTTAGAATTGTGGATGAAGATCAGTATTCTTATTTTATGGAAACGGAAAGGCAATAGATGTTTTTAAGTTCTGGCCAAAGTAGTTGAATGTTTCCTTTGATCAAATAATTTGACTTTTGTCATTCTGACGAAGGAAGAATCTCACACATAAACAGCCATATGAGATTCTCCATTACATTTCATTCCATTCAGAATGACACTCCGGAAACAAGCCTTGATTATCCGTTAGCCTTTACTGATTGGCCATGGTCACATAGATGAGTCTTCCGCCTTCTTCCGTAGACAGCAGTATTTTTTTACCATCAGTGAGTTCTACCATAGAACCCGGCGGAATTTCTTTTTGTTCTGTGATATCTTTCATTCCGGATAATCCTTGATTTACCAATACCCATTTTCCCTGATGGAATGTAAAATATCCTACAGGCATTTTATCCTGCATCGTCAGATTTTCATTTCTTATTACTTTCCTGGAAACATGCCATTTGAACAGATATTGATTATGATAGACCATCAGTCTGTGATTTTCCGGTTTCCAGACCTCATCATCAAATTTAAAATATAAGTCTAAAACCGGTAATGTTCCCTGATGTGGTGTTCCGCAAAAGGGGCATTTTGGATTGCTCGTATTATCAAAGACGTACCATTTTTCGGTACAATCCGAATGATGACAGGGTTGGATCAGATCTACAGTTTTCAGCAATGCAGCTTCCCATTCATTGGCAGTAGGACGTCTGATGGGATCATGCAGTCCGTCTATGAATGTTTTTCTGAACAATTCTGAAAGATAAGGCCCTGTAACCGTATAAGGAATCTTTTGAGGATCGCCCCAGAAGGCATCCCATTTTCTGAGATGATCTGCTTTTACCTGATTGGAAGGATTTTCCGGATCTTCTACAAACAGCGCTTTTTCTCCCATGGATAAAATTTCATCTTTTTCGGAATCCAGATCCCAGATTTTTCCTCCACGAAGCGGATGTCTTCTCAGAAGATACATATAAATCAGAACAGCGAGTGCGTGCAGATCTGTTTTTTGATTGGGCAAATGTCTTCCGGGATCCTGAAGTTTCAGATGCTGGGTTTTTAAAACTTCAGGCGCAATGAAGTCTGCTGTTCCTATGACTTCCGGCGGAAAGAGCTTGGGAACAACAAGCCCGTCAATATCAATGATACAGGCAGATTTTGTTACGGGATCTACCAGAATATTATTATAAGATAAATCGGAATGTGCCAGCCCCATCTGATGCAGCTTTTTCACTCCCCTGCTGATATTGACTGCAATCTGGAAATAGCTCAGCCAATCCCCAAGCTCCGATTGATCCAGTCTTAAAGGGTATTGCTGATTTCTGAACATGGGAGCCGTAAACCACTTCCCCACTTTATCCTGTCCGCGGATATTATCCGAGCCGACATAGCCTTTGGCAAAATAAAATTTATTATGATAAACAGGAACTACAATTCCTGTGAGTGTATTTCTTTCAACAATATCATAAGGCCATCTGAATATTTCGTTCAGAAAGTAGTCTGAAGTATTTCCATTCTGTATGTTTTGCAGATAAGTGGAAACAATCTTCATGATTCTTTCTTTCTGTCCTTCATCCAGCGGATTACGGTAGAAAGCGACTACATATTCTTTATCAGGCGAAAAATAAACATCTTTCACACCGCCCCGGATAGGGTTTTCATCTACATATTCATAGGATTTGGCTGTGTCCAGAACAGAAACAACCTTAATGGTCTTTTTCATGGTATTAATAGATTATTGCCAATGTACGGTCATCATGATTTCCTCTGCTCCAGAAATCGCACCAGATTAAAAGTTCTTCATCAATTTTTTCATCATTGATAAAATCTGCTTTCGTCCGGTCATCATTATTTCCGGCAAGGTCTTCAAAAAGAGTTTTCCAGCTTTCTGTGTCTTCCAGTTTATTTTCTGTGATAAATTTAGGATCATAAATACCATCCGTCATCAGAACCAGATAAGAAAAGTCCTTCACACAGGTGATCCGGAAACGGGAAGCCATTGTATCATTAAAAATTTCTTTCATGGTGATAAAGCGGGTGCCTCCGCCAAACTCACCCACATCCATCTGATTTAAGAGTTTTACTTCAGAAAAATCAGGATTGATGAGATTAATCGGGCAGTCTCCTACTCCAAAGCTAAGAATGACATACCCGAAACTAAACTTTTTAAGTAAAGTAAAAATCAGCGTAGCATGCAGATCACTTACAGACAGAGCATTTTCGGATGCCGTTTGTTCCAATGTTTGATGGACATGTAGAACACTTTCCGATAAAATATTTTTGATGTTTTGCTCAGCATCTGATCGTTCTACATCTGAAGAGTCTGAAGCATACATCTGATTGATATTATTTTCAATTCCCCTTACTATTTCCTGCGAATTAAAAAACTGACCTATCGTTGCTGTTGCCAATCTTGAACCTTCTCTTGCAACAGCTGCTGAGCCCGCTCCATCTGAAACAGAAACAATATTCCAGTCTTCGGGAAGATTATACACAGTAAAATCATCTTCACGGAATTTCCCTTCATGGGCATGGGAACGTCCTCTTTTGGAAGCCACCACAATTTTTTTATCTGAAAAAGAACCTTTAAAAGAATCTTCTTCAGATTTATAAAAAGCTGCATTTGTATCGCTGGGAATATTTTTCCACAAATCTTTCGGATCTGCATTGACAAACAGCTGTATTTTTTTTGTCTCGATATGCTTCTGATCATGAATGTGATAAAACTGAACATCCAGATGATACATATTGTTGGTAACCGGGGTTCCTGAAATGGTATTGTTTTCAAAAACAAGCCCTGTTTCCTCAAGACCGCTGATATTCCGGATTTCTATATTCGGAAAATCATCCATATCAAGGCTGAATTCATAGAACTGCTTGGCACTGGCATTTTTCAATACCCAATGAGCATCTTTGAATTCTTCTTTTTCTTTAAAAATAACAGCCTGTTCCATCGTCTTCGGCCTGGATTCATCAGTTGATTTTCTGAAAAACTTGCCCATCATTAGCCTAAGGTTCTGTTAATATCAAATCCGCCGCCGGAAAATCCGTAATAATCCGACGTTCCACACCATGGACATTTGCTGTATCCTTCTCCTCTCAGGCAATGAATACCTCCGCATGAACAGGTAGCTAATGCAATGGGATTGGCACAGTGCGGACATGAAGTTCCTCCGTCCAGTTCTTCGATATTGATTTTAAGATGTGTTTTTTTGTTTGAGGAAAGTCTGTAGTAAGCTTTTTCATCAATTTTATAAGCACCGTCAAGCCTGTAGTATCTTGTAGCCATTCCCGGTATGCTTGATTCTGCGAATGCTTTTTTAAACTTCATCAGATAAAGCTTTTCTGTTTCCTGACATTTTCCATTCAATACAACAAAATTATTATCCGGGAATTTTTGCTCCATTTCGGGATCTACTTTCTCCAGAATAAGAGAATCAATTTTAGACAAATTAATTCCTTCTTTTTTGGCTTCTGTTACGCTCTGGCTGGTTGTTTTAATAGAATCCGTTACCCATTTGAAAAACTCTTTGTAAGAATTCTCATCAGAATTATTGAATAATAAAACGTTGTCTGCCAGAGAACCGAGAAGTTTATAATTGGTATTTTCCCCAATAGATACTGCAATTGTATTGGATTTCCCGTTATATTTTTGAGTCCATCTTTCAATGGCTTTGGTAGCATCATCCGTGGGAACACCATCTGTAAACAGGAAGACGATAGGTTTCCAGTCGCCTTTTCTTTCGTACGTTGTTTTTACAATATCCCGGTCGATACAATCCATTAGTTTAATTAAACCCTGAGAAAGTGACGTACCGCTTCCAACCGGAATTTTAGGGGGATAAAAACTGATAATATCCTGCATGGGAGTAATTACTTCAGCTTCTCCCGCAAAACCAATCACGGAAATATAAACGGTTTCAAGTGAATAGGGATCTTTTTTTAATTCCCTTATAATATTGGCGATACCTTCCTGTACCTGCTCAATAGGCTCTCCTACCATAGATTCGGAGACGTCTACTAAAAAATAAATCGGCAGTCTTCTCATGCTGTAAAGACAATTTTTTAAATAATAATATTAAGCTCCGATGGTGGCGGAGGTAAGGTGATGTTTTCCCCTGTATTCTGTGATTGTCCTCCCTGTGTAATGGAAGAGCTCACCCATTTGAAAAAGGAAGAAAGGGTAATTGCGTCTGTAGTATCCAGCTTTACGACATGATCTGTCAGTTCTTTCAGAAACTGTTCATCTGCTTTCGGGCCTGCAGCGCATCCTACAATAGCACCAAACTCCAGTCCTCTGATCACAGGAATCATCTGCCTGTATTTCTGAATATCTGAAGGCTTTCCATCCGTAAATATAAACAGTAACGGCTGCCAGTCTCCTTTGGCATCAGCAGATTCTTTGACTATTTCTTTCTGAACCAGTTCTGAAACCATTTCCAGTGCTGCTCCTGTATGCGTGGGACCGCTATCCGGACAGGTAATTTCCATGGGATAAAAGCTGGCCAGATCTGTTAAAGGAATGATATTTTTAACTTCTCTATCGAAGGTAATAACACTCAGATGCAGGCTGTCCATCGCCTGCGGATCGGCACGCAGCATACTGATAAGGCCGTTAAAACCATTATTCAAAGCCTGAATAGGTTCTCCATTCATAGAACCTGAGGTATCTAATAAAAAATAAGCTAATAATCTCCTGCTCATTATAGACAAGTATTAATTCTGAAGCCGGCAGAGGCAGTCGGAGACTTCCAGGCCGGCTTTTATTTTGATTTGATAAAATTTTGAGAATCTAGTTGGAATATGCGTATTGCTGTCTCAGAATATCTATAAAGTTATCTGTATGATGCGGCTCTCCTACAGCACGGAACTTCCAGTCGCCGTTATGACGGTATGCTTCTGCAAAAACCATAGCACACATTCCGTTCATACTTGAATCTCCGGAAAGGCTGTATTTCGTAATTTCTTTCCCTGAAGCATCTACTGCACGGATAAATGCATTTTCGATCATTCCGAAGTGCTGGTTATTGGTTCTTCCCTGATAAATGGTAACCAGGAATACGATTTTCTGATAACTCTGATCCAGCTGATCCAGTCTTACAATGATTTGCTCATCATCACCATCTCCTGCTCCGGTTCTGTTATCTCCGGTAAGCCATACATTTCCGCTTGGGTGCTGCATAGAGTTGAAGAAAACCACATCTCCCTGATAAAGGCCCATCTGTCTTCCATCATTGGTCTGTACTGTTCTTCCAAGATTGGCTACTTTTCCGTTGCCATCCAGAAGAAATGCGACTGCATCAAGGTCATATTCGGCTTCTTTACTGAACAGCTTTCCAAAGAATCCACTGCCTTGTTTTCTTACATCCCACCCTAAGCCAATGGTTACTTTTGAAAGATCATACACGCTTTCACCGCGGTCATTCTTTCTTAAATCTATCGTTTGTCCTTTCTGTAAATTAATTGCCATAGTTATAGTTTTTGTGTATTTGATGATTTATTTGATGATTTGCCCTTTGTAGTATTTTTCAAGGAAGAAGCCAAGATCTGCTCTGTATCCTATTCCTGAAGCTTCAAACTTCCAGCTTCCGTTTCTTTTGTACAGTCTTCCGAACTCTACTCCGGTTTCAATGGAGAAATCTTCATCCAGTTCGTATTTTGCTATTTCCTGATTGGAATGATTATCCACTACTCTGATATAAGAGTTTCTTACCTGTCCGAAATTCTGTCTTCTTCTTTCAAAATCCTCAATGGTTACCACGAAAAGAATCTCTTCTACTCTTGAGTCTACTTTATCAAGGTCTATAATAATAGCCTCATCATCGTCACCATCACTGTTTTTACCACTGGGATCATCTCCTGTATGGGTAAGCGCTCCGTCCGGAGAATTCAGGTTATTGTAAAAAACAAAGTATTCTTCACTTACTAATTTTCTGTCAGAATCAATCATGATTGCAGAAGCATCCAGGTCAAAGTCGTAGCCGGTTCCTTCGTTCGGATCCCAGCCTAATCCAATCGTCATTTTAGTCAATCCAATCTCGATCTTTTGTCCTTTCTGTAGATTAATGGCCATAGTGTTTTATATTATAATTATTTTTTGCATTAAGATAGAAGTGATTTATGAACTGACCAAATTTATTGATAAAAAAATGCCACAGACAGCTTAATTAAAACGATTTAAATCAAAAAAAGCAATAAAAAAAGGTCCAATTAAAAAATTGAACCTTGTATTGTATAGGTTGGTATTGAATTAATTTTCAAATTCTTTATCCGAAACAGAGGCATTTCTTGCTTTGGCCAGCATAGGAATAGATATTAATCCCATTACCAGCATTATCACAATCTGCAGTGGTAAAGAAATAAAGGAATAGGTAAGTCCCATTTCACCACCGAAATCTGCACTTTTTCCTACTGAAATAAACAACGCCATAAAACCATACTTCATAGCCAGGTTATACGCTCCGATTCCTCCGCTGGCAGGGATAATCATACCTAATGTTCCTACAACAATAATGAAGAAACCGTCTGCAAAGGTAAATGCGGATGTTTCAGGAAGGGCAAAGCAAACCAGATAAGCGGCAAAATAATAGCAAATCCAGATTCCTAATGTATAAAGAATGAATTTTCCTTTTTCTTTTAATTTAAAAATGGAAGTTATCCCCTGAAGAATTCCTTTTCCAAAGTTGACAAGTTTCTCTTTTTTATATTTATAAAGTAGGCCTAACCCAATTAAAACCAATATTACAAGACCAATTTTAACGCATAAATAAAATGAATCAAAATCACTTACCCCCAACTTCATGATCTGCCTCTCAAAAAAGTTAGGAACAAACTCTTCTTTTTCATCCTTTTTATCCATTACAAAATGATAGAAAGCAAGAATTGCATTAAATTTAAAAATTCCTGTTAGAAGTAAAAATCCCATCATACATATAAGATCCACTACTCTTTCTAAAATAATAGTCCCAATAGATTTGTCTACAGGCACTTTTTCTACTCCATATAAAGCTGTTGCCCTTGCCACTTCCCCACTCCTCGGGATGGTAAGATTCATCAGATATCCAAATGATATGGACCAAAGTGCATTGGAGTTTGAAATTCTGTGTCCCATCGGCTCCAGCATCAGATTCCAGCGGATAGCCCTGAACCAATACGCCAGAAGACCAAATACGGAAGCAAACAATACCCAGATATAATTAGCTTTTGCCAGTGATTTCTGAATGACTTTAAAATCCAGCCCCCTTAAGGCAAGCCATAAAAAAAAGCCTGCAAAAGCAAGCGATATTACTATTGTAAGTATTGATTTTACCGGACTTTTTGATGTTTTCTCCATGTACTATGTAAGAAGGTTTGTTTTTTCATCCGGGAAAACGATCTTCGGCTGGAAGTCTTTTGCTTCCTCCGGAGTCATCTGAGCATAAGCAATAATGATAATGATATCATCTTTCTGTACTTTTCTTGCTGCAGGCCCATTCAGACATACTTCTCCTGATTTTCTTTTCCCTTTGATCACGTAGGTATCAAAACGTTCTCCGTTGTTCACATTGACGATATAGACTCTTTCTCCCACTACCAGACCGGCAGCTTCTATAAGATCTTCATCGATCGTTATACTCCCTATATAATTAAGGTCAGAGGCAGTTACTCTCACCCTATGAATCTTAGACTTGAAAACTTCTATTAACATGCTGCAAATTTATTAATAAAAATTAATAAAACAGGCCTTTATTAACATTTTAAAACTCCCACAAACACAGGGGTTTAATTTCACAAAACACAAGAAATATAAAAATTACTTATATATTTAACAATCATATGGTCAAAAAAATTAATTGTTTATACACAATTTAGGATTTAATAAATACGAAAAATAATATTAACTTTTTGCTAAAGTCAATACACATAAGCATTTGGCATGATTTTAGTAACCTGTAACGTAGATTTTCTGTGAAAAGTGGAATTATCATATTTTAACTGATTTCAGTGAAAAGCAAAAAAATTTTACAAGTTTTAATAAAAAAATTGCACAATTAGAAAATAGTACTATATTTGCTATAATTACGAACTAACTTTAATATTAAAAATTATGAACAAGTCTGAATTAATCGACGCAATCGCAAAAGATGCAGGTATCACTAAAGTTGCAGCAAAAGCTGCTTTAGAATCTTTCATTGGTAACGTTACAACTACTTTAAAGAAAAAAGACGGAAAAGTTTCTTTAGTAGGTTTCGGTACTTTCTCAGTAGCTGAGAGAGCGGCTAGACAAGGTATTAACCCTGCAACTAAAAAACCAATCAAAATTGCTGCTAAAAAAGTTGCTAAATTCAAAGCTGGAGCTGATTTATCAAATGCAGTTTCAGGTGCTAAGAAAAAATAATCATTCAGATTACAAAAATTCAAGGGCTGTTTCTTAGAAACAGCCTTTTTTTTATTTTAAAAAGATGATAGAGAATTAAACCATTAAGATGTTTTAAGGGGGTAAGAATTATTAAGTTTTGGCTGAAGCCTTTATTATACATAATAAAATAAGCGGGCTAAAGCCCGCTTCTATTGATAATGGAAACCTTGTTGTATTTGAAAAAATAGTCATTCAATAGGAACGCGCTATAATCCTGAGCTTAGTCGAAGGGAGCCGGTTTAAAAATAAATATCAATTCGCACAGCTTTAGCCAAAACTTAAAAGTAAATATAGTGCAGCATATCTTGTCATTATTCTCTGCAAACTAAATAAGTTTTGGCTGAAACCTCTATCATTATGCATAATAAAAATAAGCGGGATAAAGCCCGCTTCTATTGAATTACAGAGTTTATATTTCAAGTGGTTTATCTCATATTAAAACCGTCACTTCTAACCTCTTATTTTACCCTTAAGGAGCCAGTCTTGAAATCTTCCAGTCAAGATCTTCCAGCTGATAAATAATCCTGTCATGGAGGCGGTTGGGTCTTCCCTGCCAGAATTCAATTTCATAAGGTCTTGCAAGATAACCTCCCCAATTGGCAGGTCTTGGGACTTCCGTATTTTCATACTCCTTTTCCAGTTCTTTTAATTTACCTTCCAGAAACTCTCTGTTCGGAATCACCTGGCTCTGCGGAGAGACCACAGCTCCCAGCTGGCTGCCTTTCGGCCTTGAATGAAAATAACCATCACTAAGGTTTTCTGCAATCTTTTCAAGATCTGCTTTAATAATGATCTGTCTTTCCAGATTAGGCCAGAAAAAATGCAGACAGGCTTTATGATTGCTTTCTATTGCTTTTCCTTTTCTGCTGTCATAATTGGTATAAAAAATAAATCCTTCATGGGTATATGCTTTAAGAAGTACCATTCTTGTTCTCGGACACCCATCTTCCTCTATTGTAGAAACTGCCATAGCATTGGCTTCTGAGATCATCGGACTCTCATTGGCTTCCAAAAACCAGTCTCTGAACTGCTCAATTGGATTTTGTTTTATCTCACTTTCAATAAGTTGGGATTTCTCGTACACTTTTCTTTTGTCGTGCAGGTTTTCCATAAATATTTTTTATTAAATTTGAGTATGAATCACTCATACAAAGGTAAAATATTAATCTCGACACCTGACATTTCCGGCGATATTTTTTCACGATCGGTGGTATTGGTTATTGAACATAATGAAAGTGGTGCATTTGGTTTGATATTGAATAAAAAGAACAGCCAGATGAGTAGCAAATTCAAAGATTTTTTTGACTTTAAAATAGAGGTATATGATGGAGGACCTGTAGAAAACGACAAGGTATTTTTCATTGTAAAAGGCAAAAGAGTTACAGAAATCTATACCGATATCACTGATGAATACTATCTTACAGAAGATATTGAAAAGATCATTAATGCGGTTTTAAGCAGTGAACTGGATATTGAGCATATCAAAATATTTTCCGGGTATTCCGGATGGTCTTCGAACCAGCTGGACACTGAGGTTCAAAGAAAAATGTGGACCGTAGTAGATGTTTACAATCTTGATTATACGCTTCCCAATGATCAGACACTCTGGAAGTCTATCATGCAGAATCTGGGAGGAGAATTTCTTCTCTGGGCCAATTCCCCTGAAGATATTTCACTAAACTAAATGCATACTTTTTCGTATCATTCTGATAATTAACAAACTTTAAGATTCTTTTAACCAATTTTAAAGAAAGTTTTTCCGTTCTTTGGGAAACTAAAATCACTGATATGAAAGGTATTACATTACTTGCTTTATCAATATTTTCTACCGCATTTTTATCATTTACTCCTATCAACAAAAAATATATTGTCATCGATGCCGGACATGGTGGAAATGATTTTGGGGCCACTTATGGTGAAATTCTGGAAAAAAATATTTCATTAAGCGTAGCTAAGGAAATCCGGAAAATCAATGAAAGCCAGGACAAATATGAAGTTATTTTAACAAGGGATTCAGACAGCTATCCTACTCTTTCCGAAAGAACAGAGCTGATCAACAAGCTGAACCCTGAAATGGTCATTTCCCTTCACGTTAACAGTTCTCCGCAAAAAGAAAGATCTGACAACGGATTTGAAGTTTACGTTCAGAATTCTGATGTTTCAAAGGAATTGGCTGGAAAAATTTACAAGAAATTCAATGCCCGTAAAATTGAAGAACGCCACAATCTTCACATGCTAAGAGAAACCAAAGCACCTGCTGTATTGGTAGAACTTGGCTTCATTAATAATTCTGACAACAGGAATTACATTACCAGTGAAAAAGGGCAGAAAGAAATCGCACAAAAATTTGTTGAAATTATCAACGAATATTAAATAAAAAAAACAATTTCTGATTTACTCAGAATAAAACCCGGTAAAGGACTTCTGTAACTTTGTTGTTTACCGGGTTTGTCAATTTTTATGAGTTAAAACTTTTCTTCCAGCTTTCTACCAATCCGGAGAAACGGGAGGTTTCAAAAGTCTTGTTTCTTATCTTACCTACAGAAAACATACCTTTCTCGTCAGAAATCATTAAAATTTCTTCAGCTTTCTGAGATTCAAATGCAATAATCTCGTGTTCCTGGATATCCGCAAGGTTATTTTTATGTAAAAAAGTAACAAAATTTTCCATTAAAGGAGAGATGTAGGCTCCTTCTGTCTGCTTTGGCACTTTGATCACATCACCTTCTAAAAAGAGAAGATTCCCGGCAGTGGTACGTGCTATTCTTTTGTTTGGATTCAGAAGAATTACGTCGTCAAGATCATTTTCCTGGGCATAAATCCCCCCATAAATATTTTCCGGACAGTGAACCCTGATATTACTCAAAAGGTTGTTATTAACGTTAATTTCTTTAATCAAATCCAATTCCAAAGGTCTTTGATGAACAGCAAGCACATCCGCCATTTCCGTTACTTCGTAAAAGTAGGAAACAGAAGATTTCGCCAATGTTGCGCCATCATTATTTCTGAACACCTGGAAATTGATAATTCCGTTCTGTACTCCTTTACCTTCAATAATTTCTTTTTGGAAAAGAGTCTGGAAAAACTCCAGTGTATAAGTCAAAGGAATATTGAGTCTCATCTTTCTCATGGAAGCCATCAGGAAAAAGTAGCATTCTTCGTCCATGATCAATCCACCATTTCTTACAAAGAAAGAAACTTTCACTGAGTCTCCCCAAAGAAAAGCTCTGTTCTTTACATTTAACTCGTCTGATGTAAAATATTGATTTTCCAATTTTTGATGTGATTTATTTACAAAAAAATAATGAACGATAAATCGTTCATCAGTTTTATCATTTCATATAGCCCGGTATTATGCCGCACCTAGTTTTATTCTCAGGTTTTCGATAAGATTTTCCCAATACATTGCATTTTCCTCTTCATCACCTTCTTCACAGAAATCTGTAATATTTAAAGCAAGATCTTCTGTAATATCATCAATTGTGATAGTCATTTCAAAGAAATTTTTTGTTCCTTCATCCTCTTCCCATCTGAAACGCACGAAACCTTCAGGCTTATATCTGATCAAAGTGGCCTTCTCAGCAGGTCCTCCACCCCAGCTAAAAAAGAAATCATCGCCTTTCTCTGTTACCTCATCCGCAAACCATTCAGACAATCCCTCTGCAGTCGCCAGATATTCGTATAAAATCTCTGATAAACAGTGCATTGGAAATTCGTAATGGACTTTATGTTTCGCCATATAATCTTTGTTTTATCGTCCCGCAATATATAAATTAATTTTTTTATTACGCAAAAAAACAATTACTTTTTTATAGAATCTGTATGATATTTGTCACTGGATTTAAATCCCCGTGATGTTAAATTTTAAAGCTAAAAGTTACCATGCAAAACATAAAAAAATCTCCCCATTCAGGAGAGATTTTATCTTTAATTTTCATTCAGTATATCGAGAATAATCTGACATCCTTCACGGATTTCTTCCAGAGATAATGTAAGAGGCGGAGAGATTCTCATGTATTCATTTCTGTATAGCTGCCAGAAAACAATAAGCCCTCTTTCCATACATTTTTTAGCTACTTCCAGCGTATATTCAGGAGTTCCTAAATTCACGGCAAGCATCAATCCTTTACCGTTGATATTTTTGATTTTAGGATGAACCAAAAGTTCTCTGAACAACTTCTCTTTTTCCTCCACTTCATTCATTAAACCGCTTTCCAGAACTTCTTTCAATGTAGCATAACTTGCTGCTGCAATGAGTGGGTTTCCTCCAAAAGTAGTAATATGCCCAAGTTTTGGTGAGTGAGAAAGGGTTTCCATAATTTCTCTGGAACTCATAAAAGCTCCCACAGGAACTCCTCCTCCCATTCCTTTACCCATCACAAGGATATCCGGAACGATACCAAAATGTTCGAAAGAGAATAACTTCCCTGTTCTTCCGAATCCCGGCTGTATTTCATCTAAAATTAAAAGCGCTCCTACTTCTTCGCATCTTCTTTTTAATTTGATCAGATAGTCGTTATCCGGAACGAGAAACCCCGCTGCTCCCTGAATGGTTTCAAGGATAACACAAGCGGTCTTCTCCGTAATTTTACCAAAGTCTTCTTCATTGTTAAATTCAATAAAAGACACCATTGGCAGTAAAGGACGGAATTCTCTCTTGTGGGTTTCATTTCCTGAAACACTTAAAGCCCCATGGGTATTTCCATGGTAAGAGTTTTTAAAGGAAACAATTTCCTCCCTTCCAGTATATCTTTTAGCCAGTTTTAAGCTTCCATCGATAGCTTCTGCACCGCTATTCACAAGGTAAGTCACTTCTAATGGATCAGGCGTCGCTTCTGCAAGCAAACTGCATAATGCGACAGGTTTTTCCTGTGCATATTCTCCGTACACCATTACGTGAAGATATTTATCCGTCTGTTCTTTGATTGCATTCACAATTTTAGGATGTGAATGTCCCAAAGTATTGGCAGAAACCCCTGCTACAAAGTCAAGATATTTCTTCCCGTCTGTACCATAAATATAGCTTCCTTCAGCTTTTTCAACTTCAAAACCTGCAGCAAACTTAGTAGTTTGTGCCTGATATAGAAAAAAATCTTTTTGCATTTCAGAAATATTTTATGAAAGTCTAAATCAGTTTTCTTCTTTAGTACCTTTCTTTATTTTTATTTTAGATGTATTGTTGTAATCAAAATCAGAAAGATCATCGAGCTCAGTCTGAATTTTCTGTTTCCAGTCCTGTAGTTTCTGAGTATTAAGGCCATAATTGGTTTCATTGTCTATCAGGGCCTGAGCTTTTGTATATTCAGCTGTCAGATTATTAAACATTTCATTGGCATAAGTAAAACCTTTCCACAACGTATTTTTATGAATAAGCAGATCTTTACGCATTTTTCGGGCATATACTTCGGCTAAATCAAAATTGACCTGCTGATATTCTATCATAGCCGGAATATTGCGAGAATCAGGATTTATTGATGAAGCACTGCTGGAAAATTTATTGATAATCTTTTTATTAAAATTATTACTTAATGCATTAAATCCCCTTAACTGATAAGAAAAGTTGATTGCTGATCTGATTGAAATACGATCATCATGGGTAATCAATTTATAATCCTCTTTCTGTAATTTTCGTTCTTTACTCCATACAAATTCACCCGGTTGCAAATCTTGTGAAAAAAACATCAATGGAAAAAATAATAACAATAACAGAATTTTTTTCATACCTATTGCTTTCTATTTTCTTACTCTCTTTGGTTTTTTAGCTTCTTCTTTAGCTTTTTCGTCGTCAATTGCTTTCTGCGCTTTATCAAACAATTCGCTATCAGCCGTATATTGTATTTCTTCGTTATTGGGACTGTCTACAAGGATATCCTGCCATTTCCGGATCCGGTCTTTTGTATTCCAGTTGAAATCCGGGAATTTTCTTTTCGAAGGTTCTATCATACTCATCGGGTAAGTATCGGAAGCAGCTCCAATACTGCAGGAAATAATCTGGAGTGCTCTTTCTTCAAACAATGCTCCGATAATTCCGCAGGTAGATAATGTAATTCCTATTCTTTCAGGCTTTTTAGTTTCCTGATCAGTATCATCAACATATACGATTGACTGCGCGTTTCCAACTACTCTTGCTTCTTTAATCGCATTTTTCTCATAGTACACCGTCATGAATTTCCCTTTCACCTGATTAAATTCGTCTTTCAGGGTAAGTGAATCTACTTTACTGATGGCAAAGGCATTTCCGATTACTTTCAGAGAGTCAATATCTTCTGTTTTGGTATTGAAATAAGCTTCCACTTTATCTCCTGTAACCTGTTTCTCACCGCTCCAAAGAATCGGGTTGGTATACATATGCATGATTCCGTCTGTTTCATTGAAGGCAATGGAATCTGCTCTTCCTTGTGCATTGGATTTAAAAATACGTGCCTTTTTAAAAGCTCTCAGATAGCTTTTCTTGATTTTAATATCTAATGTATCCGGTCTTTGGTAAGAGATAATTTTTTCTGCGGCAAAATAAATGGAGTCTTTTTCCATTACTTTTACAGCATAAGGATTTTTAGTCATCATTGCGGAGTCTTTTTTCTCAAAAATTTCTCCGTAACCTCCTTTTATATATCTCCTTTCTATAGGATCATCAAGGGTTACATTTCCTGTTGCTTTGCCAAATCCTGAAATCTGATTATAGTACATATCATCACCGGTAAGGATTTTTTCATTATAAAAGATCCTGGAGTTTTTGGTTAGATAAGCCTCTTTGGAATCCATTTTATAAGTTCCTTTTTCCGTGTAGATTCTGTTTCTTGGATTGGTTTTGCTGGTAATGGTTGTAGGACCTAGAAAATCAGCAATTTTTGTATTCTGATTCTGCTTGATGTTGGGTCCTTCTATAGTATACTGAGGGGTTTCAATCTTTACATTTCCAGTAAGATCTACCACTCTTGTATTAAGAAAATAGGTTCCTACTTTGGCATAGGTTACGTTCTGCCCATCAGAAATTGTCCCTCCTGTGTTAAAATAAGCCTGATTAGCCAACCTGTCATAGTACAGGATATCTGTTTTTATGGTTTGTTTAGGATCAGTTAAAACCACATTTTTCCGGGCAACACCTTTCTGGGTATTGGCATCATATTCCATTTCACCTGCTGTGATGACAGAGCCGTCGGTGTTCTGAAGTCTTGTATTGCCTATTGCTTTTACAAAGTTTTCTTCATTATACAAAACGACTTCATCTGCTGTAAGGATGGAGCCTTGATGTTCTATCTGAACATTTCCGGTAAAATATTGATTTCCGTCGTATTTTTCAGGGTTTTTCTTGATCTCGTCCGCATGGATGATCTTTACTTTATCTTCAGGTCTCACCTGTTTGGGCTGAGCCGGTGAAGGAGCCTGCAAATAAGGATCTCTCTTCACAGGAGTTTTATCCTGCGCAAAGCTTAGCGTAGAAATAAAGAGTAACAGAAAAAGGGCTATTCTCATTAATTAGTCATTCTTAGTGCCATAGAAATATAGCGAATGAGAATCAATTTTTACGCCAAAAGCTTCTTCAATGGCTTCTTTGATTCCTTGGATTCTTGGGTCACAGAATTCAATAATTTCTTCAATTTCTTTATCAGAGTCTTTTTTGTAGATCACCAGGTGGTCATGCTGTTTGTCAAAATAAGACTTTTCATAAGATGAAGAAGTCAATGTCTTTTCTCCGAACTGATGCTTACGGATTAAGCCAGCATCAAGGAAAATTTCAATAGTGTTGTAAATGGTTGCTTTGGAAACATGATATTTTTTCTGCATCATCAGAAGATACAGATCATCAACGTTAAAGTGATGATCCATATTATAAATCTCTTCCAATATCGTATATCTTTCAGGTGTGTTTCGGAACCCCTTTTCTAATAAGTAGTTTCTCAAAACATCCTTGATCAAAGCTATATTTTTTTCTTTTTGTATTGTATCCATTAAAAAAATTATCTACAAATTTATTGAATTTTATTTAAATAGATAGTATGGTTAAATACGGGTGGCTACGAGTTGTGGCGGAAATACCCGGACTGCTCGATCTTATTATCATAAACTGTTAATTCTGTGATCGGTGCAGATTCTACTTCTACGTTATGCGAAGATACTCCCCAGGCCTTAAAGTCGTCACTTCCGATATACTTTACAAAGTTATAAATGTTAAGAGTAATCTTCTGTTTAACAGTTAAAAGGATATCGTTGATATAGGTGTTATCTATGATCACATATTTAAGATCCGGTGGTATATCATGAGCTCTTAAAGATGGATGGCTGCTTCTTGATGGAATGGTTCCGTCTGCCATTAAATCTTTAAGAACCATATTGAAATAATCATTGATTCTTCGGTCCACTTTAAATCCTAACAGGAAGTTGATTTTATACACGGTTCCCGGAAGAATTTCATCTACGGTATATCTGAAAGTGTAGGGATCTTCCTGGTTTACGATGCTCAGGATGAAGTAATGATCTGCTCTTTTGGGTTGTTTTTTGATGATGGAATAGATAATTTTTGATTCTACTTCATCATTTCTTTTTGCTCTGCTCAGATAAGCCAGATTGGTAGCGTACTTCGGAATAGTTTCGTCCAGTTTCATGTCTTTGAGAATAGACACATATTTTTCTATTTTCACAAACTGGATAAATCTTGTTTTGATCAGTCTTCCGTTATACCATGCATACATAGAAACTCCGATAGAGCCAGCTAATACAACGGTGATCCATCCACCTTCCATGAATTTGATAATGTTGGCACTGAAGAAACCTAATTCAATTGCCATATAAACCATAGCGAAAACCAGAATCAGGACCTTGCTTACTCTGTGTTTCAGCAGCCAGAAGACCAACAGAACTGTGGTCATCAACATCGTCACAGTAATGGAAAGTCCATAAGCAGCTTCCATTTTTCCTGACTCTCTGAAGTGAAGAACAACAATGATACACAGGATAAGAAGTCCCCAGTTGATTCTTGGAATATACATCTGTCCTTTTACTCCGGAAGGGTAATCAATTTTCTGATTCGGCCAAAGGTTAAGAGACATTGCTTCTGAGAATATGGTGAAGGAACCTGTAATCAATGCCTGGCTGGCAATAATTGCAGCGGCTGTTGCTAAAATTACTCCCGGAATAATCATCCATTCTTCCATAATTCCAAAGAACGGATTGACTACAGAGAACCCTGGTTTGCTGTAATTGGTCAAAAGCCATGCTCCCTGTCCAAGATAATTAAGAATAAGCATAATCTTAACAAATGCCCAGCTTATTCTGATGTTTTTCGCACCACAGTGTCCTAAGTCCGAATACAATGCTTCTGCTCCGGTTGTACAAAGGAAAACAGCTCCTAAAATAACAATGGCACTCGGAGAGTTGACAATAAGTTTATAAGCGTAATAAGGGTTAAAAGATCTTAAAATCTCAAAGTTTTCACTTAAATGCATTACTCCCAGACCTCCCAATACTAAGAACCAAACTACCATTACCGGACCAAAAAACTTTCCGATAAAGCTTGTTCCGAACTGCTGTACCACAAAAATGGCAATAAGAATTCCGATGGTAATAGGCACAACGGGAGTGTGCGGATTATAAATTTCAAGACCTTCAATAGCTGACATTACCGTTAGTGACGGTGTAATGACTCCGTCTGCAATAAGGGCTGCAGCTCCAATGATTGCAATGAGGTACAACCATCCTTTCTTAAGGTTTCTTACCAGTGAAAACAAAGCAAGAATACCACCTTCACCTTTGTTATCTGCTCTCAAAGCAATGATCACATATTTTATTGTGGTTTGCAGGGTAAGAGTCCAGATGATACAGGAAAGAGCTCCTTCTATGTATTCATTGAAAGGCATATTGCTCCCCTGGGACCTTGCATTCACAATTGCTTTCATTACGTAAAGCGGAGAGGTACCAATATCTCCAAAAACAATTCCTAGAGACACTAAAACTCCCATAAAGGAAAGCTTCTTTATATCGAAGTGGTAGCCATCTTCTGTAACTTCTGCCATATCAGCTTAATTTATTTTAAAGGCGCAAATTTATACTAATTTTATGACGTCAAGAATTTTTCTTCATGAATATAATAAATGAAAAAACTTCCTTTCGGAAGTTTTTTTCTATAACTATTTTACGTACATCGCTTTTTTGATTTCCTCTTTTACTTTTTCAAGTTTAGGGAACCATTCTGCAAACAATGCTGCAGAGTAAGGTGCAGGTGCATCAGGAGTAGTGATTCTCTTGATAGGAGCATCCAAATAATCAAATGCTTTTTGCTGTACCATATAAGTAATTTCAGAAGATATAGAAGCAAATGGCCAAGCTTCTTCTAAAATAACCAGTCTGTTTGTTTTCTTTACTGATGCCAGAATAGTATCAAAATCAAGAGGACGAACTGTTCTAAGGTCAATAACCTCTACAGAGATTCCTTCTTTAGCCATATCTTCAGCAGCCTGTAAAGCAAGCTTCATGATTTTTCCAAAAGAAACCAAAGTAACATCTGTACCTTCTCTCTTGATATCTGCTTTTCCTAGTGGTAAATAATATTCTTCTTCAGGAATTTCCATTTTATCTCCATACATCTGCTCAGATTCCATGAAAATAACAGGGTCATTATCCTGAATTGCGGTTTTCAGCAATCCTTTTGCATCATAAGGATTTGAAGGAACCACTACTTTAAGGCCAGGGATGTTTGCAAACCAGTTTTCAAAAGCCTGAGAATGGGTAGCTCCCAATTGTCCTGCAGAAGCTGTAGGTCCACGGAAAACGATTGGACAGTTCCATTGTCCACCACTCATCTGACGGATTTTCGCTGCATTATTGATAATCTGATCAATTCCTACCAATGAGAAATTGAATGTCATATACTCTACAATTGGTCTGTTACCATTCATTGCAGCACCCACAGCAATTCCTGTAAATCCAAGTTCTGCAATTGGGGTATCAATTACTCTTTTAGGACCAAACTCATCCAGCATTCCTTTTGAAGCTTTATAAGCACCATTGTATTCTGCAACTTCCTCCCCCATTAAAAAGATGGATTCGTCTTTACGCATTTCCTCGCTCATTGCCTGTGCAATTACCTCACGAAAAGTATATTCTGCCATATTTATTCGAAAAATTTAGACTACAAAAATAGTGATTTTTTATTATACACATCATAAAAAGACGTCTCATTTGACCGAGAAGTCTTTTATTAATTTTATTTAAAACTGATTTTTCTCCTGTAGACTGAGCCCTTTGTAATTTTTCATAAGATCCTGAATACATTCTATACATTCTTTTATCTACAAAAAATGACATCTCATTTCTGAAATGTCATTTAAAATTCTATTTAAACTTATATTAATTAGCTTTCTCCCAAACCTGGGTTCTTCCTAATAAAGATAATCCTAAGTACCCTCTTACGTTCAGTTTATCACCGCTTCTTGTAATGGTACATTTGTATGTTTTTCCTGTTTTAGGATCCGTGATGGTTCCGCCTGTGAATTCATCACCATCTTTTTTCAATCCTCTGATGATTTCCAATCCTAAAAGCGGCTTTCCTTTTCTGTCATCTTTACAAAGTGTACAGTTAGGATCAGTTGGTTTTATTAACAGCTGAGAAACTTTTCCATAATATTTCCCATCTGATTTTTTGTACACTTCAACAATAGATTTTGCCTGTTTTGTCTCATCATCTATCGTTTTCCACTTACCTTCGATCTGTGCAAATGTAAGTACACCACATAAAGAAAGTGCGAACGTTAACAATATTTTTTTCATATTTCTTATAGTTTTAATTTTAATACAATATTCTTATCTACGTATTGATAAAAATATAAATTAATTTTCAACGAACAAAAACTTTTATTATACAAAGCATAAAGAGGCGAAGAAAAGTAAAATCAATAAATACTAAAACAATTAATTTGCCAATCAGCATATTGACTATTTCGCCATTCTATTTTTTGTCTTCTGCCTAATACAGCTTCCTGTTAATCACTCTATCCATATAATCCTGATACCAGGCCTTTGCTATTTTCTTTCCTCGTTCTATTTCAGGATTTTTAACTTCATTCATGATATTTTTTTCAAGGCTCAGATCAGATTTATCATATACTCCGATAATTTCTTTTCCGTCAAAGCGATAAATATAATTTCCGATCATGAACTGATCTGTACTTCCATCCGAGTTGACTACGATGAAAGGATATTTTTTGTCACTCACCAGACTTCTCCCCCAGCTTCGGATTGGTTTATTGTACCCGATAAGGTCTGCCAGTGTAGGATAAATATCCGCCTGCTGTGCTATTTCCTGACTGACTCCTTTTAACTGATACGCAGGATTCGGAGAATAGAAAACCAATGGAACGGCATAACGGTTCATGGCTCTTTCATATTCCGGATAATATACCTGGTTGGTATGATCTCCTGTGAAAACAAAGATCGTATTATTGTACCAAGGCTGTTTTTTAGCGGTCTCAAAATATTGTTTGATCGCATAATCCGTATACTGCATCGGCTCATGGATTTCAATTTTTCCTTTTTTAAATTTCCCGTTGTATTTTTCAGGAATTTTAAAAGGGTGATGTGATGATGCCGTAAATACGGTAGTCATAAAAGGTTGTTTCTTTCCTACATTCTTTGCGAAATACTGAAGGAAAGGTTCATCCCATATGGCCCACATCCCATCAAAATCTTCATCATGATTGTATTCTGTTTTCCCGAAATAATGTTTAAATCCTAAAATATTTCCGAATCCAAGGAATCCCATAGAACCATTCGGTGCTCCATGATAAAAAGAAGTATCATATCCAAGATCATTACAGACAGAAACGATAGACTGAATTTTCTGATTGGAATACGGAGATCCTGTAAATGCATCCGTAAGACTCGGAATTCCGGCCAACACACTGCTCATCCCATGAATAGACTGTCTTCCGTTTGCAAAAGTATTGGGGAAAATAAGACTTTGGGTAGCTAAACTATCCATAAAGGGAGTATAAGAAACGTAGTCTTTAATATTTTTGTCTTTATTGAATGCGCCTGAATATTCTCTCCCGAAAGATTCTACAATGAAAATAACAATATTGGGACGGTTCTCCACTTTTCTGTCATATACTTTATAGGGCTGAACATTGTCTTCGATAAACTTTTCGTCTACAAAGTGAACTTCCTTGAAATTGTTGGTATTTAAAGTCCTGAAAAAGGAAAACGTACTGTTGAGTACCATATTTCCCTGAAGCGGATTTGTCACAAAACGGGTTGCATCCACCATATTGATAGGTCTTGTACTGTGTTTAAAATCTCCTCTGATTCCTCCCACAACCAGCACCGCTGTAATACACAGTGTAAGAATGGAAGTAATAAAGTAAGGAAGTAGTTTCAAAGGTTTCACCTCTTGTACTTTTACCCTTTTATAAAGGAAAACCCATAAGGCCATCAACACAACATACCAAATCAGGACAAAAGGATGTTCTCCCACAGAGATCATCAATGTTTTGGAAACATTAGATTCATGTTCTGCTACCTGAAATACTGCTGAAGTAAGCCTTGCCTGCGAAAATTTATAGTAAATAAAATCCCCGAAATTCATAGCATAAGCAATCCCGTTGGTAATGAAATACAGCCAGAAAAGAATCTTCTGAAAAACTTTCTTTGTATTAATAACCAATGGCAATAAACTAAGGAGTATAAATAGTGCATTGACATATAAAATAGCTGTAGTATCGAAAGCTGTACCATGGAATGCCAGCTTTATATATTCTGAAACAGAGTCAACTTTAATCAGATCTTTATTAAAATACCAGAATAAAAGTCTGGCAATCTGATAGAAAAAATAGGCTAAAAAAATCCTGTAAACCAATGCCAGAACTTCCTGTTTTCTAAATCCTTTTAAAAATTTCATGGAGCAAATTTACATCAAAATCACTGTAATGCATTTTTTAGTTCATATTATTTTGAGTTAGAATTTTTAAAAACTGTAATTTTGTGCTTATGGATTTTATAAAGAATAATCTGGCCAATGCCTTAACCCTGGCCAACTTATTTGCAGGTTGTGTAGGGGCAATACATTTAATTTTAGGAGATTATCAGACAACGGCAATCTGTCTTATCCTCTCTTCAATTTTCGATTTTTTCGATGGCTTTGTAGCCAGAGCTGTAAAATCAAACTCCAATCTTGGGCTTCAGCTGGACTCGCTTGCGGATATGGTAAGCTTTGGAGTTATTCCCGGACTTACTATGTACAAAGCTCTTGAACCGTTTGGTGCAGAACTGCTTGGAATGCATTTTCCGTTTGAAATCAAGTATCTGGGGCTCATTGTCACTGTATTTTCCTGCCTGAGACTTGCCATCTTCAATCTTGATGAAGAGCAGCGTTATTATTTCAAAGGATTGAATACGCCAACCAACACCGTTTTGCTGTTCGGTCTTTATTACGCCTTTAAAGAAACCGGATCTTTCAGCTTTTTGTTTGATAATGAACTGCTACTGGTTCTGCTTACTCTTCTTACTTCATGGCTTCTGATCAGCCCGATCAAAATGATGGCCATGAAATTCAAATCAAAACAACTAAAAGACAACTATCCTAAAGTTGTATTGTTGGTAGGAGGAATTGCCATTCTTGCGATATTCCAAATTGTTGGAATTCCAATGCTTGTTATTTATTATATGGTAGTGTCACTCATTTTTCAGGCACAGTTAAAATAGACTCACTTAAATAAAACACATTCAAATTATTAATAATCGACATGAATTTAAAACTCCATAAACCGCTTTGTATTTTTGACCTGGAAACTACAGGAACCAACATCGGAAAAGACAGAATTGTTGAAATCTGTATTTTAAAAGTAAATCCAGATGCTTCCAGAGAAAGCAAAACATGGCGTGTCAATCCGGAAATGCTTATTCCAAAAGAAAGCAGTGAGATCCACGGGATTTATGATGAAGATGTAAAAGATGCTCCTACTTTCAGAGATATTGCTTCTAAAATTATGGAAATGATTACCGGAAGTGATTTGGGAGGATTCAATTCCAACCGGTTTGATGTTCCGCTTTTGGCTGAAGAGCTTTTAAGAGTAGGAATGGATTTTGATCTGAGTAAATTCAGACTGGTAGATGCACAGACTATTTTTCATAAAAAAGAACCTAGAAATTTAGGAGCAGCTTATCAGTTCTACTGTGGAAAAACATTGGAAAATGCCCATTCTGCAGAGGCTGATGTAATGGCAACGTTTGAAGTTCTGGACGCTCAGGTGGGAAAATATGACGATATTCCGAATGAAATAGCACCGTTAAGCGAGTTTACATTCCATAATAAGAATGCAGATCTTGCCGGATTTATCGGTTATAATGAAAAAATGGAAGAGGTTTTCAACTTTGGAAAATATAAAGGCCAGGGGGTAAAAGCGGTATTCCAAAAAGACTTAGGATATTTCGGATGGCTTCAAAACGCTGATTTTCCTTTGTATACGAAGAAAATTTTCACAAAAATTCAACTCTCAAGCAGGTTTTAAAAATGTCTGATCTGGTTCGTTTTAAATTTTATGAAACTGCCCTTGAAGCTAACAGGGACAAGCAGATACTGAGTGAAAACGGTATCAATAGTTTCATTGCGAATGAGCAGCTGATCCAGTCGGATTGGCTTTTATCACAGGCGGTAGGAGGAATACAGCTTCAGGTGTTCGAAGAAGATGTGGAAAAAGCACAGCAAATCCTGCAAGACTATAAAGACAACGAGCAATATTCGCTGGAAGTAGAACATACCATTGAAGATCCTGAGTTTGATTTTGTCTGCCCGAAATGTGGTTCCAATCACATCTACAGGGATGACAGTGCTACCAGTTTCTTTGGTATTTCTTTCCTGACGAGTCACAAATTCAAATGTTATTATTGCGGGAATGAGTTTACGCATTAAAGCTTTATATGATCAAAAAGATTGGAAAAATTTTACTCATCATCATTCTTGGCTCTCTTGTTTTCATAACGGGAAAGTTCTTATTAGTATGGAACAGCGTAGAAGTTGATCATAGTTTAAGCCAGAAACCTCTTTTTAAATCTTTTGATCAACAAAAACAAACAAGTATTTGGGGTTCAGAGAGTGAAGATATTAAAACCAATGATTTTAAGACAAAATCAGACAGTATAAGTCCAGCATATTATAGGTGTTCTATTAATGAAAATCCAATGCTAAACGTTACATTTTCTGTTGGAGATGGTTTCAGCGGTGGTGGTTTTCAGATAGATATTTTTCAAAATAGATATAAAATCTCTCCCTATTCTTATACTGACAATGTAAAACTTTTTGACTTTTTGGACACAGGAGAATATTATAAAATTTTGGACAGTAAAGTTATTCTGGATAAAGAATCTTATCAAAAAGGAGATAGTCTCTTCGGATATACTGAACTTAAAGTTCAAAGAAGATATGGTCCTGAAAAATATATAGAAGAAGGTAAAGGATATTTTAAAGGTAAAGTAAATTAATTAAGTTATGAAAATAATCTGCATAGGAAGAAACTACAGTGAGCATGCAAAAGAATTAGGAAATGAAATTCCTGAGAATCCTGTTATCTTCATGAAACCGGATACCGCTGTTTTAAAGGGAAATGATTTTTATATTCCTGAATTCTCCAATGATATTCACTACGAGCTTGAAGTGGTAATAAAAATTTCAAAAGGAGGAAAATATATTCAGAAAGAAACAGCACACAAACATTATGAGGAAATTGGCCTGGGGATAGATTTCACAGCGAGGGATCTTCAGAGTGAACTGAAATCAAAAGGGCTTCCATGGGAGCTTGCCAAAGGTTTTGACGGTTCTGCAGTGGTAAGCAGTTTCTTCAAAAAAGAGAACTTCAGTCTTGAGAATCTTCAGTTTTCATTATTAAAAAACAAAGAGAAGGTACAGGATGGCAATACGAAAGATATGATGTTCAATTTTGATGACATTGTAGCTTTTGCATCCCAGTATTTTACATTACGAGTAGGTGACCTTATTTTCACGGGAACTCCAAAAGGGGTTGGAAAAGTAGAAGAAAATGATATCCTGGAAGCTTATCTTGAAGAGGAAAAAATCCTTGATATCCGAATATTATAAGTATTTAACATCACAGTCTGACAAATTTTTCCTATCTTTAGGTAACAAAACTAGAGGTTATGATAAATATTGTATTACCCGTAGATTTTGGGGACAAGACAGACCAATTGGTAGAAGGTGCCATAAAATTTGCAAAACAGCTTAACGGCAGAATTTACCTGATCCACGTAGCGCCATCAGATATCGGCTTTGCCATTGGTGATATGGGATTTCAATATTTTCCTGAAGTGGAAGCCAATGAAATCAGAGAAGAGCTGGTGCAGCTTAATAAAATTGAGCAAAGAATCATCAGCCATGATATTGATTGCGAGCACCTTTTAAAACAAGGACTTGCCAAAGATATTATTCTGGAACATGCAAAGGCAAAAAATGCAGATTATATTGTGATGGGATCACATGGCAGAAGCGGAATCTATGATGTATTTGTGGGAAGCTTAACGAAAGGAATTACGAAAAGTTCAAGTATTCCTGTTTTAGTACTTCCAATTCACGACTAAAGAAAAAGAAAATTTTAATCGTTAGTAATAAAAAAACCGATCAGAGCATATTGTCTGATCGGTTTTTTACTATATAACCAATTAATTAACCTTCTTTTTTGTAGATATTCGGATCGTAGTAAGGATGCTTACCTTCCGTTGGAGAATAATAGTCTTTATCTTTGTCACCACCTAGTGTAACCACCAGTACATAGCACCAATAAGTAAATAGTACACAGCAAACTATAAATAGAATCCAGTTTAAAACATTTCCAAACGCATCAAAGAAACCGAAAGTCCATTTGAAAACTTTGCTTAAGAATAGAAAGAAAGACGTCATTATTTTCCTTTTTTAAATTAACTTTGTACAAATTTATAAAAAATGTTTAAATTACTTTCAAAAGAAAGCAATATTTTTTCAATTCCTGTTTATATTGGTTTTCTTCTTTTAGTAGTCGTAATATTTAACATACTGAATTTCAATACTTACGAAGCTATAGTTGCCGGAATAACTTTTCTGGGAATTGCTTTGGGATATTTTTGTTTTCACAGTATTGCCCTTAATTATCAGACCCATCTGCCATTATTTTTATATACCTTTTTTATTTTTGGGCTGTATCCCGGAAATCTGGATATAGGAATTGCGGTTTCTCTGCTTACCAATTCCTTTCTTATCCTGCTACTGACCAGTGCAGATGAAGATATCAGGAAGAAGTCTTATGTTTTGGTGGGATCTATTGTAGCCCTGAACTTTATTTTTCTTCCTACAACATGGCCAATGGCTGTTTTTGTAATTATTCACGTGATTGCAACCTCTGCCAAAATCGGGTTGAATCTTTTCAGATTCCTTTTGGGAATTGTTCTGATCACATTCAGTTATTTTTCTGTAATGTATTTCTGTCAGTTCACCTCATGGAATATTGATTATTTTCCGTTTGGAAGAATGAAACCGGTAACAGATTACACGGAACTTTTACCATTGATTCCTGTGGTTCTGATGCTTATTTATGCCGTATATGACCATTTTAAAAATTATAATAAGAAAAGTCCGATAAGCAGGTATAAATATACTTTCTTACTTGTTTTTTCTGTGGCACAGCTTGTTTCCATCATTTTATATATGAATAAAAGCTACGAATATCTGCTTCTTCTGGCATTTCCTTCAAGCATTATTCTTAGTAGAATGATGAGATTTTTACCCAAATACTGGATGCGTGAAGCCAGCGTATGGCTTATTATTATTAGTTTACTGACCTTTAAAGCAGGTACAGTTTTTGATTTATTTTAGAAAATTATGATTCAGATAGACGATAAATTGATTTCAGAGGAAATTTTTTCCGAAGAATTTGTTTGCAACCTTACAAAATGTAAAGGTGCATGTTGTGTGGAAGGAGATGTGGGAGCTCCGTTGGATAAAAACGAGCTTGAGATATTGGACAGTATTTTTGATAAAATAAAACCTTACCTTACTCAGGAAGGAATTAAAGCCCTTGAAGAACAGGGAACATGGACTACTGATCCGCACGACGGAATGTATGTTACTCCAATGGTGGAGAACCGCGAATGTGCTTATGTAACCTTCGATGAAAAAGGAATTACAAAATGTGGAATTGAAAAAGCATACGAGGATGGTGCTGTAGACTGGCAGAAACCTATTTCATGCCACCTTTACCCAATCCGTGTTACAGAATATTCTGCATTTACCGCATTGAATTATCATGAGTGGAATGTATGCAGCGATGCCTGTACTCTTGGAAAGGAGCTTCAGGTTCCTGTCTATAAGTTTTTAAAAACTCCACTGACGAGAAAGTATGGTGAAGAATTTTATACTGTTCTGAGCGAAGCTGCTGAAGAATGGAAAAAAGAGTATGGCTCTTAACTGATAAGGATTTGAATTAAATAACAAAAACCGCAGATTTCTCTGCGGTTTTCTTATTGTAAGTAAAAAGTATGACTAGTTAGCAGCTCCTGCTTTCACAGTAGTTACTTCTATTTTTTTAGTTTCCTCTTTTTTAGCATTTTCCCAACCGTCTTCCGGCATCAAAGTGGCTACAATTCTACCTTTTGTAAGATATTTTTTTGCAACATTCTGAAGATCCTTTACTGTAAGTGCTTTTACTTTATCCTGATAATTTAAGATATCATATTTGTCACTTCCGTCTAACTGGTTCTTAGCAATGGCATTCATCCAGAACATATTATCTTTCAGTTCTGTTTTGTTGTCATTATATTCACCTTCTTTGTATTTATCCAGGTCTTTTTGTTCAGGGCCGTTATCTATAAGCTTCTGAAGCTCTGCAATAGCACTTTTAGTCAGTTTATCTGCATTTTCCGGACCACAAGGGAAATTAATACCGAAACTATAAGTTCCGTACGGTATTTTGTTCATTCCTCCTCTTGCACCTCCTCCATAGATACCGCTTTCATCTTCTCTTAATTTTTCGATAACTTTAATAGTAGCTACTTCTCCAAGTGCGGATAATGCTAAAGCTTCTTTCTCATTATACGGAGCCTCTCCGCTGTAAGAGATAGAAACCATACTCTTAGGATCTTTTCCTTTTTTATACACTTTGCTGTAATCTCCGGTCATCGTTCTGTATCCTGTATCTTTATACATTGTTGTTTTTCCTGATGACGGAAGGCTTGCAATATACTGCAGCACTTCTTCTTTAAATTTAGCTTCGTCTATATTTCCTACAAAATAAAACTGGAAGTTTCCAGCATTGGCAAATTTATCTTTATAAATATCATATGCTTTTTTATAGTCCGTATTAGCCCAGTCTTTCTCCATTGGGAATACCCCGATAAATCTAGGATTCTTCTGATTCATGAATTTTGCATGCTCATTAGAGAAATATGCCTGAGGATTAGACAGCAGGTTATTCAGCAACGCAGATTGCTTTTCCTTATAAGCATTAAAGGAAGCGGGATTATAATTTAAGCTTGTAAAATAAGCATACATCAGCTCCATAGCAGTTCCTAAATCTTTTTGTGTGGTTCTTCCGGAAACCCCTTCAAAAAGAGAAGTTACCATAGGATTCACGTTCACTTGTTTACCGGCAAGATAGTTGGTAAGATCAGCTTTTGAGAATCCTCCTACTCCGGCTTCTGTTAATGCTGAGAATGCAAACTGCGTCTTATTGTAGTCTGCATCGGGGATAAGAGAACTTCCTCCTAAACTTCTTGCTGTAAACACAATTTCATCATCTTTGAAATCTGTTTTCTTGAAAGTAACTTTCGCTCCGTTGCTTAAGGTCCACGTTGTTGTTCCTAACTTGGCATCTGTTTCGGTTTTAGCAATTTTCCCTTCAGATTTGAAAGGCTTCACCAGGTTTTTGATGGCTGCTTTTTCTTCGTAAGGCTTAAGATCAGCCATTTTTACAGCATCAAATGTATTCAGCACCATTGCTTCTGTAGGCATGGTTACATTATCTTTTTTAGGTCCTGTAATTACAATTACCCTGCTGTCATCTTTCACCATTTTTTTGATGATTTCATTGGTTTGTGCAAGGGTAACAGATGGTAAGAAAGATTTGGTATCTTCATATTCCCATGCTATTCCGGGAATTGGTTCCTGCTCCAGGAAGTTTCTCACATACTCATCTATCAGAATTTCACTCTCTGTTTTATCTTTGTTGTTATAAGATCTTTCAAGATTGGAAAGCACCTGAGATTTTGCTCTGTCTAGTTCAGACTGTGTGAATCCGAATCTTTTTGCTCTTTCAACCTCTTCCAATAAGACTTTCAATGCGCTCAGCTGGTTTCCCTCTTTCACCATAGCAAATCCCTGGAACGCTTCTTTACTTCTTGCATATGTTCCCCCATGGTACACAGATCCGAAAGTAAATGGTGGGTTTGTAGAATTGATCAGTTCTCTCAATCTGTTATTTAACATGGTAGTTGAAAGGTTTTCAACAATACTTTGATTATACTGTTCTACAGTTACGTCAGGCTTATAGGCATCAGCATCTTTCATGATAAACTGTACCATAGAATTAGTAGCATCAGGGTCTGTTTCAATAGCTACCAGAGTTTCTTTGTGATTCGGAAGATCAAAAGATTTTCTTTCTCTGGGCTTTGAAGGGTTTTTATATTTACTGAAATTATCCTTGATTTTTTTTTCAATTTCATCTACATTAATATCTCCTACTACAATGATTGCCATCAGATCCGGTCTGTACCAGTCCTGGTGGAATTTTCGGATAACATCTGGTTTGAAATTTTCCAGCACTTCTTTTTTACCAATTGGAAGCCTCTCTGCATACTGAGATTTATATAAAAATTTAGGAAGATATTTATCCATCATTCTTTTATCAGCTCCAAGTCCCAGTCTCAGTTCTTCCAATACAACTCCTCTTTCTTTGTTGATCTGCTCATCGGAAAGTGTTGCATTAAATGCCCAGTCTTCCATTACTTTCAGCCCTGCATCAAGATTTCCCGGCTTATCCAACGGGACAGGAAGCATATAAACAGTTTCGTCAAAGCTTGTATACGCATTAAGGTGTTGTCCGAATTTCACTCCGATAGACTGTAGAAAGTCTACTAATTTATTATCCGGAAAATTTTTGGTTCCGTTGAAGTTCATGTGCTCCATAAAATGGGCCAATCCTCTTTGATTTTCGTCTTCAAGAATAGATCCGGCATTGATTGCCAGACGGAAATCTACTTTTTTCTCAGGTAACGTGTTTTTTTTGATGTAGTACTTCATTCCGTTGGAAAGAGTACCAATTCGTACAGATGGATCCACTGGAATATTCTGTCCAAAGGCATTCGCAGACATCAGGAAAATGACTGCAAATGAAGATAATACTTTTTTCATGGTTATTTGATTTTATTTACGGGTTAAAACTAATATTTATTCACAAGGTGAAGAAATCATTAAATCTATTTTATAGTTAAATTTGAGTTAAAATTATTTATATACTAAAAAAACCGGGAATTTCCCGGTTTTTTTATCTTTTAAAAAGCAATTTTTTATTTGAAATCAGCATCCGAAACTCCGGAGTTGATTACCACTTTGCTCGTTTTGATTGTCATTTTCTGACCTCCACCTTCAGCTTCTACTTCAGCAGGGAACTGTATTCCATCTACAGCCATATAGCTTTTAATGGTTGCTTTACCTTCTCCTGCATCCGTCTTATACAAAAGTCCCGTTCCGGCATCGAAATAGAATTTTCCTTTGTCTGAAGACAGTACATTATAGTCTTTTCCATCCAGTTTTTCTGTAGATACAGTCTTGAAATTAGAAGCATCAAATGCTAAAGCATCCATTGGTTTTCCTTTTTTAAGGTCTGCAATTTTGTCAGCAGGAATATCTGTTTTAGTTCCCATCTGATCAAAATATCCTTTCTCACCGTCAAAAAGCTGCACCATTTCTTTCCCCATGAAAGATTGTACAGATTTGAATTTATTCCCTAATTTCTTAGTTGTCATTTGGATTTCCATTCCCTGCACAGCAACTGTGTTATCAGTAATGGTAGATTTTACAGCGTCCAGTTTATCTTTTCCACCTAGTGCTTTGAAATAATTATCAACAACTTCTTTAGGTGTAAGTTTTGATTGTACGGCTTCTGTTTTAGCAGATGCAGCCCCTTTTTTCTGAGCTGCTGCAGGCACTGAGAAAAGTACAGCGCAGAAAAACGGAATGATGATCTTTTTCATATTTATAATAAAGTTTAAAAAGTAAATATAGGAATATTGGCGGACATACAAATAAATAATGAGTAATGAGTAATGAATGATGAATGATAATTGATAAATGATGGGTGATGATGGTTGAATAATCTTAGATTGGAGGTGAAATAAAAAAACCGCCAAAAAATTGACGGTTTTCAAATATTTATATCTGGGTATAATTATTTCTTAAGTTCTTCTAAAAATTCGTCGTGAGAAATTTTAGTTTCTTTTTTTGTAGCTTTTTCAAGAATTACATCTTTCAGTTTAGCCATTGCTACTTCAGAAGAAATTTGTCTTACCTGCTCCTGGTCTTTCAACATTTCAACAGCATATTTCTGGATTTCTTCATCCCCTAAGTGGTGGATTCCGTAGATAGCCAATTGGTTTTTCACCAACTGCTCAGCCTGAGCTAATACATCAGCATAGTCAAGGTTGATTTCGTTCTCAGTCATCAATTTACCTTCGATGATCTGATATTTCAACTGGTTTTTCTCAGCTTCAAGAATTTCTTTAGCCTGATCTTCAGACTGGATATTCTGGTTAGAGAATAATAACCACTTCACAAGGAAAGATTCAGGAAGTTTTACTTCTTCTTTCTCTGTTACTTGTTCTAATACTTTATTCACAAAGTGAACATCAGCATTCTGTTGGAAATACTCGTCTAATTCAGTTTTCACTTTATCTTTAAGCTCTTCTTCAGACTTGATGTTTCCTTCTCCGTATACTTTGTCGAAAAGATCCTGGTTAAGTTCAGCTAAGTTTAATGAATAGAAATCTTTTACTTTAACTTCTACCTCATTGTGGTGTAAGTGCTCAACTTCTTCTTTGCTGAATCCTAATTCTTTAGCTAATTCTTCGTCACCTGCAAGAGTTTCTTTAGTCACTTTTACAGATTCCTCCATTTTCAACCCTTTTACCAACTTGAAAGCTTCTTTGTTTTCAGCTGTAATCGTAAGGTTTTTTGGGTGGTGGTGGTGCTCACCTTCAGCATCTTCTTCCACAACCTGAGAAACTTCTAAAGCAATGTAAGAATCTTTAGTGATTTTATCTTGAGGAACCTGCTCAGCGAAACGCTTCTGCATGTTTTCAATACTCTTACCGATTTCTTTGTCAGAAGCCTCTACTTTGTAGTGAGGAGCTTCATATTTAGCTAAATCTATAGTGAATTCAGGCTCAAATCCTACTTCGAAAGCAACTTCTAATTGATCAGCATTGTAATCGAATTCGTTTACTGGCTGAGGAACAGGCTGACCAACTAATCTTAATTTGTTTTCATTAACATAGTTGTTTAAAGCATCAGAAACTTGTCTGTTGATCTCTTCAAATGCAATACCTGCTTCATATTGTTTTTTAACCATACTTAAAGGCACTTTCCCTTTTCTGAATCCAGGAACTTGCGCATTTTTAGCATAATTAATCAACTGCTTCTCTACTTTTTCTTTGTAGTCAGATTTTTCCAATGTTACTGTAAGCAATGCACTTACATCATCATGGTTTTGTGCGGTAACCTTCATTATTGATTAAAATTTTAGGTTGCAAAAATAGGAATTTTTTATGAAAAAAAACCATTTAAAATCAACTTATAAAGCCAAATATTGTTAAATAAAAAACCACCGGAGAATTCCGGTGGTCCAAACAAGATTAATTGTCCTAATTACTTAGGTTGTATTTTGCCTCAGCATCTGTTTCTCCTCCTACTACGCTTCCCCAGGCAGTTCCTGATTTGGCATCATTTACGCTTTGTGGAGAGTGAATTAGAGTTAATTTTAAGAATGGTTCTGTTCCATCAACAGCTTTTACGACAGTCCATTTTGTTCTTAGTCCTACTCTTTTTCCATCGCTTCTAAGGTCACTACCATCTACTCTTTCTACAGTAATATTAGATTTTGGAAAATCAAAAATTAAAAAATGTTCATTTTTAGCATCAATAATTTCCTGAGTAGCATCTTCGTTTCCGTTTTTGAATTTTGCCTGAACAGTATAGGTTTTTCCATTTGTAAGCGGTATTGTAGGTGTTCCCCCTGCCCCGATACTATAGTCATAAGTCTGAGTAGTTCCAGCTGCATCATCTGTCACCAACAAAAGGATGTTGGTAAGTTCTTCCTGAGGAAGATCGTCTTCTTCCGCAGAACCGTTTCTCTGACAAGAAGTAACGGCAGTAACAGTGATGAATAAAACAGCTAATAATTTGATAATATTTTTAGTATTGAATAGATTTTTCATTTTTTAAGAATTTTAAAATTGTAAAATTTTGATTGAATAGTTTTTTGAAATCTTTAGAATCTGTATCTAAAGTTTAAAATAAAGTTTCTTCCCGCCTCATCTGCAAAGAACCTCAAACGGTTCAGATACTCTCTGTATGAGGTATTGAAAAGATTGTTTACGATAAGTCCCGCAGAAAGATTTTTGCTGATGTTGATTCCGGTTTGGATATTCCAAAGTGAATATCCGTTTGGCGGAGTACTGAAATCTATTTCCTTATCCACCAATTCACCATTCACATAAAGTTCTAATGGTGCATTTCGGATCGGGAATCTGGTTTGTTTTAAAAACGTCTGATTTTCAACAGTGAAATAAAAATTATTCCATTTCGGTTTTTTGAACTGCAATGCATTGGAAAAATTTGGTGGCATCATTAAGATCAACGGTTCGTTGTGGGTATCGTCCTGCCCATATACATAACTTCCTTTTCCTACATAGGTAAGATCTTCTGTAAGTTTCCAGTTGATATCCAGATCCACGCCGTACATTTTCGTATCAATCTGCTGATACACCCATTCCGGGAATACCCCTCTGATTGTTCCCTTAATTCCTACCGGAATTTCGTTAATGAAATTTTTAGTGATGAAAAAATATGGGTTTACTGAAACATTTAACCCTTTCAGAACATTAAACTTCGAGTCAACATTCAAATTAAACTGATGTCCCTGTTCATTTTTCAATCCCATGTACCCGGTTTCAATGATACCTGCAGAATGGTGCAGCCCGTCTGAGAATAATTCTGCAACATTAGGAGATCTTCCTACTTTTGCATAATTAAATTTCAGATCAAAATTAGCATTGGGACGGTATTCCAGACCAGCATTGAAAGAAACATTATTATAATTAAGTTGAGGGCGTGTTAAAACTCTGTTCTGATCTGTTTTCACATAAAATTGTGGATAAGCATCTGCATATAATTTTTCCCAGTCACTTTTATCATACCATTTGGTTACATCATAACGGGTGAAATCATATCTCGCTCCTGCTTCAAAATTGAATTCAGGAGAAATTTTATATTTGAAAACTGAATAAGCTCCTGCAGAATATTTATCATAATTTGGAATCAGACGTCTTGCTTTGGTTGCCGGATCTGAATAATTGTTTTGAAAGGCAGCATCAATTCCTGTTTCTAAAGACCATTTTTCCCTCTCTAATAAATCATTAAGATTAAACTGATGCGTCATCAGTTCCAGATCCAGTGAAGGTGTATCACTCAACTCACCTCTTCTGATATCATATTCCTGTCTGTGGTTGTATTGATAGCTATATGTTGCAGATACTTTTCCTATATTTTCAAACCTTTTGAAAGCTGAAACTTTTGCAATATGATGTTCAATCACCTGTCTTGGATTATCAATATCATAGCTGAATTTACCTGAATATATTGGAGGGTTGGCATTCATTGCCCTGTCGTAATCTTCAGAAGTCGAAACGTGTGAATCTCTTAATATCCCAATATTCTGATTTGTCAGGTAATAATCAAAAGAGATTCCTCTTTCATAAGTATTATTCTGAACTGTAAAATTGAAGGAAGAAAAATCCATTCCCGTATTTTTCAAATTATAGTTGGGAGCACTCTGATCACCAAGTTTCTTGATGCTTCCGCCAGATTTGACCGCCCATCCGTTCTTCCAGACTTTAGCTACATCAACATCTAATCCAAGACCTCTTCCGTTGGAAATTCCAGTAAGCCCGACTGAACCTTTGATGGTATCCTTTTTAGGGAAAATTTCCGGTTCCATTACAACTACTCCACCAATGGCATCACTTCCGTATTTCAAAGCGGACGCTCCTTTGATGACATCGATATGTTGAAAATTATTAATATCAACATTAGGAGCATGCTCTACTCCCCATTCCTGCTCAGCAAGACGTACTCCATTATTCAGAATACTGATACGGCTTCCATAAAGCCCATGAATAACAGGTTTTGAAATATTATTTCCGGTTTTCAAAGCAGTTACCCCTGAAATTTTAGATAATAAGTTTCCAAGATTATCTGTAGAATTTTTCTCAATTTCAGATTTATTAAGGGTTTTGACTACCAATGAACCATTGTTCTTATGACTACCATGAATCGTCACAGTTTCGATGTCTTTAATGTGGTGTTCCAGTGTAATCACCAGCTGAACATCCTTATCAACTCCTATATTTTCAGTATAATCATTGCAATCAGGATGCTGTGCGATGAGGGTATACTTTCCTGCAGGAATTTTATCAAAAGAAAATTGACCTTTCTTATTGGTTTTGGCTGTAAAGTTCCCGATTTTAATCACTGCATTTTCCAGCAATGTTTTATCGTGGAAATCGTGAACGGTTCCCTCTACAGTATATGTTTTTTGTGCACTTGTAAATACTGATCCACAAAAGATCAGCAGCAGGCAATATATCAATTTCATTGTAAATAGATTGATTGCGCACCCTTTTCAACAGGGTACATTTTTCGTTAAAATTTGTGGGAAGGGTTAGTTTGATTGTACAGTGTATTCGTGGTAAGAAGTTAGAAGTTAGAGGTTGGAAATTAGTAATTGAACATTATTAAATATCAATTACAGATTATCAGCTGTTTTCCAACAACCTTAAACCTTAAACCCTAAACTTTAAATATTGAATTTGAAACATTGAACTTTAAAGTACAAAACTTTAAACCCTATAGAATCTATGAATTATGCAATTGCGGGCGGTCCCCGAAGCTGGAAAGTGAATTTGGTCTGTGACCAGATTTTCTCCTGGATGGCGATGATTTGTTTTACTTCATGGCTGTAATGCTCAAAAGTAAAACTGAATTCTTCAGGAGCTAATGTATGTCCGGTAACCAAAAAGTGGCAGGCCAGACAGTCGCCAGCTTTCTCTTTAGTAACGGCTTTCGTCATCGTATTTTCTGCTTTTTTAAGATGAAAAACCTTAAAATAATCTACAGAATCGTGATGGTGAAAGCTTTGAGAAAGCAGCGCGAGGAAATACACTCCAAACAATAGCTTGGAGATAAAACTCTTTAGGTTTCTGCTTTCTTTAATAATCATGGTTCAAAATTATGAAAATAATTTAATTGTTTCCTTAAACTTTTATTAAATTACTTAATGATTGTTGACAATGGGTAGAAACGAATACGATTTTGTTACAAAAAAAATGCTTCATAACGTTGCGTTGATGAAGCATTTATATTTTAAGTTTAATCCAGTTGGGTTCCAAGATATTCCCACTCCTGTAAAGCTGTATCCAGCTCTTCCTTAGCTTTGTTGTATTGTTCTAAGGTTTCCTCTGAAGGATTTTCTTTGGCAAAAGAAGCTTCCATTTCCTCTACTTTAGTTTCAAGCTCAGAAATTTTCTCTTCTACTTTCTTGATTTTATTCTGAATATTTTTCTGTTCTTTACTAATGATATTAGAAGATTGGCTGCTTGTTACGACAGGTTTTTCTTCTACTTTCTTAGGCTCTACCTTTACTTCACTGTGAAGTTTAGCTTTTTCAGCAGAAATCTCTCTGATGGTTTCTTTCTGTCTGTACTCCAGGTATTCGTTGATATCTCCTAGGAATTCTTTCATTTTCCCATCACGGAATTCGTAGATCTTATCACAAAGTCCCTGAAGGAATTCCCTGTCGTGCGAGATGACAATTAAAGTTCCTTCAAAATTCTGCAGTGCCAGCTTGATAATTTCCTTAGACTGGATATCAAGGTGGTTGGTAGGTTCGTCCATGATCAGCGTATTGAAAGGACGAAGTAACAGTTTACAAAGTGCCAGACGGTTTCTTTCTCCTCCGGAAAGTACTTTTGTCTTTTTAGTAACTGCATCTCCCTGGAAAAGGAAAGATCCTAATAAGTCTCTTACTCTTGGTCTTGTCTCTTCTGTTGCAGCATCTTCTGCTTCTTCAAGAACCGTTTTATTAGGGGTTAAAACCTCTTCCTGATTCTGTGCAAAGTATCCGATATTAACGTTATGCCCAAGATTCCATGTTCCTGAATAATCTTTAATATCTCCCGCTAAAATTTTTGCTAAAGTTGTTTTCCCCTGTCCGTTTTGCCCTAAAAGAGCAATTCTGTCTCCTCGCTGAACAATGAAATCTACATCATCAAAGATCTGCTTCTGTCCGTACGCTTTCCCAAGATTGATAGCTTCGAAGATTACTTTCCCCGGAACCATAGACTGAACGAAACGGATATTGAATTTTGAAACGTCTTCGTTATCAACTTCGATACGTTCTATTTTATCTAATTTCTTAATAAGTGACTGCGCAAAAGATGCTTTGGTAGCACTTGCACGGAACTTATTAATATTATCTTCCATCTGCTTGATCTCCGCATCCTGATTCTTTTTAGCCTGAATCAGTTTTTCACGGCGGTCTTCTCTCATGACAAGATATTTGGAGTAGTTGGCTTTATAGTCGTCAACTTTTTTATTGTTGATATCAAAAGTACGGTTACACACTGCTGTCATGAACTGCTTATCGTGACTTACCAGAACAATTGCTCCCGGGTAGTCTTTCAGGAAGTTCTCCAGCCAGATGATGGATTCCATATCCAGGTGGTTGGTAGGCTCATCGAGAAGCATGATATCATTCTTCTGAAGAAGTAATTTTGCCAATTCGATTCTCATTCTCCACCCTCCGGAAAATTCATCAGTGATCTTTTGGAAATCATCTGCTTTAAATCCTAAACCAAACAATACTTTTTCCATGTCACCTTCAAGATTGTAGGCGTCATGGTTCATCAAAAGGTCATTCAGTTCCGTCATTTTATTAATCAGATCCGTGTAGGAATCACTTTCGTAGTCCGTTCTCACGGTCATCTGGTGATTCACTTCTTCAAGCTCTTCTTTCCATGCATTAATCTGCTCAAAGGCCTGCATGGTTTCTGCCCATACCGTTCTTCCTTTTACAAAATCAAGATCCTGCTTCAGGAAACCAATGGTAACGCTCCCTTCAGTTACCACTTCTCCTTCGTAGAAATTAATTTCTCCGGACAGCATTTTTAATAAAGTGGATTTTCCCGCTCCGTTTTTACCAACGAGACCTACTTTATCATCCTTTTTAATGGTGAAATTGACATTTTGAAATAAATAATTTCCTGAATGGTGTAACCCTAAACTTTGAACCGAAAGCATCTTAATTAATAATTAGTAATGAATAATGAATTTTCGGGTGCAAAAATACGGAAAAAGAAATGAATAGTCGAGAAATAAAAAAACGGCTTCCGTAGAATAGTTCTCACATGGATATAAAGCGGTTGAATCTTGGATCTGCAAAATTCCCTTTAGTTGAAAAACAAACAGATCACAATATCTCAAAATCCGGCATTGGTTCCTACTCAATGTAAAAAAAAGGAGACACCATAAGATGTCCCCTAACCTAAATTTAAAACTGAGAAGTTTTTTCACTAATTCTTCCATTCATTCAATACACTAGTTGTCAGTGTTTTTATAATAGAACGAACCCATATATCATTATTGGGAACGTTTGTTCCGTAAAGAAAATCTGCAACAAAGCTGTCTTCCGGCAGATGAAGTTCTAAAGAAAGTCTTTTTGCCTGGCTTGTTTCATCAACAGAAGTACTGCTTGAAACATTTAATCCGTTATTGATCAGCTCTATATTAATTTCACGCTGGGTCCTGTACTGAAAACTATTACTATACAATCCGAAGTTCGATGAAATATGAATATAATCTGCAAATCTTCCGAAATCATAGATGGGCTTTTTGTTTGCAGAAAGATCCTTTACATATTCTTTCATTTTAATATAAAACCGGTTAAGAAAAGCATGTCTATTATAATCTATTCCAAAATAGGCTTCATTCTCGGTACTAAATACCGATAATATGGCATTGGTTTCGTCCATCATCAGTTTTCCATATACTTTTGACAGGTCATTGTATACTTTATCACGGCAAACATATGCCTGTGAAAGACCATCCGCAGTTTCCACTTTATATTCTGAGAGTAAAGCATCCCATATTTTATTTCCATCCGCATTGGTTGTTGCATTTCTGATATCTGAAACATAGTTATGCAGATCATCAATATTATTGAAATCTGTAGAAATATAAACAGATTGCGGTCCTTCCAAATATCCTCCTCCAATGTCAGCATGATCTCCAGGGACAAATACTTCCTTCCACACTGACAATTGATTTTCTGATTTTTGGTCCTGCATTGTTTTCGAATTCTCAAAAAAACCTGTAAGTGGAAAGAAAAACCTGCTCTCATTGACCGCACAGAAATGCAAAGCATTCTCTACCTGTGCAGACACTTTCATATTATAGGTATTAAAAGGCCTGGATTCTACCGTATCAAAAAGTCCCAAAAATTTTATTCTGCAATTTCCCACAGCGTAATTTGTCAAAAGCTGATTACAGAAAGTTCTTGCCAGCATACCACCTCTTCCGAATCCGTAGAGGTAGAAATGGTATTCCTTTGTCTCATCATGTGCTGTTTCTTGTACAAAATCAGCAGCTTTCTGAAGTTTATCATCAGATGAATACCCGCTTCCATACGGCGGATTTGCACATGTTGCCATAGCAAAATTATTATCTTCATGCCCTGTCAAAGTACCAATTCCCTCAATATATATCTTTTCATCTCCAATGAATAAACTGTATAATTTATAGATATTGCTGAAAGTGCCGTAGTAGCTTTCATTATTGTTCAGCGGTTTATCCGGTGAAAGAATATTTTCCCCATTATTTCCTGTACCGTCAAAGAAAATCCCGACGGAAATCACTCTGTTACCATTCATGTTTCTACTTTAATTTTTTACTAAAGATCCTGTTTGTGTTTTTTTTCAACTACCATCCCTGAGAGAGACATTTCAAAATAACAGAAGAAAAACAAGGTTAGCTAGAGTGAAAAGTACCAAATAAAAAAATCCGTATTTCTACGGAATCAATTTACATTTTTTCTAAAGCGTAAATATTGTTAACAATGGCATAGATCACTATTCCCACGGTATTCCTGGCTCCTATCTTCTCCAGAATACGCTGTCTGTGACTTTCTACGGTTCTTGGGCTGATAAAGAGTTTTTCTCCGATTTCATTGTTGGTGAATTCCTGACAGATAAGTTTTACCACATCTTTTTCTCTTTCTGAAAGCTCATCTTCTGTTTCAAAAAGAGAGTTTTTCTTGGCAGAACCATTCATGTAAGTAAACAGCATCTGATGATCTTCAGCGGTAAAAAAGACTCCATTTTTATCCACCATCGTAATGGCATCAATAAAGGTTTTCTTATTCGAGTTTTTGGGAAGAAATGCCGATACTCCCAGCTTAACCATGTATCCAAGAATAGAGGTTTTATAATGGGATGACAGGATAATAATTTTAAGATCCGGATATTTTTCTTTGAGGATTTCTACCAGCTCAAACCCGTTCATAGGTTTCATCTGAACATCTACGAGAGCGATATCAGGAAATTCATCTTTTGAAAGTTTTCCGAGGTCTTCTATAAAATCGGGGCCATTATCAGCGGTAAGGCATACCGATATATTTTTTTCATTGGACAGCAACATTTTTACCCCTTCGAGGATCAGCTGTTCATCATCAATCAGTGCTAGTTTGATTTGGGAACTCATGATATTTTGGAATTTTTATGATTAAACGACTTCCTTTATTCGAAAAAGTTTTTTTCCATTTGTGTGTGGCATTCATTGATTTGATGCGGGATTCAATATTTTTGATTCCCATTCCTTTTTTCACTTCTTCATATTCAAATCCCTGTCCGTTATCAGAAATTACCACGGCCATATTTTCGGGATAATCTTTAATATAAATCCAGATATCCGTTGCGTCTGAATGCTTGATCACATTGGTGGTAAACTCCTGAATAATCCTATACAGCTGTACTTCCCCGAAAAGATCTTTCTTTTTATATCCCGGCATCACCTGTAGAGAAATATTGATTTTATGGGAAAGGTTCGCTATTAATTCTTCAACATATAAAACCAGCCCCACCGATTCCAGGTTTACAGGGTACAATGAATGGGAAATACTTCTGGCAGCATCAATCAGGGAAGACATCTGGCCATAGATATTTTTTTTAATCAGCTCATCTCCCTGAGTATCGAGGTTATTCAGCCATAATGAAAGAATATTCAGGCGGTTTCCGATATCATCATGAATCATCACTGCAATTCTTTTTCTTTCTTCTTCCTGGGCTTTGATGTTTTCCAGCACTAATTTTTTCTGATGGAGAACTTCTGCTTCATGCTGCACATTTTTTTCCTTAATAATTCTGGTTATAAAAGCTCTGTAAGCTAGAAGAATAAAGGATACTATAACTGTTATGGTAACAATTATAAGGATCAGCAGGTTGATATTTAGCGTTACTTCTTTAATCTGAAAAAAGTATATAAAAGTGAACAGTACAAAATACTCGAAAGAATATTATTGGCACTGAGAATAGTATAGTAATCGTTTTCCGACAGATTGGCGATCTGATGCTGGATAATAAAAATAAACACCGAAACGGAATAGTAGAAAAAAATACTGGCATCTACCAGAAGAAAGCGGTTCTGGGCGGAGGTATTCTTAATTTCCCGGATCAGGGTAAATCCGGAAAGGCAGATGATCATAATATTAGAAACTACTTTCGCAATATCAGCATTGGCAGGATAGTCAAATCCGTATTTCGAGATCATAAAGCCCGCTGCCATTACACCTACAATCCACAGAGCATATCTTGGCCAGTCCAGTTTCCTGATGAATAAACCTGTCAGCAGGAAAAACTCTCCTGCGATGTACAAAGGATAAAGGAATGAGGTGTCATTCAATCTGAAGATATAAGGCAGGGCCAGATTCAGCAGCTCAATAAAAAAAAGAAAAGCAATACAATAAAAATATTGCTTTTCTTTATGATTTAATATGCGGTATTTTGCTGCCCCCAGCAGTATAACGGATAGGAGCAGTGCATAATTCAGGAATAAAATTGCCTTATAAAGTTCAGCCATTCCTCAGTATATCGTTTTAAAATTCACCTCCAACTTCTACATCCGGAATACGGCAGATAGGAGGACATGGTTTTGCCCAGTCGTATGTATTGGAAATTGATTCGGCTCCAAGTTCTGCATTCCTAAGGTTTTCACGGAAAGAGATAAAAATAAGTGTTACCAGCATTTTCCCATAAATATCATTGTATCTGATACCAAAGGAACAGGTAATACCTGCCAAACCATCATCAGAAAGGCAAAGGTCTGCTGTAGGGACATAGAATTTTCTGAAGATTCCACTTCCCTGATTTTCTCTGCTCTCTTTATAAAACCAATCCATACCTTGATTTCTCCAGCGTTCAATAGCATCTACAGCTTTATCCTGCTCAAGAATTGGAGTATTGGAAATAGGAAATCCCATATTGGCATTCTTCTCCGTGCTCTCAAGATCTTTCGATAGAACAGCATTTCTAATAAGAGTGTATTCCTGAATCTCCTGAAGTCTCAGATCTTTTTCCAGCTCGGTAAGGAAGCTGTATGGATATTCTTTTACATCTATTTTTACCCCATCGTTATTCATAGGATAAAAGATAAGGATCAACCGATCTCTGTAAATTCCTACTGCAGCACAAAAGTCTTTATAATCCTTGAACCCTTTCATCCATTCAAGGTGTTCTCTGGAAATATTAAAAACATAGTTGGTAGGGATAAGTTTTTGAATTTTGGAAAAGTCAGAAAGGGATGCTTTCCACTGGTTTGATGCTGCTCTGCATTCTTCTACAGGCAGCATATAGTCCACAATGTTTAATGTTGACATAAGCATAGTTTTTAGTTCTATAAAAGTATAGAAACAAAACATGCTATGCAAGAGGATTTTAATTAATAATTTTTCACAGTAATATGATAACAGCTCTGTTGCTTCTCTTTGATATAATATATTCTACCAGCCTTCTCATAATACTTTAAAACTTTCTCCAGCGCTACTTCCATCTTCGGATTGTATTTCAGAACATTGTTAAATCTGACATAGGAAATATCAAAAGAATTACCATAATTGTGAGAACTGATCCCTAGTGAGGCATTAGAATTCACTCTTCTCAGCCTGCATTGGTCTTCAAGCGTTCTGGTAATGGACGAAACAGTAAATGTACCTCCTTTGGTATCCTTACTGAACTTGGACCCTATTTTCTCCAGAGTGGTTTTTCCCTTTGATACCATATAAGCTCTGCTGTAATCAAGCCTCTGAACGTGATATCCTTTCCCTGATTTTTTTATTTTGTGGAATTTACCGCTATTGATGTATTTCTGTACTGTTTTGGAATCTTTCAGCAGCTGTACTCCAAAACTCTTTGATGCATCAAGATGAGATTTATAAAGTGGCGTGGGTTCAACCTTCAGTACAGTGGCAAGATCATAGCAGGGAAAAGCTTTTTTAGCTGCCTGCGCATAATGTAAACTATAAATAAAAGGTACAAAGACCACACAAAAAAACTTTCTCATTCACCGTCCTTTTAAATTACAAATGAAAGATAAAACATTTATGTTATATCTTTCAAAACCGACTATAATACTCTCTGAATAAATCCCAAACAAACTTTACACCAAATTACAGATTTTACAATTTTTGTTCACTCTTTTTCGAAATATTTTTTCAGTTTTAACTTTTTACTTTAAGATTTAAATTTTACATTTGAGATACTTTAAACAATAAACAACATGATAAAAAAACTTTTCGCTGAATTTTTCGGCACATTTTGGCTTGTTTTCGGAGGATGTGGAAGCGCTGTTTTCGCAGCGGGTGTTCCAGACATCGGCATCGGACTGTTAGGCGTTGCTTTAGCCTTCGGTCTTACTGTTCTTACCATGGCTTACGCTGTAGGTCATATCTCAGGAGGGCACTTTAACCCGGCAGTTTCTTTTGGACTTTTAGCGGGAGGAAGATTTCCTGCAAAAGACCTTATCCCTTACATTGTAGCCCAATGTCTGGGAGCGATTGTAGCAGCAGGATGTCTGTATACGATCCTTAACGGAGCCGGAGCGGTAGAATTCTCAAAACCCGGAGATTTTGCCACGAACTTTTACGGTGAAGCCGTTTACAATGGAAAAGCTTTCAGTATGGGCGCAGCATTTCTTGCTGAGTTTTTATTAACTGCATTTTTCCTTATTGTAATCATGGGAGCCACAGATAAGTGGGCTAACGGTAAGTTTGCCGGTCTTGCCATCGGTCTTGCGCTTACTTTGATCCACCTGATCTCTATCCCGATTACGAATACTTCTGTAAACCCTGCAAGATCACTTTCTCAGGCAGTCTTTATGGGAGGAATTGCAATGTCACAACTTTGGTTGTTCTGGGTAGCTCCTATTTTAGGGGGAGTTGTAGGAGGATTGATCTACAAGTTCTTACTTCAGAGAGATACTGCTGAAATTGCAGATTAATTTTATAATAACATTCAATGATAAAATCCTGTCAGGCGGCAGGATTTTTTTATTTTTTGGTTCTTGATTTTTTGTAAACGCAAAGATTTTATAAGAGAAACTTTTTATTAAAGAGAGAGCAAAGTGGTTACAACTACGTCGTTGATGAAGTGATAAGTTTTACAACTGCTTAATAAAAATCAATGAAATGATTCCTTCTTTGCATCCTTAAGACAGATCAATAAGAAATTAAACTTTGCGTTAATAAAGAATTTTTTTAATCTTATTTCAGTTTTTTGATATCAAAAGGATTTTTAAAGATCAGTTCTTCATGTTTCCCTTTGATTTCCATTTTACGCTGAAGAAGGTTCAAAGCCATCTTCCTGATAAAAAAATCTTTATCATTCAATTTCCAGTAAGAATCTTCATGCAGCTTTTTAGGCTGGCGAATCAGATAAAATTCGGTATCCCAGGTATCTGCATTGTGATAAAACTCGATGATTCCGCAATGTTCCGGAATTAAAGCAGCATCTACCATTCCCATTGGGAGCAGAAAACTGAAAGAATTACACATATAATCCCCACAGGAAATTTTATCGTGTTTCAGAAATTTTTCTCCGGTGTCTTTATTCAGGTATGATTTTTTGAAATCATTTTTAAAATCACTTTTCGAAAGCTTGATCTCAATTTCGTGACTTCCACCTTCTGAATCAATGATCAGAATGTCCGCTTCCCAATCAGCCTGAAAATAGTTAGTCAGTACAATTTCTTTTTCAAAATCGCAGTGTGAATGAATATAGGCATGTATAAGTTCTTCTATCTTGATCATTTTTTTATGATGGTAAAAATATTTAATAAAACGCAATGCCCGCAAAGTTTTTAATAGCCAAGTGTTTAAAGGCTCGTAAAGGCGTTTTACTCAGCAAAAGTCGCAAGCTATTTTATTTATTGTGATTATACAAAAATTGACAAGCGAAGCGAATTGATCATTCACCATTGTTTTCTTCGGTTTAAATCATCAACTCACCAGCAGGCTGCAGCCTCTGATATCGGAATGATCTATTCTTCCCAGCACCTGAAATTTATCACCTACAATTTTTCCTAGATCCTGTGTTGCAATAAATGCGCAGGAATGGGTATTGGCAAGATCAATGATATTAATAGCTCCTGTACGGCCTTCTTTTTCGTAAGCCAAAGGATCTTCTGCATTCCGAACCATTATTCTCATCCAGTTGGGACACTCATATTCATTATTTCCAAGGGAATAAGCCTGTGAAAGTAACTCAGTCATTGAATATTCTGAATATATTCTGTCCGTTTTAAGTCCTTTCTGTAAAATTTCCAACAATTCATCCTTGGTCATTTCTTCCTTTCGCCCTTTCATACCACCGGTTTCAATTACGATTAAATTTTCAGGAAAGTTCAGAGATTTTTCGCTTTGCTCAGAATGACAGTAATCAAGAAAGTCTAATAAGGCAAAGGAAACTCCGAAAAGGATAACTTTTTTGCCATGTAATGTATTTAACAATTCAAAAAGTTCGGCATGATTATAAAGAAAATATCCGTTTTCCGGTTTTGCAGACTTCTTCATCAGATAATCTACCATATAAATAAGTGATGAATTTTGTCTTTCAAGATAGCTTGGAAGTAATCCCAGAAAAATAAAATCTTCCGGCTTTCCGATAAATTGTTCAAAACTTTTATAGATACTCTCTTCATACAGCTCAGTATCTGCGATGAAATGCCTGGAAAGGTTCATCTGTGTTGTTCCTGAACTTTGAAAGAAAAGATCTGCAGCAACATTTTTATCCAGAATCTGATGGTTTTTAAACATTTCAATAGGAAGAAACGGAATTTTCACCAGACGATCGACCTCATCGGGATTAACCTTCAGAAAATCAACAAATTTCCGGTATATTTCAACATTTTCATATTGATAACGAAATGTTTTCAATGCGGCATTCAGGAAATCCTGTTCAGTCTGTATGTTGAATATATTTTTCAGTTCCATAATTTTTTGAGTTTCTTAATCCCCGGCTACAGGGCAATTACAGAGATAGAATATTTTTTTAGTAATTTTTTTAATGTATAAAACCAATTTTGGTAGACTTCTTGCAATGAGTTACTTGGAATATGGATTAAAAACAAGAGTGGGTTTTTCCACCCGTTCGAAAGTTACCTCTTTTTAGGGGTAATTTTTTTTTGCTTTATTTTTCAAAAGTCTTCAGTTCAAAATCTTTTTCAAAAACCCCATATGTGAAATAGGAAATCCAGTCTCCAAGGTTGATATATTTTGCATTCTGTTCCAGATCCAGTACCATTGGCAGGTGTCTGTGTCCATAGATAAAGTAGTCAATCTTCTGGGTTTTCAGTTTTTCCTTGGAATAAATAATCAGAAATTCTTTATCTTCTCCCAGAAAAGCTTTGTCTTCTTCTCCGGAGATCATTTTATTTTTTTGGGACATGTATAATGCAATTTTCATCGCAATATCGGGATGAAGCCATTTGAAAAACCATTGTGCCACAGGATTTGTGAATAATTTCTTCATTCTTTTATATCCTTTGTCACCAGGTCCCAGTCCATCTCCATGAGCCAGCAGAAACTGCTTCCCTCCCATTTCAAAATATTGTTTCTGATAGAATACGGTACAACCAATCTCTTCTTCCAGATAATCCTTCATCCAGAGATCATGATTCCCGACAAAGAAATAAATATGAATTCCTCTGTCTTTCAGTTCCGCAATTTTTCCAAGTACCCGAACATATCCTTTGGGAATGACGTGCTTCCATTCATGCCAGAAGTCAAAAAGATCACCCATTAAAAACAAAACCTGAGCATCTTCCTTGATCTGATCCATCCAGCGTATAAATCTCTCTTCGCGCACCTTGCTTTCCTTTGGTGTAGGGGCACCAAAATGCTGATCCGAAGCGAAATACACTTTTTTTCCAGGTTCTAAATTAATTGTTGTTTTTAACACCTTCTGAGTTTTGTGAAAAATTATTGATTATCTTCTGCAAACCATTCTCCATAAGAGTTTTCTGTCTCATGAAGTTTAAGATAGGCTAAAGAAATTCCTTCGGGAAGTCTCGATTTGATTTTAGCAGCAATGGCATACAACATGTTTTCACAGGTTGGCTGGAAGCTGCAGTAGATTACTTTATGTCCTTTCTGCTCAAGGTCATCTCCCAGTTCTTTGTGTGGAGACAGTGCATTAACAAGAACCGCATGGTCCCAAACGTCTACGATCTCAGATTTTACGATACTTTTGATATCTCCGAAATCTACCACCATTCCATTTTTAGGATTTTCAATATCATTAATCGGTTTTCCTTTCACTGTTACAAACAGCTTATAGGAATGTCCATGCATATTTTTACACTTCCCATCGTAGTTGTAAAGCACGTGAGCCGTTTCGAATGTAAAAATTTTTGTAATACGTATCATAGTACAAAGATAGGATAAAACAGCTTAATACAGAAAAGACTGTTTCTATTACAACGATTTTAAAATATTCTTTTTAATCCATTTTTAAAGTCAGATTATTATCTCTGGTTCCATCCACATTCATTGCTTTGTAAGGTACAGAAAGCCAGCCTTTTTTATTCATGACAAATTTGAACTGATAGGTTTTTCCTTTTTCGAAGTGAGATTTTGGCAGTACCAGTTCAAAAGTATTGTTCTTTTTCAGGCTCATATAATATTTCTGGTCATCAAGATTCCAGTTATTAAAAGAGCCGGTAACTGACATATTTTTGATATATTCTACACTTTGATTCTCCGGAAATGGGTAAGAAAAAATGATACTATCCTTTTCAGTCCGGTAGCCATAGTTTTCTTTTTTAAGTGTGGGATGAACAATAGGTTCAGACTTTGTATATTCTTCTGCCACCATATACGGATCGAGCAAACGTTTATCCATCATACCTGCAATCTGATTGATCATAGGGTAAAAAACCGGAAATTCTTTATATCCGTTGTACATCACTACAATTGCCATATTCTGATCCGGGAAAATCCTGTAAGCACTTACATTTCCTCCTGAGAAATTATAGGATTTTATTGTATTAAATAGGTCCATATCCCAACCATGAGCGAAGGTAATTTCTTTATTTTTGTATTCAAATGGCTTCCACATCAATGCCTGAGTGGCAGGTTTTAGAAAATCATTTTTACTCAAATGAATGCTCCACTGTAAAAACGCGGGTAAAGCAATCGCCAAACCATTCGCTGAATGCGCTCTTCTCCCTTCTACAAATGTAGATTTTTCATATTGGTGTGTATTTTTATTGTAGATATATTTTACAATTCTGTTAGGAATTTTCTCAATGGAATTGGATGAAAAAACTACCTGATTTTTAGAATCTGAAAACTGATTTTTCAGGATATAATCTTCAAATTTCTCTCCTGTTATTTTTTCAATGATCATCGCAATCAGCATGTAGTTGGTCTGATTGTACCTGTAATCACTTCCGGTTTCAAATTCCATTTTTTCTTTTGACAGGCGGTTGATAACCTCAGCGTTGGGTGTATCTGTTGCAATATCACTGAAATTAATCCAGTTAGGCAACCCTGAAGAATGAGACAAAAGATTTTTCACCTTAACATTCTGCCATTCTGCCGGTATATTGTCAATATATTTTGAAATTTCATCTTCCAGAGATACTTTCCCCTTCTCAATAAGCTGAAAAATCCCAATATTGGACATCAGTTTTGTTGTGGAATACACCCTGAACATGGAATTTTGATCTATCTTTTTATCACTTTCCAACGTTTCTGTTCCGTAATATTTCTGAAAAGTTACTTTATTGTTGGTTACAATTCCTACAGCCATTCCCGGTATCTCATTGATTTGAATAACCTTTTTAATATATTGATCAATTGCTTTTGATTGTTCTGCGGTCTGACTGTATGCTGTAAAGAAAAAACCTGATAATACTAGTGTTAAGATAGATGGTTTCATGGGGAGGTTTGTTTAATGTTTCCTTATTAAAAACAGCTGTGAGCCTTATTGTATTACATTAATAGAAAAAATTATCTATTATTTTCTGGTTTTAATTGATCTGTTTCAAAGCCTAATTCATTCAAATAATCCAATCCGTTTTGTATTTCCATTGAATTGAATCCTGACCATCCTTTTTTTAATCCCAATACAATGAACTGCCTGATATACTTTGGCCTATTAAGATTTACCTCATCTTCTGAACCTGTCATTTTATTCACCAGCTTCACACCTGATTGTAAAGGCTGTCCCATCACATAATCATCAACAGTCAAAGATTTGATAATTAAAGGAGTTTGCTTTTGTCCGTTTAAAAATACTTTTACAGTCAAAGTATTAGTCTTCGTTTCGGAATGATATTGATTGGAAACTGAATACAAATATTCTACAGCATTGATGGTTATTTTTCTTAACTTACTTTTCATTACCTTATTTTTCTATCAAGCTGTTTCAAACATTATTTCACCGTTTTTTCAAATCTGTTCGTGATTTTTTGCTCTTTGTCTTTTACAACAATTTCATACTTCCCTTTATCCAGGATTAAAAAATGATGGTCTTTAGAAGTATTGACTTCAATAATATCAGCAGGAATCCCCTGTTTTTCAAACTCTCCTTTTCTGTATGCTAAAACCAAGGCCGGATATATTGAAACTTTAGAAGCTGGAATCTTGTAAAACTTTCGGTTTTCTATCAACATCCAATCCGGTCTGCCTTTGATGTATTTTGTAACGGGATGAATGATTTTAATATCGGTATATAACTCCTTGTCTTCCCCATTGTATATTTCCTGATTTCCATCTTTTAAAACAACGGGCACTGTATTTTTCACCAGTCTTAAAAGGGGTTCATTAAATTTCAGACTACTTTTTTCTGAAAACTGAGTCTGGTCAATGGTAAAAGGATTGATCCCCGTAAGGTCTGAAAGCCTTCCTGCCATTGTTTTTTCCCAGGATTTATGAACACCTTCGTATGCATGCTGGTAACCACAATAAATGAGATATTTTCCCTCTTTATTTTTCTGCATAAAATCAAAGATATTTTTTGCTTCTCCAATTTCTCTTTCTTTATTATTTCCTTCAGCTTCGTATGGAAAAAGGGTAAACCCAATTTTCAAAGCATGATAGATAAAATTTCCGAATTCAGGTTCTTTGGAATAATAACCGCTGTTGAGGGCGGCAAATTTTGTAGTATTTAAAGAATCATTCGCTAATGTTTCGACTCCCAAATATCTGTAGCCTTTGTCATACAATCCCTGAAGTAAAGAAGAAGCAAAAGTTCTGTGACTGGCGTTATGATGAGCTTCATTCAGGATGACAATCTGTTCATTACCTGCTTTGTCTAAGATATACTCTTTTGCATTAACAGGGATTAATTTTGAAAACCTCAAACTATCTGCTGTGCTCAGCTTTTTTACTCTTCCAAAAGTTATATCCCAACTTTCCAATGCCGGTTTGTATTGTCCGCTTATGGAATAATATGTTGCCGCCATCTGACTTCTCCAGGATTGACTTTGGGTAGAGTCTGCTACCTTTTTTCTGATATCGTCTGTAAACCAGTAAGGGGTTTCCTGACCATAACCTGCCATGCTTACCAACAGTAATGCCAGTGAATATAAGAGCTTCATGTGTATTTAGTTTTTGATTTAATGGTATGCTAAAAAAACTTCTCCAGCCAGTCGTTTTCCAAACGTTTGATCTTCTTGGTTCCGGGATCAAACAAAATCCAGAGTGTACTTGAATTTACCACAAGTTCATCATTGCAATAGAATTCAACTTTTCTTGGCTGTTTGGCTCCTTCAGGAGTAAGCGGATAAGTTCTCACCGTAATGACATCACCCAGATAAACCTGTTTTTTGTATTGAATATGATGATCCAGAAGCATCCAGGCATCATTTACATATTCTGTTTTATGTTTCAAAACATCCCAGTGTTCTGCGGCTACTTCTTCCACCCAATGCACGTACTGTACATTATTTACATGGTTGTTCTGATCAATATGATCTTCTGTTACTTTGATCTGTTTTTCGTACATTAAATTCATTCTCCTGAAAGTTTACCCAAATGTATCATTTTAAAATAAAACTTTCTTCTTCCCATCACTCACTTTTACGCATAAAAAAACGGAATCATAAACTCTGATTCCGTTTTAATATCCGGTATATTGAAATTTCTATTTAGATTTTCCCGCTGGTTTGGCAGGTGTTGCTGTAGCTCCTAATTTTGTTTTTACAAGAGCTGTGATATCTTCACTTCCATCCGTGTAAACCAAATTGTTTGATTCATGGAATGATGTATCAAATATAAAATTCAATCCTTTTTCTTTAGCAACAGCAGAAATAACACTCTTTACCTTTTGCTGTAAAGGAGTGTACAATTCACTTTGCTTAGCTGAAATATCTTTAGCAGCCTGTGCTCTTGAATCTTCTATTTTTTTACCTAAAGTCTGCAATTCTGTTTGTGCTGCCATCAGTTCTTTAGTCACAGCTTCTTTGTTGGCTTCACTAAGAGTCTTTTCTTTAGCCTGTGCTGCTTTCAGTTTAGTCTGATAATCACCGATCATTTTTTCAATTTCAGCCTGCTTAGCTTTAGTCAGGTTATCAATAGTAGTTCCTATAGTAGTTACTTCAGATAAACTTGCAAAAATATCCTCTGTGTTTACACTTCCAACCTTCTGTTGAGCATTTGCAGCATTTGCAGTAAGCGTTAATCCTAATGTAATAAAAAGTACTTTAATTAAATTCATTTTTAATAATATTTTTTCAGCCCCAAATATAATTCAAATTTCAATTACTTATCATGTAGTATTTATTTCTTTATTATTTTGAGATATCAATACGGTAAAAAAAGGTTCAACCCCCTTTAAACAAAAGAAAAACCTTCCCACAGACGAGAAGGTTTAACATCAAAAAATATGGAAAAAAATGACTAATGGAATTGTGCCGTTTCTGTAGAATCTTTCATGGCTACAGTAGCTGAAGCGCCGCTGGTAACAATATTCTGTATTTCATCAAAATATCCGGTTCCTACAAAAGACTGATGTTTCACTGCCCGGAATCCTTTCTGCTGTAATGCAAACTCACGCTCCTGAAGCTCCGAATATCCGGCCATTCCTCTTTCTTTATAAGCTAAAGCCAATTCAAACATGGCGGTGTTCAGGGCGTGGAATCCTGCAAGGGTAATAAACTGGAATTTGTATCCCATTTTAGCCAGCTCTTCACGGAAAGTAGACATTTCTTCTACACTCAGTCTTGCGGCCCAGTTGAATGAAGGTGAACAATTGTAAGCAAGCATTTTCCCTGGAAATTTCGCATGAATTCCTTCTGCAAATTTTCTGGCCTGCTCCAGATCGGGATTGGAAGTTTCCATCCAGATCAGATCTGCGTATGGCGCATATGACAAACCTCTATCGATTCCCTGTTCTACTCCGTTTCTCACCACGTAAAATCCTTCGGAAGTTCTTTCTCCTGTGACGAATTTTTTATCCCTGTCATCAATATCAGAAGTCAGTAAATCTGCGGCATCTGCATCTGTTCTTGCAATAATAAGACTCGGAACACCTAATACGTCGGCAGCCAGACGTGCTGCAATCAGTTTATTCACTGCTTCCTGGGTAGGCACTAATACTTTTCCTCCTAAGTGTCCGCATTTTTTTGCAGAAGAAAGCTGATCTTCAAAATGTACGGCAGCAGCTCCTGCTTCGATCATTTGTTTCATCAGTTCAAAAGCATTCAGATTGCCTCCAAAACCAGCTTCAGCGTCGGCAATGATAGGTACAAGATATTCTTTATTTCCTGTTCCGCTTACCGATTGTACCTGATCTGCTCTCAATAAAGCATTATTAATTTTCTTTACCACAGAAGGCACTGAATTGGCTGGATACAATGACTGATCCGGATACATTTCTCCCGATAAATTGGCATCTGCAGCTACCTGCCATCCTGAAAGATAAATTGCTTCCAGCCCGGCATCCACTTCCTGCACCGCCTGATTACCCGTTAATGCACCCAATCCTGCCACATAATCCTGAGTATTCAATTTATCCCAGAATTTTTTGGACATTTCTGTAGCAATAGTATAATCTATGGTATAAGAACCACGAAGTTTTAAAACTTCTTCTGCTGTATAAGGCCTTTTTACACCGTTCCAACGTGGATTTGTCAACCAATCTTGTTCCAGAGCCTGGAGTTGTTCTTGTCTTGTTTTCATAATATTTGGATTTTGTTTGATTAGATTTTGGGTTTCGAGATTCGGGATTCGGGGTACGAGGTTCAGGGTTTGAGATATGATTGTCAAACTTTCAGATACTTGTACTCTCCCACTTTCTAACTAAATAAAAGGATATGCTTTAAGGGTCAGAAATTCTTCAAATTTTTCACAGAAAATCAATTCATTGAAAAGTTCTTTGGCAAGGTTAAATTTTCCATGTTGGAAACGGGCTTCTCCTACATACTTTTCAATATTATCCATTTCTTCTTTTTCCCACTGCAATACCATGCTTCGGGTTAATGTTCTGTCATCGCTCAGAACCGCTTCATTTTTCAGCCATTGCCAGATTTGTGTCCTTGAAATCTCGGCAGTTGCAGCATCTTCCATCAGGTTATAAATGGCGGCAGCGCCAGTTCCCATCAGCCAGCTTTCCAGATAAAGAATTCCTACATTGATATTTTTCCGGACTCCTTTTTCGGTAATATCACCTTTGGGGATTTCCAGCAGCTCGCTTTCTGTTATATGATATTCAAATTTTTTATCGATCTGATTTCTGGAAGGCATATGCTCGTCAAAAATTTCTTTTGCCACCGCTACCAATGCCGGATGTGCTACCCACGTTCCGTCATGACCATTTTTCACTTCTCTTTCTTTGTCACTTTTCACTTTTTCAAAAGCCTTTGTATTGGCTTCGTCATCGTCTTTTACCGGAATTTGGGCTGCCATTCCTCCAATAGCATGTACATTTCTTTTATGGCAGATTTCGATCACTCTTTTTGAATAAGCACTCATAAAGGGAGAAGTCATGGTTACCTGATCTCTGTCCGGAACGATAAATTCGGGAAGGTTTCTGAATTTTTTAATGTAAGAGAAAATATAATCCCATCTCCCACAATTCAATCCTGCGCTGTGTTCTTTTAATTCAAATAAAATTTCATCAATCTGAAATGATGCGGTAATTGTTTCTATTAAAACAGTGGCTTTGATAGTTCCCTCCGGAATTCCCAGGTAGTTTTGTGCAAAAACAAAAACCTCATTCCACCATCGGGCTTCTTTATAGTGCTCTAATTTCGGAAGATAGAAATAAGGACCACTTCCGTTTTCCAGAAGCTGTTTTGCATTTCTGAAAAAGTACATTCCAAAATCGGTCAGCGATCCGGAAGCTTTTTCTCCATTAATTTCAATATGTTTCTCAGGAAGATGAAGCCCCCTTGGACGAACCTGTAAAACGGCTGTTTTTTCATTAAGGGTATATGCCTTTCCCTTTTCGTTGACCAAATCAATCTTTCGGTTAATGGCATCAGAAAGATTGATCTGTCCCTGGATACAGTTTTCCCACACCGGCGAGCTGCTGTCTTCAAAATCAGCCATAAATGTAGAAGCTCCGGAATTCAGGGCATTGATAATCATCTTGCGGTCAACCGGGCCGGTAATTTCTACTCTTCGATCCAACATATCGTCAGGAAGCGGAGCACATACCCAATTCCCGTTCCGTATGTCTTCAGTTTCTTTTAAGAACTCCAGAAGGTTTCCCTGATCAAAATGATGCTGAGTATTTTTTCTTTCTTCTAAAAGTTCAAGTCTTTTATGATTGAAGTTCTGATGAAGCGAAATCAGAAAATCTGCCAAATCAGGAGTAAATATATCCTCAAACTGCTTCTGCGACTTTATTTCTAACTGAGTCTTTGTTTCCATAACTTATTGATTTTGTGATTTGATGTTACAAACATAAATAAAAATTTTCACAAACAGCGAACGTTCGCTAATTTTATTTAAAAATTATTATGCGAATAATCGCATCTAATTATTTATATTTGAGTAATGAATTCAGAAAGTGACTTTATCAAAACAGTTTTCGGACTAAAACTGAAACAGCAGAGACAAAAGAAAAACTGGTCTCTGCAGGACCTTGCTGTAAAGACAGGATTATCAAAATCTTACCTCAACGAAATTGAGAATGGAAAAAAATATCCCAAGCACGATAAAATTATCCAGCTTTCTGAAGCACTAAACTGTACTTTCGATGATCTGGTTTCTACCAAGCTGGATAAAAGCCTTGCTCCTTTCAACGAAATTCTTCAGTCTGATTTCTTCAAAGAAGTTCCTCTGGAACTGTTCGGGATCAATAAAAACAACCTTATCAGTATTATCAGTGATGCTCCTAAAAAAGTAACCGCTTTTATCAATGCTCTTATTGAAATTTCTCAGAATTATAATCTGGGAAAGGAAAGGTTCTATTTTGCGGTATTAAGGTCTTTTCAGGAATTGTATGATAACTATTTTCCGGAAATTGAAGAAAAAGTAAGGCTGTTTACCCAGGAAAATCACTTAAAAATCGGGAAAAGCTTAAAGTCTGATATTCTGGAGAAAATTCTTGGAGAAAAATTCAGCTACACTATTCAGTCTGAAGATTTTGAAAAATATGGAACCCTGGATAATCTTCGTTCTCTTTTCATTCCAGAGAAAAAACTTTTGCTTCTGAATCAAAAACTGGAAAAGGATCAGAAAACGTTCATCCTTGCCAAAGAAATCGGTTTCAATGTACTGGAATTAAAAAATCGTCCCAATACGTATTCATGGCTGGACTTTGGAAGTTTTGAAGAAATACTGAATAATTTTTATGCTTCTTATTTCGCTGGCGCTTTGCTTATTTCAAAAGAACCGGTTATTGAAAAGACTTCGGAATTTTTTCAGCAAAATACCTGGGAGCCCAAAAATTTCGAAAGCCTGATCAATAGCTTCACCCGTTCACCGGAAACCTTTTATTACCGCCTTACGAATATTCTTTCGGCTGAGATGGGGATCAGGGATCTTTTTTATTTATGTCTGGTCAAAAAGAAAAATTCGGATAAAATTCAGATTTTAAAGGAGCTGCATCTTAATCATCAACAGGCGCCTCACGCCAATGCTACCAATGAACATTATTGCAGAAGATGGATTGCTGTGAAAAATCTCGATGATTTAAAAGAAAATGAAACACAGACAGATGCTCAGATTTCTCATTACAAAGACCAGGGAATAAGCTATCTGGTGATTTCTACCTCACAGAAAAATCCTTTCTCAGATGGAAGTAACAGAAGTTATTGTCTGGGGATTTTACTGAATTCTCAAACGATTAAAAAAATAGGTTTTATCAAGTCTCCTTCTTTAAAAACTATCAACGTAGGAGTTACCTGTGAATCCTGCAGTATTCCTGACTGTGAAGTAAGACAAGCTCCACCGGTAAGACTGGAAAAGGAACATTTTAATCTGAGTATGAAGAGCTCTGTGGAGAAGATCAGGAAGAGATTTGAGAATTAGTATATGAATAGTGAATCGTCAATGCGCTTCGCTTGTGAATTTTTATTCGGGATGCGAGATTCGGGTTTATTAATAATCAACTTGCTGCTGAAATTTACATGTAACTATATTTATCTAAACGCTGAGTTCACAAAGTTTTCTATTATAATTTTAGAATATTTGCTCGCGAAGACATACACTCAGCAACAAAAAGGTTTTTCCCTTGCTAAATGAAATGATCTTGCGAACAATACGAAATAACAAACTTTGTGAACAGTAGCGTTAATAATTCACGATTGGCTTTGCAAAGCAAAATCTGACAATTATTTTCTATCTTAGTAAAAACACATTCATGATATTAGATTTATTGTTTCCGAATCGTTGCATTCACTGCAACAAAATCATTGATCCTGAACTTTTGGTTTGTGGCCTTTGCTTTAATCAGATTCACTTTACCCATTATGATTATTTCGAAAATAATCCAATCAAAGAAAAATGTAATTTATTTTTCCCTGTAGAGAACACTTTTGCACTGATACAGTTTGAAGAGGAAGGCTTAAGCCGTAAGATTATTCACGATCTAAAATACAGAAGCAGGGAAAAAGTCGGTAAGATTCTCGCAGGCTGGACAACAGAACGTCTGGATTTCAAGAATGAAAAACCTGACTTACTGGCAAGTGTTCCTCTTCATCCCAGGAAACTGAAAGAGCGCGGATATAATCAACTCCATTTGTTCACTGAAACCTTATCTGCATTTTACAACATTCCTTTCGATCACAGATTAATCAAAAGAAATCATTATTCAAAAGCACAGGCTTTAAAAGATAAAAAACATAGATTGGAGTCTTCTAATACATTCTCCGTCACACAAGCTGTTACGGGAAAGCATATTCTTTTGATCGACGATGTTTTTACCACAGGAAATACTGTTTCATCGATTGCTTGGGAAATTTTAAATGCCGGAAATAACAGAGTGAGTGTACTGGTGATGGCAGTGGATGTTTGATATGGAATTCGGGATACGAGTTTCGAGGTGTGGGGTGCAGTTTAGAAGACGAGGGATTTGTTTCGAGATGGCGGGTGGGTTATTCTCAAAAATATTGTCAAAATTTAAAACCTTCAAACTCTCCTACACTCTTACTCTTAGACTCTCAAACTCTCTCCCGCTCTTACCTTCATTTTCACCATTCAATTCTTTTTCCTAATTTTCAGGAAACTATACAACAATGCCCAATCTGATTTTACTGCACGGAGCTTTAGGCCACAGCGACATTTTTAAGCCTTATCTGAATGTTCTGTCATCCTATTTTACAGTTCATACTCCCCTTTTTTCGGGACATGGAGACCAGGAACTTCCTGAAGGCGGCCTTACTATTAAGAAGTATGTTGAGGAATTATCTGAGTATTGTACAATGAATAATCTGACAGATGTATCTGTTTTCGGACACAGCATGGGAGGTTATGTTGCGCTTTGCTACGCCATGGAAAACCCTGACAATGTAAATTCTGTTATAACACTGGGGACAAAATTTGACTGGACTGAGGAAGAGGCCATAAAAGAAAGCAAGATGCTTAATCCGGATGTGATTCTTGAAAAAATTCCCCAGTATGCTCAGCATTTAGAATCTCAGCACGGAACAAAATGGAAACAGCTTCTTCCAGCTATTGCTGATCTGATGATTGATTTAGGTAAAAATCCTCCGCTGGAAAATAATTTTGCCACGATTACCACTCCGGTTCAAATCATGGTAGGTGATAAAGATAATATGGTAACTCTGGAAGAGAGTGCGAGGGTTTACAGAAGCCTTCCTAATGCAAAATTGGCCGTACTCCCGGACACCAAGCATCCTATGGATAAAGTACGACCCAATTTATTATTGAATTTAATAAAAGATTTCTGGAATCTTTCTTAATTTATCGCTGAAGTTTTTCTCCGTAGCTCAAATCTCCGGCATCTCCCAATCCTGGTGTGATATACCCTTTTGAAGTTAAATGTTCATCAATAGCTCCTACCCAGATGTGAGCTTCAGGATATGCATTCCGGATAGTTTCAACTCCTTGTTTCGATGCAATGGCTGCAACAATATGAAGCTGTGTTGGGTTTCCGTTGGTCAGCAAATCTTTGATAGCTTCAATGAGAGATGCTCCTGTTGCCAGCATGGGATCTGCTACGATTAGCGGTCTTCCTTCAATGCTTGGACAGGTAAGATAATCCTGTTTGATTGAGAAATAATCGTTGGCATCATGTTTTCGGTAAGCAGCTACAAAACCGCAGTCTGCCCTGTCCAGATAGTTCAGAATACCCTCGAATAACGGAACTCCGGCTCTTAAAATAGTTGTAATAACCGGTTGTACAGCAATTTCCCTGCTTTTTATTGTATCTAAAGGAGTTTGAATTTCTACTTCCCTGTACTCCAGACCTTTACTTATTTCAAAAGCGGCAATCTCCCCGATTCTTTCCATATTCCTTCTGAATCTCATTCGGTCATGCTGGATCGTAACGTTTCTAAGTTCGTTAATCCATTCGTTGACAAGAGAAAATTGTTGCGATAAAATAGTAAGCATGAAAATTTAATTTTAATTTCAGTTAATTGATATTAATTGCTGCAAAATTACAACTAAAAAACGAATTGAAAGATTGGGCTTAAGGAGAAAGTCTGTTCTGATGAAATAAAACCCTCCGGCAAGCTTCGCTTGCCGGAGGGTTTTTGATGAACAATTGTTCTTATTATTTTTGTCTGAAATACACTTCAATCGGAACTCCGGTAAACCCGAATTGTTTTCTCAACTGATTTTCAGTAAATCTCTTATATGGTTCTTTCACATACTGCGGAAGGTTACAGAAGAATACAAACTGTGGTGAAGGCGTAGGAAGCTGTACACAATATTTGATTTTGATATATTTTCCTTTCAATGCCGGTGGTGGTGTCTGTTCGAAGATCGGAAGCATTACTTCATTCAGTTTTGAAGTTTTAATTTTCTTCTTACGGTCTTCATAAACCTCCATAGCTACTTCTACAGCTTTTAAGATTCTCTGCTTCGTTAAAGCTGAAACGAATAAGATTGGAATATCCTGGAACTGACCAATTTTATCTTTGATTGATTTTTCAAAATCACGCATTGTATTGGTCTGCTTATCCTCGATCAAATCCCACTTATTCACAAGGATTACAATTCCTTTTCTGTTTTTCTGAGCCAATCCGAAGATGTTCATATCCTGAGATTCCCATCCCTGCGTAGCATCTACCATGATGATCACGACGTCAGAATATTCGATAGAACGGATCGATCTCATTACAGAGTAGAATTCAAGATCTTCGTTTACCTTAGACTTTCTTCTCATCCCTGCAGTATCTACCAATACAAACTCATGTCCGAATTTGTTATATAAAGTCTGGATACTGTCTCTTGTAGTTCCAGCAATATCTGTTACGATATTTCTTTCAACATCCAATAAAGCATTGGTCATCGTAGATTTTCCTACGTTTGGACGGCCTGCAATGGTGATTTTAGGCAATCCTTCAAACGGATCTTTGTATTCTGTAGTAGGGAAATCTTTAACGATATCATCTAATAAATCCCCTGTTCCTGAACCTGTAGCAGAAGAAAGTGTATAATATTTATCTATTCCCAGCTGATAGAATTCTGTTGCAGGAAGTTCTTCCTTTGCAGAATCTACTTTATTGATAACAATATAAATAGGTTTGTTGGATCTTCTAAGAAGTCTGTAGATTTCGTAGTCTGTGTCAGTAAGTCCTTCTTCTACGTTCATCATAAAGATAATAGAAGTGGCTTCATCCACCGCTAATTGTACCTGCTTACGGATTTCTTCTTCAAAGATATCATCTGTACCTACATCATAACCTCCGGTATCAATTACCGTAAAGTCTACTCCGTTCCAGTCTGATTTTCCGTAGTGACGGTCCCTGGTAACACCCGCTGTAGAATCTACAATTGCTTCTCTTCTTTCTAATAAACGATTAAAAAGCGTGGATTTTCCTACGTTGGGACGTCCAACGATTGCGACAATATTTGACATAAAAAATGTTTAATAATCCTTTTACTTTGCTCAAGGATATGTTATTAATGGGTTACTCCAACTTTTGGAGCCCAATTTTTTGCAAAGATAAGATTTTATTATTTAACGGATCTTTTTAGAATGGAAGCGGGAAGTTATTATTATTCGGATAAATTAATGTAACCCCTGCTCTTCAAATCGAACAGATAATATCCACAAATCTACTGTTTATGGGTAGAAGCAGATTTTTTTTAATTTTTCTTGAAAAATAATTATTTGGATATCAATAAGTAAAGCAATTCAAGCTTCTTTTATGTTAATTAATCTTTAATTTAGATTTTCATATTTAAAATAATTTCTATAATTTCGCGGCATAGAAACAGACCCATGGTGTAGCGGTAACACTACTGATTTTGGTTCAGTCATCTGGGGTTCGAATCCCTGTGGGTCTACCACTCAATAAATGCAACTCGCTAAATTACAGCAAGTTGCATTTTATTTTTGGTCACTTTTTGACGTTTGGTCACCTTTTTAGTCATACTTTTGATAAAATATGCTTGGAGTGAATTTCATTGAATCTATTTGAATCTGATTGTATTTTAGTTACGGAAATAATGCCCATTACTGTCAAAATAATCATACATTAAATTTCTTGCTGTAGCTTCCCAATCAATATAGATATAGTTTGGTAAACTTTCGGCAATACTTTCTTCTAAAATATATTGTGCAAATGTTTCATCATCTAAATATTGGCCCATATAATAGTTCATTACACCATCATAAACACTCTGAAAATCCATTTTTCCAACACAACTAAGGTAAGCCTCAAAAATTTCTAAATCGTGTCCAGAACCGTTTATTTGGTCTGCTATTTCAAATATATTATTGGATATATAGCTTTCTCCTATTAATCCTAACTTCTCAAAGAAAGAACAGTTTTCATAGTCCTGAAACATAAATTCTGGTTCAGATTCATCTGAATGTAGTTCATACATTGCTGTAAGTAGTTCGTCATAGTCTGAGTATTCAGAAAGGTTCAGCCATTTGCCATATAGACTCCCGTTGTTGTACTTTGAATACGTTCCTACATAGATACTGCAAGAATCAAGACAATTTTGTAAATTTGTCATGTCGATAATTTTAGAATAGTTAAAATTTATTGATATAGCCTAGTTGTGTTCGTAGCACTCTAGGCATTTTTTATATAATATTTTAGGAATCAATCTAGGAAAAAAGAACTTGAAATAATTCTTTGACACATTAATAAAGTCAATATTCATGCCAATTGACAGAGATTTTAACTATAAAATTAAAGTTTTTAAAATATTTTTAAACAGAACAAAAACTGTCAAAAAAATATTTAATAAATATCTAGTTTTAAGAGTATAATCAGTAAAATATTTGAGTGGAAAATAAAATTAAATCTACAAAAACCGCATACAACAAAAGAACTGTATGAGAAAAAGTTTGACAGTTAGGAGGGGGGCACCCAAAAAGAAACTTCGGAGGGGTACTGATTAGAGGTAGTAGGTCATGTCCGTACACTTATTATATTTTTTTGGTATTAAATTGTCGTAAATTCTACTATAAAGGATTATTTGATTTTTTGAGAGATATGGGCAGGGGTAGTTTTGTGGATGAGGATTTACCATTCTGTTTTTTTTTAAATAATTTTATATTACATTGTTTGGCTATGAATAGAAAAAAAGAGGCCATCTCACAACTCGTGAAAACAGCCTTTTTTTTGTGAAATTTTCATGTATCTCTAACGATTCTCAGCCCACATCATCTAGTTGTGATATACTTTCAACATAATAATTGATTATCTTTATATATTAGAACTACTAAAAGGTCTAAAACTCATCATAAATTTTCATCTATTTTAGTTTTCCACCACTGTTTTAATTCAATTGTTTTAGGTTCCCCAATATTTATTAATCCTTTCCCTGAATCTAGTTTTTTGATTTCAGATTCGAGTTTATACTTACTATTAGGAGTTCCTACAAAATTACTAATAGATTTATAATCTTTGTTCTGTACATTCAGGCAAATTGGTAATTTAACTTGTGATGCAAAATCAAAATCTTTTGTTTTATAATCTTCAACACCTTGTGAAAGCATCACCACAATAACTCCTTTAGACCTTAAAAGTCTCAATAAATCTTCGAGCGCTTTTCTAGCATTCTTGTTTTTTAAATAAATATGGGCTTCATCTATCACGATTACATATCGAACAGGGAATATATAATCTCTAGGCTCACAGTCATTTGTAGAACTGAAATAAGAATTAAAATATCTTAATAAAAGGAATACCACCAACTGTCTTAATGTATCAGAAAGAGCAGGAGGTAAATTCAAATATAAGCTTTGGCTTAAAACATCTGAATTATTTGGATCACAATTAAAAATATTTGTAGATAAATCTCTTATTACAGAATATAAGGTATCCTGTCTAATTGTATTTTCCTCGTAATAATTTTCTAAATCTTCAAATAATTCTGTAATCGTTGGATATATACCATTCTTCCTATCAAGTAAATCATTGATTAGTGTTATCAAAATATTCTCTTGAGCAACTCCCATTCTTGGTACAAATGTAGAAATTGTATCTACAAATGCTCGTATGCTAAAAGGTCTTTGTCTTTCATCTAAATTAATAGATAAAAAAGGATTAAAATGCACACCTCCATCATTTACTATATCTACGAATTTTGCATTAGTAGCTTTTAAAAATGGTTTTAACTGCTCTGGATTTCCTTCTCCTTTATAGTCAAAGAATATAAATTTCAATTCGTTATTAGAGTTTTTAGAAATTTGATAAAGAATATCTTTTATAAGTTGAGTCTTTCCAGAACCTGCCATGCCTGCAATTGCAATGTTTCTATTATCAAACTCTCGTAAATCGTTTATATTAATAATAACTGATTCATTATTTTCTGATTTTCCAATCTCAAATGATAGCAACTCTTGGAATTCTTTAACATTCGATCTTTTTCTGCCTGAAGCGACATGAGTTATATTAGATCTTAAATTTAAACCTTTTTTAAGAGACTTTAATAAAACATTTATGTGATTTCCATTAGAAATATCTTCGTTTTCTAAATCATCATTCCATATTTTCAGACCATGATTTAAATGGAGCTTAAATAATTTTATAAATTCATCTTCAAAAGTATTCTTATTATAATGTTGATCTAATATTGCTTTGAAAATAACAACATTAGAAGTATCATTTATTATAGTGCCAAAAAGAGCTTTATCGTCTCTAAATTCCTTACCATCAGATTTTGGAATAATTTCATTTTCTAAACTAAAATGTTTGCCTGACTGTAAACTTAAAGCAAAAGCGATACGAGGAGCGATTCCTTCATTTTTAAAGGTATATAATTGCTTAAGATTATATAGGATTTCATCATTTTCTTTACTTAATGTTATTCTCATAATTATGGAAATAGCCGTTTTTTAAATTAGTATTTACACCGTCATTAACTAACAAATAAGACTTTGCAATATTTTCTGAAATATCTTTAAATCTTTTAGGTGTAATCTCACTATTAGTTGAGAAAAGAACAACCTGTTCTGATAAAGTAGGATAATATTTTTTAGTAATTCCATCTCTATGTTCTTCATCAAGCCTTCCTAAGGGCGTGTCAATGAAAATGGGTAACGTTTGGACAGATTCATTTAAGATAGCTTTAATTAAACAAGAAATATAAATCTGTTTTTCTCCTGATGATAAACTTTCCTTTCTAATTTCAGTATCATCTTGATCAAGTAGTGTAATTTTCATTCCTTGCCCAGAAGCTAAAATTGTAACCTTGACATCTTCAATAAATTTGCTATTATTTTCTTCACTTGCAAGTTTATGCATCAAGGCTTTTAATTCGTTAAGAATTGTTTTTTCTAAGCTATTCTTATGTTTACTTTTTTGTTCCTCTAAAAATGTATTAAGTGTATCAATATATTTTTCTGCTTCTTTAATTTTTAATTTGTTTTGAGCATTAATATCAACCTTATTTCTAAGACTAATCAGTTCTTGATTAAAACGAGTTATGTCCTTTCTTAATTTGTTGATTTGTTGATTGTTTTCCCCAATTTTTCGATTATTCAAGGTTATACTATATTCAGTTGTCTCTTTTTCGGCAAAATATTCCAAAATAATATCATCTTCTAAATCAGCATCTGCTTGATTTAATATTTTTATTAAATCAGACATTCTCAAAGTAGTAATGTTTAATTCCTCTGCAATACTTTGAAATGAATCGCTTGATTGAGAATTTACAAAATTAATGGCGTTAGAAATCAAACTCTTTTCCGCATTATTTAAATCGTGTTCAAACTCTACTTCCTGATGTTTATCTCCAGAAATATAAAGCTCACCACCTAAACGCTTTGCTTTTTCATAATAGAAACTTTTGTCTTTAAAAGACATTGTTGAATTATCAGGCTCAGGTGGTTTATTAAAAAGTAGTTCAATAAAATTTTCTATTTTTTCCGCATTTTCTTTCCATACTTTTTGAGAAATATCATTATTTTCTTGAATTGAAATATGCTCTTTAACTTCTTCAAGCTTTCCAGCTAAAATAGTTAATGGCAAAATCTCATTTAATTCACTAAACTTTTCAGTAAGTTCTAATTCTTTTATCTTTAACTCTTGTATCTCAGAAATTACTTTCTCTCTATCGAAATTTGAATTTATTTGTTTGCTATTTTGAGAAATTAAATTATCGAAATGTCTAATTTGCTTTTTTAATTCATCAATTTCTTTAAGTTTCTCAGCATTCTCCTCTTCTGATTTTTCAATTTCTAAGTTTGATAGCTCAATAGCTTTTTCTTTATCAATAATTAGCTCTTGAAGATTTTTATTTGCTCCTTCTTTTTTTAAGGTATTAATATAAAATTCAAAATCATCAATTAAAGCTTCGTAAGTATCTAAGCCTAATATTTTACCCAGTGCATCATTTATAAAACTTCCTTCTTCTTTAATAGAGAGATTGGCAATGTCAGCAATTTTTTCAGCATCAAAAAACACAAACTTAGCCGCATCTATAGGTATAATGTAGTCATTAATGAAATTAAACTTATCGTCATCATCATCGAATACATCCAAACCTGATTTTGGATCAATAATTGATAATTTCTCTTCTGTATTTGCTGTATTTCTAGATCTGCTTATTATTATTTTATCTGTAGTATAAGATAACTTAGTTATATCAGGTAATTCAATTTCATCAACAAGAATGCTAACCGAAAAAGTATCAATTCCTTCTTTTTGTGCAGACCAATTTATTGACTGTTGCATAAATGAAGAATAGTTCTTTTCTTTTTGAATTTCTTTTTTGAAATTATCATCTATTTGAGAAATTTTCTCTCCATATAAGCACCAAACAATAGAAAGTAGAAAATTAGTTTTACCATACCCGTTCTTACCACCAATAACTACGATGTTACGCTCATCATTAGTGAATAAATCAAAATCAACAGTATTGTAATATTGTCGAAAATTGCTGATTTTTATATTAGAAAATTTCATTTTATCCCTTTTTCAATTGTATCAACAATTTTTTGTTGATGATAGTTTACTCGTTTTATTTTTTTAGCTTTCACAGAGTTTAGTAAAGATTGCAAGGATTTATAATCAACTCCCTTATTTGAACAAATCTCTTTAAGTCGTTCGTTTTGATATATTTTGGTTTCTTTTATTTTCATAAATTTTGATCATTTAATATTTTATTTACCTTTAAAAAACATTTTTTTTCATAATTGTCAAGTTCATTATTACTATACATCTTTCGTTGTTTGTAAAAGAAATTGTAAAGTTTTTCTTCTCCTTGTATATTTATGCTAGGTAATCTGCGTTCATTTACAATGAAATCAAATAGTTCATTATACTTTTCAATTGAGTTTAAACGTCTTCTACCATTTGTTGGTTGGAATTTATCAAAAACTTCAATAATTAATTTTTCTTTTTGTTCATCTAATTCTTTAAATTTGATCTTTCTTTTTTGCACATTAAGCCATCTGTAAAGCTTATTTTCTTCTTCCGAAAAATCATTATTAGAAAATGGCAACCTTTTTTCAGTTGAAAGAAATTCATTTAAATCTTCAAATCGGTCTTCCCAAGAGTTACGTTCATTAATATCAGTAACATCCAAGATTTCAAACTCTTTTTCATAAGTCTTAGTATTTATTCCAATATGAGAGTTTTTAAAAAAAATGAAAGTTTTAGATTCGTCAATTCTTAAATTATAATAAATACTTTTATCATTTGACTTTGGCCTATATTTTAATACATGTTCTGTGATGCTTGAAATATGTTTTGGCTCATTAAATTTTTCAAGAAATTCAATAGCAATACTTCTAATTGTACCACCTTTAAAATCTTCTAATTCTTTTTCCCATTTTTTTAAACCAAATATACTATCTCTACCAACTGGAACAAATCCATCCTTTCTTTTCATTGAAGCTCGAACTTTATTTTGATCCGTATCATAATTGGGATATAATTCTATAATTTTTTTTAAAATCTCTTCAACTTTGGATGGTTGACCTAAGTTTTCAAGAGCTTCATAAGCATATTGATAGGATTGTTTGATGGTATTTTTTTTAAATACAATATTATCATCTAAATCAAGATACAATTCAAATTCATCTCTTATTATTTTTTCAGCTACAGGAAAAACCGAATCAATTGTTTCAATTTCAAATTTTGTAATAAATCTTGATAAATAGCTTTTAAAATTGAAAGAATAAGTTTCTTCAATCCGCTCGTTTATTCTTTCTTCTACATCATTTACAAACAAACTGAAATCCAAATTATCAATAATATTTGTTCGAATTAAATATATGTTGTTCCAATTATGTCTGTTTCGAGAAGTAAAAAATCGAGATAATAATACATCTTCAACATTTCCAAGCAAAGAAAAATCGTCATTCAAATAAACAGACAATAGGAAAGAAATGAATTCTTTTGAAAAATTAGTATCATTCACATTATTTACACTAATCATTATCTCGTCTGTTATTTCAATTTGCTTCGTAGAAATATCTAATCCATAGTTTTGAAATAAGTTATCATTAAAATTTTTAATAAACAATAATTTTTCATGAAAGCTTTCCAAAGCATCTTTTCTTATCTGCCTGACTCTTTCTCTTGTCAAATCCATCTCTAGTGCAATTTCATCAAGAGTTAATACTTTTTCGTTTCGATAAATCTTTAATCCTTTTTTTATTATTACAGTATAATTTTCATTAAAAAAAGCATTTTTATTTAGTAAAAAATCAACAATCTGAAAAATATTCTCTGATTCTAATATTTTAGCTGGGATTTTTGATATTAAAAATGTCTTCTGTATTAAATATTCATTTTTTAAAGATATCAATTGCTTTTCATCATTTAATTGACTCACTTCTAATATAAAATCTTTTACAATTGAAATATAAACATCTAACTCGGGAATACATTTTGCCCCAATATTATCAATATCTCTTATTTTAAAGTTTTGAGGTAGCAAAAGTTTTTCAGCGAAATTTTTTACTTTGAAATTTCCATCTATAAACTTAGCAATGCCATTTCGACTTCTTACGGATAAACTATGTGAATTAATGACAATAAAACTATTAATAACTTCTCTTTGTGTTCTTGTTAAACTTGAAATTATTTCTTCTAAAGACCTTCCCTGCATTGCATCATTTGCAATATTTTCCGAAATAATTTTCTGATATTTTTGACAAACTTCAATCAATTCTTCACTGGATCTCCTTCCACAATTTCTAAGTTTTTCAAACGAGCCACGAGTTAAATAGTACTGTATTAACTTTTCAATAGAATCTAATCCATTATATTTACAAATATTATAAGAACGTATACTTATGTCCTCAGTTCTATAAATTTCATCTATTGTCATTTACTAAGAGTAATTTTAAAAATTTTCAATTGATAAAATAATAATTTTTTTTTATAAATAGGTTACGGTTTCCCACATTTTGATTAGAAAATTGGCCTTTATTATTTTTAATATTAAATAGCCTTAGCATTATAAGAATGTTCTATGTAGCAACTATGATGAAAAATGGTTAAAATTAACTCCGTATTTTCCCTGTATTTGAACAAATCTTTACACTTTAAATAATACAAATTTAGCACGGCTAAAATTTTAGCTTTGCTTTTGGAAACATTTAAAAAATATTAATTATTAAAACATAGCTTTTGAAACAGGGAAGTGCATCTACAACAAAGGAAATCTCAACCTCTCTAATAAATTAGTTGCTAGTGAAAAACTTCAATTATCTATATTATTTCACTAAAAGATATGTGAAATGAATTAATTGTTGTCTATTTCTGAAAAGTACACCTTATTAAAATGATGAGTATATCCGTCTTTCATAAACTTTCCTTGCTTATATAATTCTATTGCTTGTTTTCTATTTTTTTCCAACTCTTGAGAATTATTAAACACCTCATAGACTTTGGAAATATAATACAGATTTTCAGCAAGAGGATGTATTTCTGATTGCTTTTGAAAAGCTTTCATTGCGTTGGAATAATCTTTTATTTCAAAATAAGTAACACCTAACTGATAATAATCAAACCATCCAGGAGGATAATCTTTTTGGGAGAGCTGACGCTGAATAATCTCAATAGCCTTTTCCTTTTTCCCCAAGGCACTGTAACAGATTGCCTTTGCTATCTGAAGATGATAATCTCCATTCGCAGAATACCCTATATCCTTCACCAATTTTTCCAGCTCCTCAAAATCGGCAATTGCTCCTTTATAGTCTTTAAAGAATTGATACCTACACCAACCACGATAACCGAGATTGTCTTGTTTATTATAATAAACGGCCTTATCTATTAGTATCTTCCAGTTTATAAAGTCTCCGCTTTTTAAATAGGCAACTGATTTTTCTTTGTAGCCATAGGCAAAATAAGGGCAGACTTCAATAGCCCTATCATATGCCTGTTGAAATTCCTTACTGAACTGATAATATTTATCATCAATTTTTTCGACCATTTTACATGCTTTATACTGTAAAGTATCACCATAATATTTAAAAGCATAGCAATTAGGCTGGGCATTCAGTTTTGAAAAAAGTAAAGAAGTTATAATGATAAGAATATATTTCATGTTATGGCATTATTTCAATTAAATTTCCATTTTCGATTTTAAAGATCAAGTACTGATAATAATCAACTTCGTGATCTTTTATCTTTTTAGGAATCCACCCATCTAAACCTTTGGCTATCATTAACAATTGACTGGTTATCTTATTATCGAATTTTTTGGGATTATAATTCTCATCCACTCCTATTACCCTGAAACGATCTGTTTCACTTTTACAGTTAACAACAAACCGAATTCTTATCAGTCCTGTTTCATTAGGAATATTCTGGTTTTTATACCGCATAAAAAATATTTTATCAATTTCTATCTTTTCACCTTTATAATTTTCAGGTTCGCTTGTATAATTGAAATATTGAAAGATATGTTTTCCGAAACAAAGATTATAATCTTTGTTGTCAGAGTCAGGATTAAATTCTATATCCCCAATATTAGCAGGATATTCCGAAATTTTTTTTTCAATCTGACAGCTAAATAAGACAGGAATTATTAAAATAATTACTATAGGTATCTTTAGTTTCATTGCGGGATTTTAAAATCTTAATAATTTACATCTCAAAATAGACTCTTGTAATAAAAGATCAGTCTTCAATTTTTACGTTTAAATCTCTACTCATTAATCTGAATATAATGTAGAGCTTTTTATATTTAATTAACATTACAATAAATTTTCTTACTAGCAAATAGTACTTTCTATTGCTCTTATATTACACATTCAATTTTTGTACGGTCATCACCAACTCTTCGTAAAAATAGCATTTAATATTCAAAATAATCTCTCCCTTTATTTTTTAGGACAGTTTTAAATATTTAAGAAAAATAAATAAGAGAGCTAATAGCTCTCTCATCTTTTGTTTTTAAGAATTAAATTAAAGAAGTAAACCGTCTTTAAATCTAAATAAGTTATATTCTTATCTTCTAATTCTATCCCAGATTTCATTTAATGCACCCTCTAGTGTTCCTTGAGCACCAGTGCTAGGATTTTGAGGATGACAATTACCTAATCCTCTTACAGATAATTTTTGTAATTCTAGGTTTTGAGTTCCTACATTTTTCTTGAATTGATCAAGTGTTAATCTTTTTTCCATTTTTTTTGAAAATTTGTTGTTAAAAATTGATTATTTATATAAAGGAATAACACTATATAAATTTATATAGATTTTCCTATGTATAGAATTGAAGTAAAAAATAATTTTTATAAACAGAAATAATTTGGAGAGAAATTGACAAACTTATTGTTGTTTTCTGTCTTTCTGTACTTAGCAGAATCTGCTACAAGTGTTGTTGAGTTTAATTTGAATTTCATCGTTTTTGTGTTATTTTAGTTTTGTAAAACTATTATAAATTTTGATATAGGAGTAGTGTTTACATATCTTTTTATATGCGCCGCATATAAATTACACATTTATTTCCCTTAGTAGCTTATATGAAAATACGTACGATTGATTTGACACATCAATAGATTCAATTAAGTTATTTTTCCTTTTATATATTTTATTAAAAGTATTTACAAATAATTTATACCAATCTTGTCCGTCCTCAGCCATTAAATTAGGAATATTAAACATATTTATACCTGTTTTAAATCTTTTCATGTTAAGAGAAAACCTTCCAATTACTTCTGCATTTTGTTTTGCTTGTAAAGCATTTTCATTTATAACTATTTCTAAACAAGTATTAATAATTATAAAAGTAAATAAACCATGAAATCTAGAATACAAATCACCATGTTCATTTACATCTCCTGTTATTTTAGAAAATTTTGTATCAAATGGATAATTAAATAAATTAAATTTAGAATCATATGTTAGAGTATTAAATACAACATGTGCGCTTTCATGCAGTATATGGTCTAAAAAAAACACTTCATCATTTTCATCATGAGCGTTAAGAAAGATCATATTATGAGCATGAATATTTGCAAAAGAATTTGGCTCCCCATCAAAAATCATTACTTTTTTAACGGTCTTTTTAATTAAATTAAAATAAGCAGGAAAATATTTCTTTATTAGCAGGATTGCCTTATTAGCATGGTCAATATGTTTTGTATATGTTTTTTCGATTTCTATATCAACTATTTCATCCTGAGCATCTAGAAATATTTTTTTCAAAAGTGGATGTTGACATTTGACTATTTCAATATTTTCATCTAAAAAAAATATAGGCTCAAAACTATGAGAAATTTCAGTTCCTTCGTCATCAATGATAAAGAATATATTATTTTTTGACTCTAAAAAAAGTTCTTTATTGATTTCTTGTGTATAAAAATAACCAATTTGAGGAATATAGATTACCCCTGTATTATTAGAAAACACTTTAATTTTAGATTTTGGATTTTTCTCATACCCATATATGATCGAATCTAGCCAACTATCTTTTTCTTGCATAATGTAAGCAAAAAGCAAAGGTTCAAGATATATTTGATCATCTTCAAAATCAATTCTTTCAAAGATATTTTCATGTCTTTGATAAAGAAGCATTTTTAGAGAATCAATAACACTTCCCTGACAACTGTCAAAATTTTTATAAAAATCCATAATTATCTTTCTTTAAAGTTTCGTACTAACGTGTATATAAACCTTTGTAATAATCTTATATCATCTGTAATTATTTCAGCTTGACCCATAAGATTATTAGGTGTAATTTTTTTATTGTAACTAGTCACAAGACCGTTATTAAGCTCTATAATAACATAGTAAACATTTTCATTCGTTACATTGGTTACTTTTTTCACCTTTCCTTCTAATACACCATATTCTTCAAACGGATAGTTTAATAATTTGATATTTACCTTTTGCCCAACTTTAACTTTACCTGCTCTTTCAATAGGCATTTTAGCTCTAGCAAAATATTTCCCGTTATCATTATTATTAGGAATAATAGAAAACAGAGTCTGTTCATTTTTAACATATTGGTTTTTTTGCCAAATGTCAAAAAAATTGATTTCCCCATCAGTGGAAGCTTCTATAAGATACTTATTTTTCCAAGTTAAAATTTGTGCTTTTAGTTCTTGTGCTGCATTTTCAAGATTCGTAGAAAGCTCAATCTTTTGATTTTCTTTTTGTAAATTTAAATCGACATTCTCTTTCTTGATAATACTTTTATCACTTTCTAAATTTGAAATATTAGAATTAAAACTTTTATATTTATTTTCAGTTTGAAGTAATTCTATTTGACTTTTTTCAAATTCGTTTTTAGAAATCACACCTTGTTCAAATAAGTCTCTGTTTCTACTGTATTCTTTTTTCTTTACCTCATATTCTTGACGAGCTATCTCTTTCTGGTTGCTAAATTCCCCTTGAACATTATTTACTTTATTGATTCTATCTTGATTTGAACTAATTCCTACCAATTGGGGATTAAAAGTATTAAAATACCTATATTGATTTAAAGCTTTTATAAATTCATTATAATAAGATTGTACTTCTCCGAGTTTTAAATTTAGTGGAGTAGGAATTGTTTTTATATCTGAATTATGATTTAGGAGAGAATCAATTTTTCTAATATCTTCTGTTTTAGCGGGGTTCTCAATTATTGCAAGCCAACTGCCTTTTTTAACTTCGCTTCCATCCAAAACATTAAGCTCATTAACTTTTCCATTTGTTCTTGAAACTAAATAAACAGGTGGATGTTGAGATGTAACTTCTACTTGAGTAGAAACTATATCAGGATATTTTATCATCCAAGAAATAAAAAATAAAACAGTAATAAAAATGAAAAAAATTGAGTTTCCCCATGTAACAATCCAAGAAGGTGTTTTTTCGAGAACTTCTCTGGAATAATCACTATGCTCCTCTAATAAATCTATCTTCTTTTTCATCAATTTGAAAGTTCTAATTGGTTTTTAACTAACTCAAAATATGCACCTTTAATACTAACCAAATATTCATGATTTCCTTGTTCTACAATTTTACCTCGGCTTAAAACTACAATATTATCTGCATTTTTAACTGTACTCAATCTGTGAGCAATAACTACTACTGTTTTTCCATTAAAAAAATCATTTAAATTATCTAATATTGTTTTCTCATTATTCGCATCTAATGCGCTAGTTGCTTCATCAAAAAATAAGAACTCTGGATCTTTATAAACTGCTCTTGCTATTAATGTTCTTTGCACTTGCCCCCCACTTAATGACATACCAGTAGATCCAGCAGATCCAATTACAGTATTATATCCAGTCGGTAAATTTTCAATCATTTCTTCAATATTTGCAATTCTTACAGCATTTGCAAGTTTTTCTTTATTTAAAGGAGCCTCTGAACCAGACTCGGTAATGTTTCTAGAAATTGTGTCGGAAAATATATATCCATCCTGCATTACTACACCACATAGATTTCTCCATTTTTTTGTATCTACAATTGAAAGGTCTAATCCTCCTAACTTAATTTTCCCTTCTGTTGGTGCATATAATTTTAAAAGTAATTTTAAAAGAGTTGTTTTTCCACTTCCACTTTCACCAACAATTGCAGTTATCTTTCCTTGGGGAATTGTCAAATTGACGTCATCAAGAATTACTTGAGATCCTTTTCCGCCGTATTGAAAAGAAAGATTTTCGAGTTCAATAGAATGATTTTTAGGAATATCATGACTGAATTCTTGCTTCTCATATTCATCTTCGATATCTTTTACTTCGTTAATTCTAGCGAGACTCATTTTAGCATCTTGTGCATCTCTAAAAAACTGAATGATTGAAAGAAGAGGATTATTTAATTGCCCAATGATATACTGGATAGCGAGCATCATTCCCAATGTCATATCCCCCTTTATAACGGCATATGCTGCAGTAAAAGATATTAGTATATTCTTAATTTCATTTATTGAGCCAGCTCCAATAAATTGAATTTGAGATAATTTAAGAGATTGTATTGAGTTTTTCAACAATCTTATTTGCATTTCTTCCCACCCCCATCTTCTTCTTTTTTCAGAACCATTAATTTTAATCTCTCTGATTCCATTTATTATTTGTAGTAAACTACTTGAATTACCAGAAGATTCGTCAAATCTCCTATGATCTAACTCCGCTCTTTTTTTAATAAAAAATAAAATCCAAAGGAAATAAAGGGTAGCCCCAACAAAGAAAATTGCAAAAATAGTTTTATTATAATATAAGAGAATACCCATAAAAATGAGCATATTGAAAAAAGAGAATAGGGTTAATGGTGATGTTGTTAAAAACCTCTCCAGCCTATCCGAGTCTTGTAATCTTTGTAAAATATCTCCTGGTCGTTTTGCATCGAAATATTTTATAGGAAGTTTCATTAGCTTGATTAAAAACTCTGTTGCTATCTTTAAATTTATTCTAGAGCCAATATATAACAAAAGCCAACTTTGAATAAAATTGATAAATGCTTGTGAAAAAAACAGCGTGAGTTGTGCTATTAAAACCAAACTTACAAAGCTTAACTCTCTATAGTTAATCCCCTTGTCAACAACAGACTGAGTTAGAAAAGGAAGTATTAACTGAATAATACTCACAATAGTAAGACCAACTATAATTTGAAAAGTATATTTTTTATAAGGCTTTACATATGGAATCAAAGAAGAGAATCCAATATTTTTTTTACTTTCTTCCTCTATACTATGGAACTCTGATGAAGGTTCAAAGATAATAACTAAGCCCTCGTTTGTATCATTAAGATACTTTGTGTTTTGCCAAGCCTCATTAAACTTTTGTTCAGTATAACTAATTAATCCATATTCAGGATCAGCAACGTAAACTTTATTTTTCTCTACTTTGTAAACAATAACAAAATGCCTTTGTCTCCAATGTACTACACAAGGTAGAGGAGCTTGATTTTTTAAAGTTTCAAAATTGATGCTTGCTACTAATGATTGAAAACCTATTTTTTCCGCAGCTTCTGTCATTCCCATAACAGAAATACCATCTTGCGTAATATTACATAAATCTCTTAAATATTCGGATGAGTATACCTTACCATAGAATTTTGCTAGCATTTTTAGACACGTTGGTCCACAGTCAGTTCTATCATATTGCTTGAAAAAAGGGAATTTTTTTTTCCTAAATTGCATTTGAGTTTTTAATTTTGAACAAATATACAATATAGATGATAAAAATAGAAGAAATATCTAAAATAGGTCTTGGGACTTATAGAATGTCAAGTGATAATGAAGAATACATAGAGGTTATAAAATATGCTATTGATTGTGGTATAAATTTAATTGATACTGCTGTAGGTTATGGTTATGGAAAATCTGAGCTATTAATAGGACAAAGTATTGATTCAGAAACAAGAAATTCAATATTTATTGTTTCCAAAACAGGATATTCCAATGAGGAAGAAGTAGCAGAATTTAATCAAAAAGATTCCAATTTAATAACATTAGATGAAAATACATTGTTTTCTAATTCTCCAGACTTCATTTCCTTTCAATTAGAAAAGTCTTTAAGAAGGTTAAATACAAACTATATTGACTGCTATTTACTTCATAATCCCGAATATTATTTTGAGAAGAATTTTTCTGCTGAAGAGTTAACAGTAATAATTTTCGATTCTTTTAAACTATTAGAAGAGAAAGTAAAAGATGGCAAATTAAGATATTACGGTATAAGCTCTAACAATTTTTCAAAGATTCCATTAAAAGCAATACTAAATAATTTACCTATTTTTCCTAATTTTAAGTTTCTTCAATTTCCATATAATATAGTTGAAAGAAATGCTTCGTTTCTTTTTGATAATGAAAATAGCATTACAATAGATCAATTAAAGAAGATGGGATTTTTTATTCTAACAAACCGCCCTCTTAATACCATTCTAAATGGTAAATTATTAAGACTAGCCGATACAGATATTAATGATGTAAAATCCCTTGAATATGAAGAAGAGGTAATATTCCATGATTTACTACAAAAAATACAAAACTCCTTGTCTAAAATGGATGAAGATCCTAAGATAGAGGAATATTATCCAATACAATTCTTTGTAGAGAACAGAAAAAATATGCCAGATATAACAACAATTAATCTGGCTGTTAATGATTATTTATATCCTTTTTTATCAGCAATTAATTTAGTGGATGAAAACACCATTAATGTTTTAAACAATCTTAAAAATTATTGGCATGTTTTTTCTCTGTATGACAATCAGGAAAGATTGAATAATTTGAAAGTTTTTCTTGATAGTCAAGGAATAATAGATAAAAATTATAAAGGGAACTTTTCTTCTTATTTAGCGGGATTATATCTCGAAAATTCTGGAATAAACTCAGTTTTAATGGGATTAAGAGAAAAAAAGTATGTGGATAGCGTAAAATATTTACTGTAATATTTTAGTTGAAATAATGAGAAAAGGGATCGTATTATGAAATGAATGGAGAAATAAACAATATAAAAATCCATATTTAACCCTTACAAATCCTCCTACAAATGAAGATATTAGTTTAGGGAGTGTAATTATGGGGGCTATTAATAAAGTATCTAAAGTAAATTCATAATTTGAAATATGCATTATTGCGAATAAAACTGAAAAAAAATAAAAAATTACATTAAAATTATTTTTATATAATTTCACAAAGCTATTAGAATATTTTAAACAAAATAAATAAAAGAAAATTCCAACTAAGATTGAGAAAACGATTCTAAGAAAAAAGTAGTTTTCTGTATCGAAGTGATCTTTTAAAGTAAAAAAGTAATTAATAGTATAAAAAGACAATACAGTTATAGATAAAGATAAACTGATCTTAGAATAGCGTAGGGGCAACCTAAAAGCAACTTCTTCTATTAATGGAACAATTAAACAAGTTAGTATGAAAAGAGTAAAATCATAATTTTCTGCGCTTTCATGTATTTTTACCGATTTATTGGTAATATAGGTTATGACTATTGAAAGTATTAAAGTTAATGGAAAACTGACAATAAACAAAACAACGGTTTTATATATCTTTCTATATATAGAACTATTTTGTTCCTTTTCTTCATCAGGATTATATATAAATTTTAAAAGCTCAATAAAAACTGATGTTCTAGCATTAGGCATTTAGGAATTCTATTTAATATTTACATTTTTTCAGGTTTATCAAATGCAATTACAGTTTTATATTCCATAGCCAAAATTGGCTAAGATTGAACAATTTGTAACCTATCTTGATCAATATATGAGGAGCATTTATTAGAAAACACATTTTTAATAGGCATCATCATTTGTTTAAATAAAAGTAATTTTCACAAAAGTATAAAAATCAATTTATTTAAATATTTAATATACAATTACAAAAACGAGCATTCAATAATATCATTTTTTAAATGAATAAGTTATATATTTAAAAGGTCATTTAAGCCATATTTATTGAATAATAACTTTCCAACTTCAAGCCTCGACCAGCCTTCTTTTAATTTATAAGTAAATGACAGTTCATTATTCTCTAAATAACATTCTAAATTCAGCAGTACAACACTTTTATTTTCAGTTAAATAACTTTCGATAAGATTCAAGTGCGTAGAAAAAATAAACAATGAATTTTTATATTTAGATAATCCATTTACTGTATTGACAGTAATTTGTGCTGCATCGTTGATATTGGTTCCACTAAATATTTCATCAAACACAACAAAACAATTTTTAGATTTTAACTCTAATAAAACATTTTTTACATTCATAATTTCTTGTGCAAAATGACTATAGCCTTCTTTTATATTATCATTAACCGAAAAAAATAAGAAAACACTATCATAAAAAGGAATATTACAACCTTTGGCTGGAACAGCAATTCCTAAATGAGCTAGTAAAACAATAATACTGATTGATTTCATTGTAGTAGATTTTCCTGACATATTAGCCCCAGTGAAAACAATTACATTTTTATTATTTATATTTATAGTATTTTTAACAGCATTTTTCACATCTAAATGGTAGAAATTCTCAATTGCAAAATTATTTTCAGAATTAAATTCAGGAAATACTAAATTGTTTAGTTTAATTCCTTTTGCTATACTGGCATATACATCAAATGTATAAAAGAAATCCCAAAATAAATCAAAGTTTCCCGATTCAATTTCAGGCATGATTTTGAGAAGAAAACCTTTCCTCGTCTTAAATTCAAGTTCCTTATTATAAAATTCATTGATAGGTAAAGAATTGATGAATGCAATCATTTTGTCAATTTCAAAAGAATAATCCAAGCAGATTTCTTTCTTTTGGAAATTTCTCAAAAGCAATCCAAAATGATAAAAAAAGTCAATCAAGAGGGAAATATTGGTATTTATTTCCTTAAAATATTCACGATATTTAATGCTTGCTAAATAGTTATATTGGGTAACATCAATTTCATCCAAAAACTTTTGAATTGCAGAAATTCTATTTTCCCTAATCTCATAGAGATCAACAATTTGAAAGTTTTCTAAAAACAATTTCAATTTTTGCTGAATATAAAGTGTCTGATTTTTATTAAAAGTTTTTTGATTAAAAAATGATATTAAATATTGCTTGGATTTTCTTGTTTTAGTGAAATTAAAATGAGTTAATATTTCAGAAATGTTTTCCATGATTCATTTGTGTTAATATTTTCATTTGTAAAGCTATATATTTAATCCAAAATTTAAAAGAAAAACTGAAATTAATAGGTAAGTTTCACAAATCTATCTCAAATCTATCTCAATTACTGCAATAAGTTCCTTTCACCAATCCTCTACCTATTTTAAAGTTTATTTTTTCTTGTTCATTTTTTTATAATCATAGAAAACATAACCTGTTCCATGAATATCTAATAATATTGCCCTATCTATACACAGTTTCAGTAAATAATAATTTTCATCATCTACAATTTTGTAATCATAGAATTTCACTGGATATTTTGGAAATTTTATTTTTTGTGAGTTATCGAATAAATCATCATCAATATTGACAAATGTTTTGCTATTGTTAAATAATTCATTGGTACATACAACTTTTGATTTGTTTGTCCCTGTATTAAACGTACATACAGTGGGCATTTTCTTATATTTTATATGTTTTCCATACTCCAAAACTTCAATGACATCATATCCGTAGGAAAATGTAATTTTATCATGATATACCTGTGCTGATAGAAAAAACTGTAAAATAGTCCTGTGAATAAAAATAACCGTTTCATGTTATCCTATTTACTGGAATTAGCAGTATCAAAGGGATTTTCATTTGTTCCCATAAAAACACTTCCCATACGTTTATATTTCATTGGTTTTCCTGCAACACAAACCGAATACATTCCATTACCTTTTTGTTCTGAAATTCTCAAAAAAATCACATCTTTCTCGTTACATTCATTTTCTACTGCAATATGCTTTCTAAGATCTTCAATAGTAGCATCTACCTTTTTTAAAAAGGATTGTATTTTTTTATCTGGTTTAGGTTCCTGATAATTAACTGGAAGATTACATTTGTTCTGTTCTGTTTGTTGTGCATAGGACAGTCCTGAGATTACTAGACTAATTGTGAATACTAGTGTTTTCATAAGATGAATTTTTAATTCACCCGAGCCTGATGTGATTTTTATTAGTGATATTATAAAATAGAAAAGGACGTAGGCTCGTAACTCTTATTTACCAATAGAGGCTCTGGTAAGCCATAAGGAATAAATAAGCGAAACCCACGCCCCAATAGATATACAGGACGTGAGCGTTCAACTTACTATTCTACTCCTTATTTTGAATTTACCAGATTCCTATTGGCAGAATAATTATTAACGCTTTTTCGTTTTCGATAAAATTTGAATTACAAAGATATAAAAATTTGTAATCCTTTTCTACCTATCAAAAATTGTTCCTAGTCTTATGAAAACAGCATTTATTTCATTCTATTAATATTTACTATATCTTTCTATCTATATTATTTCTTAATTCAATAACTTGGAGATTTTTTTATGAGACATTCAGTAGTTCATTATTCCAATTTAAAACTAGGAATAATACCCATATAATGACTTAAAAATAAACTCTTGGACAGTTTCTTTCATTATTTTGAACCAACTTACTGTAGTACAGATTGAATCATGAATCGTCCAAAGTGGCATATCGGGATTTAAAGTCAAAAGTTATCAACAAATGTATATTTATGTTTATACCACTTTTTAGATTTTTTAAATTCTGTTATCAACTCCTTAACAGCTTCTTCTAAATTTTGAGTTTCAATTTTAGTTTTGTAATATAGTGGGCTATTTTCAGATAAAATAAGAAAATTTGTTGAAGTAAAATCTTTTGTTGAAAATATAAAAAACTCATTTATGATCTTCTTAGAATTCGACAATACACTTATCCCTAAGACATTTTCAAAATTTCGCATTTTTTCGGAAATCAAAAAACACCAAAATAAATTAATTTTGCTTTCAGGTTTAACACTGAAAACAATAGGAAGCTCTGATATTAGCTCTTCAGCTTCAAATTCTGTAGCTCCCTTATTTAAAAGCCATTTTCGTATATCATTATAAATATTTTTCCTGGCTTTCTTAATAACATTAATCCCTTTCCGCCAATTACTGGGAAACATCCAATAAATTCTTTCTTGTGCATTTTTAAAAATATCTTTGTCTATTGTTGATTCAAAAGCATCTGGTACTACAACCCATTCAGAACGAGGATTTCTATATGATTTTTGTTTTAGTCGTCCCCATGTTTTATTATATATCCGAGTACCAATGTAGGTTTCATCCGTTAATATTTTTATAATCTTTGATTTATTCCACTGTTTTCTATTTGTGGAAAATATTTTTCTTTGATTGAAATATGAAGCAATTTCAGGTATAGTCAATCTTTCATTTACGAATAAATCAAATATTTTTTTTACGGTTTCTGTCGTTTCATCATTTTTAGGGGTAAATGAAACTCGCTCATTAGCAATCTGTTTATGTTCACCTGTACTAAGAATACGAATAGGTTTTTTATTTACATCAAGTAATTGTCTTGCCATTCCATAGACCGCCATACCTCCTGCTGAATAGCCCTGTTGTGAAACCTTTACACAACCATAAAATACTTTCTCACTTAATTGACGACTGTACTCAGCCGCCATGTATCTCTGAATAGAAATCTCTAAACTTGAGAACAGTTGATTATTAGCATCAACAAACCCTCTTGAAACATACACTACCTCTTTACCATGTTTCTTACATAAATAAACATAATGTCCTGCTTGGTCTTGGTCTTGAAATCGTCCCCAACGTGAAACATCATAAACTAATACATAATCGAAATTTGGAGCATTAACATTTTTAATCCAATTATCAAAAAGTCTTTCAAAGCCAGGACGATTTGCAAGAAGCCCACTTACCCCTTCATCAACTTCTTCATGGATAATTGTAATATTATGTTCAAGAGCAAACCGTTCAACATGGCCACGTTGAATTGTTACGGAGTTTTCCTGTTTATCTTCAGCAGAATGCCGATAATAAGCAACTCCCTTTTTATAGGTTTGTTGAACAATATTGAACATGTATTATATGAAGGCTTCCATAAGTTTATTCAGGTCGCCAAGCAAGCCACTTTCTTTTTCTGTCAGTTGAACATTTAGATTTTCTTTTTTACTTAATTCTTTTATTAAAATTTTAATTTGGCTGGAAAAACCTGACAACTGGCACCTTTCTGATAGTTCCGCAACAGTATTCAATGGTTCTGTTAAAAAGATTAATATTTCTTCTTCGTGAAGAGATGCATTGTAAAAAATTTTACCCAGGTCTTTAAATTCACTGGCCCTATACATTACATTATTACTAATTTTTTTAAATAATATTTTCACAATATCATCAATTTCATATTGCTTAATCTTTCTTAATTTGGGGAGCATTTGCATAAAAGCAATTCGTTGATATTCTTTCATATTATATTCAGACATTAACTCTAAATATTCCATTCTCATATCTCTTAATTCTGTAAAATGAAAAAGATGCACCTGTGATATTCCCAGTAAATCAGCTATTTCTTTTTTGGTAGCATCCTTATATTCTATTTTTATTTTATGAATAGCATTCGCTTTTTCCATAGGTTTCCAACTTCTGCGATTATTTTGCATTTCAAATCTGCGTGCTTCAAATTCGCCATCACTCATTTTAGGGTAAACACGACAAGGGACAGATTTAAGCCCTAATTCTTTTGCACATGCAAATCTTCTATGTCCATCCATTATTAGAAAACGGCCTTTTTCAATTTCGCTTACTTTGATTGGGTCTTCAATGCCGTAATGAGAAATTGATTTCATAAGACGGTTATAATCACCGCCAACACCTAATCCAAATGCCTTACGGGGTTGATTTGGGTCTCCCTCGATAACATCGACTGATAACTCCATAAACACCGCAGGTCTTGGTCTAAATGAATCTATGAGACTTTTTATATTATTTTCACTCATAATTTTATATTTAATTATTTTTATTACAATCAATTATTTAAATTTACTCTCAATTATCTGAAGCCAGATATTATTTTTCTTTTAACTAAACATTACAACAACATGAAGTCATAACCAATCTGAATATATTTTTCCAAAAACAACTCTATTCTAGACAGATAAAGTAGATCATTTTGATTTTAAACCACTTTAAACCACCCACCATAACTAGGTTTAAAACTTGGTAAAATACAACAATAGCTTAAAAATAGCTCCTGCGCCAGAGATTCAAGAACAGGAAGCCAACTTTGTGTAGTACAGAAAGAATTATGTATCGTACAAAGTGACATATTAGATTTGACTCCGCATCTGCTGTAGAAATGTACAGTGATACTTTATTCTCAATGGATAGTGATATTGAGACCTATATGTACAATGTAACTGTAAATGTACCGCTGAAAATTCATCAGTAATTTATAGTTAATGACTAAATAAATTTTGTCCATATTAAATTTAATTATGCAATTTTATTACCTACTAGAAAATTAAACCATGAGAGCAAAAACATTATTTTCAATTTTCCCAGAAAAAAAAGATGAAAATCTTACTGAAAAATTAAAGATTCAGAATCCTAAATTATGGAAAAGGCTAAAGAAAAAATTTGATATTGGTAGGCAAATTGTAACTTTGCAAACGTACAATGGTTTAGATACAGTAAATGAGAATACAATTAGATATTACCTAAAAGAATATGCTGGTAGATTCTTAAATCTTGGCCCACATTCATTTCCCACATCTTTTAATGTATTAGAGCCATTTTTTATTTTTAACGCAGAAAATTCAATTCTTCAATTAATTGAAGAAGAAGAAGCTTATTCTATTTCTCTTCTGGATTTTTTGAATTTTGTGACATCTAATGACTTTAATTTAGATAATATTGATTACTTTGAAAATATACCCGAAAATATAATCTATCATTTTCAATTTAGTTCTGATGGTGAAGAGTATAATTTTTCTAGTACAAATGATGTTTCATTTTTCATAGGAAACACATCTCTTGTCAGGCGGGGTAATCATGTTTCCATGTTATTACAATGTGGTGAAACATATGATAAAAATGAAGCAGAAGAATATTTAAAAGATAGGACAAAAGAAGCATTATCTGCGAGTATGAGTGAAAGAAAAAAGTCTTTAGGATTAACGATTGAAACTGATCAAACTCATTCGAAAGTAGTAAATTTTAAAGAGAATAATGATTTATGGAGTTATAATGTTTCTCTACTTTTTGATATTAAACATAAAACAATTGACATTCGACATGTTGCTAGAGACGAAAATCTTAGTTTCAGAGTCTTGACTGATGATTTTTTTGCAATTTTTGCTGGGCAAACGCAATTGACAAAGGACGAGAGAAAAGAAATATTTAATAATCAATTAAAGGAATTAAGTAAATACGATGCAGTATTTGATTTTGCAAGATATTGCTTAGCACTTCCACATTATGTATTTGAAAATGAAGAAAAATTGGTTGACGTAACATATGAGACAAAACTTTCAGAACTATTAGTATCGCCTTTAGTGAAACGAAATTTTCACAATGCTCCAAATAAGTATAAAATCTATGCTAAACCTTTATATTACTTAGAATCAGATTCGCAGGCTTTCATCAAAAACAATGAGTTAAATGACAATAGTTTTCAGATCGAAAAATCAGGATTTTGGAAAAGAATAGGGATTGAAGAGGCAGGATTTGATAAATATGGAAAAAAAGTTATTGGTAAAACTTGGGTAGAACGTAATGATACTTATTATACTGCTCCTAAAGTTGTAACGAAAATTAAAGAAGTTGAAAAGTTTACAAATGAAAGTGCAGGATATATTTATATAATGAGACAACCAGCACATGAGGAAAATATATTCAAAATTGGTCTCACAAAAAGAGATGTAAAAATTAGAAGTAAAGAGCTTTCTAATACAAGTACAATTGATAATTTTTTTGTAATCCATAAATATTTAACAAAAGATTGTATCCAAGCAGAGCAAATTATACATGAAAAATTAAATATGTATAGGTTAACAACCAGAAGGGAATTTTTCAAGTGTGATTTAGAGATTATTATGAATATTTGTTCCGAAGTAATAACACTCATAAATCAAACAGAATAAATTTATTACATTTAAAAATACAAAAAGTGAAAAGTTTAAATAACCTTGAAAATTTAAGAAAGTTGTCTACTTTTACTGAACAACTTAATAGTATTGTTTCATCCCCTCCTATGGAGGTAACTAACGCTTATGGTAACTCAACAATATTAGATGAATTTAATAAAAATACAAAAATAGGATTACCACCTTCCATTTATGATTTAGTTAGAAATTTTGACCGTATATCTAGTGAGCCAACACTTGCAGCCATGAAGAGCATTAATAGACAGCTGCTTAATAGTAAAACCTTTAACAAAATTACTTCTATTGGTTATTGGACACAAGTTGCCAGTATATCATTAAATGAAACAATACAAATACCTAACAGTGAAGAAATTGAAATACTTGCACAAGAGTTAGCAAACCATGCAGAAGAATTGGATGAGAGATCATTAGAGATATTCAATAATTTAGTTACTTCAATTAAAAACTATATTGTCAACAATCCATCTATTAAATATTCTGGATTATTTATTTTGTTTTTAATTCAGCAAATTCTTGTTCCAATAATATTAGATAAAATTAAAGGAGAAAGTCAAAATTCTCCCACAACAGTACAAATTATTAACAACTATGATAGTAATAACAATATTTTAGTAAAGGCAAATCAAGAATGTTCAATAAGAAATTATCCTAAAGATTCATCTAAGGAAATGTTTATATTACAAGAAAATGACCAGGTAGAAATTTTAAAAGATAATATAAAATGGTGTTTAGTTATAAAAATTAATACCGCTGAAAGTGGATGGGTACGAAAAGAACATTTAAACTTTGCTAGGTAAATTATTTTTGACTAATAAAAAAATGATTGGTTCCATCACATACAAGTAAAGCCAATCATTTTTGATTTTAAGCCACTTTTAGAAATTCACCACTACTCCATAGTGCTAGATTATCATAGCAATATTTGACGTTCAAGAATATTTTCAAAAATTTCTCTAACTTGTTTTTGCTTTTCAAGGATTACATACTGCTCTTTCAAATCAAGAACCGTAGATATTTGATTATTTCTGTACGTTTCATGATATTCTTCATCTACATAATTATAAAGCTTTTTAACTAATTCTGACGGATAAACTTTCATAAGTGTATCAATGGTGTCTCTGTTCAGGTCAAGATGTCTAATTGTGAAAAATTCTTTCAATTCAAACCTAAAAAGATTAACTTCATCAGTCCAAATCATCCATTTAGTTTTATCATTAACATAACCTAGAAACTTAACATTGTTTTTGAGATTGTATAACCTATCAAATGGGCTTGAAATATTCAATTGATTGAATATAGATTTTGTTAAGTTTTTATTATTAATTTTAACAACACTTATATTAACTGTTGTTGTCTTTGTAAAGAGTTCTTTAATATTCATTTAGAAATTATAGTTTTTTACCATTCTCAAAAAATTTTGTTTTCAGCATAGGTTGTATAAAATAACCTCACATTAAAATATGAGGCTATGAATAAATTGCTTTAACTATATATTAGTTTTCTTAATTCCACCAATATTAATATTAGTTTCCCCTTTAGTCTCAGCTCCATTTTTCACGTGAACTTTAACAGGTGTACGAACTTCACTTTTAGGCAACTGTGGTTTTGCTTTTTTTTCTTCTTCAGCCATGATTTTAAAAATTTATAAGTTTAATAAAATATATTAATATGATAATTATCGTTGATGCAACTCCTAAAAAAATACCATTTTTAGATTGAGCATAATAATCAGAGCGTTTTTGATTAATCAAGAAATTAGTATTTGCACAATCCATAAAACTATCTTTCAAATAATGATTCATTAATAGTTCAGCATCCTCTAAAGTTTCTTGTTCCTCACGTAAATTCTGCTCATAATCAAAAATTTCTTTTGGATTACCTATCTCTTTATATATGTAAGATTTAGGAAAATTGACAAAAGATATCAATAAATAATAAATTGAGTAAGCTATACTCCCTAATGTAATTGAAACTAAAATTTTTAGAAAACAATTTACGCAGTCTATTGTTGAAGGTTCTTTTATGAATTTTTCAAGAGTAAAAAGATTTACAGCAACAATAGTTGTGTATATTAATATCGGCAGATTTACTAAATTATCAAAATCTTTTTTTCTTTCATTTTCTTTGAAATATAATTCTTTGTAAAAATCGAGAGTATTAATCTCTTTTTTTTCATCATTATTGTTCATTATGTTAATTTGAGACTTATTTTACTTCTATTAATTTTTGGATAATATGAATGTAATTGAGGATAATTTTGAATATAGCATCTATAAAACTCATCATGATTTAAACCAAACATATTTTGAACTTCATCAACAGAATATTCTAAATCATCAAAATGCAGTTGAAAAAGTTTTGGTAGTAAACTAGGCGCTTCTATTTCAAATTCAAAAGGCTCTTCCTTTCTCCAGCCATTATAATTAATTTTTGTAATCCATCTTCTATGTTGGTCAATGGTCATAGCACCAGATTTATTAGCCTTATAGATAAGTGCTTGAATTGAAATTTTCCAATGACTTTTAAGCGCAAATAAAGTATGTTCTGTTAAATTGAATAAATGTTTTTTGATTTCTTTTGTTGGAATCAAAAATTCAGATGCAAATCTATCTGCTTCTTTTTCTAAATCTCTATTTTCATCAATAACACCGCCCTTGTAGTGCATTAATAGATGTGCTAACTCATGAACCAATGTAAAACGTTTTCTTGAATTCGGAATACTATTATTAATAATAATTAAAGGTATTCCATCAGGAGTAATGAAACTAACACCTGAAATTTTGAGGTCTTTATTAAAGTCAAAAAAATGAACAACAATACCTTGTCTCTCCAGTATGTTGACGAGATTTTTAACTGGTCCAATTGGAAGATTAAAATATTGTCTTACAAATAAAGCAAAAGCCTCTGGGGTTGTTTCTTCTTTTTCTAAATCAATATATGGTAAATCAACCTTAATATCGACACTTTCCGTCAAATCAATAATATTACTTGAAAAGATATTTATTATTGATTCAATTTTTTTTGAGTTTGTAACCGTTGTACCTAAGTTCTTTCTAAAATAGAAATGTTTCAAAGGATAAACTTCATGACTTTTATAAAAAAAATCTTTTTTATAGTCAAGTATAGAAGCTATCTCACTAATCATTTCCTCATTTACATGATAAAGCCCTTTTTCAATTTTAGATAGAGTAGCCTGATTAAAACTCAACTGTTGAGCCATAGATGTTTGAGTTAATCCTCTACTTTCTCTGGCAAGTTTTATTCTGTCTACACTGATTGTTTTCATTTTGTTTGTAGATTTTAAAGCGGGGTGGGTTTTGTTAATTGTTATTTTATATCTTTTTTCTTTTTAATAACGTTTTTGTTTAACGTTACATTCTCTAAGGTGCTATTATCCTCTTTTTCAGTTTTAAGCTTAATAGGTTCATGATATTGATAATTAAATAAATCTGGTGTTTCAGTAGTCCAGTTCACTTCTTTTCTATTAATCAAAGAAGTAACAAATGACCCATCACCTTTTTTGGGATTAGGACCAACAAACAAAAAAGGAATATGCTTTCCTACAAATAAACTCCCTGAAAATGTTTTCAAACTATTTGTAGTTGGATAGCAATTAGGCTTGTTTTGTTTTCCATTTAGCTTTTTGATAAATACAGCATATCTATCTTTAACAATAAAAAATGGTGAACCATGATTATACCTAACTTGAACTTTATTGCTAAAACTTTGGTCTTCATCCATCTTTCTGAATACCTTTGATTTTATTGTAGCATTTAAGTCAGTAGCAAACATCCCTGTCATTTTATATTTTAAACTATCTGCTCCTTCTCTTTCAAACACTTCTTTTAGCGATTCTGTTATGATACTATCCAAAATTGCCAATATATCCCCAATCTCAGCTTTTACTGCGTCTTGGTTCGCCAAATCAGAATATAACTCTAACTTTTCTTGCATACTCTCCAAATCTTTTGTAGATTTGCCCAATGATTCAGATGAGTACCAGTCACCTGAATTTAAATTTCTAAATCTCATAATTAAAAAATATTTACCCACCCCGCGTGGGTATTTTCATGACAACACCTTGCGCAAATTTATAAAAAATTATTCATATAATATTCTGTGCAATTAAAATTATTTCAAAAAAATTCAATAATAATCTAATTTTGCCCATTAAGCCACTTTCAGGCACTCATCAGTATTGCACCATGCTCTCAGGTTAAAACTTGGCAAAACATCACTGAGAATAGCTTAAAAATAGTCCCTGTACCATAGGTCATAAACAGAAAACCTATGGATTATCACAATTTGGGACAGAGTCTTTGTTATCTCTAAAATAGTTATATACCATTGTTTTTTTTAGCCCTGTCAATTCCATTACTTTTTTAGGACTAACCTTACCGTCTGTATGACAATCCCAATTACAGAATAATTCAGAGATTATATTTTTCTTTTCCTGCGTTTTTTGTTTTCTTTCCTGATTCAGAACCTCTAAACATTTTCTGCTTTTTTCAACAGCAGTAAGAGTAACATCTTCAAAGAAAAATCTTTTTGTTTTATTTGTTCGTGAATTCTGCCTATTATCAAATGTCTTATTTATTATTCCCCGAACCTCACTGCTTTCTAATGGAGTCTGTAAATTTATCATATTGGCACGGAATATCATTTTAGATAATGTTTTTTTGTCTAAATCTGGATTTAGGAAAAGTAAACGCTTTGCATACAAACCTAGAGTTTTCTCACGGTTGCCCTCACTTACTCTTTTAGGCATAAAGGCAGTATGATATTTTACTTTATCCTGTCCACAATCATAAATACCATTATCATCGTATATAATTTCCATACCTTGAGTTACATCATCAAGGTTATTGTATCTTATACCAATTTTTCCGTTACAGTGTATACCTATTAAAGAGTTATCTTTAATGATAGTGTTACGGAAATTTTTAGAGCCCGTGCTACTGAGTTCTACTGACTGCTCAGATACCAACTCTGTAACAGGAAATACCTCTACATTATCATTATAATACGCATTCGGGTCATATGATAATACTGTAAGCCTGTCAATTGATACTGCACGTTTATCAAAAGGTATATCCAAAACATTTGCAATCTCTTGAGTAGCGGTTTTGAAGTTATCAGGTGTCAGCCCATCAACTTTTACTACTAAAGTCAATCCAGTATTAGATAAACTTCGCCAATAGGCACATATATAAGCAGTATTGATTTCTAAATCCTGTTCGGTTTTACCATCCACATCAATATAAAGGTACCCCGTAGATGTAGATATATTATCCCCTTTGAGATAGCCGTGAGAAAAACTAAAGTTAATGGATATTGCAGGAAGTTTGCTTATCTTGATTGTTCTATACTCCTTAGAATCTCTTTCTATAGTTCGAGCATATTCAACTAATTCTTTATTTTCTGGGGGTGGGTTTTTGATAAATTTTACTATTTCTTCAATGTCCTGAAATGAACCTGTAATAGTACGGTTAGTACAATAATCAATTTTGTTAATCATAATAAATACTGTTGTTAAAAAAAGGCATAACAAGGGCTTTACATAGCTTTTTTGCAATGCTTTAGATTATATAAAAATGTTTTAGTTGATTTTTGGGCTATTATTTAAGATCCAAGCCCAACTGTAATAGAGGATGTGTTTTTGATTGACAGATGTATCGATAAGAGGACAGTTTTTAGAATTACGCCCCACGCACTAATAAAAACAACTGTCAAATTTGCTTTAAGGATTTAAACGTGCCAAAACTTCATTTTTGGAATAATAAACTCTTTTACCAATTTTAGTATTTTTTAAAGTTCCGTCATTATTCCAATGAAAAAGTGTTGTTAGGCTAACATCTAATAATTTAGCTGTTTCTTCACGAGTGTAAAAATCTTTTTGATCTTTTGGTGCTTGATCCTGTTGCATTTTTTCTAATACTTTGTAAACTATTTGCTCAAATTCCTGCATTAGTTCATCTTTTGAAATTGAAATTAATTGTATCATAATATTTATTTTTTATAGTTCATACCAACAAAAAAAAGAGACCTCGAAGGGTCTCCTATATTGTATTTTCGGGCATAAAAAAAGACCTAACTCCTTCGAGCTGGTCTATCTATCTTATTTTTTTAACATAATTATTCTTTGTCTACTGTTTTGAGTCTTATATTTAGATTTAAATACAACTCAAAATCTGAGCTTGCGTAATACGTTTTTTGTGAGGTGCAACCCCTCTTGGTTCATCAAACCTTACGACTTTTTTGGCATAACTTTTCCAATCATAGCACCGTTAATTTGTTATTGCAGTTACGTTCTGCTATTTGTGCCGTATAGAAATTATTCTCCTAATTTCATTTTTGGACGTAATTATCCCCTGTCTACTTGTTTTGAGATTTTTAAAGACTTATGTATTCTCAAAAACTGAGCTACTCTACAGCCGTTTTACATGTGGTACGCCATGAATGGATCAGTTAGTTCCTATAGAGATTTTAATTTTAGACATAACTATGTTATATCTACCATCTTTGAGAAATTTAAAAATTAAATCTCTTTCTCAAAAACTGAGTGACCAACACGTTTTTATTGAGGTGCGTCCCCTCTCTAGTGGCTTGTTCTAGTTTGGATTTTTTTAGCCATAGCATTTAAACCATGCTAAATAAACATAATTTTCCCATGCCTGCTATTTTGAAATGAATATAAAATCATTATAATATTTCAAAACAGAGTGACCGCACGTGTTTAATGAGGTGCATCCCGTCAATAGTTGCTAACTACTTTCGGTTTTAATAGCTTATGCTCAAAAAGTATAGACATAGTTATTCAATGTCTCAAAAATGAGTGACTACTGCCATTTTTAAACAGGTGACTCCCCTCAACAGTATTTCAACTGTAATAGATTTCTACATTCTCTCAAATGAGCTGACTGTTGCCGTTTTTAAATAGGTGACACCCCTAATCACTATTTCAAGTGAAACAGAATTTTTTAAATATAGTTATACACTTACTCAAAATTATTAAGTTTGCTTCTAACTATTTACACAGAAAATTATTGAATAAAGAACGCTCATCTGATTATCATTTTAAATAACTGTTTTTAAAAATCAATCTTTTTTAGGCATACAATTAATATGCCAACTTTATTTTTCAAAGATTCAAGAAACGCTTTTATTAATACTAATGATTTCTGCCAACTGCTCCATGTTTCCACTCTCAATAAGTTCCTGCATTTTCCGCATCTGTGCTTTTAGCTCTTCAATCTCTTTGGTCTGCAAATCAACCTTTTGAAGTTTTTCATTTCTGGCTATAATACTTTCCTTTCTTATCTGTTCATGATCAAAGGTTGGTTTGAAGTAAGTTTTAAAAACAGATTCATCCGTATGTCCCGTATACTGCCATATTTCCAATAAGTCCCAACCTTCTATATATCGGTTGGTACAAAAGCTCCTACGTGAGTCATGAAATGCTATTTTGTCCGCAAAATTGATTTTATCAAACACCACCCCCTCATTAGTTGGTCGTTCACGAGTGATTATTTTTTCCTTGAAATATGGTATTGCTTTGAATAGTTCTTTCAGGTATTCGTTTGTATTTTGGTTGGATATAGCAATATTTTTCATATCATCATTGTACTTGCTCAAAATTTCACCTGCATAACCAAAAAATGAAAAACGGACTGTCTTGTAATTATCTACTCCTGAGCCTTTCTTTAACAGAATATTGACAGTTTTACTGCTGTGATCTATGTGTCCATTCTCAATACGTGTAATATCTCCGAATCTAAGCGAAGTATGACAACCCAAAACAAATAAATCCCTAACTTTTTCCAGTCTTGGAGTATCAGAAAAATCATGTTCATACAATATTTTGATTTCAGGCTCTGTCAAAACTGTATGGAAAGTCGGTGGAACTTTAACTTTGTATTCATCCTGCATATAGCTTCTGTTATCCGTATAACCTTTCTCAAAAGCACGTTTTTGTATTGCAGCTAGTCTTTTGATTCGGGTTTTGAGTGTACTCAATTCTCCTACTCTTTCCGTACCTAAAAGCCAATTTTGAAACTCCAAACAGTGTACCTCATCAAACTTGTCAATATCCAGAAAGATATTATTTTCATTGGCAAAATCTTTTAAATCTGTATACATTGTATTGAAAGATGATACGTAGCTTCTGTGAAGGGGTTTCTGTCCTGAAGCAACAGCACGTATAATTTTAAGTTCTGTTATTTTCATGAACTCCTGGAACACATCATCAAAAGATTTTTTGCTTTTCTGTACAGTAGCCAATTCTTTTCCAGACATAGCATTATCCACAATGGTTTTTAATTCCCCTTTTGTTGGCATACGGTTGTAATGCTCATTGAAATTTTTATGAGCATCAACGATTGAAGTTTTGAATTTAGCTAGTTTTTGATTGATTTCTCTTTTATCACCGCCAGAAGTAACAGTTTTAGAATCAGTATCCCAATTGCTCGGAGAAACTTTTAGACCTGTTGAAAAATCTACTTTTAAATCTTTAAACGAATACCGCCCCATTATTCGAGAAATTTCTTTTTTAGGTTCTGCCAATCTGTAATTAACACTCCCTGTTTCATTGCTGTATCTTTTCACTTTTGCCATATGCAAATATATGGAATTAGTCACCTTTTTAGTCACCCTATTTTTTTTAATGCATTTAAATTCATTTGAATTCAATAAAACACAATATGCTATTTACAAGCATTTTGAAACAATAAATAGATAAAACAAGGTGCAAACAAATAAAAGATGCTATATCCTGTGGGTCTACAAACCATCCTTTTTCAAGGATGGTTTTCTTTTTTTTTATCTTTTATTTAATCCTATTTGAAATGGGAGTTAACGCCAACTGCAAAGAATTAACATAGTCGTTATCAAAGTAAATAGCCCGTATTTCTTTATACAGAAAAGATTCGATTAACAACCAGTTTGCTTTGGGACTCAATAATCTCACTTTGAATGAATGTTCTTTAACAAGATCAATTTTACCAATATAACATTTATGAGGTGACTTCAGCTCAATTTGAATAAGTTCAATTTTAGATTGCATATCCGATAATAGTTTTATAGTATCACCAATATTTAGCTCAACACTTTTTTCAGCAATCGCTCCCTTTAATCTCAGTATATTTTCTTTAAATTCATGCTCCTCCGATTTTTGAATGTTTTTAATATATCTTTGGTTGATCAGTACAAAACCGTCCACCACATAATCAACAGGAATATATTTTATATAGCACCATTCATCTGATATATCTATCAATATACCTTCAAATTCTTTTTTATTTTTTAGGGTAATTAAAACAACATTATTGATAAGCTCATTTGTTTTCATCTCTTTTAACCTTTTTACTAAAGGCACTCAAATTTACAAACTCTATAAAGAACAACATCATTCACATATATAATGATTAATATATTTATAAATAAAATATTTACTTTGTCTATATTGACATTAATAAAAGAAGGCAGCTATAAAAGCTGCCTTTCTCTATTTTTCATTTTTATTTATTAAACCAGATCAAACCTATCCAGATTCATCACCTTCGTCCATGCCGCCACAAAATCATTCACAAATTTACCTTGTGCATCAGCACTTCCGTATACTTCTGCTACAGCTCTCAATTCAGAATTAGATCCGAAAACAAGATCTGCACGCGTAGCGGTCCATTTTGGCTGGCCTGTTTTTCGGTCTGTTCCCATATATAGCTCTCTGTCATCTGACATTGCTTTCCATTGCGTTCCCATATCCAGGAGATTCACAAAGAAATCATTGGTAAGAACGCCCGGTCGGCTGGTGAATACTCCATGTTTTGAACCGTCAAAGTTCGTATCCAAAGCACGCATTCCTCCTATCAATACGGTAAGTTCCGGAGCAGTAAGGGTTAATAGCTGTGCTTTATCAATCAGTAAAGATTCTGTAGAGACCGTATATTTTCTTTTAAGATAATTTCGGAATCCGTCAGCTGCAGGCTCAAGGTAGCCCATAGATTCTACATCCGTCTGTTCCTGAGAAGCATCCATTCTTCCCGGAGCAAAAGGAACTTTTATATCCTGACCTGCATTTCTGGCAGCCACTTCTACGGCTACATTCCCTGCTAAAACAATCAGATCCGCTAGTGATATTTTTTTACCTTCGTTTTGAGAATCGTTGAATTCTTTCTGGATTCCTTCCAGCACATTTAATACTTTATTCAACTGAGAAGGATTATTGACTTCCCAGTTTCTTTGAGGCTCCAGTCTGATTCTTGCTCCGTTGGCACCCCCACGCTTATCACTTCCTCTGAAAGTAGAAGCGGAAGCCCAGGCAGTAGATATCAGTTCGGTATTGCTTAGTCCTGAGTTTAAAACTTTTGATTTTAATGCTTCCACATCGTTTTCATCAACCAATTCGTGGTTTACTTCAGGAATAGGATCCTGCCATATTAATTCCTCCTGCGGAACATCTGGTCCCAGATAACGGGCACGTGGTCCCATATCTCTGTGTGTAAGCTTAAACCATGCTCTTGAAAAAGCATCGGCAAATGCATCAGGGTTTTCATAGAAATGTCTTGAAATCTTTTCGTATACAGGATCCAGTCTCAATGAAAGGTCTGTGGTAAGCATTGTTGGTTTATGCTTTTTGTCAGCATCAAATGCATCAGGAATAATATCGGCTCCATCTTTAGCTACCCATTGGTGAGCTCCGGCAGGACTTTTTGTTAATTCCCATTCATTTTCAAAAAGGTTTTTAAAGAAATAATTACTCCATTGAGTCGGTGTTTCTGTCCAGGTTACTTCCAGACCGCTGGAAATAGCATCTCTTCCGCTTCCTGATTTATAAGTACTTGCCCAGCCTAATCCCTGCTGTTCAATTCCGGCACCTTCTGGTTCTTTACCTACGTGATCTGCAGGACCTGCTCCATGGGTCTTACCGAAAGTATGTCCTCCGGCGATCAAAGCAACGGTTTCTTCATCATTCATCGCCATACGGCCGAAAGTATCACGGATATCTTTAGCGGCAGCGATAGGATCTGGATTTCCATCCGGACCTTCCGGGTTTACATAAATAAGTCCCATTTGTACAGCAGCCAATGGATTTTCAAGGTTTCTTGAATGAATATCTGCGTCTGCATCATCATCGGTAGGAAGAACTGCTGAGTGACCTTCTACAACTCCTTCCGAACCGTGAGCATACCGTAAGTCACCTCCCAACCATGTTTTTTCTGATCCCCAATATACATCAGAATCCGGTTCCCACACATCTGCACGTCCTCCTGCAAATCCGAATGTTTTAAAGCCCATCGATTCCAGAGCAATATTCCCCGTTAGGATCAAAAGGTCTGCCCATGAAATGTTTCTTCCATATTTCTGTTTGATAGGCCACAATAATCTTCTTGCCTTATCAAGACTTACGTTATCGGGCCAGCTGTTTAATGGTGCAAAACGCTGTTGCCCGGCTCCTGCTCCACCCCTTCCGTCTCCTACACGATATGTTCCGGCACTGTGCCATGCCATACGGATAAACAGAGGTCCATAATGACCAAAGTCTGCCGGCCACCAATCCTGAGAATCTGTCATCAATGCATGAAGGTCTCTTTTTACAGCTTCCAGATCAAGGCTCTCAAATGCTTTGGCATAGTCAAAATCCTTATCCATAGGATCTGAAAGGGAAGAATGCTGACGCAGAAGATCTACTCTAAGCTGATCCGGCCACCAATCAGAATTCTGGGTTCCTCCTCCTGCTACACTCTTCTTCATTGTTCCGTTGTGAAACGGGCATTTACTGATGTCATTCAAATCTTTTTCCATTGTCGTTTATTTTATTTTTTATGTTGATTAATACAGTTTCAATTTTCTGTTGTAAGAACATGACAAACCTACAACGTTTAACCGATAAATACAATCTATTAATTTTTATTTCTATGATAGTCAAAAACTATAAATAAATATTTTCAACGGCACAACATCTGGACATAATTGTGGTATTAAGTTAGTCATTTTTCAGATTAACTTGAATAAAAACAGCCGGATACAGTCCAATTTAGAATTACTCAACGTAAGAATTTTAAAGAGGAAAGGAAGTTGGAGGCTGGAAGAAGGAAGTTTAACAGCATCATAAAAAAGTAACTTTATAATTTCTGAAAAAACATGCTATTTCAACAATTTCTGAAAGCACTTCCCTTCCCAGTTTCTAGTTTCCAATTTTATCTCATAAAAATAAATTAACTATCTTTATATTGATCAAACATGAACATCTGCTATGAAAAAAATAATTGTTGTCATTCTCGTTGTATTTATCATTATACAGTTTTTTCCTATTGATAAAACGAATCCGCCGCCTACTCCCGGTATGGATTTTCTGAAGATTAAAAATACTCCGGAGAAAATTGCCCGTACCCTCAGAACTTCATGTTATGACTGTCATTCCAATGAAACAAAATATCCATGGTATGCCAATATCTCCCCTACTTCGTGGTGGGTAAAAAATCACATTGATGAAGGAAGGAAACATCTTAATTTTTCTACCTTTGCAGTATATGAACCTAAAAGACAGCTTCATAAGCTGGAGGAATGTATAGAAATGGTTGAGAAAAAAGAGATGCCGCTTGAATCTTATTATTTAGGTCATCAGAATGCCAAACTGTCGGATGAGCAGCGTGCCGATCTCATTCAGTATTTCAAAAAAGTAAAAGAAGACACTGAAAGAGGAATCATGTTTAATAAATAACATTATGGAAAGTTGGGAAAATAAACATATTGTATTTTTTGATGGAGATTGCGGAGTCTGCAATTTCTGGGTGCAGTGGATTTTGGAGCGGGATAAGAAAGACCAATTCATGTTTGCTTCTCTTCAGTCTGATTTCGGACAGCAGTTTCTATCTGAAAGAGGACTGGAAACGAATGTATTCAATACTATGTATCTGTGGAAGCCCGGACGGTATTATTTGATCAAATCAAGGGCGGTACTGGAAATTGCTAATTTGTTGGGAGGAATTTACAAGCTTTCGTTTATCGGAAAAATCATTCCTGCATTTTTAAGGGATAAGGCTTATGATCTCATTTCCAGAAACAGGATGAAACTGGCCAATCAGAAATGTTATTTACCGGATCAGCATCAGAAGAAAAAGTTTATTCAGGTGTAAATAGTCTTGCACCATTTCATTCAACCTATAAAAAGATATCATTCCGTAAGATTCTCCTACAATATGTATTATGAATAATGCATTGTAGAGAGATTCCTACGGAATGACAAATAAGACGTATAGTTGTTTTTGTTTAATGTTTAATGTTTAATAAAAAATAACCTGAATAAAAATCCCTTATCAACTTTATCATTCATCATTCATTATTACTCATTACCCATTACTCATAAATTCGGCGACCAGACAGAATATGAATTCGGAGGACACTGTATTTTCACCCATTTATCACCCTGAGTGGTTGGATACCAGCTTGAATTCCCTGTGAAATCTTTGATCTGCTGGCTGCTCCAGTTGGTTTCTATCCATCTTTCCTGCCAGTTTGAAGACGTGTTGATGTAAACTACAAGTCCCGGATTGCCGTTATAACCGTTACGTCTTGCAATATATTCATCATTATCGGTATACAGAATAGAAGTTGTTCCGGTAGCTTTATTATTATGAATCCAGATCAGGTTGTTCAGTCTTTCTTTATTTAACCATTCTTCATAATCTCTGTAAAAAATAGTCGGATATCCTTCATGAGTTAAGATATAGGCATATGCCGGCATTTTATTGTAGATGATATCTGTATCATGATTGGCAACAAAAGTAACTGCTTTGTATGGGTTTCTTTTCCACATCATATCATCATTCAGGACATTTAAGTTTCCGTTATCAAAAGCTTCATCCATTTTATAATAGGCAGCAAAGTCAAATACGGAACTGTTGGCATTATTGGCCCACCATTCCAATGTGTTGACATTTGAATCCCATAATTCCCCGACAGAAAATCCTCCTACTTTTGAATTCCAGGTATTGACCACCCAAGGTCCGAAACCTTTAACGTAATCGAATCTCCAGCCGTCAAATTTCATTACATTTTTATAATATTTTGCCACGGAATCATCCCTTCCCCAAAGCCAGTCCTGTACATGAGGATTCGCATGACATAAATCCGGGAAACCTCCAAAAGCTCCTTCATCATTGTTTCCGTAAGCATTTTTATAAAAGTCATTATAATTCCTCTGGAATTTCCCTGATGCAACCCCTGAAAAATTAGTCCAGGTATTGGTTCCTGTAAAAGGATTGGCCTCGGATTGTCCTCCACTGTTGTGATTGATTACAATGTCCGCATACACCTGCATATTTTCAGTATGTGCTTTTGTGATCAATGCTTCCAGTTCGGCTCTGGATCCGAAACGGGTTTCTGTACTTCCATTTTGATTAAAATCTCCAAAATCATAATAGTCTGTGGGGTCATATCCCATAGAATAGGCTCCGTTCTGTGCTTTTGATGCCGGAGGTAACCATACAGCACCAATTCCTGCATCGGACCACGCTGTCAGTTTATCTTTAACAGTATTCCACCAGTTACCACCTTCCGGAACATCCCAGTAAAAGCCCTGCATCAGAACTCCGCCACCTGGTCCGGCTGTAAATTTACTCTGTGCAGAACCTGAACCACTTCCTGTACTGAACGGGCGGCCATCATGATTGGTAACATTCACTGTTTTGTTGTGCACCTCTTCTTGCCTGGAGGGCTCAGTTGTCAATTCATCACTGGTTCTACATGAGCTTACTAATGCTAAAGCCAGCAGTGAAAGGAAAAAGTTTGTTTTTTTCATCGTTATAATTAATTATCAATCTATTAAACAAGATACGATTTTATAGAAAACAAATTCAAATAAACGGGAAATATTTTCATTTTCTGCAATAAATCAGAAAGATAGGTATTCAAATTTTTCATTAAAAAATCATAAATTTTTAAGATTCCCGAGACAATTTTTCTTTTAATGCATATATTTGCATACTATGGAATACAATACCCAAAAAACTCAGCTTCATATGCCGGAATATGGCAGAATTATACAACAGTTGGTTGAGCGCTGCAAAGAACTTCCTTCCAAAGACGAAAGGAATGAAATGGCTATGGCAATCATCGATTTTATGGGTCAGAGAAACCCACAACTTCGCGACGAGGAAAATTATAAACATAAACTTTGGGACCATCTTTTTATTCTTGCCAATTATGATCTGGATGTAGATTCTCCTTATCCGTTCCCTACAATGGAACAGCTGGCGGAAAAACCTAAAAGAATGGAATATCCAAAACTTCAAGGTGACTTTAAGTTCTACGGAAAAAGTATTCTTCAATTGATAGAAAAAGCAATCGAACTGGAAACGGGTGATGAAAAAGAAGCCCTTATTGAGGTAATTGCTAACAATATGAAGAAGTCTTATAATGTCTATAATAAAGAACATGTGACGGATGATGTTATTTTCCGCCACCTGAAAGAACTGTCTGAAAACAGGTTGGATCTTACCGGAATAGATTCTCTTGAGAAAAGTAAAATCTATTATACCAGCAATAACAACAACCGAAATAATAACAATAACAACAGGAATAACAACAATAATAAAAATAGTAACAATAACCAGCCTAACAAGAGAAGGCACAATAACAATCATAAAAACAGAAAATAATGAGTGGAACATTTCAAATAAGAGGAGGAAAAAGACTGCAGGGTGAAATAACTCCACAAGGAGCCAAGAATGAGGCTCTACAAATTTTATGTGCTGTTCTTCTGACTGACGAGGAAGTAAGAATCAAAAATATTCCGGATATCCATGATGTGAACAGACTGATTGAAATTCTTGGAGATTTTGGGGTAAAAATTACTAAAAACGGACAGGGAGATTATACTTTCAAAGCTGATCAGGTTAATTTTGATTATATAAAATCTAACGAGTTCAAAAAGGACGGAGCAAAATTACGTGGATCCATTATGTTGATGGGACCAATGCTTGCCCGTTATGGAGAGGCTTACATGCCTACTCCGGGAGGTGATAAAATCGGAAGAAGAAGATTAGACACCCACTTCCAGGGACTTGTAGAATTAGGTGCTGAATTCAATTATGATGAAGAGGAGTATTTCTACTCTTTAAAAGCTAAAGAATTAAGAGGTAAATTCATCCTGTTGGAAGAAGCTTCTGTTACCGGAACTGCTAATATTGTAATGGCTGCAGCTCTGGCAAAAGGAAAAACAAGAATTTACAACGCTGCATGCGAACCTTATCTTCAGCAATTGTGTAAAATGCTGAACAGAATGGGAGCCAATATCTCAGGGATCGGATCTAACCTTCTTACGATTGAAGGGGTTGAATACCTTAGAGGTACTGAGCACACCATGCTTCCGGACATGGTAGAAATCGGTTCATGGATTGGTCTTGCAGCGATGACAAAATCTGAGATTACCATCAAAAATGTCAACTGGAATCAGCTTGGTGTCATCCCGAATACTTTCAGAAAATTAGGAATCGAGCTTGAGCAAAGTGGTGATGACATCTATATTCCTGCTCAGGAACATTATAAAATTCAGAAATTTATTGACGGTTCTATCCTTACCATTTCGGATGCGCCATGGCCAGGATTTACACCGGATTTATTATCTATTATTTTAGTAGTGGCTACTCAGGCCAAAGGAAGTATTCTGGTTCATCAGAAAATGTTTGAATCCAGATTATTCTTTGTGGATAAATTAATTGATATGGGAGCTCAGATTATTTTATGTGATCCGCACAGAGCTACGGTAATCGGATTGAATCAGGAAGCGCCGTTAAGAGGAACAACGATGGTTTCCCCGGATATCAGAGCTGGAAACGCACTTCTTATTGCAGCACTTTCTGCAGAAGGAAAATCTATTATCCACAATATCGAGCAGATCGACAGAGGATATGAAAATATTGATGGAAGACTGAGAGCTATTGGTGCTGACATCGAAAGAATTTAAAATTATTTATTGACCTTATCCTTTTAGTAATAATAGTTCGACAGGCTCAGCCTGGCAACACTTAAAAATTTCAGTTGGTATTCGGGCTGTCACCCTGAGCCTGTCGAAGGGTTATCAAGAAGAAACCTTTGTTAATTATTAATCTCGAGTATTAAATAAAGGGAGATAAGTCAAGAATTTCATTTAAAAGCGTTCAGGATATCTGAGCGCTTTTTTTGTTTTACCACCCCGTCAAAAATTCTTTGAATTTTCGCCACCCCTCCAAAGGAGGGGAATTTTGTCCCTGTTAACGATTGATCTTTTTAATCTGTTTATCATCTGCTTTTGTAAAAAATAAAAAGTGCCCGGTAAAAGAACCGGACACTTTGGTAATTAAAACTATATGAATCTCACTTAAAAATAGGTTCTGCAGGTATATTCTACCGTTGTATTGATAAGTTTATTTTTATTCAGATAGACTTCAAGCTGCTGAAAATCATCTGAATTGACATTAATATATAACTGTACTGAACCGAAACTATATCCGTTCACATACTCTACGTTAGCAGATAACACTCTATGACAGATGCCGAATTGATTATAGATGGTATTCATCAAATGTTCAAATTTCATTTTGCCATTCAACTCTATTTCCAGTAACAATTCTTTTTTAGGCAGGTTTATTTTATTCTGTAAAACCTGCAGGGCGGGATTAGGTGTAATCATTGCTAAACATTTTTGGGTTAAACTCTGTCAGATCATATGACACTTTTGTTTTTAAATCTGTGACAAAAATATAAAAAAATATTAGTCCACCAAATTAGTAGACTAATATTTTTAAAAATTTAACATAAAAAAAAGAAGCCCGATCAGCTTCTCTCCATATTTTAATAGTTTCCTATCCTTTCTAATTTATCAGCCCCGGCAAGTCCGTTAGGGTTACAACCCGGTTGTCCTTCAGGGACTTTGAGGTTTTTCTTAGTATAAAATTCTTCCCAGAATGTATTCGTTTTTCCTGTCTTTGGATCAATAAACGTCATCGGTTCCAGCTTAAAAATATTTTCAGTCCGAAAAGCTCTTTCTACAAAATCTGAACAGTAATATGAGTTTTCATCCAGAATATAATTAAAATTGTAAGGTTTTCCCAGCATTAAATTCGCTTTTTTAACAGCTTCAGGAATTGCTTTCTGATATTCCGGTTTTAAACGGTAGACAATTACCTCCTGCCCATCTTCTTTCTGATCTTTAATAAAATCTTTCAAATCCTGTTTCTGAGAACCACCTTTTGGAGCAGCGTGCAGAACAAACATTTTGCTGCCTTCTTTTTCCAAAATTCCTATGTGATCAAATGACACCGCTTTTTGTTTTTGAGTGACATTATTAATTGCTCCGGAAAGGCCCGACTCCTTGGCTGTCACAAAAAGGAGGTCACCATTTTGGAGTTGTATCTTACCTTGAAAGGAGTGATTACATTGAATCAACAACACCATTAAACAGGACAAAAGCCCGGTAACCATATTTTTTTTGATTATTTTGCTAAAAAACGTTTTAATTTCGGACATCTATAATACTTTTCGGGGCCAAAATTACAAAATAGAATTCATTACATTTGTGAGAATATTGATCTATTGCTCATACAACCCAAACATTCCAAAAATCTTATGCCCCATATTTTATTAGTTGAAGACGACGACAGGCTTTCAAAATTGATTGCAAAGGGATTTCAGGAAGCTGAATTTGCGGTCACTGTGGCTTATGACGGAGTCATGGGGCTGAAGCTGGCACTGCAAAATCATTTTGATCTGGTGGTAACCGATATTATATTACCGAAAAAAGATGGTCTTGAATTTTGCAATGAGATCAAAGCTTTAAAACCCCATCTTCCGGTTATTATGCTTACTGCACTGGGAACTACTGATGACAAACTGGAAGGATTTGATGCCGGAGCGGATGATTATCTCACCAAGCCTTTTGAAATGCGGGAACTGGTAGCAAGGATAAAGGTACTTCTGAAACGTTTTTCACAACAGTTACATCAAAAAGTTTTCGTTCTTAAATATGAAGGCATTGAAATGAATCTGGAACAAAAAACGGTGAGCCGTGATCATACTCTGATAAAGCTGACTCCGAAAGAGTTTAATCTCTTAAAATTCATGCTGGAAAATTCTGAAAGGGTTCTTTCCAGAAGTGAAATTGCGGAAAAAGTATGGGAAACCCATTTTGATACGGGTACTAACTTCATCGATGTCTATATCAATTATCTCAGAAAGAAAATAGATAAAGATTTTGCAACCAAACTGATCCATACCAAAGCCGGCATGGGATTTATTCTGAAAAAAGACTATGAATCAGGTACTGTATAATTAATCAAGGAGATAAACTAAAAATATCGGGATGAAAATAAGAACCAGACTTACCCTGCTTTTTACCTTAATCACTGCAATGCTTTTAAGTATTTACAGTATTTCTATCTATTATTCATCCAAAGAAGCCAGAGAAAAATCTTTTTACAGCGAACTTCAGAACGAGGCGATTGCCAAAGCTGATTTATTTTTCCGAAGTTCATTGCCTGAACAGGAAATGCATAAGCTTTATAAAAACAATACCAGAACCCTTAATGAAGTTCAGGTTGCTATTTATGATAGTAATAAGCAGCTCGTTTATCATGACGATGCCAAAGTAGATTATGTAAAGGAAACTTCGGAAATGCTTGCTCAGATATTCCAAAAGAAGAAAATCAATTTCTTTTTAAATGATTTACAGGTCATTGGAATGGTCTATCATTATGAAGGAAAAACTTACGCAGTCACCGCAGCTGCCTATGATCAATACGGATACGATTATCTCACGCATCTCCTGACCATCAGTATTATTTCATTCTTCAGTATCTTAATATTAATTTATCTGGCAGGAATATTTCTTTCCAAAAAAGCATTGAGTCCGCTCAGTGAAATGGTTATTCAGATTAAAAAAATTACTGCCGGAAAACTCCAATTACGTCTTAAAACAACGAAAGAAAAAGATGAGCTGAATGAGCTTGCTCAAAATTTCAATGGAATGCTGGAACGACTTGAAAATTCTTTTGATTCGCAAAAACATTTTGTATCCAATATTTCCCATGAGCTGAGAACTCCGCTATCCGCAATCATTACCGAGCTTGAACTGGCTTCTGAAAAAGATAAAACCAAAGAAGAATACCGGGAAAGTATCCAATATGCACTGGATGATGCCCGAAATATGGTAAAATTATCGAATAGTTTAATGGATCTTGCCAAAGCGAGCTATGATCCCAATGAGATCAGTTTTTCGGAAGTGCGTCTGGATGAAGTTCTTCTGGAATCTTATACCAAAATCACCAAAGAAAATTCAGGATATAAAGTTTCACTGAACATAGAAGACTCGGTAGAAGAGCATCAGCTTACCATTCAGGGAAATGAATATCTCCTACAGGTTTCTTTTAACAATCTTATAGACAATGCCTGCAAGTATTCACCGGAACACACGTGTCTGATTGATGTAAATACTGATTCAAAAATTCTAACAATCAGTTTTACCAATACGGGAAATAGCATTAATAAAGAAGATGTACTTCATATTTTCGAACCTTTTTACAGAAGCGAAACGTCCAGACAGGAAAAGGGTCATGGAATAGGATTATTTCTCACTCAGAAAATTATTCTGCTCCACAATGCAAAAGTGACTGTAATATCAGATTATAACGAAACTATTTTCACGATAGAGTTCATGATTAGTTGATGTGTCAACACTTCATTAAAATTTATTTGAATCTTAATTTCCCTTTTAAAATTCCATACCTCTACTCGTGAGAAAGAGATTTCTTATTGAAAACCGTAGTTCCTATGCTGGCTGCAATCACACATGCAATAGAAATCCACTGTAAAAAAGATAATTCTTCGGCAAGAAAAACCAATCCTGAAAGTGCTGCAAATGCAGGTTCAAGACTCATCAGAATACTGAAAGTCTTTGCAGGAAGTCTTTTCAATGCCATAATTTCTAATGAAAAAGGTAAAGCACTCGAAAGAATAGCCACACCGAGACCTTTTACAAAAATAGCAGGAGTAAGATTAAAAACCGCTCCATCCCAAATCGTAAAGGGAATAATTACCATACTCGCAAATATCATCCCGGTCGTTACCGCATCTTTTCCATCCATTATTTTGGAAACCTTCCCTCCCATTACAATATAAACTGCCCAGAACATTCCTGCCAGAAAAGCCAGCCCGAGTCCTATTAAATCTACATGATCATTCTGCCATGGAACGATCAGCAGAATGCCTATACATGCCAGTAATGCCCATATGACATCCAACAGTTTACGGGATAAAGCCAGCGCAAGGAATAAAGGACCTGCAAATTCTACTGTAACCGCCAATCCCAGCGGAATTCTTTGAATAGCCATATAAAAAATAAGGTTCATTGCGGCCAGTCCTGTTCCGTAGACCGCACAGTATTTCCATTTCTGGCTGTTAAATTGTAAAAACTTCGGACGGTTGATCAAAGTAAGCAAAACAGCAGAAAGTACAATTCTTAAAGTAACCGTACCAATAGCTCCAATAGCCGGAAAAAGCTGTTTTGCAATGGAGGCACCTCCCTGCACACAGATAATCGCTAAAAGAGTAGCCGGTATTGCTAAGTTTGATTTTTTCATTTTTAAAATATAGTGTTCAAAGATTTTGGAAGGAAATTTCCGGGATTACACAAGCTCTTATTTTATATAACAAATTGTGAAAATTTATCATACAAAAAAAACAACCTCCAAATGTATTGAAATTTTATCTCTTACCATGGATACAGTTAACACATATTAACAGGATATAATAAATAATTATTCCTTTTCAGAATCACCAAAAAACACACATGAATTTCTCTAATAATATTCTAATGGTATTCTAAAGCTTTTCTAACTGGGAAAGAAAAGAGTCCTCTATACTTTTGCACTGTAAAAAATAAAGCATATGGACCCAGATCCTTACAGTAATAATCAATCTTAAAAGCTTTAGTTGTACTCACTTTTCCCGTACAGCTGAAAAGCTTTATAAAAACAGGAAAAGTTATGAATACATTCGAATTTACCCTTCGTCTCCTTACCGCATTTGCCTTGGGTGCAAGCATTGGTTTCGAAAGACAATGGCGTCAGAAAAGCGCAGGTCTCCGTACCAATACCCTTGTATGTCTCGGCTCAGCTGCTTTTGTTCTTCTTTCTATCAGAATTGGAGGTGATGCTACAGGCAGGATAGCCTCTTATATTGTAAGCGGTATTGGCTTTTTGGGTGGAGGCGTTATCATGAAAGACGGCCTTACCGTGAGAGGGCTCAATACAGCAGCTACCATCTGGTGTTCTGCATCGGTAGGAGCTCTCAGCGCCATGGGATTTCCTGTGGAAGCAGCCATTACCAGTGGATTTATTATTCTTACCCACATTATCCTTCGTCCTTTAGGCGTAAAACTGGGCAATAACATCAACAGCAGAAACCATTATACCGAATACCTTCTCAGCATCAAATGCAAAAGTGAAGTGGAAAATCATGTCCGCGTACAACTCATGCAATCGCTGAGTGGAAATGATAAAGTATTACTGAAATCCCTTACCAGCGATGACAACGGTCTGCCTGAAAATGCCATCATAACAGCAGAAGTTCATGCTTCTACTCCACAGGACAGTTTCATGGAAAAAACAGCCAGCAGACTCACCATTGAAGATAAAGTCATCAAAGTAAGCTGGGAAATTATAGGCACTGAAAACGATTTGTAACATTAAAAACAACCCTTGAAGCAATGTTAAAAAAATCTTCAAACAAAAATCTCAATTCCGCAGCTCTTGTAAAGTTGAAAGAAGCTGCTGCCGAGAACGAAAAAATGATTTATGCCCTACTGGAAACCTCAGAAGAAGGCCTCAGTGAAAACACGGTAAAAGACCGTCTGAAAATTTATGGTAAAAATGAAATTGCTACCCAAAAAGCCCCCTCATGGGTGAAACAGTTTGCCCATTCTTTTTTTAATCCATTTAATTATATCCTGGCCTGTATTGCCATCATTTCATTATTCATTGATGCTATTCTTGTACCTGCGGGTGAAAAAGATTTCAGCACCAGTATTATTATTTCGGTGATGCTGCTCTTTAGTACGGTTTTAAGATTCATTCAGGAATTCCGAAGCAACAAAGCGGCAGAAGCATTAAAAAAGATGGTAAAGACAAGCTGTCTCACCAAAAGAAAATTCAATGAAAGCAAAGAAATAGAAATCACTGAAATTGTTCCCGGTGATATCATTATTCTGTCCGCAGGGAATATGGTTCCGGCCGACTGCAGAATTCTTAAGAGTAAAGATCTTTTCATCAGTGAATCTATACTGACGGGAGAAGCCCTTCCGGTGGAAAAAAATGCACTTCCCATCAAGGATGCTAAAGACATCAATCCTCTCAGCCTTCAGAATATATGCTTTATGGGTACCAATGTGGTAAGCGGATCTGCAACAGTTGTTGTGGCAAACACAGGTATTTTCACCTATTTCGGAAGCATCAGCAGAAGCCTGGTTTCTAAAAGACCAGAAACCGCTTTTGATATCGGAGTCAATAAAGTAAGCTATCTGCTGATCAGGTTTATGCTGATCATGACTCCTGTTATTTTCCTGATCAATGGGTTGGTAAAAGGAGACTGGATGCAGGCTTTATTATTTGCCATTGCCGTTGCCGTAGGATTAACTCCTGAAATGCTTCCTATGATTGTTACTGCCAATCTCGCCAAGGGAGCAGTCAATATGAGCAAAAAGAAAGTAATCGTTAAAAGACTGAATGCTATTCAGAATATCGGAGCTATGGATATTCTATGTACTGATAAAACGGGAACGCTTACACTGGACAAAATTGTTTTGGAAACCCACCTCAACGTTCGTGGTATTGAAGATGATGAGGTTTTGAAATGGGGCTACCTCAACAGTTTTCATCAAACAGGTCTCAAAAATCTGCTGGATCAGGCAGTGCTGGATCATGCTGAGGTTCACAACCTGATGAGAGCTGATGAATTGTATCAAAAGGTAGACGAAATTCCTTTTGATTTTGAAAGAAGAAGAATGTCTGTGGTATTGAATACCTCCACAGGAAAACACCTGATGATCTGTAAAGGCGCAGTGGAAGAAATGCTTCCTTTATGTCAATATGCTTTAGATCCGGGTGAAGATCATAGTCTGCATATCGAGAATGATAATAGTGTTCCGCTGGATGATACTATGAAGCAGCAGATTATCAGAATGTCCGAAAAACTGAATGCGGAAGGACAACGTGTATTATTAATTGCCATCCGGGAGTTTGACGGTGATCACCCATTGAATTATTCTGTTGCCGATGAAAATAGCCTTACGCTTACAGGATTTATGGGATTCCTTGATCCGGCAAAGCCTTCTGCAGAACCAAGCATCAAAGCTCTGCACAAGCTGGGTGTAGAAGTAAAGGTAGTAACCGGAGATAATGATATTGTGGCTAAAAAAATATGCCATGACGTAGGAATTCCTATCAATACTATTATGCTCGGTGATGAACTGGAGCACATGAGTGATGATGAACTTCGTAAGGAGATGGACCTCTATTCTGTTTTTGCTAAGGTAAGCCCTTTACAAAAACAACGTATTGTAAAAATATTAAGATCTAAAGGTCACACCGTTGGCTTTATGGGAGACGGAATCAATGATGCGGCAGCCATCAAGGAAGCAGATGTAGGAATCTCTGTTGATACAGGAGCAGACATTGCCAAAGAAAGTGCAGATATTATCCTGTTGGAAAAAGATCTGATGGTCCTTCGAAGCGGAGTGATCTATGGAAGAAGAACTTTCGGAAATATAGTGAAATATATAAAAATGACTGCCAGCAGCAACTTCGGAAATATGTTCAGCATGATCGGAGCCAGTGCTTTGCTTCCGTTTCTGCCTATGCTTCCGCTGCAGATTCTGACACAGAATTTACTGTATGATGTATCTCAAGCCTCCATTCCATGGGATACAATGGATAAAGATTTTCTGGAAAAACCGAAAAAATGGGAAGCAGCAAGCATCAAAAAATTTATGCTGTATATAGGTCCTTTGAGTTCCATTTTTGATTATGTGACTTTTGCTGTGATGTTCTTCATTTTTAAAGCCAATACACCGGAACAACAAGGTTTGTTTCAGACAGGCTGGTTTGTGGAAGGTTTATTATCCCAGACCTTGATTGTTCATATTATCAGGACGAAAAAAATACCATTTATCCAAAGCTGGGCCGCCACACCGGTAGTTGCTTTAACAAGTTTAATGATGCTGATCGGAATTCTGATTCCCTTCACTCCAATGGCCGTATATCTGAAAATGCAGCCTCTGCCTCTGAGCTACTTCCTTTATTTAATAGGAATTCTTACAGGATACTGTGTATTAACCCAGTTTGTGAAACAATGGTTCATTAGAAAATTCGGGCAATGGCTTTAAAAAAATCATAGCTATGGATCTAGAAAAAGAAATTTAAATAATGGTTATAAATAACTTATATGAGAAAAACAGTCTTAACAATGGTCTTTTTGACATTGATAACCTCTTGTAAAAATTCTAAAAGTGAAGTTCCGCAGGATCAGGATCTCCTTATAAAAAATGGTCACGTGACCGTTCCTGAAAATAATCCCATTTTCAAAAAAATCAAAACACAGATTGTTACTGAGCAGGAACACAGTGATGGTGTGGTTTCTGCAGGAACAATCCAGGCAATCCCTAATCATTATGCGGAAATTGCCAGCCCTTTTTCCGGAAGAATCACCCAATCGTTTATTCAGCTTGGCCAAAATATTTCTGCGGGAAGTCCTCTTTTTGAAATCCTTTCTTCAGATTATTTTTCAGTTCAAAAGGATTATACAGATGCCTTGAATGATGTACAGCTAGCCGAAAAAAACTACAGGCGCCAGCAGGATCTCGTAAAACATGGAGTCGGTATTCAGAAGGAACTGGACGAAGCGGAAACTGATTTTAAAAATAAGAAAACCTCTCTCTCCAATGCTTCTTCTGCCTTGAAAGTCTATAACAGTAAAGGCGGAGGTCTAGGAAGCCCTCTTGTGGTGAGAGCTCCTATTAACGGAGAAATTATTTCCAACAAAATTGTAAACGGCCAATATCTGAAAGGAGATGCAGATCCGGTAATGATTATCGCAGAATTATCAAAAGTCTGGATTTCAGGGGATGTAAAGGAAAAAGACATCCGCTTTGTCAACACCGGAGATCAGGTTTCTGTAAAAGTAAGTGCGTATCCGGACAGAAATATTACCGGAAAAGTATATCATATCAATGAAATTGTAGACGAAGATACCCGAAGTATCAAAGTTCTTATTGAATGTGACAATCCGGACAGAAAACTAAAGCCAGGAATGTATGCTACAGTCAGTTTTTCAACGACTCCTGAAAAGACAGTGATGATTCCCATAACCGCTTTGATGCAGCAGGATGACTCCCAGTATGTATGGGTAAAAACCGGTAAGAGCCAATATGCAAAACGTCCTGTGACAACGGGAGAAACCGATCAGAAAACAGTAAGAATCACATCAGGAATAAAGCCGGGAGAAACCATCATGACTGAAGGGGGAATTTATATGCTGGATGCGAAATAATGTAAAAGAAAAACTATGAAGAAATTACTAACAATCTCGATACAGAAGAGATGGCTTATGCTTGCTCTCTTCCTTTTACTGGGATTCTTCGGATATTATTCCTGGACCAGATTATCCATAGAAGCCTATCCTGATATTGCCGATGTAACCTCACAGGTGGTAACACAGGTTCCGGGTCTGGCAGCCGAAGAAGTAGAACAGCAGATCACTATTCCTTTGGAAAGATCCCTGAACGGCCTTCCGGGAATGCATGTGATGCGAAGCAAAAGTACCTTCGGGCTTTCCATTATTACCATGGTTTTCGATGACGGTATAGATGATTACTGGGCACGCCAGCGTATTCAGGAAAGACTGACGGATGTGGAGCTTCCTTATGGTGCGCAACCAGGATTAGACCCTCTCACCTCTCCTATCGGCGAAGTATACCGTTATATTATCGAAAGCAACAACCACAGTCTGCGGGAATTGACAGATCTACAAAAGTTTGTCATCATTCCTCGTATTAAGCAGGTTTCAGGAATCGCTGACGTTACCAATTTTGGAGGAATTACCACTCAGTTTCAGATCGAGCTGGATCCGCATAAACTTGAACAATATGGGTTATCTCTCTCAGAAGTTACCGAAACGATCTCTAAAAATAACGTGAGTGCCGGAGGAAGTATGCTTCCTCGTGGAAACCTTGCCTATGTAATCCGTGGAATTGGTTTGGTAAAAGATTTAGATGATCTTGGAAAAATTGTAGTCAAAACTCAAAATGGTGTTCCGGTTTTTTTGAATGACGTAGGAACATTGAAATACGGAAATCTGGAAAGGAAAGGGATTCTTGGCTATACAGACAGAAAACGTAATTATTCTGAAAGTGTGGAAGGAATTGTGCTTTTATTAAGAGGACAAAATCCTTCACAAGTGTTGGAGAGTGTTCATGAAGCTATTGAAGAACTGAATAACGAAACGCTTCCTCCCGGTGTAAAGATTCATCCTTTTCTGGACAGAACAGATCTTGTCAAAACAACGCTTACTACTGTTTCCCATACCCTGACCGAAGGAATTGTATTGGTTATTATCGTATTGATCGTATTTCTTGGAAGCTGGCGCGGAGCATTGCTGGTGGCGATTACCATTCCGCTTTCTTTATTAGTTGCTTTTATATTAATGCAATTCACCAATATTCCGGCCAACCTGCTTTCACTGGGAGCTATTGATTTTGGAATCATTGTAGACGGAGCTATCGTCATGCTGGAAACCATTCTGAAGAAAAGAGAAGAAGACTCAGAAGAAACGCTGGAAGAAAAGACCATTACCCAAAGAGTGATTGAAGTGGCAAAACCTATTTTCTTTTCCACCATTATTATCATTACTGCTTATCTTCCATTATTTGCCTTTGAAAGAGTAGAAAAAAAATTATTTACACCCATGGCTTTCACTGTAGGATATGCACTGCTGGGTGCACTCGCTGTAGCATTATTGTTAATCCCCGGATTGGCTTATGTGATCTATCGTAAACCACAGAAAATCTATCATAATAAATGGCTGGAGAAACTAAGCACAGCCTATGGAAAAAGCATTGAAAAAATAATGCAGACTCCTAAAAGAGTGATCATTCCTATTATAATTGTTCTTGTATCTGCCGGAGTTCTCTCCTATCATGTAGGAAAAGATTTTCTTCCCGAACTGGACGAAGGTTCCATATGGCTGCAGGTACAGCTGCCACCCGGAATTTCTTTAGCCAAATCAAAAGAAATGAGTGATACTTTACGTGCCCGAACTTTAAAACATTCTGAAATCACTTATATGATGGTTCAGGCAGGACGAAATGATGATGGTACCGATCCATGGACCGCTTCCCACTTTGAAGTTTCTGTCGGAATAAAGCCTTACAGCGAATGGCCTTCAGGAAAAACAAAAGCCGACCTCATCAAAGAACTCGCAGCAGATTATAAAGACATGCCAGGATTCACCGTTGGGTTTTCACAGCCTATGATTGACGGGGTCATGGATAAAATCTCCGGAGCTCATAGTGAGCTGGTGGTAAAAGTATATGGAGAAGATTTTAAGGAAACCCGAAGAATTGCAGAAAATGTCTTGTCAACTTTAAATACAATTCCTGGTTCGGCAGACCTTGCTATCGATCAAGAGCCTCCGTTACCTCAATTGCAGATCATTGCCAACAGAGACAAGATTGCTCAATATGGATTGAACGTAGCTGATGTTGCCGACCTTATTGAAGTGGCATTGGGAGGAAAAGCCATTTCTCAGATCTTTATCGGCAATAAGGTATATGATATTTCATGCCGCTATACGGAAGACAGCCGTGATACTCCGGATAAAATCGGAAACCTGATGCTGACTTCAGCTTCCGGAGCAAAAATTCCACTATCCCAGGTAGCAGAAGTAAAATTAAGTACCGGAGAAAGCACCATTACCAGAGAAATGAATAAACGGCATCTTACGGTAAAGCTGAATCTGAGAGGAACTGATCTTTCTTCTTTCCTGAAAAAAGCGCAGGATAAAATTGAAAAAGACATCAGATATGATCATGAGAAATACCAGATTAAATGGGGCGGACAGTTTGAAAATCAAAACAGGGCTTATTCAAGGCTGGCATTTATCGTTCCTCTGGCATTAGCTATTATGTTCTTGTTGCTGTATGGCGCATTTGGGGATTTCAGACAGGCTTTGGTTCTGATGTCTATTGTTCCACTGGCATTATTTGGCGGAATGCTGGCGCTTAACATCCGGGGAATGTCTCTGAATGTATCTTCCGCAGTGGGATTTATCGCTCTCTTTGGAGTTGCCATCCAGAACGGAGTCATTATGATTTCCCACATCAACGATCTGCGTAAGAAAGGATACGAACTGAAACAGGCAGCCATCAAAGGCGCAAAAGACCGTTTCAGACCTGTACTGATGACCGCAACGGTGGCTGTAATCGGATTGTTCCCGGCATCATTGGCCACAGGAATCGGTTCTGATGTACAGCGTCCACTGGCAACAGTCATTGTTTATGGACTGATGTTCTCTACTATTTTAACCCTGTTCGTACTGCCGGCTATTTATTTTATGGCTGAACGTCGCAACGAAAAACAAAATTTGGAATCAGATGAAAATTAAAGTTCACATTATGATACTATCTGTCGTATTGTTTAGTATTACAAGCATGAAGGCACAGGAAAAAGAGCTTTTACCATTTGAAGAATACCTGAGTCTTGTCGGCAATAAAAATCTGGGTTATGCATCTCAGAAATATAACGTAAGTATAGCCGAAGCCGCTATCCAGACAGCTAATATGTTTCCTGATCCTCAACTGGAAATGGAAACCACCAATAATGGAGTAAAACAAAGTATGGGATATGTGTATGGTGCCTCACTCGGCTGGACACTTGAATTGGGTGGTAAAAGAAAAGCCAGGGTAAATCTCGCCAGAAACCAATCTGAGCTGAGCAAAATACTATTGCAGGATTTTTTCAGAAACCTCCGTGCAGACGCCAGTTTAGGATATATTGAAGCTTTAAAATCCAAGGCTTTGCTTGAAGTACAGCAGGACTCTTATAAAAATATGCAGCAATTGGCAAAATCTGACAGTATCCGTTACAAATTGGGAACTATAACATTAGTGGCTTCCAAACAGAGTAAACTGGAAGCCGCTTCGCTGCTTAATGAAGTATATCAGGCAGAAAGTGCAGAACAGCAGGCACTCACCAGTTTGTCTGTATTTCTTGGTGACACCAAAATAACAGGGAGAGATGTTTCCGGGGATTTTAATGCCTTCAATCGAGATTTCAGCATTGATGATCTGATTCTTCAGGCGCTGAATGAAAGAGCAGATTTATTGGCAGCCAGACAAAATACAGAAGTTGCCAAAAGTCAGATCAATCTTGAAAAAGCCAATCGGATCATAGATCTGGGTATCAGTGCAGGAGCAGAACGCCACACCGAAGCCACCAACGAGATAGCTCCTTCTCCCACCGTCAATGCTGTCAAAATGGGTATTAGCATTCCCTTGAAATTTTCCAACAGGAGAAATGCAGGATTGAAAATCGCTGAAATGACCCATTCACAGGCAGAAGTTGAATACAGACAGATTGAACAAGGTATAAGAGCGGAAGTAATGCAGGCCTATCAGCAATATACAGCTACTCAGAAACAGCTCAGACAGTTTCACAACGGAATGCTTTCCGAAGCGAAAAGTATTCTTGAAGGAATCACTTACAGCTACAAAAGAGGAGAAAGCTCTATCCTTGAAGTTTTGAATGCCCAGCGAACTTATAACAATATAAGAAAAGATTATTACCAGGCTCTTGCCGATAATGCAGCGGCTTTAATTGAGCTTGAAAGGAAAGCAGGAATCTGGGATATTCATTTTTAGCTGGAAGAGGGAAGCTGGAGGATGGAAGTTTCCGGATGTCGATGAATAAATATACACCATTTAATTAACTTTTTAATCCTAAAATACATACCCATCAAACGACAAACATTGATTCTAAAAACACAACTATAACTTCCTACTCCCATCCCCCTGCCTCCAGCATAAAAAAGGCCCTGAAATTTAGATTTCGGGGCCTTTTTTTATCTTTTATACTGAGATTCATAAATTCCGATCCAGTCATCAGGAGTCATTTTTTTACTGAGTTCAGCGATCAGTTCAAAAGGGATATCTTCTACTTTTTTGAAACGGATACAGGATTTCCCCATATCCAGCTTCTTTTTGGAATGTTTTGGATATTCTCCTACAAACCAGTCGAGAAGTTCAGGTTTTGAATAGAGCCCCATATGATACAATGCTATAAAATTCTTCTGGGAAGCAAGATTGATGAATGGCAGCGGTGTCCCGGGTGCACAGTGATACCCGGCAGGAAATGTGGCCAGAGGAACTACCCAACCTATCATTCCATAATTCGTGGCTTCTTCGAAACCTTTCGGGAGATTGTTGTTCACTGTATCAAAAAGTTTTTTAAAAGCTTCCTGTCTTTCTTCAGGAATTTTTGAAATATAATCTTCTATAGAAACTGACTGAATCTGCATTTTATATTTTTTTCTAAAATACAATTATTTTTATATATGTATTGCAAAAAAGGCAGCCACACGAATGCAACTGCCTACAGAAATTATTAACTCAAAAACTTTTATTTTTTAATGGCTTTTACAGTAGATTTTGAACCATTTTTACAGTTCATCGTCACCAGGTATAAACCGGCATTTAATTCTCCCAGCGTAAGTTCAGTGGTTGGATTGTCGATAGTTTTCACTACTCTTCCTGCTACATCCGTAACTGTTATGGTTTGAATACCTTTGATGTCAGTTATATGAAAAGTATCTTTAAAAGGATTTGGGTAAATCTCTTCTTTTTTAAGACCATTTGCTTCGGCAATACTGAGTTGTATATTTTTGTCTGCAGAAAAGGCAAAAAGATTGACAACACCATCTCCTCCGCTTTTTGTCAGGGTAACACTTTTTACAGATTTAGACTGGTTGGCGGTATCTATATTCAATGCAAACTGATACATTCTGGGATTAGAACTATCAGATTCTATATCATCACTACCTACCACAACCCTTCCCAGCCCCTGAACCGCATAATTGAATCCGCCATACCAATCAGGAATACTTATATTGGAAAATACCTGAGATGTATTATCTGTGAATGTAACGGTAGCCGTTACACTGGCTGAACCACTTCCGCTTGTTGCAAGCATATATAATTTTAAAGCTGCTAATGGAGTAATAAATACAAGTGTACCAGATTGCCCGATAGTTTCGAGCCTCAGCGAATTATTGGAATTCAAATTCCCCAACTGATAACTTAATCCAGGAGTCGAGGCTACTGCAGAATTGATAATACCATTAGAAGGTATACCAAAAGTTAGTGGCGGATCAGAACTCACTGCTTTAAAATCTGCTGCAACAAAAGCATAACCTACCCCATCAATGTCATTGGTAGTAGAATCATCAGCAGATCCGATGCCATTAGCTATTACATCATCCGTATATCCTGACAGGACAGGCATTGTCTGAAAATTTTGAGCCTGCATTACAACGGCAGAAAATAAAGCAAGACATGAAAGCTTTTCTAAAAATATATTTTTTTTCATAATAAGATGTTTTTGTGTTTAATTCAATTCAAAAATAGAAAACCCATAATAAAAAAGCTATTTAACAAAACAATAAATAACATATTGACTTAAATTATAAAAAATAGCCGCAAAAAAACTAAAATTATTAACACTCAAAAAATATGTAATGAATATTATTTACTTATTCCCCATAATAAATCCCCGAAATTAGAAATAATACATCTCATAAAAACGGGAGAATAGTAAAAATCAGAAAGTTACACCTGATCACAAAAAAAGGCAGCCACACGAATGCAACTGCCTACAGAAATTATTAACTCAAAAAATTTTATTTCTTAATGGCTTTTACTGTTGATTTTGAGCCATCTTTAAAGTTCATCGTCACCAGGTATAAACCGGTATTTAATTCTCCTAACTGAAGTTCCGATGTAGGATTGTCAATAGTTTTCACTACTCTTCCTGCTACATCTGTAACGGTTACAGATTTAACATTCTTTATATCTGCAACATGAAGTACATCTTTGAAAGGATTAGGATATACATTCACTTCTTTTTTCTTCAGGTTCGTTTCTGAAGTGGATAAAGAGGTAGCCACTTCAAAGGTAAAATCAATGAATTCTCCTCTTGAAATAGCAGTACAAGGATTTGAAGGTGCTGTACTGTTATAATCAGTCACTACTCTCATTCTGTAAGTTCCAAGAGGTGTTCCTGCTGGTACAGTGATGGATCCTGAAGTACTTGTAACATAAGTGTTAGTTACAAACATTCTCTCCGAAGCTTCAAAAGTTAAATTATTATTCCAGTCTACCCAAACCCCAATTCCACATGTAGGACCACCTGCAGTGAAAGATACTGAAGTACTGGATCCCGGAGCATTTATTATTTTGTTACTGGTTGTTGTTAAATTCTGATATCCGCCTGCAATACTTGAACCGGACGAATAAGCCATATCTACAAGTCCTCCTGTAGAACTGAAGTCAGAAAGCCACGAGTTCTGAGAAGTAGATGAAGGTAAGCAATATCCTGTTCTGAATGTAAGCATCTCACTCCAGATACTTCTATCAGTAGCACTACATACAGATCTTACCCACACATAATAATTTGTATCAGAAAGCAGTGAATTCAGAGATGCAGAAGTCGTAGCAGAAGTTACAGAGTTGGAAGCGTTCAAAACAGTAGATGCATCAGGTGCTGTATTCGTTGTACTGTAGTATACTTCGTATCCGTTTCCAGGAACCGTAAAAGGAGCTGTCCAACCAATTGCCGCAGAGTTCATTGTAAGATTTGACACTACAACTGCACTCGGCTCAAGGCAGGAAGGAATATCCTGAACAGTAATATTATCAATATAAATAGAACGTGAAGAACCTCCTAAACCATGTTTAAATGCTAACTGTAAATCAGTACCCGCTGGTATATTAACGGTATATTGAGTGTGGGTAGTTGTTAAAGCAATAGGAGAACCAATTGGTGTAAAAGAAGCAGGATCTGTAGGATTTGACAATGTTCCCACTAATAATGTATAATTACTTCCTCCTCCTTTTGCATAGAATCTTACACGTTTGGTACCATCTGAAAGATTTACAGTTGGAGGTGCAACCAGCATTTGGCTACCCGTAGTAGCACTTGAATTGGTCATATAATAGGCATTAGGTGCTGAGTAGTTGTTGGATGTACTTACATATCCATACCCCGCAAATGATGCACTTTCCAGATATGTCCAGCAGCTTGGTGCATTTGTATTGGTACTGGAACCTGTACTTGTAGTATCAAAATTTTCTGTATAGGGAACTGTGAAAGTAGAACAGGCTGTTTTAAATGTTCCTGCAAATGACCATACACTTTGGCCTGTCGCCGTGTTACAATTGGATCTTACCCAATAATAATAGGTTGTATTTGAATTAAGACCTCCAATCGTTGTACTTGACCCTGTTACTCCTGGATAAGTAGGTGTTACTGTACTTGCCGGTGTTGTGTTTGAAGTACTGTGGTATACATCATAACTGGCAGCACTACCTGTCCATGAAACCAAAGCTGAGTTGGCCGTAATTCCGGAAACTGCCTGCAATACAGGAGGCATACAATCCGAATAAGCATCTGCTGAAAAAGCAAAAATATTTGGTATCCCCGAGCCGCTTGCTTTGGTTACTGTTACACTTTGTATCAGTTTAGCCTGATTGGCAGCATCTATTGCCAGTTCAGCCTGATATAATCTTGGATTGGTTCCGCCTTCCGGGGAAGGAACATCATCACCAGCTGCAGGAGTAGCTCCCGGCTTTTTAATCCTTCCTATTCCCTGAATGGCAAAATTGGATCCGTTATACCAGTCTGCGAGGCTGATACTTGAAAAAGTCTGTGAACTGCCATCCGTAAAATTGACCACTACACTTACTGTAGAAGTCCCACTTCCACTTACAGCAAGCATATACAGCTTGGTTGCTGCTTTTGGTGTTGTAAATGCCAACGTTCCGTTATCACTGATTGCAGCCAGCCTTAAAGAATTATTTGCATTCAAACCGGCCAGCTGAAAGCTCAATCCCGGAGTTGTTCCCACTACAGAATTAATAACCCCGTCAACAGGAATACCATACGTAATAGCTGCACTTGTGGAGGTTAACTGAAAATCTTTCGCTACAAAAGCGTAAGAAACTCCGTCTACGTCATTGTTCGTAGTAACTGTTGAGGAGCCTATCCCGTTAGCAATCACATCAGCTGTTAAGCCGGAAGAAATAGGCATAGTTTGATAATTTTGCGCCATGAGTACACTGGCAGAAAAGAGAGCAATAGCAGGTACCACTCTAGAAAATAAATTTATTACCATTTTAATCACATTTGAGGCGAAATTTAAGAAAAATATTAACACGAAAATATTATTTTTAACATAATCGTAAAGTTTATTTTATATACATGAAAATTTAATACTAAAACAAACAGATTTTAAAGACACAAAAAATGTAATGAAACATCTTCTTCTCGATTCTTAATTTTATTATTGAGAAATTAAATCCTATTTTTGTCATACAAATTTTTTGAACAATGCCGAATATTTCAAACAGAGCACTGCATATGCCGCCATCGCCGGTAAGAAAACTGGTTCCTTTTGCATTACAAGCAAAACAGAAAGGAATAAAAGTATACCACCTTAATATCGGACAGCCTGATATTGAAACTCCGGAAACAGCTTTAAATGCTTTAAAAAACATCGATTTAAAAGTATTGGAATATGCGCTTTCTGAAGGGAATATCGAATACAGAAAAGCCCTTACAGAATACTACCATTCGTTAGGTTTCTCAGATCTTACTCCTGATAACTTTATTGTGACTAACGGAGGTTCTGAAGCGCTTAACTTTGCCATCTCAACTTTATGTGACGAAGGGGATGAAGTGATTATTCCTGAACCTTATTATGCTAACTACAATGGGTTCACCAGCACATTTGATGTGAATGTAGTCGCTGTACCTTCTACAATTGACACTGGTTTTGCTTTGCCTCCTGTTGAAGAATTCGAGAAAAAAATTACAGAAAAAACAAGAGCAATCATTATCTGTAACCCTGGAAACCCTACAGGATATCTTTATACCCGTGAGGAACTTCAGAAATTGGCAGAAATAGCTTTGAAATACGATATCGTAATCATCTCTGATGAAGTATACAGAGAATACGTATATGATGGAAAGCAGCAGATTTCAATGCTTGATTTCCCTGAACTGGCTGAAAACTGTATCATCATAGACTCAGAATCCAAGCGTTACTCTATGTGTGGAGTAAGAATCGGATGTATGGTCACACGTTCCAACAAAATCCGCAATGCTGCTATGCTTTTTGCACAGGCAAGATTGAGCCCGGTTCTTTTAGGACAGATTGCAGCAACTGCAGCACACCAGAATGATGGTCCTTATATCAGAGCTGTAAGAGAAGAATATACCCACAGAAGAAATGTATTGGTAGACCTTTTAAATGCTATTCCCGGGGTAATCTGCCCTAAGCCAAGAGGAGCTTTCTACTGTGTTGCAGAACTTCCGGTAGACGATACTGAAAAATTTGCTCAGTGGTTGCTTGAAAAATATTCTCTTAACAACGAAACCATTATGGTTGCGCCTGCAGGAGGATTCTACAGCGATCCGGAATTAGGTAAAAAACAGGTAAGAATTGCGTACGTTCTGAAAGAAGAAGATTTAAAGAAAAGTGCTGAAATTCTTAAAGAAGCTTTAAAGAAGTACAGAGAAGAATTCAGTCTGTAAAACATATCTTATGCCGACAACAAAAAAAAACCATCTGAAAATCCTGTTTTCGATTCTTTTGCTGTCGGCATTTTTTTCCTGTGATTCCAAAAAGACAGAACAGTCAGCTCCCCACAAAAATCCATACGAGATTACATTCATCAGCGTATCCGATATCGGAGGAAATCTTGGAAATTACAGAATTATCAAAGCCACTAAAGATTCTGTTTTTGCAGAAAAAGGAATGACAGCCAATCAGAGCCATAAAGCCTGGTCAGCTGCTATGAATTCCGACATCTGGAAAAAGCTGGTATCAACAATCCATGTTACAGATCTTGATCATATAAAAAGTTCTCCCAGCCAGCAGTCTGTAGACGGAACGGATGAAACTTTCCAGATCCGGACTCCCAAAAAATCACATATCTATGTGAATGCTTATGCAGATACTTTACATTACAAGCAATTACAACAACTTAAGGAACAACTAGACAAAATTCTTCCCAAAGAATACAAATAAACATGCAGGAAAATTTTTCATTACAACCTTATAACACTTTCGGTGTTGAAGCCAAAGCCAAATATTTTACTGAAGTCAATACAATTGATGAATTAAAAGAGGCGCTCATTTTTGCGAAAACCCAAACTCTTCAGCTTCTGTTTCTGGGAGGTGGAAGTAACATTCTTCTAACCAGAGATTTTGACGGTCTTGCCATCAGACTTAATTTAAGAGGGATTTCTGAAGAGAATATCAATGAAAACGAAGTATGGGTAACAGCAAAAGCAGGTGAGAACTGGCATGAATTTGTGATATACTGCCTGCAAAAAAATTATGGAGGTCTTGAAAACCTTTCTTTAATTCCCGGAAATGTAGGAACTTCTCCAATGCAGAATATCGGGGCTTACGGAACAGAAATTAAAGATATTTTTATAAGCTGCGAAGTATTGGATTTAGAAAACCTGGAACTGAGAACGTTCAATCTGGAACAATGCAGATTCGGGTACAGAGATTCTATTTTCAAACAGGAAGGAAAAGGGAGGTATGTTATCCTTGAAGTCACTTTTAAACTGACTCAAAAAAAACACTCTATCAAAACCGAGTATGGAGCGATCAAATCTGAGCTCGAAAATCTTGGCATTGACAATCCAACCATTCAGGATATTTCCAAAGCTGTTATTAATATCCGGCAAAGCAAATTACCTGATCCTAAAGAAATCGGAAATGCCGGAAGCTTTTTCAAAAACCCGACCATTCCTTTAGGTCAGTTTGAAGTTTTACAACAAAAATTTGAAAATATTCAGGGTTACCCGAATGGAGACTGGGTAAAAGTTCCTGCAGGATGGCTGATTGAACAATGTGGATGGAAAGGAAAACAAATCGGGAATGTAGCTTCACACAAGTTACAGTCTCTGGTGATCATCAATGCTACCGGAAATGCTACCGGAAAAGAAATCTTTGATTTTTCCACTGAGATCATTAATTCTGTGAAAGAAAAATTCGGAATAGAATTAGAAAGGGAAGTAAATATTATTTAATCTAAAAATACATAAAGGCTGATTCATATGAATTCAGTCTTTTTTATTTCTTAATTATCTGTAAGTGTCGAATATTTTGAAGTCTTATTTTACGCAATATATTTTCGCACGAATTTCTCAGATAGCACAGATCTTTATGATATTACTTTTATTTCACTCTTGCTGAAATTCTCGATTTTCTTGCGCCTTAAAGCAGCATATTATTCAAAATCTTTGCTTCTTTGCATTTTCCAACCAACAATTAATTCAGAATAAACTCATATCCAGTCTCCGGAAAATCACTATTTTAGCTTAAAAATTATAATTTGCGATGAAAATAGCTATTCTTGGAGCCGGAAATATGGGACTTTCTTTTTCAAAATCATTTTTGAAATATGAACTGATCAAACCTGAACACCTTCACCTGATTATCAGAAATAAGGAAAACATCTCCAAAATAGCTGACGAATTCCCCAGGTCTAAAATTTCCACTTTTGAAGAAGTAAGAGACATTGATGCGGATCTGGTTATTATTGCTGTAAAACCTCAGGATTTTCAAACTGTTGCTCAAAATATTCAATTTACTTTCAAAGAAAACCAGATGATTTTATCCATCATGGCGGGAATCAATATTGAGAAAATTCAGAAATTACTGAATCATCCACTTGTAGTAAGAGCAATGCCCAACTCTCCTACCCTCCTGGGAATGGGAATCACAGGTTACACTGCAGCCAACGGAATTTCTTTCAGCCAGTTAATCAATATTGAAAGATTATTGAACAGCACTGGGAGATCGGTTTATCTGGAAGATGAAGAGCTTCTGGATGGCGTCACCGCCCTTTCAGGAAGTGGCCCTGCTTATTTCTATTATATTATTGATGCGATGATCAAAGCTGGTATTGAAATGGGAATTGAAGAAAATCTTTCGAAACTTTTTGTAAAACAGACCATGCTTGGGGCTTATCATCTGATCAATAATTCAGAAAAAAACCTTGAGGAACTGATTAAAGATGTTGCATCCAAAGGAGGAACTACCGAAGCTGCTTTAAAAACATTTGAAGACAACAGTTTCAAAGAAATTCTGAAACAGGGCATTCTGAACGCCGAAAAGCGTGCAAAGGAACTTAATAACTAATTTTTTTTTCAATCATTCTGCAAAACTCCCATCCCAGATACACGCCAAACGTATTCAGGATGATATCGTCTACCTCAAATATTCCCATTCTGGTAAAATATTGAAGTGCTTCCACAATAACAATACATGAAATAAAGCTAAACATCAGGGGCTTCAGTTGTTTCATTTCGGGAATGACCCAGCCCAAAAAACCAAAAGGAATAAACATCATAATATTTCCCAAAACAATCGTCACAATATCTATGGTCTTAGCGGGCCCCTGGATAAATTTAATTGTAGAAAAAACAGGTTCTATGGTAATGAGATTTTCCTCATACTGAAATCTGCCCATTCCCAAAAACATCAGATAGAGCAAAAACAGAGGATACGGAACAATAATGATTTTATAAATTTTCTTTAACATCAAACTGCTAATATATTCATTTCAAAAACATTAAATTTGTGTATTAAAATAATTTAATGAAATACGTTCTACTTACACTTATTTCAGCAATGCTGCTGTCGGTTTCATGGCCAACTTATGGAGTTCCGTTTTTTATATTTTTTGCTCTTGTTCCACTTCTGATGATGGAGCATGGAATTTCAAAATTTTCAGATTACAAAAGGAAAAGCTGGGTGGTCTTCGGATTGTCTTATCTATGTTTTGTGATCTGGAATATAGTCACTACAGGATGGCTCTATGGCTCAAAGAATCCTGACGGAAGCCATTCTCTGATGGCCGTTGTATTCCCGGTATTGGTTAATTCTTTTTTATATTCACTGGTTTTCCAATGCTATCACTGGTATAAAAATGCTCAGGGAACGTATTGGGGATTAGGCTTTCTGATTGCCATCTGGATGAGTTTTGAAAAATTTCATCTGGGATGGGAGCTGACATGGCCCTGGTTGAATCTTGGGAATGTATTTTCAGACTATCCCAAACTGATCCAGTGGTATGATACTTTGGGAGCAACCGGAGGAAGCTTCTGGATTCTTATCATTAATGTTCTGATTTTTTATACTGTAAGAACATGGGAAGCCGGGAGAAAACGGAAAGATCTTATTAAAAATTCAGTTATTGTTGCAGCTTTAATTGTTCTGCCAATGATTATTTCAGTAATCAGATACAACAATTTTGATGAAAAACCAATCGGACAGGTCAATGTTCTGATGCTGCAGCCCGATCTTGATCCTTATGCTGAAAAATACTCGAAAGACAGTCTGACTATAGAACAGGATTTATTAGCCCTAGCTGAAAAAAATTCAACCGGTAAGATTGATTATTATATGGCTCCGGAAACGGCTCTTCCGGGCAGAGGATCTATTTCTGAAACAGCTTTTGAAAAAAGTTTACTTCTCAACAATATCAAAGGATTTTTATCAAATCATCCCGGATCTGTTTTTGCTACAGGAATTTCTTCACACCGTTTTTATTATAATCCGGCCGGTTTACCTAAAGAAGCATACCAGATCAACAGCGGAGTTTGGGTGAGCAGTTATAATACCGCCATTCAACTTGTGCCTAACCAAAAGGTACAGGCTTATCACAAAGGAAAACTTGTGCCAGGCGTTGAGATATTCCCTTATATGAATGTTTTAAAACCTTTATTGGGAGATGCGATGTTGAATCTGGGAGGAACTGTAGCCTCTTTGGGAACAGATAAAGAGAGAGTGGCCTTTTCAAATCCTTATAACAAGGGGAAAATTGCCCCTATCATTTGCTATGAAAGCATTTATGGTGAATTTGTAACAGACTATGTAAAAAAGGGGGCTAACTTTTTAGGTATTATGACCAATGATTCATGGTGGGGCGTTACCGAAGGGCACAAACAGCTTTTATCTTACGCTAAACTGAGAGCTATTGAAACCAGAAGGGAAATTGCCCGCGCAGCCAACAGCGGAATTTCAGCACACATCAATGCTAAAGGAGAGATAATGGCCGATACTTTCTATGGTGACCAGACCGCCTTATTCGCAAAGGTAAACCTTTATGATACCATGACATTTTATAGCAGAGCCGGAGATCTTCTTTCGAGGTTTTCCATATTTGCACTGGGATTTTTATTGTTCTACTACCTGATTGAATGGTTTAAAAAGAAAACGAAGAAAGCGTAATCCCGAGGGTTAATTAAAATTACTAGATAGGGCTAACATGAAAGAAAAAATATTCAGATACAGATATTCTGTCATTTTTCTGGTGTATTGTATTACAGTATACTTTCTGAGTAAAAATGCAAGTCTTGTATTTGAATGGAAGGTAATCATGGAAGATTTTTCCATTTATCATGATTATTATTATCTAGGCAAACCCACAGCTTATATGCCGCCTTTATATCCTTATTATTTACTTTTAATAGAAAGTATTGTTAAGACACCGCAGTGGGTTATGATTTCATGTATTCTGCAGTCTGTCATTTTATTTTTCTCGGTTTTAGTGCTTGTTCTTTCTTTTGAAAAAAATGCAATAATAAAAAACAGATATTTCTTTGCTTTTGCGTGTATTATTTTTTTCCCGCCTATTCTTTTAGGCGCTACAAAAATCAGTTCATTTGCTCTTACATTATCTGTATTCTGCATTTTCTTTGCGTTAGTATTGAAATTATCGCGAATGGTCACTGCAAAAAGTGTAATATTAATTTCAATATTTTCAATAGCAGGGCTGTACCTCCGGTTTGAATTTCTGTTCTTAATGATCATCTCAGCAATTATGCTGATCCGATATAAGAGAATGAAATATTACAACCTTCTGTTTGTTTTCGCATTTATTTTCATTGCTTATCTTCCATGGTGTATAAGAAACTATGAAAAAACGGGAGTATTTCATTATTCAACTTCTCTCAATTATAATTTCGCAAAGGGGAATAATGAAAAATATGATATTTTCTCAAGCGAAAACCTGCCGTATGATCCAGCAAAAAAAATGGTATTAACCGATGAATATCTTCGTCAGAATTTCACAGATGAGAAACAAATAGATCAATATCTGCAGCAGCTCAATAAAAATTTTATTTCCAAGCACCCTGAACTATTTATTACAAACAGTTTAAAAAAATTAGGAATCAACTTTTTAAATTATTATCCAGGAAACTATAATTTAACAAGCGCTTACATAGTGTATCTATACTCTGGTATTTTACTGGTTTTTAGTTTGCTTTTTATTTACACAATCATTCAAAAGCTAAAATTAAGATTCACATTTGATGCTGTATTTCCCGGAGTCATTTTCATTTTCTATTTATTGTTTTATTCAGTAGCACCATTACCTAGATATTTCCTGTTATATTTCCCCCTATTTTTCCTTTTTGTGTTTCAGAATTTCAGTGGTAAACTCTATTTATATTTATTGAAAATCAAAAAGATAAACAGATAAAAAAAGAAAAGCCAGCTGGACGTCTGGCTTTTCTCATTGATAGAAGATAGAATTGATTCAATTACTTAATCGTAAGCTTCTTTGTGGTTATTTCGTTTTTTATCTTCAGTTTTAATAAATAGACTCCTTTAGGTAAATGAGAAACATCAATTGACTGGTCTGCATTCATACTGACATTCAGTTTTCTTCCATCCATAGAATACATTTCGGCTTCTGAAACTTTTTCTCCTTTGATATATACTTTGTCTGACGTAGGGTTCGGATAGATAACAAGCTGATTTTCAGATTTAATTTCCACTGTTCCCAACACACTTTGTGCAGAAGCATCAGAATATACTTTTGCAGCATCAATAGATTTCACACTCCAGTACACATTCTGAATGGACGGATCAAGGTCCAGGAACCAAGATGGTGTTGTTACTACATATTTAGCAATATCCTGAGCGCCCTGTGCAGTTCCTACCGTAATTTCATATCGTAAAGCATTCACCGGAGTTTTATCGTCTGATGCCCCACTCCATGTAAAATTAAAGCGGTTTCCGTTTTTAGTTACATTCAATTGAGTAGGAGCAGTAGGTTTTGCGTTTACTGCTGTAGAATTATTTTTAAAAACTTTAGTCAGTGAAGGAAGATCGGAAGCTGCCCAATCAAATCCTCCTAATAAGATATCCAGATGATGATCATTATTAAAATCAAAAAGCTGTACCAGCCCCGGACCTCCAAGCGCCGTAATGCCATTGACAGTTCCTTCATTGAATGTATGATTGGTAATATCATAGATATAGGTTTTCACAACAGCATTGTAATTCTCATTTCCTGAAATAATAAAATCGTAATAGCCGTCGTTGTTTAAATCTCCAACACTCAATGCTACATCTGAAATATCATTTACTGCAATCGACTGAGGAGTCAATGTTCCGGTGCCATCATTCATTAAAACAGCAAAATAGGCATCATCATTAGCATCTCTTCCCATCACTACAATATCCTGGAAACCATCTGCATTAAAGTCTGCAAAATCTATTTTCCCCACGGCTACAGGTGCAAGATCCTGTGTAGGGGTAAGAACTCCAGCCTGGTTCATATATACTTTGGATACCGCATCTCCATTGATATCTGATCCGATAATCACAAGATCAAGAAGGTTATCATTATTAAGGTCTACTACTTTAAAACTTCCACTCTGAGTTCCATCTACCCAATTTTCCGTAAGATCAAAACCGGCGCCTGTATTTTTGTAATAATCCAAGCTATTTCCAAAACCTCCTCCATGAGCATATTGAGTTCCATTAATGGCATAATCAGGTTTCCCGTCATGGTTAAAATCAAAAACTTCCAGAGAACCATAAATTTTACCAGGCAGTTCTGCTTCTTTTACAAATCCTGTCCCCGTATTTTTGAATCGGTATTGTTTATAATTAACAACATCCATATAACTGAGTCCTGTAGAAATAATATCCATTAACCCATCATTATTGTAATCAATAAATTTAATATCTCCCAGATGGGTCACATCTGCTCCCAATCCTACAAACGGCACCAAGGTCATCCCATTATTCTGATATACTTCATTATAGGTACTGTCTACATTTCCGTCGCCATCAGAATCTATTGCTCCGTTGAGCACAATATCCAGCGTACCATTGTTGTCTATATCCGCAATATCAGCTGCAGCATAATAAAAATTATTCGTGCTTGTTTGTAGCTCAGTAAAGTTCTGAGCCATGATGCTGACTGGTAACATAGATAATAAAATATAAATCCTCCTCATATTTGTTTTTATTTAGATTAATTAAAAACAAAGATAGAATATTAAATTTTCTGGGTGAAAAAAAGGCTGTATGAAATATATCAGCACTGATTATCTGCTGTATCCCAAGGATTCTACTATTTTAAAAATTCAATATTATTAATCAGCCACTTATTTGCAAATATTTTTCAAAAGATTTGTCTATCTAAAAAATTCTTCGTTATTTTGCACTCTCAAATATTATACAAATAAGAACATCGAGATATGTCAAGAATTTGCCAAATAACAGGAAAGCGTGCAATGGTTGGTAACAACGTTTCTCACGCTAATAACAAAACGAAGCGTCGTTTTGAAATTAACTTATTAGAGAAGAAGTTTTACCTTCCGGAGCAAGATAAGCACGTTACACTGAAAGTATCAGCTCATGGATTGAGAGTGATTAACAAGATTGGAATCGAGGAAGCTATTGAAAGAGCTACTAGAAACGGATTGATTAAAAAGAATTAATAAATCATGGCAAAAAAAGGAAATAGAGTTCAAGTAATCCTTGAATGTACAGAGCACAAAGAAAGTGGTATGCCAGGAATGTCTAGATACATTTCTACAAAAAATAAAAAGAACACTACAGAAAGATTGGAATTGAAAAAATACAATCCTGTTCTTAAGAGATCTACCCTTCACAAAGAAATTAAGTAATTTATAAATAATAACTTACCATGGCAAAGAAAGTAGTAGCAACCCTACAAAGCGGTCAGTCTAAGAAAATGACTAAAGTGGTGAAAATGGTTAAGTCTTCTAAATCAGGAGCTTACGTTTTCGAAGAAAAAGTAATGAATGCTGACGAAGTAGATGGTTATTTAAAAAAATAATCAGTACTTGGTTTACAATATAAAAAACTACTCATTTATTTGAGTAGTTTTTTTGTTATATTCGTTTCATAAAAAACACAGTATGAAACAATTGTTTATTTTATTTTCCGCGATACTATTCACCGGACCTTCCTATCATTCTCAGACTATTCACGAAAAAAGCAGTTCTCAGGAGAATGTAAAAATTATTATTTTAGGAAATGTGCAGGATGCAGGCTCCCCACAGATCGGATGCCGTAAAGAATGCTGTATGGACCTCTGGAAACATCCTAAGCAGGATAGAAAAGTATCTTCTCTGGGAGTAATCGACAACGGGCTGCAGAAAAATTACATCTTCGATGCTACTCCTGATTTCACCCAACAACTGCAATTACTGATGGACCACTCAGCGGTTCCGAAGAAAACTGTACCTGATGGTATCTTTATTACCCATGCCCACATCGGACATTATACAGGTCTTATGTTTTTGGGGAAAGAAGCTATGAATTCCAAGGCTGTTCCTGTATATACCATGCCGAGGCTTAAAAAGTTTTTTGAAACCAATGGGCCATGGTCTCAGCTGATCCGTTTGAATAATATTGCTCCTTATGAGATGCAGAATGAAGTGCCAATAAAGGTGAACTCCAATTTAGAAGTTACTCCTATCCAGGTTCCCCATCGTGATGAATATTCGGAAACCGTTTGTTTCATCATTAAAGGTCCTCATAAAAAGGCACTATTCATTCCGGATATAGACAAATGGAACAAGTGGAAACACAATATTGCAGAACTTATAAAAACAGTAGATTATGCATTTCTGGACGGTACATTCTATGACTCGGAAGAAATAGGATACAGAAATATTGAGGATATTCCACACCCGTTTGTAGTGGAGAGTATGGAACTATTTAAAAACCTGTCACCGGAATATAAAAAAAGAATTTTCTTTATCCATTTTAACCATAGCAATAAAATTTTAAATCAGGACAGCAAACAGAGTAAGCAGGTCATTGAAAAAGGTTTTAATATCGCACGTCTGGGAGACGAGTTTGAATTGTAATTGTCATCAGTTTCTTTATCAGGCCGTAATAAAAACTCCTGATATGGAATATCAGTAAATAAAAATAATAAAGACTTTGTTTACATATAAAAAAACAACTCCTGTTTTGGGTAGTTTTTTTGCTATCTTTGCTCACCAGATTATTAATCAGTAAAGTATGAAAAAGATACTTGTTCTGGCCTGCACAGCAACTTTTCTATTTTCATTCAGTCAGAAAACAATGAATACCATAGAATATAAAAGTTCGCCTAAAGTTTTCAACATAAAAGGATTATCCCAGTCGGTAAGTATTGACTGCGGAAATTCCAGAATGATTTTGTTATCCGGACAGGTTCCTCTGGATCCTGAAGGTAATCTTGTAGGAAATACTATTGAAGAGCAAACGCAGCAGGTTTTCAAAAACATTGAAAACATCCTGAAAGAATATGAAGGTACAGGCAAAGATATTATCAAACTGGTAATCTATACCACAGACATCAAAAAAACACCTGATTTCAGAAAAGTAAGGGATTTGTATATTAATCTTCAAAATCCTCCCGTAAGCAGCCTTGTAGAAGTGAACAGGCTTTTCAGAGATGATGTGTTGATAGAAGTAGAAGCCACAGCAGTGATTAAAAATAAATAAGAATAAACTAAAACTATGAGTTGGTTTAAAAATATTTTCAAAAAGGAAGAAAAAGAAACCTTAGATAAAGGATTGGAAAAATCCAGCCAGGGATTCTTTGAAAAAATGACGAAAGCCGTAGTCGGTAAAAGCAAAGTAGATGATGAAGTTCTGGATGACCTGGAAGAAGTCCTGATTGCTTCCGATGTAGGAGCCTCTACCACGATCAAAATTATTGAAAGAATTGAAGAACGTGTTGCCAGAGATAAATATGTAGGTGTTAACGAACTTGACAAAATTCTTCGTGATGAAATTTCAGGATTATTGCTTGAAAACCCACATGCAGGTACAGGAAATATAGATACCTCCAAAAAACCATATGTCATTATGGTAGTTGGGGTAAATGGAGTGGGAAAAACAACAACCATTGGAAAACTGGCTCACCAGTTCAAATCGGAAGGTAAAAAAGTAGTTCTTGGGGCTGCTGATACCTTTAGAGCTGCCGCCGTTGACCAGCTTGTTATCTGGAGCGAAAGAGTGGGTGTTCCTATTGTAAAACAGGAAATGGGATCAGATCCTGCCTCTGTAGCATTTGATACCGTACAAAGTGCTGTCGCTCAAAATGCAGACGTTGTCATCATCGATACCGCAGGAAGACTTCACAACAAGATCAACCTGATGAATGAATTGTCCAAGATCAAAAGAGTAATGCAGAAAGTGATTCCTGATGCACCTCATGAAATTCTATTGGTACTTGACGGATCTACAGGACAAAATGCTTTCGAACAGGCCAAGCAGTTTACAGCAGCAACGGAAGTCAATGCTTTGGCAGTTACAAAACTGGACGGAACAGCCAAAGGAGGTGTTGTTATCGGAATCTCCGATCAGTTCCAAATTCCGGTGAAGTATATTGGTGTAGGCGAAAAAATGCAGGATTTACAACTCTTTAATGGTACGGAATTTGTAGACTCATTCTTCAAGAAAAGATGATTTATATCATGTTTTCCCTTATATTAGCAAACAAATCATTTTTTAAATATTAACAATAAAAAAATTTGCAACTATGGGAATTATTACATGGATCCTGTTCGGTCTTATCGCAGGTGCTATCGCTAAAATGATCATGCCGGGAACTCAGGGAGGAGGATGGCTTATCACTATTATCCTTGGAATTCTTGGAGCATTTGTTGGTGGAGCTATAGGAGTTTACGTTTTACACTGGGGAGATGTCACTTCATTCTGGAATCCAAGAAGTTGGATTCTCTCAATCGGAGGTGCTTTAATTATTCTCTGGATTTACGGAATGGCAACAAAGAAAAGCTGATATTAAAGCTGATAAAAATAAAATCCCGGATCTGAAATTTCAGGTCCGGGATTTTTGTATACAATATAAAATTTAGTTAGTTGTTGATTCTGATCTGATAAGGCATTTCCATTTTCACCTCAGACTGTAGTTTTTTGTTTGTGATCTGCTGTAAAATTTCATAGTTGGACTTCCCTATCTTATTTTTAATAATTCTGGCAGAAACATCTTCCTCATTCAGGTCTTTGAAGATTTGTTCAAACGGAGTCATTCTCTTAGGGAAAGCCTCTACATGGTATGACTTTAATCCTGCTTTCTGTGCTGCAAATTTCACAGCATCAGTTAAAGTACCCAATTCGTCTACCAGTCCAATTTCTTTTGCACGAACACCGCTCCATACTCTACCGCCTCCTACATTGTCAATCTGCTCAAAAGTTTTCTTCCTGTTCTGAGTCACAAAATGTACAAATCTCTTATAGGTACCTTCTACACTTCTTGTCATCATATTCACTCCATAAGGTGTCACTCCGTTTAACCCGGAATAATACATAGAGTTGGCATTGGTAGCAACAATATCTGCACGGATCCCGTTTTTAGCAGCAATATCTTTATAATAAGGCATCACCCCGAACACTCCGATAGAACCGGTAAGTGTATTAGGCTCTGAATAAATTTTATCTGCAGCCATAGCCACATAATATCCTCCTGATGCCGCATAGTCTCCAAAAGAAACAATTAATGGTTTTTTCTTTTTCAGCTGCTGTAATTCAAATAAAATTTCATCTGAAGCATTAGCACTTCCTCCCGGAGAGTTGATTCTGAAAACAACAGCTTTCACTTTATCATCTTCCTGAAGCTTTTTGATATACTTCACATATTTCTCAGAATGGATGTCATTGTAATCATCTCCATTATTAATAGATCCCGAAGCGTAAAGTACTGCAATCTTTTCCCCGGATTTATCATCATCCGCATAAGAATTGATATAACTTGTCAAAGAAATTTTGTTCAGTTTTTCATCATCCTTCACACTTAACTTCGCTTTAAGAAGATCTTCATATTCTGATTTCTGGATCAGTTTATCTGCAAGTTTATACTTTAAGCTTTGCTCAGGAATCATTCCATACAAACTATCTGTAATCATTCTGAACTGAGCAGTATCAATTTTTCTTGATGCTGCCATTTTATTGGAAGTATTTTTCCACAGGTCATTCAAAAGTGTACTTAACTGTTCTTTATTTTCAGGCGAAATATCATTTCTTAAAAACGGTTCTACTGCAGACTTGAATTTACCATGACGGATTACTTCAATTCCAACTCCGTATTTATCGGCAAAATCCTTAAAGAAAGTAACCTCCGTAGCCAGACCTTTTAATTCTACCATTCCTGCCGGATGCAGATAATATTGATCAGCAACAGATCCTAAATAATAAGCAGACTGTGATACCCCGTTTCCATAGGCATATACAAATTTTCCGCTTTTCTTGAAATCTTCGATAGCATTTCTAAGATCATCAATTTGAGTAAGCCCGGCAGATAAATAATCAGTTTCTATACTGATTCCTTTAATGTTATCATCCGTTTTTGCTTTATTGATGGCCTCTAATGCATCATATATAAGGATACTTTTATTCTGGGCACCTATACCGAATAATCCCATCTCTTCTTCCGTAGGACTATCGATTATATTGGTCTTTAAATTAATCGTAAGAACTGAGTTCTTTTTCACCGCCACCGACTTATCATTCCCCATCGCACTAAACACAAGCATCATAATGAAAAAGATGAAAAATAGAGCGCAAAGTATGATAATTGCTACTATATTTGCCAAAACATTTTTAAAGAAACTTCTCATAAATCAATCAATTTTCTAATATGTCGCAGCATAAGGTCGTTTTGTTACTAGGAAGTAACTTAGGAGAGCAAAAAAAAAATGTAGAGCTTGCATTAAAGAAGATCAATGAAGCCGGAAATCACATTTCACAAACCAGCGAATTTTTAATGTCTGACCCCGTAGAGTTTGCCAGTTCCAATATTTTTTGTAATATTGCAGCAATAATATTCACTCATCTTTCACCAATCCAACTGCTTGATTGTATTAAGAATATAGAAGTTGAGATGGGAAGAATTAATGATTCAAAAGTATCCGGAGGTTATACTGACAGGATTATAGACATTGATATCATTAAGTATAATGAGTTAAATTTTAAATCAGAAAGGTTGGAAATCCCTCATAAAAAACATCTTTTTGAAAGGGACTTTTCCAGAATATTATTGAAAGATTTTATTTAAAACATAAAACATATTGTATGAAATTAGGTTTATTATTATTGGCTACGTCATTGCCAATTGCTGCGTTCGCACAGAACAGTGGCACTACAGTAAACTCTTCCACAGAGTATCCTAATACATTCTCCTCAGGTTCCGCCAATGTACAAACTTTCGACAACAAAGCCAGACGTTTCAGAGACTGGTCTATTTCTGTCGGAGGAGGTCCTGCATTTATGGTACACTCCGATTTAAAATCTATCCGCAAGGATAAGACCAATTGGGGATACAATGCTTACGTAAGCGTGGACAAACAAATCACACATGCATTCGGGCTAAGCCTAATGTATATGAGAGGAGAAACGAAACAGACAGCCCAGCTTCCCGGTGCTGCAGGTGTAAAATCAGGAGTAGCTACTGCAACAACACAATTTGACAACATCTCTTTATTAGGGGATATCAACTTCTCGAATCTCTTCAGAAGAGTAGACAACCACTCTCCATACAGATGGGCTTTCCATGGATATATGGGTATTGGAGTTCAGGGATTCAGAACTTCACTACATGATAACGACGAATTCAGATGGAGCAATACTCCAAGAAGAACTCCTTTGTTCATTAAGCAAGACATTGATATCAATTCTATCTTCTATCAGGGAGGTGTTGGAATAAAATATAATGTTTCAAAACTTATTGACGTTGAGGCAAGAACCATGTACATCATCAGTGGTGATGATGAATTCGATGGCGGCGGATGGGCAGATCCTAATGATTATGATCCTTCCACTCCAGGTTCAAAATATAACATGCTAAACTCAAGAAGATCTGATAATGCCTGGACAGTAAGTTTAGGAGTATCTTTCAAATTAGGAAAGCACGAATCTCACCTGGCATGGCATGATCCTCTTCAGGAAGCTTACTACAGAACCAGCGTTCTTGAAAATGCAAGTACTGACCTTGTTGTTTGCGAAAAAGGAGATGCAGATAATGACGGAGTATGTGATGATTGGGACAGACAGCTTGATACTCCTGCAGGAGCAAGAGTAGATGGTGCCGGAGTTGCTTTGGATATGGATCTGGATGGAGTTATCGACCTTTATGATAAGTGCGTAACTGTACCGGGACCTGTTGAAAATAACGGATGTCCAATTAAATAATTAAACAGACTTCAACTTCTTTTTTCAAAAAAGAAATCAAATAATAATACACGATGAAATTAAGTTTAGCAATTGTAGCATTAGCTTTGGCAATTCCTTCTGCCACTTATGCACAAGACTCAACTGCAGATTCAAATGGAAAATACCCTAATACATTTTCTTCAGGATCTGCCAATGTTACCCCATTTACCAACCAATCTAAAAGATTTAATGATTGGTCTATCTCTGTAGGAGCAGGTGTTCCCCTTCTTCAGTCAGCAGATTTGACGTCCATCAAAAATGGTAACGGTAAAAATCTTTTTGGATATTCAGCGTATGTAAGTATTGATAAAGCGATTACCCATGCTTTTGGGATCAATTTACAATATGACAGAGGTGAAACCAGACAAGGATGGTTCAATACTAAAAATGCAGCACCAGATGCATCAGCAGTAGGAGCAAGAACTCAGTATGACGCAATCTCTATCTTAGGAGATATTAACTTCTCAAACCTTTTAAGAAGAGTTGATAATCACTCTCCTTACAGATGGGCACTTCATGGATATGCAGGTATCGGTACTATCGCTTACAGAGCATACCAGAAAGACGGAAGTAACAGACAGAGGTTAATGACCGAAATCAAACCTTTCGAATTAGGTTCTATGTTCTTCCAGGCTGGTACAGGTGTGAAGTTTAAAGTAAACAGAAGAATTGATATTGAAGGTAGATTAATGTATGTAGTAACCGGTGATGATGAATTTGACGGAGGTGGTGATGCTTACAGTGCTATCAACAAACGTTCTGAACAGGTTTCTGACAACTTCTTCAACGCTACTTTAGGTCTTTCTTTCAAATTAGGAAAGCACGAGTCTCATGTAATGTGGCATGACCCACTTCAGGAAATCTATTATAAACTTGATGTACTGGCGAATAAAAACCAGGATATCGAAGTATGTAAAAAAGGAGATGCTGATAATGACGGGGTATGCGACGATTGGGACAGACAGCTTGATACACCTGCAGGTGCTAGAGTGGACGGTGCCGGAGTTGCATTGGATACTGACCTGGATGGTGTAATTGACCTTTACGATAAGTGTGTAACGGTTCCAGGACCTGTTGAAAACAACGGATGCCCTATTGCTAAAAAAGATAATAAGGAAACCGCTGTAGAAGTAGAGAAAACCCTTAAAGATATTTACTTCAACTTTAATAAAGCTACTATCAGACCTGAATCTAACGAAAAATTGGATCTGGCAGCTTCCATTATTAAAGAAAACGGAGGTAATTATTTGTTAACAGGACATACAGATATCAAAGGAAATGCAGCGTACAACCTCAGATTGTCTAAAGAAAGAGCAGCTGCTGTAGTAGGAGCTCTGGAAAACAGAGGCATTAATGAAAATGTGCTGAAATCAAGAGGTGTTGGTTCTGCTGAAGCAACAATCCCGGCGTCGGCTTCAGATGCTGAAAGAATGGCAGACAGAAAAGTTACGGTAAGATTTATAGAAAGTTCAGAATGGGATTCTATCAAAAAGAAAGACTATGAAGACGCTCCTGTAAAAAAAGCAGTAAAAAAAGTTCCTGCTAAGAAAAAGAAGAAATAATTTTAAAATACTTCATAAACCGAAAAGAATTGTTCTTTTCGGTTTATTTTTTTTTTACTACGATTTTTTTACATACCTTTATCATTATTTAAGACAACTTTATGAAACATATTAGTAATCAGTAAGTTTGTTTTGAAAAAAATTAACACAAAATCACTTTTTAACGTAAAAAAATCATTTAAATAACTTAACTTAAAAAAATAACACTATGAAATTAAGTTTAGCAATTGTTGCATTAGCTTTGGCAATTCCTTCTGCCACTTATGCACAAGACTCAACGGCAGTTTCAAAAGGAGAGTATCCTAATACATTTTCTTCGGGATCTGCTAATGTTTCCCCATTTACCAATCAATCTAAAAGATTTAACGATTGGTCTATTTCTGCCGGGGTAGGTGTTCCACTTCTTCAGTCAGCAGATTTGACGTCGATCAAAAATGGTAACGGTAAAAACCTTTTTGGATATTCAGCGTATGTAAGTATTGATAAAGCAATTACCCATGCTTTTGGGATCAATTTACAGTATGACAGAGGTGAAACCAGACAAGGATGGTTCAATACTAAAAATTCTGCACCAGATGCATCAGCGGTAGGAGCAAGAACTCAGTATGACGCAATCTCTATCTTAGGAGATATTAACTTCTCGAATCTGTTAAGAAGAGTTGATAATCACTCACCTTACAGATGGGCACTTCATGGATATGCAGGTATTGGTACTATTGCCTACAGAGCATACCAGAAAACCGGAAATAACAGACAGACATTAATGACTGAAATCAAACCTTTTGAACTAGGTTCTATGTTCATGCAGGCTGGTACTGGTCTTAAATTCAAAGTGAACAGAAGAATCGATATTGAAGGTAGATTAATGTATGTAGTAACCGGTGATGATGAATTTGACGGTGGAGGAGATAAATACAGCGCTATCAACAAGCGTTCTGAGCAGGTTTCTGACAACTTCTTCAATGCTACTTTGGGTCTTTCCGTTAAACTTGGAAAACACGAATCTCACTTAATGTGGCATGACCCACTTCAGGAAATCTATTATAAACTTGATGTACTGGCTAATAAAAACCAGGATATTGAAGTATGTAAAAAAGGAGATGCTGATAACGACGGGGTATGCGACGATTGGGACAGACAGCTTGATACACCTGCAGGTGCTAGAGTGGACGGTGCCGGAGTTGCATTGGATACTGACCTGGATGGTGTAATTGACCTTTACGATAAGTGTGTAACAGTTCCAGGACCTGTTGAAAACAACGGATGTCCTGTAGCTACAACCGGACCTGTAGTAGAAACAGAAACTAAGTTGGAGGGAATTGAATTTGATTTAAATTCTGACAGAATTTTACCATCAAATACTCCAATTTTAAATAACGCTGTAAACTATATTAATTCTTCAACTGGTTCTTACAATGTAATCGGAGCTACTGATACAAGAGGTACTGATGCTTACAACCAAAAACTATCAGAGAGAAGAGCAAACAACGTTAAGAACTATCTGATCAAAAACGGTGTTCAAACAGGTAAACTACAGGCTGTAGGAAAAGGTGAAAAAGACCTTAAATACCCTGAGTGTGAACCAGCAACGAAGTGCCCTGAATGGAAAAACAGAGCCAATAGAAGAGTATACTTCGAAGCTAAATAATAAATATATTGATATATCATATGAAAGTCACGCCCTGCGTGACTTTTTTTGTCTAAATCTTTCCTTATTTTTACAACATGATTTCTCCGCAGGATTTTCAAAAGCTAAAATATGATACTCTTAAGTATTTCTGGGGTTATACCGATTTCAGAGATTCTCAGGAAGAAATTATCAATACTGTTATCAACGAAAAAGATACCTTGGTTCTGTTACCTACAGGAGCAGGAAAGTCTCTGTGCTATCAATTACCCGCATTATTGAAAGAAGGGACCTGCCTTGTTGTATCTCCTTTGCTGGCATTGATGAAAGATCAGGTCAATCAGCTTAAATCACGCGGAATAGAAGCAGAATATCTGTCTTCTGAACTGGATGAATATGATGCGGAAGCAGTGTACGACCGTTGCAAGGAAGGGCTTACAAAACTGCTCTACGTTTCTCCTGAAAGACTTACCAATACACAGTTTATTCAAAACATGGAGGAAATTCAGTTATCCTTCATTGCCGTGGATGAAGCCCACTGTATTTCGGAATGGGGACAGGATTTCAGACCCAGTTACCAGAATATAAAAGGATTCAGAAATAATCATCCTGAAATTCCATGTCTTGCTTTAACGGCAACAGCGACCCCGAAAGTGCTTGAAGAAATCAAAAATAAGCTGGAACTGAAAAATCCTTTTGTTTTTCAAAAGAGTTTCAAGAGAGAGAATATCAAAATCTTTACCGATGAAGTATCTGATAAATTCCAACGTGTTTTTGATATTTTAAAATACAGCAACGACTCCGGGATTGTGTATGTAAGAACAAGAAAAGAAGCAGAACTGCTGGCAGAATTTCTGAAGAAAAACCAACTGAAAAATGTAGATTATTTTCATGCCGGCCTAACAACCAAGGAAAAGAATGCAAGACAGAATCTTTGGAATAACAGCGATAATCATGTTCTTATTTCTACTAACGCCTTTGGAATGGGTATTGACAAAGACAATGTTCGCTTTGTCATTCACTATTCTCCTGCTGCGTCTCTGGAAAACTATTATCAGGAGATCGGAAGAGCCGGAAGAGATGGAAAAGAAAGTTTTGCTTTCATGCTTTGGAACAAACAGGAATTATTAAATTTTGATCAGGTTTTAAAAAATCAGACCCCCAACAAAGCTGAGTTTTTGAAGATCATCAGCTACCTCTACTCTATTTTTCAGGTAGCAGAATTCGAACTTCCGGAAAAAACATTTCAACTGAACAGCCTTAGTATACAGAATTTCACAAAACTGTCTAAAGCCAAGATCAACAATGTACTCAATTTTCTCCACAACCAGGAAATTGTTTACTACAACGATTATAAAAGCCTGTCTTCGCTTGAACTTTTCATTAAAGCTGATGAGATAGACCAGCTCCCCCAGAAGGATGCCCATTTTATAGAGCTTCTTTTCCGAAACATATCCGGGATTACAACCCACAAAGTAATGTTCAGTGAGCAGCAGGTAAGCAACAAAATCAATATCAGTGTTCCTTTGATCAAAGAACGTTTGAAAGAACTTCAGCAAAAGAATTATCTTGAATATATTGATGGGGCACTGGCAAGTATCAAATTCCTGAAACCCCGCGATGAAAGAGCTGTGAATAGTGCTTACTGGAAATTATTTGAACATATTCAAAGGAACAAAATTCAGAAATGGGAAGAGATGAAATTTTACGTAGAAAACAATGACTACTGTAAAATGAAACTTATCCTAGCCTACTTTGGTGAAAAAAATTCCAAAAACTGTGGTCAGTGTTCTGTCTGTGAAAAAAATAAGCAGTCTATCTTTGGAAAAAATATTTCTCAGCAAATCATCAGCTTACTAGCTAAAAAATCAGCTACTATTGAAGAACTGTCTATCCAGCTCAGTTACCATTCCAAAGAAAATATACTGGAAAACCTGATCTTTCTTTTGGATTCAGGAAAGGTAAGAATGCTGAATTTCAGAACGTATGCGCTGAATCATGAGTAATGAGTAATGGATAATGAGCAATGAGTATTATAAACATTATGATCTCAACCTGCCTAAATCCACTGCTCTCAAACTCTCACACCCTAAAACTCTCTTACCCTCAAACTCCAATATCATCCGACTCTCAGATCAAAAACTTATCTTTGCAGTATGAAATCATTGAAAGTCGTTTTTTTAGGAACTCCTGAGTTTGCAAAAACCTCTTTGGAGGCTATTCATCAATCTCATCATCAGGTGGTAGGCGTTGTCACCGTTGCTGATAAAGCCAGCGGGCGTGGACAGAAAATTCACCAATCCCCGGTAAAAATCTATGCAGAAGAAAATAATATTCCTGTTTTTCAGCCGGAAAAGTTGAGAAACCCGGAGTTTCTCGAAGAACTTAGAAAACTGGATGCTGATGTTTTTGTTGTGGTAGCATTCAGAATGATGCCTAAAGTACTTTTTGAAATGCCTAAAATGGGAACCTTCAATCTTCATGCTTCATTGCTTCCTGATTACAGAGGTGCTGCGCCCATCAATTATGCTGTAATCAACGGAGAAGAAAAAACCGGAGCAACGACTTTCTTTATTAATGAAAAAATTGATGAAGGTAATATTCTTCTTCAGGAGGAAATGGAAATTTTACCTGATGAAAATGCAGGAAGCCTTCATGACAGACTAATGGAAATGGGTTCAGGTCTTGTTGTAAAAACCCTGGATGGTCTTGCTGAAAATGCAATTGAAGAAAAGCCTCAACCCCACGTAGAACATCCTAAAAATGCCTATAAAATTTTCAAGGAAGATACGAGAATCAATTGGGAGCAGCCTTCAAAAACCATTCATCAGTTTATTCTGGGAATGTCACCCTATCCTGCAGCTTTCACCACTTTAAAGATTGACAATGAAGAAAAAGGATTAAAAATATTCGGGGGAAAGTTTGAACTTTCTGTTCATGGAAAACCAGCCGGAAGTCTCGATATTTCAAAAAATGAATTTAAAATCTATACCCAGGACGGAATTTATTATCCTTTGGAACTCCAATTGGAAGGAAAAAAAAGAATGATGGTAAAAGATTTTCTGAATGGCTTCCGAAACTTTGACGGAATTGCATTAAGCTAACAGATCATGATCCAGCATAAAAAAGTCCCGAAGTGTTTACAGATAAACTTTCGGGACTTTTTATTTTCAGCCATCAGCTTTTGCTGACAATTTTCTTTCGGATTCTGCTTATAAATTCCGGAGTTACTCCCAGATAAGCCGCAATCTGAATATTGGTAAGCCGGTTGGCTGTTTGTGGATAATCTTTTAAAAATTCTACATACCTTTCATCTGACGGTTTGCTTAGATTATCAATAATTCTGCGCTGCAATGCTATAATTGATTTTTGAAATTTAAGTCTCATTAATCTTTCAATCTCCGGCATTTCGGCATACAGTTTTTCTTTTTCTTTTTTGGGAATAAGAAGAATTTCACTATCCTCAAGCGCCTGAATATTAAGTTTTGAGGGAATACGGTTTACAAAACTATCAATATCGGAGATCCACCAGTTTTCAATTCCAAAATACAATATCTGTTCGGCTGCATTATGATGGGTATGAAAAACTTTAAAACATCCGCTAACGACAAACCCTTCAAATTCGCAAATTTCCCCTTCTTTTAAGAGGAATTCTTTTTTCTTGATTTTCCTTACACTGAAAGCACTACAGTATTTCTCCAGCTTTTCGTCTGAAATTTCAATATATCCCCGGATATGTTTTTTTAAAGATTCAGTCATGGTTTAAAAATAAAAAAGGTTTAGAAAAATCCTAAACCTTATATTTTATATTACAACAGTCATTTATTATGAAAAATTCATTATTGACTGTTCATTTACTAGAGTTGTACCATCTCAGTAACCTCTACATCATATCCTCCAACCTGAGGTTTGATATTAGGGTTTTGAGTGATTACTTTAAACTTATTGATTCCTAAATTCTTCAGAATCTGCGTTCCGATTCCATAATCTCTGTAGTTGTACGCTAATGTAGGATGCTGCTCCTGACCGTCCTGATAGTTCAGGAACTGCTGAAGCTTTCTCAATGTATTTTCAGAGTTTGAAACGTTATTAATGAAAATGATGGCACCTTTTCCAGCTTCATTAACCATACCTGTTACTTTTTCCAACAGGGGTTTCTCACCATTATTTAATCTTGTCAGTACATCGAAATAAGAATCTGAAGACTGTACTCTTACCAAAACAGGCTCATCTACTGTCCATGTTCCTTTTGTCAATGCAAAGTGGATCTGTTCATTGGAAGTTTCTCTGAAAGCATAAAAATCAAAATCACCATAATGTGTTTTTACTTTTTTCTCTTCAAGTCTTTCTACCAGATTTCCTTTTTTAAGCTGATAATGGATCAGGTCTTCGATAGAAACGATCTTCATATCGTGTTTTTGCGCAAAAGCGTGAAGTTCCGGCAGACGGGACATTGTACCATCTTCATTCATGATCTCACAGATCACTCCTCCTTCTTTCAACCCAGCTAAATTCGTAAGATCGATTGCAGCTTCAGTATGTCCGGCTCTTTTCAATACACCACCTTTTCTTGCACGAAGCGGGAAAATGTGACCAGGTCTCATAAAGTCTGTAGGTTTGGATTTTTCATCCATCAGTGCTAAAATTGTTTTTGCTCTGTCACCTGCAGAAATTCCGGTAGATGTTCCGTTACCCAGAAGGTCAACGGATACGGTGAAGGCAGTTTCTTTAGGATCGCTGCTTCTGCTTACCATTACTTCAAGGCCGAGCTCATCACATCTTTTTTCAGGAAGCGGCATACAGATCAGTCCTCTTCCGTGAAGTGCCATAAAATTGATAATTTCCGGCGTTGTCAGTTCTGCAGCACAAAGAAAATCACCTTCATTTTCTCTGTCTTCATCATCTACTACTATGATTATTTTACCATTTTTAAGGTCTTCAATAGCCTCTGGAATAGTATTTAATTTAATATCGGACATTTTTACTTTTTATTTTTGCAAAGATACTCATAAAAATAAGCATCTGCCAATTAATTATGGATGGTTTATTACGCTTTGGATAAGGAGTCTGCTGCCTCTCTGAAAATCTCGTAAGATCTCAATCTTTTCTGATGATCATAAATATGTGAGTTGATCATCAGCTCATCAACCTGGAATCTTTCCTGGAAATCTTTAAGTTTTTCCTGAACTTCAGCCTGATCTCCGATAAAGGTATATCTCAGTTTCTGCAACACCATGGATTTTTCCATCGGGGACCAGATTTCATCCATATCATCCACGGGTGGAGCAAAAGGTTTTCTGTCGTTTCTTACAATATTGATGAATGCCTGAAATAAAGTCGTGGATATTTTATGAGCTTCTTCTGAAGTTTCTGCTGCCACACCATTAACGCAAGCGATGATATAAGGTTTGTCCAGATATTTTGACGGTTCAAAATGTTCTCTGTAGATTTTAAAAGCCATTTCCATCTGCTCAGGAGCAAAATGTCCTGCAAATGCGTACGGCAAACCTAGTTCTGCAGCCAGCCATGCACTGTCTGTACTGGATCCCAGAATATAAAGCGGGATATCAAGTCCTTCTCCGGGAATGGCACGAACCATCGCATCCGAATTTTCTTTTGAAAAATATCTTTGAAGTTCAAGAATCTGTCTTGGAAACTGTTCGTTGATGATAGCTGGGTTTCTTCCCAAAGCTTGTGCAGTAAGTCCGTCTGTTCCTGGTGCTCTCCCTAATCCAAGATCAATTCTTCCCGGAAACAAAGATTCCAAAGTTCCAAATTGTTCTGCTATGATCAGGGAGCTGTGGTTAGGGAGCATAATTCCTCCCGAACCTACCCTTATAGTTTTCGTTCCGTTGGCAATGAAACCAATTAAAACAGAGGTTGCTGAACTGGCAATACTTTCCATATTATGGTGCTCTGCCAGCCAGAATCTTTTATAATTTAAATTTTCAGCATGATTCGCTAATGATAAGCTGTCCTGAAAAGTATCGTGAATGCTTTTATCCTGCTTTACCGGCGCAAGATCTAAAACAGAAATTTCAAAATTTTTCATATTGAGATCGTTAATTTTTCCAAAGGTGATAGTGAATCTCCTCTGTCAATTTCATATTCTAAATTGAGTTCTTAAAAACCAAACAAATTTAAAACATAAAAACTGCATTAGTTACTTTTTGTAATTAATAAAAACAATTGGTCAGTTCAGGGAAAAACTATTGGAATAAAATTTTTGTTTACATCGTTTTGCTTATGTGAGTTTAAAATTAAATAATCGCATTAAAAAATATATTTTAACAAAAATAATTCAATAAAAAGAGAGATATTCATTATATTCGTATACCAAATTTTTAAAAACTTTAATATGATCAAAAAAACAAACAGCCTGTTTTATAAGCAGATGCTGACAGGAAAAACTGTGTTTATGAGTTTTCTTATTGCAGCTACATTTTCCTCTTGTAGTAAAAACAATGAGGAAATTGCTTCTGAAGCTCAAGCCAATGCCTTCAACGCAGACAATGTAAAAAAAGGACAATTGAATGGCCAGGAAATTACCTATGAAAGAAAAAACGGAATGAATTTCTTTCAGGGAGATATTGTTCTTACAGACAAACAACTATCAGAAGGTAATGAAGTTAATAAAGGCGGTGCCAGTTATTCAAGATGGCCTAATGGGAAAATCTATTATACCATTGCCAGCAATATGGGTTCCATTAATATTAATAAAATCAATTCTGCCATCAGCGAGTACAATAATAAAACGAATACGCAATGGATCTACCGTACCAACCAGTCTAATTATGTTGAATTTATTTTCGGAAGCTCATCAGGATCTGATGGCTGGGCCCATATCGGATATCGGGGTGGAAAACAAACTATTTCTTTGGATCAGTATATTTCTGTAGGCTCAGTCATTCATGAAATGGGACATACTGTGGGACTTTACCACGAACATACGCGTAAAGACAGAGATCAATATGTAAAAATCCTGTGGAACAATATCCAAAGCGGACAGTCTTATAATTTCAATATCTATAATTCCGGAACAGATATAGGACCTTTCAATATTAATTCTGTGATGATGTATTGGCCAACCTCTTATTCTAAAAATGGACTGCCAACGATTACCAGAGCTGATAACAGTAATTTTACTTATAGCAGAACCGGATTTACTACCGGAGACATCAATACCATCAATGCGATGTATCCTTAGTTTTCAAAAAATTCATATCAAAAAAAGAACTCTTATGAGTTCTTTTCTTTTTTATAATTATAATGATTAATTAAAATCCTGATTTCGTTAAATTCAAAATGATTGGGCAGTGCATTTTTCCATTCAGTCAATGTTTCATGCGGGTTTTTGTAGAACTCATCTTCAAAAGCCTTGATCTTATCTGAAGTAATGACTCGGGAAATATCCAGTAATCCCTGCTCGGCAAATTTGGCAAGATGGCCAATAACGGTTTCTTTCACCAATCCTCTTTCCAAGGCAATTTCTCCTATGGTTTTTCCCTGTTCAAACAACTGGAAGGTTAAAACCTGTGACGGAACTTTAGCAATTTTCAGATTGATTTCTTTATCATTCTTTTCATCTAAAAGTTTCGTTTCAAGAAGGTGAATGTCTCTCAGGCTGTTCAGATATTCTTCAATATCTTCCAGCCAGCTTTTAAATTCTTCGTTGTATTGTTTTAAGCCTTTCGCGCCCTTTATTTCGGCATAAAAATCTTTCAAAGGATCGAAAATTTTATTTCTGATTTCTGTAAAGAAGAAGTTAACAGCGCCTTTTGATTTGCTTTCAATTTCGGACCATTCTTCTTTCTGTTCAATAAAATTATTGACTTTCTGAAAAATGATACGTTCCAGTTTTTCAAATATTTTTCCAAGATTTACTGCTTCATGTTTCAGCTGAAGATAAAGCTGTTTGGTTTTAACATGGTCAATATTCTTGGTGACAATGGAAAGGTTATTCCACTCCTCCACTTCTTTCAAAAACCATGTACAGTCTAACGTACGCAATACTTTTCTGATGCTGTAATCATATTTTTCCTGATTCAGGATAGCTTCTACATGATCATTGGCAATAGTATCCGTATGGAAATGCAGAATCCTGTTATCCTTGAAGATTACTTCGGGAGTAATTTTTGATTTTAAAACAATTCCTTCCAAGGTTCTGCAACGGGATAAAGCAACATATACCTGTCCGGCAGTAAAACTTTTCCCGGCATCAATAATCACTTTATCAAACGTTAATCCCTGACTTTTATGAATCGTAACGGCCCATGCCAATTTGATAGGAAACTGTTCGAAACTTCCCAACACTTCCTCTTTGATATTTTTATCCGTATCAAGAAAATATTTTTTCTGTTCCCAGGTTTCTCTTTTTACAACAATTTCCCTCTCACTTTCATCCAGAACAACACGGATTTCGTTTTCGTCCAACCCGATAATCTCGCCCAGTTTTCCGTTAAAATATTTCTTCTCACCGGAAATATCATTTCGGATAAACATGATCTGAGCTCCTATTTTCAATTCTAAAAACTGTTCGTTCGGGAATTGATTTTCTTTAAAATCCCCCACCAGTTTAGCTTCATACACCTGAGGATCAACTTTAATTTCCGCCAGTTTTTCCTGGTTGATTTCATCTGCCATTTTGTTGTGAGAACACAGATATACATAAGATTCTTTTCCCATATCAAAATCAGGATCATATCTTTCATTGAGATGATTAAAGTCTATATTATCCACATCACCGTCACGGATTGCATTCAGAATTTCCAGGAACTCTTCATCAGATTGTCTGTATACTTTTGTAAGCTCAATGGTGACAATTGGAATTTCCTTAATGGCATGGCTGTCAAAAAAGAAGGGTGAATTGTAATACATTTTCAGGATATGCTCATCCCTTACCACCGGAGGAAGTTGAAACAAATCTCCGATAAAGAGCATCTGTACCCCTCCAAATCTCTGATTATTCCTTCTGATAAATCTCAAAGAAAAATCCATCATATCCAGCACATCAGCCCTCAGCATTGAAACCTCATCGATAATGATAATTTCAACCTCTCTCAGAAGCTTCAGCTTATCTTTACGGTATTTGAAATGAGGCATCAGATCGGCAATATTATTGGCCAAACTGGTATCTATCCTTTCTGTAGTAGGAAGAAAGGTTCTTAACGGCAGCCCAAACATGGAATGGATGGTTACTCCTCCTGCATTAATGGCAGCGATTCCCGTGGGAGCCACTACAATATGCTTTTTCTTTGTGCGCCGTACAAAATCATTAAGAAATGTCGTCTTTCCTGTTCCGGCTTTCCCGGTTAAAAAAACGCTTCTGTTGGTATACTCTATTAAGTCAAAAAAATGATTATTCATCTTCGTCAAAAATACGGAAATGAATTTGAATTTCTTACCTTGGCATAAGTTTTGAAAAATTATAAAAAAGAAAACGTTTATTGTGAAAAAAATATTCTTTCATATCCCGGCAATAGTATTGTGTACTACATTAACTTTAGTTTCATGTAATACCTCAAAGAATGCCAATACCAATCTTCCTATTGATATCGCAGACAGACCTGCTGACGAAGACAGTCAGAAATATGAGCAGGCACAGCTGGATAGATTAAAAGCTTCTATTGAATCTGAAGTATCAGGAGAAAAATGTACGGATGCCAGTGAATGGGCATTTGCTCCTATGGGATCAAAAGCCTGTGGCGGACCTCAGCAATACATCGCCTATCCTAAGAAAATAGAAGAAACTTTCTTACAAAGAGTGAATGAGTATACGGATAAAGTGAAAGCTTTTAATGAAAAGTATAATATTACATCTGACTGTATGATGATCACGCCTCCCACATCACTCAAATGTGTCAATGGTAAGATCAGACTTATTACACCAGATAATAATTAACAATAACGCAAAGGTTCTATATCAAATCGAAAAAGCTCTGTCCTCAAACAGAGCTTTTATATTTATTTTAAATAGATCAATGGTGAATTGTGCTTCGCAAGTGAATAGTGCATTTTACTGCCAAAAATAATTGACAAACGCAGCGAATTGACGATTCGCTATTCGCCAAACAACCTAAAATTGATGATCCTTCACATTCTCCTTGTACCATGATGAATATTTCACGTAGTTATCTGCAATTCTGTTCACCTCTCCTTCCAGTAACTGAGCATTGATATCTTTGATTTTTCTTGCCGGAACTCCTCCCCAGACTTCTCCGGATTTGATATGGGTTCCCTGAGTCACTACAGAACCAGCTCCTACAATAGAGTTTTCTTCTACAAGACAGTCATCCATCACAATAGCTCCCATCCCGATCAATACATTATCTTTAATGGTACATCCATGAACAATCGCGTTATGTCCGATAGAAACATTGTTACCGATATTCAAAGGATATTTCTGATAAGTACAGTGCAGCATTGCATTATCCTGAACATTCACCTTGTCACCCATTTTGATATAGTGAACATCACCTCTGATCACTGCATTATACCAGACACTGCAGTCTTTTCCCATTGTAACATCGCCAATAATGGTTGCCGTTTCTGCTAAAAAAGTATTCTCTCCGATCTGTGGTGCTTTTCCTAAAAGCTGTTTTATTAGTGCCATAATATTAATTTGAAATGTGAAAATGTGCCCAATTGAAAATTAAAATACCCTATCTTTTCTGATATCTAACTTCTAAATTACAGTGATAGCAAAAATCTAACTCTCAATTTTCAGCTTCTAACTTCTAATGCGTATTTTTGTATCTCAAATTTAACGAAAAAATGCGTACCGTACTTATAGAACCAACTGAAAACCCAAAAGTGATGAAATTTGTAGCAGATTACAATCTCATCCCGGGTTCTTTAGAACTGGACAGAAATTCAGATATTTCAGAAATTCCTTTGGCACAGGAACTTTTCAATTATCCTTTTGTGGAAAGAGTTTTCATTACCGCTAATTTTGTAGCTGTGGCAAAACAGGATACCATAGAATGGGAACATGTTGCTGAAAGTCTGAAAAATGTGATTGAGGATGAATTACTGGCCAACCCGAGAATTTATCTTCAGAAGAAAAAAGAAATGTATCAGATTTATGCTGAAATGACTCCGAATCCGAATGTAATGAAGTTTGTTTCCAGCAAATTACTGATGGATGGTTTTGTAGAAGTAAAATCGAAAGAAGCTGCTGAAGAAGTTCCTTTAGCATTGGCTATTTTTAAAGAGTTTGATTTTGCAACGGAAGTTTTCATTTCGGACAACTTTGTAGCCGTTACAAGAGATAATTCTGTAGAATGGCACCAGGTGATGATGACTGTTCGTGCACTTATCGCTGAATATCTTCAGAACGGAGGTGAAATTTCGAAAATAGAACCTCAGAAACATGAAAATCCTGTGGAAAAAATTATCAACAGAGATTATACTGAAGATGAGCAGAAAATTTCTGATATTTTAAATGAATATGTAGCTCCTGCTGTAGAAAATGATGGTGGAAAAATTTCTCTGATGGAATATGATCAGGAAAGTAAAACAGCAAAAATGCTTCTACAGGGTGCATGCTCCGGATGCCCAAGTTCTACTGCTACTTTGAAAAACGGAATTGAAAATATTTTAAAGCAATTCGTTCCGGACCTTGTAGAAAGAGTGGAAGCTGTAAACGGATAAAACAATTGAAATGCCTCCCGGAAAGAAAATTTTGGTGATTATTGGAAGTGCTTCGGCAAATTCCAGCAATCAGAAACTGATGGAACAGGTGCTGGAAAAGACAGACAACACAGATTTTCAGCTGTATGCTGATCTATCTGTTCTTCCGCATTTTGATACTGCATTAACTGATGATCATGTTCCGGAAGAAGTTCTGAAGATCAGAGAGGATATTAAAAACTCCGCAGGTGTTATATTTTCTACACCGGAATATATTTTCAGCATTCCCGGAAGATTAAAAAATCTATTGGAGTGGTGTGTTTCCACAACAGTATTTTCTGAAAAACCTGTTGCTGTGATCACCGCATCTGCCAGTGGAGAAAAGGGGCATGAAGAGTTGTTGTTGATTTTAAAAACTCTCGGAGCCATAGCAGATGATAAACATCAGGCATTAATAAAAGGGATAAAAGGCAAATTTGGAAGCAATGGCTTACTGGAAAGTAATACCTTTGCTAAAGTATCAAAATTAGTAACAGATTTTAGAACTTCTGTTTCATAATTAAAATTTAGAATATTGAATAAGAAAGGAATTTTACTAGTCAACCTCGGATCACCGAGATCTACTTCTGTAAACGATGTAAAGGAATATCTTGATGAATTTCTGATGGACGAAAGAGTGATTGATTACCGTTGGATCTTTCGTGCCCTTCTTGTACAGGGAATAATCCTGAAAACAAGACCAGCAAAATCTGCTGAAGCGTATAAAACGGTTTGGACGGATAAAGGTTCTCCTCTGATTGTCATCACTGAACAGATTCAGAAAAAGCTTCAGAAAGTAGTAGATGTTCCTGTGGAAATCGGAATGAGATATGCACAACCGAGCATTGAAACCGGTATTCAGAAACTGGTAGATCAGGGAATCACTGAAATCGTTCTTTTTCCTCTGTATCCTCAATATGCGATGAGTACAACGGAAACGGTCATTGAAAAAGCCGAAGAGGTAAGAAAAAAGAAGTTTCCAGGTATAAAAATTAATTATATTCAGCCTTTCTATAACAGAGATATTTATATTAACTGTCTTGCGGAAAGCATTAAGGAAAAGCTTCCCGAAAATTTCGATGCATTACAGTTTTCTTATCATGGAGTTCCGGAAAGACATATTTATAAGACAGATCCTACGAAGACCTGTAATCTTAATGACTGCTGTTCCAGGGATGATAATCCAAGCCATCAGTTCTGCTACCGTCATCAATGTTATAAAACGACACAGCTTGTCATTGACAAATTAAACTTACCTAAAGAGAAGACTATTGTTTCTTTCCAGTCAAGATTAGGAAAAGACAAATGGATTGAACCCTATACCGATGAAACATTGGAAACAATTGGTAAAAAAGGGATCAAAAACCTGGCTATTGTATGTCCGGCTTTCGTTTCTGACTGTCTTGAGACCCTGGAAGAAATTTCTGTAGAAGGAAAAGAGCAGTTCATGCATGGCGGCGGTGAAAATTTCCACTATATCCCATGTCTGAATGATGAAGACCGATGGATTGAAGTTGTAAAAACGCTTTGTGAAGAAAAACTGAATGATTTCTATTTGGTATAATCTTCTTTACTTACAATATACAAAAGGCCGCAGGAATTAACTTGCGGCCATTTTGTTGACATATATAAAAAAATTTGGTGCTATTTTTTAATCAGGTTTCCTGCTTTCTCTCCGTTTACCAATACAATATATACTCCCGGAAGAATATTGGAAGGAAGCTGGATGTTAAGCTTATTTACTCCATCTGTAATTTCTACTTTCTCAGAAATTTCTTTTTTACCTGTAAGGCTTACCAATTCTACAATTCCTTTTCCTGATTTTCCTTCAAAGTTGATGGTAAATCTGTCGGTTGCAGGATTCGGGCTTATGGTATACAGGGCTGTTTGTGCTGCTGCCACTTTTCCTGAAGGAGAAGTTCCACCTCCTACACCTACAGCATTCCAGGCATTGGTAACCTGTGTTACTTCATTGCTGCCTGATCCATACAGATCTGCGGCTGCCTGAAGAGAATAGGTTCTTGCATTCGCATAGGTAGAAGAAGACGTCAGATAAGTTGTCAATGTTCTGTAGGCAATGGCCCCAGCCTTATCGAGTCCGATTCCGGAAACATTATAAGCAAAACCTTTATCGTTCGTACCTGACCCTCCTGTTACTAATAAATAATACCAGAAATTAAGTACTCCTGAATTGGTATGCACTCCGCAATAGTCATTGGACTGGCTTGGAGTAACACAACCCGAAGTTGTAGTAGTTTTCCAATAGGTTCCCATATAAGTATCCGGCTGGCTGTACGCATTAGGATTGGCCATATTTCTGATTACATAATTGAAATCTTCTCCCAGTGTCCAGCTTGCCTGTGTAGGTCTTGCCCAACGCTCAATGGTATTTCCGAAGATATCTGAGAAACCTTCATTCAATGCTCCGGATTCTCTCTGATAAGCAAGATTAGCCGTTTTAGAAGTGAGCCCGTGTGTAATTTCATGCCCACATACATCTATTGCTGTCAAAGGTTTTCCACCGTTGGTAGTAGAGCTTCCGTCACCATAAGTCATTCTGGAGCCATCCCAAAACGCATTAAAATAGTTGGTAGAATAGTGAACATAAGATTTTATGGCGAAATTATTATTATCAATACTCTTACGTCCGTATTTTGTGTAGAAATAATCCACTGTCATTTCTGCTCCCCAATGAGCATCGGTAGCATACTGATCTTTATTGGTATTAACATTATTCCAGTTATTGTCTGTATCTGTAAAGTCTACCGCAGAAGCATAGCTGGTTCCCTTTTTCAGATTATAGGTTTCTACTGAAGTTCCCGCATTTCTTCCGGTTTCTCTTAAACGATAGCTTCCGTTATAAGAATCTGTGGTGATGTTGCGGGTTCCGCTATATCCTGTAACGGCTGATCCCGGTGTGTTTACTTCATGAATAATGGCATCTACTCCAAGTACTTTCCCATTTTTAGCATCTACAAAAACATATTGTCTGCTTAATGGTTTTTCTGCATAGATATCAAATTTATAAGCGAGCCTTAAATCATTCAGCTTGTCATCATCAGGATTTGAATAATAAACCAGTTCACCTTTGGGAGCATAGCTTGCATTGGGATCACCGGTTTCTTTTTTAAGAAAATCTTCCTCTTCTTTATTTTTCCATTTATAGGATTCTGCTCCTACAAATGACAAAGCACTCTGTAAAGCTGCATTTTCAGCAAGGCTGGCATTTTTGTCAAGTCCTTTTGGAACTTTAACAACCCATTTTCCGGATTGTCCTACAATTTTACCGTCTTTCGTTTGTACCGCCATCATTCCGTATTCTACAGGAATATCATTTACGGTCTGTTGAAATCTTTGAGTTTCAAAACCCAATGCATCTTTTTCTAAGCCTAGTTTACGGGCCTGTCCCGGAGAAAGTCTCTGAGAAGCTTCATCAAATAAAACAGGGCTTCCCTGATAGGCGGGAGCATTTTTTTCAAATCTCATAAATTCAGCATGCAGTCCGCTTTTACCCGGAACTAATTTCGATGGAGTGTTTTGTCCAAACACAAAGGAGCAGGCGGCAACACTTGCCACTAAGATAAATTTCGTTTTCATATTAATATTGGTTGATTGTGGTGACGAATTTATAAACTTTTCACAATAAAACAATAAAAACAATGAATAAAATTCAATTGATATTATAAATCAATAAATAAAACACAATAATGATTTTAAAAAAAAGAAAATTATTTAAACATAATTTTTTCGTAATGTGAATTTTATATTAAAAAATTTAATTAAAATCAAAATTTTGTGAATTATTTTTTTCACTATGTAGTGCATTATATTATGAAAAAATTAGTCATAATATAAGATTTGAGAGATTAATTCTTTTCAATATAGACAAAAAATAGGACTATATTAAGAGACAGTCCTATTTTTTATGTATATTTTAAATTATAATTACTTACCGTTTATTGGCAATGGGTGTTCTGAATTCTCCATATCCCATTAAACCATCATAATTTCTTCCAAATGGCGCATAATAAAGAAAGGCCTGATAAAGGTTTTCTGTCTGCCAGAAATTACCATTCACTTCTCCAAAATTCAGAGCGCCATTTCCTTCTTTTGTAGCCAACACATAGTTATAAAACCCTTGTTTAAGGAATATTTTCGCTACATACTGCTTGGTGGATGCGTCATACTGCATCTGATTTTCCTTGCCTGGCTTATAATTATTAAATCCTCCGAGCACATAAATTTCTTTATCCACAGGATCAGAGTCCAGATAGAAATGAACCCATGAATAGTCAGCTTCTCTTTCCGCATCTCTCTCTCTTCCCAAGTCGTTTCTTCTGTAATACCATGCTCCATTCACATCCGGCTGATACTGATAATTTAAAGGAAACGCCCATACCGGATGAAGGTAAGTCTGGTTGACATCATCTTTTATTTCAGTAGCACGCACCATATCCGCTGCCATGTTCATATTTTTATTATCGAAATAATAAAACTCATTGTCTCCCGGAAAAACAAGATTCATCTGCTGGAATAACACCTGATTTCCTAAAACACTACTAGGCTTAAGATTGGAAATCACCATATTCGGGTTGTTATTCTGCATCACATTCATGGTGATAGAATTGACATTGGAAGAAATATCACCCCCTTTCGGAGAAACATTCACTTCTACCCTCTGATTAACATTGGGATTTTTTGCATCCGCAAATCTCGAAATATTTAAACCCACAGCGGTTACATCTTCTACCAGATAGAATCTTTTTTTGAAAAGTGGCTGGTCTGCCGAATCTTTGTAGACAATCAGCTCATAATTCCCTGAAACTTTTAATTGAATTTTATCATTCGGAAAAACCAGTTTATAATGCGTATAAGCCTGCAATGTATTGAATGAATACTGAAACTGGTCCAGCAAAGCATTCATACTTCCGGTAGCAAATTCTGTAAAAAACAGATTATCTTCATTCCAGTTTCTGTCATAATGCTTGAAGGTATATCTGTAGATCTGACTGCCGTTTGTAAGATCATCAAAACCTAAAAACAATTGTTCACCTATCTTAATTACAGGGGTTTCATCATTAGTCTGAGGATTGAACAGCTGAACACTTTGGATATTTTGTCCAAAAACCAGTCCGCCCAAAGAAAGTAAGAGTATTCGCAAAGTTTTCATTATGACGAAGATAACGAAAAATAGCCATTTTCTTAATAATATCGTATTTTTGAATAAAAAATATTCAGTTATGCTTCAGATTCAAGGATTCGTATTCAACTTTGCGAGTGAAAATACTTATATCATCTATAACGAAAATAAAAATGCCTGGTTAATCGATCCGGGAAATATGAATGCTCAGGAAACTCAGGCCATTGATAATTTTATTACAGAAAAGGAGCTGAAGATTCAGAAAATTCTTTTAACCCACGCCCATATTGATCATGTATTGGGACTCCAGTGGGCTTTTGATAAATTCAATGTCCCTGTAAATATGCACAAGGACGATCAGGAAGTACTGGATATGCTTCAGGCAAGCGGTATGAGATTCGGAATGCAGATCAACCCTGTAAAAGTGAATATAGAATATGTGAAGGAAGGTGATGAACTGGATCTGGATGGAGAAAAGTTCAAAATCTATCATGTTCCGGGACATTCTCCGGGAAGTGTAGTCTATCATAATGACACCCAAAAATTCATGATTTCAGGCGATGTTCTTTTTGAAGGAAGTATCGGAAGAACAGATCTGTATAAAGGAAATTACGACCAGCTGATTGAAGGAATTAAATCGAAACTTTTTATTTTAGATAATGACACCCAGGTTTTCTCAGGACATGGAAATCCTACATCGATTGGTTTTGAGAAACAGTATAATCCGTTTTTGAAGTAAACAATCTATTTAAACCTCACACAGATAATGCAGATTCCTTCGAGATGAAATCATTAAGTTTATTTAAAAATACTCATATCGCTAACCATTAAGAAGGATTTAAGTAATAAGAATAGTTAAGATGAATCATTCTGATTTTTAAGCTTAAAGCGCAGCTTATCTTAATACTCTCAAATGCTTAATTATATAAATAAAATTTAAACATAATTAACAGGTCGCTCCTACGGAGCTTTATTTTACGGTGATCTCATTTTTCTACTAACAGTTGATCCCGATGGGATCAAATTTAGCTCTAATGGGAGCTAGCTGTTCATAGAACGTATATGTTTTAACGTTAGAGCTCCGGAGGAGCGACCTGTTAATCCATGATATAAATATTGATATTTCCAATGTATTTAGACTTTTTATCGGAAATAATAAAAAAATACAAAACCGTCAGAAATTCTAACGGTTTTGCTGTTATAAAGAAATAGAATTTAGAAATCCAGTGTGATGGATGCTCTGGCAGCGGCTCCCATAATAGGTCTTGCCATGATGATTCCGTCTCCATTTGGAGAACCTGCTCTTGGATCACCTTCTGTGATTCCGATGGTATTAAAGATATTGGTTCCATCCACTGCAAAGCGTATTTTCCCTAGCTGATAAGACATTCCCGCCCCAAATTCTGTGAAAGAAGGCAACGTCTGTACGTTCTTTTCATCCTGGAAACGTTTTCCATAATAATTCATACTTACATAGGCTCTCCATGATTTGGTAATATTGACTGCCGGTGAAAGATTAAAATAAAACTTCGGCATTCTTCTTACTACATTTCCTTCAAGAACACTTCCTGCTTCAAGATTCTTATATTTTGGGCTTTGAATGGTTCCATTAAAGGTAACTTCCAAGATATTATTGAATAATCGGGCATAACCTTCTAATTCAACTCCATAATTTTCTGTATTGGCAAATGTATTTTCAGACTTTCCATCTGAGAAGATATCTGTAAATGACAGGTTTTTTAATGTGGAATAGAACGGAATCACTGCTACATCAAAAGTACGCGAGTAATATTTATATCCAACCTCCAATTGGTTTGTTGTTACTGATTTTAAAGGTTTATCAGGGTTTGGATTGGAGAAATAGTTGTAATAAGCTTCCTCATTCGGTGATCTGAAACCGTTAGAAAAACGTGCATACACTGCATTCTCTCTGTTGATTTTATAATTAGCCGCCGCAGTGAAGGATACTTTATCAATATTATAATTCCAATAGGTATATTTGTTTCCCAATACACTCATATTATCATCAGCGGTTGTTGTGTTGAAGCTGTGAGTTCCATCAGTTGTTAACCCTGAATTATTTAAATTCGAACTTGTTGTATTGGCAAAATTTCCTTTGTAATAATCGTGGCTGTAACGAAGACCTCCATTTACACTTAAAGCATCGGTAATGTTGTAATCAAGGTTTACATAAAGGTCATTCAAACTTCCCTGAGTCTGAGTTCTTCTTTGTAAGAATGTCATATCCATTACTCCGTTGTAGGTTTTAGAATACCCATTATCAGACGGACTCATAGAAGGGTTTACCAGATTTAAAAGCTCAGGTCTGTCCGTAGCAGTTGCCAGAACATTACTCCAGTTCCAATATTGCTGAGATTTCCAGTTGGATTTGTAAAATCCTGCGGTAACATTTCCTTTATCGAATTTATAATTGAATTGTAAGTCATTCACGAAGTTATTCATCTGCTTGTCGATTGCCCAGAATCCTAATTTTTGTACATACTCAGGGTTGACAACAGCTCCGTTGCTTACCAGAGAATACTGATAGTTACTCATTCCAAGTCCACCGTCTTTCACAGCATCAGTGGCATATTTAGAAGCTAGTTTTGGGCCTCCTGCCGGGAAAATCCCAGTATAATTCATATTGATATCGGTATATCTGGTTTTGTTTAAAACCGTGAAATTATTTCCAAGATCATATTTAAATTCAGCACCCAATACATCTACTTTCGGATGGATTCCATCTTCAAGATTTCTGTTGAAAAATCCGCCTCCTGCCTGTGGAATATTCAGCTGGCTGATGGCTCTGTAGCTGTAGGTTCCATAATTAGGATCAAACCCCTGGAATCCTTTCAGCTTGTTACCGTTTTGTACCAAAGGAATCGGAAGGAAGAATGTATTTCTGTCATCCAGTTTTTTGTAATATACTTTTACATACCCTTTATCGAAAACATATTTCAGGTTCATTCTTATCTGTCCGCCGTTATTGGCTTTGAAACCTGTTTTTCTGATTCCGTCATCTGTTCTGTAAAAACCACCGACATTAAAAAATAATTTATCCTGAACTAAAGCTCCTCCCACGTTTACATCGGTACGCATTAATCCATAAGTACTTGTTTCAAGTTTTGCTGTACCTCTGAAATCATTAGTTCCTTCCCTGGTAATAAAGTTGATCAGACCTCCTGGAGAATTCGTTGCATAAATAGATCCGGAACCTCCTCTCAAGGCTTCCATACGGCTGACCGAATTGTCTACACGGAAAAAGTTATCTGCATTGGCAAACTGAAGCGCTCCGTCTTCAAAAACCGGAAGACCGTCTTCCTGAACCTGTACAAATTCGTACGCTCCTGCAGAAGGAATCCCTCTTGCAAAAAGGTTGTTTCCTACTTCTCCTCCTGAAGTTTCCACGGCAAATCCCGGAACTCTCTGTAATAAAGCAGCAGCACTGATCGGATTCTGCTTCTGGATTTCTTTGGCACTAAATGTGGAAATCGCTGTACTGGATTCTATTTTTTTCTTTGGATTTGAGTTTCCTGTGATGACAATCTGATCGATAGAGGAAACTTTTGCAGAATCCTGCGGCGTTTCCTGGGCATAAGCATTATTAAAATATAATGTAGCTGTTGCGGCGATTAAAAAGATTGATTTTTTTTTCATAGCCTTATTTTTATAGTTAGTTTCAGTTTTGTTGTAATTGTAAATACACTCCATTCGTCCAACCGAATCCGTCCTGATTGGGGTATTCCCCGCCGCCTGCTATTGTTTCTGTGTCTAATGCATTGTATTTTTCCATCAGTTTCCCGGTATTTTTGTAGACTCTTTCTACATTGGAACACCAGTTGTTTTTAATTTTTTCTGCCAGCTCATCAAAGCCGTAATTTTTCATTGCTTTAAAGCCAAGCCATTGATAAGGAGCCCACGCATTGGGAAGATCCCACTGCTGCCCTGAGTTTTTAGTGGTGGTAACAAGCCCGCCACGATAAAGGAACTTTTCAGCAACAGTGTTGGCAACAGCCTCAGCCTGTTTCTGATCTGCAATACCCAGGAATAAAGGGTAAAGAGCAGCAATATGTTCAGACGGTGTTTTTGTGTTTTTTTTTGTGTGATAATCTTTATAATTGTTAGTATTTCCATCCCAGAAATATTTATTGATCATCTGTCTTCGGCTTGCTGCTCTTTCTGAAAAATAATTTTCTTTTTCACTCAGATCCTGAAGTGCTGAAGATTTTGCCAAAGTCATCTCCAAATGCCATAAAAGGCAGTTCAGATCAACCTGTGCAAGATTCAGAGTTTCTATCGTCTGTATATGTTCTCCGTCCGCAAACCATCTGCTGGAAAAATCCCAGCCTGATTCACAGGCGCTTCTTATATTTCTGTAAAATTCTTCTCCTGAAGCTGTTTCATGATCTTCAATATCGATCAGATAACTTTCGGGACGTGGTGCATTTTCTGCATCGTAATAACGGTTCAGAATATCTCCGGCTGCTGTTCTCACCACTCTTTTTACCCTGGAATTGTTTTCAAGCTCTTCTTCACCATTCATCCAGAAAGCATATTCTTTGTTCAATGTTTCATGGTATTGTGTATAAATTGTTTCATCATGCGTTGTTTCAAAAAGGAGATCAAGCATTAATGAAAAGTAAGGAGGCTGCGATCTGCTCAGGAAATGCGTTCTGCTGGCATTCGGAACAAATCCTACATTTTGGATCAGGTAAGAACAGTTTTCAATAATGTTTTTCATCATTTCCACTCTGCCGGACACTTGCAGTCCAAGCATGATAAAATAACTGTCCCAATAGAAAAACTCATTAAAACGGCCTCCGGGAACAATGTAAGGTTTAGGTAATTTTAAAAGAGTACCCTTTTCTTCATACGCTGTACGGGTAAGCTCATCCCACAACTTTTCGATATGTTCACGAATGGGAAGCTGGTCTTCTCTCTGCACAGAAACTCTTGCCCCTAAAAAGTCAAAATGAGTCATCACAAAATCTTTCAGATCAAAACCTTCTGCATTTTTTGATTGTTCATAGTCCTCATTGATCTTTGCTATGGGAAACAGAGGAACTGCATCCGTCATCATTTTCTGATCTTCAAAAATTTCAGATCTCTGTACATCATCAAACAGACTTTGAATTTCGTTTATATAAAGCTGATTACTCATTGTTATTTTTTAGGATTAATTTTTAATTTATTCATGAAAACCGCCGAGGTGATCAGTAATGAAAGCGGAATCAGGGAAAGGTAAAATGCCTGCTGACCGCTGAACTCCTGAAACACAAAACCGGTAATGATAGAACCGATAGTTCCTCCGATTGCTGAGAACACAACAATCAGTCCTGACATCGCACTGTGCAGATATTTCGGGATAGATGCAAGAATTACAGAATTAATGCTCGGATAAATGGGTGCCAGCAAACCTCCCATCAAAGGAAATAAATAAACAACCAAAGGAGCATTCATCCAGTTTGTATTCGTATCAATATGAATGTTATGGGTCAATGGTAAAACCAACAGTAAACTGATAGCAAAACCAACTACACAGAAAGAAACCACATAGATCCAGCTGAATTTTTTGGAGAAGAATCCCGACAAAAATCTGCCCAATGCAAAAGCTCCTGCTAAAACGGCACCTGCCTGGATACTCATAGAAGTAGGCACTTTTAAAATTTCTTTATAAAAAGTAGGCGTCCACGTCTGAAAGCTTTGCTCTACCAATACAAAAAGAAAAGCACATAATAAAAAGCACAATACTTTTTTATAGCTGAATAAACTTACACTGTTTTTTAAATCACCCAAGAGGTCTGTTTTCTCACTTTTAGCTTCCTGTTCGTTCAGTTTTGAAAAGAATAAGAATAAAAAAGACAGCGTTGAAAGAGCTCCCAGCACCCAATATACATTCAGCCATTCTGTAGATTTCGGATTATGATCATCAATATATAAGCTGAACAAAACATTTCCTGCCAATACTCCGATCATAAAAAAACCTTCCAGAAATCCCATAAAGCTGGAATGTTCCTTATCTGTTTCCGTTACCAGCCCGATAGAGGTAAAAACCGATATTTTGATTAATGCAAAGGACACTCCTACCGTTGCAAATAATAATTTGAATACCCAAAAATCATTGGTAAAAGGCATTACAAAACACATGCAGCTTACCAAAAGCAAGGCGGTCAGCATTGATTTTTTGATTCCTATCTTCGGAAGAAATGAAGCCAGAATGAAAGAACATATAGCAATGGGAAGATCTTTGAAGCCTTCCAAAACACTGGCCGATGATTTTGAAATTCCAAAGTTCTGCTGTACCTGTAGAATGACTGTTCCTACAGAATTCAGAAGAATGGCAAAGACAAAATAGTTTAAAAATAAAACGGCCTTGATGTTAAGATTTCTCATTCAGGTTATTTCTTGTCGGCTAAGATAGAAGCATTTGTGTTAACGATAATTTAACACAGTAAATGAATATTTGAACTATATTAATATATTTACTATTTTTAGTAATTAAATATGATTAATTAAATGAAAGTTACTTTTGAAAGGGTTATCCCTAATGAAAAGAGCTCATTCCGCACGATTCATAATAATTCCCCTATTTCAGAGTTCAAATGGGAGTATCATTATCATCCCGAAATTGAGCTGGTATGTGTGATTTCCGGGAGTGGTACCCGTCACGTGGGCTATCATAAAAGTAATTATACGAACGGAGATCTGGTACTCATCGGATCGAATATTCCTCATTCCGGATTTGGCCTGAATTCTATTGATCCGCATGAAGAAATTGTCCTCCAGTTCAAGGAAGAAGTTCTACAGTTTCCTCAGCAGGAAGTAGAAGTAAGATCCATCAAAAACCTGTTGGAACTTTCAAAATATGGAATTCATTTTCATCATAAAGTTAAAAAAGTAATGCTTCCCAAACTGAAACTGATGCTGGAATCTGAAGGCTACAAAAGATATTTATTATTGCTTGAAATTCTTTTTGAACTTTCAAAATGTGAAGATTATGATCTGTTGAATAAAGAAATCATGCCCTACACCATTATTTCAAAAAATAAAACCCGCCTTGAAAACATCTTCACTTATGTAGAACATCATTACGACAAGGAAATTGATATTGAAGACGTGGCAAAACTTGCCAACCTCACTTTACCTGCTTTCTGCAATTTCTTTAAAAAAGCCACCCAGATTACGTTTACAGAGTTTGTGAACCGCTATAGAATTAATAAAGCATGCCTGCTGATGGCGCAGGACAGATCTATTTCAGAATGCAGTTATCAATGTGGATTTAATAATGTGACCTACTTTAACAGAATGTTTAAAAAATATACAGGAAAGACTCCTTCTGAGTTTATCAGAAATTACTCTCATAATAAAGTGAATGTGGATCTGAAGGTTGAAAAGGAGACTAAGGTTAAAGCAAGTTTTTAATAGTAGTATAAATTCCTGAGGACAATTCGTATGGTTATACTAAGCGTTATACTTGTCCATTTCGTAGGAATCCAGGCTTACATTTCAGAAGTTTATAATAAAGGAATACAAACTGTGTTGAGACTCCTACGGAGTGACAAAGCGTAGGAAGAAATTTACTATGTATTAAAAATCTGCGTCATCTGCAAAATCTGCGAGAGAAAAGAACCCGGCAAGAAACAAAAAAGCCACCCCAAAAGAGCAGCTTTGTATTATTGAGTAAAACCAGTAACTAAATAAACCAGCAACCAGTAATTATTTCCATTTAATATTGCATCCCATGCTTGGTCTTTGAATTTCTTCCTGAGCTTCCCCAGCCAAAAGATTTTCAAAAGCAATAATCAGATCTTCTCCGGTTACATCTTTATTATTTCCAGGTCTTGAATCATCCATCTGACCTCTGTATACAAGATCAAGCTTATCATCAAAGAAATAAAAATCCGGTGTACAAGCAGCTTCGTAAGCTTTAGCTACAGCCTGGCTTTCATCAAACAGATAAGGGAAATCAAATCTTCTTTCAATCTGGAATTCGATCATTTTTTCAGGAGAATCTGCCGGATATTTTTCAATATCATTAGCATTGATAGCAATGAATTCAATTCCACGCTCGTTATAATCTTCGTACAGTTCATTGATCTTATCAATCACATGAAGAACAAACGGACAGTGGTTACACATAAAGATCACCAATGTACCTTTTTCTCCTTTCAGTTCATCCAAAGACTGAAGTTCATTCGTTTTTGACGGGTTAGGAAGTTCAAAAAACGGAGCTTTTGTTCCTAATGCCAGCATATTTGAGGGAGTATTCATATCCTTATTTCTTTAGTGGCAAAGATAATTATTTCTTTTATTAATTGAACTGAGTTCTTAAACAGAGATTTTATTTTTGCAGGGTAAGGAAGCTGGAAGCTGCAGGAAGGAAGACTTTCAGGTCTCAAAAATAGTTATAGTCAAATTCTATTATTCAATTTATTTACCTCAGAAATAACTTCCAGCCCCCATTCTTCCAGCTTCCCGGCTTTGGTATATTATTTTTAAAAAGTCGGTAAATCTATAAAACTCATAATATCCCTTGGAAGTTATATTAAAAAGTTTGTAGTTTTGCTAACGCTGTTAGTAAATAAATATCATGGGTCTACATGAACGCCGTCAACGAGAAAAAGAATCTATCCGCGCAAATATTTTGCAGGCTGCTTTTACGTTGGCTAAAACTGAAGGCTGGGCATCACTTTCTATGCGAAAGATAGCAGACGCTATTGAGTATAGTGCCCCGGTGGTGTATGATTATTTTGAAAATAAAGAAGCTATTCTATTTGAAATTTCTTTAGATGGCTTTCACAAGTTACATATAGAATTATTAAAAGCTCAGCAGAAACACAATACTCCGGAAGAGCAGCTTGTTGCCATTGTGGATGCGTACTGGAACTTTGCTTTTAAAAACAAGGAATATTACCAGCTGATGTTTGGTCTTGGAATGCAATGCTGTGGAAAAGGACAGATGAAAAAGGAATTCTCATCATTCCAGGAGCTTATCTATGAATGTACTTATGAGATTATCAAGAAAAACGGATCCAATCCGGACAATGCCTGTCATATGTCTCATGCTCTGTTTTCTGCCGTACACGGAATGATCTCTATTATGATGATGCGTACAGCTGATATCCCTTCAACAATGAATAAAACGACTTTAGACGAAACTGTTTCGGCTTTTATTAAGTCTTTATAGATTTTTTTTGAATTAAAAATTAACACCGTTAGGAAAATTAACACTGAATTAATATAGATAATTCCTGTTACTCCTGATTAAAAACTCAAACGTTTATGAAGCCATTCATCATTTTAAGTTGTTAAAATTAGTGATTTTTTGCTTATTAATTAACACTGTTAGTAAAATTAACACACCTCACACCATCATTATACACTTAAATACATTAAAACAATTTCAATTATGGAAACAATCGACTTTATTGGACATTAAAAATTCTGTAATTTTTTTTGAACTAATTATTAACACTGTTAGGAAAAAATACAGCATTTATCAAAACACATTACTTACCTCTAACACTTCATTAAAAAAATTAAACCAACAATGAAATTACCTGGAAAAACAAGGTTTATTGTACTTATTGCAAGTATAATTCTTTTACAGAGCTGCACAAAAGCCGCAGAAGGAACCAATGCCGCACCTCCAGCTCCAGAACTTCCGGTTTATACCGTTATTACTTCGCCCGCTACTACATATCAGGAATTCCCAACTGCTTTGGAAGGGAAAAACAACGTCGAAATCCGATCTCAGGTAGATGGATATCTGGATAGAATCTATGTAGAAGAAGGTGCTTATGTAAGAGCGGGACAACCGTTATTTAAAATAGATTCAAGAAGCTATGGCGAGCAGATGAATATGGCTCAGGCTAATCTTCAGGTTGCCAATGCCAATATTCAAAAAGCACGAGTAGAAGTTGACAGACTTCAGCCACTGGTTGCTGCCAAAGTAGTTTCTGATGTACAGCTTAAAACAGCAAAAGCTAATTATGAAGCTGCCGTTGCTGCAGCTTCACAAGCCAAAGCCTCTGTAGGCAGCGCCAGAATCAACGTAGGATTTACCACCATTACAGCTCCTGTTAGCGGTTATATCGGAAGAATTCCTTATAAAAAAGGAAGCCTGATCTCAAGAACAGATGTGAATCCATTGACATTATTATCTGATATCAGTGAAATCTATGCCTATTTCTCTTTAAGTGAACTTGATTTCATCGCTTTCCAGAATAAATATCCGGGAGCAAGCTTAGAAGAAAAACTGAAAAATATGCCCATGGTAGATCTTGTGATTGCTGACAACAGTACTTACCCTGAAAAAGGAAGACTGAGCATTGTAGACGGACAGTTTGATAAAACTACCGGAGCAATCAGTGTACGTGCCGTTTTCCCTAATGCCAACGGAACTTTAAGAACCGGAAACACAGGAAGAGTGCGTATGCCACAGCTTATTTCGAATGCAGTGGTTATTCCACAGGAATCTACCTTCGAAATTCAGGATAAAACCTATGTCTATGTAATGGGTAAAGATCAGAAGGTAACCGGAAGACCTATCAAAATATCAGGAAAAACGGATAGCTATTATTTTATTTCTGAAGGGCTTGCGCCTGGAGAAAAAATTGTATTCACAGGAATTGGAAACCTGAAAGATGGTGCCTCCATCAAGCCGAAAAATATTTCTTCGGACAGCTTGTTAAAAGCAAAACCATTATAGTCCTTTCCGAATACAGAAGACTTAAAAAAATAAACTTCTTATGTTAAAACAATTTATAGAAAGACCGGTCCTTTCAACGGTCATCTCCATAATACTCTTATTATTGGGAGCTTTGTCTCTCTTTAATTTACCGATTGCCCTCTTCCCGGATATCGCTCCACCAAGCGTTCAGGTTACGGCATTCTATCCCGGAGCCAATGCTGAGGTGGTAGCACGTTCAGTTGCTACTCCTATTGAGGAAGCGGTAAACGGAGTTGAGAACATGACTTATATGACCTCCAACTCCAGTAATGACGGTACCATGACCCTTAGTGTTTTCTTCAAACAAGGCGCTGATGCCGACAATGCGGCAGTAAACGTACAGAACCGTGTATCGAAAGCGATGAGCCAGCTGCCTCAGGAAGTAGTTCAGGCCGGGATTTCAACCCAGAAAGTTCAGAACAGTATGATCATGTTCATGGGATTGACCAGTGAAGATGAAAAACAGTATGATGAATTATTCCTTCAGAATTACCTGAAAATTAATGTCATTCCACAGATACAGCGTATTCCTGGGGTAGCACAGGCTCAGGTATTCGGAACAAGGGATTATTCCATGAGAATCTGGCTGAAACCGGATCGTCTGGCAGCTAATAACCTCTCTCCTCAGGAAGTTTTGGGAGCCATTAAAGATCACAACCTTGAAGCTGCCCCGGGCCGTCTTGGACAGGGAAGTAAGGAAACCTATGAATATATCCTTAAATATAAAGGAAAACTGAATAAGGATGAAGACTATGAAAACATCGCCATCAAAGCAAACAGTGATGGATCTTTCTTAAGATTAAAAGATGTAGCAAGAGTAGAATTTGGTTCTTATACCTATACTGCCACCAACAGAGTAGACGGAAAACCGGTTGCCGGATTCGCTATTTTACAGACTGCGGGTTCCAATGCCAACGAAATCCTTACGGAAATTGAAAAGCAGGTGAAAGTAATGGAAACTACCCTTCCAAAGGGAGTGAAGCCAATCATCATGTATAATTCCAAAGATTTCCTTGATGCTTCTATCCACCAGGTTGTGGAAACGCTTGTTATTGCCTTCGTATTGGTATTTATTGTAGTATTTATCTTCCTTCAGGATTTCAGATCTACCTTAATTCCGGCTATTGCAGTACCAGTTGCGATTATCGGGACATTCTTCTTCCTGCAGTTATTTGGTTTCAGTATCAACATGCTTACCTTGTTTGCATTGGTACTCGCCATTGGTATTGTAGTGGATGATGCCATTGTGGTAGTGGAAGCCGTCCATTCTAAAATGGAACAGACGGGAATGCCTGTAGAACATGCTACGATGCATTCCATGAGTGAAATTTCAGGAGCTATTATCTCCATTACATTGGTAATGTGTGCGGTATTTATTCCGGTTGGTTTTATGCAGGGACCTGCAGGGGTTTTCTACAGACAATTTGCTTTCACATTAGCGATTGCGATTTTAATCTCAGCAGTGAATGCATTAACATTGAGTCCGGCATTATGTGCAATGTTCTTAAATGATCCTCAGGGAGAACAAGGGGAACACGGTCATAAAAAAGGTTTTGGAGCAAGATTCTTCAATGCTTTCAATGCCAGCTTCAACAGCATGACGAGAAAATATATCTACAGCCTTAAGTTTTTAATTAAAAATAAATGGGTTGCGATAGGTGGTCTTGTTGTTATTACAGCAGCCAGTGTCTTTCTGATCAAAAAAGCACCATCAGGATTTATTCCTACAGAAGACCAGGGATTCGTATTATATGCCGTGAATACTCCTCCGGGAAGTTCACTGGAAAGAACACACAGAGCGACAGCACAAATTGATAAAATCATCAATGGTGAAAAAGCAACCAACCACCTTTGGGTAGCAGATGGGATGAACTTCATCAGTAATGCCAACGCTTCTCCATATTCTGCAGGTTTCATTAAACTTAAAGATTATGACAAGCGTGGTGAAATGAAAGATCCTGATCAGATTGCAGCAACATTGACAGGTAAGGTAAGCCAGGTAAAAGATGCCAATGCATTCTTCTTCAACTTCCCTACTGTACAAGGTTTCGGTAACGTTTCCGGATTTGAGTTCATGCTGCAGGATAAAACGAACGGTTCTTTTGAACAGTTGGGAACAACTACTCAGCAGTTCATTGGTGAACTGATGAAAAGACCTGAGATTGCATTTGCATTTACAACTTATGCCGCAGGAAACCCTCAGTATACCATTGATGTGGATACGGATAAAGCCAACCAGCTGGGTGTTTCTGTAACAGAACTGATGCAGACCATGCAGATTTATTTCGGAAGTAGCTTTGTATCAGATTTCAACAGATTCGGAAAATATTACAGAGTAATGGCTCAGGCCGATATTCCTTACCGTACGGATGTCAATTCACTGGAAGGAATTTATGTAAAAAATAAATCCGGAGAAATGGTGCCTGCAAAAACTTTGGTAACATTAAAAAGATCTTTCGGTCCTGAAACGGTAACAAGAAATAACCTTTTCAACGCGGTAACCATTAACGGAACTCCGAAGCCCGGTTACAGTACCGGAGATGCCATCAAAGCGGTAGAAGAAGTGGCACAGCAGTCACTGCCAAGAGGATACGGATATGAATGGACAGGGATTACCCGTGAAGAGATTAAAACAAGCGGACAGACTGCTTTTATTTTCTTCTTAAGTATTCTTTTTGTTTACTTCTTACTGGCAGCTCAGTATGAAAGTTATATCCTTCCGTTTGCGATTATCCTTACCATTCCTACAGGGATTTTCGGAGTATTTGCCTTCACAGGATTAGCCGGAATCGATAACAATATTTATGTTCAGGTAGGATTGATCATGCTTGTCGGGCTATTGGCAAAAAATGCCATCCTGATTGTAGAGTTTGCCGTACAGAGAAGAAAAGCAGGGAAAACATTGATTGAATCTGCTCTTCAGGCATCAAGATTACGTTTAAGACCGATCTTAATGACCTCTTTTGCCTTCATCGTGGGTATGCTTCCGCTGGTATGGACGCAAGGTGCTTCTTCAAAAGGAAACCACTCTATCGGTTACAGTACAGTAGGGGGAATGCTTACAGGAGTAATATTCGGGATCTTTATCATTCCGGTAATGTATGTCATATTCCAGTATCTGCATGAAAAAATGCCAAGCAGAAAAAAGAAAAGACTTCTGAGAAAACAAATGGAGGAAGAGCTTTTAGCTGCTAGTCACTAATAAAAAAATGAATTACAAAAACTTAGAGAAAATTTTAAGATCATAGGTTTACCTATTTACCTGCCTGTTCTTAATGGTTTAAAAAGCTGATTATTTTCTCCTACTAAAGACAATTTTTGCCTCTACAGAAACCTCTCTAAGTTTTGGATTCAATTAAAAGTTTAAAAACTATGAAACGAGTAAAAAATATTATTCTAACATTTGTGCTGGCCATCGGCTCTGTTTCGTGTGTGTCTAAACTGGCCTACACGGAGCCTGAGCTTCCTCTTCCGGAAAAGTTCCAGTACACCGCAACTGCAGACACCGCCAGTATAGCCAATCTGGAGTGGAAACAGTTTTTCAGCGATCCTATTTTGCAGGAATTGATTGAAAAAGGAATTAAAAATAATTATGACCTTCAGATTGCCCTGAAACAGGTAGCTGCTTCACAGGAAAAACTGAAACAGGCAAAATATATGCAATATCCGGACGTTGGTTTCGGAGTAAGCGGACAGATTTCAAGACCTTCCAAAAACAGCATGAACGGACAAAGCTTAAATTTATTTTTAGGTTCAAGCCATGTTGAAGATTATAATGCAGCTTTCAACCTTTCATGGGAAGCAGACATCTGGGGAAAAATCAAAAACCAGCAGGAAGTTTCAAGAATGCAGTACCTTCAGACCTATGAAGGTTCAAAAGCAGTTCAGACTCAGGTAGTAGCAGCTATTGCGCAGGGATACTATAACCTATTAATGCTTGACAGACAATTGGCTATTGCAAAATCAAATCTGGAACTGAGCAGCAATACTCTGCTGATTACACAGAAAATGTGGGAAAGTGGTGATAACACCTCTTTAGGAGTACAGCAGGCAGCAGCACAGAAACAGGCTACTGAACTTTTGATTGCCCAGCTCGAACAGAATATCGCCATTCAGGAAAATGCATTGAGTATTTTAACTGGTGAGCTGCCTAATAAAGTAAACAGAACCATTGAAATGTCTGATACTTCATTACCTCAGAATATCTCAGCAGGACTTCCTGCAGCTATGGTAAGCCGAAGACCGGACGTACGCCAGCAGGAATTGGTTTTATTAGAATCCAATGCGATGGTAGGAATTGCTCAGGCCAATATGTATCCGGCACTGAAGATTACAGCTAACGGAGGGGTTAATTCATTCAAATTTGATAACTGGTTCCAGATTCCGGCTTCGTTATTCGGATCGGTTTTAGGGGGAATTACCCAGCCTATTTTCCAGAAGAGACAGTTGAAAACAGATCTGGAAGTAGCTAAAATTCAAAGAGAGAAAAATGTTCTCGCATTTCGCCAGTCGGTATTGAATGCTGTAGGTGAAATTTCTGATGCTTTGGTTTCCAATGAAAATCTAAAAGTTCAGGAACAGAAAGCCACAGAGCAATCTACCACATTGAAAGACGGAATTAAAAGTGCACAACTTCTTTACAAAGGAGGTTCAGCCAATTACCTGGAAGTGATTACAGCACAGGGAAATTCCCTACAGGCAGAGTTGAATCTGGCTTCCATTAAAAGACAGAGATTAAGCAGCATTGTAGATTTATACAGAGCTTTAGGCGGCGGTTGGAAGTAGTAAATTAAATTATATTTGTTTTAAGGTGCGGTTCTTTTCAGAGCCGCATTTTTTTAATATAAAAATACCTTAATTAATGATCATCCGTACTGTCATTCTGAATGGAACAAAGTGGAATGAAGAATCTTTTAAAGTAATAGTTGAGATTCTTCCTTCGTCAGAATGAAAAACAGAGCGCTTAACTTATTCCTGAAATTGCTCCGCAATCCATTTCAGCAAATCCTCATAGTCCTTTTCAGAATACCCCAACTGTAAATAATGAATATCATCCGCCTTTCTGTACCATGTCAATTGGCGTTTCGCATACCTGCGGCTGTTCTTTTTAATTTCTGAAACCGCAAAATCAAGATCCCATTCTCCATCAAAATATTTGAATAATTCTGCATAACCCACAGTATTCAAAGCTGTCAGATCTTTGAATTTTTCAAGACCTTTCACCTCATCCAGCAATCCATTTTCCATCATGATATCAACCCTGCGGTTGATTCTGTCATACAGTTCTTCCCTTGGTGCTTCTATTCCGATTCTGATCACGTTAAAATCTCTTCCATTTTGAGAAACCGAAATATGTTCAGAATATTTTTTATCCGTTTGCCAGATAATATCTATGGCTCTTAATAGCCTACGGTGATTGTGAATATCTACCACATTGAAATATTCAGGATCGAGTTCTTTTAAAATTCCCTGAAGTTTTTCTATCCCTTCCTCTTCCATCATGGCCTGAAGCTTCTCCTGGTTTTCAGAATTCGCTTCCGGTAAATCATGAAGCCCTTCTATCACTGCTTTTTCATACATCATGCTTCCACCAACAAGAATCACAGTGTCATGAGCAGCAAAAAGTTCATTAAGTTTCTGAAGCGCATCTTCTTCATACTGCCCGATAGAATAATAGTCTTCAACAGAAAGGTTTCCGATAAAATGATGAGGTGCTCCAGCCAGTTCTTCTTCTGAAGGAGCAGCCGTTCCTATTTTCATTTCTTTAAAAAACTGGCGGGAATCACAGGAAATAATCTCCGTATTGAAATGCTGAGCCAAATCAATTGCCAATCTCGTTTTACCAATTCCGGTGGGTCCTACAACAGAAATTAAATTTTTCTTTTTCACCGCGCTAATTTACGAAAATGCACTCATTTGATTTTTTATTTTTGAATACAAATAAAGCTACTGTTTATTTTGAACCATTAAGTTTTTAATGAAGAAGTTAAGAATATTAGGACGAGCTTCGCTTCTTAGTATGCACTTATAAAAATCTACCTTATTTTTTTCCTTAGTTAGCTTAACACCTTACATGTTCTTAATGGTTCAGATAAATTTAAAAAATTGAATAATCATATATTTTATGTTGAAGTTTCATGGTATTATAGTATAGACTTAAATGTTTATCTTTGTAGAACAATAAAAAACTATGATTTTATCAATGACCGGATTCGGTAGAGCCGAAGATGTTTTTGAAGGAAAAAAAATTACAATTGACATTAAATCTCTCAACAGCAAGAGCTTTGATTTAAATATTAAAATTCCTTTACGTTATAAAGAAAAAGAATTTGAAATCAGAAAAATTCTTAACGATAGAATTATCCGTGGAAAAGTAGACTGCTACGTTAATATCGAGAATCTTGAAGAGTCCAATGATGTAAAAATCAATAAAAACTTAATTGACTCTTATATCAACGAACTTAAAAACATAGCTTCTGACGGTCCCAATTTCGAATACCTTAAAATGGCGGTAAGACTTCCTGATGCCATCACCTCAAGACCTGACGAATTAACAGAAGGGGAATGGGAAGCTCTGGCTAAGATTGTCAACAATGCCGTAGACAGATTCGAAGAATTCAGAAGAACTGAAGGTAGTATTTTACACGAAGAATTAAACAGAAACATCCAGAATATTGACAAATATCTTGGAGAAGTAATTCCTTTTGAAGAAGAAAGAATTGTAAGCGTGAAAGAGCGTTATCAGAAATCTTTGAAAGAATTTGAAAATGTTGATGAAACACGTTTCTATCAGGAGATGGCCTATTTCACTGAAAAACTTGATATTTCTGAAGAAAAGGTAAGACTTGCCCAGCACTTGAAATACTATAAAGAAGTAATGGACAATGAATCTTTCAATGGAAAAAAACTAGGATTTATTTCCCAGGAAATCGGTAGAGAAATCAATACATTAGGTTCTAAAGCCAATCACGCAGAAATCCAGAAACTGGTGGTGATGATGAAAGATGACCTTGAAAAAATTAAAGAACAAACGTTAAACGTATTGTAGATACGAGGTGCGAGATACGAGGTTGTCATTTCTAAAAAAAACCGAAACTCAACACCCGTAACCCGAAATTGTAAAAAATGGATAAAGTAATTATATTTTCAGCACCATCTGGGAGCGGAAAAACTACATTGGTAAAGCATTCACTGGAGACATTTCCTGAACTGGAATTTTCAATCTCATGTACCACGAGACAACCGAGAGGAAGTGAAGTTCATGCGGTAGACTATCATTTTCTGACACCTGACGAGTTCAGACAGAAAATTTCTGAAGATGCTTTTGTAGAATATGAAGAAGTATATACTGATAAATATTACGGTACTTTAAAATCTGAAGTGGAAAAAATCTGGAAGCAGGGGAAAGTTGTTATTTTTGATGTAGACGTAAAGGGAGGCATTTCATTAAAAAAATATTTTGGTGAAAAAGCGTTGTCTATTTTTATAGAACCACCTTCCATTGAAGAATTGGAACGAAGATTGATTTCCAGAAACACAGATGATGCAGAAACCATAAAAACCCGTGTAGCAAAGGCAGAAGAAGAAATGACCTATGCCAGCGGGTTTGACAAGATCGTGATTAATGAAGATCTTGATGCAGCTAAAAAAGAAATAGAAAGTTTAATAAAAAGTTTTATCAGTAATTAATGGCTGGAAGATAGAAGCACGAGCATGGGAGTAAAATATGACACTCAAAATCTGACTTCTGATTTCCAACCTCTAGCTTCTGATCATAAAAAATTGAGGTTGATATGAGTACCGAAACATTAGAAAAAGCTAAATCTGCAATTCCTGTCAGAGGATTTCTGGATATAAAAGATATTGCTATTCCTCAGGGTGAAGAATTGGTAAAAGCCATTCTTAAACTTAAAGAGGAAAAAAATGCTGTTATTCTTGCCCATTACTACCAGCCGGGAGAAATTCAGGATATCGCAGATTTCCTTGGAGATTCTTTACAGCTGGCGAGACAGGCAAAAGACACCAATGCTGACATGATTGTATTCTGTGGAGTACATTTCATGGCAGAAGCCGCTAAAATTCTTAATCCAACTAAAAAAGTAGTTCTTCCTGATACCATGGCCGGATGCTCACTGGCAGATGGCTGTTCCGGAGAAGGATTGAGAAAAATGCGTGAGCAGCACCCGAATGCTTTGATTGCCACTTACATCAACTGTAATGCAGAAACCAAAGCAGAAAGTGATATCATCGTAACCAGTTCAAATGCCGAAACAGTCATTGAAGCTCTTCCGAAAGACAGACCAATTATTTTCGCACCGGACAAAAACCTGGGAAGATACTTATCTAAGAAAACAGGACGTGATATGATCCTTTGGGATGGAAGCTGTGTAGTACACGAAGCATTTTCAATGGAAAGAATTGCCCAGCAATTGGCAGACAATCCGGATGCAAAACTGATTGCACACCCAGAAAGTGAAGAGGCTGTTTTAAAGCTGGCTCACTTTATTGGTTCTACTTCTGCCCTGTTGAACTATGTAGAAAAAGATGACTGCCAGAAATTCATCATCGCTACAGAAGAAGGGATTCTTCACGAAATGAAAAAACGTGCACCTCATAAAGAACTGATTCCTGCATTGGTTTTTGACGAAAGTTGTAACTGCTCTGAATGTTTCTACATGAAGCGTAATACAATGGAAAAACTATATTTATGCATGAAATATGAACTTCCTGAGATCCTTATCGATGAAGAATTACGATTAAAAGCATTGAAACCTATTGAAGCAATGCTTGATCTTTCGAAAAGCATAAAATAATTTTTTTGTTATTCAATATTTATTATATTTAGCACTTAAACTAATAATAAATATGAAAAATCTAAAAAGATTAGACAGAAAAAGTCTTAAAAACGTAAACGGAGGCGGTAGTACATGCAACTTAAACTGCGAAATACACGAAACCTGTGGTCTAGGGTGCAATGGAGAATTAATCTGCGTACCCAGAGGCATGTATATTCCGGATAACTGTTAAAAAAATAAAGCACTGTTTTTCACAGTGCTTTTATATTTTTAATCTGCAGTAATTGCAACAAAACAATCTGTGCTTACAACGACGCACATTCTGCAATTCTCGGACAATGTCCAATATGCCTCACAAGAAGGATCACTGGAAGAGCCTGGTCCAAAAACCAGATGGGTAGGACAGCCATCACATCTTGATACGCCAGCTCCCTTCATCTGTTCCAGATCTCTTCTGCTTAATTTTTTAATTGTTTTCATATTTTAAAATTTTAAGATACTCCTCCATTTACACATGACATATCAACAATCACGCACATTTTACAACGGTCAGGAAGCATCTGAAAAGCCTCACAAGGAGCATCGCCAGGATTATTTCCGTACGTAGTATTCTTAGGACATCCTGTACATGTGGCTGGACCTGCTCCCTGTACTGTCTGAAGTTCTTTTCTGTTTAATTTTCTTAAATTTTTCATAGTAGTTTTAATTAATTTTTGATTTCTTACTAAGCTTCTAGAATGGGGCAGCTTCCCGGCACTGACGGATCATAAGGAAAAAGGTAAAGGCACACTTTACGTCCTTTAAAATCTGTACATACCGCGCACCCTTTTGGCCCGCAGTCAAGATCAACAGCACAGGAGTCTCCTCCACCTCCAATAATAGCTCTCAAATTTTCTCTGTTTAATTTTTTTGAATTTTTCATAGTACTTTTGTTTTAAATTAAATTGAGTTTACTCTTTTTTATTCAATGCTACAGCATCGGTGCGTAGCAGGTTCCTCCCGGTTTCAGCCAGCATCCCCATTTTCCTCCACCGCGGAAACAAACAAACTGCTCTCCTCCGCAAGCTTCAATCTGGATATCAGTGAAACCACCTTTGATGTTTTTCTTATCTTCTCTTGATAATTTTTTAATTGTTTTCATATTCTAATAATAGTATTCAGTAATTAAAAAAACAGACTTTTTGTTATTGAAGATTAAAAAGGACCAAAGCATTCAAAACTTACCAACACTCTACCTTTACAACATTCCGGTAAAGCATGATAGTCAGCACACGATCTTGGTTCACCGGGTCCGTATGGTCCGGCAGGACAGTTTGCAGTACAAGGGCCTATTCCACCGTTGACTGATTTCAAATCCTTTCGATTGATTTTCTTTAAATTTTTCATAGTATTTTTTTTGATTAGTTTTCAGGATACATACACAGTGAACTTACAAATACACAGGATTTGCAACGTCCAGGTAACGCATTATATTCTTCACAGGAATGGGCAAATTCAGGCCCTGGACCATATCCTCCATCAGTAGGACATCCGTCACACCTAAAAGCGGCTCCGCTTATTTGTTTTAAAGTCGTTTTGGAAATTTTCTTTAGATTTTTCATGGATATTTTGCTATTAGTTAATATCATAAATGTAACATTTTTAATCAATTACACCAAATATATCTCCAAAAAAGGAAATATATTTTATTATGTTAAACTCTTGCCTGTTTCAAAATAATTTGTACATTTGTTCTGTTACAATGAATTTTTTAAGAAACATATCTGATATTTCTGCCCTGAAATCACTTATTTCAGGCATATCTTCTGTTTCTACATTTGGCACTACAACAATTACCCCATAACGGGGTAGATTTTCACATATTATTCCCGGTACCCGTACTCTTTTTTTTAAAGAGTAGTCACTTCGTTATATCCAACTTCAAATAAATAATTGATGAAAGTTTTAAAATTCGGCGGAACTTCAGTCGCCCACTCTCAGAATATCCTCCAGGTGGAAAAAATAATAAAAGAAGAATCTTTAAAAAATAAAATAGTTGTTATTGTATCCGCTCTTCATGGCGTTACCGACCAACTGATAAGAGCAGCAGAATATGCTTCCGTGAAGGATGAGAGCTATATCCGGACTGTTCAGGATCTTGAAGAAAAACATATTAGCCTGGTAAAAGATCTTTTCCCTATCACAGAACAAAGCTCATGGTTAAGCTTTGTAAAAAAACATTTTAACGATATTGAAGAGCTCTGCAATGGAATTGCAGTACTTGGTGAATTCACAGACAGAATTAAAGATAAAATTGCGTCTTACGGAGAATTTCTGTCCTCAAAAATAATTGCAGCAAGATTACAGCATGAAGGATTAGACTGTGTATGGATGAATTCCGCAGAACTGATCAGAACAGACAGTAATTTCACTCATGCAAAAGTAGATTTTAAATGTACAGATCAGAATATTGCCGGTTTTTTGAATGAAAACCCAAACCGCATCATTTTAGGTCCGGGTTTTATTTCCTGTGACGAAAAAAATAATGCCACAACATTAGGAAGAGGAGGTTCAGATTACACAGCTTCTATTATTGCCGCCGCTTCTCATGCAGAAGAACTCCAGATATGGACAGATGTAAGCGGGATGATGACTGCCGATCCACGCTTGGTTTCCAATGCCAAACCTATTTCAGAAATTTCTTATCATGAAGCTATGGAACTGTCTCATTTTGGAGCAAAAGTGCTTTATCCGCCTTCCATTCAGCCGGTGATGGTAAAAAATATAAACCTGGTTATTAAAAATACTTTTGATCCGGACGCACCGGGAACTTTAATTTCTCATCAACTGACATCTTCAGAAGAGGAAAAACAGATTGCAGTAGGAATTTCCAATATGAACAATATTGCCCTGCTTACACTGGAAGGTAGCGGAATGGTAGGAATTCCGGGTATTTCAGCGAAATTATTCCAATGCTTAAGTCATGAAAAAATTAACGTGGTTCTTATTACACAAGGATCTTCAGAACATTCCATCACCGTTGCGATTGAAGAAAAAGAAGCTCAACGCGCCGAATATGCAATCAACTCTTCTTTTGCGGATGATATTAATCTGAAAAGAGTGTATGCCGTAAAAATTGAAGCCGGACTTTCTATTCTTGCTTTGGTAGGAGAAAGCATGAAAAGCAGAAGCGGTGTAAGTGCAAAAATGTTCGGATGTCTCGGTAATAATGGCATTAATATAAGAGCCATTGCTCAGGGATCTTCAGAAAGAAATATCAGTATCGTTATTTCAGAAAAAGACAGTAAAAAAGCAGTCAATGTACTTCACGAAGAATTTTTTGAGTCCGAAATAAAGCAAATCCACCTTTACATCTGTGGAACAGGAAATGTAGGTTCAAAACTGATCCAGCAGATTTATAACCAAAATGATTATTTAAAAGAAAATTTTTTAATCAATCTAAGAATTGCCGGGATTTCCAACAGCCGTCATATGATGTTTTCAGACCAGGGAATTTCACAGGAAAATTACCTAAGCTGGAATCAGCAGGGCGAAAAAGCTTCTGCCAGAGAATTTGCTGATGAAATTATCCGCAGAAACCTCAGAAATTCTGTTTTCGTGGATGTAACAGCAAGCCCTGATGTTCCTGAAGTGTATGAAAGTTTATTAAAAAGAAGTGTAGACATTGTTGCCTGTAATAAGATTGCGGCTTCTTCGGATTTCAAAAAATATAAAACTTTAAAAAATACCGCCAGAAACCACAACTGCAGTTTTTATTTTGAAACCAATGTAGGAGCAGGACTTCCGGTAATAGGAACTATCAACGACCTCATCAAAAGCGGAGACCAGATTCAATCCATTAAAGCTGTACTAAGTGGCACCTTGAATTTTGTGTTTAATGAGTATGACGGAAGCAGAACTTTTTCTGAAGTGGTAGCCCAGGCTCAGAAAGAAGGATACACAGAGCCGGATCCCAGACTTGATCTATCCGGAACAGATGTAGCAAGAAAAGTTTTAATTCTCGCAAGAGAAGCGGGATATCCTCTTCAGTTTGAAGAAATTGAAAACATAGGTTTTCTGCCTGAAGAATGTATGCAGGGAAGCGTTGACAGCTTTTATGAAAAGCTTACAGTATATGAAGATCATTTTAAGAACTTATTAAATAAAGCTAAAAACGAGGGTAAAATATTAAAATATGTTGCAGAATTTGAGGATGGAAAAGCTAAAGTAGGTCTACAGCATATTGCTCCGGATAGTGATCTGTTTCACTTATACGGTAAAGACAATATTGTCATTTTTAAAACCCTCAGATATTCCGAGCAGCCATTGGTTGTAAAAGGTGCTGGTGCCGGTGCTGATGTAACAGCAAGTGGAGTTTTTGCAGATATTATCCGTTCTATTTAAAAAACAATTATGAAAAAAGTAAAACTAAAAGTCCCGGCCACTGTTGCCAATCTGGTTTGTGGATTTGATATTTTGGGAATGGCAGTTCATGCCCCTTATGATGAAATGGAATTAAGATTGTTGGAAACTCCCGAAATTATTATAAAACATACAGACTCTTTCGGGCTTCCTGAAGAACCTTCAAGCAATGTTGCGGGGATTGTTCTCTTAAAAATTCAGGAATATTTTAATCTTAAAAACGGCTTTGAGGTCATTATCCATAAACATATAAAACCGGGAAGCGGGCTCGGCTCCAGTGCGGCAAGTGCCGCCGGAGCCGCCTTAGGGGCCAATCTTTTATTAGGAAACAAACTGTCCAAGGAGGAAGTGGTTCATTTTGCCATGTTTGGAGAAGAACTGGCTTCAGGAGTACGCCATGCAGACAATATCGCACCATGTATCTATGGTGGAATTACGCTGGTGAAGTCTACCAACCCGATTGATATCATCCCTTTGAACAGCCCGGATTTATTTGTAACCGCTGTACATCCACAGGTGGAAGTAAAAACTTCAGATGCCAGACAGATTTTAAAGAAAAATATCAGTTTGAAAAGCGCTGTAGAACAATGGGGAAATATAGCCGGACTGGTAGCAGGAATTCAGAAAAATGATTTTTCATTGATTGGAAGAAGCCTCAATGATGTCATCATAGAACCTGTCCGAAGTATTCTGATTCCGAAGTTTGATGAAATCAAAGAAAAAAGTTTGCAACTAGGAGCCTTGGGAGGAGGAATATCCGGTTCAGGACCATCAATTTTCATGTTGTCTGAACAAAAAGAAACAGCAGATAAAATTGCTCAGATGATGGAATCAGTATACAATGAAATTGAAATAGAAAGTTTTGTCTATGTTTCAAAAATAAATCCAGCAGGTGTTCAAATCGTAGAAGAATCTTAATCATAAAAACAGAAATGAAATATTATAATTTAAAAGACCATTCGGAAAAAATTGATTTCAGAGAGGCAACAATAAAAGGTCAGGGAAAAGAAAAAGGGTTATTTTTCCCTGAAAGTATTCCACATTTTGACGAAGAATTCATTCAAAATATACATCAATATTCCAATGAAGAAATTGCATACAGATGTATGAAAGATTTTGTGGGTGATGAAATTCCTTCAGAAATTCTAAAAGAAATTGTGGCAGAAACGGTGAGTTTTGAAATACCTCTGGTGAAGATCAGTGAGCAGATTTCCATTTTGGAATTGTTTCATGGCCCTACCCTGGCCTTTAAAGATATTGGGGCCAGATTTATGAGCCGCTGTCTGTCTTATTTTTTGAAAGATCAGGAAAAAAAGGTTACTGTTCTTGTTGCCACTTCCGGAGATACCGGAGGAGCTGTTGCCCATGGGTTTTATAAAATCCCGCAGATTAATGTGGTCATTCTTTATCCTAAAAACAGAGTCAGTCCGGTTCAGGAAAAACAGCTGACCGCGTTAGGCGAAAATATTTCAGCGCTGGAAGTTAATGGTAGTTTTGATGATTGTCAGAATCTTGTTAAACAGGCTTTTTCAGATAAAGAAATCAACAATCAGTTATTTTTGACGTCTGCCAATTCTATCAACGTAGCAAGATGGCTTCCTCAGCAGATTTATTATTTAATAGCTTTGAAACAATGGGTTCTGCAGCATAAGGAATATCCTGTAATCTGTGTGCCAAGTGGTAATTTCGGAAATATCTGTGCAGGATTGCTGGCTCATTTCAGGGGATTGCCTGCCAGTCATTTTATTGCCGCCTGTAATGCCAATGATGTAATTCCTGATTATTTTATAACCCAGAACTACCAGCCACAAAAAGCAATTGCTACCCTATCGAATGCTATGGATGTGGGAAATCCAAGTAATTTTGTACGGATTCTGGAGCTTTTCGGGCATCAGTTTGAAACACTACAAAATAAAATCTCAGCTTATTCCATTGATGATGACCAAACCATGAGCACCATCACGGAAGTCTATAAGAAATACGGGTACATTCTGGAGCCTCACAGCGCTGTAGCTTTTGCTTCAATGGAAAAATATCTGCAGGAAAACCCTTACCAGAAAGGATTTATTCTGGGTACTGCTCATCCGGTAAAATTTCCTGATGCTGTGGAAAAAGCTATTCATACTCAGATTGAAATTCCTGAATCCTTGAAGGACCTGATGAAAAAGGAGAAAAAAACTGTAGAAATAAATTCAGATTTTGAAGAATTAAGACGATTTTTGCTTCATAAAATCTGAAGCAATGAGCAAAATATATCTTGAAGATGTACGAATATATGCGTACCATGGTGTACTTCCTGAAGAAAATATCATTGGAACGTATTATATTCTGAACATAGAACTTCATACCGATCTCTGGAAAGCTGCAGAATCTGATGATTTGCATGATACTATAAGTTATGCCGATATCAATGAAATCCTTCATAGTGAAATGAAAATAAAATCCAGATTACTGGAACATGTCGCCGGAAGAATGATTACAAAAATTCACAACAGCTTTCCACAGATCGATTATATTAAATTAAAAATTACCAAAACAGCTCCCCCGATGCAGGGCGAAATGAAAGGAGCAAGTATTGAGTTGGAAAAGAGTTTTAAACCGGAAAATTAAAATTCTTATTTTCGTTTATAAAAAAAACATTCAAATTGAAATTCGTTAAAATATTATTTTTAGTAGCAGGGGTTAGTGTTTTTGGTCAGACTGGTGTAGATAATCAGCTGGCGGCTTATAACTTCCCAAAGATAAAGTCCAGTATTACCATGCCTGTGACAATTCCCCTTTCTGAGCTGAGCAATATGATCAATGCTTCCGTGAAAGATCTTGTTTATCAGGATGACTCCTATACTGATAATAACAATGATCAGTTCAAGGTAAAAGTTTGGAAAACCAGACCTATCCGCCTTGTAGGAGGAACCAGCCAGAATTTACTGATTGAAGTTCCTTTAAAAATATGGGCTGAAAAAGGAATTGGTACATTGGGAGTTTATACCTACCAGAATACTACTTTCGAAACGGTAATGTCTTTCAATACAACCGTTACATTTAAAAATAACTGGACTATTACGACGAGTACCCGGCCGAACGGTTTCAGATGGGTAAGTAAACCTGTGCTTGATTATGGAAGAATCCAGATTCCCATTACTTCTATTGTTGAAAAAAGTTTAAAAGAGCAACAGGAAAAATTCTGTAAAACCATTGATCAGCAGATGGCTACACAGCTGAATTTCCAGCAGTATGCCTTGATGGCCTGGAATACCTTTCTACAGCCCTTCAATATTTCTGAGGAATATAATACATGGCTGAAAGTAAGTCCTGTGGGCGTTAATATTACTCCTTTAAAATTTTATGGAAATCAGATCAACGCTACACTTGGGGTTGATATCTTTTCCGAAACATTTACAGGGAATAAACCTGCCGCATCTTCTCCTGTGACCAGTGTTGCCAATTTTAATACAACCCCTACAGTTGCTGATAAGTTTATTTTGCAGACTACAGCCAATATTCCTTTTACTGAGGCAAGCAGTATGGCGAGAAAAACTTTCCTGAATAAGGAGTTTGACATACGCGACTCTAAAGTAAAAGTAACAGACATCAGAGTGTATGGTGTTGATGACAGAGTAGTTATTGAGGCTCAAACTGACGGCTATATAAAAGGGACTTCTATTATTTCAGGAATTCCCGTGTATGATGAGACAAAAAGAAAAATTGTTTTGTCAGAAACGAAATTCAAACTGAAAACCACCAATATTCTGCAGAAAACGGCCTCTCTTCTGTTTCAGGGAAAAATCGTAAAAATGATTGAAGAAGAATATGGCATCCCCACTCAGGAACTGGAAGAAACCTCGAGAAAAAGTATTGAAGAAGCATTCAACAAAGAATATTATAAAGGATTAAAAATGAACGGAAAAGTTTTCAATCTTAAACCCAGCAAAATTCTGCTCAGCAATACAGGAATTACGGCCGTTATTGATACGAATGCTTCATTAAAGCTTATTGTCAACGGGTTCTAAAATTTTAAACAAAAAAAACTAAACCAAAAACTAATTACCGACCATGAGAAAATATTTAGTCATTGTAGACCGAAACAGAGCTGAAAAGCTGACCAGATTTGCTAATTTTTTTATTGACAGACTTGTAATCTCAGCTTTTTTTCTTGCTTTGGGCTTTATTGCTTCCTTGCTGTACAACCTTGCCAATATTGACTTTCTGATTAAGATTGTTTATAAAATGTCAGAAATGAATAGATTCCTTGATATACTGATAACCTCTCTTATCTACTTTATATACACTTTTCTGATAGAGTATTTTACCAAAGGAAGGTCGGTCGGCAAGTATATTACAGGAACTAAAGTCATTTGTACAGATGGCACTGAGCCTACTTTCAATGACTATCTTATCAGAAATATTTCGAGAATTGTTCCTTTTGATACGCTTTCCTTTTTCGGTGAAAATGGCTGGCATGATAAATGGAGTGAAACAAGGGTAATTAACATCAAAAATTATCAGGCTGAAATTCAAGCGAAAAGCGAAATTGAGGATCTTGGAAAGAAAGAAATTGCTTAAAAACTTTTGTTCATAAAGAAATTTTACTATATTTGCACACCTCAAAAATGGTAAAAATGGTACTTTGGCCGAGCGGCTAGGCAGTGGTCTGCAACACCATCTACAGCGGTTCGAATCCGCTAGGTACCTCAGAAAAAACCTCTAAGTTATTTAGAGGTTTTTTTGTTTTTATATTTGTTGTTGTTTTATTATTACTTTCTTTATCATCAATATTACGTATGAAAAAATCAATATCCTTTTTTATTATTTCATTCGCACTTGCCCTTTTGAATGGATATTTTTTTAATTACATTAATGATACCTATTTTCATTTTGATATCAACCACAATAAGCACAATAATATTTCAAAGGATGAATTAAACTTCATTGCCATATTTATCGCTCCTTTTCTGGAAACATTTTTATTTCAGTATCTCCCATACTTAATTTTAAGCCAATGGATGAAGATCAGCAATAAAGTACTTTGTATAATTATTATGAGTATCATTTTTGCATCCATGCATTATTATAATGGGCTATATATTGTCATGACATTTTTTGGAGGCATTATTTTAAACAATCTCTATATTTATTACAACAAGCACGCCCATGCCTACAGTTTTATGCTGACAGTATTCTTTCACGGGTTATTCAACCTGTACGGCTTTTTATTTATAATGTAATATAATTTTCCTCTTTTAATGATACAAAAAAAGCCCTTCAGATCACAGAAGAGCTTGATAAATAATGTAAAAAGTAATGATGGATAGAAAATTATCTCCTTCAAAAATAGAGGATTAATCCAACAAACTTTTATGAGTAGCGTCATATTGGGGCAAAAAAAAATCCTCGGAAATTCCGAGGATAAAAACTAATAACCATGAAAACTCAAATTAAACATGAGTTACATTTCTATATTGAAAAATCGTGCCAAGAATAATGATTTTGAGAAAAAAAGTCATTTTCTTACTGTAGCACCATTTTAACCAATTCAATATTTAAAACAGATTATACTGATACCTTAAAAACCTCCTCATAATTACCTTTAATAGTTTCAGATAAATCTAATTGTCCGGCAAAAGTATTAAAAAAAAAATAATTTACATTTTAATAAAATAAAATTTACATTCAGGACATAAAAAAAATTTAACATAGCTCATCTGCCATAAAAAAGTATTTCAAATAACAAATTGGCACACTTTACCCGTTATGACATAAAAATAAAATTTCATCAAGATCAACATAAAAATATCACTTCAATTCTTTTATATAAAAAGCCCCCAGAAATGGAGGCCTCAAAAAACACAAATGATGAAAAAAAATTTTATATCAGAGATAAAAATTATTTTATCTATTAATTCTAAGCCAAAGATATACCAGTCTTTTTTTTTATTTTATGAGTATAATCATAAAATTATTATTTCTTTTAAATACTGAATTTCCCGATCATCAACTTTATTTCTCAAAAAAAGACAATAATCAAAATCTATAGAATCATATTTCTTATAACTGTGAAACATTTTACACTTAAAAAAACATAATACACTACCTAGTGTGCAAAATATAAGAAAAAAATACCAGATATATGATGATCGAGGTTATGTTTTCCACATATATAATTTTATAATTTTACATTATTAATTCAAGAAACTGTGGCAAATTTTTCTATACTTATAGCAAACTATAATAATGGAAAGTATTTCAAGGAGTGCTATCATTCATTAATCAATCAAACCTACAAAAACTGGGAGGTAATTATTATTGATGATGCCTCTACAGACGATTCGGTAGAGATCATAAAGTCTCTGATTAAAAATGATTCCCGTTTTAAGCTTTATCATAATGCCATTAATAAAGGTTGTGGATTTACCAAAGCTAAATGCATGAACTATGCTCAGGGAGATTTATGTGCATATCTTGATCCTGATGATGCACTTCATCCGGAAGCACTGGAAAAAGTAACATTGGAATTTAAGAACAGAGAAGATCTTGCTGCCGTATATTCTCAAATGATACTGTGCAATGAAAACCTTGTTCCGGAAAAAATTTATACAGGCACTAAACAAATTTATAACAACCGCTATTTCTTCAACTATCCTATTCAGTTTGCCCATTTCTTCACCTTTAAAAGAAAGATTTATTTAAGAACTGCAGGCATTAATGTAAATCTGAAAAACGCAGTAGATCAGGATCTTTATCTGAAAATACTGGAGCAGGGGCAAGTGAAATACCTCAAAGATCCTTTGTACCTCTACAGACTGCATTCCAATGGAATTTCTCAGGACAAAGCAAAACAAAGTGCAAAGGAATCATTTGCAAGAGTAATTCATGACACGATGAAAAGACGGGGAATAAAAACCATTAATCACAAAGTTGTTCCTGAAGTTTTTACCGGTTCAAATGAAATTTTTGATCTTTTGAATTACCAGACCCGCAGAATGCACCGTCTCATCAGTAAAATAAAAGTTACTTTAGATAATATATAAGTAAAAAGGCTGCTCAAATTGAGCAGCCTTTTGTTATAAATATGGAATGAAAAATGTTTGTAATAAAAGTATCCGTTTTTGAACAATGAGTATATGCGCAAAATCATAAAGCATCAAAAAGAAACGGCCTCCTGACGGAGGCCTAAAAAACACAAATGATGAAAAAAATCTATTTAGAAAAATCCAAACAGAATATTGTAGAATCATTCAGCATGACCAATATAGTCTACATTTTCCAAGCAGAAAATATAACACAGTATAGGAACAGAAGAATGAATACTTTCTATAAGAATCAAACCGCACCTGAAGACAAATCAAATATAATTTACATTACAAAATACTTTATAGTTTATATTTAATATAAAAATCAAATGTAATGACTGAAAATATCTTCATCTCTGGAATGGGTAAATTTAGCTAAATATTTGTTTGCTCACAAGGCTTATTCTTCCCAAATGATTGGAATATACACTGTGATATATCCATCAGCATCTACCTGTGCGTCAGAAACTGTAGCAACTACGGTTCCATAGCCAACCCATCCACCTTGCCCCTGCATTGCCGAAAAAGTATAAGTTCCCGCAGGAAGCCCATCATAATATTGTGGAACAGATTGAAATCCTCCACTATAATAAGTATCATATACTTCCCCGGTCGTCATATTTTCTGCAAGGAAACTTCCTACATCATAATTTCCTGACAGAATTTTTGTTCCGTTTTTAGAAAGAAGGCCATACCGGATCTTATAAGTCTGGGTTTTTAGTGCTTTATCAGCTATTTCTGAACTACCTTTATGGGGTTCTGTTATTTCCCTGGAGGAAAACGATGTTGAAACAGCCAGCAATCCAATAAATGCTGATACTGTAAAAATTGATTTTTTCATATAACAAGTAATTTGGTATTCAAAAATACTCAACTTATATGAATTTAATAAAAACTATCAGTGAAATAAAATTTACAAATACTTTTAAAAACAAAAAAGAAGATTGGAAGCATAATAATATTTACTTTATTTTTTTATTTTATCCTAAAAAGCATAGAACTTAAAATAATCAACCTTTATTTTTCAACCTTTGAAATCTACCATCAACAGTACAAAACTGATCATTATATAAAATTAACTCTCTTTTTAATTATCAATTTTAACACTTATTAACTAAAATTTGGCTTCATAATTGAAAATAGAATTAAAATCAAAGTCATTTTGGCTTGATCGTATTAAAATTTGAATTATGAGAAAGATAGTATTAGCAGGTTTTTTATCCGTCTTTTTAATGACGGCCTGCAAGAAAGATGACAGTGTTGCAGAAAAGTCACTGGAAGCACAGAAACTTGAATTTCAGGCCAGACAACTTGAAATAGAAAAACAAAAACTGGCTATTGAAAAGGAAAAAATGGTATATGAAGCGCAGAAAAAAGCAGATAGTGTATCAGAAAGCAAAAAAGCGAGGGCTGCTGCTGAAAATAATTCAAAACCACAGGTGGTCAGAGAAACCCGAACAATATATAGAGACAGAAACTCCAATTCTGGATCAGGAAGCAGCAACGGAAGTTATGCTAATAACGGAAGTGGTACTTCACAGGGAACTACTCAGAAAAAAGGATGGAGTAAAGCTGCCAAAGGAACTGTTATTGGTACGGTAGGTGGAGCTGCTGCCGGAGCACTTATTGCTAAGAAAAACCGAGGATTAGGAGCTGTAATTGGTGGTGTTGTAGGTGGTGCAACCGGATATACCATTGGTAGATCACAAGATAGAAAAGACGGAAGGGTACAACCCCGTTAATAAATATTTTTAATGATAAAATATAAAGATTGCTTACTTTTAAGCAATCTTTTTTTATGGTGTTGATTCTGTTTTCTTCCATTTTCATTATTCCTGTCCTGATGGGCTGGGGAAAGATCATGGAAAATATATGGGGAATTTTATTCCAGGGAATCTCCGGGAAAATTTTATCAGGAATCCTTGGAATAAGCCTGATATGGACCATTCTTTCTTTTTTCATTCCCTTAAATATCAAGGTGGAAGTGCCTTCAGTACTATTGGGTCTATCTTTTTTCTTTAAAAATAAACTTTATCAGGAATTCCATCACTTTTCAAAAAAGGATTGTCTAGTTTTGAGCGTAAGTTCTGTGACCGCTATATTTGCCGGCTCTTTCTACCCTTATATATTGGATCATTTCGGATATTATGTTCCCACTTTGAAATGGCTCACAGAATATGGACTGATAAAGGGAATCTCGAATGTTGACCTCACCTTGGGACAAATGTCTGTGTGGCATATTTTTCAGGCGGGATTTTCCAATTTTTCTGATCCGTTTTTAAGAATTAATACCCTATTGCTTATAATTTACAGTATCTATAGTATTGAAAGGAAAAACTGGGTTCATCTTTGTTTTCTACCGATATTACTGCTGTTTTCGCAATCTCCAAGCCCTGATCTTCCTGTAATTATTTTTTCATTAATCATTTTAAATGAAATTACAGCCGGAAACAGTAATACCACGCTCCTTTTTGCCTTTTCTGTTTTTGTTTTTACTATAAAACCTACGATGCTATGGTTGCCTGTTTTCGTTTTCTTAAACTTTGTTTTAATTTGTAAAAGTACCTTTAAACAATTTCTTTTTGGGGGTTCAATTTTATTTTTATTCTTCATTAAGAATATCTGGACATTCGGATATCCGGTATTTCCTATAGCAACAGGTGATGTAGGAGTACCCTGGAAGCCTGATTCGGAGATTTTAAAAATTTCTTCACAATTTGCCATCATGAAAACCTATGATATGCAGTACACGTTTGAGGAAATACAAAAATTCTCAACTGTTGATTATATCAGAAACTGGTTTTCTTTGGATGGAATAAAATCCAAAATCAATATTCTCTTTGTTTTAAGCTTAGTTATTTTCTCCGTATTTGCCTGGATTAAAAAGAGAAAACTCATCACCCTGCTTTGTATTTCTTTGTTGATAAAAAGTATATTAGTTCTGGCTTTTTCAGCCCAATACAGATTTTTTACAGATGTATTCTTCGTGATATTCTTTGTTCTGTTTTATGAATATTTTGATCGGAAGAAATCCATTATTACTTTTTCTGCGCTCAGTTTATTATGTATTTCAATCTTATCGTTTCCTGAATTGATCCAGAGATCTATTCCCAGTTTCAGGGTGGGAAGTTTTATGACCGGATTTGAAAAAGAACAGATTTACAAGCCTGCAACCTATGAATATCAGCAGTTTGACACCTATAAGGTAGGAAATTTTAAATTTAATGTTTCTCACCATTATCCTTATAGTTTTGACACCCCACTTCCGGCAATTACTCCGGCTTATCTTTCTGATGATGTGAAAGCGGGGATTTTCCCACAACTTTTAGACAAAAAGGATATCAAAAAAGGATTTATCTCAAAAAAAATGACTTCAGCGGAAAAAGAGGAAGCCCAAAAGGTTATCAATAATATCAAAAACACTGATAAATAGAACAAATCCAGAAACTTTATTATCTGAAGAAAAAAAGGTAATTTTGTATCATGTTCAATACATTAGGTAATCTTCTTAGTCTTACAACATTTGGAGAAAGTCACGGAGTGGCTTATGGCGGTATCATCAATAATTTTCCGGCAGGTTTAGCGGTAGATCTCAATCAGGTTCAGTACGAACTAAACCGAAGAAAACCCGGCCAGTCATCAATCGTTACACAAAGAAAAGAAAGTGACACGGTAAAGTTTCTTTCCGGAATCTTTGATGGAAAAACAACTGGTACACCCATCGGTTTTATCATCGAAAACGAAAATCAGAAATCGAAAGATTATGATCATATTGCCGGGGCTTATCGTCCTAGTCATGCAGATTTCACGTATGACCAGAAATTTGGTTTCAGAGATCACCGTGGTGGTGGAAAATCTTCTGCAAGAGAAACCATGAACTGGGTAGTTGCGGGGGCACTTGCCAAGCAGCTTTTACCGAACATTGAGATCAATGCTTACGTATCTTCCGTAGGTGATATTTTCTGTGAAAAACCTTATCAGGCTTTAGATTTCTCCCAAACAGAAAGCAATGACGTTCGTTGTCCGGATGCTGAAACGGCAGAAAAGATGATTGCAAGAATCAAAGAGATCAAAAAAGAAGGGAATACTATTGGAGGAACAATTACATGTGTGATTAAGAATGTTCCTGTAGGAATTGGTGAACCTATCTTTTCAAAACTTCAGGCTGAACTGGCAAAAGCAATGCTGAATATCAATGCATGCAAAGGTTTTGAATATGGAAGCGGTTTCTGCGGTGCTAAAATGACCGGAAAAGAGCACAATGACGCCTTCAATACAGATTTCACTACAAAATCTAACCTTTCAGGAGGTATCCAGGGGGGAATTTCAAACGGAATGGATATCTATTTCCGTGTGGCTTTCAAACCTGTAGCTACTATTCTGAGACCTCAGGATAGTATTGATAAAGATGGAAATCCTGTTATTGTAGAAGGAAAAGGACGCCACGATCCTTGTGTAGTTCCAAGAGCTGTTCCTGTAGTGGAAAGTCTTGCTGCATTTGTACTGGCAGACCTGTTTTTGATCAACAAAACAAGAAACATCAATAATTTTTAACATAAATATTTTTAGTAATGAAAAATTACTGGGATAAAGGAATTTCGTTTGAAGAATACCTTCAGATTGCAAAAGAAAGATTAGAGAATCCTGCTAACCAACAGGAAGCTGACTATAAACAATATTATGAGCTTGGTCTTCAGAGAATGGACCGAACGGTAAAAAAATACGTCCCGGATGAAGAGCAGCTGAAAGAACTTGCTGCCAAGAACTTTGACGGAAAGATTCTGATTATTTCTGAAGCATGGTGTGGAGATGCAAGTGCAACAGTACCTGCTCTTTTCAGATTTTTTGAAGGACATAATGAAGTAAGGGTATTCCTGAGAGACAGTGATAAAAGCTTAATCAATCAGTTTCTGACCAATGGCACGGAATCTATCCCGAAAGTCATTATCCTAGACAAGGACCTGAATGTAAAAAATTCGTGGGGACCGCGTCCCAAATATGGATATGAACTTCTTATGAAATATAAAGCCGATCCTGAAGCCTATCCAAAAGATTCTTTCTATAATGACCTGCAGATATACTATGCTAAAAACAGAGGGAAAGATGCTGTTCAGGAAATTTTGGATCTTCTATAAAAAAGAGATATGAAAAAAAATATCATTTATCTTGTAATTATTGTCATTATCGCTGGTGTTGCTTTTATGCCAGGGGTAAGAAACTTTCTAAAAGACACCTTCTTTCCGGTAGCAACTATAGAAAATGCAGTTCATATCAGTGAAGAGGATTATGATATAGAGCTTAAAGGGATTAATGCACCAAGCACTAATCTTAAAAACTTTAAGGACAAAGGTGTTTTCCTGAATTTCTGGGGGACATGGTGCCCACCTTGCAGAAAAGAATGGCCTTCTATCCAGAAACTGTATGATACCAGAAAAGATCATGTAGATTTTGTATTGATTGCCATGAATGATAAGGAAGAGGATGTAAGAAAGTTTTTGAAAGATAATAATTATACCGTTCCGGTGTATATTGCTCAAAGTCCGATTTCTGAGAAAATTCTTCCAAAGGTATTCCCTACCACTTTCCTGCTGGATAAACACGGAAGAATCCTTATTAAAGAGGATGCCACAAAAGACTGGAACACAGAGACTGTGCACCAGTTCATTGACAATATTATCAAATAATATTTTAACTAAATTTTATAATTTGTTGGTACAGGATTTGCGAATTTTATAGCATTGAAAAATTTATTAATCCAAACACAAAATGAAATATTCAAAATTAAATCTTGCAAAAGAAGCCATCAATCATAAGGGCTTTATCAAAAAGATCCCTGATATTTTCAGAATGGTCAAAATGTGGAGAAAAGGAATTTATCCTATGAAATCCATAGACATTATTCTTCCTTTACTGGGAATTTTATATGTACTCTCCCCTATTGACCTCCTTCCTGAATTTGTGATACCGGTTCTTGGAGTCATGGATGATCTGGCAGTATTGTCACTTACCATTCCTAAGCTCATCAAAGAGGTTGACAAGTTTTTATTATGGGAAGCCCAGCAAAAATACAGTGGTGCCCAAGTCATTGATGCTGAAATCGTAAAATAATAGTTTATTATATTTTTCACACCATCCCGGTCAATCCGGGATGGTTTTTTATTGACAAATGAGTGATAAATTTTTAAGCCTTATTTCAATTCCTTAAATTTGCAGTATCTAATAAAAAATAATGGAAAGTAAAAAAGAATTCTTCTTAGAGTGCTACAAACTAGGAATCATTAAATTCGGAAGGTTTACCTTGAAAAGTGGTATTGAAAGTCCTTTTTATGTAGACCTGAGACCTTTGGCTTCAGATCCTAAAATTTTAAAAAATCTTGCTAATTATTTACTGGAAATGCTTCCATTAGATAATTTTGATTTAATCTGTGGAGTTCCTTATGCTGCGCTTCCTATGGCTACTGCAATGTCTCTGGAAAGCTATATTCCATTAATTATTAAAAGAAAAGAAGCGAAAAGCTACGGTACGAAGAAGCTGATTGAAGGAATTTACCAGAAAGGACAAAACTGTCTTTTGGTAGAAGACGTGATCACTTCAGGAAAATCTTTGCTGGAAACCATTCCTGAAATAGAACAGGAAGATCTTAAAGTTTCTGACATTGTGGTGGTACTTGACAGAGAACAGGGAGGAAAGCAACTATTGGAAGGTAAAGGATACAGAGTTCACACGCTTTTCAATATTTCAGAAGTATGCAATATTCTTCAGGAAACAGGTGAATTGTCTGATGAAGAAGTAAAAAGAATCCAGGACTTCCTTCAGGGGAATCACATTCAGTTTGAAGAAGAAGTAAGAACTTCTTACGAGCAGAAACTTCAGTCAACACAGCATTCCGTTTCAAAAAAATTACTGGAAACAGCTTTAGCAAAAAAATCAAACCTTATTGCTTCTGCTGATGTTACTACAACTCAGGAGCTATTGGAACTTGCTGAAAAAGTAGGTCCGCATATTATTGCTTTAAAAACGCATATCGATATCATTTCTGATTTTGAATACGAAAAAACAATTACTCCTTTAAAAGCGATTGCTGCAAAACACCAGTTCTTACTGATGGAAGACAGAAAATTTGCTGATATCGGAAACACTCAGGAACTTCAGTTCACAAGCGGAGTTTTCAAAATTACCGATTGGGCAGATTTCGTAACGTCTCAGGTAATCGGAGGTTTTGAATCATTAGACTGTTTCAAAAATGTAGGAGTGGTAGCCATTGTTGGAATGTCTTCCAAAGGAGCGCTGACAACCGCGAGCTATCGTGAAGAAGCTTTAAAAGTAGCTTTATCTCATCCGAATGTCATTGGTGGCGTATCTCAGAATAAAATTCCTGAAGACCTTTTATTATTCACGCCGGGAGTAAACCTTGCAGATTCCGGAGATGGTAAAGGACAGCAGTACAACACCCCTGAGCATGTTTTCAAAACTCTTCACACAGATTTTATTATCGTAGGAAGGGGTATTTACAAATCCAATGATCCGGAAGCATCAGCAATCACTTATAAAACAGAGGGATGGAATGCTTATATTAATTCTTTGGAAAAAAAAGCAATTCAAGGTTAAAATGCTATAAAGTATATACAAAATAAGTTATATTTGGGCTTTATCACGAATATTTGAAAAAGATCAGCATTTGCCTTATTTTGTTATGGGGAGTTGTACAGGTTTCTGCGCAGACAGACAGTATATATATTGAAACAAAACTGTCTCCTGACAAAAAGAACCTTGAGGTCCGCCAGGAAATTGTTTATTACAATCATTCCGGAAAAGACCTTCAAGCTGTAAAACTTCTGAATTGGGTTTCCGCGTACAATAAACGGGGGACTTCTTTAGTCTACAGAAAACTGGAAGACCGGAATAATGATTTGCATTTTGCCAAAAATGATCAACTGGGAAAACTTCTTGAACTGAATATTAAAAATTCTGAAAATGAAGTCCTTCCCGTCAATACGCTCTCGGATGAAAATCTTTTTATTCCTCTGAAGAACGCATTAAAACCAGGCGAAAGCGTCACTTTACACTTGCAATACAGGATGCAGCTTCCCGATAAAACTTTTACGGGATACGGAACATCCGCTCAGAATACTGTATTAAAATATTTCTTTATTGTTCCGGATCATTTTGATCCGGACAATATTTCCAGAAGAAACTATCATGATATTGAGGAACAGGTAAGTTTTAATACTTTCTGGACCGTCAACTTTGACATCCCTGTAAATAGTTTTGTTGAAGGTAATCTTCCACATGTTCAGATGAATTCATTTAAGGGATATCTGGACTCGGACCCTGAATTCCTGATTTCTACAACAGAATTCCAATCCATCAAAACCAATGTTGACGGAGATGAAATTGAAATCAAATTTGGATACAATCTGAAACCGGATGAAAAACAAAATCTGGAGTTTTATCTTCCTTTACAATTAAAATTCATTAAAGAGCGCATCGGATATCTTCCGAAAAGTATTTTTATTTCTGATAAGTTCAGAGCTAAAGAAGACTTTTTCGGGAATAATGATATTACTTTCTGGAAATTCAGATTCCGCCTGTTTACCGAGACTGAAAAAACGGATATGGATTATTTTGGGATCATTGCCAAGAAAATTCTTGACGAAGGCGTAATTGCTGATAAAGAAAAAGATCATTGGTTTAAAAATGGTTTAAAATCTTATCTGGAAATTCAGTACCTCAAAAAATTCTATGCTGATACAAAACTTTTAGGTACACTTCCCGAGACCAGAATCTTTGGACTTAAGCCCTTAAAGTTATTCCACGCCTCCAAAGTAAAACTTCTGGACCGCTATGGGCTTTCCTATCAGTATATCATGCTGCAGAACCTTGATCAGAAAATCGATGAACATTTCCCTGTTTTGAGTAATTTCAATGATATGGCTATCAGCAGCTTTGAAACCGGAAGTCTTTTCAATTATTCGGCAGACAAAATGGGATATGATCAATTTGATGCGATTTTAAAAAACTATATTTCTCAGAATTCCGGAAAAAAAATTAATCCTGATGAATTTCTGTCGTCCCTTGCTGAAAATAATAAATCAACAGCCTATCTCTCCAACTTTTTCAAACAGAAGAACAGGGTTGATTTTAAATTAAAAAATATTAGAAAGGATAACGATTCTCTGCAAATAAAAATTGTAAGAAATACAGACATCTCTATTCCTGTAAAACTGGAAACAGAAACCAGGGAAGGAGAAAAGAAAACGTACTGGATAGACACGGAGGAAAATGAACGTACCACCAGCCTGTCACTTCCTGCATCAGATAATATTTACAAAACCACCTTAAATAGCGGCTATATCTTCCCTGAATCCAATTACAGGGACAACTTCCTGTATGCGAAAGGACTGTTTTCCAATGCAAAAAAAATTAAGCTTAAATTAATAAAAGATATTCCTAACCCGGAATACAATGAAATTTACATCAGCCCAAGGGTACGATTCAATAATACGTATGATAAATTTCTTCTGGGAGCCAATTTTAAAAATCAGTCTTTCTTTGATCAGAAATTCCTGTATTCGGTAACTCCAACTTATAGTACCGGAACGGGAAAACTTACCGGTTCAGGAGCTGTCTCCTATTCTATCCTTCCCGCAGAAAGCATTATCCGAAGTTTAACATTTGGACTTTCAGGCTCTTATTTTCATTATGATTATGATCTGGCTTACAGAAAAACCTCAATTTCTTCTTCTATTAACTTCAGAAAGAACCCAAGAAGTACCGTTAGCAGAAGTCTTGGCGTTTCCTATAATTATTTTGAAAGAGATCTGAGTCCGCAAATGATCGCCAATAATGATTACAGCAAATATAATCTCTGGAGTATCGGCTATGGTTACAGCGACAGCCAGATGATTCATGAAAAAAGTTTCAGCCTGAGCGCCCAGGGAATGGAAGATTTCAATAAAATAACGGCTGAAGGCTTCTACAGATGGGAATTTGCACCTAAACAAAAGCTGAGCTTACGTTTATTTGCCGGATACTTCTTAAGAAACAATACCCGAAATAACCTTTTTGATTATGGAATTTCAAGGGTTTCCAACTATTCATTCTCTTATACTCTCTTGGGAGAAAGTGCCAGCAGTGGTCTTCTTTCCCAGCAGTTTATATTAGCTGACGGAGGTTTTAAATCTTTCCTGCCGGGAACAGTGAACCAATGGATCACTTCTGCCAATGTAGATTCCAGTGTATGGAAAATATTTCATGTGTACGCAGATGCCGGAGTGTATAAGAACAAAGATCACCCTGCCAAATTCATATGGGACACAGGAGTTAAAGTAAGAATCATTCCCGATTTTCTTGAAGTTTATTTCCCGATACAATCTTCTTTGGGATTTGAGCCTTCATTCAAGGATTATGGCAAGCGTATCAGATACACTTTGATTCTTAATCTCGGGTCAATTATTAATGCAGCGAGAAGAGGTTGGTATTAAGATTCTGAAAATAAAAAATAAGGACAGCCTGTTATCGGTTGTCCTTTTTTATTTAAAAACTAATCTTTTATAATTTTCTGCGAAATAGGGATATTGTTAATCGTTCCTGTTACAATATAAGTTCCTTTCGGAAGTTCTGCAATATCAAGAGCTGAAGCGAGTTTAGTAGGTGATTTTTTAACAACCTGTCTGAATGTATCGTAAACTTTCACGTCTTTCACCTCTGTTCCGAATACTATTTTACTGTCTTTTATAAATGGATTCTGTACAAAGCCGGACTTCACGCTACCTTCGAGAGAGAAGTCTTCCCTATTATCATTATTTCCTACTAAATTTCTTTTGATAGCCGTGCTTGTAGTGGGAGAAGGAGCTGGCCCATCTCCTTTAAATTGATCTGCATTGGATCCATATCCTACAAAATCCAGAACATTAGATGCAGATGGTCCAGTAACCTGTACGATGTTTCCTGCTAATGCAACTTTTCCTGATACGTTGGATATTTTTAACCCGGAAGATTTGTTGGGAGTTCCATCAAAATTTACGATGGTAGTTGCAATGAAATCCGGTGTTGGCAGATTTTCTACGCCTCCTTCAATCGCTGATTCCTGAATTAAATAGGTTTCTTCCGGCCCTAAAGTAAAATCAGGCAGCGTGTGATATTCTGTAAAAGCACCTATCGCCGGAGCATATTGAATACTTGCTCCCGTTAAAGAAACCAAGGTATTTCCGATATTTTTAAGGACGATATAATTATTTTTCAAGACAGATCCTGAATTGGCATCCCCACCATAGATTTCATTGATCACAATCTGGGCGTTTGAAAAAGAAACTAATACGGTAAGACCAACAAGAGTAAAGATTTTTTTCATCGTAATAATTTTAGAAATGGATTGTTTATAAAACATCAAAAACAATACCACCAAATTAAGAAAATATATAAGATAAAAATCTAAAAATCAGGAAATCATCACATAAAAAACCAGCTGGCTCAATTGAACCAGCTGGTTATATTTATTTAAAAGAGATTAATCTTTAAGTACTTTCTGAGAAACAGGCTTGTTGTTTACGGTACCTGTAATGATATAGTTTCCTTTTGCCAGTTCAGCAACGCTTACAGCTTCGTTTTGTTTTACAGAAGCTTCTTTTACAAGTTGTCCGAACGTATTGAAAACTTTCACATCTTTTACATCAGCTCCGAAAATGATCTCATTGTTTTTAACGAAAGAGTTCTTTACAAAGTTTCCTGATTTTACGTTTTTAGCATCAATAACAGCTAAAGTGGCACTGGACGAAGTCACCGTTAAAGAAATATCATCTATTCTCCAGTTGGCAGTTCCCAAAGATGGAGTTCCTGTACCAGGACTGTCGCTTCCATAGATTCTTAAAGTAACCGGAGCAGATTCGGCACCTATAAGATTAGCACCTGAAAAAGTAATACTATTCAATGTCCATGTACTGTTATTGTTAACATTTACAGTACCTATCGCCGTTGCATAGTTATCAATACTTGAATATACTGTGATCTTTCCAGGTCCTGTAGATGTTCCTCTTGATCCTAAATTTAAAGAATTTAAAGTTACTTTATTACCCGCAACCGGAGTAACAGTTACACTGAAAAATGTACTTGTTGCAGTGGAAAGAGCCTCTTTAAAAGCTGCAGCACCAAAATTACTGGATCCGCTTGCTCCTGTATATCCCGAAGACACAGATGTAGTAGTAATTAAATTAGTAGTACCATTATTATTTCCCTGAGTTGCTGCAAATGCTACGCTTGAAATATTAGCATTGGTACCGGAAATGGGATTTACAGAACTACCATCCCAAAGGTAAGTTGTTTGTGCAAAAGCAACCGCACTCATTACAACTGTTGCAAAAAGAGAATAAAGTTTTTTCATGATTTAATTTTTTTGTTAATAATTTTCTTTTCATAACAAAACTACATTCTAATTTTATTTTTGAGACAATAAAGAGGTTAAGTTTTTGTTAATTATAGTTGACCTCTTAATGTTAACATTTTTTAATTATTTTTACGAATTATTTTTAAAAGTTGCGGAATTTTATCATTCTTTTCGTTTTGTTCTTCTTAGGCATATTTTCAGGAAATGCTCAGGTATTTTCATGGAAAAATCCCAACGTGCCTGAAGACAGTATTAAAAGGGATAGTATTCTGGCAGCAAAGCTTGAACAGGACATCTTTGCGAAGGATACTCTGGATTTCATAAGAACGCACAATAAGATTATTATTGATGAAGCTGTATTGGCCAAAAATGACAAAAAAAGATTTTTAGGAGAGCTTAGTTCAAAAGGGTCTATTATCCGTGGAATTACTTTTGGTAATAATCAGGGGCAATCTGTACAAAGTTCTATGGATCTTCAGATTTCGGGACGATTATCGAAAGACGTTACGATTTTGGCGAGTATTTCAGATCACAACCTACCGATTCAGGCTGATGGTTATACTCAAACTTTAGAGGAGTTTGACAAAATCTATATGCAGCTTAATATTAAGGATAAATCTATCCTCAGAGCAGGACATCTTGACCTTGTAGAAGCTAAGAATTATTTTGCCAAATACCAGAGAAGAAGTATGGGACTTCAGTTCCAGACAGAATTCGGGAAGGAGAACAAGACATTTGTAGATATCTCTGCAGGTGTTGCACGAAGTGAATTCCACAGAATCCGTTTTCAGGGGGTAGAAGGTAACCAGGGACCTTATCGTCTGACTGGTAAAAACGGAGAACAATTTATCACACTAATCTCTGGTTCTGAACAGGTTTTTATTGATGGAATTTTAATGAAGCGTGGTGAAAACCAGGATTATATTATCAATTACAATACCGGTGAAGTTACTTTTACCAGTTTCCGCCCTATTTTCCAGCAAAATTTCATCACGATTTCTTATAACTACGCCAACAGGAATTATTCAAGATATCTGTTTACAGGAAAGCTTGAGCATCAGAGAGAAAAATTCAAGGTTGGATTCAACTGGTTTATGGAAAATGACAATAAGAATGCTCCGCTTTCTTTAAATCTATCTAAAGAAGATGAGCAAATTCTTGCAGAAGCCGGAAATAACCCTGACTTAATGTATGCTCCATCAGGGGTGATAACGGAATATGATGTCAATAAAATTTTATACAAATTAAGTCCGGCAGGAAATTTCTATGAATATTCTACGGATTCAAGTTTAACACTTTATCAGGTTTCTTTTACGTATTTCGGAGCTAATCAGGGAGACTATAAAATAGCACAGACCACCAACAACGGACGTGTTTTCGAATATGTAGGCCCCAATGGCGGAGATTACAGAGCGGTAAGAAAACTTCCTTCTCCTCAGAAATCCCAGGTATACTCTCTGAACTCTGAATATCTGCTGAACGAAGGAAAAATAGGTGCTGATATCTCGTTGAGTAACTATGATGTCAATTTATTTTCTTCAAAAGATTCTGATCAGAATATGGGGTATGCATGGCGTATTTTTGGAAATAAAAGCTTCACAAAGAACACATGGAGAGGAACTCCAAGCTTTGAATATCAATATATAGACAGACAATTCCATATCCTGGACCGTATCAATGATGTGGAATTCTCCAGAGATTTCAACCTTACCCAGGAATTCAATAAAAAGACCCAGAACAGATTTATCTTCAGCTTCCTGAATAAATGGAATAATAAGTCTACTTTGAATTACCGTGTCAATTATCTGAATGAACAAGATTCTTATAAAGGGATTAAAAATGACCTTGATTTTGGCTGGCTGACAGGAAAATTCTATACTAAAGGTAATCTGTCTTATCTGAGTACCAATGCTACCCTTCAGGATACAAAGTTCATCCGCGGTGGAGTTTCAACGGAATTTACCGGTAAAAAAGGAAGCTGGGCCATTGGTGGAAGCATGGAACATAACGAGAAGAAGTATAACGATACTCAGCTTATGGATGTAACAAGTTTCAGCTGGAAAGAAATCTTTTTGCAAAAGAAAATCGGTGACAGTACAAGAACCAAATTATTGGCAAAAGTATATATGAGAGATAATGATTCGGTGCGTGATAACAGACTTCAGAATATGAACAATATTCTGGGGATCATGGCGGAAAGTCAGATTATCAAGACCGAAAGAACCAGTTTAAATGCTCTGATTCACTACCGAAAATTCTTCTATGCAGGTGCAGAAGGTGAAGTAACCCGTAATAATGATTTTGTTGTCGGAAACATTTTATACAATCAACAGCTGTTCAGAAACGGTATGCGTCTTCAGGCTTTCTATGAATTGGGTAACGGACAGGAAGCACAGAGGGAATTTCAGTACATTAAAGTAACAGACGGACAGGGTGTTTATAAATGGACGGATTATAACGGAGACGGCATTCAGCAGCTGGACGAATTTGAAATCGCTGAGTATTCTGATCTTGCCCAATACATCCGTGTATATACTAATTCTGTACGATATATTCCTTCCAATAAAAATAAACTGCAGTTGGCCTTATTTGTGAATCCGGCTATTGTTTTCAATTCTGAGAATGGATTTTTAAAACGTTGGAATTTCAATATTTCATTAAACTCTCAAAACTCATTCTACAAAAAGGAAAAAGTGCTTGTGCTGAATCCTTTTGAAAAAAACAGTGATCAGATCCTTAAAAATCAGAACATTCTTGCCTCTGTACAGTTTAATCCAACCGACAAATCAGGCTGGAACGGAAATTACAGATTCATCACCAATGACAATCTCATTAATGCCAATTTCAGTAATGAAGAACGTGAACAGACTTCTCATTTCCTGAATATAGGATATTGGTTCAATAAAGAATTCAGAGTGGATTGGGAAAACTCGGTTCATGATATCCAAAACTCTTCACAATTATTTCAAACAAGAGATTACCGTCTAAATAATTTTGAAACCAAGCCTAAAGCAACGTATAAATTTACAGATGCCATTCAGGCTGAATTATCTTCTGCCTTCCGTCAGAAACAAAGACTGGATGGCGAAGAACTTCTCAAAGCTTTTGATATTACAGGAACTATCCAATGGGAGCGCAGAAAGACATCTATCCGTGGAAACTTCTCGTTCATCAATAACAATTTTACAGGAAATAACTTCAGTATCGTAGGAAACCAGATGCTGGATGGGCTTAAGCCTGGAAAAAACCAGGTGTGGAGTGTATTTATCCAACAGGCTATCAACTCGTTTATCCAGCTGAACCTTAATTATGAAGGAAGAAACTCCGGTGACCGGACCATTCACATCGGAAGTATGCAGGTAAAAGCAAGCTTCTAGTAATGACCGTTACTTTTTACAATAAAAAAATCCCCGATAGTACTATTGGGGATTTTCTGGCTATTAGTTTATTTACTATTTTTTAATAATTTTCAAAGATTGTGATCCTTTTTCTGTATTTACTTTTACAATATAAACTCCTGCCGTGGCACCTCTCATATCTACAGAGCCTTTTTGAGCATTAATTGTTTCGTTAAGAATTCTCTGACCTGAAACATTATATACTTCCACCTCTTTGATTCTGTTATCATTATTGATATAAAGGAAATCTATAACCGGGTTTGGATAGGCGGTTACCGTGTTCTTTTTCGCTGCTTCATTTACTGCCAGTACTGTTGCCGTAAATTCAAAACTGCCGAGATCCGGTGTCAAAGCATTTCTGGTATTACCATCTGCATCTAATGTTACCTCAGCTACCGGAGTTCCCTTGTTGTCAAGAGCAGTATTTCCTGTAGCAGATAAATGGAAATCAGTTGCTGACATAAATACAGGCAGAACATTCAAAGAGTTCACATTACCTCCAAATCCTGTCTGGATATCAGTAAGAGTAGCTTTTGCGGCACCTCCGATATACCCCAGATTCGTTCCGGCAGAATAGAAATTATTATAGTTAATGGTAGAGAAAACACTGCTGGCTGCTCCGGCATAAATGGCATATCTTTCACCTGCCTGGGTTTGGGTATTGACAAAAAGATTATTTCTCACATCAATACCTCCGGCACCCGTTACCCCACTTGTGATATTTAAAGCGGACGGCCTTCCGGCAACAGTCTGGCTAACATCCATCACAACAGTATTATAATAAAGTTTATATCCACCTCCAGCGGTAATGATAATTCCGTTTCCGTTGTCATTTACACCTCCGGTGGTAGCATACCCATATCCGGCTACACCACTCACAATATTATTGGCAACCAGAGTATTGGAAGTAAGACTTGTTGTTGCTAAATATATTCCCTGTGCTCCATATCCGGATGTATTGGTATTTTTGATCCCGGTTATTTTATTATTGGTAATAGTCATGCCGGTCGTTAACGCACCTCCTGCATAAATTCCGGCAAACAGCGTTCCTGTTCCACTGGAATTAAAATTGGAGATCGTATTTCCTTTTACAATAATATTAGCAGCCGCAGAAGCTCCTGTACTCCCTGAGGTAATCGTTATTCCGGCAGCACCTCCTGCACCCGTTCCGGTATACCCAAGATTGGTAATAGTATTTGAAATAATTGAAGAATTGACTGTTGCTGTGGCAAACCAGATTCCTCTTTTAATTTCAGCATTGGTCGTTTCAAAATTCCCTAACGTGTTGTTACTTACCGTTACTCCATCGGCACCCTGAACATAAATTCCTCCTAGACGGTTGGCATCTGCTCCCGAAGCACTTATATCATTACCTGTAACCAATGTATTAGCTCCATTACCAGCAGCTGTAGCAGCAAATAAATAAATTCCCATATAAGCTTTCTTCACCGCATTATTCTGAATGGTAACATTATTAAAGAAGCCTCCCGTAGGTGTTGTTGCTCCATCATACATTACCAAAGCTGACGAATTATTCATTCCGTTGATAATATTAAGATTTTTAACCATAATATTAGTATTGGCTGCTGCTGCAGAAGCTGCAATAAAGGTAAGTACCTGCGGTGCTGTAACAGAAGTATTGGTAAGCGTAAGATCTCTTGTTGTTCCTGAAGCTGTATTGCTTCCATCCAGGGTAATATTACTCCCCAGTATTCTTACTAAAGGGGCACTGGCAATATCACCGGAAATAGCCGCTGTAACTCCCGCTGCAGGTTTGATTGCAACTGAGGTGTAGCTCGTCGCTCCGCCGCTGGCATTCAGACTAGCGGTGGCTGTCTCTGTTGTGTTCGCTGTGATACTGATTGTAATAGCTCCCTGGTGTGTTCCCGCATTAATGGCATCAAATGCTCCTTTTAACGTGGTGTAGGTTCCTGTAGCAGTTCCTGCTGTGGCAGAAATATTCACTTGTGAATAAAAATTTGATGAAACCAAAATTGCCATCAAACAAAATAGAATTTTTCTCATGACATTAATTTTTATTATACTAAATATAAAAAATAATTATCAATAAAATTCAACAAACACTGATAATCAATTAAATATATTAATGAAAAATTAAACATAATATCATAAAATCCTTTAAATAACCTAACACAAATAAAACATAATACCACATATTAATTTATAAAATATTGTTTTTTAAGAATTTCGTAAATTTGCAGCATGATAAAAATAGGCAACATAGAACTGCCGGAATTTCCGCTTTTGCTGGCTCCAATGGAAGACGTAAGTGATCCTCCATTCAGACGTTTGTGTAAAATGCATGGTGCAGATTTAATGTATTCGGAATTTATTTCTTCCGAAGGGTTGATTCGTGACGCTATCAAGAGTCGTAAAAAACTGGATATTTTCGATTACGAAAGACCCGTTGGAATACAGATTTTTGGTGGAGACGAAGAAGCTATGGCTATGTCTGCTAGAATTGTAGAAACAGTAAATCCTGATCTGGTAGATATTAATTTCGGGTGTCCTGTAAAAAAAGTTGTTTGCAAAGGAGCAGGAGCTGGTGTTTTGAAAGATATTGACCTCATGGTACGTCTTACAAAAGCTGTTGTAAGCTCTACTCACCTTCCTGTCACGGTAAAAACCCGTTTAGGATGGGACAGTACCAGCATTAATATTGATGAAGTAGCAGAACGTTTGCAGGAAACAGGAATTAAAGCTCTTACGATCCATGCAAGAACCCGTGCTCAGATGTATAAGGGGGAAGCAGACTGGGAGCATATTTCAAGAATTAAACAAAATCCTAATATTGAGATTCCCATTTTTGGAAATGGTGATATCGACTCTGCAGAAAAAGCATTAGCGTATAAACAAAAGTATGCATGTGACGGTATTATGATCGGACGTGCTGCCATTGGATATCCATGGATCTTTAATGAAATCAAACATTTCTTTAATACAGGAGAGCATTTACCTGAACCGACCATTTCAGACCGACTGCTGGCTGTACGTCAACATGCTGAATGGAGTGCCGAATGGAAAGGAGAAAGATTAGGATTGGTAGAAATGAGACAGCATTACAGCAACTATTTCCGTGGAATCCCTCATTTTAAGGAGTTCAGAAAGAAATTCCTGGAAGTTTTCACCATGGAAGAAATGGACAGCTTGATCAAAGAAACCCAACAGTTCTACGAAGAGTATCAGGCACAGCTATAAAAATAAAAAACCATCAGCAAACTGATGGTTTTTTTTTATATTGAGAATCTAATTTAGTATCCTTCTGATGAGGATTCGCTTTTAATTAATCCCAGCGCTGAAGAAGTTCCAATTCTTTTAACTCCCATTTTGATCATTTTCTCAGCATCTTCGGGAGTTCTTACTCCACCTGCTGCTTTTACGGGAAGTTTGCCAGCGTTGCTGAGCATAATTGTTATTCCTTCAAAGGTTGCTCCGTTTGGCTTTCCTTCGGCAGTCTGATAAAATCCTGTTGATGACTTGACAAAAATTTTCGACAATTCATTTTCAGAGAAATTTTCTTCTGCCCAGGTAGAAATCTTTTTGGTAAGATCTGCAATTTGTACATCCGTTAAGGCTGCAATTTCAATAATCCATTTTGCAATTTTATGATGCTCAAGTGATAATTGGGTACATTTTACAAATTCTTCTTTTACCAGTTCTAAATTCCCCTGTAGATAAGCCGTATAATTAATAACGAAATCTAATTCATCTGCTCCGTCTTCTATTGCTTTTAAAGCTTCTGCAAGTTTCTCTTCAATAGAATACGTTCCTTCGTGGAAACCTATGACAGTTCCTACTACAACATTTGAATTTCTTTCCTGAATATATTTCTTGATCTCAGATACATAATCCGGTCGAATCATCACGGCAAAAATACCATTGTCTATTGCTTCCTGAGCAAGTTCTTTATCTTTTTGAAGTGTTTCTTCGTGGGAAATACCTGACTGTTCTGGAGTTTTCAGGTAAGTTGAATCCAAATATTGGGCTATGTTCATATTGTTATACTTTCAATTGTCTGTAAATACCTTGTTCTAAAGATATAAAAGTTTCTGTTCTCGTTACTCCCTTCAGCTTTTGAAGCTTACTAAGAATCTGCATTAAGTGATCATTGTCTTTACAAAGCACTTTCAGGAAAATAGTATAATTTCCTGTAGTATAGTGGGCCTCCACTACTTCGTTGATATCATGCAAAGACTTTACCACTTCCGGATAATGGCTTGGCTGATCCAAAAATACACCGATGTAGGAAATCACTTTGTATCCAATTTTCTTAGGGTTAAGAAATGATATTGAATTTTCAATAACTCCTGCATGTTCGAGTTTTTTGATTCTTTGATGCACTGCAGTGGTGGAAATTCCGACATTTTTTGAAATGTGGGCTAAAGAAGTTTTAGCATTATCCATCAACATGTAGATGATTTCTTTGTCAATAGAATCTAAATGGTAGCTTGTGTTGCTCGAATTTTTCATTTTCTACTTTTTTATTATTTATGTTTTTTAATGTAAATTTTTAAATTTTACAAAAACCGGAAAGTGATCGCTGTATCCTCCTAAATACCGTGTACCAGCATATGTTCGGAAAGGTCGTCCTTCAAAATTTCTGGTTCTGCTGCGGATTTTTTCAGAATTAAATATATGGGCATCCTGAAAAGCCAGCGTCTTATTATCAAGCAAAGATCTTGACATAATGATCTGATCATACAGCAATCCAGATTTATAATGAAAAGTAGAATAATTTCTTGTAGAAAACAATTGCTGAAAAGGGTTCATTAAAACCTTCTCATGGTCATTGTCATAGAGAATCTGTACTAAATTTTCATCATCCGGGTTTTCGTTAAAATCACCACACAATATAACATGCTCTTTATCAGCATTTATAATTTTCATAATCCGTTCCCGTACTTCATTCAATATAAAGGTTCTTTTAGGTTTATTGATATCTTTTTCGCGTTTAGAGGGAAGATGCGCGATAAAGACATTAATAATTTCCCCTTTATATTTTATTTTTGAAAAAAGTACGTCTCGGGTTGTGTCGTAATTTTCTGTGTTTTTATTTACTATTTCAAAAAAGAAAGTAATGGTTTCTGAGTCCAGTACCTCTACTTTATTTTTATCATATAACATGGCTACATCCACTTTTCTTTCGTCCATAGAGTTGTAATGTACAATTCCATATTCCGAATTAAAGGGGTCCATCTCCACAAGATCTTCTAAGACTTTCCTTCCGGAAACTTCAGATAATCCTATTAAAAATGGTAATACATCATTCTCCTCCTTCATCAACTGAAATACGTGAGAGATCTTGAAAAGCTTATTTCTATATCTCTTTTCATCCCAATTCCTTAATCCTGACCGGGTAGGATCTAATTTGTGGACAGGTTTCGGATCGGGTAAAAATAAATTTTCAACATTATAAAAAGAGAACAGCTCCATCTACACTAATTTCTATACTTTTAATTTATTATGTTCTTTTTACTATGATGTAAATTTATTATTTTTTTTCAAATTTCCGTGATTTACCTCTAAAACGGTAAATCAATTTCCAATAAAAAACAATTCAAATATAGTAAAAAATACTAATGAAGTAAGTCATTATGAATTAATTTTTCAACTATCCTTTAGTTTCGATATATTAATCAAAATTGAGACAATATATAAAATCCGGGATAATAGAAATAAATTTTCAAATTAAAATCGAAAACATTAATATTTTTCGCACTTATCAAAATTACAACAAAAATTATTCCATTTATCAACAACAAATGGAATTAAATAAGGATGCCAAAATCAGACAAGTTCTGACAGTTTTCCTTTACAATAAATCAGGACGTTTTTCCTTTGTGATTCTTACGGCTTCATCATGGCGCCATTCTTCAATCTTTTTAAAATTCCCGCTCAGCAGGATCTTGGGAACATCGAGACCTTTATAACTTTCAGGCCTTGTATAGATAGGTGGAGAAAGCAGATCATCCTGAAAACTGTCTGTCAACGCGCTCTGTTCATCATTCAAAACTCCGGGAAGCAATCTGATAATCGAGTCCGCCAAAACGCAGGCTGCCAGCTCTCCTCCGGTAAGGACGTAATCTCCGATTGATATTTCTTTTGTAATATGAAGGTCTCTTACTCTTTGGTCTATTCCCTTGTAGTGCCCGCAAAGAAAGATCAGATTGTCTTTGATAGAAAGTGAATTGGCAATTTTCTGGTTTAGAGTAACCCCATCCGGCGTCAGGTAAATAACCTCATCATAATTTCTTTGAGATTTAAGCTCTGAAATGCATTTATCCAGCGGTTCTACCATCATTACCATTCCTGCTCCGCCTCCGTACGGCTCATCATCTATCTGTCTGTGCTTATTGATTGCCCAGTCTCTCAAATGGTGAAAATGTACTTCTACCAGCCCTTTATCCATTGCTCTTTTCAAAATAGAAGTTTGGAACGGACTTTCCATCAATTCCGGAAGTACGCTTATTATGTCAATTCTCATTGTAATGTTCCGTTTTTCTTAGTAGGTATAATAATTAATCTTAAAGAAGAATCTTTGTTGATATAGCTCCACATCCAGTTGAAGAATATGGCCAGCTTATTTCGAACGCTCAAAATTAGCATTAAATGGAGAAACATCCAGAAATACCATGCGAGAAATCCCTGAAATTTTATAAACGGCAGATCGACAACAGCTCTGTGCTTCCCAATAGTCGCTAATGAACCTTTGTCATCATACTCGTATTCTTTCCATTCTTCCTGACTTTTCTTTAAAAGATTTTTACCTAAATTTTTTGCCTGATTAATGGCTACGTTAGCTACCTGAGGATGTCCCTGTGGATATTTTGGTGTTTCCATATAGGCAATATCTCCGATGGCATAAATATTATCGTAACCCTGTATTTTATTATATCGATCTACAATATATCTGTTTCTTACTAATTTTTCTTCCGGGAAACCTCCTACTACATTTCCTGTCACTCCGGCTGCCCAGATGACATTATTGGATGGTATTTCTTTTCCGCTTCTGAGGTGTACTTTATCCCCGTCATAGTCTGTTACTACTTCTCCGCTCAAAAAAGTGACTCCGAGATCTTTGAGGTATTTCTCAGATTTTTCCTGCGCCTCGCTGCTCATTACAGCCAGTGGTTTTTCTGTGGAACTTACCAGGATAATCTTGAGATGATCAAAATTCATGTAAGGATAATCTCTTGGAAGGATGTCTTTTTTCATTTCAGCAAAAGCTCCTGCCAGTTCTACGCCGGTGGGGCCGCTTCCCACGATTACAATATTCCAGTTTCCGTCATCGCTTCGGCTTTTTTCAATAATCAGTTTTTCAAAGGTCGTCAAAACATGATTTCGGATACTGATGGCTTCCTGGGTATTTTTCATTCCGAAAGCTTTTCCTTCCAGATCTTTATTTCCGAAAAAATTAGTTTTACAGCCCGTTGCAATGATGAGTTTATCATAAGTAAATTCTGCTTCGTCGGTAATGACTTTATTATTGGCAGGGTCTATTTCTTTCACCTCTGTCATACGGAACTGTGTGTTTCTGGACTGCTGAAAAATCTTTCTGAAGGGAAAAGAAATGTTGGAAGGTTCTATCCTTCCTGAGGCTACCTGATAAAAAAGCGGCTGAAACATATGGTGGTTCATCCGGTCGAGAACAATGACCTTTTTGTTCTTGTTATTCAATGTTTTTGCAAGCTGCAGCCCCGCAAATCCTCCTCCAATAATGATGATTTTTTCGCGTGTTTCCATAATACACAAATTTACTGATTTTATTTAGCATTTAGCAGTGAAAAAAGTTAGTTTTGCAAAACTTTATGACACCTAAAAAGTACACCAAAAAAACTGCCAAACAAGTCCATAAATCGCGACGGAAGAAGTATTTTTTCCGAAGGTGGGTGATATTGGCAATTTTACTAATAGCATTAGTAGGAACAGGACTTTATTTAAGGCAGTCCGTCAGTTATTACTATGCCTTGTACTTTAATAAATTTAAGCATAAAAAACTTCATAACAGTGAAAAAGAGGCTGCAAGAATTCAGAGAATTTTGGCCAGCAACCTTGACAAGACCTACGGCTTTGATGTTTCGCATTATCAGAACCGGGAAGATATCAAATGGGACAGTCTCAGCATCGGAAATAAAACAATTCCACTGGAGTTTGTGGTAATGCGTGCAACGATGGGAAACCGAAGTGCCGACAAGCATTTTGATGAATTCTGGGAAAGTGCTAAAAAGCATGATCTGATCCGGGGTGCCTATCATTTTTACAGAGCTGATGAAGATCCTGTGATCCAGGCCAATAATTTTTTAGAGAATGTAAAACTTGAAAGTGGGGATCTTCCTCCGATTCTTGATATTGAAAAGATTCCGAAGCGTAAAACCAACAAAAAACTGATTGAAGACCTGAAAGTATGGTGTAAAATTGTAGAGGACGCCTATGGTGAAAAGCCCATCATCTATACGTACTACCATTACTATAAAGATTTTCTGAAAGGCGAGTTTGAAGGTTACCCTTTATGGCTTGCCAATTACAATGATGTTCCTTCTCCTTCACCTGATGATGAATGGGATTTCTGGCAGTTTACGGAAAACGGGATTGTTCACGGCATCAATGCTAAAGTGGATCTTGATATTTACAATGGTAATTCGTGGTCATTAAAAAGGCTGACGCTGGATTAAAAGAAGAAAATGAAAGCAGAAAAACAGGAGTTGATAAAATGTCAATGAGCCAATTTTTAAAATAAACTGAGTGATATCACTTCCACCTTCCTGCTTCCAGCCTTTACTTATCTAATCAGTTTTTCCTAAAAAATTGAGAATATCTGTATTGAGCTGATCTGCATTTTCAAAGGGAATCATATGGGTGGCATTGCTGTAGATTTTTAGTTCAGCATTGGGAATTTCTTTAGCAATAAGTTCGGTATGATCACGTTTGATAACATCATTATCACCTGCAATAACTAATACTTTATTTCCAATTCTATTTAAATCTTTCTTCGCGATGCGCGGCTGTGTCAGCATAATTTTCAAAAGTCTTTGTTCATTAAACTGTTCAGGTTTTTTCAGTTCTTTCAACACCAGCATTTTATTTTCAAAATGATCCGTAAGCCTGTTGTCTACTCCATCAGGAAATGCATTGGCTCCAATTGTGATGAGCTTATTCAGTTTTTCGGGATATTTCAGGGCAAATTCCAGTCCGGTATTTCCGCCATCACTCCAACCTGCAATATTTACTTTATTGAGCTTTAATTGGTCTGCTACTGCTTTTACATCATCAGCAAACATTTTGTAAGTAAAATCTTTTTTAGAAGAATCGATGCTTTTCCCCTGCCCTCTCGTATCTATGGCAATTACTTTATATTGCTTTGATAAAACAGGAATCTGCTGATAGAAATCTTTAATACTTCCGGAATTGCCATGAAGCAGAATCAATGGTTCTCCTTCACCGTAGATTTCATAATACAGATTGGTATCCTGAAGTTTCAGATAATTTCCCACGACCTTATTCTGGCCATATACTGTTTGCTCTGACTCCTGGATATATTTTGATACATCAGGCATCAGTGCTACTGCACTATCATCTACAAATCCGTTTTCATCATCCGTATTTTTATCTCCGTTTTTATCCATTTTCACGTCAATATTAATAGCAGGTGCAGCAATGGTCATTTTTTGCCAGTCACCATAAAATTCTCTTATAAATCCGGTTCTGAACAAAGCAGCACTGATTTTAATTCTTCCAGCAAAATCTTTTAAAAACTGTATCCCTATGAAAAATTTTCCATGCACCCAGATATTACGATCATTCACATCCAGTGTATAAGTTCCGTCCTTGATCATATTTTCAGTAAGTTCTACTGTAATCTCTTCTTCAAGAATATTCTTGTCCGGAAAACCGTTTTTCTCACTATAAATACTATACCTCATCAGAACCGGCTCGTTAGAAACATAACTGGCTATGTTCAGATTAATATTTTTAATTTTTGATCTCTTTTTAGCATTGAATTCCAATGCTGTTTCTCCGAGAAAATTTTTCTTATCAAATTCCGGATTAACGAAATAAGTAACGCTTTTCGTCTTTGTATTGACTCCCCAGTTTTTATCTACAAGTTTCTTCGCTTTAACAGTAATCTCTTTGATATTTTTAGTTTTCTCTGTTAAAAATATTTTTTGCTGATCATGTTTTTTAAAGTCCTGTACTGTTTCCTGATAAGAATCAAATCCCGGTACTTCTATCTTTATTTTCTGCTGGGGATCTGTATTGGAAAGATCCATTGAAAAGTTCCCTTTTTCATCAGAGATCGTTCCGATTGATTTCTTTTCAATTCCGATTTTCACATAAGGGATCGGTTGGTTTTCATTTTTAGAAATGATGGTTCCGGAAATAACCTGGGCATGGAAGGCTGAAGCTGCCAAAAAGAAGAATAAAGTATGGTATATTTTCATGTTAAAAGTTTGACGCAAACTTATTTATTTTCAACAGGCCGCCGTCACAATTCTTTATTAAATTTATTCTTCCCTTAGTTAAAATTCTTTTAAATATTTTTTGTTTTTTTACAATAATCATAAAAATATTTAAATTCCTTTCATTTAAAGAATACTCATAATTTCTTCCCATGAATGAACTCTTTCGTACGTTTCATTTTCTATCAGTTCATTATGAGGTTGGGTAAATATCAGTCTCTGCCCCGAAAAATGATCTAAATTTTTAGGATAATCATCAATCATGATATCTCCTGATACTACTTTTTTACTTCCACAAAGAACAATCTGTTCCCAGGTAATAAATGGAAAATGCTCTGCCAGCCAATCATACTTTTCTCTTAAGCTGTTCGGAAACTCCATTCCGGCCGAGACAATATAGAGTTCATATTTATTGTTCAGATATTCTATTGCTTCACGGCTTCCTTTCATTAAAGGCAGTGTTCTGAAAAACCCTATTTCGTTAACATGTTTTTTTCCATTCGGAAAAGATTCTATTTCAGGCTTACCAGCCAAATCACTGATTTCAATTTCTCTTCCGGTATCTCTTTTTTCAAATTCTACCAGCTGATGATATACATCCGCCATTACCCCGTCCATATCGACAATAACTTTTTTCATTGTTTCCATCAGATTCTTGTATTATGTATTACTGTTTTAAACTGTATATTTTATTGTTACTGATCAAATTTACTGATTAGTTTTTGCAGGCAAGGGACACAGTCTATTAAAAAATCATAAATATTCATTTTTATAAGAAGCGTTCCGGAAAGTTTTATGGCTACATTTTCGTATTTTTGCGACTCAGTTAAAAATTAAAATCAAACTATTAATTCCCAATGAATTACGTTTCTGCAGAAAATCTTACCAAATCTTACGGCATCAAAGTTTTGTTTAAAAATATCTCTTTCCACATCAATGAAGGAGATAAAATAGCTATTGTTGCCAAAAACGGAAGTGGAAAATCTACCCTTCTGAAAATATTAATGGGTAAAGAAATTGCAGACAGCGGAACTGCGATCATCAACAAAGATATCCAGGTGGTATTATTTGACCAGGAAATTGATTATGATCCAAAGCTCAGCATTGAAGAATTTATGATGGCGCTGGATTCGGAACCTATTCTTGCGCTTAAAAACTATCATCAGTCCCTTCATTCTACAGATAATGATTTTATTGAGAAAGCATTGGCTGATATGGAAGTTCATAAGGCCTGGGATCTGGAAAATGAAATGAAACAGATTCTTTCCCAGCTTAAAATTACTGACCTGAATGCTAAAATGGGCACTCTTTCCGGAGGGCAGATCAAACGTGTTGCTTTAGCTAAACTTTTAACGGAAACAAGAGCTGAGCACAGGCACACCCTTCTTATCATGGATGAACCTACCAACCACCTGGATGTGGATATGGTAGAATGGCTTGAAAATTATCTGAACAAGGCAAAAATCACCTTATTACTGGTAACCCACGACCGATATTTCCTTGACAGTGTTTGTGATATTATCTGGGAAATGGAAGATCAGAATCTTTATGTTCACAATGGTTCTTATGCTACTTACCTTGAGAACAAGATGATTCGTGAGGAAAACCTTAATGCCACAATTGACAAGGCCAACAACCTTTACCGAAAGGAACTGGAATGGATGCGAAGACAACCAAAAGCCAGAACCACTAAATCAAAAAGCAGAATTGATGCTTTCTATGAAACTGAAAAGGTTGCCAAAACCGATACCAGAAAAGACGGACTGGAACTGGATTTTGAAATGAAACGTCTCGGAAATAAAATTCTTGAACTCAAACATATTGACAAGAGCTTTGGACCTAAAGTTCTTTTAAAAGATTTCAGCTACCAGTTTCAACGTGGAGAAAAGGTGGGGATCATCGGAAAAAACGGGGCGGGAAAATCTACCCTGCTTAATATCATTCAAGGGTTGGAAAAAGCTGATAATGGTGAAATTGAAACCGGAGAAACTATTTCTTTCGGTTATTTCTCACAAAAAGGGCTTACCTATAAAGATGATGAGCGTGTAATAGATTTCATCAAGGAAATTGCAGAATTCTATCCTTTAGCAAATGGTAAAAGCTTATCCGCATCACAGTTCTTAAGATTGTTCTTATTTGATGATCAGACACAATATTCTCCTATCTCCAAACTTTCGGGAGGTGAAAAGAGAAGACTTCACCTGATGTATATTTTGTATCAGAATCCTAATTTCCTGATTTTTGATGAGCCTACAAATGATCTTGATCTTCCCACGCTAACGGTTCTTGAAAACTTCCTTCAGCAATTCCAGGGATCTTTGATTATAGTTTCCCACGACAGATATTTCATGGACAGAATTGTAGATCATGTACTGGCTTTTGAGGGCAATGGAAAAATTCGTGATTTTGTAGGGAACTTCTCAGAATATAGAGAAGCCAGGAGCCGTGAAGAAGCATTAGAAAAAAATGCAGCGGTAAAACCTGAACCTGTAAAAGAAATAATTTCTTCAGCAGAAGTTACTCAGTCTTCGAATTCTAAAAGAAAACTCACTTTTAAAGAGCAAAGAGAACTGGAAACCATTGAAAAAGAAATGCCTGAACTGGAAGCACAGCGCTCTAAAATTCTGGAGCAGCTCAATAACGAAGCTGATTATGAAAAAATCGCCACACTTTCTTCAGAGTTAGAAACGGTTTCAGAAAAACTGGAGAACCACGAAATGAGATGGCTGGAACTTCAGGAAATCCTTTAATAATGATGAGTTAAAAATTATGAATTATGAATGAATTTAGAGAGTTTGAGAGCAAACGAGTTGAAGACTTCTAATCACAACCGTATCAACCTTGAACTTTAATCCTTAAACTTTGAATCTTGAATTCCTTCATAATTCATAACTTATCATTTATAATTGAATAACCCTTTCTTCTTTAGCACTTTCTAAGGAAGCATCAATGATTTTCATATTCTGAATAACTTCTTTTCCGGGAGATGGTAAAGCATATCCGAAAACAATGTGTTCATAAATCTGCTGGTAATAATTCATATAGTTTCCCGCTTCACTGGAGGTAAGAATTCTTTCTGTTTCAGAATCATCATTCAGGTAGTTTAAAATTCCGTCCGGTTCTTTTAGCGGCTGTGTCCATTCTTTACCATATTCAGGAACGGCACCTGCAACCAGTTCATTTTCCTGATTATCGGTTCTTTCCTGCAGGAAAGTTCCTTTGTCTCCATGCACTGTATAGGCATAATGCCCTTCTTTACTGAAAACAGATGATTTCAGTCTTACTCTAAGATTATCTTTATAGAACAAGAGAATTTCAAAATAATCGTTAGCAAACTCAGCTCCTTTCATAGAAAATACATCGGCAAAAAGTTTTTCAGGATATCCAAAATACTGAACCGCCTGATCTACAAGATGTGCTCCCAGATCATGAAGTGATCCTGACCCCACCTGATCCGGACTTTCCTTATGCTGTTTTCCACTGGCAGTAGTACGGAATCTGTCAAAGCGGATTTCAGCTTCTTTAATATTTCCTGTTTTCTTATCATTCAGGATTTTTTGAACCTGTAGAAAATCACGGTCGAACCTTCTGTTTTGATATACACTCAAAAACAATCCTTTTTCTTCCGCCAATTGTACCAGCTCTTCTGCTTCGGCAACATTGACTGTAAAAGGTTTTTCTACAATAATATTTTTTCCTGCTTCCAGTGCTTTTTTGGCGTACTCATAATGGGTCTGAACCGGAGTATTGATAATCACCAATTCTACATCTGCCTGCTGAAGCATTTCTTCCACAGAACGGTAGATGGTTGCATCGGGGTATTTCTCCTTCGATTCTTCCTTACTTCTTTCTACTACCGCAGACATAAAAAATCCCGGATGTTCCTTTAAAAAGGGAGCATGAAATACTTTTCCACTCATTCCAAAGGCACAAAGCCCTGCTTTTACCAATTGCATATTATAATTTTTAACAAATATCATAAAAACTCTTCAATATTATCAAAAGCTTGTGACAAAGTCAAAGTTGAAATTCTACATTTTCGACCATTTCTCTTTCAAATACATATTAATTAGTACAGTAATAAAGACAGAAAATTCTATTTTTTTCTTAGTATTTACCTGAAAATACGTACAAATACCCATTTTATCCTATTTTACAACAAGGGCGTTTAAACGTAAAAAACTAAATTTCAGCACATTAATGAAAAACGTTTAACTGATAAAATACGCCAAAATAGGAATTTTTAAAATACCATCCCAAAAACCCTTTATTTAAAGGAAAATTTGATAAATGTTGAAAACTTTTTAAAAAAAATCACAAACGTTTTATTAACTTTGAGATACAAATAAACTCGAGCGCTAACTCGAGTTTATTTTGAAATTCCAAAATGGAAAATATTAATTCGTTTCTGGAACTTATAGTAGTTCTTATTCAACTTTTCAAGGAGATCAAACCTTTAATAAAGAAAAAGCAATAAGATCTGTTCTAGTAAAAGCCTCCTACTTTAGGAGGTTTTTTTAATTAATTTGTTGTTTTGTTGAGACAACAAATTGATATAACAAATTTATAAAATTTTGTTACATAACAAAATTTTTATATCATCATTTAATGTTTCTGCATTATCTACAATATTTAAGACCGCTTAAAACATCTCAACCATAGTTAACAATAATCTTTGGATCTATAGAAAAAGTTACCTCGCTATCTACATAAAATTCAAAGATATACTTTTCCTTTCTTAAGATATAATCTATCTTACTATTTCTTAGCTATCAAAAAAACTATTATACTGATTCTTTGCTTTCAAAAAGTATAGAAACAATCCATTTCATTAACTCTGAAAATATGATTTAAATCATGAAATTATTTTTATCTATTCTAAACAAATACTTACATTTGCGCCTTATTTAAAACTGTTCTACATAAAAATAAAATGAAAAGACAATTACTTTCTTTAGGTCTTCTATTAATCGCTGTTTCAGCAAGTTCACAGCTGAAAAACGTTGAAGCAGATACTATCAGAACTCAGACCATTGAGGATATTAACCTTCACAAAACGGGAAATCCTAACCAGGCAAGACCATTATCAACAAAGTCAAATCTGACGGTAATGGAAAATCCTCAGCCCATTGCTATTGTAACGCACGAAATCATTGAGCAGCAACAGGCAAAACAATTGAGTGATGTTCTTCAGAATGTAAACGGAATGTATGTTACTTCATCAAGAGGAAATTCTCAGGACAGCTTTGGCGGACGTGGTTTCATTTTAGGAAATGATAATATCTTCAAAAACGGAACAAGAGTAAACAGTGGGGTTTTTCCTGAAGTAAGTGGTCTGGAAAGAGTTGAAGTTTTAAAAGGGGCAAATGCAATGTTATTTGGTAATGCTGCAGCAGGTGGTATCATCAATATGATTACAAAGAAACCTAAATTCAATTTTGGAGGAAGTATTGGATTAAATGGCGGAAGCTGGAATTCTTACAAACCAACTGTTGATATTTATGGCCCTCTATCAAAAAATATTGCTTTCAGAGTAAATGGAGCTTACGAATATGCAGAAAGTTTCAGAGATGTTGTAGAATCAGAAAAATATTATTTCAATCCTTCATTCCTTTTCAATTTAAGCCCAAAATCACAATTGATCGTTGAGGCAGATTATCTTAAGAATAATTTTACTCCTGATTTCGGTCTTGGATCCATCACTAATCCTGATGGAAGTTATAAAATCAATGATCTTCTACCTAAAAATGCTTTCTTAGGAGCGGACTGGCAATATCAAAATGTAGAGCAAGTTTCTACCAATGTAACTTTTAATCACCAGTTCACTGATAAGTGGTCATTAAATGCTGTAGCTTCTTATCAGAACTATACTAAAGACTACTACTCTACTGAAAGAGTACAATGGGGATATGAAAAGAATACAAACCGTCTTTTCTGGCAAAGACCTTTAAATAAAACATTTAACGAACAAAATTACACTTCATTACAAGTTAATATTAATGGAGAGTTCAATACTGGAAAAATCAATCATAAGGTTTTAATTGGTACTGATGGAGACTATGGTGTTCAAAATAACTATACTTACACCAATCCAACAGTTTATGGGACTAATGGTAATACAGCTACCATTAATAATAACCTTTATTTAGATGATTCATCAACTTGGGCTAGTGGAAAAATGCCTGACGCATCTTTAAAAGATAGAACAAGAATCCCTACACAAAGATTTGGTATATATATTCAGGACTTCATAAGCCTTACCAAGCAACTTAAAGTAATTGCTGGTTTAAGATGGTCTTATTTGGAAACAATGACTAATACTAAAAATACATTTTCAAATGATCTTGGAGATGTTGATCAAAAAAATACAGCAATATCTGACAGAGCATTTTCGCCAAAAGCAGGTTTAGTATATATGCCAAACGATAACCTTTCCGTATTTGCAACCTATACCAACTCTTTCGCTCAAAATACAGGAAAAGATATTTATGAACAAGCATTAAAGCCTACTACTATTGATCAATATGAAGCAGGAGTAAAAAAGAATTTCTGGAATAATGCTTTAGCTGTAAACCTGACAGCATATCAAATTGTTTACAATAATTATTATCAAACCGCACCTCAATTAGCAAATGGGCAGGCCAATTCAGATTCATTCTATAAAGAATTCGCAGGAAAAATGAGAAGCCGAGGTGTTGAATTGGATATTACAGGAAACCCAACAGAAAATTTATCAATTGTCGGTGGATTCTCTTATAACAACTCTGTATATCTTGATACACCAGACGGTTTTGGATATGTTGAGAAACAAAGATTGGTAAGAACACCAGCTACAACAGCAAACGCCTCTGTATTTTATAAATTCACGCGTTATGCAAAAGGACTTAAAGTAGGTGCAGGTGCATACTTCATCGGTGACAGATTAGCCGGATGGAATGATACAAAAAATGGTTCTACAGGCCTGGGTGCAAGAAACGGAATCAGCAGATCATTTGCTTTAAAGGATTACACTACCGTAATGGTATCTGTAGGATACGAGTGGAAAAAATTCTCCATCCAAGGGAAAGTGGGGAACCTGTTTAATGTCGAAAACTACAATGTTCACGAGAATTATTCAGTAAATCCGATTACGCCTAGAAATTACTATTTCACATTAACATACAGACTCTAGAATTCTTTATAAAATAATTCTTTCATTAAAAGTGGAGATTGCATTTTTGCAGTTTCCACTTTTGAAATTTAAAACAAAAACAAAACAATAGGATATGGATAAGATTAAAGACACAAGAAGCTTCATGAGAATTACACACCGTTATCTGGGATATTTCCTTGCCGGAATTATGGCTGTATATTCGTTAAGCGGAATTCTTCTGGTGTACAGAGACACTGATTTTCTGAAAAGCGAAAAAAAGTATGAAAAAAATATCGCAGCCAATCTTTCAGAAAAAGAATTGAAAAAGGAGCTTAAGATGAAAGGCCTTGAAGTGGAAAAAACGGAAGGAAGCGTTCTTTATTTTAAACAGGGAACTTATGACAGTGCAACCGGAAAAGCGAAATACACTAAAAAGGAACTGCCTTTTGTATTGGATAAAATGGTTTCTCTTCACAAATCACAATCTAAAGATGCCATCTCTCCGCTAAGCGTATTCTTTGGAGTCTCCCTTTTCTTTTTCGTCATTTCAAGTTTCTGGATGTTTAATCCCAAGACAAAAGCTTTTAAACGAGGTATCAAATTTACGATTGCAGGGCTTATCATTTCTGTGATTCTTTTATTTATTTAAAAAATCAACATAAAATAAAGATTTTATATAATTAATGACATACCACCTGCTTTTATCATTTTATTCTTAAAACATTCATTTTATTTTCTTTATTATTACAACGTATGGAGTCAATAGGTTAAAAAAATAAACTATATCTCACTGAAAATCTTAACGTTTGTTTTGATAAATTACGTAAAATTAAGAGTCTGGCACATTTATTGTTTTTTCTATAATTCGTGAATAATAAACATTTAATTATTAAAATAATAAATTATGAAAAAACTTATTTTAACAGGAATATTAGCCGTAGCAGGCTTAACAGCAACTGCCAACGCTCAGATTCAAAAAGGTAATTGGATGGTAGGGGGTAACCTTGTAGGGGCAAATTTTGGTTTAAATGAAGGTGCGGGATACAACTTTGCAATTCAGCCAAAAGGAGCATATTTCATTGAAGATAATATCGCAGTTGGGGGATACGTAGATTTAGGTTTCAAAGGAGCTAAAGATGCACCCACTACTTTTACATACAATGTAGGAGCATTAGGACGTTACTATCTTAACCCGGGAGAGCAAGGAGTAAACAACTTACTACACCACGGAAGATGGTTTTTCGAAGGTAATGTAGGTGTTGGAGGAATGTCAATCTCTAAAGGAGGTTCTTCATCTAACGGACTTAACTTCGGATTCGGACCTGGTTATTCTTACTTTATCACTCCAAACATCGGATTGGAAGGTTTAGTAAAATATGATGCAAACGCAGGATTCGGAAGCGGTGGATATACTAACAAAATTACTTTTGGTTTAGGATTCCAGATTTACCTTCCGACGTCTAAAGCAAAACAAATCATCAACGACGTTAAGTAATCACAATACTTATAAAAAAATGAAAGCGCCCCGAAAAATAAATTTCGGGGCGCTTTTCGTACAAATTAAAACTAAACTATAAAAAATCAAATAAATCATGTATTGGGTTGAGGAGTATATCTCAGGTACGGCTTTATTTCCGTTACCCCTTTTGGGAATATCTTCCGTGCTTCTTCTGTAGAAATCGTTGGCGGAACAATGACATCTTCTCCAGATTCCCAATTCACGGGAGTAGCCACACGATAGTTATCCACAAGCTGCAAAGAATCCAGCACTCTGAGGATTTCGTCAAAATTTCTTCCTGTAGAGGCCGGATATGTAATAATCAGTCTTACTTTTTTGGAAGGATCAATAATCAGAAGAGACCGTACTGTAGCCGTAGCTGAAGCATTGGGATGGATAAAATCATACAGTTCTGAAACTTTTCTGTCCTTATCAGCAATAATGGGAAACTTTACTAAGGTATTCTGAGTCTCATTAATGTCTTTCACCCAGTTTTGATGGTCTTCTACCCCATCTACACTCAGGGCAATTACTTTTGTATTTCTGGCATCAAACTCAGACTGAAGTTTGGCGGTATATCCCAGTTCTGTTGTGCATACCGGCGTATAATCTGCAGGATGCGAAAACAGAATTCCCCAGGAATCACCCAGATAATTATAAAAATTGATATCACCTGTTGATGATTCTGCCTGAAAGTTGGGTGCTGTATCTCCTAGTTTGATTGACATAATGCTTTCTCTTTATAGTCTACAAATTTAGTAGACTTTTTGGAACTGGCAAATTTTTTGATGAAAATTTATATCTTTAATTAAAATTTTATTCATGGAGAAAACCGGACTTAGGTATGTTGATCTTGTTTATAAGGTATTGGAAAATTGGTACATCACATTTGCTGAACTGACCCCCAAGCTGATTGTCGGAATTTTAGTATTTACCTTTTTCCTGATTACCAGTAAATATTTAAGCCAGGCAGCCGTAAAAATCTTCCATAAATTCTTCCCGAAGAGCAAAAAAGAAAGCTCATTAGTAACTTTAATCAGTGTATTCAGATTTCTGATCATGCTTATGGGAACCTTTATTGCGCTGGAAATAATGGGCTTCAGTGGCTTCCTATGGAAATTTATCGGAAGTTTAGGTGTTGCGGGGGTTATTGCCGGAGTCGCTCTGAAGGATCTTGTATCCAGTATTTTCTCAGGAATGCTGATTGGCATTGATAAGGCTTACAAGGTAGGAGATTATATTACTATTGGAGCCCATTCAGGAACCGTACAGGAAATCGGGTTTCTTACCACGAAAATCCTTACCGATGACGGAAAGAAGGCATACATTCCCAATCAGGTTGTTTTTAATGCTCCTTTTTACAATATTACTGCTTCTCCACAGCGCAGGATTATTTTAAATTTTGAAATTCCGGCTGATGAAGATATCACTAAAGCTCAGAAAGGCATTCTTGATGTAGTTAAAAATCTTGATAATGTGGATAAACTGGATACTGTAGAAGTAATTTTTACAGATTTAAAACAGGGTGCATTTAATCTTCAGGTAAAATTCTGGATAAAAGTAGGGGCCAATCTGGCGCAGGTAAGAAGCCAGGCTTATTTAGGAATCAAAGAGCGTTTTGATGTGGATAAAGTTCAGCTGGTAACGCCTACGAGCATCAGTATTACCAGTGGAGAGACCAACTTACCGGAAAACCATCAGGATAAGTAACAAAATAGATATAAAATAAAGATCATCTCAAACTGAGGTGGTCTTTTATATTGGTTGCTAAGCAAACCTAACAGGTTTTTGAAACCTGTTAGGTTTACGATAACACAATTCTCACTGAAGTTACAAAACTTTGCCCTTGCATTTGCACAAAAAAACCGCTCCAACAATGGAACGGTTTTCTTGTTTATTTAAAAAATTTCAGGTTATGCTAAAACTTCTTTTACTTTGTTTGCAGCTTCTTCTAAAGTAATTGCAGAGTGTACCGGAAGACCAGACTCATCAATTAATTTTTTAGCTTCTACAGCGTTAGTTCCCTGCAATCTTACGATCAATGGAACCGGAAGGCTACCCATAGCTTTGTAAGCATCTACAACCCCTTGTGCAACTCTGTCACATCTTACGATACCTCCGAAGATGTTGATCAAAATAGCTTTTACATTTGGATCTCTTAAGATGATTCCGAAAGCAGTCTGTACTCTCTGAGCATCTGCAGTACCACCTACGTCAAGGAAGTTTGCAGGGTTACCACCTGATAATTTGATGATATCCATAGTTGCCATTGCAAGACCAGCTCCGTTTACCATACAAGCAACGTTACCATCCAGTTTTACGAAGTTAAGACCCGCTTCACCAGCTTCTACATCCATTGGATCTTCTTCTCTTGTATCTCTAAGTTCAGCTAAGTCTTTGTGACGGAACAATGAGTTGTCATCCAAAGTTACTTTAGCATCTACAGCGATAATCTTGTTATCAGATGTTTTTAATACAGGGTTGATTTCGAAAAGAGAAGCATCAATTCCTGTGTAAGCATTGTAAAGAGATGAAATAAATTTCACAAATTCTTTGAATGCATTTCCTTCAAGACCTAGGTTGAAAGCAATTTTTCTAGCCTGGAACCCCTGAAGACCGATAGCCGGATCAATAAGTTCATTGTGGATCAAATGAGGAGTTACTTCAGCAACGTGCTCAATATCCATACCACCTTCAGTAGAATATACGATTGTATTTTTTCCTTCAGCTCTATCTAAAAGAATAGAAACATAAAATTCTTTAGTTTCAGATTCTCCCGGATAGTAAACATCTTCTGCAATCAAAACAGAGTGTACTTTTTTACCTTCAGCAGAAGTTTGAGGAGTTACCAACTGCATTCCGATGATATTCTGAGCGTTCTCTTTAAGTTTATCCATATTTGGAGAAAACTTAACACCCCCACCTTTACCACGACCACCTGCGTGAATCTGTGCTTTTACAACCCAAGCCTGTGCTCCGGTTTCAGCAGTCAATTTTTCAGCAGCTGCTACAGCTTCATCTACGTTGTTTGCAACGAAACCACGTTGGATAGCTACTCCATACTTTGATAAAATCTCTTTTGATTGATACTCGTGAAGATTCATATTATTTTTATTATTTTATTTTAATATTTAAAGGTTGACAAATTTACTAAAAAGACACGGAAGTTCAAGTTTATTGACTTAAAAATTAAAGTCTGACCGACTTGATTTTTAACATATATTCCTATTTTCCCTTATTCTTCCGCTAATTTCTCAGATTGAGATCCGATAAACGGAATTTTCGGAGCCAGGAAATATCCGGTAAGACTAGCAAACAATATCGGTACAAAATAAGTAAATCCGGTAAGCGTTCCCAGTATAATTGTAGTACTCATCGGCGTTCTTGTTACACAGGCATTGATGGCTGCCATACAACTTACAATAGCCAGCGTGGTATCAACACCCGGAAACAAATTGTGGATAATTAATCCCAATGTTGTCCCTACGAAGAACAATGGAATGATAAATCCTCCTCTCCATCCGGAAGTTACTGTAATGGCAATGGCCAGTATTTTAAAAACAAGGATTAAAACTAAAAAGTTCAGTCCGAAATTCCCCCCGATTAACTGGTTGATTTCGTTGTGTCCAAAGTATCTTGTAATGGGAAAATTATAGGCAATAATTCCTAAAATGATGCCCCCTACCAATGTTTTAATGTAAATCGGAAATTGTCTGTATTCAAAAATCTTTTTGAAGAATTTAACTACAAAAATGAAGATCCATCCGAACAAAGTTCCCACCATTCCGAACAGCGTGGCATAAAGAAAATCATACACACCTGTATAATGATACGCTTTCAAATCCCATGTTGCCCCGATTCCTAAGTGGATAATCAAAGTAAACATCAGATAACTGAAACAGCTTGCTACCAATGCAGGAATAATGGCTTTATAATATTCTACCGCATGTTTGTGATGCAGAATTTCCAGAGAGAAAAGACTTCCTCCCAGCGGAGCTCCGAATAAGGCCGTAAAACCGGAAGCCATACCCGCAATACTTAAAGACCTCAGCTCTTCTCCTTTCAGTCTGAAAATTTTTCCCAGCCAGGTTCCGGTAGATCCGGTGACCTGTACCAACGGTGCTTCAGGTCCTAAACTTCCTCCTGATGCCACACAAAACAGCGAAGAAAGAATCATGGAAGGATTGTTCTTCGGTTCCAGTTTTCCTTTATTGAACCTGATATTGTTAACAATTAAATGAATTTCTCCCGGATCACCAATAAAATGGATGACCAGCCCCGCCAGCAAACCACAGACTGCCATTGTTGGGATAACTTTCCAGCCTTGAAATCCTGCTAAAAATTCTGTAAAATGCTCCAGTACAATCCAATATCCTCCGGCGATAATACCACCTACAAGGCCTGTAACAGCCCACATAAAAAAAGTACGGCTGAATACAAACGGATTAAATCTGATAGGTTGATCTAAGAGATTGAATGTTCGTATTAACCGCCTCCTTCTGTGAATTTTCATTCTTAAATTCTGTTTTTAGCAAAATAAAAGATCAGCATTCCCCAGCTTAAGATCATCATCAGACCTCCAAGCGGAGTGATAGGTCCCAGGAATTTAAGATTCATTCCCCAATGATCCTGCATACTAAGAAAATAGATGCTTACTGAGAATAAAAGGGTTCCTGCAATCATTAAAATGGAAGTCCATTTTTCAGCAGAAGTTTCAAATTTTAAGATATATCCGATGATTAGCAGGAAAAATGCTGCATACATCTGATATCTTACTCCTGTTTCAAAGCTTTCCAGCCTTTCCACAGCTAATATTTTCTTTAAAGCATGCGCTCCGAATGCACCCAGGATCACAGACACCATTCCGTAAACCGCTCCAAAAACTAAAGTAATTGTTTTCATTTTATAGCTCTTCTAATTCTAAGGTTAAATATTTTTTTGTTTTATAATCCTGCCAGGTTCCAATGATTTTATTTCCTTTTAAATCGGCTTCTATTAAAGCTCTTGAAACCCATTCTTTAAGTTCTTCGCTATGATAATCATCTTCGGTGATAGAAAAATGATCATGAATAAATTCTCCTCTCCAGTTAATCGGTTTTTTATTCTTATCATACCAATAAGTGGCGGAAAAAGAATCGTCCTCATTAATTTCGTTAAACAAAACCTTAACAGGATATTTTCCGTCAATTTTTCCTTTGAACAGTTTATTCCCGGGTCCAGTCTGCCCTATCTTTTCAGAACCTGAAATCAGATTTTTACCATAAATACTCAGGTATTTTTCAAGTTCTTTATAGGTAAATTCAAGTTCATGACTTCCCAGATCATCCAATGCCCGCATAGCATGATTAGAACATCTGCCTGCCACAAAAGTGATTTTATCCTTACCAAAAAAATACCGGATACCATTCAAAGTATGTTCTATGAAACAATCTTCATACATTGCAATTTGATCCTGAACTTCCTCTGATGGATTTTTTTCAGATTTTAATTTCAAAAGAAAGTCATTCACTCTCTTTTTTACTCTACTTTGAATCAAACCATTGACTGTTTTCCTACTCTCTACCTGAAATAAATCTTCAGCATTGATAAAATTTCCCGTCCTTAGATCAAAATTCTTCCAATCTTCAAATTCTTCCGGATAGGCTCCAGAAGCTTCACCATGAATACCCATTGTTAAGATATTTTTAGGCGTTTCCAGTTTCTCCCAATCATAGAAGTAAACATAGTTGGAATAAGAATTGGTTGCGGTAGAGGCTAGTTTAAAAGGATTTCCACCAGAATTCGGAATATATTCCAGTTCTTTCACCTGCAGAAATGTATTGATCTTATCAGCAACTGCTGTATTTCCCGCATAAGTAATCACAGGAAATACAAAGTTTTCAGATTTTGGCGGCAGGTTATTTATTTTCACTTCTTTCTGCTGCGAAAAACCTAAACCTGAAATCAATAAGAAAAATACAATACTTTTTTTCATTATTTTGATTTTAAGTACATTAAAATGAACTTAGCAACCAACGTAGAAATTCCCAGTATAATAAACATATTGGCAAATCTCTTCGAGCTTCTGAACCCTTCATTGTCGGTTTTCTTTAAAAAGAATCCAAAAAGAAGAAATACAATGGGCAAAATGATTTGTAACATTAGTTTCCTCTCATTCTGTTAAATTCATTGATCACCTCATGGTGGCTGACCGTCTTATCTTTGAAATACGTTACAAAGTGCTGCTTTTCTTCTTCGGTTGCTCCCAACTGATTCAGAATATTCAATAAGTGCATTTTCATATGTCCTTTCTGAATTCCTGTAGTTACCAATGAACGTAATGCTCCAAAGTTCTGTGCAAGACCTGAAACAGCAAGAATGCTCATCAGTTCCTGTGCAGAAGGTTTTCCAAGTAGCGCTAACGAGAATTTTACCAAAGGGTGAAGATTGGTAAGTCCTCCTACAACTCCTACAGAAATAGGAAGATCAATCCAGAATCTGAACACTCCGTTATCTGTTGTACAGTGCGTTAAAGATCGGTACTGTCCGTCTCTCGCTGCATAGGCGTGTGCACAAGCTTCAGTAGCTCTGAAATCATTTCCTGTAGCGATTACAACTGCATCTACTCCATTCATGACTCCTTTATTATGAGTGGTCGCACGGTAAGGTTCAATTTCTGCAATGGTAACTGCCTGTTTGAATTTAGAAGCAAATTCTTCAGGAGAAATTCCGCTGTCGTCTTTTAAATCTTCCATTTTACATGAAACCTCAGCTCTTACGATACAGTCAGGGGTAAAGTTGGAAAGAATATTCATAACAATCTGTAATGAATTCTTTTCTTCCTGAGTAAAGTCTTCGCTGGTAGCCACTTCCTGTCTCAGGGTTTTTCCAAACTGCTCAAGACATGAGTTGATAAAGTTTGCTCCCATTGAATCTACTGTATCAAAGCTTGCTTTCAGCTGGTAATAATTCGGCATTTCTGCGGTCTTATCCACCAGGCTGATATTTAAAATACCTCCGCCACGTTTTCTCATGTTGGATGTAATATCCTCAGTGGTTTCAAATAATTTTTTCTTTAAACTGAAATTAAAGAAATGTAATAATTTGTGGGGTTCTACATTAAAAATAAAGTGGGTATGCCCCAGCTTTTCAGTGTTGATAATGGTTGTTTTAAAACCTCCTTTGTCGATCCAGAATTTTGCAGCCTTGGAAGCGGCAGCCACTACAGAACTTTCTTCAACGGCCATTGGGAGTGCCAACAATTTTCCATCGATTAAAAAGTTCGGAGCAATTCCGTACGGCATATAAAAGTTGGAAATGGTGTTTTCAGAAAATTCTTCGTGAAGCTTCTGAAGATCTGCATCATCATTCCAGTATTGTTTTAATATATTTTGATATTCCTGGTTTCCTTCAAGATATTCGTTTACGAGCCATTCGATTTTCCCCTGCTTTGGAAGCTTGGAAAAACCTTCGATTGGTTTATGATTCATGATATAAACTTTAATGAGCCGTAAATATAATGATTTTGAGACTCTTTTTTGTTGATAACTTCTATGAAAAAAGATTGACTTTTATCAATTTTGGAACTAAATTTGAACAAAATTAAAATACAATTCAGATACAAAACATATCAAATCATTTTAATTATGAATTTTGACCGTCTTAAAGAAAAGCTTGAAATCCTTGCTGATGCAGCAAAATATGATGTTTCCTGTTCATCAAGCGGAGGGACAAGAAAGAATAAAAAAGGAGCGTTAGGAGATAGTTCTGCAAGCGGGATCTGTCATACCTATACAGAAGACGGACGATGTGTTTCGCTGCTTAAAGTTCTGTTGACCAACCATTGTATTTACGATTGTGCTTACTGTGTTTCCAGAAGTTCCAACGATATTAAAAGAGCTGCTTTTACGGTAGAAGAAGTGGTAGACCTTACCATTAACTTTTACCGCAGGAATTATATTGAAGGTTTATTCCTGAGTTCAGGAATTTTCAAAAATGCAGATACTACAATGGAAAGATTGGTAAGAGTGGCCAAAAAGCTGCGTCTGGAAGAAAACTTTAACGGATATATTCATTTGAAATCTATTCCCGGAGCAAGTGATGATCTGATGCAGGAGGCCGCGTTGTATGCAGACCGTTTATCCGTCAATATTGAAATTCCTACAGAAAGCGGATTAAAACTGCTGGCTCCAGAAAAGAACAGACAGGATATGATCAGCCCGATGCGGTATATTCAAAAAGGGATCATTCAATATAAGGATGAAAAGAAAATTCTGAAAAAAGTTCCCAAGTTTGCTCCGGCCGGACAGTCGACCCAGATGATTGTGGGTGCAACCAATGAAAATGATCTGCAGATCATTAAAGTTGCGGATCACTTTTATAAAAACTTTAATCTGAAAAGAGTGTATTATTCCGGATATGTTCCGGTTTTGGAAGATCAGAGATTACCTTCTTTAACCACAGAAGTTCCTATGCTTAGGGAAAACCGATTGTATCAGTCGGACTGGCTGATGAGATTTTATGGTTTTAAAGCGGAAGAAATTTTAGATCCGAATGTCCCTTTCCTCGATCTGGAAATGGATCCGAAATTGAGCTGGGCATTGCGGAATCTGGACCAGTTTCCGGTGAATCTCCAGACTGCAGAATATCGAACAATTTTAAGAATTCCCGGAATCGGAGTGAAAACAGCTCAGAAAATTATCAGTGCAAGACGTTTTCAGGTTTTAACGATGGATCATTTGAAAAAACTGGGAGCGGCTGTTAACCGGGCAAAATATTTTATTGATTTTACTGCGGGAAATGCCTACCTGAAGTATTTAACGGATAAAAATTTCAGGAAACTGCTCATAGGCGGAAGCTCATCCAAATTTCATAACCAGTTTTCGCAACAGCTGACTTTGTTTTAATGATCTGTTTAAATGTTATTTTTTGAAACATTAAGATTCTATTAAGGTGTTGAGAGTATTAAGATGAGTTTTGCTTTAAGCTTAAAAATCAGAATGATTTATCTTAACTTTACTTTATTTCTTAAATCATTCTTAATGGTTTTAATATTTCTGAACAGTTTTAATAAACACTAATGACACTAATGTTTTTCACAAATGGTCACTAATTTATTATGCAAAAACATAGCAGCATTATTGTCATTCTGACAAAGGAAGAATCTCTAGATTCTTCACTTCATTTTATTTCGTTCAGAATGACAACCCAACCAAACTTTAAATTTTTACACTCAACACATGACAACCCTACTCTATGATGAAAGTTTTGATGGTCTTTTCACTGCGGTATTTGAAGTTTTCGAATACCGTTATAAAGAGGTGGAGATTGCAAGCAGAGAAAGATTTCATCAGGAAAATATTTTTGCAGAAATACATGAAGTAATTACTCAACCGGACAAGTCGGAAAGAGTTTTAAATAAACTGGAGCAGAATATAGGAAAACAGGGCGTTTACAAACTTTTAAAAGTTTTTTTATCCGAGGATCCGGAGCTGGAAAACCTTATCTTATCTGCGGTAAGGCAGTCTGTAAAACATCCGCAAGATAATATTCTGGAGAACTTTGCTGACGCTGATATTTTAAAAATTTCAAAAATCTGCAAGTCGGTAGACAGGGAAAGGCACAGAATGACTGCTTTTGTGCGCTTTGAAAAAATGCAGGATGGTGTTTTTTTCTCCAAAATAGATCCCGATTTTAATGTTCTTCCTTTAATCAGAAAACATTTTAAAAATCGTTATCAGGATCAGAAGTGGATGATCTACGATCTCCGGAGAAACTATGGCCTCCTGTATGACCTCAACGATTGCGAATTTTTCTACCCTGATGAAAAAATTGATTTCAATAATTATCAGCAAAAGTTTGATGATGAAGAAAAAAGTTACCAGGTTCTGTGGCAGCGTTATTTCACAAAAACCAATATTGTAGAAAGAAAAAATATGAAACTCCATATTCAGCATGTTCCTAAAAGATACTGGAAATATCTGACGGAAAAATGGTAACTGCATTTTCAAAAAATTCAATACTGTTTCACACTGATTGAGCAGATAACGCAGACTTTTATCAATAACGATCCTGAGATTCTCATGATACATCAATCCAACATTGAATCAATAATTCCATATTGTGGATAACTTTTTATTTCGGCGAAAAAACACGTGATTTCAAGTCCTTTTTTCGGGATCATTATTTAACCCTCTCATTTTATGAAAGATATAATCCACATTCATCGAAAACTCATATTGTGGATAACTTTTTTCAGTTAACATTCCGTTAACATAAGATTTTTTTCACTCTTATTTTCATTCAAAAATCACGTAGATAATTAGCTATTCAACGATGATTTGGGGTTTGAAAACACAATTTAAACACCTGAAAATATGCTATATACAGACTAAGATAATATATCAATATTTTTGTTTTGTGGATAACTCTCACTTTTTAAGGGTTCGCAGAGCTTTCTTTACAATATACTGCGTCTCTTTTGTAGGACTTTCCCGAAGCCATTCATCACAGATTTCCACTACAAATTCGGGTTGTGATTTGCTGGCATCATTGAGCCAATTTCCAACACTGTCCTGTACATATCTGGAGGAATCTGACCGTAATGGTTCCAGAATTTCCAGTCCTAGCCCGGGATTTTCTTTTAAAGCATCAATATGCTCACACCAAACTCCTCTCGGTCTTGTAGATTCACTGGCAAATCGTCTCACGTTTTCATTCTTATGTACCGTCCATGCTGATAAAATCTCTATACTTTCCTCTAGATTTCTGGCGATATCCGGTCGTACTGTCATCCAGCAGATTTCCCTTACTCCAAAGTGAGTGTCTGAAGCGAATGATTGAATTTTGTCTAATTTTTCTTTAAGCTGTAAATTATTATTTCTTCCAATGGTATAAGCTGCCCAGCAACGAACAAGATCTGCCTGATGAACAGATAATTTTAATAGAAATTGATCATCTTTATTTTTTACAGCAAGATCTAGTAAACCGATTCCTATTGTTTCATTAATAGAATTAACAGTCTGTTTTTTCAGCTGGTTTACATTTTCTAAAACAGGTATAAGATATTCTTTACGATTATTTTGCAAAAGCAGATTTTCCAGCAGCAGCTTTTGGTCTACAGCCAGCCATTCTGTGAGATTGGCGGTTTCGATTTCTCCTCTGTTCAGCTGATCCAGAATATCCGGTGGAATATCTTTGATGGAACGGGCTCCTTTTCGTTTTTCTGTCATACTATTTAATGATTATCTTTACAAAAGTCTGAAAGTAGGCGGATAAAAACAATACCGCATATTTTTCACCCATAGGGATAAAAAAGTCAATTTTATGGAAATAAAGGAAAGAGCTGAAGAAAATAAAATCTGTCCGTTGGAAGTTGCTGTCAATACCATCAGCGGAAAATGGAAAATTCCTATTGTCTGGCAGATTAATGAAGGAAAAAAACGTCCCAGCGAATTTTTACGAGGCATTGCAAAAGTAGACCGAAGGGTTTTAAATCAACAACTGACTGAGATGGTAGATGATGGTATTTTAACCAAACAGTCTTTTAATGAACTTCCCCCAAGGGTTGAATATACGTTGACAGAACTTGGTGAAAAACTGGTGAAGATCCTCTGGCATCTGAATGATTGGGGCAAATTACTGATTCCTGAACATAAAGAAGCATAAAACGGGTTTACATATTGCAGATTTTCAGATCTTCTATTTGCCGGTACGTGAAAAAAAAGAGATATTTGTTTCAACTAAAAAACGCATGAAAAAAGTTATCACAGGAATCACTGCTATTCTCATCTTCACTGGCTGTACAAAAGAAAAACTCTCAGACCGTTTACTTCCGGAACCGGATAAAAATGAGCACTTAATTGCTGAAAACGCTTTAAAAATCAATAAAAATAAAAATACTATCCGGGAGAGATTTTCTCCTCCTGAAGGCTACGAATGGATTGATGAAAAATCTGGTTCTTTCGGCCATTTTATTGAAAATTTTAAGTTGACACCTTATGGCAGCCAGATTGTAAAATATGATGGAAAACCTATTTCTACTCAGCATCTTCATGAAGCAGTCTTTGATATTGATACCGGAAATAAAGATCTACAACAATGTGCTGATGCGGTAATCCGTATGAGAGCTGAATATCTTTATAAAGCGAAAAAATTTAACGAAATTAAATTTCATTTCACCAGTGGTGATCTTTTCGGCTGGAATGATTATAAAAACGGAACAAGAGCTTTTGTCAGCGGAAATTCTGTGAGCTTCAGAAAAGCCGCAGCTTCTGATGATTCTTATCAGAGTTTCAGAAATTATCTGGATGTCATTTTTAATTATGCAGGAACGATTTCATTAAATAAAGAAACAAAACCGGTTACTAAAAATTCAGATCTGAAGACAGGAGATATACTGATTACACCGGGAAGTCCCGGCCATATTGTTTTTATTTCCGGTGTCTGCCGGAATAAAGAAGGAAAAAGATTATTCTTATTAAGTGAAGGATTCACTCCGGCACAATCGATTCATGTGCTTTCAAATCCGTTTAATCCCTATTTTACGCCTTGGTACGACCTTGATGTGAATGCTTCGGAAACAAAAACTGCGCGATATTTTTTTAAACCTACAAACTTCAGAAGCTTTTAATAATTTATATTCAAAACTATTGGAAACTTACTACGATTATCTGAACTTGTTTTTGTAAATTTGTGTTCGAAATTTTTTACTTGATGAAAGAGAGTGCTGTAAAAAAAATTGCAGTTCTTACTTCAGGAGGTGACTCTCCGGGTATGAATGCGGCGTTAAGAGCGGTAGTAAGAACCGCCAACTACTATGATATCGAATGCTATGGGGTGAGAGAAGGCTACAACGGCCTTATCAATGATGATTTCCTGAAAATGGGAGCTCGTTCCGTAAAAAATATAATCAACCAGGGTGGAACGATTCTAAAATCTGCCAGATCCGCTGAGTTCAGAACAAAAGAAGGCCGTCAGAAAGCTTACGACAATTGTGTAAAGCTGGGAATTGACGGATTGGTTTGTATTGGAGGAGACGGAACCTTTACCGGTGCCAAAATCTTTAATGAAGAGTTCGGAATCAGAGTAATCGGTATCCCGGGAACGATCGATAATGATATTTTCGGAACTGATAATACCATCGGATACGACACGGCATTGAATACTGCAATGGATGCCATTGATAAGATCCGTGACACGGCAACTTCTCACAACAGAGTTTTCTTTGTGGAAGTAATGGGTCGTGATGCTGGTTTTATTGCTTTAAACAGTGGATTGGCTGCCGGAGCACTGGATATTCTAATTCCTGAGAAAAAAGACAGTATCGATGAGCTTTTCACAAAATTCAGAAATGCTGAGAAAACAGGAAAATCGTCCAGTATTGTTGTGGTAGCGGAAGGTGAAAAGCTAGCCAATGTTTACGAACTTGCAGAAAAAACCAAACAGACCTTCCCTGATTATGACATCCGTGTAGCTATTCTGGGACATATGCAGAGAGGAGGTTCTCCAAGCTGTGCAGACCGTGTTTTGGCAAGCAGACTTGGTTATGGTGCTGTAACAGGACTTATGGAAGGACAAACCAATGTAATGGCAGGAATGCGTTCCAATGATCTGACGTATACGCCGATTGAAGAAGCCATTAAAAAGCATAATGAAATCAATAAAGATCTTTTACTGATTTCAGAAATTTTAGCAATCTAATTATTTTTATAATCTAATAAAAACAAACTATTATGTCAACAATTAAAGTAGGTATCAACGGTTTTGGTAGAATTGGACGTCTTGTTTTCAGAGCAATGACTGAAAGAGACAACATTGAAGTTGTAGGAATCAATGACCTAATCAATGCAGAATACATGGCTTACATGTTAAAATATGACTCTGTACACGGTATTTTCCCAGGTGAGGTTTCTGTAGAAGGAAACGATCTTGTAGTAAACGGGAAAAGAATCAGAGTAACTGCTGAAAAAGATCCAAGCAACCTAAAATGGAATGAAATCGGTGCAGATTACGTAGTAGAATCAACTGGTTTATTCCTGGATAAAGAAAGCGCTGCAAAACATATTACAGCAGGTGCTAAGAAAGTAATTCTTTCTGCTCCTTCTAAAGATGATACTCCAATGTTTGTAATGGGTGTAAACCACAAGGAACTTACTGATGATATCAAAATTTTATCAAACGCTTCTTGTACTACAAACTGTTTAGCTCCTTTAGCTAAAGTAATCCACGATAACTTCGGAATCGTAGAAGGTTTAATGACCACTGTACACGCTACAACAGCTACTCAGAAAACTGTTGACGGTCCTTCAATGAAAGACTGGAGAGGTGGTAGAGCTGCTCTGAACAACATCATTCCTTCTTCTACAGGTGCTGCTAAAGCGGTAGGAAAAGTAATCCCTTCATTAAACGGAAAATTAACAGGTATGTCTTTCAGAGTACCAACTGTTGATGTTTCTGTAGTAGATTTAACAGTGAGAATTGAAAAGGCTGCTTCTTATGAAGAAATCTGTTCAGTAATCAAAGCTGCTTCTGAAGGTGAATTGAAAGGTATCCTAGGATATACTGAAGAAGCTGTAGTATCTCAGGACTTCGTTGGAGATAAGAGAACTTCTATTTTCGACAAAGATGCCGGTATCATGCTTTCTCCTAACTTCGTGAAACTTGTTTCTTGGTATGACAACGAAATGGGTTACTCTAACAAGTTAGTGGATATGCTTGTACATGCTGCTTCTTTATAATAAGTAATGAGCGATAAGCAATAAGCAATATAAAAACCTTCCCGATGGGAAGGTTTTTTTGTTTAAATTAACTCCTAAAATTTAAACCATGCTCAATGAACTTATTGAAAGATATTCTCAGTATTCTGATCCGGAATTAATGGAAGTCTATTTAAATAAAAATAAATATACAGATGATGCCAAACAAGCCATAGATATTGTCATAGAAAAAAAAGGTGGAATACGATCTCTTACCGATCGGTATGATAAAATTGTAGCAAAGGAAATGGAAAAATCAAGGATAAAGAATACTGCTGCGGAATTGTATTTAAATGGACTGACAAAAAATGACATCAATTACGCTTTGACTTCAGAAGTCTTAGCCTCAGATGAAATACAACAAATCATAGAAAATACTTCTACAGAAGTAGAAGCAACAAAAAGGGATTTAGAAATTAAACCCAGCACCATCATTGGAAGTATCTTAGGAGGAATTATCGGTGGAACTATTGGTGGAATACTATGGGGGTTACAAATCATATATTCCGGTCGCATCTTTTATATTTTTGCTATAGGTCTGGGAATAATCTCTTACGGTTTTATAAAATTTTTCACTAAACAAAGTAGAAATAATATTGCGGTATTAACCATCACCATATTATCTGTAATTTATGCTTTGATTTTAGGTTTTTATATATTTGAATTATTTGGCTATCATGGACCTGATCAATATTGATAGAATACAGAAATGAATTCAAAATATAAAATATGACTCTGTACACTATTCTTCCAAGTAAAATTTCTGTAGTGAATATGCCTGTACAAGCCACTTCTTTATAATTAGTAATGAGCGATAAGCAATAAGTAATATAAAACCTTCCCGATGGGAAGGTTTTTTTGTTATTTTATTTTTTAAATGGATTTTTATCTAATCGAAAAGAAATTCCAATAAAAGGGTTAATACGATATTGCGATTCATTTAAATTATCATTGGTTACAGAACTATCAATCGTTTGTCCTATAAAGTAATTGGCATTGGGCAGAGTCTGCTTATGAACACCAACACCTCCTGTCAAAATAATATTCTGTCCTATTCCTAAAGACAGACCTGCAAAAACAGCAATTTCTTCAAAATTAATTCCCAAACCTCCTGTAAATCCATAAGAAATAGTATCCTGATAATCCATGAAATTAAACATAACTGTGGGCATAAGTTCTATCGTCTTATTACTCTGGATCTCGGTTACTTTTTGTAATCCGTTGTCAGTCTGTGAAATAAATCGATTATGATTGGTATAAAAAATCGCATTGGCACCAAATGTTGTAGTCCACATCCAATCAGTCTGAGTTTTTATCTTGTAAACTTTTTCTACAGGATCTTTATCAGTAGTAGTAATTGTAATTGTCAGTTCTGTATTACGTTTAAAGGTAATCTCCCCGACTTTATCTTTATTAATCTTAACACCTTTATTTGATTCTGCTTTATCAAATTGTAATACAGGTTGCATATTAGCATTTTTTTTAATTGAAATACTATAGCCTTTGGGATTGGGTGCAATAATATTATACTTATTTTTACCATGATTTTCCTTAATATATTCAATAACTGTTTCAAATGATTTTACATTCGAATCAACATCTATCATAATTTCATTTTCTTTAATTGTGACTTGACTAAAAGCCAACCCTGAACAAAACAGTAACAATAATAAAATTTTTGTTTTCATGATTATATATTTTTTAGATTAATCTTTTAGTTAAAATTCTGAAAGCCATTTTAAACTCTGAGCTTCCATGGTTATTAGTTTTGTTTTACACAAAGTTTCAAATTATATAAACACAAGTAAATTACCCGTTTGTGGTATTTTCAAGAAAGTTCTTCTTGGATAGCTGACAAATCTCACCAAAACATTTCAGCATAAAACTTGTATTTTTATAGGTAAAGGAATGAACATGATACAACCCCGTTTTAAAGACGCTCCCCACTTCAGAGACTTTTGGGAACATGGCAACGGAAAACAGCTTATTGAATTTTCCGGAGCTGAAGTGAGTTTTGAGCATTTTGAAAAATTTGCGCCCTATTTTCATCATGTGGATGAAACCGGTGACGAGGTGGTAAGAGATGTTTATTTCACTAAAAAATTTCATGAAGCTTCGAAAGAAATCGAGCAATACATCAGAAACGGGGTTTCGGAAACTGATGATGTTCCTGAAAGTGTAAAAAAATTGTTCCGTCAGACCCAAAAAGTTCCTCAATGGCTGGATTATAACCTTCTCAAAAGCGGAGTTGAACTTTGTATGAGAAGCAACCTCGATTCTCTGATCTCGCTGAGAGATTATTGTCTGATCGGTGGTTACGATTATGCTTACCTCAACAAACCGCTTATTGTTACAGAAGCATTGAAGAAAGGTGCTGTGAAACGTCTTTCAGAAACATTGGATTTCTGGGTGAATGCCACCCGCTACAATGCACTGGAAGTTCATGCAAAAGGGTATGAATTTGCTATAAAAACCCGTCTGATTCATTCTTACGCAAGACTTTCTATTAAAAAACATTATAAAGACTGGGATACAGAAAACTGGGGAGAACCTATCAATTCATGGGACATGATGGCAACATATATCGGGTTCAGTCTGGTATTCCTTCATAGCCTTAAAAAATTAGGAAATAGTTTTTCTGTTGAAGAGGAACAGGGAATTTTTCATCTCTGGAAATATGTAGGTTATCTTTTGGGAATTCCGGAGCAGCTTCTTCCTGATGATAAGAAACAGGCAACGGAATATTTTTATTTATGGACTTCTGTTCAGCCGCCTTCGGATAAAGATTCTGTTCTTCTGGCTCATTCTCTGCTGGATGAATCATTGGAAAATCCTATTTTAAAATATGAATTTCAAAGAAAAAATTTGAAATATCTACACGTCTGCTGCACCTGGTTTTTGTTGGATGACGAGGTGTGTAAAAGATTACAAATTCCGGAAGTTCCTTTCAGAAATCTGTTTCCAAAATCTAAAATACTTTTCAACAAAATTTATGACAGTCTTGTAAGCCGCAATGTCAGAATACAAAGAGGAAATAAGGACCAGATGAAAGTACTGGAAGATTATCTTGCCATCACTAAAAACTCAAATTTTCATTAAGGTAATAAGTCAGGAAGCCGGAAGTTGGAGGCTGGAAGTTTATATTGGACTATAAATCTCACTTAGTAAAAGTAATAGCTAAGTTCAATATATTTTACGGACATCAATAACTCCTTTCTTCCAGCTTCCAGCATCCCAACCTACCTAATAGATCGCAATTTTTTCCATCACCCATACCACATTATGCATCTGCTTCGTTATGAAGGAGATCACTTATAAAATTTTATCATTTTTTAACTCTAAAAACAGCTTTCAGAGACAAATAATATTAGTTTTTGATATATAAATTATGTATTTTTGAGAAATTATTTTAATAGAGATGAGTAACATTGACGATAAGAAAAAAGCACTTGCTTTAGTGCTTGACAAGCTAGATAAAACATATGGAAAGGGAACAGTAATGACTTTAGGTGATGAATCTATAGACAATACTATTGAAGTAATTCCTTCCGGTTCTTTAGGTTTGGATATTGCCTTAGGTATTGGCGGATATCCAAAAGGAAGAATCATTGAAATATATGGTCCGGAATCTTCAGGTAAAACAACATTAACCCTTCATGCTATTGCTGAGGCTCAAAAAGCAGGTGGTATTGCAGCATTTATTGATGCAGAACACGCTTTCGACAGAACTTATGCTGCAAAATTAGGAATTGATCTTGAAAACCTGATCATTTCTCAGCCAGACAACGGTGAGCAAGCTTTAGAAATTGCAGATAACCTTATCCGTTCAGGAGCTATTGATATCGTTGTCATTGACTCTGTGGCTGCTCTTACCCCAAAAGCAGAAATTGAAGGTGAAATGGGAGATTCTAAAATGGGTCTTCATGCAAGATTAATGTCTCAGGCATTGAGAAAGCTTACAGCTACTATTTCAAGAACAAAATGTACAGTGATTTTCATCAACCAGTTGAGAGAAAAGATTGGTGTTATGTTCGGAAACCCTGAAACGACTACCGGAGGTAATGCTTTGAAGTTCTATGCTTCTGTAAGAATTGATATCAGAAAAGCAAGTGCACCTATCAAACAAGGTGATGAAGCTATCGGTAGCCGTGTGAAAGTGAAAATTGTGAAAAACAAAGTAGCACCTCCTTTCAAGCAGGCAGAATTCGATATCATGTATGGTGAAGGAGTTTCTAAAGTAGGAGAAATTCTTGATACTGCAGTAGATATGGGAATCGTAAAGAAAAGCGGGTCTTGGTTCAGCTACGAAGAGACTAAACTAGGTCAGGGACGTGATGCTGTAAAAGATGTTTTAAGAGACAATCCGGATCTTGCTGAAGAATTGGAAGGTAAGATCAAGGAAGAAATGAAAAACAAATAATTTTTCAGAAAAATATAGAAAAGGCAGTCTAGGACTGCCTTTTTTGTTTCAAATATTTTTTAAAACGCAAAGTTTTTATTTATTCATGGTATAATTTTAGAGGGAGCAAAGGTGGAATCAATTTCATTGCCCCTTTTAAGCAAATGTATAATCCCAAAACTTAATCAGCGACAAAGCCGCAACGCTTTGCATCCCTGGAACCAACTTTCGGATCTCATAATTAAAAGAGGTTATTCCGTAGAACAACCTCTTGAATTTTATGTTTTAAAAATTATCCGGCAATTTTACCTTGAAGCTGAAGAGCTCCGGTTACCTTCATTCCTTTTGTAAGCGTTTCCATTCTCATATTCTCTTTGTTCACAAAAGCATCAATGGTAAAGAAATCTTCATTCTCTTCATGGGTGATGAGCTTCAGTTTCAAAATATATCCTTTAACACTTTTATCTTCAAGCAATTCAGTTTCTTTAAAGTCTACAAGCTGAGCAATAAAGTCAAAGCATGCATAATTAGGAAGATCCTGACTTGGTGCATAGGTAGTGAAATCGTCACTCATTTTAGTACCATCAGGTAAATCCGTGTTCGTGTGAACGTCAAGGATGAATACAATTCCACTGACATTTACCTTCAGATGAGGCTGTGTCATGTAGGTATTTTTGTTTTCAGCATAATCTGTCGCAAAGAACCAAACCCCAAAAGTTTCTCTGGCAGGTCCTGCTACAATCGCCTGTAAATCCAAGGCATTTTCCCATTCTCTGATGGATCTTGTTTCAAAATCCAGAGTATAATCAGTTTTTACTTCCGGAATGATAATGCTTAATTCCTCCGTTAAAGTAGTTTTAAATGTTACCCCATCAAATTCTGTTTTGCTCTTCATATCAACTGATGGATCAGAAGATTCAGACTGTGTCAAAATAGCATTAAGATACTGACCGTAATCTTTAGTCTGGAAATTCTGATGACCAAAAATTCCACTCCATGTATTCATCAGGTTATGAACATTCGATTTTCTGATGATGATTCCTGCTTCATTAGTCGTTTCAGGCGCTGCAATTCCTTCTGTATTCTGGAAATAATTTTGTCCCTCAATCAACTGATGATTCATAATTGCATTATTTTCTTCATGAGAAAACTCTGCGAAACCTTTATAAGTAATATTCTGGTTTTCGAAAATATAAGGCAACCCTGTTTTCTTCTTCTGATCACCAGCAAAGTGATAAGCAAGAGAAATTCCCTTGAACTCCCCTTCCTGCATGGCCGGAGTGTGATTACCGTTATGATCAAACTGAGAATGATACAGGATCATATACGATTTAATCTTACCTTCCAGAAGCTCACTTTCAAACTTTTCTTCCATTTTTGCAATTGCCTGCTGTGGAGAAAGTGCATAAGCATCTTCAGTAACCATATATGCAAAGCCTTCTACCTCACCGTTTTCTTTTTCAAAAGCTGAAAGAGGCGTATACTCACCTCTTAGCTGAAGGGCTATAGAATACACGATATAATCATTATAAATCCTGATTTTTTCATATTCTTCACTTACTTTCGGCTCTTCTACCGGCTGCGAAGGGATTTCCGGTATTGTTTCCACAACTTCTTCCGCCACTTCCTCTACTATTTTTTCTTCCGGCATTTCCATTTCCTGAACCGGAGTGCTTACATTTTCCTGACTGTTATTTTTCTTCTTAAAAAAATCAAAGATTCCCATACTGTTATTTATAATTGGCAGTAAATATAATAAAAGTGCTGAACAGGCCCATCATAAAAAAAATGCCATTGTGTCAGTTTCTTTTTCATTGCTTTTATAATAAAAAATTCCGGCGGAGCCTTTGGCTCCGCCGGAATTTTATTAATTAGGCTTATCATCTGTCAGCTCAAATCCCCAATCTTTTCCTTTTTGGGTTGCCGGGATGCCTTTTGTCATCCAGACCGGAGCTTTTGCCCCTTTAAGATAATAATCAAAAAACTGCTGTTCGCGGATTTGAATATCTTTTCTGTTCTGGCGTTTTATAAGGTTATGATCATCACCATTATAATTCAGAAGCCATACGGGTTTTCCGAGACGGCGTAATGCGGTAAACATTTCAATTCCCTGATACCAGGGCACTGCTCCATCTTTATCATTACTCATAATAACTACCGGAGTTTTTACCTGATTAATGGTAAAGAGCGGAGAGTTCTTAATATAAAGATCCGGAGCATCCCACAGATTCTTTCCTAGCCTGCTCTGCGATTTTTCATACTGGAACTGTCTGTTCATTCCGGAAGTCCATCGGATTCCTCCATAGGCAGAAGTCATGTTGACAACAGGAGCACCACTCCATGCTGCGGCATACATATTCGTGTGTGCAATAAGATAGGCTACCTGGTAACCTCCCCAACTTTGTCCCTGAATTCCTATTTTAGTACCATCCACCCAGGAATTTTGCTTTAGCTTTTCAACTCCGGAATTAATGTATTCCATGGCAGATTCTCCCGGGAAACCATCCGTGTAAGAAATATCAGGAGTAAAAACCAGATATCCGTTACTCACAAAATAAGAAATATTTAATCTTGAAGGTGTGGGAGCAGGTGCTACATAACGGTTTAAATTATCCGAAAGTTTCTCGTAGAAATAAACAATCATCGGATATTTTTTATTCGGATTGAAATCTTCCGGTTTGTATAAAACTCCTGTAGAAGTATTTCCTTTGGGTGTAGTCCAGTTTACCAATTCATCTGTTCCCCAGTTATATTGATTTTGCTGTGGATTGGTATTGCTCAGTTTTTGCTGTTCTGAGAAATCTGATGTTGCAAAAACATTGGGTGAATCTGTGTATGATTCCTTTACCAAAATATATTTCTCAGCATTCTTTGCTTTTTGAAGAGTTCGATACCCCCATACATTTTCCATTTGAATTTTTACAGGGTCAGTGTTTGAGTGAATGGATGTTTTAAAAATTCCGTTCGCCTTGGATGTATTATCAAATGCTGATAAATAAATGGCTGATTTTCTGTTTAAGCTTTTAATATCTTTATCCAGATCGTAAGTATCAAATGTTATTTTATGTTTACGTCCGAATCCATTGGTAATATTTCTCGGCTTTTTTGAACCGTTCAGGAAAAACTCCCAAAGATCATAACGGTCTCTGATAATCACAGATTCATCATTATCGGTCCAGGATGCAATACCATAAGAATTTGGAAAATCCGGCATATCAAATTCCTCATCAACGAAGGAAACAGGTAGGCTGGTATTTAATGGAAGGGTTTGCCTTGTTTTTACATTATAACTCAGCCACTTTCCTTTTTCTCTGTCAAAGATTACGACAAATTTACCAAGCGGAGATACAGCTGCTGCTCCATTCAGATTTTGAATAATTTCAGTTCTGTCTCCCGTTTTATTATCAATCAGGAAATACGTTTTCTTTGTAGCGCCTTCCCATTGTGAAGAAATACGGTTGTTTAAGCTTGTAATACCAAGTGCAAATTCAGCATTCCCTTCATTTACCAAACGTAAAGTGTCCAAGTCTTCTCCATCAATATTTCTGAAGAAATCCGGTTTTTCTGTTTGCATTACTGCAGCATATGATTTCTTCAGGTCATTTTTCAATTCTTTTAGCTGTACCGTTTGCAGATAATCATCTCTATAGTTCCACACATCTACTACAGCATGGTCATTCGCAATCATTGCTGTATCTTTTGCAACAGGTTTGGGAGCAACACCGAAATACAGCTGTTTCCCATTTTTACTGAACAAAGGCAACCGATTTTCAGAAATCACCCAATTCTTTTTCATCTGAGCATTTTCATTGGTAACAATTTCTTTTTTGTTTCCTTTAAAATTAAAGTAATACAGCTGATACAGTTTTACCAGGTCATTCTGTGCAGAAGAAGTTCCCACATAAGCCAATTGACTTCCTTCTTCATCAAAAGACAACTGCGAAAAATCGCCTTCCATTTCAGAAATTTTATTTACAGTTCCTTTTTGCAGATCAACTACCTGCACGGTTTGAAATGCATATTTTTTCGGCTTTGACTTGTCTGTATCTTTTTTATCTGCAGATTTTTCATCTGCTGAATCTTTCCCTTCTTTCTTATCTTTTTTCTCGTCTGGCTTTTTTGTCACAAAAACAAGCTGCTTCCCATTTTTACTGAACTCATAACGTACCACATTATCATAGGTTGTACTTTTTCCATCCAATAAATTTCGTACTACCAATTGTAATGGTTTTACATTTTTGTCTTCATCTTTGTTTTCGTCTCCATCATCTTTATCAGCATTGTCATCTGCAGATTTATCCTTTGTATTTTCAAGAAGATAAGCAATGTAGGAGCCTTCCTTTTCAGGAATTTTAAATCCTTTTACATTAGGAATCTTCTCTGTTTTATCATTGAAGAAATCAACGATAGCAAGGCTGTCTTTCGTTAATTTATTTTTCTTCAGTTTTTTATCTTTTACTGCTTTTATATCTTTATACTGCGGACGGATCTGAAAAACAGCAAACCTGGAATCATTGGTAAAGTCCACTTTTGCAGCTCTTTCAAACTTTTTTGTGGTCTTATTTTTAACGGAATATAAAGAAAGCTCAGAATTTCCTTCCTGAGCATCTACCGAATAGGCAATCCATTTTCCATCATTTGAGATTTTTCTTGATCCTATATTCTGCCAACTGTCATAAACAGAGTGATCTAAAGGCTTCTTCTGTCCATATACCCAGGAGGCCATGATGAGCAGAATAAAAACTGTACATTTCAACTTCATTTTTAAAATATTTTAAGAATTAAAAGTAAGATATTTCTTTGACAAAATCATACGACAAGACCACATCAGGTTGAAAAAATGTCATTCTGTCACTTTCTTCTTCATGGTATTTTTTTTGAGAAGTATTTTGAACAATTAAAATATAAAATATGATGACTAAAGGAAATATTAATGTATCTGTGGAAAACATTTTCCCCCTTATTAAAAAATTTCTTTACAGTGACCACGAAATATTCTTAAGAGAATTGATTTCCAATGCTACTGATGCTACTTTAAAATTAAAACATTTAACAAGCATTGGTGAAGCAAAAGTAGAGTACGGAAATCCGAAACTTGAAGTTAAAATTGATAAAGACCAGAAAACTTTACGCATCATTGACCAGGGTATTGGGATGACGGCTGAAGAAGTTGAAAAATACATCAACCAGGTTGCTTTCTCAGGAGCTGAAGAGTTTCTGGAAAAATATAAGGATTCTGCTAAAGATTCAGGGATTATCGGACATTTCGGTCTTGGATTTTACTCTGCATTTATGGTGGCAGAAAAGGTAGAAATTCTTACAAAATCTTATAAAGATGAGCCGGCAGTACGTTGGATTTGTGACGGAAGTCCGGAATTTACACTTGAGGAAACTACCGATAAAACTGACAGAGGAACAGAAATTATTCTTCATATTGCTGAAGATTCGGTAGAGTTTTTAGAAGAAACAAAAATCCGTGAACTGTTATTAAAGTATAACAAATTTATGCCTGTTCCGATTAAATTCGGGACAAAAACACATACACTTCCATTACCGGAAGATGCTCCGGAGGATGCGGTAGCTGAAACGGAAGAGGTAGACAATATTATCAACAATCCGGTACCAGCATGGACAATCGCTCCAAGCGAACTAACCAATGAGGATTATATGAAGTTCTATCATGAACTGTATCCAATGCAGTTTGAAGAACCATTATTCAACATCCACCTGAATGTTGATTATCCTTTCAATCTTACCGGAATTCTGTTCTTTCCTAAGTTGAGCAACAACCTGAATATCGACAAAGATAAAATTCAATTATATCAAAACCAGGTATTCGTAACGGATGAAGTAAAAGGGATCGTTCCGGACTTCCTGATGCTTCTGAGAGGAGTTATTGATTCTCCGGATATTCCATTGAACGTTTCCCGTTCTTATCTTCAGGCAGATGGTGCGGTAAAGAAAATTTCATCTTACATCACGAAAAAAGTAGCCGACAAAATGGCTTCTTTAATCAATGAAAACCGTGAAGACTATGAGAAAAAATGGAACGACATTAAAATCGTAATCGAGTACGGAATCATTACTGAAGAGAAATTTGCTGAAAAGGCAGACAAATTCACATTGTATCCTACAACCGACGGTAAATATTTCCTTTGGGATGAACTGGTAGAAAAAATAAAGCCAAGCCAAACCGATAAAGATAACAAACTGGTTGTATTGTATGCTACCAATGCTGATGAGCAGCACAGCTACATCCAGTCTGCAAGAGATAAAGGATATGAAGTTCTGTTATTAGACTCTCCTATCATTTCACACGTGATTCAGAAACTGGAAACTTCAAAAGAAAATATTTCATTTGCAAGAGTAGATGCTGATCATGTTAATAACCTTATCAAAAAAGACGAGCCGGTAATTTCAAAACTGAATGAAACGGAAAAAGAGTCATTGAAAAAGAACGTAGAAGAAGCTATTCAGGATTCTAAATTTACGGTTCAGCTTGAAGACCTTGACAGCAATGATGCTCCGTTCACCATTACCCAGCCGGAATTCATGAGAAGAATGAAGGAAATGCAGGCTACAGGTGGAGGCGGCATGTTTGGAATGGGCGGTTTCCCGGAGATGTACAATCTTGTGGTGAACTCCAACAGCGAGCTTTCCAATCAGATCTTAAAAACTGAGAATACTGAAGAGAAAGAAAACTTAATCAAATATGCGCTGGATCTTGCCAAGCTTTCACAAAACTTACTGAAAGGAAAAGACCTGACAGATTTTATACAGAGAAGCTATAAGCAACTGGAAAAATAATATAAAAAAGACTGTTTCATTTTGAAGCAGTCTTTTTTTATCTGAAGAAAGGTTGGAAAAACGCAGAGGCACTATTTTTTTGAATACTATGTATTGTAAGGCTCAAGGATTTTATCCCCGATAAAACTGCAGGCTGTGTTTTTATTCTTTATCTCGCTGATTTGCTGATTACGCAGATGATAAAAATCTGTGCAATTCGTGTGATCTGCGGGAATATTTTAATAAAGATTAAGCTCCCATCCTTGCTGAAAATCTAATATTGAGCGAAGTCGAAATGTTCTTGTTCATTAAATTTTCATAATGAATAAAAACCTTATAGGTTTAAATACCTACTCTTACCCACAATCTTTGATCAATCGGAAGTTATTGCGAAATAAATGGCTAGTACGAAGAAAATTTTCAACAATTACATAGGATAATATTTGTGTTTTTAAGTCTGGCTTCCTTTTATCTTTAATCTTATTCTTTATCACATATTTTTTTCTACTTTTTATTGTATAGCTTCTGCTTTTTTGCCATTTTTGTATAAAATGTCGGTCATGCAAAAAGAAAAATTACGCGTCATCAGAAAGCAAAAAGGCTACACTCAACAGCAGGTAGCGGACTTTATCGCAACGGATGTATCCAATTACAGCAGAAAAGAAAGTGGTGATGTAAGGATCGTAAAAGATGAATGGGACAAGCTTGCCCGTTTTCTGGATGTACCTTTTGAGGACATTTATGAAGAAGACGAACCTGCGGTAATTATCAATAATGATCACCCTGTATTTAATGACAGGTCATCTTCTGCTGGTGTAATTACCAACCAGAATAACTATGATAATATTCCGGGGGCTATTATTGAAAACTTACAAAACTATATCGCTCTGTTAAAAGAAGAAAACGAAAAGCTTAAAGAAGAACTGAAAGGTCTGCCGAGAGGAAGAAAATAAGACAGTTGAAACTTTAAAAATATTGGTGTCACTCCTATTCAGTTATGGAGTGACATTTTTTTTGTTGTATAGCTTTGAGGTGAGAGTTTTTTGACGCAAAGGATTAATTTTCCTATGCTTTATTTCAGGAGGCGAAGAGGTGCGACTTTGTCGCTGATGAAGCTTTGTGATGAATGATACATTCGCCTAGAAAGAATCAATTTCATTGATTCTGCCTTTGCTCCCTCAAAAATATTACAGTTTATAAATAAAAACTTTGCGTTACAAAAATACTTTGAAATTTACAATTCCTCCAACGGATCCCAGAACAGTTTTTTGAAATTCTTTATTCTAAGATTTTCCACAGTGATTCCTTCAGCTTCCAGCTTAGGTTGAAATTCCGGAACAGATAACACCCCAGAACTTGAAATCACCCGATGAGCAGGAACATCCTTAGGACATCCTCCCATTGCTTTTCCCACATGCCTGGAATGATTAGGATAACCAACCGCCTTTGCTATGGCACCATACGTAGACACTCTTCCTTTGGGAATAAGCCTTGCCACTTCGTAGACCTGTTGTTTGAAAATTTCGTCCATATCAATTAACTGTTTTTAGCAGACTATTTTTTTTGCATCATTTTTGAACTCTCTTAATCTCAATGATGTTTCATTAAAAGATAAAGATATGAAAAAATCATTTTTCAGGCTGTTGAATGCCGTTAATAAAAAGGTGCTTCCGAAGCTGAGTACTAAAGATCCTAATCATCTGACCAAGATCGAAAAGGGAATTCTGGCGTATCGTTATTTTGTGCTGGTGAATTCTTTGGATTAATTTTATTTTCCCACAGATTGCACAGATTTTCACAAATGCTTATGTATATCTTTTGGAAGATGCAAATGTGCTGGTTCTTTTGAAATGGCTCATACAAAATAGTTTAATGTACCTCACGCGGATTTTGCAGATTATAAAAATCTGTGCAATTCGTGGTATCTGTGGGAATACTGTATACCAATTTTTAACCATTAAGAAAAATGAAGATGGGAAGAATCATTAAGTTTCATCTTTGATGAAAAGTAAAGCATGCGGATAAATAAAATAGCTTTAGCTATTTCTCTTAATACCCTTTAAAACTTAAATAATCTTAATGGTTCAAATTATTTTAGTTTTCAAAACAATTCTATTTTTACATCCTAAAAATAAAAAGCGCTTCAAATGAATTGAAGCGCTGGTATTGTAATCTCTTTTGAGAATTTTGTTCTTAGTTTTCTAAGATATAAGAGAACATCAATGGTGCACAGATGGTTGCATCACTTTCAACGATAAATTTCGGTGTAGTGATATCCAGTTTACCCCAAGTGATTTTTTCATTTGGCACTGCTCCTGAGTATGAACCGTAAGAGGTTGTAGAGTCAGAAATCTGGCAGAAATAAGACCAGAAAGGAATATCATGCATTTCCATATCCTGATATAGCATTGGTACTACACAGATAGGAAAATCTCCTGCGATACCTCCACCAATCTGGAAGAACCCAACTCCTTTTCCTCCTGAATTTTTAGTATACCAATCGGCAAGGTAAGTCATATATTCGATTCCTGATTTCATTGTAGTCGCTTTAAGCTCCCCTTTGATGCAGTAAGAAGCGAAGATGTTACCCATTGTAGAATCTTCCCATCCCGGTACTACGATTGGTAGGTTAGCTTCTGCAGCAGCAATCATCCAGGAGTTTTCTCTAGGAATTTCGTAGTACTGCTCCAATACTCCTGAAAGGATCATTTTGTACATGAATTCGTGAGGGAAATATCTTTCTCCTTTAGCTTCTGCATCTTTCCAGATCTCTACGATATGTTTTTGTAATCTTCTGAAAGCTTCTTCTTCAGGGATACAAGTATCTGTAACTCTGTTCAGACCTCTTTCCAAAAGATCCCACTCATCCTGAGCTGTTAAATCTCTATAATGAGGAACTCTTTCATAGTGAGAGTGTGCTACAAGGTTCATTAAATCTTCTTCAAGGTTAGCCCCTGTACAAGAGATGAAATCTACTTTTCCCTGACGGATCATTTCAGCAAGAATCTTCCCTAATTCAGCAGTAGACATTGCTCCTGCCAAAGTAATCATCATTTTTCCGCCATCTTTAAGATGTGCAACATATCCTTTAGAAGCATCCACCAATGCAGCTGCGTTGAAGTGCAGGTAATACTTTTCTATGAATTCAGTTATCGGTTTGCTCATTTTTTTAATTTTTGCAAAGATAAAACTTAAAAACGGAATGCAGCGAAAGCACCCGAAGAAAGTGTAACAGAGAAGTCTTTTTTTATCATTTGTTAAATGAGGAAGGTATCATTTTCTCACAGATCACACAGATTTTTATATGATCTGCAAAATCAACGTGAGATCACTTATACAGTATAAAATTTTATCGAAGATAAAATCCTTGCGTCTTACAACTATTTAGTATTTAAAAACTTTGCGCCCTTGCGTTTTCCAACACATTACTATAAAAAAGCGCGACCCATACGGGCCACGCTTTCACTAACAATCAACTTACTAATATTCTTCAAAGATTTATCCTTCCCAGGCTTCCACTTTCAGGATTTCGATTTTTCTTTCTCCGTCTCGGAAAGGCCAGTTAATAACATCTCCTACTCTATATCCTACTACTGCAAGAGCAATATCAGACAGGATGGAATGTTTATTCTTTTTAAGTTTTGCTTTGGTAGACGGAACAAAAATATACTCGTGTTCAAAATCTAAGGTATGGTCTTTTAATGTTACTTTTCTTTCTACCGTTACAATATCAGCAGGAAGATCTCTTCTCCGCACTTGCTTTGCATTTCTAAGCTCTTCAGTTAATCTTTTCTCTTCTCCGATACTCACTTTTTTTCTTCTAAGGGTATCTTTTATAGCATCATAAATTCCGGTTGTTACAATAATATGATTAGACATTTTTCATTTTTTTAAATTAAAATGCAGTTATTCTCTGACGATCCAATGTAGAATACAGACGTATGACAGTCTTCTTCTCCGGAAAACTGCACAAAAGCAATATATATAAAAGTCGGAATGATTCCCTGTCTTGGATCCTGACAGGGCTTAAATAATGAAGTCCTTAGAACTTTTCAGAAAAGAATCTGTGTGTAGATAAAGTAAAGACAGCAGCAATCCTGACCGGCGGTATTCTGCAGATAAAAAGATTGTTGCTGTCATTATCAATTATTATTAATTCTAACAAAGATACTGCTTAAAAACGGAATGTAGCGGCTGCACTTAAAGAAACTCTATGTAAACCTTCTTTCTGATCATCATCAAATTTATAAGTCACACCGTTATACTTCATTTTACTCAAGGTTCCGCCACTTAAACCTACTTTTGGTCCTATCATAAAATTCTTGCTTACCTGATATTGATATCCAAGGTCCACTTCTGCCCCAAAAGTACTTCCTGTGCCTTTTACAGATCCTGTTTTTGTAGTATAAGACATGACTCCCAATGCTACATCTGCAAATACCTTATGTCTTGTATCCAGATGATTATTTGAAATAAGTCCGGAGAAACCGAAAAATGTAATATGATCTTTTGTCGTTACAGGAACGGATACTGGTGTTCCATTTACATAACCAAGCAGAAATCCGTCACTGGACGCACTGTAGTTGGAGTATTTTACTCCGAACGCAAGGCCGTTCTTCACTTCATAATGGGCAGCAACATCAATGTTCAACCCATTTTTCAGGTCTTTTACATATTCTTTTTCTTCTTTACTAAGTCCGGAAACTGTTTTTGCAGTTCTCCATGCGTACCCCACTGAAGGTCTGATAGAAAATTTCTGAGCGAAAGACATGATGGAGATTGAAAAAACTCCAATTAAGATTATTTTTTTTATCATGGTTTTAAAAGTTTCCGGCAAAAATAAAATTTTCTACCGGAGAAACCAATTAAAACCTGAAACGTCTGCTTTCTTTTTTATCTGAAAGCTTTTTCTTGTTATCCAGTCTTTTTTGTTTCTGTCCTTTTGAAGGCTTGGTGGCCGTTCTTTTTTTGGGAACAATGAGAGATTTGTTTACCATTTCAAGTATTTTTTCAATGGCTTTATTTTTATTCATCAGCTGGGTTCTGCTTTCCGAAACTGAAAGGAATAAAAAACCCTCTGCATTGATTCTGTTTTTCAGTTTATGCTGAATCAATGTTTTTTCATCTTCATTGAAAAATTCTGATGCATCTACTTTCCAAAGTACGGTAACAGCAGTCTCCACTTTATTGACGTTTTGTCCTCCTGCGCCGCTGCTGCGGGAAGTTTTGAAGCTGAGTTCTTTTGAAAAGTCTTTCATTGTTTTAAGATTTTGAGATACAGGAATCAACTAGAGATCTCTATTTAAGTTTTTATACAATTCTAATCTGTTTACCTTCCCGTTGGGAGTTCTCGGAATTTCTCTGATGAAAATAATTTCTTTTGGCCTGTGGAAATTTTTCTCAAATGGAATTTCTGAAATTTTCCTTTTCACCTCATCAGATTCATTTCCTTCTATAATTAATATCAATTTCTGGCCCAAACTTTCATCCGGCAGTCCCATAAACACGGCTTCGTTTGTGAGTTCTTTTTTAACTAAAGCTTCAAGGGTTTCCGGGAAAATTTTTGCACCTCCGGAGTTTATTACATTATCAATCCTTCCAAGGAATTTAAACTGCTTTTCATTCTTAATATCAACTAAATCATTAGTTTGCAGTTCTTCAGCATTTACATTGGGAGCGAAGATCTTCAGGCATCCTCTGCCATCTAAAGAGATCGTTACATTTTCAAAAACGTTGAAATAATCTTCCTGCTCCGGCATCAATTGTTTTAAACCAATATGGGAAAGGGTTTCAGACATTCCATAGGTTTCAAAAATACGGTTTGAAGGACTAAGGTTCATCTGCAGAATTTTATTTTTCAGGCTTTCTGAAACAGCAGCACCTCCAATGATGAGGTTTTTTATCAGGTGAAGCTTTTCCAGTGAGTTTTCTACCTGAAGAGGAGTCATAGCACAAAAATCTATTTCTTCATCCAGATTTTCAACAGGTTGTAAAGATGGCTCGGTAATTTTTAATCGTAATTTTCTTTCTATAGAACGAATGATCATCATTTTCCCGGAGATATATTCCACAGGGAGACAGAGTAATGCGGTATCACCTTCCATTAATCCCAAAAAATTACAGGTCATTACAGCAGAGTTGACCATTTTCTTTTTTTCAATTTCAAAAATCTTTGGTACCCCGGTGGAACCAGAAGTCTGGACATTTACTCCTGTTTTTTCCGAAAACCATTCTTCCAGAAAAATTTTCACTTTCTTTTCAAATTCAGTATTGAATGATAATTGATTAATTTTGAGATTATTGAAGTCTATCAGCATATTTTCCGTAAATAAATTCTACAGTAAATTTAAAAAAAAATTCAAAAAGTTCTTGTATATAAAGAAAAAAGCTGTAAATTTGCACCACTAAAACAAACAGAGACTCATGGTGTAGCGGTAACACTACTGATTTTGGTTCAGTCATCTGGGGTTCGAATCCCTGTGAGTCTACAAACCATCCTTTTTTAAGGATGGTTTTTGTTTTTATTACTATCTTTTATTTTTGGGTAAAATCAGAATAAACAATTTAAAACTATAACTATGAAAAAACATTATTTCCTATTATTTTCTATTGTCACCATTTTTTTGAATGCACAAAGCGTTAGTTTAGATCCTACCTTTGGAAATGGCGGCTATTGTATGTTTGACAATTTCGATTTGATGTCTGATGCTGTATTGCTTCCGGATGGGCAGTTCATTACTGCAACATCAACCGGTGCTATCACCATCAGAAAGGTAAACCAGGTCGGGGTTCTGGATACGTCTTTTGGAACAAAATACCATAATATGGATACCAGTACCATTGATAAAAGTGAATCTGTCAAAAGAATGATTTTAAACAATAATAAAATATTGATCTATGGAAGGGTAAACGCTACGCCAACTCACAGCTTATATGATTGGTTTTTAACCAGAATTAATCTGGACGGGTCTCTGGACACCAGCTTTGGTACCAATGGTTTTACGACTCAATCTGTGGGTCAAAATGGTACAGTAAGTGACTTTGCAGTAGATCAGAATGGCAACAGCTACCTTCTTGTTTCCAACATGGGTTCTTATATGGTAAAAGTAAACCAGAATGGTGTAATTGATAATAATTTCGGCACCAATGGAAAGTTATCGCTTACTACGTTTTATCCTAAACAATTCTACATACAAAATGACGGAAAACTGGTAATGGCAGGAACCAAAACCAATACATTAACTTACACTGAAGACTCTTACATTGAAAGAAGACTGCCTGATGGCACGTACGATTCTACATTTGGTACTAATGGTTCTGTTTTTATTCCTGATACGCAAGGTTCTGTTGCCAGAAATTTTGAATATAATTATACTGATAATTCCATCTTAGTGCTGCATAGTAAAAATACTATATATGGGGGGACTTTCTTTTTGTCTAAAATTCAGATTTCAGATGGCGCCTCTGTTTCCGGATTTTCCAATAACGGAAGAACACCTGATTATAGCTTTACCACTGCAAAGCAATTGTCATTGGGACAAATTACCGTATTACCCAATTCAAAAATAATAGTGACCGGAGGTATAACGAATATGTACAATGGTACCCCGAATCTTATTGCACAATTATTTGTAACCAGACTGAATGCTAACGGAACTGTAGACTATACTACTTCAAGTGCGGGCTTTCAATATTTTATGGCAGCACCTCCTACGACTTCGTTAAGGGCCGATTATATTCATAAATTGTTTAATCTGAATGATGGTTCACTTGTGCTTTGTTATTCCGGAGGCAGTGTAACACATGGTGATAAATCTTTTTTAACGAAGCTTAACAGCGGTTTTCTGGGACTGAATGACGTTTCTGTTCAAGATCACAATAATACTTTTACCCTTTATCCTAATCCGGCTGGGGATCATATTATCCTACAAAGTAAAAAACAGGGTAATGAAAGTTTTGAGTACAGTATTTTTGATATGTCCGGGAAAAAAATTCAGAGTGGTTCTTCAATATTCAATGAAAAAATCAATATTCAGAGAGTGGAAAAAGGAAATTATATGATCCGGTTTGAGACTAAAAAAGGAGACAAGCAATCTTTAAAATTAATAAAGAAATAAAAACAATATAACCTTTTAGATATTAAAAAACTGCATTGGAAAAAGTAAGAATTATCTTTTATAAGTGATAATACTCCTGGAACCAGTTCTATTCAAAATTTGAATTTTCAGACATAAATGCTTGATTCAAAAAAAGACCTCTATACGAGGTCTTTTTTTGTTTATAATGTAAATATGTGTTATTTTTTAAGTTCATCAATTTCTTCCTGGATAGACTTAATTTTATCCCTTAATTCCTGGCTTACCCTTCCTGGAATTTTTTTAATTTTTCGCAGATCTAAAGCCAGCATAATGGAAGCTATTCCCATGAAAATGAAAGCAACCCCGGTAAGAGTAACTAATGATAATCCTGTAAATACCGGATTAAATATCAGCAGTAGAGCAAATATAATTCCTCCGACACTGGCAAGGGCAACATTTCCCCAGCTCATTATTCTCATGCTTTTCAGGTCAAATGCGAAGCCCAGTAATTGAAATGAGCGGAACAACAAGGTAAATCCAATCACAAACGGAAGTACCGTCATGGAAATCTGAGGGTTTGCAACTAGGTAAACGCCTATTGCGGTTGTTAATAATCCGCTTACAAGAAACCAGCCCCAGCCCTGCAGGGATTTACTGTTTTGTAAGGAAAAAAATATTTCGGTAATTCCCGAAAATAAAAAGGAAACACTGAAAAAAATGGAGAGTGTAACATAGGTTGCCAGAGGCACACTGAATACATAAAAACCACAGATAAGGAAAAGAATTCCGAAGATTAATGGAATATACCAATGTTTTACGGTATTGGTAAGGGTTTGAAATAAATTGGCCATAAGTGTCTTTTTTGGTCATGCCTACTTTTTTGTAACGGTTTTCGGCTTCTCCGCAGGTATTTCAAACAGATTATAATTTTCACCTGAATTTGAAATATAACCTCTTACTAATGTACGAAAAATACAGGAAAATATGAAATACACATCCAATGATTTTTATCTGTTCCTTTATTTGGAAAGTACCTTAAAAGATTCTTAGTAACAAAAAAGGTGAAAATCAAATGATTTTCACCTCTCCAAAACATGTATAGATCTGTTTTAAATTTTTATTTCGGCTTGTACAATTTATACATCACGAACAAAAAGCCAATCCATATCGGAATCAGAATTACCTGAATTTCCATTCCTGTGATGCTCATCAGTCCTAAGATCAGGATCAAGAATGCAATACAGATATAATTGGATATCGGATAAAATATAGATGGAAATTTGGATTGAACTCCCTCTGCATTTATTGATTTTTTAAACTTTAAATGGGTGTAGCATATCATCAGCCAGTTGATAATCAACGTGGATACCACTAAAGCCATCAGGTATTCAAAAGCTTTTTCCGGTACCAGTTTATTGATAATAATACAGATCCCTGCAAAACACGAAGATATAATGATCGCATTGGTAGGAACAGAATTTTTGTTCAGTTTTTTCAGAAATTTTGGAGCATTTCCCTGCTGAGCCAATCCGAAAAGCATTCTGCTGTTACTATATACACTACTGTTGTACACTGATAAAGCAGCAGTCAAAACAATAAGGTTAAGAACATTTGCGATTAATGTATTGAACTGAATTACTTTACCAAAAAGGCTGAATTCAAGACCATTCAGGTTCTGAAACACCATAACAAACGGGCTTGATCCTTCTGTAATATCTCTCCATGGGCTTAATGAAAACAGGATTACCAAAGCACCTACATAGAAAATAAGAATTCTGTAGATCACCTGATTGGTAGCCTGCGGAATTGTTTTTTCAGGGTTCTTTGCTTCTGCCGCTGTAATTCCGATAAGCTCAAGTCCACCAAAAGAGAACATGATCATCGCCATTGCTGCAAACAATCCTGAATATCCGTTCTCTGTTTTATTAAATAATCCTTTGGGAAAAAAACCTCCGTCATTCCAAAGGTTAGTGATCGTTGCTTTTTCTCCGCCTGTACCGCTTATTAAAAGATATACCCCGAAAATAATCATTGCAATAATGGCCACTACTTTGATGATGGAAAACCAGAATTCTGTTTCTCCATACACCTTTACGGAAGCGAGGTTAAGTGCATTGATTACCACAAAGAAGAATAAACTGGAAACCCAGAGTGGTATTTCCGGCCACCAAAAATGAATATAATGTCCGATTGCGGTAAGTTCCGCCATACTTACCAGAATATAGAGAATCCAGTAGTTCCATCCGGAGGCAAATCCCGGAAAATTTCCCCAATATTTGTAGGCAAAGTAGCTAAAACTTCCCGAAACGGGTTCCTGAACTACCATTTCTCCCAGCTGACGCATAATAAAAAAGGCAATAATTCCTGCTAAAGCATAGCCTAAGATTACAGAGGGTCCTGCCAGTACGGCAGCGGGCCCAATTCCCAGAAATAACCCTGTTCCTATGGCTCCTCCAAGGGCAATTAATTGTATGTGTCGATTTGTTAATCCTCTAACTAAAGTCTCGTTTTGTCCTGTTTTATTTTCGTTGCTCATTGAATGAATTATTCGGTCGCTAAATATATAAAAACTTTTCACAGAAATTCACATTCTATGGGGTAAATTGAGAATTCAACCTCATCCGCAACTTTTCTTTTTACTTCATTATCAATAAAGTTTAAATCCAGTTACCAATACAGTCTTGACAAGTGTAGTTTAGATTGTATTTTACCTTATCAATAGTAAATAATTCACCTCCCTTTTTAATCAAAAAAATGACCTCTTTCTATTTTTGAAAGCGGTCATTCTTTTATAAATTATCTGAGAAATTAAGGTCTATAAAAATTCTTTCGGAATTGAAATATCATTTTTTTTCATGTATTCCAGGAGATTTTGGTATTTATCTTCATAGCCATCAGTTCCACACTTATGGGAAATACTACAGATGTCAGATGGCTTGATGTCTAAGATATCGGATATTTTAGTCAGTATTTCCAGATTGATCTTCACCTTGGAATTCTCAATATCGGAATACGCCTTTTGGGAAATCCCCATTTCAAAAGCCATGTATTCCTGTGTAAGATCTCTGCTCCTACGTATTTTCCTGATATTTTGTCCACATACTTTCATCGTTTTTGTTTTAGTAGTTTTCGGTATATTTTAGAAGATTATCTATTAGCCTCCAACAAAGTTAATAAATACCTTTGGCAAAACATTATACACGTTACATGATATTTATTTTCAACATAGAAAAGACTTAAAAATACATCTTTTTTCAGAGAAAATATCACTTCGGTAAACACTATTGGAATTTATGGAGACGCAAAAATTTAATTATGACAATAATATTGTCAGAGCATTCCTCTATGCGACTATCGCATTCGGACTTGTGGGATTTCTGCTGGGGCTTACAGCTGCACTGATGCTTTTTTATCCTGAATTGCCTGAATTTTTATTCGGTACGGATGATACAACTATTAAAAGCTTAGCTTCAGGTAATATTCAGGGGCTGATTAATACTCAGGGAGCCATGGGCTTCGGAAGAATCAGAATGCTTCATACCAGTGCTGTAATTTTTGCTTTCGTATGTAACTCTTTTTTCTGTGGTGCTTACTACAGTATGCAGAGACTTCTTAAAACCAGAATGTACAGTGATACCCTTTCATGGATTCACTTCTGGTCATGGCAGTTAATGATTGTTAGCGTGGTTATTACATTCCTTATGGGAATCAATACTTCTAAAGAATATGCTGAACATGAATGGCCTATTGATATCTTAATTGCCTTCTCATGGATCATTTTCGGAATCAATATGTTCGGAACTATTGCTAAGAGAAGAGTAAGACATTTGTATGTAGCGATCTGGTTCTATCTGGCAACATGGATTGCTGTTGCAATGCTTCACATCTTCAATAATCTTGAAGTTCCGTTATCTTTCACAAGCTGGAAATCTTATTCTGTATATGCAGGTGTAAAAGATGCATTAGTACAATGGTGGTATGGGCACAATGCAGTAGCATTCGTATTAACCACCCCTGTATTAGGTCTGATGTATTACTTTATGCCAAAGGCAGCTCAGCGGCCGGTATTCTCATACAAACTATCTATTATTCACTTCTGGTCGCTGATCTTTGTATATCTTTGGGCCGGGCCTCACCACCTGCAATATACAGCTTTACCTGCATGGGCTCAGGCGGTAGGAACAGGATTCTCTATCATGCTGATTGCACCGTCATGGGGAGGAATGCTGAATGGTCTTCTTACGCTAAGAGGAGCATGGGATAAAGTAAGAGAAAACCCGATTCTTAAATTCTTTGTAGTAGCGGTTACATGCTATGGTATGGCTACTTTCGAAGGACCTTTATTGGCAACAAAATCATTAAATAAAATTGGTCACTATACCGACTGGGTTATCGGCCACGTACACTTAGGTGCTCTCGGATGGAATGGTTTCATGGCATTCGGAGTGGTATATTATCTGGTTCCGATCATGTGGAGAACATCCCTTTGGTCTAAAAAACTGGCCAACTGGCACTTCTGGTTGGGAACATTAGGAATTATCTTCTACGCCGTACCTATGTATATTTCAGGATTTACTCAGGGATTAATGTGGAAACAATTCAATCCGGACGGAACATTATTGTGGAAAAACTGGCTGGATACAGTAACTGCAATTATTCCTTACTTTAAAATGAGATTCTTAGGAGGAGTGCTTTATCTGTCCGGAGCGATTTTAATGGTGATTAATGTGATCAAAACGATTAAAGCCGGTTCATTCCAGAAAGAAGTTCCTGCAGAAGCTCCTGCATTGGCCAACATCGGCACTTCAAGAAAAGAAGGCGAAGGTGTACACCTTTGGTTGGAAAGAACTCCTACTCTGCTTTCTGTATTAGCTTTTGTTACCATAGCAATCGGTGGATTGGTGGAAATTGTTCCTACGCTGTCACTGAAGCAAAGCGTTCCGACAATTACCGCAGTAAAACCATATACACCGCTGGAACTGGAAGGGAGGGACTTATATATCCGTGAAGGATGTAACTCCTGTCACTCACAGATGATCAGACCATTCCGTGATGAAGTGGTAAGATTTGAAGGAAAAAACGGACAGTATTCCAAGGCTGGAGAATTCGTATACGACAGGCCATTTTTATGGGGATCTAAAAGAACAGGTCCGGATTTACATAGAGAAGGAGGAAGAAACCCGGATTCATGGCACTTCAAACATATGTATAACCCAAGAATTACGTCCGCCGGTTCTATTATGCCACGTTTCCCATGGCTGATTACCAATAAACTGGACCGCGATCAGATGGTTGATAAAATGAAACTGATGAAAAATGCTTTCGATGTTCCTTATACAAAGTCTCAGATAGATTCGGCCAACCAATGGGCAGATAATCAGTCAAAAGCAATTGTACAGAGAATTTACGCTGAAGCAACAGATGTAAAAGATCAGATGGCCAAAGAAAAAATAGCAAAAGGATCAGCGTATGTGCCGCTTGAACAAAGAGAAATTGTAGCAATGATCGCTTACCTGCAAAGACTAGGTACAGATATTAAAACAACACAGGTACAGACTGCAAGCGTAGAATAATATTTAAAATTAAACTGCAATGAAAACGAGAACCCCCATTTCAATATATATCGCCACAACGATAGGTTTAACGGTCATGGCCTTTGAAATGTTCGCCGGAGATTCAGGATATTTTTCTTCTCCTTTTTTCTGGGCGCTGATATTAATCGCCACTATCCTATTGCTGATCATGAACTCTATCGGAGATCTGGTGGAAAATGAAAGTTTCAACAGATTATCCGAGGAACAGAAAAAACAATATCTGGAAGAAAAAAAAGTTCCGTATTACCAAAAATTATGGAACTCAGCATTCAAAAAACAAACCGCTACAGAAGAAAAAGATATTCTTATTGACCACGGTTTTGACGGAATTACAGAGCTTGACAACTCTCTTCCGAAATGGTGGATCGGCCTGTTCTGGTTCGGATGTATTTTCTGTGCAGTCTATCTGTTTGCCTTTTCTTTTACAGATTATGCCCATCCGGAAGCAGAATACACCAAAGAAACAAAAACCATGTTAGCATCTATTGCAGAGTATGAGAAAACTGCTCCTCAGATCAATCTGGAATCTGCAAAATACAGTGCTGATAATATTGCCGAAGGACAGGAACTTTTCAAAACGAATTGCGTTACCTGCCATGGAGACGGTGGAAAAGGAGGTATAGGTCCAAACCTTACCGATACCCACTGGATCAATATCAAAGAAAAAAGTTTATTTAAAAATGTATTCTGGATGCTTGAAAACGGCTCGCCTAATAATCCTACCATGAGACCTTTCATCAAGGAAGGAACCATCACAGGAAGAGATGCAGAGAAAATTGCCGCTTACATTTATCACATCAACCAGGAAACCGCTCCTATCACACCAGCACAAGGTGGTGCCGCTCCTCAGGGAGAAGAAGTGAAATGGGAAAACGGAAACAACTAAAATTATTATTATCTATCATATAAACCATGCCACGCCCCCATCACAACTACTAACATTTGAATTTTCATTTTTGCTAACTAACCTTTTCAACATTAAAAAATGATAAAAGGGGGCGTTTTTTAAAATAACAATCCCTGCCTTGGCCCGTCTTATTCAACTATTCACTTGACAACTACAAACTAGAAATTCCATAAAAAGACAGCCAAGGCAGGATTTTTGCATTCGCAAAAGGGTACCACAACAAAGACCAAATAAAATAGTATTATTATCTTTGTTAGAAACCTCATCGCATTTGAAACTGAAAATCAACACCACAAAACTTTTAAGGCGTATTGCAATAACCTTTATTTCAATATTGGTTCTTCTTACCCTGTTGATCCTAAGCTTAAGGCTTCCTGCCGTTCAAAACTTTATCAAAGACAAGCTGATTGTTTATCTGGAAAAAAAGATCAAAACTCCTGTAAGCCTTGAAAGAGTCTATATAGGATTTCCCAACAGCCTTGTTATGGAGAATCTCTATCTCAAAGGACAGGATGTAGATACGCTTCTGGCCGTGAAAAAGCTGGATGTAGGGTTACATATGCTGAAGCTTCTTAATTCTACCGCAGATATTACGTCTGTTGAAATGCAGGGAGCACGTGCCAATGTGGTACGGAAACCGGACGGTAGATTCAATTTTGACTATATTATAGATGCTTTTGCTTCCAGTGATAAAGAAGAAAGTCCTTCCAAACCATTCATTATTTCTCTTGATAAAATTAATTTAAAAGATGTTGGGGTCACCTTCAATGACCAACAGTCGAAGAATGATATTCAGCTTTATTTTAAGTCTTTCGATACAAGGGTTAAAACTTTTGACCTTAGCAAAAACAAGTATGCGGTCAATGATATCAATCTTGACGGATTAAAATTAAAGTTAAAGCAGGGACTTGTAGAAGAAGTTGCTAAAAAAGTAGAGAAAAAAGTTGATTCTCTTAATGAAAAGAAGCCCATGAATATTGGGTTAAGAGGAATCAAGCTTACTCATTTTGATATTGACTACGGTGATGAAAATACCAAAACATTCGCAAAAGTTATATTCAAAGAGCTGAGCACAAAGGTTAACAAACTGGATCTGGAAAATAATGCTTTCAACGTAGCCAATATATTTCTTTCCGGAGCGGATATTGATGCCAATCTTTATCTTCCTGCTCAGAATGCCAATCCGAAAAAGGACAAAGAACCTGAAGTTTCTAAAGTTTCCGATCAGGATAAAGCGATGAAACTTCTTTTAGGAAAGCTTGTTTTGAATGATGTAAAGGTAAATTATAACAATACTGCTATCGCCCCAACTAAACAGGGAATGGACTTCAACCACCTTAATTTTTCCAAAATGAATGTGGAAGTAAGAAGCTTCAAAATGGAAAACAACACCTTTGCAGGAACAGTGAATTCTGCAGAAATCAAAGAAGGCAGAGGACTGGATATCCAAAAATTCAATACCGATTTCGTGTATGCAGAAAAGGAAGCATACCTGAAAGATCTTTATCTTCAAACTCCAAAAACCCTATTGCGTGATGAGGTTATTTTAAACTATAACTCAATCGATCAACTGAGTTCAAACTTAGGCGCTGTAAAGATTTCAGCCAACATCAAAGATTCAAAAATAGGATTCTCTGACATTTTGAATCTTGTTCCGACGTTGAAAAATACTGTCCCGTTTAATAAATATCCTAACGCTATTCTCAATGTAAACGCCAATGTAAAAGGGAGCGTGAATGATCTTTTAATTCAGGATCTTAAAGTTTCAGGCCTGGATCAGCTGAGGGTAATGGCATCCGGAAAGATCAAAAATGCAATGAATCCTGATCAGTTATATTATGATCTGAGAATCGGGGAGCTTTCATCCAATGCCAAGACAATATTCAATCTTGTCCCTAAAAATACAATTCCTTCCAATATTTCCCTTCCTTCCCATTTCAGTATCAAAGGAAATGCAAAAGGAACAACCAAAGTGGTGAATACAGATCTAAACCTGTACTCTACTTTGGGGAATGCGGCTGTTATCGCACAGGTAGACATGCGCAGAAAGAATCATGAACTGTATAATATAAAGGCTAATCTGCAGGGAATTCAGGTTGGAAAAATTATTCAGAATAAAGATATCGGTACTATCACCGCACAGATTTCTGCAAAAGGCGAAAGTTTTGATTTTAAAAATGCCAATGCGGACTTAAAAGGACATGTTGCTTCTGCTGTCTACAAAGGATACCGTTATCAAAACATGAATCTTACCGGAAAGATCAACAAAGGAGCATATCATGTTATTCTGGACTCAAAAGATCCGAATGCCAGTTTACAGCTGACCGCTTCCGGGGTGTATGATGAAAAAAATCCTACGGTAAAAGTGAATGGAGAAGTCATCAAACTGGATGTCAACAAGCTTGGCTTCTATGAAAAACCAATGATTATTGCCGGAAAAATTGATGGAGATTTCACCAGTCTGGATCCTAATAATCTGAACGGATATTTAAACCTTAAAGATTTTGCATTTTCAGATACCAAAGAAGTATATCCTGTACAGGAAGTCAATCTGAAAGCTTCTTCCACTCAGGATTCTACCCAGATTGTTTTCAATTCTCAGGTGGCAGATGTGGAGCTGAAAGGCAAATATAAACTTACCCAGATTTTTGGTGCGTTAACGAAAACTGTGAATCAGTATTATCAGTTCCAGAAGCCGGATAAAAGCCAGAAAATTGATCCGGGACAGCATTTTACCTTTACTGCAAAAATCAAAAATGATGATCTGATCAGGAAATTTGTTCCGGATCTGAAAGATTTTGAAACAATTAATCTGACAGGAAATTATGATGCAGATTCTCAGAAAATAGAGATTGACGGACAAATTCCAAGGTTATTATATGGTGAAAATACCATTGAAAAAGGAGCTTTAAAAGTAACGAATGAAAATCAGGCGTTGCAGTACAGTCTCAATGTTGCCGCATTAAAAAGCTCAAGTTTTTCTTTAAACAAAATCAATATCGACGGAGATGTTGCAGACAACACGATACGATATAATGTTACCACAAAAGACGAAAAAGATGCCACCCAATTCCTGATTGCCGGAAATGCAAAATCGTTGAATGATATTACAGAAATATCTCTGAACCCGAATGGCTTAAAACTCAACTATACGGATTGGAATGTGGCTGAAAACAACAAAATCCAGATCAGCAATAAAGGAATTCTGGCTGATAATTTCATTCTCTCCAATGGAAACAGTGAAATTGCCGTTCAGTCCGAAAGCAGCAGCCCAAGCAGTCCTCTGAATATTTCGTTGAAAGATTTCAAGATTGAAACCATTACAGAACTTATTAAAAAAGATACGGTTCTGGCAAGAGGAACTATTAACGGAACCGCACAGCTTCGTGATGTGACTAAAAATATGACCTTTACTTCGGACCTGAATATTTCTGATTTAATCGTCTATGGAAGTCCAGTCGGAAATCTTGCAGTAAAAGTGAACAATGCTTCACCAAAGGTTTTAAATGCTGACATTGCACTTTCAGGAAATAATAATGATGTAAAAATCCTGGGAGATTATAACACTTCTACGAGTACTTTCGATCTGAATATGGCGATCAACCAGCTTCAGATGAAGAGTATTCAAGGGTTTTCTATGAATGCAATTACCAATACGGAAGGTTATCTTTCAGGAAATTTAAAGATCACCGGAACTACTGATAAGCCTAATATTTTAGGAAAAGTAAAATTCAATGATGCAGGATTGGAAATTGCCAAAACCGGAAGTGATTTCAGACACCTGAGTGATGAAATCAATTTTACGAGCCAGGGAATTGAGTTTGATAAATTTAAAATTAAAGATAAAGACGGAAATGCTCTTGTTGTAGATGGACAGGTTCTGACACAGACGTACAGAGATTTTGCCTTTAACCTGAATGTGAATGCTAAAGACTTTAAAGTAGTCAATTCAGAAAAGTCCAATGATGCAATCATGTATGGTGTTCTTGCTATTGATGCCGGACTTCATATCCGCGGAAACCTTGATCTTCCAAAAGTAGATGGAAGACTGAGCGTGGCAGACAATACGGATTTCACTTTTGTTCTTCCTCAATCCAGCCCTACTTTACAGGAAAGAGATGGTATTGTAGAATTTGTAGATCAGGATCAGGTGGTTTTAAACAAAACGATCAAAGCAGATTCTCTTAATGCACAAAGCCGTATCAAAGGAATGGATGTAAGCGTTAATATTGAAGTCAGCAAAGAAGCAAAACTGTCGCTTATCATTGATAAAGCCAATGGTGATTTCGTACAGCTTCAGGGTGAAGCAGAATTAACCGGAGGAATAGACCCGTCAGGAAAGACCACATTGGTTGGGGTATATGAAGTGGAAAAAGGTAGTTATGATCTTTCGGTGAGTTTCCTGAAACGTAAATTTGACATCCAGAAAGGCAGCACCATCACCTGGACCGGTGAACCTACAACGGCTCAAATGGACATTACCGCAGTTTATAAAACAGAAGCACCGCCTATTGACCTTGTAGAACAGCAGATCAGTGGAGAAAGTGCTTCAACATTGAATCAGTTTAAGCAGAGAGTTCCTTTCAATGCTTTATTAAAAATGAAAGGGGAATTATTAAAACCTCAGCTTACTTTTGATATTACTACAGATGAAAAAAACAACTCTGTATCTACCAATGTAAAAGATGTTGTAGATCAGAAGCTTGCCCAAATCAGAACTCAGGAGTCTGAGCTGAATAAGCAAGTGTTTGCATTATTACTTCTGAACCGTTTCATCGGAGAAAATCCTTTTGAAAGCGGAGCCGGAATGTCTGCAGAGACCATGGCGAGACAGAGCGTGAGTAAAATTCTTTCTCAGCAGCTGAACAATCTTGCGGCAGGTTTGATTAAAGGGGTAGATCTTAATTTTGGGTTGGATTCTACAGAAGATTATTCCACTGGAGAGAAAAATACAAGAACCGATCTGAATGTTGACATCAGTAAAAAATTATTGAATGACCGTCTCAAAGTAACGGTAGGAAGTAATTTCGGACTGGAAGGCCAGGCGCGCCAGAATGAAAACATGACCAATATTGCGGGTAATGTTTCCGTAGATTACAGCCTTTCCAAAGATGGAAGGTATATGTTGCGTGCTTACCGTAAAGATGAATATCAGGTAGCTCTTCAGGGGCAGATCATAGAAACCGGAGTTGGATTTATCATTACATTGGATTATGACAAATTCCGGGAGATTTTCCAGAAATCTAAAGACAAGAAGCCGAAAAAGAATCAAAATAATCGAGTGGTAGAATTTAAATAATGAGTAATAAGTTCCATATATATTGTAAGTATCTGTTGGTTTCCGGAATGGCATCCACTGTGGTCTCGTGCAGCAATACAAGGTTTTTGAAAGAAGGCCAGATGCTTTACACCGGGGCCAAAGTAAAGATTGAAAATGATACAATTTCTAAAAAGGAAAAGAAAGATCTTCAGGCTGCATTAGAAGCCAATCTTACGCCAAAGCCCAATTCTACATTTTTAGGACTGCGCCCAAAGCTGTATTTTTATAATATTGCCAAAGAACCGAAAAAAGATAAAGGTTTTAATTACTGGCTTAAATATAAAGTGGGTGAAAAACCTGTGTTGTTAGGTGATGTAGACCGTGAATTCAATAAAGATATTATTGTCAATTATTCTGAAAACAAAGGCTACTTCAATGCAAAAGCTTCTTATGATACGGTTTCAAAGAATAAAAAAGCTCAGGTTATTTATACGGTAAAGCCAGGTTCCAGATATCTGATTGATGGTGTAAAATTCCAGAAAGATTCTACACTGGTCAATCAGGAAATCCAAAGCCTTACGGATAAAACCCTTCTTAAAAACGGAAGACCGTTTGACCTGGATGTCATCAAAGCTGAAAGAGACAGAATTGACAACAGGTTAAAAGAAAGAGGTTTTTATTATTTCCATCCTGATAATATTATTGTTCAGGCGGACAGTACGGTGAGCAAAAATCATAAAGTTGAACTTAATGTGAAACTGAAGGACAATACGCCGGATCTAGCAACTCAGCAGTTTAGTATTGATAATGTTATTGTATTTCCCAATTACAACATTCAGGATGTAAAAGATGGTAAATACAGTATACCGATGGACAAAGATTCTCTTTCCAAATATCGTTTCGACGACATTTACGTTATTGATCCGCAACATAAATTCAAACCAAAGATTTTTGACAGAGCCTTATATTTCAAAAAAGGAGATCTTTATAACCGTTCCAACCACAATCTTACCCTGAACCGATTAATCAGTCTGGGTGTCTTCAAATTTGTAAAGAACGAGTTTATCGTATCTGACTCTTTAAGCCATAAATTTGATGCGTATTATCTGTTAACCCCAAGACAAGTTCAGTCGCTTCGTCTGGAAGCATTGGGAAGAACAAACTCTGCCAACTATGCAGGTAGTGAGCTGAACCTGAACTGGACCCATAGAAATTTCTTCAGGGGCGCAGAGCAGTTTAAAGCAGCCATCTTCGGAGCTTTTGATTTCCAGATGGGAGGCGCTCAGAATGCCAATAATATTTTCCGTGCAGGAACGAATGTACAGCTTTCCATCCCGAGAATTGTGGCACCGTTCCGTTTTCATTCTTCCAGTGAGTTTGTTCCCAGAACAAATATTACATTGGGATATGAATTCCAGAACAGAACACAATATTATACCCTTAATAATTTTACCGGATCATTCGGATATGTATGGAAAGAAAATGCAAGAAAAGAACATGATCTGAAAGTGATTGATATTACATTGGTATCCCCGGCAAATGTTACGGAAGAATACCAAATTAAAGCTGATGCAAACCCAGCGATGGCAAGAGTTGTAGCAAAGCAGCTTATTTTCGGTCCGACCTATTCTTATACCTATACCAATACTATGCTTCCCAAGACCAATACCGTTTATTATAAGGGAACGCTTGATCTTGCAGGAAATATCACGGGATTGGTTACCGGAGCAGATGTAAAAAAAGATAAGGAAAAGAAAATATTTGGAATTCCTTTCAGCCAGTATGTAAAAATTGAAAACGATTTCAGGTTCTATCATAAGTTCACGGAAAAGTCTTCATTGGCTACGAGATTTATCGGAGGAATTGCTTATCCATACGGAAACTCAGAATTTGTTCCTTTCTCCAAGCAGTTTTTCTCAGGAGGTAGTAACAGTATCAGAGCATTCCGTGCAAGAACATTAGGGCCGGGAAGTTTTGACCCTAGAACGATAGATCCAGGGACTTATTTTGACCAGTCCGGAGATATCAAACTGGAATTAAATGCGGAATACCGCGCCAATCTTTATAAGTTTTTAAATGCAGCTGTTTTTGTAGATGCCGGAAATATCTGGCTGCTTCACGACGACAAAGACAGACCGGGAGCAAAGTTTTCAAAAGACTTTTTAAATGAAATTGCGGTGGGAGCCGGAGTAGGTCTGAGACTGGATTTTTCTATCCTGATTCTAAGACTGGATCTTGCCATGCCATTGAGAGTTCCTTACTATCAGAAAGGAGACAGATGGGCCTTCGATAAAATTAATTTCGGAGACTCTAACTGGAGAAAAGATAATCTTGTTTTAAATATTGCCATTGGATATCCATTTTAATATGATTAAAAATGCTAAATTTTTCTGGGAGGTTCTGAAAGATACATTTACTGAATGGAACAATTCTTCTGCATCAAAAGATTCAGCAAGTCTTGCCTATTATGCCATCTTTTCCATTCCCGGATTATTGATCATTATTATCTGGGTACTGGGAAATTTCTTTGGTGAAGAAGCTATCCGTGGGCAGATCAGCTCACAGATCAGCGGTATTATGGGTCCGGATGTGGCTAAAAGTATTGAAGGAATGCTGGCTGGTGCTCTTATTGACAAAAAGAATATTTTTATGAAGGCTGTTGGGGTAGGATCATTGGTTTTTGGTTCTACTACCCTGTTCTTTCAGCTTCAACACTCATTAAATACACTTTGGGAAGTTGAGGCCGCCCCTAAAAAGGCATTAGTGAAATTCTTACTGGACAGAGCGAATTCCCTGGGAATGATTCTTATTCTGGGATTTCTTCTGATGATCACCATGATTTTATCTTCTCTGATCAGCCTGTTTAATACGATTATCACCCAATATTTTGGTTTTGAAACCTATATGCTGGTAGAAACTGTGAATTTCGCCGTAGGTTTCGGTCTGGTTATGCTTTTATTTGCTTTAATGTTTAAAGTTCTGCCCGATGTTTTGGTCAGCTGGAAACCAGTATGGAAAGGTGCATTTCTGACTACTGTTTTATTTACATTGGGAAAATTTTTATTAAGTCTTTATTTTAATCAGGTAAAACCTACCTCAGCCTTTGGTGCTGCCGGAACTGTTATTCTGATTATGATGTGGATCAATTATTCTTGTATGCTGATATTCTTTGGTGCCGAATTCACCAAAGTGTATACCTACAAAAAAGGCTACAAAGTAATTCTTTCCAAACATGCACGATGGACTCCTGCTAAACTGTATGCGGATAGTCTGAAGCAGATGAGTGGTGAGAGTAATGATAAGGCGTAGATTCGGGTTGCGGGTTTCGAGATTTTGAGATTCGGGTTATTTCCCGCAAGACCAGATTATTAATTTATATACAAAAAAGCCTCCTGAATTTTTCAGGAGGCTTTCTATTTTACATTCTGTTTACGGTTCCGATTCCCAGCAACTCTAACGATTTTTTGATCGTCTTTGCTGTGATATCTGAAATATTTAAACGGAATTGTTTTACATTTTCATCTTCCTGATTCAGGATCGGATTATTCTGATAAAATGAGTTGTATGCTTTAACAAGGTCATAAACATAGTTGGCAACCAAAGCAGGGCTTAAGGTTTCTGCAGATTTAGCCACTATAGTTTTAAAGTTGGTCAGTTGCATAATCAATTCTTTTTCAGATTGATTCAATTCAATATCAGCAGTTTCTGTCTGTAAAGCACCTGCTTTTGACAATAATGACTGAATACGTGCATAAGTATATTGGATAAACGGACCTGTATTCCCATTAAAATCAATACTTTCTGCAGGGTTGAAAAGCATTTTTTTCTTAGGATCTACTTTAAGCATGAAATATTTCAATGCTCCCAATCCTACCGTTTCATAAGATGCTTCTTTCTCTTCATCTGAAAGGGTTTCTAATTTTCCTAATTCCTGAGCTTTAGATTTTGCCGTTTCATACATTTCCTGCATCAGGTCATCTGCATCAACTACAGTTCCTTCACGGGATTTCATTTTACCTTCAGGAAGCTCTACCATTCCGTAAGAAAGGTGGAATAACTGATCTGCCCATTCATATCCCAGTTTTTTCAGGATTTTAAATAAAACCTGGAAGTGGTAATCCTGTTCATTTCCAACAGTGTAAATCAGCTTTTGAATATTGTTTTGTTTAAAACGTTCAACTGCTGTTCCAAGATCCTGAGTCATGTAGACTGAGGTACCGTCTGAACGTAGTAACAGTTTCTGGTCAAGTCCTTCATCGGTAAGGTCACACCAAACAGAGCCGTCTTCTTTCTGATACAGAACTCCCTTATCCAAACCTGCCTGAATAAGATCTTTCCCTAAAATATAGGTATTGCTTTCATATTGAACCTGGTCAAAATCAACACCTAATCTTTTATAGGTTTCGTTGAATCCTTTATAAACCCATGAGTTCATTTCTGCCCAAAGCGCTCTTACTGTTTCATCTCCATTTTCCCAGTCCAGAAGCATTTTCTGAGCTTCCTTCATCACCGGAGCTTCTTTTTTTGCCTGCTCCTCTCCTACACCCTGCTCTACAAGCTCTGCAATTTCTTTTTTGTAGTTTTTATCAAATTCTACATAATAGTTTCCTACAAATTTATCACCTTTGGTATTCGTTGTTTCAGGAGTTTCTCCTTTACCGAATTTCTCCCAGGCCAGCATGGATTTACAGATATGAATCCCTCTATCATTGATAATCTGAGTTTTGATTACGTCATATCCTGCTTCCTTTAAAATCTGAGCTACAGAGAATCCTAATAAATTATTTCTGATATGCCCTAAATGCAATGGTTTATTGGTATTCGGTGACGAATATTCTACCATTACTGTAGCATTTTTCTTTTCTATAGTGGAGAAATTCTTGCTTACAGATCTTAAGTTATCTACAAACAATTGGTTTTTCACTTTAACATTCAGGAAGCCTTTTACTACATTAAAGCTTTCAAAAATTTCCGTCTGCTCTGTTAAAGCTTCACCTAATTCAACCCCGATACTTTCAGGATTTTTTTTCAATTGTTTTACCAAAGGGAAGGTAACAATGGTAAAATCACCCTCAAATTCCGTTTTATTTTCCTGAACTTCCAGTTTGATGTCTTTTAACTGATATACATTTAAAATAATTTCTGAAAGTTTTTGCTCTATGATATCTTTAATATTCATTTCAAAATTTTGAAGTACAAATATACGGAAATAAAAAAACCGCCCGAAGGCGGCTTAAAAGTTTAATAATTTTAGTTATCCCACCAAACGGGTATACTCACATCACTCACAACTGTTGCATTGTTATTTAATGTTCTCTCAGCTTTAGGAGTTATTAATCTTAATGGTATTTTTTTAGATTGGCTATTCTGGTTAGGCGCTAATATAGGGAAACCTGTACGTCTCCAATCATTATAAGGCTCCATTGTGGTAAACAAGGAAGAGTATTTTTGAGTAATAATGTTCTGTAATGTTACTGAGGCTGAAGCTGTAGTTGCAAAAGCTTGGTTATCAACACCTGTAACATCTAACAGAGATGCACTTACAGCAGCTTTCAAAGCAGTTTGAGCAGCTCCAGTATTTCCTAGTCTGAATTGTGCTTCTGCTTCTATGAATTTAATTTCACTATAACTAAATATTATATTTGGTGTACTTGCACTTCCTGCAAAATAGCTTCCAAATGGAGAAGCATCCGTGTTACTATCTTCCGGAGCTGATCCAGAATAGCCACCAGATGCATCTAATGCAGCATAATAAGGTAGCCTTGGATCACTACTATTTTTTAAAAGATCTATAAAATATTTCCCCATAGACATGTAACCTGATCTTTGATTATCAAATGCAAACCAAAGATTTTGATTATTTCCTCCATCAAAATTAGCAACTAAATTATCATCTTTAGAACTAAAAGAATTTTTTAAATAATTTAAAGCTTTCTCTGCAGCAACTGTACTACCCTCCCGCTGAGTAAGTCTTAGTGCATATCTTGCTTTTATAGCATATGCTAATTTTTTCCATTTGTCTATATTTCCTGCATAAAAAATATCATCACCTGCCGGTAGCCCTAAATTAGCACTACTAGGTTTTGATAAATCTACTATTGCACTATCAAGATAACTTTGAATTTGAGCAATAACATTTTGCTGAGTATCAAACTTTGGAGAAAAATTATCCACTCCTTGAAAAGCCTCTGAAAAAGGTACATCTCCCCACGTATCAGTTGCATAACCTATATTTAAGGCTAATAAAATCTTAGCCATACCTGAATAGTAAGGATATTTATCCCCAAACTGAGTAATAATTTGATGAAGATTTACTCCAGTCTTATAAATATTAGACCAATCTGTTTCATTATCCAATTCAGTTAAAAAATAATTGGTATAATCTAATGACTGAAACAGATTACCATTAGTGTGCTGAGTCAGCAAACTTATTTGTCTTGTCAGATTACCTGTTGAATTATTAATTGTTCCTACTTCTGTACCCGTAAATAAAGTTTTAGGAGATGTAACTTGTGTAGGATTATTGGGATTATCATTAAATGTATCTAGCTCATGCTGACAAGAATTGAGAAATAATCCGGCAATAATTATAGGTATGTATATAATTTTTTTCATAATTAAAAAGTAAATTTAAATGATAGTGTATAACTTCTTGTCCCTGGATTATTGAAGTAATCAAATCCATTAGTATTAGAACCTGCACCAGCAATAGAAGTTTCAGGGTCTACACCTTTGTAGTTAGTAATTAAAAATAAGTTTCTAGCCGAAAAAGTAACCTGAGCATCTCTTATAAAAGATAGAGTTTGGGTATTCGATAAAATTTTACCAAAATTATACGATAGGCTTACGTCTCTAAGTCTAAGCCAATTTATATCTTTTTCCATCTGTTGTTCATTCGCACTACCTGATCCGTCTCCTAAAAAGCTTGAATAATACAGTTTGTTATTAATTGTTTTCGTATTAGGAGCACCTGTTTCAGTAACACCAGGTATTGTATACATAGATGATCTGTCATCAGCAGAAACTTGCGTCATTCCTAACCTATTTAACCTCGCTAATGTTCCATTCCAAATGTCTCCACCTTTATGTATATCTAACAAAAAGCTTAATGACAAATTTTTATAACTAAAATTATTTCTAATTCCTCCTAACCAATCAGGATTAGGATTTCCTATAATTTGAGATTCTGCTGATACTAATGGTAAACCGTCAGATCCTATAATTAAATTTCCAGACATATCTCTTTCCCAAGCTGTTCCATAAAAAACACCCAAAGGCTGTCCTTTAATAATAGCGGGAACAACATTTCCCGAAAAGAAATCACCTCCTTCACTAGAGAAATTTAGATTGTCTTGTATTTCAACTACCTTATTTACGTTTTTAGCCCAGTTGAGGTTTACACTCCAGTTAAAGTTTTGATTTTTAAGAATATCATACCCTAGTTCTACTTCTAAACCTTTATTTTCAACTGTAGGGCCGTTGGTAAAATAATTTTGAAATCCAGAAGATGGTGCAACAGGAGCTTGAATGATTAGATCATAATTGGTTGATTTATAAGCGCTCGCATTTAAGTGTAATCTCTTAAATAATTCTAGTTCTAAACCAACTTCAAATTCGTCATTACGCTCAGGCTTTAAATTTGGATTTTTTGCAATGGTAGTTAGACCATAGGCTCCGACCCCCATGTATGGAGAAGTTAACTGTGGTCCAAATGTATCAAAATAGGCTGGAGTTCCATAAGTGTTAACAATATTGTATGGGTTAGCAGATGCAAAAGTTTTTGCATAAGCGACTCTTACTTTTCCTAAATTAACCCATTTTGGTAAATTTAATGTCTTATTAAACAGCCAAGATCCTGAAACAGAAGGATAAAAATAGGAACTATTTTGTTTTGGCAATGTACTGCTCCAATCATTTCTACCTGTTAATGTTAAATAAAACTGGTCATAAAATCCTAATTCTGCTGAAGCCAATATCCCTCTTTTGATTTGTTTAAAATCTGTATTATTGGCGACAAAAGTGGTAAAGTTAGAAAGGTTGAATTGATTCGGTTCCAACATTGTAGACCCTTGAGTATATTGATCATTTCCAAATTTAGAAATAATCTGCCCTCCAAAACTATAATTCAAATTAATGTTATCAGTAAAGTTAACTAACCCACTAAAGATTAAATCTAAATTATATTGACTTTGTGTATATGTATCTATAACAACCTGCCCGGTGCGGTCAGCCGTTGAATTACCATTACTTGAAAATGAATAATTCTGCTGAGCATGAGTTGTATAGGTATCAACTCCAGCTCTTAATAATACATTCAAAGCTTTATTATAATTATAAGTTAGGTAACCACTAATAATGGACCTGTTTGTCTCATCTTTATATGGATTATTATATACTGTATAATATGGATTATCATACGCTGCAAAATAATTTTTATTATATCCTTGTACAGTCTGATAATCTCTCAGATCATATGTTACTGGTGTTCTGAGTAATGACAACATTACCCCAGCAGTATTACTCCCTTTCTGAGCTCTTAATCCATTAGTATTTGAATACTTTACATCAGCACCAGCTTTTAGTTTATCGGTTAACTTAAATTCAGAATTTAAACCAAAACTTGTCTTTTTAAGCGATGTATTCGGAATAATCCCCGTTTGATCAATATGTCCAAATGAGGCTCTGAAATTACCATAATCCCCACCACCTGAAAAAGCCAGGTTATAATTTTGCGTAGTACCTGTTTCAAAAAAGTGTTTAGCATTATCATAGGCCTTCAAACCAGATACATTTGAAATTAATGGTCCCCAACTTTGATTGGTTCCCCCTGTGATAGGAATACCATCAGAGCCATATTGAGCAGGTGCAATATAGGTGACTCCATTAGTCCCAGCGGCATACGTATTTTGAAGTTTCGGCAAGCGAGTAATCATATCAAAAGATACAGCTGTAGAGAAATCAATTCCAATTCCTTTTCTTTTTCTACCTTTCTTACTTGTATAAATAATGACACCATTTCTTGCGTTTTCTCCATATAACGCAGCTGCAGCACCTCCTTTCAAAATTGATACACTCTCAATATCATCCGGATTTATATCAATAGCTCTGTTTGAATCATCTACTCCCGCCAAATTACTACCCTGCCCTGCATTATTATTGACAGAGTTATCAATGATCTGACCATCTAAAACTATAATAGGCTGGCTTGAAAGATTAATTGACTTTTGGCCTCTAATCAGAATTTTACTTGATGCTCCAGGAGTCCCAGATGAACCTGTAACTTGAATCCCTGCTGCCTTTCCCGCTAAGCCTTGAATAATATTTGCCTCTCCTGATTTTTTTAAATCATCTCCATTGACTTGTGATGTAGCATACCCTATTGTCTTTTTCTCCTTTTTAATCCCAAGTGCAGTTACCACCACACCTTCAATCTCTTTTGTCTGTGTAGTAGTATCTTTTTTCTTCTGTTGAGCATTTACAATAGCAACAGAAGAAGACAATACCACAACAAGCAGACTCATTGTTAGTTTCTTCATATGAAAATTAATTTTTACTTAGCAAAATTGTATTTTTGTTAACAATTCAACAAGCAAAACTTAAAAAAAATAAAAATAAACCAATAAAAAGAAGTAAAAACCAATAAAACAATTAAAAAAAAACGTCAAAAATTAAAATTTAAATAAAAAAAATAACATCAATTTTCCAATTGATGCCACTAAATCGACTTCTCAAAAATGAATCATAACACACTGAATAAGAGACTAATATAAACGTAAAAAACAAATTTAATTCACAAAATCCTTTATAAAAACGATTAAAAAAAAAAAAAACCGCCAAATGGCGGTTTTTTTATGCATAAACAAGAATATTTATTCTTTTCTAAAAACTAAGACTGCCTCGTCATTCCCAGGCGTATTGTCCAAGTTTTTACTATTGTCATTAATTCTAAGTTCAGAATCTGAATATGATTGTACCTGTTTCTTCATTGTTTTAGTAACTCCAGCATCTGTATACGTGATTGTAAGAGTATTATATAATTTATCATAAGTCCATTTTCCTACAAAAGAATCTGATAAATTACAATTCCCTGAAGCACTTGATTCATATCGATCATAAGCTCCTGAGAAATCTGCATTAATCATAATTACACCTTTGTCTTCACAATCATTCAATGTAATATTTTTACCTCTGAATTCATATTTAAATGGTCGCCAGGTTCCATTTATACTTGCATCATTTGTCACAACATTGTTATCATCATCATTAGAACATGAGGCTACTCCCATTAATAAAAGAATTCCAATAAAATATTTCATAATTAAGTATTTTCTATATCCGGCTAATACTATTACCATTAACCGGATTATTATTCAAATTAAAACTTATCCCAGAAGATCTTCGTTGACACTTTATCTCCTCCTATTTTTGCAGCTGCTGCGTTTACGTTGGTAGCATTCAACAGATATTCCTGATCAGAATAACGCATTCTAACTGGAACTGCTTCTACTCTGGAGTTTGAAGGATTTACGAATACTGGGAAGTCTAGTCTTCTTGCAAAGTTCCATGCCTGGAAACCTTTATTAAACATTGCAACCCATGATTGCTCTCCAATGGATTTTTTCCAATTAACAGCATCATATGGATTAGCCAAAACGTATGCTTCAGTGTTGACACTACTTACCCCGTATTCAGTCATGGAAGCTCTAATTGCATCAGCATATAAAGTGGCTGCTGCACCTCCCACACTGAACCCTCTTTGTGCGGCTTCAGCTCTTAAAAACATAATTTCTGTATAATCCAACAAGAAACCTTGAGCGTTTTCTCCTGAAATAGCATTTGTGAAATGAGAGTATTGTCCGAAAACGTTTTGCTTAGCATATTTTCCTCCGATATATGCGCCTCCCACAGTTGTAAACCAAATAGCTCTTCTTGGGTCATTCTTACCATTCATAAAATTCATTAAGACATCAGATGGTAAAAAGTCATTTCTACCAGATTGAATTACATCCTGATAAACAGGGTTTGATAATAACCCTGAAGGGAAAGTCTGTAAACCGAAGTTGTCTAATTTATCAGTAAATAACCCTCCTGAATATGCTGCTTCAGCATACGTTTTAGCCAGAGCGGGTTCTACATCTGAAAGAGCAACTGCCAGTCTAAACTTCAAAGAATTTCCCATTTTCTTCCATTTGGACATGTCTCCTTTATAAATCAGATCATTGGAATATCCTGTATCTGAAGTATCAATCATAGCAAGAGCAGCATCTATTCTTTTTATTAGATCAAGATAAACAGTCTTTGCATCATCATAAGGAATTTCTGAATTCCCAGGATTATCTGCTGTTGCCTTAAGAGCTCCAAAATAAGGGATATCTCCGTAGGTATCTACTAAATTGGCCCATGCATACACATTTACCAATTCAATCATAGCAATATTATTTTTCTTCTTAGCAGTAGCCACTCCTTCATCTTCAAGAAATTTTCTGGCATCTCTCAGTGCTGAAAGAACTCCCGGAGAATTTACTGTAGCTGAAGAAGAAGACATCATACGGTTGTAATGATTTCTCGGGATAGGTCTTGAAACCATGTCATATCTTGATTCGTCAATATATGTTGTTTCTGACCATTGCTGTGTAAAAAATCTCGAAATATTTCGGTTAACATTAACGTTCAATATCTGATCCAGTAAAACCTGTTCAGCACTTGCAAAAAGTACTCCGGAAGGCACTACTGTCGGGTGCTTAGGATCTTCATTCAATGAGGTAATATCTCTTTCACAAGAGGTAAAAGTTAATGATAATGAAGCCAAGCCTATAATTAAAAATATTTTTTTCATTTTTTAGAATTTTAAAGTTATATCTATTCCAATATCACGAGTCGTTGGAAGTACCCCAATAGACTGTCCTTTTGCAGCTAAACCGTTACCTGTACCTGCTTCCGGATCAGCGTATGGTAAATTCTTGTGGATGATCCATAAGTTTCTACCTACAATAGATATTTTTGCATCTCGAATAGAAGTATTCGCTAAAATAGATTTTGGCAATGAATATCCTATACTAGCTTCTCTTAATTTCACGTAGGAAGCATCATATACAAATCTCTTATTTGGCATCACACCATATCCATCCACACTACCTGCAGAAGTAGGGTCACCTGCAACAGTAGTATTTACATTTCCATTTGGATTAACTCCCGGATTGATTATTCCACTTTCTCTGTAATAAGCAGTCTCTTCATATAATCCGGTTGCAGTACCATAGGCCATATCCGGAGAATATACATCTCCTCCCTGTTTTACATCAATAAGGAAACTTAAAGAGAAATCTTTATAACGGAAACTGTTTCTGATACCTCCTACCCAATCTGGGGTGATATTTCCGATAACCTGGTTATTATTTCTAAGATAATTTCCGCTCACCGGATCAACAATTTTGTTACCATTAGCATCATATTGATAGTCTGATCCTACCAATGCTCCAAAAGCTTGTCCTACACGGGCATTCAGGGAAACTCCATTCTGATAGGTTGCCATTAGATAATTCTGTGAATTACCATTCAATGCAATAACTTTATTTTCGTTTTTAGACCAGTTTACATTCACATCCCAGGTAAAGTTATCCGATTTAAATGGAGTACCATTCAATTGAACTTCGATACCTTTATTATCAATTTGTCCTGCATTTACAAGGAATGTACGATATCCTGTAGCTGAAGATACCGGTAGATTAATGATCTGGTCGATAGTTTTGGTTTTATAAATAGCGATATCAAATCCTAATCTATTTTTGAAGAACTGGGCCTCCATACCAAATTCGGTTTCTTTAGACCTTTGAGGTTTCAAATTAGGGTTCGCCAGGAAGTAAGGCTGATCAAATAATCCTTCTCCTCTTGCTTTAAATGTATTTGCTAATCTGTAGTTAGATGTTGAAGAACCTACCTCTGCATAGTTCCCTCTTACTTTCCAGAAGCTAAGCCATGGTTGCTTTACGAATTCTGATAAAATAAGGGATCCTGTTGCTGAATAATAATCATAGCTATTATTTCCTTTTGGCAAGTTAGACGATTGGTCCACACGATAAGTACCATCTACAAATAAGAAGTTCTTATATCCAAATGATGCTGTTGCATATAAACTGGAAGTAACCCATTTTGCATAATTTTCATCAGGTGGGAGTATAGTTCTTATTGAATTGGAAATTGCAAACAGTCCTGGTTTAGACAAGCCTCCTTCCGTACTCATATAAATATTGTCAATAAGGTTTCGTCTAACGTTACCTCCAAAAATACCACTAACATTTAGGTCAGGAGTAATATCAAATTTATAGTTAGCAAATAAGTCAAAATTCATCTCTGAATTTTTAACATTTGTTCTTGCATACCCAGAGCCCACATTAAGACCTGAAGCACCAAATACCTGTGGCAATGATCCGTTCATTAATCTTTCTTCTACAACCATCTGTAGATCATCATAAGATAATTTCCCGGTAATACCAAAGTTTTTGGAAACGTCATACTTTAATTGTGCATAGCTAAAGATTCTTGTTCTGTCATCTGACTGATAACTCTGATATCTTTGGAAATAAGGGTTATTCCAATATTGAGGAGTTCCATCAGCTGCTGAAGTTCTGTTCCAGCTAAAATTACTGTTGCCATTATTTTGATAGGCATTTCTTAATGCAGCTACATCCACATTGGTTTGCCACCATTGTCTGAAACCAGAAACAATATTATCTGAATAACCTGTTTCATTACGTCCTCTTGTACCTTGTAATGTTAAAGTAGTAAAGACTGAAGCGTGTAGTTTATCTGTAAAGTCATGACTGAATTTTGCAGAAATTGTATTTTTTCTTAGTTCTGAATTTGGCATCAGACCATTGGAAAGCATATTGGAATATGATAAGGAAAGATTTGAAGTTTTATTTCCTTTTTCAATGGTAAGTGTATTAACGTATGTGACTGGTGTTTCAAAGAATTTGATTGGTCCGTTTTTTGCGGCTACCCAAGGTGTTGCTTTACCATAATTAGGGGAAGATGGATCAAAAGAATCCCACTGGTAAACAAGAGAATTAGGATTAAATACAGGACCATAAGATGCATCATCTCCAAAGTTTGCATAATTGTATCCTCCTGGCCCCGGATCTTCGTTCCAGGATTCTCCTCCATATCCAGCTCCATATTTAGTCTGATATTTTGGGAATGTAGATTTATCAATAAAGCCAGCTGTAATTCCAGAATTTAAAGTAACTCCCCAGCTTCCATCATTGCCCCCTCTACCACTCTTGGTAACAATAAGGATAACTCCATCACTACCTCTTTCTCCGTATAACGCAGAAGCAGCTGCTCCTTTTAGTACGTTAATGGATTCAATATCTTCCTGATTGATATCCGACAAGAAATTACCATAATCAAATGGAGCTCCTGTTGTTACAGTAGTATTGTTAACAGGTGATCCGTCAATTACAATAAGTGGAGTTCCTCCATTTAAAGATTTATATCCTCTGATCAAAAGGTTTGCAGATCCGCCAAAGTTGTTATTAGTATTTACCTGTAGTCCGGCTACCTTACCCGAAAGAAGAGATGCGACGTTTCCGGTATTAGTAGTTCCACCAGTTAATTCCGCAGCTTTAACTTCTTCAGAAGCATAACCAAGAGATTTTTTCTCTCTTTTAATCCCGAGTGCGGTTACAACCACTCCCTCAATTTCTTTTGTTTTAATAGTGTCATTCTTTTGCTGGGCGTTAGCGACAGCTATCGAAGAAGACATTACTAGAACAAGAAGACTTGCTGTTAGTTTCTTCATATCAAATTAATTTTTGTGACCTTACAAATTTGTAAAACTTTCTTAATACCACAAAGCAAAATGTGAAAAAATTACAACTTATTCAATAATTTTAAAAAAAGTAAGTCAATAAATTATTAAAATAAGTTAAAAGCAAAACATTTAACAAAAACACAACATTTAAAACTTAGTTTTTTTTAAGAAACAATAACAATCACTTAAATTGATATAATCTATATTATAAATTCAATTATCAATGTAAATAAATTGAATATCAATAAATTAAAAACAAAAAATAGTGAAACAAATAAAAACCGACAGGTAATACTATGCAAAGCATATTTCTATGAATGAAGAAATATTTTCATTTTTCAAGCAAGAATAACTGCAGGAAGGTGATAAAATGAATTAAAATTTCAATATTTAAGTAAGATAAATTTCTCTGCTTCAAAATAACATTGGACCCAAAAATTTAAAGATAAAACGTAAGTTCACTCTTGCCGGTATAAATTCATTTCAGCTTTTAGCTTTCTGTCTTTTCTTTTAACATTCAACATAGTAACATCATTATTTTTTGTCAAAGTATGAGCACAATAAAAACACCCTAAATATCTTCCTTCAAAATTTTATATTTTTGCAGTATAGAAACAATTCATGGAGCTAATAAAAAACTGGTCGAATCTTTATATTGAGGCCGGATGTGATGAAGTAGGAAGAGGATGTTTAAGTGGTCCGGTGGTAGCTGCAGCAGTAATTTTAGATGATGATTTCAAACAAAATCTGGTGAATGATTCCAAAAAATTAACGTTCAAAACACGTATGGAACTGGACAGTTATATCAAAGACAATGTAAAAAATTATGCTATCGCAGAATTACCACCTTCCTTTATTGATGAACATAATATTCTCAATGCGAGTATTCATGCGATGCATCGTGCACTGGATCAATTGACCATAACTCCTGAGCTTATTTTGGTGGATGGAAATAAATTTCATCCGTATAACTACATCCCGCATCAATGCATTATCAAAGGGGACTCCAAGGTTTTATCTATTGCTGCAGCCTCTATTCTTGCCAAAAATTACAGGGACCAACTCATGATTCAACTGCACGAAGAACATCCTGAATATGGTTGGGACACCAATTTTGGCTATGCCACAAAAAAACATCAGGAAGCTCTTATAAAATATGGTCCGACACATCATCACAGGCAATCTTTCAGACTTAAATATGATTGAAAAACACTTATTTTCAATTATTAAATTAGCAGTCGGATAGAAATTTAAAATCTTTGTAAACAAAATTTAAAATAAAAAAAGAGAAGCAATTATCAAATTGCTTCTCTTTTTTAGCTTATAGTTTAAGAATTATTTCTTCTTATTTCTTTGTTGCTCCTGAGTTTTTTGCTGCTCCTGAGCCTTCTCCATCATTTCTCTCATTCTCTTCTGGAATTTACCTTCTGCTTTCGGTTTCTCCTTGTTAGACTGAATCTGAGCGTGAATTTTCTTCTCATCCAGAATCACGTATTTAATAACCAAGATGATAAGGATGTTAATCGCATTGGATACGAAATAATACCATGAAAGACCAGAAGCCGAAGTATTAAGGAAGAATAGGAATGTAACCGGGAAGATGTACATTAACACTTTCATATTTGGCATTCCTTCCTGTTGAGGCTGCTGCATATTTCCTGAAGTCATTACCGTATAGATCAAGATAACTACTGTACAAGCTAAAGCAAAAATACTTAAGTGATCTCCAAGGAAAGGAACTTTAAACGGAAGCTTGATCAAATCATCATACGCCGTTAAGTCTTTTGCAAACCAGAACCCTTGTCCTCTAAGATCAATAAAGTTCGGGAAGAAACGGAACAAGGCATAGAAAATTGGAATCTGAACTAAAGCCGGTAAACATCCCGCCATCTGATTTACTCCAGCCTTTCTGTAAACCTCCATGGTAGCCTGCTGTTTCTTCATTGGATCTGCATCCTTGAACTTAGCATTTACTTCATCAATTTCCGGACGGATTACCTTCATCATTGCACTTAATTTGTGCTGCTTATACATAATTGGTGATAAGATCAACTTTACAATGATCGTCATTACGAAAATTACCCAACCTGCTGATAATCCCCACGCAGCGATAATGCTATATAACCACATGAAGAAATAACGGTTCATGGCCCCAATGAATGACCAGCCTAACGGAAGAATCTCATCAAAGTTTTTATCATAAGATTTAAGCAATGGTAAATCCAATGGCATAAAATACCATGTGAAATCCTGGTTTAACTCACTTCCTGTCATCTGAACAAAACCTTCATAGTTGAATTTCTTCAGATATTCTCCTTCTTCAACATTATCCTGGTTTCCTTTGCTTTGGGTAAATCCGTTTTTAGCTTCGATTACTGAAGAGAAAAACTGCTGCTTTATACCAATCCAGTTAAGGGTTTCCTTTTCCTCTTCCATTGTGGTTCTTCCATCATAATCATAATCTTTATAATTATTGAAAGCATAAGAAAACTCAGAGTGGGACTGCTCCTGAGCTCTACCTTTTTCAAGATTTCTTACGTTATAATCCCAGATGAAATCTGCTTTGTTATCAGAAGTAATTTTAGAAAGTCCCTTAGTTCTTACTTTAAAATCAAGGGTATATTTTGGAAGCAGTGTGTAAATGAATTGAATTACAGCACCATTATAATCTGCAGTTAAGGTTACCGCATTTCCATTAACAGCAGGTGAGAAAACTAAATCTTTAGTATTAACAATCTTCCCTGTTTTATCTTTAAACTGAAAACCGTAGTTTGAGTTATTTTTAGTAATCAGATAAAGTGGCTGATCTGCATTGTCTGTTTTGTGGTTGTAGGCTTTATATTTTAAAAGCTCTACTTTGGAAACCTGTCCTCCTAAGCTTGAAAATTCAAGTTTCAGTTCATTATTTCCAAGACTTGCTGTCTGGATTGCATTAGGAGTTACATTTGGATTGATATTGTTTGCCTGAGTTTGCTTTACGGCATTTTTAGCCTGTTCCGTTTTTTGCTCCTGAGCTTTCAACTCCGCTTCTTTCGTTTGTTTGTTCTGGAAGTAGAACATAAAACCGAAGAGAACAAGGCATAAAACCGCGAAACTAATCATTTGCTTCTTATCGATTCCGTTGTTTTGTTGCATTTTATTTTATATTAAAATTTTAAATTTAAAATGTACGTACTGGTGTACGTAATTTGAGCTGACAAAAATACTGTTTTTTTATCAAAACTCTATGCTTTACGTTGTTACTATATAATAAACTCAAGCTGAGAATAATCAGCCTGAGTTTATGTGTAGACGTTTATGATAAAATTTTACCTTATTTCTTTTCGCAAGCCTTAATGAAAGCTCTGAATAGCGGATGCGGTGTTGCTACCGTACTCTTATATTCCGGGTGATACTGAACCCCTACATAGAACGGGTGATCAGGAAGTTCCAGCGCTTCTACCAGGCCTGTTTCAGGGTTGGTACCTGTAGCAAGGAAGCCATTTTTTTCAAATTCCTGAAGATAATCACTATTGAATTCATAACGGTGACGGTGTCTTTCAGAGATATTTTTGATTCCGTAGATATCGTTTAATTTAGATCCGTTTTTCAAAGAACACTTCCACGCTCCAAGACGCATCGTTCCTCCTTTATCTACTACATTTTTCTGTTCTTCCATCAAAGAAATTACAGGATCAGGAGTAGCAGTATCAAATTCCATAGAGTTCGCTTTGGTATGTCCTAAAACATTTCTTGCAAATTCAATGGTCATAATCTGCATTCCTAAACAGATTCCCAACATTGGAATTTTATTTTCTCTTGCATATTTTGCGGTAAGAACTTTTCCTTCAATTCCTCTGTCTCCGAAACCTGGAGCTACAAGAATACCATTCACACCTTTCAGTGTATCTTTGATATTTTCTTCCGTAATATCTCCACTGTAAACCCATCTTACCTTTACTTCAGTTTCAAGATCGGCCCCGGCATGTTTGAATGCTTCAGCAATAGAAATATAAGAATCCTGAAGGGAAACATATTTTCCTACCAATGCAATTTCAACGGTTTTCTTAGGGTTCTGGAATTTTTTAAGGAAGCTCTTCCAGTCTTTAAGGTCAGCATCTTTATCACTTTTCAGATCCAGTTCTTTCAAAACTACATCATCAAAGTTCTGCTTCTGAAGATACATTGGAACTTCATAAATAGTTTCAAGATCTTTACATTCGATGACATTATCTAAAGGAACGTTACAGAACTGAGCCAGTTTTGCTCTCTGATCTTTAGGAATTTTATGTTCTGTTCTGCACACTAAAACATCTGCCATAATTCCGCTTTCCATCAACTGACGAACGGAATGCTGGGACGGTTTTGTTTTCAGTTCTCCACTTGAAGCCAGGTATGGCAATAGAGTCAGGTGAATCACCATAGAATTGCTCTCTCCCAATTCCCACTTCAACTGACGTACAGTTTCAATGTATGGTAAAGATTCGATATCCCCTACTGTTCCTCCGATCTCAGTAATAATGATATCGTAGTTCTGTTTTGAAAGGATTTTAATTCTACGTTTGATTTCGTTAGTAATATGAGGAATTACCTGAACTGTTTTTCCAAGGAAGTCTCCTTTTCTTTCTTTTTCAATTACAGTCTGGTAGATTTTTCCTGTAGTAACGTTGTTATTTTGGGATGTAGGAGCATCAAGGTAACGCTCGTAGTGGCCTAAATCCAGATCCGTCTCTGCACCATCTTCAGTCACATAACACTCTCCGTGCTCATAAGGATTCAAAGTTCCTGGGTCGATATTGATATAAGGATCTAATTTTTGGATCGTTACATTAAAGCCGCGTGATTTTAGTAGAAGTCCCAGAGAAGCAGAAACGATTCCCTTTCCCAAAGATGAAGTTACACCTCCTGTCACAAAGATGTACTTTGTATTCTTTTTACTCATTAGATTAGGTTTGTGCAAAGTTATGGGAAAAAGAGATACAAAGCAATCTTTTACATTTTGAAAATGATAAAACCCGCTTCAAACAATTATAAAACCTGATAAAATTTTTTATCTATATTTGATGTAAGCAAATGAAACAAAGCTATAACCAACATGATTTCCGTCTATAAACTAAAACCAAAATTCCAGCAGCTCCTCATGCCTGTTCTATTATTTTTGCACAGAAATAATATTACAGCCAATCAGATTACCATCAGTTCTATTCTGTTATCTTTAGTTATTGGAATAATGTTTTGGAATGCGGATATTTCGAAATGGTTCTTCCTAAGTCTTCCTGTCGGGCTGCTTCTGAGAATGGCATTAAATGCTTTGGACGGAATGATGGCCAGAAAATTCAATCAGACCAGTAAACTTGGGGAGGTTTTAAATGAAGTGGGTGATATTGTTTCAGATGTCATTATATTTTTTCCTCTTCTTAAATTTCAGCCTGAGAGTTTATATCTTATCATTGTCTTTATCGTTCTTGGTATTATTAATGAGTTTGCAGGATTAATGGGAAAAAGTGTAGGGAAAGAACGACGTTATGAAGGTCCTATGGGAAAAAGTGACCGTGCTCTGATCCTGGGGTTGTATGGTGTATTAATGCTTTTCGGAGTTAGTATTGCGGGTATTTCCCAATATATTTTTGAAATTATCATTGCTCTGCTCCTGATCAGTACTTATATCCGACTTAAGAAATCTCTGCATGAAGCCTGAAGACAATAAATTTGCAGATGTTCCTTTAAGGGTAAAAACATGGATCTACATCATTATTGTTTTTGCACTGGGAATTTCACATCCTGTTGCCATGACTATTTTTGTTTCTTGGATCAGCTATCAGTGCTTTTTTGAGTTTTCGAGAATGTTTAAAATTTATGCATCGCCTGTTTTCCCTTCACTATTGATAGGTTTTCTACAATTTTTTCTGCTCTACTTTTTCAATATCGAATCTTACTTTCTGTATAGCTTTCTCATATCAATACTTATTTTTTGTCGTTTTATGTTGTCGGGAACACCTAAAAAGCAATTGTACGGAATTTCATTAGCTTTATTAATCTGCTTTTTCGCTTTTCCCCATTTATTGTGGATAAGGGATAAATTTGATGGATTGGCTGCCATTATATTTATTGTCGTTGTGACCGAACTGAACGATGTATTTCAATATCTGATGGGAAAATTTTTCGGAAAACATAAAATAACGCCCCACGTCAGTCCCAACAAAACCCTGGAAGGCCTTATCGGCGGTGTTTTTCTGACCATTATTTTGAGCAATATTTTAGGCTACTTTTTGCTTGAAACAAGTATTCTTAACAACAGTATCCTGGGACTCGTTTTGGGAATTTCAGGATTTTTTGGAGATATTTTTATGTCTTATGTAAAAAGAAAAACATGTGTAAAAGACACAGGAACCCTTCTTCCGGGACATGGTGGTCTTCTTGACAGAATGGACAGTCTCGTTTTTAATGCACCATTATTCTTCTGGCTATTTCCTCTTCTGATAAAATAGTAAAGCAATGAATGAAAAATTAAAAAAAGCAGTTATCTTTTCAGGAGGTGGAACCAGACTGATGATTTATCTCGGGATTTTTGCTGCTCTGGAAGAACTCGATCTCAAACCAGATCTCCTGATTGCTTCCTGTGGCGGTTCATTTGCTGCTACCATCATTAATGCATTTCCCGATCATCTTTCCCGAAAAGAATATTTACAATCAGAAGAATATTTTCACTTTGTTTCAGGTACTGTATTGACCAGTCAAAAAAAACTTTCGAAAATGGGACTTTTCTCGATGAAGAAGATATTGGATAAAAGAAAAGCACCATTCATTGAAGATGTCTTCAACAGATATCTTGTTGAAATGCCTCAGGACTTATCCCAGCGTTTTCCATCTCTTAAAAACGTTCATTTTTCAAAAGAAATTCCTACTATCATTATAGGTTCTGAACTTCTTTTTACCCCAAAAGAATGTGGACAAAAGAGAAATGAAAGAAAATTATATCAAAAAGCAATCTTCACAGATCCTGAAACGGCAAAGAAAATTATCCCGGAACAAATCATCACCAATGCTCAAAGTTTACAAAACAGCGCTGTTGAAGAATCTGTAAAAGTAATCACCAACTTTTCCTTGCTTGAAAGCACCCGGGCTTCGGTTTCCGATATGTTTTATGTAGAACCTGCATTTCTTCATGGAAAATATTTTGCTGGTGGCGCTATAGATCTTGTTCCCGCAGAAATAAGCCGACATCTGGCACAGGAGATTATTACCGAAAAAAAACATTCTTACAATGCTGTTGAAGAAGCACTTGTTCGTTCTGTACTTGGATTCAGTGGAAATGAAAGGCTTGCAGAAACCAACCAACTTTTATCCGGCGTGCAGATTGATACGACGAATATAAAACAGGATCTGGAAGGACATTATCTGAAAAAAGGAATTGACTGGAAAAAATATGAGGTCAGTTTTTCATTCCCGAAAAGTTATCTACAATTCGTAAAAGATATGGAAATACAATGGCAGTATGGATATGATCAAACAATGAAAAGTATTAAAAAGTGATGACAAATCCTCCAACTAAAGACGGGAAGATTCCCCTCCGGAGGAGGGGTGTCAAAAATTCTTTGAATTTTTGACGGGGTGGTTTTTAACACATAGTTTTAAGTTTCGGCTAAAGCCAATGGAAATGTTTTATTTTTATTTAAACGGGCCAAAAGCCCGTTCCTATTGAATATCTTAGTTTTATAAATAATACTAAAACCATTAAGAAAGTTTAAGAAATAAAGTATAGTTGAGATGAATCATCCTGATTTTTAAGCTTAAAGCAAAGCTCATCTTCATATTCTAAACATCTTAAAAAAATCTTAATGTTTCAATCGTTAAAAACATTCACCCTATTTTCACTTTTAAAATCTATTTTTACATAAAATTGAAAACCACAAAACACTCATGAACGTTTTTATTGCAGGCGGAACTTCAGGGATTGGCTACGCATTGGCCAGACATTATCTTGAGAAAGGATATTATGTAGGAGTTTGCGGACGCAACCTGAATAAAATTCCGGAGAACAATTACAAGAATTTAAGAGCCTTCCAAACCGATGTCTGTGATATGAATGCTGTGTTATCCACAATACAGTCTTTTCTTGTGGATAAAAACGAACTTGATATTTTCATTAACTGCGCGGGAAGCTACGCTGAAGATGTAGCAGGAAAAATTTCCTATGAAGAGGCTGAAGAGATGCTCCAAACCAATATTCTGGGAACTATAAACTGTTTCGAGGCAGCCAGAAAGGTAATGAAGAACCAGAAAAAAGGAAATATAGCGGTAATTGCTTCTGTTTCAGGGATATTGGAATATGAAAATTCAAGTCTTTATACAAAAACAAAACGTTCAGTAATACAAATTGCCGATGCGTATTACCGGGCATTGAAACCTTTTGGAATTTCGGTTACTACCATTGCACCAGGATATATTGATACTGAAAAACTAAGACAGCTTAATCAAAATGATTTAGGCAAAAAACCGTTTCTTACTGATGTAGAAACGGCCGTCACTGTGATCTCGGAAGCGATAGAAAAACAGAAAAAGCTTATTATTTTTCCTGTAAAAATGAAGTGGATGATGAAATCACTTTCCCTACTTCCTTCTTCTTTATTAAACATTATCATGTTCAGAAAAGCCAAATGGATGAAAAACGACTGACCCTACTACAAAAACTGTACGCCTTAACGCTTTGTACCATTGTATTTATAATGGTTTATAATTTTGCGGCATGGTATCTTTCAACATTGAATGAAGTCCCGTCATTTGTTTTTGATTTCGAAAAACACATTCCATTTATTCCCTGGAGCATTATTCCTTATATGACAAGCGGCATCTTTTTCTGCACCGTTTTTTTCTTCTGCCAAAATAGAGAAGAGCTTAAGGTTTTAACAAAAAGAATGCTCTTTGCCACTCTTGTTGCAGGAGTTTTCTTTCTCTTATTTCCTTTACAGTTTTCTTTGTCGAAACCTGAGGTCAGCAGTTCTGTGCTGGGGTATTCTTTTCAGTTTTTAAAAATATTTGATTCTCCTTTTAATCAGGCTCCGTCACTACATATTGCCTATGCTTTTATTTTCTGGTCTGTTTTCAGAAATATAAAAAGAGGAAGAACCTTTTTAATGCTGTGGCTTATCCTGCTTGGAATTTCTACCTTAACGACTTATCAGCATCATTTCATCGATATCATCACCGGAGGTATTCTTGCTCATTTAAGTTTTATTATTTTTCCTTACAGAAAAAATGATTTCCTGTACAGAAATTTTCATGTAGCCAATATCTATTTTTTATCGGGATGGATTCTTATTCTAACAGCACTACTCATGAATCAATTTGTTGGAAAAGCATTATTGCTGCTGCTTTGGCCGGGTTTTATGATTCTTCTGATCGGGTATCATTATCAGAAAAACGATATTTTCTTCTTAAAAAATAAAGAAGGAAATATTCCATGGTTTAAAGAGCTTTTCTATGGCCCGTATTTGTTATTATATACTTTTTTTTGGAGGTTTCTTCGGGAAAACCGAACACCTTTGGAAGTAATTCCCAGATTATATATTTCATCCAGGCCTGATCATGAAAGCCTTAAGAACTTTGAGCTTTCCCAAAAAACAATTGTTTACGATCTATCAGCCGAAATGGAAGAACTTACCATTATAAAGAATACAACAGCCTATCATACGATTCCGTTTCTGGACATTGGAATATTGGATATTCATGAAACCCAAAAGTTGGTTTCGGAAATTACCGAAAAACACAAACAACTTCCTCCGGATGGAAAGATTCTGATTCACTGCACCATGGGATTCACCAGAAGTTCAGTAATCGGGATTTTAGTAATCAAAAATATTTTATCTTTACCTCTTACAGAAGCAATAACCATTATGAAAACCCACAATAAGCATGCTGTAATACCTACTTATCTGGAGGATTTTCTGAAAAAATTTTAACCTATGAACAGTGGACATTTTAAAAGTTTTGACAACAGTGAAATTTTTTATCGAGAATGGAATTACCAGCCTCATCAGAAAAGTTTCATCATGATCCACCGCGGACATGAACATTCTGAAAGACTGAATGATATTGCACAATCTACCCGGTTTTCAAAATACAATATCTTCGCATTCGACCTTAGGGGACATGGACATACAAAAACCCAGACCTCATCCGTTTTTATGGATTATGTAAGAGATCTTTATGCTTTTTCTAAATTTATCTGCTCGCAATACAATATAAAAACATCAGATATTTTTATTGTAGCCAACAGTATTGGTGGTGTGATTGCATCTGCGTGGGCCCATGATTTTGCACCTCCCGTCGCAGGAATGGCACTTCTGGCTCCTGCTTTTAAAATCAACCTCATCGTTCCTTTTGCTAATGAAATGATTACTTTAGGAACAAAACTTAAAAAAGGACTGATTATTAAAAGCTACGTGAAATCTAAAATACTGACTCATGATCCTGAACAGCAGCAGGCGTATGACACCGATCCGCTGATCTCAAGATCTATTGATGCCGAACTCCTTATTGATCTTGCAAAAGCCGGAAAACGTCTGGTAGAAGATGCTGATGCCATAGATACTCCAACTTTAATTCTGGCTGCAGAAAAAGATCATGTAGTTTTCAATAAGGAACAAAAAATATTCCATGAAAAACTGGATACGGATTTGAAACACTATGAAGTTCTCCCTGATTTTTTCCATGGTATTTTATTCGATACAGGAAAGGAAAAAGTCTATGATAAAATTGTAGATTTTGCCGACAAATGTTTCAACAGGCCTATTCAACAAGCCTCTCTTTCTGCTGACCGCTTTTCTGTAAAAGAATATCAGGATCTGCAAAATAATGTGGGGAATACCCTGAATTTTAAAATGCAGAAACTGTCTCTGGGAAAAATCGGAAAAATAAGCAATGGAATGGCTATTGGCTTAAAATACGGCTTCGATTCCGGGGCTTCCCTTGACTATGTTTACCAGAATGAGCCGAAAGGAAAATTAGGATTCGGAAAAATGATGGATAAGAATTACCTCAACGCGATTGGCTGGAAGGGAATTCGTATCAGAAAACAGCATCTGTTACAGCTTTTAGAAAAAAACATACAAGCTCTGAAAAAAGAGGGCAGGTCTGTTAAGATACTTGATATTGCTGGCGGAACAGGAAATTATTTGTTTGATATTAAAGAAAAGCATCCTGATGTTGAAATTGTAATCAACGAATTTGTAAAATCTAATATTGAAATAGGAGAAAAGGTTATTAAAGAAAAGAATTATCAGAATATCAGGTTTACAAACTTCGACTGTTTTGATCCACAAACCTATCAGAAATTGAATTTCGAACCTAATATTACTATTGTTTCTGGAATTCTTGAGCTTTTCGGGGATAACGAAATGGCAAGTAAAGCTATTCAGGGTGTAAATTCTGTTTCTGAAGAAAATTCATACATCGTTTATACCGGACAGCCATGGCATCCTCAACTAAAAATGATTGCCTATGTATTAAATAATCATCAGAATAAAGACTGGATCATGAGAAGACGCTCACAGAAGGAACTGGACAGAATGATGGCTTTTAACCATATTCAGAAAGAAAATATGCTGATCGATGACTTTGGAATTTTTACTGTTTCTTCGGGAAAAGTGAATGTTTCAAACTAAAAATAGTTTAGTGCTCCCGCTTATTTTGCTGATAGCAAAGATTTTTTATCAGTTACAAACAAAAAGGGTTTTCATTTTAGTGAAAACCCTTTTTTATATTATACAACCTGCTCTTATTGCTTTACAAGCTCAAAGTAAGCCGTAATTTCAACATCTTTTGCAATACCTGCTCCTGACGGATCGTATTTAATTCCATAATCCAGACGATTCACTGTAAATTTTGTCTGAATTCCCATTACTTCTTTTCCGTCTTTATTCTTGGTGATTCCTCCAAATGTAACCGGAGCAGTGATCTCTTTTTCCACGCCTTTTATTGTCAGTTTCCCTTTTACGATGTAATTGTTATTCTTATCTTTTGTAACAGAAGAACTCTTAAATTCAATAGTAGGATATTTGGCAACATCAAAAAACTCTTCACTGATAAGGTGTCTGTCTCTCATGTCCACTCCGGTATTAATGGAAGGAACACTGATAGAAAAGCTTAAATCGGCATTATCCAGATTAGCACCACCTGTGGCTGCTTTTCCATCAAATTTATCAAACCTTCCCTGTACAAAGCTAATCCCCATGTGCTTGATATTAAAATTGACTGATGAATGCATCTGGTCTACCTGCCACGTTCCCTGTGCAAAAGCAACAATACTTACAAGCGTAAATACGAAAGATAAAAATACTTTTTTCATTGTAATGATATTTTACATTAATATTTTAATTAAAGAAAGCTAAGATAAGAAAGATATTCCTACCGCAAACCTATTAGTTTTTGAATATTAAATTCAATTAGATTCTGAAAAAAAAATGCTTTTTTATAACTTCGCAGTATGGCAAAACTGAAAACAGCATATTTCTGTCAAAACTGCGGAACCCAGTATCCTCAATGGCTGGGACAATGTAAAAATTGTGGAGAGTGGAATACTTTAGTAGAAGAGGTGGTAGAAAAACCTTCTCACAAAACACCTCCTTTTTCAAAAACCAAGCAACATGTCATCAATATTGTTGAAGTGGAAACCAGCGAAGAACCGAGAATTAAAACACCTTCTGAAGAGCTGAACCGTGTTTTGGGAGGAGGAATTGTTTTGGGGTCTGTAACTTTGATTGGTGGCGAGCCCGGAATCGGAAAATCTACCCTTCTGCTTCAGCTTGCTTTGAAAATGAAGAAAAAAATCTTCTATGTTTCCGGTGAAGAAAGTGCTTCTCAGATAAAAATGAGAGCGGACAGGCTAACAGATATTCAAAATCCGAACTGCTTCCTTTTCACTGAAACATCTTTAGAAAAAATTCTTCATGAGGCAAAAAAACTGGAACCGGATTTTATGATCATTGATTCTATTCAGACGCTGCAGTCTCAGCTGATAGAAAGTTCTCCGGGAACCGTATCCCAGATCCGGGAATGTTCTAATGAGATCATCAAATATGCCAAAGAAAATAACACTCCGGTATTCCTTGTGGGACACATCACCAAAGACGGACAAATTGCCGGACCAAAGGTTCTGGAACATATGGTGGACGTAGTTCTGAATTTTGACGGAGACCGAAATCATCTTTTCAGATTATTGAGAGCGAATAAAAACCGTTTTGGTTCTACCTCTGAAATTGGAATTTATGAAATGATTTCCCAGGGATTAAAAGAAATTAAAAATCCGTCTGAAATTCTGATCACCAAAAAATTTGAAGAGCTTTCCGGTAATTCCGTAGCAGTAACCCTTGAAGGAAACAGGCCTATGCTTCTGGAAATTCAGGCATTGGTAAGTACAGCAGTTTATGGTACTCCTCAAAGAAGCTGTACCGGTTTTGATTCCAAAAGACTGAATATGCTTTTAGCTGTCCTGGAAAAAAGAGCAGGTTTTCAATTGGGAGCGAAAGACGTCTTCCTGAATATCACCGGAGGAATAAAGACAGATGATCCGGCACTGGATCTGGCGGTGATTGCTTCTGTTCTTTCCTCTAATGAAGATATTGCTATTTCAGAGCATTACTGCTTTGCCGGAGAAATTGGACTGAGTGGAGAAATACGCCCGGTAGCACAGATTGAGCAGAGAATTACTGAGGCTGAAAAACTGGGTTATGAGAAAATATTTGTTTCCAATCTTAATAAGATCCCGAAAAGAAAATTTGGAATCAAGATTGAAGAAGTGAGCAAGATTGAAGACTTTCATGAGAGACTGTTCTAATGTGAATGGTCAATTTTGCCAGCAAGTCAATCGTCAATTGGAATGTGGATAAAAAATTCACAAGCAAAGCGGATTCACTATTCACCATTCACTTTTATCAAACATTCACATTTAATTCATACCTTTAATTTATGAATTATCTGGCGCATTCTTTTCTTTCTTTTACCGACGGTCAGATCGTGGGGCAATTTCTCGAAGACTTTATCCGTAACAGAGATCGTTTCTCTTTTCCGAAAGATATTCAGGACGGAATTACCCTGCACAGGGCTATCGATACTTTTACAGACTCTCATCCAGCTATTCATGAAGCCAAAAAAGTGTTTGCCCCTTTGGTAAGACTATATGCAGGGGCATTTATAGATGTTTCTATGGATCATTTTGTAGCCCGGGATCTTTCCCTGAATTCTCTGGCAGAATGGAAAGCGCATTCCCTTAAAGTTTACCGTGTTTTGAATGCCCATGAACAATGGCTTCCTGAAAATTTCAAAAAGATGCTTGTCAAAATGGAACAGGACGACTGGCTCTATAATTACCGTGAAGACTGGGGAATTAAATTCAGTATTCAGAATGTACTGAATAAGGCGAAATACCTGGATAAGGATATTCCTGTTTTTGAAGCTTTTTTAAAGAACAAGGATCATCTTCAGCAATGCTATGATGATTTTTTCCCTGATCTGCTGGCTCACGCAAAAGGAATCAATACGTTGCTTCAGCTGGAAAATTAATAAACTTTAAATTTGTCTTATTTTATACGCTGAAATCTTTGTGTGAAATTACAAGATACTAAATATATATTCTTAGAATTGTTTATAAAGATAGCGGTTAGGATAAGTAAGTTTTTCACTGTTTCTCTGGCCGTTTACAATGATATGAACAATATTGATCTGATCATCAAAAAGATTATACAGAAAACTGACAGCAGTTTCTACTTTTTTAGGGGTGGCTACCGGTTCAGACTCAAGGAAGATATCTACAGATTCCTGGTCTTCTTCATAGCCGATATAATTTACTTTCAAAAATTTGCTGTCAGCTTTTAATTTAAAATATTCTGCACAGTATTTTTGCAGGGCATCATTCAATTTTGCTTTATATTTTTCATCGTTAAAATGAAAAGCTCCTCCATATTTTTTCCCCAGGCCATTTTCCATGTCATCAAGAAAGAATCTTCCGGTTACTTCAAATGTTCTGGATTTTGAATTATAATTAATTTCTACAGAACCTACATGATAGGGGTGAAAAGCTTCACTTCCTGTAAAACTCTGAAAAGTCATTATTAATACGAAAAGAAAACTCCAAAAAAACTTACCTGACATAAATCTTATTTTACAGCAAATATAAAAAAAGCAACAGTTATAGAAACTGTTGCTTTTCATTGAATATCATAGAAGAAGATTTATTGCTTCATTACTTTTTTTGTGATTTTTGTGTTATCCTCCAATGTAATGGTAAACAGGTATGTTCCTCTTACAAGTTCTGAAACATCAATTCTACCGGAATTCTTATCTACATTAACGGTTTTAATCAGTTTTCCAGAAGCATCATAAACACTTACTGCACCTTTGGAATGTCTGCCTAACGATACGTTTACAAAATCTTTCGCAGGATTCGGAGTAATGTTAACTTCTGAATTTATTTTAACATCCGCTGTTCCTAATGTTGTTCCTGTTTTAACAAAATATCCGCCAAAACCAGTCGTCTGAAAACTCACTTCCCAGTATTGGTAGGTATCATTCCAGATAATATCTGCGATATCAGGAGTAATAACTGTGGCGGTTCCTCCAAAAGAAGCTACGGTTCCTGTAGTACTTGTTCCGCTATATTTTTCAATAAGAAGATTGGCTTTGTTAGCAACATCAGTGGGTGAAGTAGGTAATTTCACTCCATTGGTCAGATTATAAGCATCGAAATCACTCTGTTTGAAATATAAAGTGACCTTTCCGGTGGCCGTAGTAGTATTTGCATCTGAATTGATTTCATATCTTCTGGCAACATAATTGGGCTGTGCATTATCTACCCATACTTTTGACGTTACATTTCCTGTTACTGTGCTGGCTGTTTCTTTTTCTACCCTTGAAATAAGCTGACAGGAATTTGTAAAATAGTTATAACCATTTGCCACCATACTGGCTTTCGTCTGGTTAGAAGTTGCTAAATTCTTTACTTCGGCAACATTTTCATAGACTATAGCTCTCATTTTAAGATCAAATGTTCTTGAAGTCCATGCAGTACCGTCTGTAGAGGTCTTTGATCTGTTATTTACTACTGCATTCTCAGCTTTCATGGCAATCCTTCCGCCTAATCCATTGATGACAATATAAAATTCTTTTCCGGTTACCATCTGTACATTCAGATCTGAAAGGTTCACATAATTCCAGGTAAATCCTTGAGAACTATTAAGCCATGAAGTGATGGTTTTAGTAGCAATAATATCACCTGGATTTCCGCTGGCATTCACTTTTCTGATTTGAATATCAACCGAAATATCCGACGGAAGTGAAGTCCCCGTTAAAAATGAAAAACCACCTAACTTTCCTGTTAATGTCGGTGTATATCTTACTGCCAGGGCAATATTGTCAAAGTAATAATTAGATTCTGTATTGGCAATAATATAAGGTTCATCATATCCTACGGTCTCAAAATTAGATTTCACACATCCTAATTCATCGGTAACCGCTTTATAAATATCCAGTTTACCATATCCCCATCTCATATTAGGTACGGTTCCTGTAGCTCCATCCACTCTTGCATTAGCCGTAAGACGTGCTTTTACCTGTGCCGCCGTTAATGAAGGATTAGCCTGAAGCAACAACCCTACAGCTCCTGCTACACCAGGTGAAGACATACTTGTCCCCTGGTTTTTCACATAATAATTAGTTCCTGCAATAATATCTGTTGCCCCGGGAGCAGAATCAGCAGATCTGGAAGAAATTACATTCTGACCTGAACCTGCAATATCAGGTTTCTGAACACCATCTACTCTTGGCCCCTGTGAACTGAATGAAGAGATGGATTCCTGTGGAGTAAGAGTAAAATAACCACTGGTTCCGCTATACCAGCTGGCTCTTCCCATGTATGAAGCTACTGTAATTGCATTGGAAGCATTTCCCGGAGATCCTACAATATATTCATTATCCCCGTTTTGCAAAGTGGTTTGCACTCCCTGACTATACAGCCAGCCGTGGGCAGAGATCTGCTGTGTACCGTTATTGGTAATTTCCAATGTATAATTCCCCTGAACATTGGTAGTCCCTGAAGTTCTGGTAACAACCAGCTGAACATACCTTTTGTTGTTATCATTGCTCCAATAGTTATACATGGTTGCTGTAAGGCCTCCTCCCAATATGGTGTGAGCTGTAGTGGTACTGATATTCTGCGTATACTGTTGGCCGTCCGGTGTAGTCAGCTTGGCAGTAACAGGAGTATTATCATTGGCATACATAATGAATGAAAATACTGAAGTAGCAGAAGTATTGCTTGCTACGGTAAAATTATAGGTCTGTGCCGCACCAACTGCAATATCTACTTTTCTGTGAAGGTTAGCTCCGTAATCATTACCTGCTGAAATAACAACGACTCTCCCCGCTCCTGAAGTGGTAAAATTATTAACCGCTACTTCATGGCTGGAAGTTCCATCATGAGCACTACTCTGTCCGCCAATACTCATATTGACAACAATAGGCTTATTAAGCGCTGTTGCCACATTTTTGAAATAGGTTAAAGCATTAATGGTATTTGTTGTAGGAAAAGATCCGTTTCCGCCTTTTACAAAAACAATATCTGCATCGGATGAAAAACCTTTATGTCTTTTATCCGTAAAAGCAGACCCATTCCCAGCGGCAGTACCTGAGACGTGAGTTCCATGACCGTTGATATCATTTTCACGAACGAAACCAGTTGGTGTTCCGTCCAGTTCATCTTCGATCTGTGCTCTTGTATATTCTACACCAGTAGCAAACCCTACCGGGGCGGTTTCTCCCGCCTGAGCAGTTAATGTCTGATCCCAGATGGAAACAATTCTGCTTTTAGTCTGATCATCCGCTTTTCTGAAATCCGGATGTTTCCAGTCTATTCCACTATCATAGATTCCTACTAAAACTCCTGTTCCGTTATAAGCAGTGTTATTGAAAACACCATCCTGTAAAAGGCTTGCGCCAGACTGAGCTCTGCTCACATCATTATGAAGTGCATCAAATTCCGGAGCCATTACAGAGGTTACATAGGGAAGTTGAGTCAGCTTTTCAATGTCTTCAATAGAGACTAAAGCGGTGGAAAAAGCAGGAAACTGGCTTTGTACCAGAAATCCGTCTTTTTTTAGTTTTTCAGGCTCTTTAGTGTAAACAATGCATGAATACATGGTCTGCGCTCCCTTTGAAGTCACCACCAGGTGCTGGTCAAGTTTCATATCAGGACGTTCCAGTTCTTTTACAGCTCTTCCGTTAGCAATACTTTCTTTATTTTTCAATACAATATCAAACCGGGAATCCAGTTTCTGTACCTGCCCGTAAAAACCGTAGGAATACAATCCCAAAAAGGCTGCTGTAGCATTTCTGAGAAGCTTCGCTCCTCCATGTGAAATGTTTACATTTGTAAAAAATAATTTTTTAATATCCATATTTTATTTTTAAGCAATACAATTATACAATTTTTATTTAAAAGATAAATAACATAAAATATTAATAAAGATTAAGCATAAAAATTAAATTAAATAATAAAATTAATAATATTTTAACAATATATTCAAAATATAAAAAATTTTAATCAAAATGCAGGATTTTCTTTTTTATTTAAACCTTGGATGGGAACATATCATTTCTCTGGATGCCTTGGATCATCAGCTTTTTGTTTTGGCTTTGATTGCTGTTTATTCTTACAGTGACTGGAAAAAAATCCTGATTCTTGTTACCGCATTTACCATCGGGCATTCTATTACCTTAGCATTGAGTATTCTGGATGTTTTCAGAGTTCCTTCTGACTGGGTGGAGTTTTTAATTCCTTTAACCATTGTTCTGACTTCATTAGATAATATTATCATGAAAAATCAGAAACAGACTTTGATGCGGGCCAATTATTATCTTGCTCTTATCTTTGGTCTGGTTCATGGAATGGGATTCGCCAACACAGCAAGAGTAATGATTGCTAAAAGCCAAAGTATTGCGTTACCTCTCCTCGGGTTTAATATTGGTCTGGAACTTGGACAGATTGTAATTGTTGCTGCGATTTTAATCATTCTGTTTATTTCACTCAATCTTTTCAAAGTGAATAAAAAAGACTGGATACTTTTTGTTTCTTCAGGGGTATTTGCATTATCCTTAAAAATGACTTTGGAAAGAATTCCTTTTTAAAAGTTAAATATTCTTAAGAGTTCAACAGGTAATTACTATCTTTGATCATTAAAAAATCATTTCGGTTATGAAACTAAAAGTTGTTATACTTTCACTTTCTGTATTTGCATATACAGGTTTCACCGCACAAAATATTCAGAATAACCCGGGCAGCAACCATGGTAACAGGTTTGAGCAGCTGGGAACTATTCTCCCAACACCCAACATCTACAGAACGGCTTCAGGAGCTCCCGGTCACGGATACTGGCAGAACAGAGCCGATTATAACATTACCGCTTATCTGGATGAAGACAAAAGAAATCTGAAGGGTTCAGAAACGGTGACTTACTACAATAATTCTCCCGATGATCTGGATTATATCTGGCTGCAGCTTGATGAAAACGAACATTCAAGCATCAGAAATGCCGGATATGACACTTCATCTGTGCTTCGCTCTTCAACTACAGACCAGCAGCTAAAAGTTTCTGAGCTTCCTGTAAAAGATAACGGCTATGGCGTAAGTCTTGAAAAAGTAACAGATGCTTCAGGTAATCCATTGAAGTATACCGTCAACAAAACCATGATGCGTATAGACCTTCCTAAAATTTTGAAAAAGGGTGAGAAATTCGTTTTCAAAGTAGACTGGAACTACAATATCTCCAACAGAATGAAAATGGGTGGCCGTGGTGGCTATGAAAATTTCCCTGACGACGGAAATGATCTGTATACGATGACCCAATGGTATCCAAGAATGTGCGTGTATAGTGACTTCCAGGGCTGGCAAAACCACCAGTTTACCGGAAGAGGAGAATTTGCGCTGGTTTTCGGAGACTTTAAAGTATCTATGAATGTTCCTTCCGATCATATTGTAGGCGGAACAGGTGAATGTAAAAATTACGATCAGGTATTAACTGCTGATCAGCTGTCAAGATACCGAAAAGCTGAAAATGCCTCTGAACCTATTGAAATCGTAACGTTGGATGAAGCTAAAAAAGCAGAGAAAAATCATTCAAAACAAAGAAAAACATGGGTTTTTGAAGCAAAAGACGTTCGTGATTTTGCATGGACTTCTTCGAGAAAGTTTGTATGGGATGGAATGCGTGTAACCATTCCGGAAAACAACAATAAAGTGATGGCAATGAGTTTCTATCCAAAAGAATCTTATGGTCTTTACAGAAAGTTTTCCACAAAAGCGGTTGCTCATACGATTAAAACGTATTCAGAATTTACGATTCCTTATCCATATCCTGTGGCACAGTCTGTAGAAGCAGCCAACGGAATGGAATATCCAATGATCTGTTTCAATTTCGGAAGAACTGAAAAAGACGGAACCTATTCTGAAGGAACCAAAAATGGAATGCTTGGAGTAATCATCCACGAAGTTGGACACAATTTCTTCCCAATGATCATTAATTCTGATGAAAGACAATGGGCATGGATGGACGAAGGTCTGAATACCTTTACAGAATATCTTACAGAAGAAAAATGGGATAATAAATTCCCGTCCAAAAGAGGACCGGCATGGACAATCGTAGATTATATGAAACTTCCGAAAGATCAGCTGGAACCTATCATGAGTAACTCTGAAAATATTGTTCAGTATGGCCCGAACGCCTATTCAAAACCTGCTACAGGACTGAATATTCTTCGTGAAACGATTATGGGAAGAGAGCTTTTCGACAAAGCATTTAAAACTTATGCTAAAAGATGGGCTTTCAAACATCCTGAACCTGCGGATTTATTCCGCACCATGGAAGATGCCAGTGGTGAAGATCTTGACTGGTTCTGGAGAGGCTGGTTCTACGGTACAGATCCTGTAGATATTGCGATTGATAAAGTAACCGTTGCTGTTCCTAATCTTGAAAGCGATCCTAAAGCTGCTGCTGAAGTGAAATATCAGGTTGAAAAACCATTGGTAAACAGTTTTGAAGATCTTTCAAAAATCAGAAACAGAGAAGATAAGAATATTAAATTCTATGTAGACGGTGATAAAGATGTTCAGGATTTCTATTACAGATATGACAGAGGTCAGGAAAAGGTGGATAATAACAAGGAATACACCATCAAAACAGAGGCTGGTCTTCCTTTAGATGCCAGGGATAAAGAGAAATTCAAAAATATTACAGGATATCAGATTGATTTTGTGAACAAAGGCGGCCTGGTAATGCCCATCATTCTTGAGTTCACTTTTGAAGACGGATCAAAAGTATATGACAAATCTGCAGCACAGATCTGGAGACTGAATGAACAAAAAGTTTCCAAGACCTATTATTTTGATAAAAAAGTAAAATCTATTCAGCTGGATCCAATGAGAGAAACTGCTGATATTGATACAACCAATAATTTCTGGAGCAGCACCGGAACGGGTACTGAAACTTCAAAATTCCAACTCTTTAAACAAAAACAAGGAGGAGGTTCTGTAAGAGGAGGTTCAACCGGAAAGGTTAATCCAATGCAGGCCGCAGGAAAAAGTTAAAAATCAAAAGGTTGTAACTTTTAAGTAATACAGCACTACTCCCTATTAAAAAGGAAAGAATACTTCTTATCATCTTTTTAATAGGGAGTATTTTTTTTGCTTAAACCTCTTCGTCCCAAATTCATTCATTAAACTACCTTAAAATACCAACACCTTTCTTTCGTCTACAAAAAATATAACAACCTGACTTAAAAAGTTTTATATTTGATTTATCATCAACACCAAATGTCAAAAACCTGATTGACAATAAATGTTCAGGATTTTAAAAAACAAAATATTACTTATGAAAAATGCCAAATTACTAAACAGAGGTGCTCAGAAAATCATCAATGGCGGACTTGCTGCCAGACTCGTATGCTGCGAACGCGATGACAACGGAAAATGTACTTTATGGATCGGACCTGGACAAAACTGTCCTTAGTTCTGTCATCTGATAACAATTTTGATAAAGCCGGAAATTTCCGGCTTTATCTTTTTACATTCCCAATATCAAAATCCATTAATAACTGATAATCAAAATTTTATTTAAAAAAAATAGCAATAAAATATATCACATGATAAGGAAAAATAGTATCTTTGATTTACTTCTTTACACCAAATGTCAAAATCCTGATTGACTTTAAATGTTCAGGAACGTACAAACAAAATATTATTAACTATGAAAAACGCTAAATTATTAAGCAGAGATGCTCAGAAATCAATCAATGGCGGAGCAGCAGGACGTTTTTGCTGTGAGTACAATTACAAAGGACAATGTATCCTTTGGATCGGACCGGGACAATATTGCCCATAGTTCAGTCCTTAGATAACAATTTAAGATAAAGCCGGAAATATTCCGGCTTTATTTTTTAACTTAAATGTTCCTTTACATTCTTTTTATAGGTTCTCCCCAAAGGAAGCTCATCACCGTTTTTCAAAAAAACATGGCTGGAATTATACGAATTGATATGTTCTGATAATACAATATAAGACTTGTGAATTCTGATAAATCCGAAGTGCTGAAACTTCTCTTCAAAATTGGACATTCTCTCCAGAATCATATACTTCTTCAACGGCGTCATCAGCACAATATATTCCCCGAATCCCTGTATCCAGAGAATATCTTTAAGGAAAACTTTATTCATCACATAATTGGATTTGAACATAATAAAGTCTTCCTGCTGCTGACTGCTTGCCGAGTTTTTAAACTGTACAAAATCCCTTGCTTTATTAACTGCTTTTTTAAAAGTATCAAAATCCACAGGTTTGATAAGATAATGAACCACATCCAGTTCAAAGGCTTTCACTGCATATTTTGTTTCCAGCGTAAGAAAAATACACAGCGGCGGATCAGGAAGCTGCTGCAAAAGCTCTACTCCAGTGATGCCAGGCATATTGATATCGAAAACAACAAGATCTACTTTATTGGCTTTCAGAAATGCCAGTGCTTCTTCCGGTTTCTGAAATGAAGCCAGCAGTTCAACCTCTTCAAGCTGATCGCAATATTGTTTTACAAGCTGCAATGCAGGATATTCATCATCTACATTAACGATAGTCAGGTTAGCCATTGATAGTAATTGTTAAAGCAATTTTATATTGATCATTTTCTTTCGGCCCGGAATAAAATTCATACTGATCAGGATAAAATTTTTCCAATATATGAATAATTGCTTCATTACCCAATCCGTGATAATCAGATTCAGCCAAACGAGTTCTATCTTTCCCGACAGAATTTATAATTTCAAAATACAGTTCAGAGCGCTCAATATGACAGAATAATTTTATAAAACCATGAGCATCCTCTCCTATTGCTGAATGTTTTAAAGCATTTTCAAATAAAGTGAGAAGTATAGCAGACGGGATTTCGGCAATGTCAAATTCTTCCTGATCTTCAATATCCATGGCAATATCAAGCTGGTTATTATATTTAAGCTGATACAACGCAGCAAGTGCTTTTAATGAAGAAAATTCCTGAGAAACGGTTACTTTTTCTTTTCCACTGTCATAAATAATATATTTCAGAAGTTTACTCAACTGCAAAATAGAATCCGATGTTTTCTCTGAATGCGTAAAACTGTTGGCATATATATTATTAAGCGTATTCAGCAAAAAATGAGGATTCAGTTTAGACTTCAGCAAATCGAGATAAAGCTGATCTTTCTCTTCTCCAAGGCTGATCACATCCTGCTCTATTAAAAATTTGTCTTTGGTAATTCCCAGAAAAGAGCCCACCAGAATAATGATCCCCTGCGAGATGTACACATTATACAGAAACCCGACATGGTAACCTTTTCCACTGAAATCCATTTGAAAAACGGCAGGCTCCCAAAGAATTCTGAAAAGGCTGGACCCTAAAAAAAGGATTAAAGCATAGAGAATAAACTCCGGATACTTATTCGATAAATAAAACCTGGGCACCAGATAATAGTACACCAGATAATAAATTCCCACATTGAAAACTGTATTCAAAATAATGCTTATCACCAACTGATTTGAATCCAGGAAGTAGTTTTCGGTGAAATAAGTCATCAAAATGAAGATAAAAAGGAAAAAAATATGCTGAAACCTCAACAAAAACTTCCAACGGTACGTCATAAGGCTTTCCAGAATTTTACCACTAAATAAAATCCTGATAATCAATAATATAATAATAAAATTAATGATTAAAAACATAGTCCATACCTTATTTTGAAACGCATCAAATATAATATCTTTTTGTCTCAAAATGCAGTTCGTTGAGAAAAACTGTCATTGATTGAAAAATTCCAGAGCCGCTCCTTCTAATAAATATATTTGAAAAAGTACAATATTAACCCAATATTATATGAAAATCAATATAAAATTAACCCTTATTTTATCATTATGCTTATTCAATGGACTTTATAGTCAGAGTAAAGATAATTACAATATGTGGTTTCAGTACCTGATGTCGGCAAAGCTTACCGATAAAAGTACTTTAACCGCACTTACCCAGTACCGTTCCTTCGACCTGGCTTATGACACAAGACTCTTTCTGGTAAATGCCTATGTAGATTATGAAGTGGCAGACAATATAAGACCTGCCGCAGGAGCCATGTTTCTGATTCTTGAATCTTATAATGCTGACGATTCTAAAAAAATACGATATGAAAAAAGACCTTTTCAACAGGTAACCGCTGATTACTTCATTGGGAGAACGTCAATCTCCAACCGCCTCAGAGTGGAAGAACGATTTCTAAGCAATCCGGATGAGTTTGAGGTAAGGATCCGCTATCTGATCTCCGTCAGAATTCCTTTCAATAAAAAAGGAGAAAAAGAAAAGCTTTATGGTATTCTTAAAAATGAGATAAGAATGAATATGGATAAATCAGAACCTTTCGACAGCAATCGTATTACGGCAGGACTTGGAATAAAACTGGGAAAAAACTCTGCACTGGAGCTTGCTTTTATCAATCAAATGGAAACCGGGAAAACAAGCAATTACGGATTCATAGGCTTCAGAAACAGCTTTGACTGGAGAAAAAAGAAACAACAATAACTTTATTAATATCTACATATAACGATGCTTACATTTCTTGGTTTTTTAATGATTTTCATCTTCATGATCCTCATCATGAACAAAAAGATGACTCCGCTTACCGCTTTGGTCATTGTGCCCGTAACCATAGCCCTTTTTGCAGGTTTTGGCCCTCAGCTGGGAGATATGATGAAAAACGGTGTGAAAGAAATAGCGCTTACCGGCGTTATGCTGATTTTTGCCATTCTCTATTTCAGTTTAATGATAGATACAGGACTTTTTGAGCCCTTAGTGAATATAATTCTAAAAGCCGTTGGAGATAATCCCATCAAAACAACAATAGGGACTGCCGTTCTTACGGCATTGGTTTCATTGGATGGAGACGGCTCATCTACCTATTTAATTGTAGTAGCCGCTATGCTTCCGCTGTATAAAAGACAAGGGATGAATCCACTTATTCTTACCTGTATTATTATGCTTGCCGGACAGATTATGAATATCCTTCCCTGGGGAGGTCCTACTGCAAGGGTAATGAGTTCCCTGAAACTGGGGCACACGGAAATATTTGTGCCTATGATTCCTATTATGGCTATCGGTATCCTGTGGGTGATATTTGTTGCCTACATTTTAGGAAGAAGAGAAAAAAACAGGATTGCAAGGCATGGAAAATTTACCGGCTACAACAACAATGATATTATTGGAGAGGCAGATCCTGCACTCCGCCGCCCGAAACTGATTCTGATTAATCTAGCTCTTACAATTACCCTTTTGGTAGTTATGATCCTGGATATTGTTCCTTTAGGGATTGCCTTTATGATTGCTTTCTGTATTGCCTCCATCATCAATTATCCAAAATTAAAAGACCAGCAGAAAATCATTTCCAAACATGCAGGAAATGCCTTATCAGTGGCAGGAATGATCTTTGGAGCAGGGATTTTCACAGGAATCCTTAACGGATCAGGGATTATGCAGGCGATGGGAAACAGTATGATAGAAATAGTTCCTAAAAGCTGGGGTGGTTATATGAATATCGTCACCGCTTTATTCAGTATACCGTTTACTTTTTTTCTGTCCAATGATGCCTATTATTTTGGAATATTGCCTATTATAGTTGCTACCGGTCATCAATTGGGAATTTCGCCGGAAATATTAGGAAGAGCAAGTCTTATCGGGCAGGGCTCTCACCTTCTGAGCCCACTGGTTCCGTCTACTTATCTGCTGGTATCGCTGGCCGGTGTAGAATTTTCAGATCATCTAAAATATACGTTAAAGTGGGCCTTAGGATCATCAGTCATCATGTTGTTGAGCGCTTTGATTCTTGGTATTATATAAGGTTATATCTTTGAATATTGTAATCTTACCATCTATAAAAAGTGAATGATGAAAACTGCCAAGCAAAAAACATTTACCGATTCTTATCTAAGAAACCTTACGCTTTATGTGTTCACAGCGATTATCTGTGGAGCATTAACGGGTTATTATTTTCCGGAAGTCGCTAAACCACTGGAAAAGGTAAGCAGTTACTTTTTTATGCTTCTTGAAGTTTTGATTATTCCTGTTATTTTCATTGCAGTAACCTATGGGGTAAGTTATATTTTCAGTACTAAAAATGCTTTTAAAATTGTAAGCCAGATGGTTCTGTATTTTGTAATCATTACCTCTGTAAGTATTTTATTGGGAATCGGATCTGGTCTTCTTTTAAAACCGGGTGCCAATACAGGAATTATTATTTCTTCTCATAAAGAACTTCCTGAACGATTTTTAACAACAACTACGAATCCATTGCATATCAGCAACTATGTCCTTTTTCTTTTCATATCCATTTCTGCAGGAGTCGTGATCGGTCTTTCAAAGAAGAGAAATAATATCTTTAAAGCTTTAGATGCGGGAAGAAATTTGTTTTTCAGGCTCATCAAATATGTTTATTTATTTCTTCCGATCGTCATTTTCTCTAATATCGCCTACGGAATCTCAGTCTATGGAATTAATACCTTGCTGCCATTAAGTAAAATTGTTGCCACGGTATATCTTACCAGTGTATTCTTCATTTTCGGGATATTAGGTGTTATAACGGCTTACTTTAAAATTAATCTTTGGGATTTTCTGATCAGCATCAAAGAAGAAATCATTCTTGTAGTGGCAACATCTTCTTCAAAAACAGCCTTCCCAATGATCTTTGACAAAATGGAATCCCAGGGCTATGACCGGAAAATTCTTCGACTGATTATTCCTCTCGGATATAATTTTAATCTGGCAGGAGCCTGTATTTATCTTTCCATTTCATGTATTTTCCTCGTTCAGCTTTACAATATTTCCCTTACGCCAATGGATTATTTCTGGCTTTTTATAACAATTTCCATTGCTTCCAAAACCGCTTCAGGAGTTCCCGGATCAGGCTTCCTTGCGCTGATGTTCACCCTAAGCAGGTTTGGAAAAATTCCTACCACAGATCTTGCCCTTTTATACAGCATAGACCGTTTTATGAACGAAGCGAGATCGGTTACCAATTTCATTGGCATTTCAGTTTCTGCTGCCATTATTTCAAAACTTAATCAAAATTCTATTCCCTTAAAAAATGATATTTCCTGATTTTACACACCTTCTCAATGACATCGTAGAAAACCCGGCAAAATCGATCGCTATTATCGGCAATCTTATCCTTATCGAAAGCCTTCTTTCTGTAGATAATGCAGCAGTATTGGCAACCATCGTCATGGATCTGCCCGAAAATCAAAGAAAAAAAGCCTTGAAATACGGAATCCTTGGAGCTTATGTATTTCGTGGTCTCGCTCTTATTTTTGCTTCCGTCCTGATTTCCGTATGGTGGCTGAAACCATTGGGAGGACTGTACCTGCTCTATATTTCTTTTGACTGGTTTATCAAAAAAATAAAAAATACAGATGATGAAGAAAATCAGGAGGAAAACCCTGACAAAGAATCCAGCTGGCTGTACAAAAATTCCATCGGATTGCTGGGACATTTCTGGGCTACGGTTGCCATTGTGGAAGTAATGGATCTTGCTTTTTCTATCGATAATGTCTTTGCAGCCGTAGCGTTTTCAGATAATTTACTTTTGATTACGCTGGGTGTATTTATAGGAATTTTGGCTATGAGATTTATTGCACAGTGGTTTGTCCGCCTGATGCAGGTTTTTCCTTTTCTGGAAACGGCGGCTTTTATTGTGATTGCTATTTTAGGAATTAAACTAAGTTTTTCGTTATATGAACACTTCTACCCTGCTACGGCATTTGCTCAATTCTTAGCCAGCCATACCATGGAAATTCTGGTTTCCGCCATTACTGTTCTTTTGTTTGTAGTCCCGGTAGCGACGAGTTATGCCTTCGGATTCCCGGCCCGCAAAAAATAATTTTTCTGCCAATTTTTCACATTCGGAAATAAAAATCTGCCATTTCATCCATCAGCGTCTCATGGCATACATTTAGAGAATTACAAGACAGAAATAATTAAAAAATTAAATATATTATGTCAGTAAACTTTAAACCATTGGCAGACAGAGTTCTGGTAGAGCCAATCGCAGCAGAAACTAAAACAGCTTCAGGTATTATCATCCCGGATACTGCAAAGGAAAAGCCGCAAGAAGGTACTGTAGTAGCAGTAGGTCCTGGTAAAAAAGATGAGCCTACAACAGTTCAGGTAGGTGACAAAGTTCTTTATGGAAAATATTCAGGAGCTGAATTAAAGCTTGAAGGAAAAGACTATTTAATCGTAAGAGAAGCTGATTTATTAGGAATTATTGGCTAAGATTTAAGATCACAGACATCAGATTTCAGATTAAAAAAATCAAATTAAAAAACTTTTGTTAGCTGTCTAATATCTGACATCTAACATCTAATATCTAATCAAAATGGCAAAAGAAATAAAATTCGATATTGAATCAAGAGACGCTCTAAAGAGAGGGGTAGATGCATTGGCTAATGCAGTAAAAGTAACTTTAGGTCCTAAAGGGAGAAATGTAGTAATCGAAAAATCTTTCGGTGCTCCACACGTAACTAAGGATGGTGTGTCTGTTGCAAAAGAAATTGAACTTGAAGACAGAGTAGAAAATATGGGAGCGCAAATGGTAAAGGAAGTTGCGTCCAAAACTAATGATATCGCAGGAGACGGTACTACTACCGCTACTGTACTGGCACAGGCTATCGTAAGAGAAGGTCTTAAGAACGTAGCTGCAGGTGCTAACCCAATGGATCTTAAAAGAGGAATCGACAAAGCAGTAACTGCTGTTGTTGAAAACCTTAAAGCACAGTCTCAGGCTGTGGGAGATTCTACAGATAAAGTAAAGCAAGTAGCTTCTGTATCTGCTAACAATGACGAAACTATCGGTGCTTTGATCGCTGAGGCTTTCGGAAAAGTTGGAAAAGAAGGGGTAATCACTGTAGAAGAAGCTAAAGGTATCGATACAACGGTAGATGTTGTAGAAGGTATGCAGTTTGACAGAGGTTACCAGTCACCTTACTTCGTGACTAACCCTGAGAAAATGTTAGCTGAACTTGAAAACCCATATATCCTTTTAGTAGAGAAGAAAATCTCTTCAATGAAAGAATTGCTACCGGTTCTTGAGCCAATCGCACAAGGTGGTAAGTCTCTATTAATCATCTCTGAAGAAGTTGAGGGTGAAGCTTTAGCTACTTTGGTAGTAAACAAACTAAGAGGTTCTCTTAAAATTGCTGCTGTAAAAGCTCCAGGATTCGGAGACAGAAGAAAAGCAATGTTAGAAGATATCGCTATCCTTACAGGTGGACAGGTGATCTCTGAAGAGCAAGGTTTCACTATGGAAAACATCTCTTTAGATATGCTTGGAACTGCTGAGAAAGTTACGATCGACAAAGACAACACTACAGTTGTAAACGGTGGTGGTGACGAAGCGAAAATCAAAGGAAGAGTAGCTCAGATCAAAGCTCAGATGGAAACGACAACTTCTGACTACGACAGAGAGAAACTTCAGGAAAGACTAGCTAAGTTAGCTGGTGGTGTTGCTGTACTTTACGTAGGTGCTGCTTCTGAAGTAGAAATGAAAGAGAAAAAAGACAGAGTAGATGATGCACTACACGCTACAAGAGCGGCTGTAGAAGAAGGTATCGTTGCAGGTGGTGGTGTTGCTTTAGTAAGAGCAATCTCTTCATTAAACGAACTTTCTGGTGCTAACGCTGACGAAACTACAGGGATCAAAATCGTGAAAAGAGCGATCGAAGAGCCATTAAGACAAATCGTTGCCAACGCAGGTGGTGAAGGTTCTGTAATTGTTGCGAAAGTAGCAGAAGGATCTGGAGACTTCGGATACAACGCGAAAACTGACGAGTATGTTCACATGCTTGAAGCAGGAATCATTGACCCAACTAAAGTAACAAGAGTTGCCCTTGAAAATGCTGCTTCTGTATCTGGAATGCTTTTAACAACTGAATGTGTAATCACTGAAGTGAAGAGCGCTGAACCAGCTATGCCAATGGGTGGTGGAATGCCAGGAATGATGTAATAGCGAGTCGCTGAGACAAATTTAATATACTAACCGTTCTGCCTTGCAGAACGGTTTTTTATATATTTGACGATTGACTATAACTCATGAAAAAATAACCCAATATGAAAAGAATTATACTTTTATTATTGACCTTCTTTAGTTTAACACTAAGTTATTCCCAGAATCTTTATCCTGAAAAATACAAAGATTGCAGTTTAAGTTCCTTTTGTCTTGATTGTGGAGAAACTATAGCTAAGCCACAAAGCTCAATAATAAATGAATTGTTGGACAAATTTGACAAAAAGAGTTTGAGCCAAACAGCAGGAAAAATTGAAGTACAAATTTTAATTGACGAATACGGAAAACCTTGCCTGCTAAGTTCATTAAATCAAACTAATATCTCTTCAAAAAAACTAGGTTTACAGAATGCAATAAACTCAACATCAAGTTGGGAACCTGCGATTTCAAAAAATAAAAAAACAAATAGTTCTGTTTCGCTAATTTTTGAATTTGAAAACGGTAACTTTTCTGTAAAGCGCAGAATCTTTGATTTTAAAAATCAATCCAATGCAAAATCCGTTGGAACGCCTGATATAAAAGGAACCGATAAAGAAAAACTTTCAAAAGACTGGACTGTATTCACTCAACAAAACTCAGAATTACCCTGGGACATGACAAGAGCTGTTGCAAATGATTTAGACAATAATATCTGGATTGGAACAGATAATGGAATTGTAAAAATAAATAATGGCCAGTGGGAACATTTTAATTCAAAAAACACATTAATATCTTCTCCTCCTTATAATAAAAATGAAACAGTATCAGTACGGGATTTAGAAGTTGACAAAAATAACAATAAATGGTTTATTGCTGCCTGGGATGTTTATAAATATGATAACAAAAACTGGACAAAATACGACTCAATAAATTCTCCTATTAATTGGGCAAGAAAAATATTTGTTGACTACTCAAATAATGTATGGTTTACCTCTTGGAATGGTGTTGCAAAGTTTGACGGAAAGAACTGGTCTGTAATTAACAAACAAAATTCAAATCTACCCACTGACAAAACCATTGGTGTGCATGTAGATAAAAAGCTAGAATCTGGATTGGAACATTGGAAGGAAATGTAATGATTGAAAATGGGGTGACGAAATTATTAAATGATAAAAATTCACCTTTATCAAAAGCGTACATCTCAAAAATCTATGAAGACAAAAAAGGGAATTTCTGGTTTGACTTATACAAGCATAAATCCGATAATGCTGGAATCTATATATTAGATTTACAACAGAAGTGGACAAGAATAAAACATCCAAATCCTAAAATGTTCAGTGAAAATGCAATCAATGATTTTTATTTGGATGAAGAAAGCAATTTGTTATGGATAACGGTAAGTGGAGTTGGCGTTTTAAGTTATGACATACACTCAAAAAAATGGGAAACTTATACCAATGAAAATTCAAATGTTCCAAGTGTTTACTGCGAGAGAATAACGAAAGATAAAGATGGTTCCATATGGATTGCGACTTATGCCGGAGTAATCAAATTTAATAAATAAACCTCTGCTAACAAAGAAATCATTTGATCCTACGAAATTAACAAGAGTTGCCCTTGAAAACGCAGCTTCTGTATCTGGAATGCTTTTAACAACTGAATGTGTAATCACTGAAGTAAAGAGCACTGAACCAGCTATGCCAATGGGTGATGGAATGCCAGGAATGATGTAACAACTTGTCGTTGAGATAAATTAATATGCTAACCGTTCTGCCTTGCAGAACGGTTTTTTATTTGTATTAGTTTTTTAACTATATTTGGTCCTCTAAATAAAACCATGAAAGCATACAATAAAGTTCTTAATTATACAAACTTTAAACTTGAATCAAAGCTCTGAAAAGATTTAGCAATTAACTAAAATTGCATTTACACTATTTTTGCTTATAAATATTATATTTCCATGATCATACTTGATCACAATAAAAACGTTATAAAAAAACATAAATGAAAAAAATACTTTTACTATTTTTAATTACTATTACTTTTAATCAAACATTTTCTCAGACTACTTGGGAGCTTTTAAACCCCAAACCAACAACAAATACAGGAAAGCATATTGAATTCGTTTCTAGCAATAAAGGTTTTATAATTACATCAAATGAACTCCTAGAAACTATAGATTCTGGTACAACTTGGACAAAAAAACAAAATATTACGGGTGGTAATGATATTAGTTTTAAGAATGGGATTGGCTATGTTGCAGGGGATTTCGGTTATATTTTAAAGACCATAGATAATGGTGTAAATTGGCAACAAATATATACTGGTTTTAATGATTCTTTTAATACAGTAAATATTATAGACAATAGCACAATTATTCTATCAAGCTCAAATAAAATCATTAAAACACTTGATGGTGGAGTTACATGGTTAAGTTATACTATTCCAAACGTAACAGTTGTCAAAACTGCCTTTACAAGTTCTTTGGTTGGACATGCTGTTTGTAATAACGGCAAGATACAAAAGACTATAGATGGTGGAAACACTTGGTATAATACTTATAGTACTACGACATTCCCATCTAACTTTTTCACGGTTTATTTCATAAACCAGAATGTCGGTTTTGCATCAAGACAACACGATTACTTATTTAAAACTACAGATGGTGGCGAAACTTGGACAGAAATTACAGGATCATTTGAAGCAATGTATGATTTTTACTTTTTAGATGAAAATAATGGTTTTGCCACAGGAGATTATGGTGCAACTTATAAAACGACTAATGGCGGAATTACATGGAGCCAGATTTTTTTCCAAGACGGATACTTTGACTATACTTCAATGTATGGCATTTTCTTTCAGGACAGTAATAAAGGCTTTGCTACGGGGGCAAGAGGACGAATAATTAAAACCATAGATGGAGGAAACACATGGACACAACATTCGCCCACCTACAATGATTTTAAGCAACTACAAATAGTGAATAATAATGTTGGTTTTGCATTAACTGATAATCAATTTTACAAAACCAATAATTTTGGTGACACGTGGACATTGGTTGGCACGTTAAATCTTGGCACTTCTGTTACTAGTAGCGATTTCACATTTGTTAATGAAAACTTAGGATATGCAACTACTGGAGGAACATATGGAGGACATGTTTATAAAACAACTGATGGAGGATCAACATGGGAAATATTAAATAATGGAAATGATATTATAGATGAAGGGATAAGTTCAATTTGTTTTTTGGATGGTAATATTGGTTTTATTTCTGGTGGTTTTAACCAAAAAAAAGTCATGAAAACAACAAATGGAGGAAGCAGTTGGACACAGGTATCAAACCAAGCCTTTGGAAATATTCAGTTTGTAAACTCGCTTGTGGGTTATGCTAATAGAATCGGGAATTATTATGGAGCAATGTATAAAACTATAGATGGAGGTAACACCTGGAATCAACTCATTGAAGTAGCAGGAGGTGGAATCAAATCTTTTCATTTTGTTGATGAAAATAATGGTTACTTTGTGGGAGATAATTCTCTATTTTACAAAACAACTAATGGTGGTACAAGTTGGACACAAATATCAGTTCCTTACGGCTACTATACGTTAACAAAATTTTACACCCCTAATATAGGATATATTGTAAATGAAAATGGTGAAATATACAAAACCATAAATGGCGGAATAAATTGGTCATCAGTAACAACTCAGTATAGAATAAACTCTCTTGAATTAGTTAATAATTATATTTTCACAGCAGGAACAAATGGAAAAATATACAGAAGCTTTACCGGGAATACAGTTTTAGGGACATTAGAAAAAGAAACTGAAAAACAATTTGTTGTATATCCCAATCCTACTTCCGATTATATCAATATAAGTTTAAATGGTAAAGCTGAAAAAGTAGAATTATATAGTGCTGATGGAAGGTTTCTAACTCCTAAATTCATTACAAATACAAAAGATTTCATTAAATTAGATATGAATGATTTTTCTTCTGGAATATATTACCTAAAATTAACTTTCAAAAACAATAAATCTGTGACAAAACAAGTTATTGTAAAAAAATAAAATACAATTACTATTGGCACAAATCCTTGCAAAACAATATATTTTGGACACAACGCAAAAATCGACGAATAGTTCAATATACTTGAAGCAAGAATCCTCGACCCAACTAAAGTAACAAGAGTTGCCCTTGAAAACGCTGCTTCTGTATCTGGAATGCTTCTTACAACAGAATGTATTATCACTGAATTGAAGAGCGCTGAACCAGCTATGTTAATGGGTTGTGGAATACCAGGAATGATGCAACAGCGTGTCGCTGAGACAATTTAATATATTAACCGTTCTACTTTTGTGGAGCGGTCTTTTTTATTATTAAGCCGTTTTGTATATTTGATTGTCAAACTTTAATGATAGACACAAAAATCCAACCATGAAAAAAATACTATCTTACTTATTAATCTTTTTCATATTTACCCTAATTTTAAACTGTAAGGCAAATGAATCATTTGGATTAAAAAAAATGAGCAAAAGTGAACGCAATACATTTATTTCTTCAAATTTAAAAACTCAAAGGGGAGTTAATCTGGGTAATTTTATTTTTCATCTACAGGAATCTAAAGTAGACTTAACACCCTTTAACCAAATTTTAATTGATGAATTAAAAACATCTCAGTATCCGTATGACATTAATATATTAACGAACGTATTAGTTAATAACAAAGAAAACAAATCTGAAATTGAATATATACTCAACTCAAAAATTAAAATTTGGGATACAGAAAATTGGTCTGAAAAATTCTGGACATTAATCCAAGAGTATAATTTAAATATTAAAAAACCTAGCTACTACTCTATAGAAAATAATTCATCAAAAAAATATGATGTCTCAATATTTCTAAAAACAAAAATCGAAACTGATGAACTAGGAAAAGAACCTATGTTAATGATCAATTGGAATATTACAAGCTACGAAGAAGGAAAACTTATTGAAACATTAGATAAGTTAGATATTAAACAAATAGATTATACTTCCAAAAATCAGGCAGTAAGTCTATATGGGAAAAGTGGAATTGATGGATTATTAAAAGTTATAACTTACTAAAAGTTTTACTGTACAAATATCTCAACTTTAATTGAATGACAAAAAAAATAACAGTTTCGGTAATAATCTGGCTAGTTTATGTTTTTGCAGACTACTTTTATCTTCCCTATTTTATCCAACCCTTTTCTTGGCTTTTAGTGTGTATAATCTTGCTAATTTTAACAGTAAGACAAGTAATAAAATTAATCAAAGAAAAGAAAAATATAAAGGTAAACAGAATAATAAATCTTTCAGTAACATTAATTTTATTTGTTCTAACGTTTTACAATTTCAACAAAATCCCCAACTTTATTATTGAAAAAATTGACTGGAGTATTTCTTATAATAAGCGAAATCAAATAGTAAAAGATGTTTTGACAGAAAAATTGAAACCCGATACAACAGTGAATAATGGTATTTGTAAACTTTCATTTGACTTCCCAATTATTTCAAATAGTGGAAATGACATCTGGATTTGTCAAAATAAAACAGAAGGTACAAAAACTATCAAATTTTGGATTTCTCGGGGCTTTTTCGAATCACCACAAACTTATTTTATATTCACAAATGATAATGAGACACAAAAACAATACGAAGAACTAATAAAAGTAAAACCTGTATCTAATTGGAAATTAGAAAAAGATTGGTACCGGATAATGGAACGAGATTAAAATTTCTTTTATCAAAATTTTCTGCATTAAAGCAACAAGAATTATCCTTGAAAATGCAGCTTCTGTATCTGAAATGCTTCTAACAACTAAATGTGTAATCACTGAAGTAAAGAGCGCTGAACCAGCTATTCCAATGGGTGGTGAAATGCCAGGAATGATGTAACAGCGTGTTGCTGAGACAAATTTAATATATAAACCGTTCTGCTTTTGTAGGGCGGTTTTTTTATGGAGTCAACTTTTTGAGCAAAAATGTTTTTTTAATTTAATATTTCACAAATCGTAGAAATACGCAAGCTCATTTTGGGTAATAAATACGGTATTTTCAACGCTTGTATTCTTTTAATTTTACAGAAATAAAAGTTCCCAAACAAACATTCTTTTCTTAAACAGGTATACCGAAAACTGTATAGAGTAGGTACAATATAAAACACAATTATTATGGCTGGAGATAATGACAGAGTACACGGCTACAATCCTATTTATCGTGTACAAAATCCCGTTAATTTTCACTCTTTTGAGCTTGACAGTAAAAACAAACCCACAAACTTCATCTATCAAAAAGTAACCATTGATGGACCTGGTGTGGCAGTTGATGATCATCAGGGGCATATTGTTCCCCAAAATACCCTGAATATCATCTTAAATCCTCTGATGGATAGTATGGCAAAAAACTGTAAAAATTTACCCGATGTTGAAAGTTTTATTAAAAATACATGGATGCAGCTTGTCTATGACTATGGAAAAAAGATAAATGTTCCCATGTTTGATTTTGAGGACAGCGATCCGGAGACCAAAGTAGGTGGGTTTTTCTCCATTGTAACCTGGAACCCGGTGAATATCTGCCGGGCTCCGGAGGATAAAAAAAGAAATGGTGTCCCCGGTAATACGATTGATACTCAGGTTGAGCAATATCTTGCGGCTCATAAGGATCAACAAGGGGTTAATGCAGCATGGCTATCAAGTTTGCAAACGTTGATGAAAGATGACAAAAATCCCGATAAAATAACAGATTATATCACAAAATGCTCTGATACGCTATCAGGACAGCTAACAAAAGGGATTGGCTATTATGCATTTCCCTGGAAATACACCAATAACATTTTAAATCCCGTATAGATCAATGCCAGGAATGATGTAACGGCCTGCGACCGTGGCAGATTATATATTAACCGTTCTACTTTGTGGGGCGGTTTTTTGTGAAATATGGTTTCCCGTAAGGAAATATTAACAAGACATTTTAAATTAGTCAGAACAAAAACTAATTAACACGAGTAGTATAAATTATGAAATCAATTCTAATTATTGGAGCTAGTAACGCAGGGAAGTCAACAACTGCACAAGAAGTTTGCAGACAACTTAAGCCAAACAAAGTATTCCGATTGGATATCTCAAAAGAAGAATTAAATGATGCTGAAATAGAAAACATTTTCAACAATACATTTATTATTGAAGTAAATGGTAAACTTATTCTAATTGTTGCAGGAGCGACCACTGAACAGGGTGTCAAAATTACAGCTATAATTGATGTTTGTATAAAGTTAAAGCTTGATATTTCTTTCGCTCTTGTATCAATGAGAAGCTTTGAAAGAACAGAAGGGTTTGACACAAAAAATCAATTATCTTCAATTTCAGAAATATTGCTTGAAGAAAGAATATATAAAATTAATGAAGCAGATTTTAGAAACTCAAAAGAGTGGAAAAGTAGAATTGAAAAGATAGTTCGCTTAATTAAAGCAAACATTTAAAATAAAGACTACTATTGCACGATGATATCGTTTGGTAGCTGATCTGTTGCTAAGACAAATTAATATACTAACCGTTCTACTTTTGTCATATGTTTTATTTTCAAAACTAAAACTATAAAATAAATGAAAACAATAAAAAAACTGAATTATGAAAATTGAATTTATTTACCAATTGGTAAATGGAATTTTCATTTTGTATTTCGTAATTATTTTTCTTTTCTATTATCGAAAAATAAATCAAAAAAGACAAATTGATAATTTAAAGACTTATACGTTTGATTTTTGTACTAAGGACGATACCAATTATGAAAAATTTATGATTAATTATTTTGATCATAAGGGGTGGAAAACAACAGATGACGCCACATTTATGATTTTAGCTAATTTTGATAAAATTTCAATAGCACTTAAACATCGGGTATTCCATGAAGAAATTATATATGATTATTATGCCAAGTATTTTATACAATTTTATAGTGAATTTCAATTTTTTATAATCCAAAGAAGGGAAATGACAGCTAATCCAGATCTTTTTATTGAGTATGAAAAATTGGTAAGACGTTGGAAAAATAATTTCAAAAATTTCAAAATTGATTTATAATGGAACATGAAATTTTTGAAACAATAGCTAATTTTTGTAATGCAAAAAATTATCCGCTAATTTACAATAGAATTCTCTTGCATAAATTTTATGAAGATTATAAAAAAGTAATTAACGATCATACTATAAAAGAAGGATCAGATCCAACAAATGATACCTTGAAAGGATTTAAAAGTACACTATTAAATGATATGACCTTAACATCAAACATCAAATTAGCTGAAGATGAATTAAAAAATTATTCAAAAGAAGAAATAACTAAATTTGAAAGGAAACAATCTACAAGAGCATTTTGGATAAGTGTTCTATCAGGAGTAATCGCATCTATAATTTATACTTTATTATTAATAATCTTTTTTTATCTAGGTAAAAATCAGATAAGCTCATGGTTAAATGATTTAAATTCAACTGCTTCTCAAGAAACAAAGAAAATGGAACAGTAAATAAATTACCAATGGTTTATGGAATGCCACGAATGATGCAATAGCAGGTCAAAGACAATTTAGTATATAATTCATTCTGCTTTTTATAACGGTTTTATTAAAATTGAGCTCTATAAATTATATGAATTACAAAATTATTTGGGTTATAGTCGGTGTTGTATCAATACTTTTACTAACTATACTTGGTTTGTACATTGGAAATTTTTACAACAGAAATTTATCTGATAACCCTGAAGAGTGGGGACAATTTGGAGATTATATAGGAGGCACAATTAATACTACAATTTCAATCTTGAATTTATTTCTCTTAACTTATCTAACAATAAAAATTGCAAAACTAGAAGAGGGCAGAATAAACAATACATCAAAAAATTCTGTAAAACCTTTAGGACTTTTTTCTTTTGATGTATCAAATGAGTTTTTTAAAATTGAATTACATAATGTGGGTTTAGGTCCGTTAATACTAAAAGAGTTTAAGATTTATGATCAAGATAAAGAATATGAAGATTTTAAAGAATTACTTGATAATATACCTTTACAATATTATAGACCAAAATATTCTATAACTAAAAGCACAAGCAATGGGACTATTGTACGAAAGGACGATTTTTTAAACATTATTGATATGCAAATAGATAAAGATACTCCAGGTGCAGAATATTCAAAAAAAATTGATAGTTTAAAAATAGTAAAAACCAAACTTGCTTCATGTGAAATAAAAATAACTTATGCAGATTTATTTGGAAATATCATAAGTGAGGAGATTGAGAAACTAGAGCCTGTTAACGTAGAGTGTAATTAATATTTTATTATCTAATAAATTTTACACCCTGCTCTACAAAGTCTCCCAACTTTTCGCCTTTCAAAAAACAAAATCCGAAGTCTCCCACTTCGGATTCTTATATCCCACCATCTAAAATACCCCACTCTCCCATTTCCTATCCCCCAACTTTTACTTATATTTGTTTCTATAACGTACACAAATATGCAAAACAAAAAAATACATCAGGGGAGAAATATCAAGCGTTTTCGGGAGATGTTGGGCATCAAGCAGGAGGCTTTGGCTTTTGATCTTGGAGAAGACTGGAACCAGAAGAAGATTTCGCTTTTGGAGCAGAAGGAAACTATTGAAGATCCTTTGTTGAAAAAAATTTCTGAGGTATTGAAAATTCCTGTGGAAGCTTTCCAGAATTTTGATGAGGAAGAAGCTGTAAATGTAATTGCCAATACTTTTGGCGACCACAGTATTGGATATCAGAAAAATGATAATCCTATTTTCAATCCTATTGAGCAGGTACTAAGATTACACGAAGAAAAAATTACGCTGTACGAAAGAATGCTGAAAGAAAAAGATGAGATGATGGCCAGACTGGAGCAGCTGATTCAAAAATAAAAAAATAAAACTAATAACCAACCCTTCATGAAACTCTATACTTTCATAGCAGTACTCCTTTTGCTATCCTTCAGTTGTGCAAAAGAAGACAAATACCGTGTCGGCCAGGAATGGAACTACAAAACCCGTCCTACGGAAAAAAGCTCTACCCTTACCATATTAAAGATTGAAGACTACCCTGAAACCGGAAAAGTGATTCATATTTCTGTCAGCGGTTTGAAAATGAAAAACCCTGCCAGCCCTACTGGGTATGCAGAAAACCTCAGCCATCTTCCCATATCAGAAGAAGCTTTGAACAAAAGTGTCACCACCCTGAAAAACGAAACCGGTAAAAAGCCAGATTCTCTTGAACTCGATGGATATTCTTACTGGAAAAAAGAGTTTGATAAAGGAAATGCCGGGATATTTACGATTCCTGTTTCTGAGATTGTAAGTACAATGGAAAAATCCATTGTTGCAGGGGATTATACCAAATAATAAAACAGACTTAGAAAATAATAAATCCGAAATTTCACGTCTGAAGTTCATTACAAATCCAATCATAAAAAACTTACTCCATAGCACCCAATGAAAAATAGCATCTATATTAAAAATATAATCATCTTTTCCATCATTTTATTTTTTGCCTATCAATCCCTTGGTTTTTATTTCAGCTATTTCAATTTAGGAAGCTTCTCAACAGGGGATACTTTGTTATTTTCTATTTATTGGTATGCATTAATGTTCTCCAATATTTTAGTAATATACTTTGCATTAAAAAGAATAATTTTAAAAAGTAAGGAGTTGAATCTTGCCAAAATGATCTTAGCATCCTTAGCTATCTTCTTTATTGCTTATAACCTGAGTTTCTTTACGGGATACATTGAATATTATTACATTGACGAAAAAGATAAAATTGTCACTCTTAATAGCGTAGACCGATTAAAAAACCTCCTTGATGGCATAGATCACTCTGCTCCAAGCTACGAGCCGTTTAATACTTTTATTAAATACCCATATTTAGTATTAGTAGATATACTTTCGACATTCAACATCATTAGATTATTTTTTTTCCTGATAACGGATAGAATCATTATGCCCATATTATTAAGCTTAGCTTTATACAAATGGTATAAAAAACATCCTGAAAAAATAAAATAAAGTATAATTCTGATCTATAAAGTTTGCAGACTTGGTTAAAGAGTAGCCGTACCTGATGATGAACTGCAGGAAATGAGTAACTAAGGTTTTAACAAAATATTTATATCACCAAAAGCAACTTTAGAAAATCCTCTTCAACTTTTTCCTATCTTTAAATCACGATTAATCTATTAAAGACTGATCCAGAAAATAAACCTGAATCACTGAAAAATAAAACAGAACCAAACACTAAACTCCATACCTCCCGCTCCGCAAAATCTCCCGACTTCGCGCAAAAAAATAAATAATCCAAAGTCAGGAAACCTCGGTTAGCAAATGCCAGCCCTCTCACTATCGAACGAATCCTCGTGTGACTTTGATTTTATACTACTAGAATCTTTAATTGATAATATTATAAGCACAGAAGGATTCTTACAGCAACGGGGACATTCAACAGCCTCTAAAAAAATAAAGAAACCCGAAGTCTGTACTTCGGGTTTCTTATAACGTATATAATCTCTAATTACTCTGAATTTGAAAATGTAAGGAACTCAGTGTAAATGGGCATTTAAAGTGAATACTGGTCCATTTAATACTGCTGCAATAAATACTTTAAAATATCTGTAGTAGTCACAATACCTTTTAGGTCACCATTTTCTACCACTGGAACAGAATGAAAACTATGTTCGGATAAAATCTCTGCCACTTCTTTTATGGTGGTCTCAGGATTTACAGTGAGAGGAGCTTTTGTCATCACCTGCGAAATAGTAAATACATCATATACCACAGCTGATACAGGAACATCTTCAGCGTCATCCGATTGTTCTACATCTGCATAGCTGATTTTTAATAAATCACTATAACTTAATACACCTAATAACTTTTGATTTTCCACAACCGGAATATGCCTGATTTTATTTTTTTTAAATAAATTTTCAGCCTCATACAATGATTGTGTAAGATTGAGTGTAATCAGATTTTTTGTCATAATTTGGGAAATTGGAACTCTTTGTTTCATAGCATTTTTGTTTAGATTATTGTGAAAATTAACAATGAAAAACGAACCTTAAATCCCTTTTTCATACTCAAAGTTAGCGAAGAAACACCTGCCTCATTATACAATGACAGCTGATATTTATCAATTTTCCCCGTAGTATGATATGTTAAATATCATAGTTTTATTTTTGTGATTTTTCAAAGAACTTTCTAAATTTAACATATCATTTTCAACAACTTACAAAAAACCAACTGTCTTTTGCACGCAGACAAGCAGAGAATAATTTTGTAGAAAAATATCTTTGCTCAACCAAAAGCATTTAGAAATTCTCCCACTGGCAAAGTCTACCGATTTTAAAGCAATTTTAGAAAATTCTCTTCAACTTTTTCCTATCTTTAAACCATGATTATTCTATTAAAGTCCAGTACTCAAAATAAATCCGGACCTCTTTACAGAAAATCAAATAAAAACAAACACACTAAACCTCATACCATTGAAAACAAAATTATTATTCCTTTCATTTCTGGGCTCACTGCTCACCTATGCACAAACACTTCAATTTAAAACACTCGCCAATATGTCTGCAGGCAGAGGAGCCATATCCAGTGTCATTGTAGATGATAATATCTATGTGAGCAACGGGTATATGGAAAGCGGAGGTATGGCCAATTATATTGAAAAATACAATATTACAGACAACAAATGGAGTGTTCTCAATGCTACTATTAGTCCCAAAAAGTTTGCTAATGCGGAGACGTACAATAATAAAATGTATATTTTTAACGGTTGGGGAAACAGTCATCTTGAAATTGTAGACCTTGAAACCCTTAAAGTAACGAAGGGAGCTGTGAACCGTTCGTATACAGGAAATGCAGGTTCTGCCATCCATAACGGAAAAATATATGTGTTCGGCGGCAGCGGACTCAACGGCGCTGCAACCACTGCATTTTCCAACAGATTCCAATATTATGATATTGCTTCCGATACATGGCATCCATTACCGGATATGCCCACCGCCAGAGAAACAAAAGGCAAAATTGTGAATGACAAATTGTATGTCATTGGCGGTTTTAACGGTACTTCATCCCGACTGATCAATATCTACGACATCAACACCAATCACTGGACCGATCAGATTACGATGCCAGCCGGGATCTCAGGACATTCATTAGCGGTATCCGGCGATAAGATTTTTATTGCGGGGGGCTATAACAATCAGACTTTTCTGGCCTATTTTGATACAACAACCCATAAATTCCATCAGCTATCATCCAATATGATTCCCAGAAGACATGCTGCAGCGGAAGTTTATAATAATAAATTATACATCATCGGTGGGAGCACAACGTCTGTAACCAAATCAGCGATTAAAAGTACACAGGCAGCGGATATCAGCGATAATGCACTCGCCGATACAACCACTGAAAACCATATATTGGCAACAAAAGTCTATACCAACGCGGCTAAAGATGGTTTTATCATCAGTAATAAAAATAACAGCAATCAATTTGAATTTACTGTGTATTCCTTAGAGGGAAATGTGGTAAGCAGGGGCTTTGCCTATTATAACAAAAATATAGATTTATCTAAAGTACAAAGAGGAACTTATATTTTCAGTTTTAAAGATGAGAAAGGGGTTTTGCAGAAGATTAAAATTGTAAGATGATAGTAAACCTAAAACATATTTTCAATTCTATCATTCGCTTCAAAAATAATCCTGAAAACGAATTAATATTATACATGTCAGGAATGCAGAATATACTCTGCAAAAGGTATAATTCAATAATAAACATCAACATGAGAATTCTCCTCCTATTTCTTTTTTTTCCGTTTCTAAGCTTTGCTCAAGATAAATTTGAGTATAAAAAAGATTTTGAGAAAATACTTAAAGAAACAAAAAATATAAAATCAGAGCTTTATTATGATAATTTATTAGACAGATATAATAAAATAGACACAACACTCACAGATAAGCAGGTACTGGCTTTACTAATCGGTTTTACAGATAATAAATTTTATAAGCCCTATAAAGATCTTGAATTTGGTAAAATATTATATCAATTGAATACAGAAAAGGAATATGAGAAAGTAATTCAGCTGGGTGATGAATTTTTGAAAACCCACCCTTTCGACCTGAAAACACTTTTCGAAACATCCTATGCCTATTTTAAAACTGATCATAAAGAAACAGCGGATCAATATCTCTTGAAAACTAGAATAATATTTCATGCGATGGCCTACAGCGGGCAGGGATTTAGTCCTGATGAACCAACATTTGCATTAAATCCTAGTGATGGGCAGGATTATTTAAGAAAAGGATTTAATATGAAGATTGGAAAAATGGGATCTGGAAAGGATAAAAATGGTTATTTTCTGGATATTCTTGATATTAATTTCGACAATGGAAATACAACAAGTATGTACTTCATCATACCTCATGCAACAAAAAAAATGTTTGAATAGATTCTCTTGTTATTCGTAGATTTGACGACTAATAATCATGATATGAACGCTCAGGAACTTCAAACATTACTCACTGAAAGAGCTGAAAAATTTCATCTCAAAAATGAAGCATTTCACACGCTCCACAAAATACTCTCAGAAAATCCTGAAGAATTGATAGGAGGCTTTGCCCGCCACGAAATTACTTTTGTATTTGAGGGATACCAATATCTGATTGAACAGCGATACCGGGAACCTATTATCCGGGCAAGAATAAGTCTTTGTGTGGAAAAGGAAACGTATGTTGAAAGTTTAGAACCCATCGGATATTATGATCTTGAAATGGATTTTGATGGCGAAATAGTGGACGACTGGTTTGTCATTGAGAAGGAAAAATACCTGAAAGATATTGGAATCATATCCTATTTTCAGGAGATGAATAAAAAAATGCCTCCTCAATATTTACGTAGAAACCACAGTGAATATAAATTTGTTTCTTACATCTCTCTAATTGGAACACTCTTCATCAGCAAAGATTTTGAAGGGGCCGGAGTATTTATCAACAGAGCAAACACTTATTTAAATGACACCGATAATGTTTTACCTGATAAAGATTATTTAAAGAAATGCCGATATTTCCTGAAAATAATGACCAGATATTTACTGGAAAACAATTTGTTATCTGAAAGCTTGAGGCAAAGATTAACAGAGAATAAGAATAATAACCCACGGCTCTAACCCCCGGGATCTTGTATCAATATCAGAAAAAATGTTATGAAAAAAAGACAATTTAAAAAACTGGACAATTCAATCTCAAGCTTTCAATGGATAAAAAAGAAAAGTGAAAGATATTGGCAGAAAGTGGATCTGATGGAATGCTCGGGATGCCAGATTCAGGAAGGAAGCCAATGGAAAAAAGGATTGTCAGAGTCTGAATTAGAAGATTTCCAGAACCAACTGAGCATCACCTTTCCAGAGTCATTAAAAAACTATTACAGAACGATGAATGGTCTTGACAAACCGGGAATTGACAATAATGGTGGTGAAGGAGAAATTGATCTTGGTCCTACATTTTATTCATACCCGGATGACATTCCTATCATAAAAGCAAGAATTAAACTGACCATGGAAGCCAACCGCGTGACGGAAGATACTATGAAGAACCAAAATGTGCCTCCTACTTTCCCCTATTTGGGACATCGGTTTTTAGTACTGGATCATGAAGAAAATGTTCTTTCAATGTTTGGCAGTGACATTATATTCTGGGGTGGCAATTTATCAAAAGGAATTGCAAAAGATATTTTTCCAATTCGTCATGCTGAAAAAAAGAAAATTGATACAAGCTCATTCTGGAACAAAAAAATAGGTCGCTAAAGCGTTCTACTCAGTCACTCCAATCGTTGAGCCTATAAATAAAATTACAAGAATACAAAAGACTTTTCGTAAATATTCAAAAGTAAAAACATCCATACAGCAACATGAAAAAAGCATTTGAATTTCTCAATCATTTAAAAGAAAATAACAACCGGGAATGGTTTGCTCAGCATAAATCTGAATACGATGTCATTGTAAAAGAAAACAAAGTTTTTTTTAATCAGATCTATGAGAAACTTCAGGAACATGATCAGCTCAAAGGAATCCACATTTTTAGAATTTACAATGACGTGCGTTTTTCCAAAAACAAAACACCTTATAAAACCAATTTTGGAGTGGGATATTCACGGGCAAAACCCATGTTGAGAGGTGGCTATTATATTCAACTGGAACCGGGCAACAGTTTTGTTGGTGGTGGATTCTGGGGCCCTGAAGCTAAAGATTTGCTTCGCATCCGTAAAGAATTTGAAATCAGCAGTACGGAAATTGAAAGAATTATTGCAGATAAAACTTTTATACAATATTTTGGAGAACTTAAAGGTGATGCTGTAAAAACAGCGCCGCGGGGCTTTGATAAAAATCATCCGGCTATTGATCTGATCAGGAAAAAACAATTCCTTGTAATGCGTACATTTACAGATAAGGAGGTTTTATCAGACAACTTTCAAAAAGAAGCGCTCCTGACTTTACTTGCCATGAGACCTTTTTTTGATTATATGAGTGAAATTCTGACCACAGATATGAACGGGGAACCTTTATTTTAAAACCGGAAGTTTCTTATGTACTCTTTATAAGAACAGGAAAGTTCTGTATGTCATTCTGAATCTGACCATCCAATAAAAAGTAATATTCTCTTTCAAAATGAAACGGATCCTGCCAATTTTAATTTTATCCATCATTGATTTTCTGGCCATCTGGATCTGGTTCTACGATATTGATCCTGATCCCAGCATTTCTATTGCTGTTGTAATAATTTATCCTTTATTGTTTTTTATTAATCTGCTGGCGGGAGGCATTTTGTGGATAACAAAGAAAAAAAATTTATCTCTGTTGTTTATCATCAATTCTGTTGTTTCTGTTGTGATCGCTAGTTTTCTTTGGCCCAATGCTATCAGAAGACACCAAAATCGAATTTGGATCAGCTATAGCTTTCATCACAATGCAAAAAATTATAATATTAGTATTCACAAACCCGATCATACATTTATGATGACAGGATCTGTAAATCCAGGAAGTTCGACTTCATTTCTGGAAGGAGTTTGCCACTATGAAAACGGAAAAATAATTTTAAAAACGGATTCTACACGATATAGTATTGAACACAATGTATTAATAGGATTTACAAAAAATAAAATTCAGCTAAAAAAGGAATAACAACCCTTTATAAAACATGTTCCAATAAAGCTATGAAAAAAACATCCTTATTCATTTTCGCTTCATTTATACTATTGAGCTGTTCCGAGAATTCAATACGGTCACTAGATTTTGGTGATTTTAGATTAAAGGCTCCAGGAAGTTGGAAAAAATTGAAACCGGAAGCTTGTGATAGTAATGCCGGAATTATCATCACAAAAAATAATGATTCGATTTTTTATGATTACGGACCTTATTCCTATTCATTAGAAGAAAATATCGCGATTATTAGCAGAAAAGATTTCAACGAACTTCTAGCAGTGAATCCAAAGGCTGATACAACCCAATTTATTGTCATTGATAAAAATACAAACAGGGAAGATTTTGTCAAAAGTAAAATAACCTATAAAAAAATTGATGGATATAAGGCAAAAATAGTAGAACCCAAACAAATTGGAAAAGGAATAACAGGAATTTACATTGACAGCCTCAAAACAGATCCCATAGGAAATATCAAGTTTAATTTATATGGTATTAATCTGAAGAAAGAAAGTCAGGTAGAACTTTTAAAAGCAATTCAGACATTACAGTTTAGAAAATAATATAATTGAGAATTACTTTCTATGGTATTGAATAAAATATCTCCAATAATGATTTCCCATTAACTTTTTTATATTTTTGCTCTGCTAAAAAATTAATAAACCCATGAAACTGTATATTTTATTTGCTCTTCTTTTTATTTCCAGCATAGTAACTGCACAAGAAAAAGAATATCCATCCATCAAAAAAGGAGATTTTCCGGAAGGCATTTATATGACTTTGGAAGATGTTTTAAATAAAAAACCATCTTCAACCGAAGAGGTCTATTTCAAAGCCTGCGAAAAATGTGATTCTCTTGACATGCCGGAAAAAGCATTCTTTTATTTCAAACAAAAAAACAAGAGGGTAAAAGTTCCATTAGCTGTTTCGCATAAAGGAGAAATGTATTTTCAGACCTATCGAAAATACACCAACAAGAAAGATAATGGTTATGATCCTGACCAATATTCAAGATTTTGCAAAGTTCTGAACTATGGAAGATTCATTTATTTTGAAGAAAACATGAAAGGCTTATGGTCCAAGGCACTCTTAGGAGCATTAACTCCTCTTGCCTACTCTATTAACGGAAAAACCAAAGGAATTGTTTTAGATTTAGACAATAAAGAATTTAATATTCTGCAAAACTGTGATGATTTAAATGATTTTCTATCCAAACATGACATTCCTGAATTTCAATGTAATTCAGAAACCTTCACTATTGGAGATTTGAGAACAAAAATTGAAGAGATCAATCTGCCTTATCGCTAATTGAATGTTGACGATATATTGAAAGCTCTTCTGTTACAAGAGGAGCTTTATTTCTTTAAAACTTTTAGACTATGAAAAAATTTTTGCCAGTTTATCTTTTGTTTTTCTCATGTCTGTTATGGGCTCAGAAAATCATTTACCCTAAATATATTAACGAGCAAAACTTAAATAAAAATTCTATAGAAAAAACGGAAGACATTGATCTTTTCAGATACAAGCAAATACAATACATCGGTCAGCCTGAAAAAAATATTACGCTCAGCTATACTGGCAGTGAATGGCATAGTAAAATTTTAGAAAAACATTACAGGACTAATAACTCCACTGTTCTTATTCATGAATTTAATAATCGTCAATATAAGGATCTTCGGATTTTTGTAGATACATCCCAAAAAACACCATTAATTAAAACATATATTGATACTACAAAAATATCAAATCTGGACTATGATATTAAAATGGATAGTTTAGCAGCTGGCTTAAAGCTATCAAAAGAGATTCCATTCATTATAACGTATTATGATGGATTTCCCGTTACTATTTATAATATGGAAGAAAAAGAACGAATAATTGGCTTTGGTAATAATGTGATATTAGAACTTGAGGGTTTAGATAAAAATCACCAATGGAAAAAAATATATGATTTCAGAAGATATATGTGTGGAACAGGTATTAAGTTTTTCGTTTTAAAACCAAAAGAAATAGCAACTGTCTTTGAACCTCGATTAAGTGGTAATTTTAAAACAAAATTCAGATACAGATTGGGAAATATCCTATCGAACGAATTTGACGGAAGTATCAATGAACATTATATTGAATGATCGTCATTCAGTTAGATAATATTAAAATATTTAAAAACTTGCCTAAATATGCCCACCACCATTAAAATAAAAAATAAAACCAATTGGGCTGTGACCATTATATTGGGCTTGGGTTTACTCCTGCTTACTTTTATTATTCTGATTATTATTCCTCTTACAAGCCTTCAGGAGGAAGGTTTCTTTTTCATTTTACATTATATTTCATTTACGGCTCCCTTTGCAGCGTTTTTTATACTATTCTTGTATATCTGGTTATGGAATACCTTCGGGAAAACAATACTTATTATTGAACCAGAACAAATAACAGTCCGATATAAAAACAAATTATTTGCAAGTCCGAAAACTTATCTAAAAAAAGAAATTGATCAGATTCAGGTAAAAGATTTCCAGGTAGAAAAATATAAATTCGGGGTTCGTTATCACTTTTCTCTGAGTGGCTCAACCTACTCTGTTGTTTTTGTACATAATGGCAATGAAATAAGAATTATAAACTGGATTACAGAAACCAAAGCCAGTGAAATTGTGAATGAAATAAAAAAAAGTTGGTGTTACAATGAAAAAAACTGATCAGTCAAAGCATCGTATATGCATTTCAAAAATTAAAAGAAGCACCATTCAGCCTTATGATGTTTTTCAATGGACAAAGTTTTATGAAGATAATCACACTTTTTTTGATGCATATTCTAATATTCCTATCCAATTACAAGGAGAAGAATTGCTGATCTGTTCTACCATTATCGATTTCAATAATTACAGTATTCTTACGACTCAGAGATTGATCACATCCGAAAATGGAGTCTTAGAGTCCGGACTTATTATGCATGCCGAAAATGGATGGTATGGAAATTTTAAAGGACACGGAAATGAGAAGTTCACCTTCGGAAAAATTATTCTTGAAAATGGAAAAACCTTAAAATATTTTATTGAAACAGGAAAAGCATCAATGATCATGGTCTACGGTGTTAACACCTTAATTCAAATTACATAAAGTCAGAACTATTCTTCAACAAAAAATATTTTCCAAAAAATTTCATGTAATATTATCACACCTAAAAGTGTCTTACTTTAAAATATTATATGAAAGCTATTGTAATGTGTCTGGTTTTATTACTTACAACACATCCCCTTTTTTCACAAAAATCCAAGAAGTTGGAAGAGTTATTTTCCACGTATGAAAAAGCAGGACTGTTCAATGGTTCTGTTTTAGTTGCTGAAAAAGGAAAAGTTATTTTTGAAAACAGCTATGGCTATAGAAATGCTCCTAAAAAAGAGAAAAACACCAATAACAGCCTCTATCGGGTTTTCTCCACCACAAAAATGTTCACAGCAACGGTTATTTTTCAACTGGAAGAACAGGGGAAATTATCTCTAAACGACAAACTCTCCAAATACTACCCTGACTTTCCGAAAGGTGACAGCATTACCATTGCCCATCTTCTTTCCCACACTTCAGGAATTCCCAATGATACGAACTCTGAATATACAATAGATGAAGCAACATTTTTAAAATACATTACTGCAAAACCTTTGAATTTTTCCCCTGGAAAAGATTGGGATTATTCCAATTCCGGGTATTATATTCTCGGTTATATTATCAAGAAAGTTACAGGTCTGAATTATGATCAAGTCATAGAAAATAACATCCTGAAACCCCTGAAAATGAATCACAGTGGATTCAACTTTAATAATGTGACAGATAAAAATAAAGCATTGGGATATGAATTTTTATCAGATAAAAGCTCTAACGAAGCATTACGTTTCAAAACCGATCATCCTTTTGGAGCCGGAGCCATGTATTCTACGGTGGAAGATCTTTTTAAATTTAATGAAGCATTAAAGAACAATATTATTCTGAAAAAAGAAACTACAGACAGAGCTTTTACTCCTTACCTTAAGGATCACTATGGTTTAGGTTTTCAGATTTCGAATGTATTTGATAAAAAAAGAGTGGGTCATGATGGCGGCGGACCTGGCTACAGAAGCAGATATTACAGAGTTCTGGAGGATGATATTTGTGTGATTATAATTTCAAATTCAGAACTTTCACACACGGATTTTATTTTTCCTCTGGTAGAAAAAATACTGTACAATAAACCATATAGCATCCCGACCATTGCAAAAGTGAGTGCAGAGGATTTAAAAAAGCTGGAAGGAGTTTATTCCACTGAAAATTCAAACTTTTATATTAAGAGTGCTGATGGGCAACTGGTTTTCAAAGAGGGCAGCTATCCCAGAAACGCTCTGTTACCAAAAAGCAAAACTTCTTTTCAGCTGGATGAGAAATTCACCTGTACATTTCAGCCTGATCAGGATGGAAAAATAAATACCCTGGTCATACATTTCTGGGATGGAACGGTAAAAACAGCCAAAAGAAACACCAATGCTCTTACATGGGGAATTATTGGAAATGCCACCCCCAATGGCTGGGATGGAAAAGATATTCCGCTACAAACAGATCCTAAAAACCCGAATATCTATTTTCTGAAAAATTATAAACTGAATAAAGGTAATTTAAAATTCAGATTTAATAATGACTGGGGATATAGCCTGGGTCTGAATAATGATAACAAAAGTATAGCCTTCGATGCCTATGATTTCCCCATCTATGAAGATGGAATTTATGATATTGTCCTTGACATGACCAATGCGGTAAAACCACAATACACCATTAAAAAATTAAATCTATAAAACCGCATTAATAAAGCAAAAATCACACATATTAAAACCATTTTGTTTCAGAATGGTTTTTTATTTTGAATATCCATTGCTATTTTTATTATTTTTATCTCACACAAAATCAACACAAAATATAATCTATGCCCCATTTTATTATAGATTGTTCGCAGGATATTCTTCAGCAGAGAACACCCGATGAATTAATGGATGCCGTTTATGAAGTGGCTGATGCAACAGGGCTGTTTGCTCCCAATGACATCAAAGTACGGCTCCATCCATATCCATATTACAGATTAGGAGCCGGCAAAAATAACTTTCTGCATGTGTTCGGTTATATTATGCAGGGCCGCAACACTGAACAAAAAGCTAATCTTTCGAAACAGATCAGTATCCGGCTTTCAGAATTGCTTCCTGACATCTCTTTTCTTTCTGTCAATATCAATGATTTCGAAGCGGCAACCTATAGCAATAAAGCCCTCATCAATCCTGAAAACCCAGGCCAAGACAGGCATTTCGGTTTATAACATTCTCCCTTACACACACAACTAAACATTAATATTATGAGCTTAAAAACATTAGTCAACAAAAGTGTACAGTACAACAATTGGGTAGTCAATAAATACATCGACTGGTTATCCACAAAGTCTGACGAACAGCTGAATCAGGAAACTATTTCCAGTTTTCCTACTATTTTAAAAACATTACATCATATCTGGCAAACACAGGAATACTGGTGGAGCCATATTTCTGAAAAAAATGATTTTGATTTTACTAAAACTACAGAAACCACCGACAAAGAAGATGTTTTCATTGCCATAAGAAACAATTCTCAAAAACTGGTGGATTATGTGGAAAGCTTATCTGAAGAGGATCTTGCAAAAAATGTGAAGATTGAATCCCAATGGTTTCAATGTGATTTTTCCAAATATGAATACATCCAGCATGCTATTCTTCACGGGACATATCACAGAGGGCAGATTGTAACAATGGGAAGAAATATAGGGATCACTGATGCTCCGATGACCGATTTTAATTTCTGGAATATTTACAAAGATCAGCAATAAAAGACATATCTTTTCTACCATTTAAAAGATAGTAATTTATAGTTTGCCCCCATTATTATGACCACTAAAACCATAGAACTTGATTTATTTCAGGAGAATATCAAACACCTTTCAACTGATGAGCTCGGGAATTTTATTGTGATAACCTCCAGAAACAGAATTGTACTCTCTGACAGAACAATACCATTAGAATTAGGAGTGGATATTGTAATGGCTAAAATCATTAATGAAGAAAAAATTTTAATTGTACTTCATCACTCAACTTCAATAGAAAATGCTTTAATCATTGACTATACAGGAAAATCCTATGCCCGATTTAATATTGGAACTTCAATAAATGACATTAAAATAAATGGCAAAAAGATAATAGTATCGTATTTTGATGAAGGTGTTTTGCGAGGTGATAAACCTGACTGTGATGCCCTGGCTGTATTCAATCATAAAGGAGAACAGGTTTTTGGTTTTAATTCGGGCAATGTACAAAACCCGCTTATCGATTGTTATTGTGCTGCCAACTTGGGAAATGGAAAAATAGTTTTTAATGGTTATGGAAATTTTCTTTTACAGGAGTTGGATCTCAATAACTTTAATCTTGCCAGCTATAAAGTTCCACCTCTATGCATAGGTGCCAGGTCTGTATCTGCAAAGGCAGATAATATCATATTTCATTCAACCTATGAAGACAAAACAAATTTTTTCATTTGGAATCTTCAAACAGATGAATTTTACTCAATAGATTCGGAGTTTAAAAACCTTCAGTCTACCGAAAATGGAATATTTTACCAGGTCAACAGAAAATCATTTACTATCATTAATCCATTAGAATCATAAACTTTGTGGATAAATACCATAGAGGCTTTTAGAATAGTAAGAAAAAAAAAACTTATATATCTGATTTTAAAACAATTAAAGTAAACACAGGCAGTTATCCGCATTTTCAATTATTTGTGGATAACTTTCTGTTATTCAATTTTTGTTGTGGATAAAATATGGATAAGTTTTTACACCATCAAAAAACACCCACATAAACACATGAAAATCATTACTTTACAATGTATATATTTTTTTATAGTTTTTCCACAATAGAAAATAGTATGGATAAGTTCTGTGGATAAGTTTTCCACATCTTTTAGCTTTTCGCGTTCATATTTTAAAGATCTCCTGGGAACACTTTATGAGATCATTATCATCAACCTGAGATTAAAAGATAAATTCTACAGTTATCATTCAATACAGACATATTTTTACATTCTGATCATTAGATTTCCAACAGTCTTTTCGTAAATTAGACTTTAAAATAAAATAGACCAATACTTTTAATTTAATATGGAAAAGTACGCAATATCATCAGACGGCCAGAAAATTCATTATAAAGAATCCGGAAATAGAAATCCTACTCTGATCTTCGTCCATGGGTGGCTTGGGAATACTGAATGGTGGGCAGCCCAGCAGGAATATTTCAACAACATGTACCACATTGTACAAATGGATCTTGCCGGACATGGAAAATCGGATTCTTCAAGACAGAAATGGATGAGTGAAAAATATGCTGATGATATTAAAGCAGTTGCTGATGCTGTTAGTTCTCAGGAAATAATCCTGGTAGGACATTCGATGTCCGGAGCTTATGCCCTGGAAGCGTCTTTAAAAATCCCCAAGGTAAAAGCGATCATCCTGATAGACACGTTAAAAAACCTGGATGAATCTTTTACAGAAGGACAGGCTGGAGAAGTGCTTTCTCAATACAAAAAGGATTTCAAACACACTGTGGAAAACTTTCTGCCACAATTTTTGTTTGCAGAAGGAACACCGCCTGCTGTAAGAGAAAGAGTACAACATGAATTTCTTCAACACGAACCAGAATTGGCAATCAATGCACTGTGGCCTTTGTATAAAACAGACTTCAAAATGGTTGCGAAGCAGATTCAGGTACCTGTTATAGCTATCAATTCTGACGCTTCTCCTACTCATCTGGAAAACAATCGTAAATACTTGAACAGCTATGATTATGTTACCATTGAAGGAGTCGGACATTATCCTATGCTGGAAAAACCTGATGAATTCAATACCATTTTGGGTGGCGTTATCAAAAAATTAATCTAATATATATTCATGCAGAACACCAGAATTTTTACAACCGCTTTCGCAAGTGTCTATCCACATTACATTCAAAAAGCTGAGAAAAAGGGACGTACTAAAGAAGAGGTACATCAAATCATATTCTGGCTGACGGGATATGATGAAAATGATCTGCAGAAAATACTCAATAACAAAACCGACTTTAAAACTTTCTTTGAACAGGCACCTCAGCTTAACCCAAATGTTTCATTGATCAAAGGAGTCATCTGTGGATATCGTGTAGAAGAAATTGATGATGAGCTCATGAGAAATATCCGGTATCTGGACAAACTGATTGATGAACTGGCGAAAGGAAAGAAGATGGAGAAAATATTAAGAACAACCTGAAAATATAAATTCAAAAGAGTGATTGCTAAATATGATTAAAAACGCTTCTCCAATTCAAAAAACTTCCCGAAATTTGCGGTCTGTGCGTTAAATACTATTCAATGAAATAAAAATTTAAATTAAAACATACAGCAAAACTTAGTATAAGTTTTCTTCGGGGCAGGGTGAAATTCCCTACCGGCGGTTACAGTCCGCGACTCCTTTCTTATGAAGGGACTGATCTGGTGAAATTCCGGAACCGACAGTTAAAGTCTGGATGGGAGAAGAAAATGAGATGACCAATAAGATTCCTTATGGACTCTTGTTGCGTTGTATTTCATTTCCATGTACCGAAGAGTATTTTAACTTTTAAAAGTAAAATAACATGGAAAAATTATTAGAACAATTCGGAGCTACCTCCAGAGAACGTGTAGAAAAAGCACTTCAAACATTACAGCAGGGAAAAGGTATCCTACTGGTAGATGATGAAAACCGCGAAAATGAAGGCGACATCATCTTTCCCGCTTCCACTATTACAGAACAGGACATGGCGCTTCTGATCCGAGAATGCAGCGGTATCGTATGCTTATGTATTTCTGAAGAAAAAAGCCGCCACCTCAACCTTCGTCCGATGGTGGAAAACAACAATTCAAAAAATCAAACCGCATTCACTATTTCCATTGAAGCAAGAGAAGGAGTGGAATCAGGAGTTTCTGCAAAAGACCGTGTAACCACGATCAGAACTGCTGTAGCAGCAAATGCGCAGGCAGAACATATTGCAAGTCCCGGACATGTATTCCCTCTGATTGCAAGAAAAGATGGAGTATTCGAAAGACGCGGACATACCGAAGGCAGTGTAGATCTTGTAAAAATGGCTAATCTTGGTGAAGATGCCGTACTTTGTGAACTGACGAATGAAGACGGTTCCATGGCAAGGCTTCCTGAAATTGTGGACTTTGCCATCAAAAAAGAAATGAGTGTCGTAACCATTGAAGATATTTATGCGTATCGTACCATGGTAATAAGCAATTAAACTTAACATTTTTAACGCACAGACCGCCTGTTGATCCGATCAACAGGCGTTTTTATTAAAAATATAATTAAAAAGAGAAAAAAATTAACATTTGAATACTATTTTTTAATTATTTTTAACAAAAAATTCTGACTATGAAAAAATCTTTACTCCTTTTACTAGGAGCGTCTGCCATGATGTCTGCGCAGATCACGCTTACAAAAGCATCCAATGATCCTATTTCCGGAAACGTTATCAATTATAATAACACAGCCGGTACCGTAAACAACTCTGCAACAGGACCAAACGCAACATTTTCAAATGGAGGACTTACAATGGGAGCCGCGTCACAAACAACCTATTCCACTCCTACTTCTACTGAAATAGCAACGTTCCCGGGTTCTACTCTTAAAATGGTAGATGGAGGAACAACCGTTTATTACAAAGCGTCAACTACTAAACTGGAAATTACAGGAATTGTAAATACACAGGCAACTTTAAATTTTAGTGTGGATAATGGTACTCATATTAATTATCCTACAACGTACGGGCCAACACAGAACGACACCGCGAAAGGTACTTTTTCCTCATCTTCTGCCAGCGGATTATTCAGTGGTACAATGACTGCTATTTCTGATGCATATGGAACTTTAATTATAGGAAATCAAACATACAATAATGTTCTGAGAGTAAAATTCACACAGAATTTCAATCTCTATTCAGCTCTGGATGTTACTTATTCTAACCCTATCGGAACAATTACCAATATAGCATATTCTTATTACGATGCTTCTCACAGATATGCACTGCTTAATTCTACAAGCGGAAATATCAGCATTCCATTGTTGAGCATCAATCAGAATGTAAAAACTACATTTGCATTAAGTGAAACATTCCTGGCTGTAAACAATGCAGTGAAAAAAGAAAACCTAGTGGTTTATCCAAATCCAGCACAGGATTTTATCGGTTTCAAAGGAAATACAGATAATTATTCCAAGGCAGATATTTACAGTCTGGATGGTAAACTGGTTAAAACTTCAGATGTAAAATCCGGAAATATACAGATCTCAGATCTTCCGCCAGCATCTTATTTCATTCAGGTCAGTGGGAAAAATGCTGCTGATACAAAGAATACGAAATTCATCAAGAAATAATAAAACAAAATCCCCGCTCCTACAAATGAGCGGGGATTTTTATTAACATTCAAATGAGCATCTAGAAAGTAGCTGCTGGAGCCGTTTCGTTATTAAGCTTTCGCTGAATTTCTGTCTTTTTTCCTTTGGAGAAATCATAACTCAGCCCTACTACAAACATTGATTTATTGTTCATTATTTGTGTATGAACTTTATAATCTACCAGGCTTTCCGGTAAACTTTTTGTTTTATACTCTGAAGGCATTCCTATCCAATACATTCCTGTGGAAAATGTCCAGTTTTTACGTTTATAGCTCAGAAAAATATTATTCTGATTTTCATTGGTATTCAGGAATGCTCCACTAAGGCTATACACCGGAATATTGAACTGATACTGAACGGAGAAAGATTTATACTCTGAAGAAAGCGAAAAATAATTTCCTAAATAATTATTTTTAATCAAAGCCCCTTTACTTGTTCTTACCGTTTCTGAAGTTGGTGTAATCACAGCTTTTATAACAAGGAGACTATTTCCAAAAGGTTTATAAGATCCTGTCAATTGAACTCCATACCTCTGCGCATTTTTTCCGTTTTCGTAAGTTAAGGCATACCCATTCAACATCTCATCCTGAACATAATACTGATTGATCACCCTGTTGGTATATCGGTAAAACAAACCTGCATTAAAATCAAAATACTTATTATTAAAGGAATAGTTCAGATTATTGGAAAAGACCTGTTGGGATTTTAAGAAAGGATTTCCTCTCTGAACTATATTAGGAGCCAGCTGTACCACATTACTGCTCAAAGCATTACTCCAGGGACTTACCGGATTATAACTTGATGTAAAACGAAGATTCTGATTTCCTTTTATCTGATAAGCTAAAATAACCTTCGGGGTAAAAGTCCATTCATCAAAAGTATTCTCTGCACTTTTGTTATGAATATTGGTAAGACCGGCTCCGATACGATAGCTGAACTTATTTACTTTTCCTGAAAATTCGGTGTAGAAATACTGTTCCAGATAATTGACACTGTATTGGGAAGATCCTGAAAGATTATTCAGATCATTGGAAATAGAAGACCTCGATATACGGTATCCGGATGAAAGCTTTCCTGCAGTGAAATCATGTACGTGCGCCAACTCTCCTACCAAACTAGTTTGTTTTGCTTTCAATACCATATCATTATCATATACAGATAATCCTGAACCTACGATCCATTCTTTGGCTGTTTCTGTGGTATTGGTAGTGTAATGAGAACCTACTATATTGATACTCAACTCATCCTTTTCGCCCATTTTTTTAGAATAATAAAGATCCAGCTTAGGAATCACGTAATCTGATCCATTATTTTTAAACATACTGTGCTCCTCTTTCAGATTATCTTCAGTAAAGGCACTCTGCCCCACTCCTTTTGAAAATCTGCTGAAAATATCCATATTCAGTTTAGCCTGAAAAGCATAATCGTCAGGAGCAAGCCTGGTATAACGCAAAGCAACATTCTGAAAAGTATACCCGAAATGATCTTTTCTGTTTTCATCAGAACGATAATGCTTTCCGTTCAGCTGGTAATCATAGATGCTGTTTACTCTCCGGTCATCATAATCCCTCACATTCAGGGAATATTCTAGTCCGAAATTATTTTTTCCTTTTGTATAATTGGCATAAGCAGAACCGTTCACAAATCCGGTATTCAAAGCGGTAGAGACATCTGCCCCAAACACATACCCTGTTTCTGTAGATTTTGTAAGAATATTAACTACAGTATCTGCTCTCGTAGCCCATCTTGCCGGCGGAATATCATAATACTCCACTTTTACAACCTCAGTGGGTGCAACACTTCGGATCTGCATATCTGTAGCTTCAATCCCGTTGATAAGAAATAGTGTAGTTCCTCCTTTTGTACTGGTAATGGTATTTTCTACCGGATTCAGTTGTAACTCCGGAAGTGTGCTGAGCAAATCTTTCGCATAGCGTGCTCTATCCAGCGCTTCTTTATCGAAAGTATAAACAGCTTTATCTGCAAATTGTTTTTTACGCTGTGATTTCAAAATAACTTCCTGAATTTCTTTAGGGACCACTGCATCAACGGTATCATTTTTCTTCTCCTGAGAAAACATAAAAGCACTGCAAAGAAATAAGATGGTATATATAGTTTTTTTCATGTCTGAAGATGAATTATACTATTAGGACAATCAATTACCGATGACTATTACATTTATAACCGTAAACAATTAGAAAATCGACCTATTTTTCTTCATATTCTGATTATTATGTTAAATTCAGCCCGTTTTTTGCTGGTATTTTTTTACATCACAAAATATTGAGTCATGAAAAAAGCATCCATACTAATTCCGTGCTTCCTGTTTTCGGCCTTGGGAGCTCAGGAAATGCAGAACAGCCCGGCAGAGAAGATGAATATCATCAAGACCAATGTCACGGCTTACGCATTCAGAAATATTAATCTTTCCTATGAAAGAGCCATCAACCAATGGTTTTCCGTGAATGTCGGTTTTGGAACTATGACTGAAGGAAAAGTACCTTTTATCAATGCTTTTCTGAAAGATGAAGATGAAAAAAGATTCCAGAATCTGAGGGTAAAAGCCACTAATTTCACCATAGAGCCAAGATTTTATATCGGAAAAGGCTATGGAAAGGGGTTTTATTTTGCGCCTTATTACCGATACTCAAGTGTTACGTCCAATACTTTTGATTTTTATTATGATTATAATGGCCCGAATGGAGTGACTTATCCAATTCCCCTTAAAGGACATGGAGACACCAAAGGAAACAGCGGTGGACTCATGGTAGGGGTACAGTTCTTTCTGACCAGAAGCCAGAATCTTGTCCTGGATTTCTGGATCGCCGGAGCCCATTATGGAAGTGGAAAAGGTGATTTTACCATGACGTCAGATTATGTACTGACACCTGATATGCAGGCTCAGCTTAAAAAGGAAATTGAAAATCTGGATATTCCGTTTGTTAAGTATACCGTAGAAACCAATGCCAATGGTGCCAGAATAAAAGTGGACGGACCGTGGGCAGGTTTCAGAAGCGGGCTTTCCATTGGATATAGATTTTAAAAAATTATTCCGACAGAGTATTCAACCGTTCTTTTTTAGGAACGGTTTATTTTTTTCTGAAATTTGTATCTTGGATCCCATTATTAAAAAAACTTTCTGGAAATACATCTATGGACTCAAACTCAATCACCACAGGCCAAAGAATCAAAGCCATTATTGGCGGATCTATCGGAAATCTCGTTGAATGGTATGATTGGTATGCGTATGCAGCCTTTGCCATTTATTTCTCCCATTCATTCTTTCCTGATTCCGATCTGAATGCCCAACTGATGAATACTGCAGGTATTTTCGCAGTAGGCTTTCTGATGCGTCCTATCGGCGGATGGCTGTTTGGGAGTATAGCAGATAAAATCGGAAGGAAAAAAGCGATGACGCTTTCTGTTCTGCTGATGTCTTTTGGATCGTTATTAATTGCTCTTACTCCCACTTATCAATCAATAGGTATCCTGGCTCCTTTATTGCTTTTACTGGCAAGATTACTTCAGGGATTAAGTGTTGGCGGTGAATATGGAGTTTCGGCAACTTACCTCAGCGAAATGGCCACGCAGGACAGAAGAGGATTTTATTCAAGTTTTCAATATGTCACCTTAATAGGCGGGCAGCTTATCGCATTGGGAATTCAGCTTGTTTTACAGAAACTTTTACTTACTGAGGCTCAGCTGGAGGAATGGGGATGGAGAATTCCTTTTGTAATTGGGGCATTGCTTTCTATCATTGCATTATATCTTCGGGCTAATCTTCATGAAACCGAAGCATTTGAGAATAAAAAAGAAGTCAGCGAAAAGAAAAAGGGAACAGTAAAAGAACTTCTGAAACATCCTAAAGCTTTGCTTACAGTGGTAGGGCTGACATTGGGAGGAACATTGGCCTTTTATACTTATACAACTTATATGCAGAAATTCCTGGTGAATACCGTACACCTTACAAAGGAGGAATCTACATTAGTCTCATTTATTTCACTCTTTATATTTGCATGTCTTCAGCCTGTATTTGGAAGTTTATCTGACAAAATAGGAAGAAGACCGCTTCTTTTAGGCTTTGGTATTTTGGGAACATTATGTACTGTTCCGCTTCTTACGGCACTGAGTACAACTACTTCAATCTGGGGAGCTTTTTTCCTGATTATGGCAGCTTTAATTATTGTAAGTGGCTACACATCCATCAATGCAGTGGTAAAAGCAGAACTTTTCCCTTCCGAAATCAGGGCACTTGGCGTTGGCTTACCTTACGCTATTACGGTTGCAGTATTTGGAGGAACAGCGGAATATATTGCACTATGGTTCAAAAAGATTGGTTCCGAAGAATACTTTTATTGGTACATTACAGGATGCATTCTTTTTTCTCTGATTGTTTATATCGGAATGAAAGACACAAAAAAGACTTCTACACTGGATAAAGATTAATATCAGAAATAGTATAAAAAGCGAGCGCCACAGAAAAACTGCAGCGCTCGTTTTATTTCTTAATGATAGGCCTGTTTAAATTTTTCAATCATACTATCCAGATTATGACGCTGGACGTATATACTTTTTACCTCCTGATACCTCGGTGATTTGTAGAAAACCTCGTGGAAATCCATGCTACCGTTTCCTACTTTTACAACTTTCTGTACTTCGATATTCAACTTTCTCAATTCGTCTTTGAAGACTTTAAATTCATCTTGGATACTACTGCTCATTAATATTTATAGTTTTTTAGTTAAAAATTCCATTCACCCCTTCAAATATGAGGGGTAACCTCTCAAATTCCGAATAAAGTTAGTAAATTTATTGACACAAAGTAACACTTTGACAATATTTTATTATTTTTTTTACAAATAGTATGTCTATATTATTTGATTGATGCATAATTCGTATTTTTAATCTCACAAAAAATGGTAACAACCTTATACAAACCATGAATATTAAAGCATTTTTTTCTTTATTTTTCTTAGCCCTGCTTACTTTCCTGCATGGTCAGAAAATGGAATTCAAAGCACCGGATTATACTGCTATTCAAAAAAATATTGAAGATAAAAATTCAGAATTCTATTATCCGAAACTTTTAAAGAAGTTAAAACAGAACGATACGCTTCTCACCAGCAATCAATATCGTCATCTTTACTTCGGATATACCTTCCAAAAAGAGTATCAGCCTTATAAAATCGGAAAGAAGTCTGAAGAAGTTGCCAAATATTATCGTGGAGAAGATATTTCACAAAAAGATCTTTCAAAGGGAATCCAGCTGTTTTTGGATGCTTTGGATGAAAATCCCCTGGATTTGCGTGCCATGAATTATCTCGCTTACCTGTATCATTTAAATAATGATGACGTTACTGCTGAAAAAATTGCGGGAAATTTCCATGGATTATTAAATGCTATTCTGACCTCGGGAGATGGCCTGACTTGTGAGACGGGTTTTCATGTTATTTCTGTGACAGATGAATACGTCCTTTTAAACAGATTTCAAATGGAAACAAAATCACAAAGTCTGAAAGGAAAATGTGATTACCAGGAATTTGAAAAAGACAAGTACAAAGTACCCGGATTTTATTTTGATATCAGCAGATTCTACGGAAGGATATTGGATTAATAATTTTCTGAAACTTATTCATTATTTCATACCATTTTATTATTCAAAAAGAACTGCTATCAACTTTTATAAGATTAAATTCATATGATTTTGCCCTAAACAGGAGGGTTAAGAAGGAGGAGAATTTTTTTTCAAAAAAAATTAAATTTTGTGTAACATTTTTTAAAGGTTCGTCTCTAAAAGACAAATAAACTTTAAAACTTTAGAAATCATGAAAAAATTCACATTCCTTCTGATCATCATGTTATTTTTTTTAGCAATATGCAATATATTCGGCCAACAAACAACTTATCCGTTTGAAGTAAAGAAAACAGGAAAAGGGAATCAGTCGTTAATTTTCATTCCGGGATTTGCCTCTTCGGGTGATGTTTGGAATGAAACAACCTCAAAGTTTGAAAAAGAATTCACCTGTTATACTTTAACAATGGCTGGATTCGCAGGAACAAAACCACAGACTGATGCCAGTTTTAAAGACTGGGAGAAAGAAATAGCAGCATACATCAGGAATAATAAAATTGACAAGCCTATCCTCATCGGGCACAGTATGGGAGGAGGTCTTGCCCTGGCTATTGCAGCTGATTATCCTGAACTTATAGGCAAAATTATCATTGTAGACACACTGCCATGCCTGGCAGCCCTATCTGATCCTAATTTTACTTCTAAAGAAAACAATGACTGTTCGGCTACCATTACTCAGTTGACAGCAATGAACGACGAACAGTTCCGAAAAATGCAGGCACAAGCTATGCCACGTCTCTTAGCCGATACTTCGATGCAGGAAACCGTGATCAGCTGGAGCATGAAATCAGACCGAAAAACATTCGGTAAGATGTACTGTGATTTTTACAATACCGATCTCAGAGAAAAAATAAAAAATATCCAATGTCCTTCCCTTATTCTTCTGGAATCTTTTTTTGTTAACCTCAAATCAACGATTGAAGAGCAGTACAAAAATTTAAAGAATGCCAATATGCAGTATGCTTCAAAGGGATTACACTTTATTATGTACGATGATAAGGATTGGTATTTTAACCAGCTTACTCACTTTTTATCTGCGAAATAATGATTTTTGAAGAGATATACGAACTCTATTGGCAAAAGATATTCCGACTGTGCATGGGATATGTGAATGATTCTGAACTTGCCCGGGATCTTGCTCAAGAAACTTTTATCATTGTCTGGCAGCAGCTTCCCAAATTCAGGAATGAATCCAGCGTAGGAACATGGATTTTCAGGATAGCTTCCAATAACTGTCTCCGACAGATTGAGAAGGAAAAGAAATTTGCTAAAACAGATCTCCCCATCAATCTGGAAGAAAAAAAGCAGGAATCTATGGAACCTCAGATACAAATGTTGTATCAGTTTATTTCGGAGCTGGCGGAAACAGACAGAATTATTATTTCATTGGAACTGGAAGAGATAAAACAGGCCGAGATAGCCCATATCGTTGGACTTTCAGAATCTAATATCAGAGTAAAAATTCACAGAATCAAGGAAAAATTAACACAAAAGTTTAAAGAAAATGGCTACTAATATCGATTTTAAAAATATATGGAAGCAGCAGACTTCCAACAAACCGAATATAGAAGAACTTCTGAGCAAGCTGAAAAACTTCAGAAACCAAAATCTCCGTAAGCTGATTCTGGCCAATATTTCATTGATCATCACCTCATTATTAATTATTTATATCTGGTATCGTTTCCAGCCTCAAATGATGACTACAAAAATCGGGATTGTGCTTGTCATTCTGGCCATGGTTATGTTCCTTTTTGCTTATAATAAAATGTTTATGGTTTTTTACAAAATTGATCAGACCCAATCGAATAATGAATATCTGCAGAGTTTATATGTAGTAAAAAGTAAGCAGAAATTTATGCAGACCACTATTCTCAACTTATATTTTATTATGCTTTTTCTGGGAATAGGCTTTTACATGTATGAATACACTTCAAAAATGACATTAAGTGCAGCGATTCTGACCTATACGCTGACATTAGCATGGATTGCTTTTAATTGGTTTTATTTAAGACCTAAAACAATAAAGAAACAGCAGGGAAAACTTGATGAATTAATTAATAAATTTGAAGAGATCAATAATCAATTAAAAGAATCATGATATCTTCAGACAACAAAAATCATTGGGAAAATGTATATGAAACAAAGAATCCTGAACAGGTAAGCTGGACTCAGAAAAAGCCACAGACCTCCCTTGACTTTATCAAATCTTCAGGCTTGGGAAAAGAGGCTAAGATTATTGATATTGGCGGCGGCGACAGCAACCTTGTTGATTTTCTTCTTGAGGAAGGTTACGAAAATATTACAGTCCTTGATATTTCGGCCAAAGCGCTGGAAAAGGCTCAGAAAAGACTGGGTGATTCTGCATCAAAGGTAAAATGGATTGTCACAGATATTACAGCTTTCGAGCCTGCAGAGACGTATGATATCTGGCATGACAGGGCTGCTTTTCATTTCCTTACAACTCCGGAACAGGTTTCAAAATATATTGATATTGCAGAAAAGAATGTGAATAACTTTATAATCCTTGGAACTTTTTCCAAAAACGGACCTACGAAATGCAGCGGATTGGATATTCAGCAGTATGACGAGGAATCATTATCAGAAAAATTTAAAGAAAGCTTTGAAAAAATAAAATGCATTACTGAAGATCATATCACCCCTTTTGAAACTGTTCAGAATTTTGTTTTCTGTAGTTTTAAAAAGCATTAAATGAATTATATATTTAAATAAAAAAGAGAATCGTGATGACTCTCTTTTTTGTTTATTATTATTCCCTATGGATTATGATTCTTTTTCTTCTTCCATTTCCACTTCATGTCGCAACTGGGCTTTGTAAAGCGTAGCATAATATCCGTTTTTATCCAAAAGCTCAAGGTGCTTCCCTTCTTCTACAATTTTACCATGCTCCATCACAATGATTTTATCGGCTTTCTCAATAGTGGAAAGTCTGTGAGCAATAATAATGGAAGTTCTGTTTTTGGTAATTTTCTCTGTTGCTCTCTGAATAAGTTTTTCACTTTCGTGATCGATAGAAGAGGTGGCTTCATCCAGGATTAAAATTTTCGGATCTGATAAATAAGCTCTCAGGAAAGACAGCAATTGTCTTTGGCCTAAAGAGATTGACGACCCTCTTTCGCTCACTACATAATCATATCCGCCAGGAAGCTGCTGGATAAACTGGTCTACCTCAATTTCTCTGGCACCTGCTTTTATTTTATCTAAAGTTATGCTGTCATCTCCAAAGGAAAGATTTTCAAAAATACTTCCATGGAAAAGGAATACGTCCTGCAATACCACTCCGATATGACTTCTAAGATTATAAAGCTCATAATCCTTTAAATCCACATCATCAATGAGGATATTTCCGGAATTGATATCATATAATCTTGTAATTAAACTGATGATGGTAGATTTTCCCGCACCTGTTGCTCCAACGATAGCTACCGTTTCTCCCGGATTTACTTTGAAATCTATTCCTTTCAGTACTTCCTGTTTTTCATCGTAAGCAAAGTGGACTTTCCGGAATTCAATTTTTCCGGCAAAGTGATCTTTCTTCACGGTTCCGTTATTCGGCATTGAGTTTTCTTCATCCATTAATCCCAATACTCTTTCTGCTCCTACAATTCCTCGCTGGATATTATTAAAACGGTCAGCAATCTGTCTCAATGGACGGATCAGCATTGAAATATACTGGATAAACGCAATCACAACTCCCGCGCTGATGGTAATATAACCTCCGTAGAAAAGGATAAATCCAATGAATAACGAAGAAATAAGTTCCACTACAGGAAAGAACAGTGAAAAAATGAATACAGTTCTCAGCAATGCACCCTTCAGCGTAATATTGATGTCATCAAATTTTTTGAATTCGGATTCCTGTCTGTTGAATACCTGAATAATTGACATTCCCGCCAGTCTCTCCTGAACAAAAGAGTTTTGATTGGATGTCCAGTTTCTTTCATCCCCGAAAGCTTTTTTCAGTCTTTTCTGGAAGAATCTTGTAATCACCACCATTAAAGGTAAAATAGCCAATGTAATATAACTCAGATGGACATTGGTACTGAACATCATAATCAGTACAAACAGAATTCTCAGAATATCTCCGAATACCATCAGGAAACCGTCTGTATATACCGTTGCAATGGTTTCCACATCTCCTACCGCACGCGTTACCAGCTGTCCGATAGGTGTTTTATCAAAAAATGAGGTCTTGAAATAAATCAGTTTAGCATATAAACGCTCTCTGATATCCCTGATTACATTCTGCGAGATAAAATTTGAGAAATAAACCAGGAAAAAGTTTAAAACTGTTTCAGCAAACACCAATCCTACAAGGATATAGATATGTTTCATCATCAAAGCCTTATCATGAAGCTTTGTAATATCATTATCCACCACCTGCATAGTAAGATATGGCCTGTAAGTAGAAACAATAGAAAGGAAAATAGAAATTATAAGCGTAAGGATAAACCATGAACGGAACTTCATTCCGATAAAGAACAGCCTTTTTATAATTCCCCAGGTATCTTGTTTTTTCATTGTACGAATCGAAAGAAAGAATTAAAATATTCTATGCAAAAATAAGACATTATAACCGGACTGCCTTTACAACTTTTGCAAATCGTCATAGAAAATATCAGATACCTACTATTTACAATATGAATATATTAAGCATTCTTTTGTATCCACCCCAAAACATATTCTGCAACTTCTTCCCAATTTTTTTCACCACAGATGAAATGACTTCTTCCTGCAAACTCTTTAAAATCTACAATGCTGTTGGAATCTTTATAAGCCCCTGCTATTTTCTTTGAAAATGCTGCCGGAAAAATGTGATCATTAGAACCTGCAATGAACAGAAGTGGCTGGTGTGGTTTCTTCAGATCTAGTTTCGCAGAAGCTTTAAATAAAGGATCTTTTGCTAATTTTCTACTTTTAGGCACTGCTACCGCTGCGTATAATCTGTCACTTTCTTCTTTCGAATAATTATTGAAAAACGCTTTGTGATACCATTCTTTTGTTCCCAGATAGGGACTGTTTCCTTTGAAAAAATTCACCACCGGCCAAACGATTTTAATGGTAGAAAAAGGAGCCATTATATTTTTCGGTGGCGCACCGTCTATACTTACTCCGGCGGCGGCTTTTCCCATATCAATCAGCTTCTGTACCATAAGACCTCCAAAAGAATGTCCTATAACTATTGGTTTTTCAGGAAGGCTGTCTATCAGTTTTACAAGATTGCTGATTGTCTCGTCAAAACCTACATGTCTTAATTCTCCGGGAATAGTATTCTTTAAATCTACAGGATTTCCTTCATGCCCAGGATTAGATGGTGTATGCACAGTATACCCCTGAGCTTCGAAATATGTCTTCCATTCTTTCCAGCTTGTATTATTCACAAATAACCCATGAATTAATACGATTGTTTTTGTTTTCATAATTTTTACCTTTTTATTTTGTTAAATTGATGAAACAAATTTCCGCAGATAAAATGATAAAAACTTTAACTCAGGTTAAAATCGTACTATTTACCTGAAATTCTTTTCCTTATCCTGCTCAGTGAAGGTCCCTGAATGCCCAGATAGGAAGAAATATGATAAAGAGGAACATTACTGAAAATATCCGGATGCTCTTTCATCAGATCCAGATAACGCTCTTCAGGAGACTTTAATAAAAATCCTTCTACCCTTGTCATGGTAACATTAAAAGCCGCCTGTGCAAGAAGCCTTCCAAATTTCTCCCATTGATGCGACTGCAGATAAAGAGAAAGCAGATCCGTGTGCCGGATAAAAATAATAGAAGCATCTGTAAGAGCCTGAGTAAAATAATCACAAGGAATCTGATTAAGAAAACTTTTAAAAGGAACCACAAATCCATTGGCAGAATAAAGAAAAACATTCTTTTCTTCACCTGTATCTCCATTGATGACATAAGAACGGAAAACACCATCAACTATAAATCCCAGATAAGAGCATACATTTCCCTGAAGATTGTAAAAATCTCCTTTTTTATATTCTCTGGGTATCCAAAAATTTTCAGACAGGCTGAAATCTTCTTCAGAAAGTCCGGCAAAATGATGCAATGCAAAGGCTAGCTTTTCAATTTCAGTCATAGTTATTTTTTAGTAAACCTAATGGTATTTAAAAATAATCTTAATTTCTGATATTAAAAAGAAAAACAGTATGTGTTTTACTGATCAAGGGTCTTCCCTATTTCTTCAATTTCGATGGTTTTTGCAGGTCTTTCTTTTATAAACTTATTTTCCAGCAATTTATAAACTCCCCAAACTGCTACAATAGAGATTAGCCAACCTACTATATTCACACCGGAAAAGCCTGTATAATTTACATTATCCAGAGATTCAGGATCTGTTGCACCCAAATATACACCGTAACCCATACCTAACACGATCTGGGTTCCCAGATAAATTCCGATAGCCAGAATACCATACTGCCACTTTGTTTTTCCAAACCTTTCCGCTAGTTGTGCATAATATCGGTAAGCACCGATAAGAATAAAAATTGATAACATGATTATTATTTATTTTTAGTTTTTTATGTAAAGTCGTATCCCACATCTACAAGGTACAGCCCATGTCCTGGTGCTGAAGTTCCCGCTGCATTACGGTTTTTATCTTCAATTACTCTACGGAGATCCTCAGGTTTCAGTTTTCCGGTTCCAATTTCAACCATAGTTCCCACAATGGCGCGCACCATGTTTCTTAGAAAACGGTTAGCAGAAACAGTAAATTTCAGTTCTGAGCCGTTCTGCTCCCATTCTGCTTTGTAAATTTGGCAGATATTAGTTTTATTATCTGTTTTTAATTTGGCAAAACTGGTAAAATCTTCGTATTCGAAAAGAATCTTACAGGCTTCATTCATCGACTCCATATCCAGACCTCTTTTCCAGTGCTGCCATGCAGATTCCTGGGTGAACGGATTTTTTTCCAGCGAGATATAATATTCGTAGGTTCTGTAGGTTGCATCAAAGCGGGCGTGAAAATCATCTTTTACCGGAAAAATCCTTTTAATGGAAATATCGGGTGGAAGAAAACTGTTCAGTCTTCGCGTCAGCTGATCATTTATTTCCTGTTCGGTATCAAAATGAGCAAATATTTTTTTGGCATGAACACCGGTATCTGTTCTTCCTGCTCCTGTAGTTTTAATCTCTTCTCTTAAAATTGTGGAAAGTGCTTTTTCCAGTTCTTCCTGTACAGAAATAGCGTCCGGCTGTATCTGGTAGCCGAAATAATTCTTTCCGTTGTAAGAAAATTCTATAAAGTATCTCAATGTATTGTAATAACTCCACAAAAATACTTTAATTTAACGAAATATTTGTTGAAAAGTCTTCAAGAATAATATACCAAATGCTTATGAAAATCCCTATTTTTGCAATCGTATGAAAAGATGGTACCTTTATCCTTTTTCCCTTGGTTATCATTTGGTAACGGGTATCCGGAACACAATGTATGATCTGGGAATTTTTAAGTCGACAAAATTCAAAACGCCGATAATCAATGTCGGGAATCTTTCTGTGGGCGGAAGCGGAAAGTCACCCATGGTGATGTATCTTGCTCAGTTCCTGTCCAAACATTACAGAACCGGAGTGCTCTCACGTGGCTACGGAAGATTAACGAAAGGCTATGAAGTAACCAATTACGAAAGCAACTACAAAATGGTGGGTGACGAAGCGATGCAGCTTTTTGAGCGCTTTAAGAACCGTTTTGTTATTGCCGTTTCCGAAGAACGTGTTCCCGGAGCCAAAAAGGTGATTGATGATATGGATCTCGAAGTCCTTGTACTGGACGATGCGATGCAGCACAGAGCTATCAAAGCGGGATTCAATATTCTGATGACCGATTTTAATGATCCTTTTTTCAAGGATTACCTTCTTCCTGCCGGAGATCTGAGAGAATCCAGAGCAGGTTACAAAAGAGCCAATATCATCATGGTCAGCAAATGTCCTGATGAACTGACCGAGGAGACAAAAAGGTATTATATCTCAAGAATAAGACCTTCTTATGGACAGAAAGTTTTCTTTTCATCCATCGGTTATGACGAAAATGTATACGGAAAAGATAAAATGCTTCCGGATAATAACCTGAATTATTATGATATTTTACTGATTACCGGAATTGCGAATCCTAAGCCACTTCTGGAACATCTTGCAAAATTTTCAAAAAGGGTGAAACATTTAAAGTTCAGGGATCATCATAATTTCACGGATGATGATATTAAAAAAATCCTTGCCGAGTATAAAAAATTAGGAGAATATAAACTGATATTAACCACAGAGAAAGACTACGTACGTCTGAAAACTTTTGACTATCTTAGAGAAATTGTTTACTACTGGCCTATCAATGTATTGATTGATAAGAAAGAAGAATTCAATCAAATCATCTTAGATTATGTTAGAAAAAATTAAAGAGACTGCAGATTTTATTAGAAATATTATTCAGGAAACGCCTGATTTTGCAGTTGTTTTAGGATCCGGACTGGGAAAATTACAGCATGAAGTAGAACCGATCCATATTTTAGAGTACAAAGACATTCCCCATTTTCCACAAACGACAGTGGCCGGACATACCGGAAAACTGATTTACGGAATTCTGGAAGGAAAAAAAGTACTGATGATGAGCGGACGTTTCCATTACTACGAAGGACATTCGATGGAAACTGTAACTTTTCCGGTGAGAGTTTTTCACTTGCTAGGTATTCAAAACCTTATTCTTTCCAATGCATGTGGCGGCGTAAATCCTGCTTACAGTGTTGCAGATATCGTTATTCTGAAAGATCACATCAATATGATGCCTGAGCATCCGCTTCGGGGAAAAAATATAGATGAGCTCGGACCACGTTTTGTGGATATGAGCGAGCCTTACAACAAAAAAATGATTGCTACAGCGGAAAAGGCTGCTGCAGATCACCAGATAAAAATTCATCAGGGAGTTTATGTTGCCCTCCAGGGGCCTACTTTTGAAACCCCGGCTGAATATGGCATGATAAAAGCCATCGGCGGGGATATGGTAGGAATGAGTACCGTTCCTGAGGTAATTGTTGCAAGACATATGGGAATGGATGTTTTCTGTATTTCCGTAATTACAGACCTTGGCGGACCGGATGTAGCTTTTGCCGTTTCTCACGAAGAAGTCTTAAATGCAGCCAATAAAGCAATGCCCAATGTAATTGCCGTTGTGAAAGGTCTGATTAAAAACTATCAGTAGACATACTCCTGATATTACAACAGAAGACGCAACATTCCCCTCCCACGGAGGGGTGGCAAAAATTCAAAGAATTTTTGACGGGGTGGTTTTCCACATTTTCACTCTCCTCCATAGAATTCATCAATTTTATAAATTTTTCCTAATTCCACAGAAATCAATCCCAGATTGCAATTCATTGTTTAGATTTGTATCCATGAAATTGTATGAGATGAAAAAGTTGATATTAATATTGATGATGGGTATTTTTGGGATAAGTTATTCACAAAAAGTTCCTGCCGTTCTTAAAACGGGATTTTCAAAAGAGGCTTTGCAACAGAAACTGGAAGATGAAGAAGGAAAAGCCGTTACCATCCAGCAGATTCTTGATCAGCATAAAGGAAAAGTTTTAGTGATTGATTTTTGGGCAGGATGGTGTAGAGATTGCTTAAATGCGCTACCAAAAGCGAAGGAATTAGAGGAAAATAATAAGAATATTGATTTTGTATTTCTATCATTGGACCGTTCAAAAGAAGGGTTTCAAAAAAGTCTGGAAAGATTTGAGATGAAAGACAAAGAAAATTATTGGTTTTCCACAGGATGGAAAAATGATTTCAATAATTATGTAGACCTTAACTGGATCCCGAGATATATGGTGATTGATCAGAAATCTTCTATTGCAAAATATTATGCCATATCACCTGAAGATCCTGAACTTCAGCAAACCATAGATAAACTTTTAAAATAACTTCATTTATTTTAATCCGAAACATAAAAAACTCATTGGAACATCAACATTCAATGAGTTTTAAAATTTTAGATAGATAACACCATGATCACAAGAGAAGCCACAGAACAGGATTTAGAAATCCTTTTAGAATTCGAACAGGGAGTTGTAACTGCCGAAAGACCTTTCAACACTACACTTATTGAAGGAGAGATTCATTATTATGATTTAAAACATCTGATACAATCTCCGGAAGCAACCGTAATTGTTGCCGAAGAGAATAATGAAATCATTGCATCAGGATATGCACTGATCAAAAAAGCAGAGAAAGATTATTATCAGTTTAAAGAATATGCCTATCTGGGTTTTATGTACGTAAAACCAGAACACAGAGGAAAAGGAATTAATAAGGTAATTACCGATGAACTGATTTCCTGGTCAAAAGCAAGGGGAATCAGTGAGGTAAGACTAGATGTATATGCTCAGAATGAATCTGCCATAAAAGCTTATGAAAAAGCAGGCTTTGAGCCTCACCTTCTCACAATGAGGCTGAAACCGTAAGGGGTTGGAAGCAGGAAGATGGGAGATGGAAGTTGTTTATGTCCTAAGAATAATCTGTGACTTTTTTAATTAGTTTTCAATAATTAAGACATAAATTTCCTTATTGGCTTCAGACTTCCCTTCTACAAAAAATTTACCGTGAATAAAGGAATCCATATCTTTGTATATGGATTTTTCTTTGCCCCTTCGTAAAATTATTCATGTGGACATGGACGCATTTTATGCTTCTGTGGAGCAGCATGATAACCCTACATTGAAAGGCAAACCTATAGCCGTAGGAGGACAGCACCGTGGCGTAGTGGCAGCTGCAAGCTATGAAGCCAGAAAATATGGTGTCCGTTCTGCAATGCCCAGTAAAACAGCCAAAGAAAAATGTCCTCAGCTTATTTTTGTTCCTCCCCGATTTGCCCGATATAAGGAAATTTCGAAAAAGATCCGGGAAATTTTTTATGAGTATACCGATCTGGTAGAGCCTTTGTCCCTGGATGAAGCTTATCTGGATGTCACCGAAAATAAAAAAGGAATGGAATCTGCCAATCTTATCGCTAAAGAAATCCGTCAGAAAATTTTTGAACAGACAGGATTGACAGCTTCTGCAGGAATTTCCGTCAACAAATTTCTGGCTAAAGTAGCTTCCGATATTAATAAACCCAATGGTCAGAAAACCATTCATCCTGATAAAATGGAGCATTTTCTGGAAGAGCTACCTGTAGAAAAATTTTATGGCGTTGGAAAAGTTACAGCTAATAAAATGTTCAGCTTAGGAATTTATAAAGGAAAAGATTTAAAGAAGAGATCACTGGAAGATCTGGTAAAACTTTTTGGAAAGTCGGGAAAGCATTATTATAATGTGGTACGCGGGATTCATACTTCAGAAGTAAAACCTCATCGCATTCAGAAAAGTGTCGCTGTGGAAAGAACTTTTTTTGAAGATCTTCTGGACGAACAGCAGATTAATGAAAAACTGGAAAGCCTCGCAGAGGAAATCCATCAGAGATTACAGAAAAATAATATTCTCGGAAGAACTTTAACGTTAAAAATAAAATATAAAGATTTTTCACTTTTTACAAGAAGTATAACAAAGGAAGATTACTTTTCATCACCAGAACAGTATTATAATACCGGAAAGAAACTGTGGGAACTTCGTCCTTTTGATAAAGCTGTCCGCCTTCTCGGATTGTCTCTTTCCCACCTGAATACAGAAGAAAAAAAGCAGGTTTCCGTTCAACTAAAAATCCCGTTTGAGGAATTCGAAAATGAATAGGTCATATTTTTTTGCTACCTTGTATCAATCAAATCAGCAAATCTATGAACCCAACTATGATCCAGTTTTTCCACTGGTATTCTGAAGGAGACTCAACATTGTGGAAAGAAGCCGAAAAACAGGCAAAATATCTTGCAAAACTTGGAATTACTTCCGTATGGCTTCCACCAGCCTACAAAGGGACAAACGGCGGTTACTCGATAGGATATGACGCTTATGATCTCTATGATCTGGGAGAATTTGATCAAAAAGGAACAATCCCTACCAAATACGGCACTAAAAACGATTATACAAAAGCCATTAAAGCCTTAAAGAAACAAAATATACAAGTTATTGTAGATATTGTTCTTGGACATAAAGCCGGCGGTGATGAGCTTGAAAAATTCAAAGTGGTAAAAGTGGATGAGGAAAACAGAGAAAAAGTAATTTCCGATGTTATTGAAATAGAGTCTTATACCAAATTTACTTTTCCCGGAAGAGGAAAAAAGTATTCTGATTTTGAATGGAACTTCACCTGCTTCAGTGGCGTAGATTATGCAGAAGGAATGGATTCTCATATCTTTAAAATTCAGTCAGAATACGGTAATGACTGGGAAGAAATGATTGATGATGAAAAAGGAAATTATGATTACCTGATGTATAATGACATTGAGCACCGGAATCCTTTTGTACGGGAAGAGCTCAATACCTGGGCAAAATGGTATTTTGATCAGACAGATTTTGATGGAGTAAGACTGGATGCTTTAAAACATATTTCTTTTGATTTTTATAAAGAATGGCTCACACTGCTCCGCTCTAATTCCGGAAAAGACATTTTCGCCGTTGGAGAATACTGGGCTCCCGGATATCTTCATCTTCTCCAAAAATATATTGAAGTAACAGAAGGCTGCATGAGTCTTTTTGACAGTTCGTTACAGAATAATTTTCATACAGCTTCCAGAGAGGGAGGCTCTTATGATCTCAGACGAATTTTCGATGAAACGCTTACTCAGGCAGATCCTATGCATTCCGTAAGTTTGGTAGCCAATCATGACACACAGCCATTACAAGATCTTGAAGCTCCTGTAGAGCCATGGTTCAAGCCTATTGCCTATGCACTTATTTTATTGAGGAAAGATGGCTACCCATGTATATTTTATCCTGATCTCTATGGAGCTCATTATGTGGATAAAGACAGAGAAGGCAATGACCAGGAAATATTTATGCCTAAAGTAGATGGCATTGAAGAGCTGTTAAAAGCAAGAAAAGATTATGCATACGGTGATCAGCATGATTATTTTGAGGATGCCAACTGTCTTGGATGGGTGCGTACAGGAGATGATGATCATACCGGATGTGCTGTAGTTCTGAGCAATAAAGATTCTTACAACAAGCCTATGGAAGTAGGAATATTGTATGCAGGAAAAAAATTTAAAGATATCTTGAAAAGGTTTAAAGACAAAGTAATTATTGATGAAAATGGCTGGGGAAATTTCCCTGTCCCGGCGGGAAATGTAAGTGTCTGGATTCCTGAATAAGAGCCTTGTCAAGGTTTAAAACCTTGACAAGGCTTTCTTTCATTGTAAAATTAGCAATAAATATATCGGCAATTCCAAATATCTGTAGCCCATTCGCAGCATTGTCCGTCTTCGTTGGAAGTACAGCATACCTTACCCCAATTTAGATCTCCCGCTTTTAGGGTCTTCAGTTCATCACGTTTAAGTTTTTTTACTTTAAAATCTTTGTTTGTTTTCATAATTATTTTTTTTATGGTTTAGTTATTAAATATACATTAAAAAACAGAATTATGGATGAAAATCCAACACCAACTACCTGATTTAGTATATATAATAGTAAAATCTGAGAATAAATATTAAAGGCAGGGGTAAAACCACCCCGTCAAAAATTCTTTGAATTTTCGACACTCCTCCAGAGGAGGGGAATGTTTGTGTCTTCACCTGAGACATCTGTTAAAATTAGAAATTTTCTAAGCTTGCTATGCAGTTACATCTTTTTGATTTCCAGGATTTCTGGTCTTTCAGAGGTCTCTGATATTTTTCCTGTGCGGGCAAATTCAGCCCAGAGCGCTCTCAGCTTTTTACCATTCTCATGAATACGATCCCAAGGAATATTTTTTAACAGTTCGGATGATTTCCAGGCTGTCTCATTTCCAAAAATCAACGGAAGATCAATACAATGGGGTGCACCGATATGGTTGTCTTTCAATTTTGAATGAATTCTGAAGAGGTAGACATTTCCACCGGCTTCAGCCAGATGTTCAGCAAACTGCCTTGCCGGATTTCCATAGATCAGTGCCGTGGTTTTTTCAACCGTTTTATCCATGAGTCTTAAGCCAAATCCTTTTCCGAAATATTTATTTAAAGCTTCGGAAGTTTTAAGATAGAATGCTGTTTCATCATTATTTAAACCAATCAGAACATCGAATGTAAGCGCATTTTTTTTCCACATTCCCATCGAATCTTCTTCTTTACACAAAGGAAAGAACCCATATTGTGTACCAAAAGGCATTGCTGCTTTCAGTCCGTATTTTATGACAGAAGGTACAAGTGCTTTGTAGTCCTCCATCATTTTTAAAACATCGGTTTCATCTTTTAATCCTTCTGTTTTTTTAAGAAATTCTGCAGACATTTTCTGTCTTTTATGACGCAGCCCCAAAGGAGCACTCTGGATAATCAAACGCTGAAACAAACCTTCTACCCCCTCCGATATCATTAAATGGGCAATAGCATCACCTCCCGATGACTGCCCGAGAAGGGTAATATTATTTTCATTGCCTCCAAGATCTGCAATATTGTTTTTTATCCACTTTAACGCTTCAATGATATCCAGTAACCCAAGATTGGCAGGTCTTTTTTCATCTCCACCTAAAAAACCGAACAATCCCAGACGATAGGAAACGGTAACAACAATAATATGCTGTTCTTTTACCCATTGCGCAGGATCAGCAGTGGCAAGATCTCCACAGCCTATTTCATGAGAGCCGCCGTGAATCCAGACTACAACCGGGAGTTTTTCATTTTCAGATATCCTTTCCGGACGGGTTATGGAAAGGTATTGGGTAGATTCATCCGGTTCAAAACTTTCTACAGGAGTTGCCCCGATCATTCTTTCTACAAGGGGACTTAAAGCCTGTGGACACACCGGAATTTTTTCCGGAGAAACAATCATTGAGGATAAGGAAGCTTCTGCAGCAACAGGTTTTTTAAATCTTTCAGAACGGGCATAGCGGATGCTTCTGGCTCTGATGATTCCATTTTCTTTTAATCCTACAATTCTTCCGAACCGGGTTTCGAAAATTGTGGTTTCCTGCTGATTGGGTGTCATGTGTAAATGGTGAAACTTTTCCCTCTAAATTTAAGTATTTAAACACAAATAAGAACACAAATATTTACTAATTATTATCGTGTCTGTAGTGAAAAGATTAGTGTTACTAGTGTTTTTAAAAAATCTAAACACAAATTTCACAAATACGAACACAAATATTCACAAATCATTATTGTGTTATTCGTGAAAAAAATTAGTGTTATTCGTGTTGAAAAATCTAAACACAAATTTCACAAATACGAACACAAATATTCACAAATCATCATAGTGTTATCAGTGAAAAAAATTAGTGTTATTCGTGTTGAAAAATCTAAACACAAATTTCACAAATACGAACACAAATATTCACAAATCATCATAGTGTTATTAGTGAAAAAAATTAGTGTTATTCGTGTTGAAAAAAATCTAAACACAAATTTCACAAATAGCAACACAAATATTCACAAATCATCATAGTGTTATCAGTGAAAAAAATTAGTGCCATTAGTGTTAAAAAGTTAGTTTAGAATTTTATATTCACTCGGAGAAATTCCTACTTTGGTTTTGAACAGCCTTGTAAAATGCTGTGGATATTTAAAGCCTAAATCATAAGAGATTTCGCTTATTGTTTTTCCCTGATCCAGAATCTGTTCTTTAGCAATATCGATAAGCTTATTGTGGATAAATTCCTGAGCAGAAATTCCCAGTTCTTTTTTAATTAAGTCTCCGAAGTAATTGGCAGACAGGTTCAGTTTCTCTGCAAAGTAATTGACCATCGGAAATCCTATATTCTTTGGATTTTCAGATTTTAAATAGTCATCTACCAAGTTTTCAAATTTCCCGATAACACCTTGGTTAATGTGATCTCTTGTAATAAACTGGCGGTCATAGAAACGCATACAGTAATTCAAAAACAGTTCGATATTATTTACAATTAAAGATTTGCTGTGTTTATCAATAGCCTGTTCCAGTTCCAGTTTAATATTTTTAAAGCAATCCAGGATCACTTCCCTTTCTTTTTCCGAGAGATGGAGCGCTTCATGTACGTCATAGGAGAAAAATGAATAGTCCTTCATATTCTTCGCCAGGTTGGTTCCTTTTATTAAATCCGGATGAAAAATTAAAGCAAAACCTGCAGGCTGAACAAACCGGTCTCTATTATAAATTCCATAAGTCTGTCCGGGAGCAATAAAAACCAAAGTTCCTTCCTGATAATCGTAACTGTGTTTCCCATATTGCATATCACCACACATCACATCCTTCAGGAAAACAGTGTAAAACCCAAATTTTCTTTTATACTGGCAAATAGGATCGGATTTGGAAAAATCAATGACACTTACCAGCGGGTGCAGGGTTTCATGATTTGCCATTTTATTATATTCCGAGACCGTATTATAGATTTCAACCTCCTGATTTTCCATGAAATACATTTTTATTACTATTCAAAATTACCACTTTCATTTGTAACTGAACTAGCGTCTGTAAAATTGGTAAGTAATTCGGTAATCTGTATAAGTATGATTTACCGCAAAGTTTCGACTTTTGTACCGTTATGGAAACTTTTAATACCAACATTTTTTCAGAAAGGGGAAGGCGTCTCCTGATTATTCCTCAGCAAAACAGCACGTGTTGATATTGACTATCATAATGTATAACCCTAAATAAATTAAATATAAAAATGAGTACAATCACAGTAAAAGCTTATGGTGCAGAGTCCACCACAGCAGATCTGAAAGAACTGAATATTGAAAGAAGAGAGGTAACCGCAAAAGATGTAGAGATTGAAATCCTATACTGCGGAGTATGTCACTCTGACCTTCACACAGCAAGAAACGACTGGGGCGGATCTTTGTATCCTGTAGTTCCGGGTCATGAAATTGTGGGAAGAATTACCAAAGTTGGAAGTGAAGTTTCTAAATTTAAAGTTGGAGATCTTGCGGCAGTAGGATGCATGGTAGATTCTTGCGGACATTGCGATAGCTGCCAACATGACTTGGAACAATATTGCCAGAATGGATTTACAGGAACTTACAATGGAAAAGATAAACATCTTGGCGGCCATACTTTTGGAGGATATTCCCAAAAAGTAGTGGTTGATGAACATTTTGTTTTAAGTGTTCCTGAAAATCTGGATCTGGCAGCAGTAGCACCCCTTCTATGCGCTGGGATTACCACATGGTCTCCGTTAAGACACTGGAATGCTGGTCCGGGTTCTAAAGTAGCCGTTGTAGGGTTAGGCGGTTTAGGACACATGGCTATTAAATTAGCAAAAGGATTGGGAGCTGAAGTTACTTTATTCTCAAGAACTCCCGGAAAAACGGATGATGCCAAACAGCTTGGAGCAGATCATGTAGTAATTTCTACGGATGATTCTCAAATGGATGCTGTAAAAGGTAAATTTGATCTTATCATTGATACGGTACCTTATGAGCATGACATCAATCCTTATATGCAGACGCTTTCTCTGAATGGAACCCTGGTTCTTGTAGGATTCGTAGGTGAATTTCAGGAAACGGAAGTAAGTACAAGACCTATGATCTTCCAGCGTCGTTCTGTTGCCGGATCTTTGATCGGAGGTATTGCAGAAACCCAGGAGCTGTTAGATTTCTGTGGAAAACACAATATTGTCTCTGATATTGAGCTGATTAAAATGCAGGATATCAACCACGCCTATGAAAGAATGCTTAAAAGCGATGTAAAATACCGTTTTGTTATTGATATGCAGTCTTTGTAATTCTTCTATAAAATAGTAACAGAAACAGGCGCTTCAGATTGAAGCGCCTGCTTTATTTTTTCAGGTTTTGGCTGAAAGCATTCTGATCCTGATTCACAATATATTGGTTTCCTTCAGCATACTTATTATCATTTCTTTCCATATCCTGAAAAGCCCAGGCTGCCATGGCATCAATAACCGGAGCAAGTTCATTGCCTGCTTCGCTCAACTTATACGTCACATGAGGCGGCACTACAGGTTTTGCTGTCCTGATAATCAATCCGTCTGTTTCCAGCTGTTTCAGATGTTGAATGAGCATTTTTTCCGTTACGGCAGGAATTGCTTTTTTCAATTCGCTGTATCTTTTTTCTCCGGTAGAAAGATTAAAGAGAATGATAGGTTTCCAGAATCCTCCGATTCTTTCCATAACGTACATCACAGGGCAATCCTGCACTGTCTTTCTGTTTTCCTGAATGGTTGAACTTTCTTTGATCGCTGTCATAATCACATACTTTAGGGTAAGTACTTGTATAAAAGTAAGTACAAATATAACTTTGTTCTCAGAAATAAAAAAATATTTACATATGAAAATCGTAATCACAGGATCACTAGGAAATGTGGCTAAACCATTAGCACAACAATTAATTGCCGAAGGACATACTATTACTGTAGTCAGCAGCAGCGATGCAAGAAAACAGGACATTGAATCTCTTGGAGCAACTCCAGCTATAGGTTCTATCACAGATGCTAACTTTTTGACTCAAACATTTGAAGGCGCAGATGCTGTTTTTGTAATGACTCCTCCGGCTATCAGCCCGGATAAGATTGTGGAAAACACAACTAATGCAGGTAAAAGTTATGCTGAAGCTTTAAAAAATGCTAATGTAAAAAGAGCAGTAATGCTAAGCAGCGTAGGAGCAGAATCCCCAGTAGAAAACGGCCCTATTGCAGGTCTTCACAATATTGAAAAAATATATAACGACGTAGAAAATACTTCTTTCACTTTTTTAAGAGCCGGATATTTTTACAATAATTTTTTCAATGACATTCCTTTAATTCAAAATGCAGGAATCATTGGCGGTAATTATCCTGCAAGCATTGAAATCCCTGTAGTACATCCCAATGATATTGCCAAAGCAGCCGCCGAAGAGCTTGTAAAAGACGGAAATGCCAACACCATCAGATACATTGTAAGCGATGTAAGAACAGCTTCTGATTTTGCTAAAGTCTTAGGAACTTCTGTTAACAAGCCGGAACTTCCATGGGTAGAATTCTCTGATGAAGATTCTTTAAACGGCATGCTTCAGGCCGGACTTCCTGAAGATATGGCTCGTCTATATGTTGAAATGGGTAGAGGAATAAGAACTGGTGTTGTACAGAAGGATTTTCTTGATCATGGTTCTCCTGTTACAGGAAAGGTTAAGCTAGAAGATTTTGCAAAGGAATTTTCTTCCAGATTCTAATTTCTTTTGTCTTGAAACAGAAGAAACAAAAGTTCAAGACTGGAATTAAAATGCTAAGTCAGTTAAAAAACGAGTTTTGGCGCACCTTTGGTGCGCCGAAACTCGTTTTTTAAATTATATTTTAACTTTAAGATTATTTGTTCTCTTTCAGGGTTTTCTTTAAAACTTTCAGCTTTCCATCGATAGGCTGATCAATTTTTAATCCTAAAACTTCAGCAACTAAAGGATAAACATTGATGTTGGCAAATTCTCTGATGGTCAGATTATTTTTAAATTCCGGTCCCCAGGCAAAGAAAGTCGCTTTCATTTCCGGAACAACTTTGGGGTTGTAGCCATGTTTTCCAACTGATGTTTTCTTTCCTTTTTCAAGGAATATTTTCGGAGCCTTCGGGATCAGAAGAATCTGCCCTATTCTGTTGTACTGGTCATCTCTTGTGGCAAAGTGAAGGTATTTAGGAAGCTTTTTATCAAGATATACTTCGTAATCGTCAGTTTTATTGGCTTTCAATTCTTTATAAACTGCTTTTACCTCATCCGGATTTTTAACGTAAACTCTTAACAGGGTTTGAGAATTGTAAAAATCAAATCTGTTTTTATCAAAAAGCACAGCTGGGATTTCCAATGGTGTACCACCGTCTACTTTAATCATTCCGTGATCGGAAACAAAAATAAAGTTAACATTTTTTAATCCTAATTCATTTACTTTCTGAACAAGGCTACCAATCGCCTGATCTATCAGATGAACAGCATTTTCCGTTTCTTTGGTATCCGGGCCATAATGATGTCCGCTTCCGTCTACTTCCGGGAAGTATAATGAAATAAAGTGAGGTCTTTTATCTTCCGGTAATTTCAGCCAGTTGACTACTTTTTCTACTTTTTCTGAAGGGGTAAATTTTTCGTGATAAGGATAATAATAAGTAGGTCTCATTCCTCCGGCATCACTGGCAGACCCTACCCACATTAAAGAGGCTGATACCATTCCTTGCTTTTCTGCAAGTCCCCAAAGAGGAGTTCCTCCATACCAGCTTCCATCCTCAGCATTTTTCCTGTTGCTCATTGCATAGCCTTCTTTTCTCTTGTAATCGTAGAAAAAATTATCGATCAAACCATGATGGGAAGGATAAAGTCCGGTGATAAGACTCCAGTGGTTGGGGAAAGTAATACTGGGATAACTTGGAATCATTGCTTCCGCTTTTACGCCGTCGCCTGCCAGTTTCAAAAGATTTTCAGCATTGTATTTCTGAGCATAGTCATAACGGAAACCGTCTGTAGATATCATAATCACATATGGTTTTGATTGCGCTTCCGTACTGTTTTGCCTTCCGGGTATAACAACCTGGGCTGTATCAATATTTACCTGTTGAGCAAAAGCTGTGAAGGAAATTAGCAGCAGTAAAAAAAGGATTCCTCGCTTCATTATTTAAAATTTTCAGCAAAGTTACATTCTATACTTCTCCCTGAAAAGTTTAGGAGATTAAAAGTATATTAAAACCTATTATTTTTTTTGGATCAAAATTAAAACTCATTAAACAGGTCTCTTCATTTCAAACTGTGACAGCCAGTTATTCAGCCCTGTTTTTTCACTAAGAAATTTACTGGTGCTTTCCGAAGAATCATCTACATTGTTCAATGCTATAGTCTGCCCTCCATTTTTTTTCGAAATGGCATTAAAAAGCATCGTCCCTACTCCCTGATTTCTGTAACTTTTGTCTACAGCAAACTGGTATATTTTTTTCGATGTAGGACCATAGACAATATACCCCACAAGCTTCTCTTCAATATAAGCACCCAAGGTCACATAATTCTCAGGCATAGGTTCCAATACAAAAACAGATCCCTGCCAGGAAGGTTCGATATCCCAGAAAGAACGTAATTTTTCCCATTGAAAGCCTTTTAAATCCTTAATAGCAACCTCAGCATTTTCTTTTCCCTGCTTAATGCTGCCGTTAAAACAAAGCAGCCTTCGGACAATACTAAAGCCTAAGTTTTCATATGCCCTGATGGCAGGCTGGTTTCCTTCAATCACTTCAAGCAGTAATGTATTGGCATTTCTTTCTTTTAAAACAGGAATAATAAAATCATACATTTTTCTCACCAATCCTCTACCTCTGCTTTCCGGAATGACTCCTGTTCCTCCGTTGTAGATTATCTTTTCTCCATTTTCAATTTTTTCAGACTGAAGAATAAATCCTACCAGTTTTCCCTCTTCAAACGCTCCAGCAGACAAACTCAGATCTAATTTTTCTGCAGCAATTTTTGAAACAAGCACCTCTTTCGTTAAGTGAAAAGGAACAACATAATCAGAAAATGAATGATTGAACACGGATAAAAGTTCATCTATTGTGATATCAGCTAAAGTTTTAAATTCCATGGGTTGTAAAAATTGTAAGGTCAGGAAAACTCCTTTTGTTAAGAATCAGGATCTACACAAATATATGAATTTTAAAGCAAACTCCCTGAAATTGGGACTTTAAGAAAAAATGATACCCCTGAAAGATCAGAGGTATCTGTTTTAAAAAATATTTAGGTGTGTTTTTCTGAAAAATTATTCTTTAATTAGTTTTTCATAAGATGTACTTCCATCTTTAAGCTGGATTTCAAGATAATAGCTTCCCGATCTCAGGTTTTCAACATTGATGCTTTCTCCGTCCGGTTTTACTGACAGTACTTTTCGGCCTGATGCTTCGAAGATATCAACGGATTTTATTTTATCAGCGTTTTTGAAATTAACTGTTGATTTGGCCGGATTAGGGTATAGATTTACCTTCTTGCTATTGGCTGCAATTTCATTGGTAGATAAAGTAGCTGCCGTCATCGTTAATGTTGCATATCCTCTTCCTGCATCATGATATCCTAAAGAAGTTCCTCCGCTTTTACGGGAATAGAAAATATTGATGGTTCCCGCAGCATTGGCAATGGCAAAATCTCCTGTTCCACCTGTAAGTGACCTTGTTGCCACTACAGTTCTTGTAGATCCAGATACGGTATTGGATGTTTCTGTCCAGTCCTGAGCTGCATCTGCATTAGGCGTTGTCATTCCTATAAAGGTGTAATCTCTGTTAGCCGATGAATTATAAATAAAACCATCTGATCCCGGAGCCATTCCTACCGTTCCAAAACCTATTCCCATCATAGAGTTGCTGTCACCGGTTACCGTAATCGTTACTCCTGAAGGAGTCGTATCTAACTTCACCGTCATGGAAGTTGCCGGTAAGTTCACCGTTCCTGACGAAAACTGTGCCCATGCCAAATTAGCAAGAGCTAAACTAAGTGCTAGTAAAGTTTTTTTCATATCAATTTTTTAAAAGATTAATAATTTCCTTGTTGTTGGTTTGTAATGCATATTCGAAAGGGGTCATTCCCATTGAATCTTTCTTCGTTTTATCTGCTTTGTATTTAAGCAGCTGTTCCACCAGGTCCTTATTTCCAGCTTTTACAGCCCAGAATAAGGGTGTATAGCCTGTAGAATCTGCAATATCGGGGTCTGCTTTTTTCTTTAGCAGATGTTCTACCAGATCTTTGTTGTATTTTATCGCAAGACCTGCCAGTGCTGTCCCCTCACGACTTTTGTAGTTAACATCTTTTACATTGTCGATCAGAAAATCAGCAACAGCTGTATTCCCTCTGTAACAAGCTAAAATAAGGGGTGAAAATCCGTTTTCGTTGATCTGATTAATCACATCCGGATTTTGTTTCATCAGTTCCTGTACTTCGGGAACTGTGCCGCTTCTGGCAATATCAAATATTGATTTTGCTTTTTCCTGAGCAGATAATACTGAGCCCAGGAACAGTCCTAATAATAAGATGAAATGTCTCATTGTTTTACCATTACATAGTTGTATTCAATATTGACATTTTCAGCCACTTTCTTGGTAACCATTTTGGGAATAGTCACTTTGTAATCCACAGGTCTTGCTACAAAACCTCCCTGCATATAGATTTTACCATCTTTGGCATATAAAGTAGCAGCAGAGGTAACGGCTTTGTCTACTCCATGAAAGTTCAGTGTTCCCTGAACCGTATATTTCTGAGGACTTGCAGTAAGCTTTGATTTATCAAAATTGACAATTTTCCCTTTGAAAGTGGTTTTCGGATATTTTGCAGATTCAGCGTAGCTTTCATTGAAATGCTCTTCCATCAGTTTGGTTTTAAAATGAAAGTTTTTAACATTTGAGACTGATGCCATTTCACCGTTATCTGCATTGAGAATGACAACATTATTGTCATCCTGAGCGAAAATATCATCAAACAGAGGAACTGAAGCTTCAAAAGTCACTTTTCCTGTTTTAGAGCTATATTTCTGTGCTGAAGCGTAACCTGCAGAAAGAAGTAGTACGCTTAATAATGCTAGTTTTTTCATATCAATTTTTTTAATTTTCATTTAATCCGTCAGCTTTCCATTTGATGAAAATATTGATCTGAGCTGCAGACAAAGATCCTCCCTGGGGCATTTTCCCGGGGTCACCATTAGGTCTTTGGATGCGGTCCAGAATTCCATCTATATTATTTTTTACCTGATCATAGGTAACCAGCGGTTTAAAACTTCCTGCAGAATGACAGCCTATGCAGCTGTTGTCCACAATTGGTTTTACCTCTGTGGTATATTTTACGGGTGCAGTGATGGGTGTGTTATCAGAAATCTCTTCATACGTTCTGCTGTCACAAGCCGTCAGTATGATTGCTGACGACACTATCAATAAGGATGTTAGCTTTTTCATATTAAAAAACTCTATAAAGATTAAACCCAAAGAAAATATGTCCCTTTCCCCATGCTCCTGTAGCATTGGTAAGATATCCGATATCTGAATTTATCTGGGAGTTCGTTAGTAAAAGCTGGAACACGTGTCCTCCTGTTTCTATATCTACGCCCAATGATAAAGGGTTTTTATAAAAACTGTGATCATCAAAATTCACAAAGTATTCTGCATTCAGAGAAACTCTTTTTGAGATCTTGTAGCGTCCTCCCAATCCTGCCAGAAACTGGTTTTTATTTTCAATGGTAGGTTCGTAAAGGTTTTTATGAACAAAGGAAGGCGTAAGCTGTACTGAAAGCTTATCACTGAACCTTCTTGAAATCAAGGCCTGTGTAAGATAAGAAAGCCTGTCACTGAATGTAAGGTGTGGATAGGTATCTTTATCCAGTTCAGTATTGGCTCCCATTACATTGTATCCCACAATATCCACCGGGAAATTTTCACTTTGTTTTACCAGTCTGTATTTCACTGCTCCTTCAAAGGTTTTCATATTCGTTTCCCTGGAAAGGCTTACAGATACAGCATCTGAAATACCATAGATAACGCCTAACTTGGTGGAAGCATGGTCCAGACCGAAAAAGTCTTTAAATCCTGCGCTTATATCTCCAAATCTATGGGCAACAATGATGTACCATTCTTTTTTTGCAGCGAGTTTTGTAGATTGTCCTGTTACAATCTGAAGGGCTTTAAAAGCGGGTTGTGAAGTTTCTGTGTTGGTTTTCACCGTGTCAATATCTTTCAGCAGATCTTCCTGTGCAAAGACAAGACCTGAAGAAAATACTGACAAAAATAAGAGAGTTTTCGTCATATACAATTTGAATTAAATTATGATATAACAAACTTATTGAGTTCTCAATTCAAAAACAGGTGATAAAAGTCACCAGCCAAATTGTTTTTATCAATGATAGAAATAAACTTTTCAAACAATTGAAATTAGACAGTTCTAACATTTTCATTTACAGGAACTTTTATTCCTTCTTTAGTCTGCATGATTTCTCCCTCGCTTTCAATTTTTTTCAAAACTCTGCTTACCACTTCTCTTGAAGTTCCTAAACTATTGGCAATTTCACGATGGGTGATCTTAATAGGATTCTTTCCTGAGGATGAAATCTGTTGTTTGATATAGTTCAGAACTCTCTTATCCAACCTATGAAATACTGCATCGTTCACCATATTCATTACTTCGGAGAATCTACGGTCATATTCATGGTAAAACAGCTTGTTGATTTCCGGAAACCTGATAAGCCATTCATGCATGATAGAAACCGGAATAAGAATCGCTTCCGAATCTTCTTCCGCAATAGCATACACCCTGCTGATATAATCTGTCAGAATAGATGAAAAGGTCATGAGACAGCTATCTTTCGGTTTGATATAATAGTAGATCAATTCTCTTCCATCATTCAGGGTAAATACCTTGATAGAGCCTTTTATCAGGAAAGGAACAAATTTATTTTTCTGCCCTTCTCTTATGATTTCAGTTTTTGATTTTATATCAACAGCCACAGCATGCTTTTCGAGCTCTGATAAAAAATCAGCACCCAAAAAGCCAAACTTACTTACAGCAAACGAATTATCAATCATATCTTATATTTTCTACTTTTTCTTAAACAAAGATATAAAAATGATATACGCTTACTACATATTTTTATTTTATTAAAGAAAATTAACAATTACAAAATTCAAATATAAATTTCATTGATTCCTATGATTTGATATAAAAAAGCCACAGTAATGAACTGTGGCATTTTTATTTTACTTTAAAAAAGATATTTACAAATCTAAAATCTGTATTTTGCATTGAATCCGTAAAAGAAATACGCTTTTCCTGGTCCTGGATTAAGATCTGTAGGAACCGTGTAATTACTTCCTTTGTCTGAATCATTGATATTATTTCCTAAGAATAAAAATGTATAATTCGTCTGGCTTGTAAGATTATTACCCATCACATACAGGTCCAGATCCAGTTTATTGAAAGACTTTTTAAATCCTAATTTTGAATTAAGCAATCCGAAACCTTTTACCAGATTTGTATTGTTAAAGTCTGAATATACATTTCCAAGATAATTATAGGTATTCACAAGATAAAATCCCGGCTTGGTAAAGATATCCAATCCTACGGTATATTTGTTCCGTGGAACTCCTACTACTGTTTTGTGATCATAAGTATTCTTTTTCCCTCCTACAATTGTTGTAAAGTCTTTGTACTTCGCATCATAATAAGAAAGGTTGAAAAAAGGAACAATTCTCTCAATAAATGAGTTCTCTGCTCTGTACTGATATCCTACGCTAAACTCAAGTCCTGTATTTTTCTGACTTCCGGTATTAGCCCAGTACGTTTGTCCACTTGTATTACCTGGCAAAAGCAGCTGTGTAAGTTTATCGGAATAGTCTATTCTGAATGTTGAAATCCGGTAATCCAATTTTGTATTCAGTAAAAGTCCGTGTACACTGAAATCAAACATTTTGGCACGCTCAGGTTTTAAATCATCATTCGTGGCATTTGTAGCTGTAATAAATGAAGAAGCTGCGGTAGGGGAATTATATCCTTCGCTATAGCTTAGATTAAAGATCTGATGTTTCCATTCTTTCTGTAATGCAAAGTGAGGAGTACAGGCCAGGTCATACTTTTTATTAAATGACTGATCTTTGTGTCCGGGGACTAAATCTGGTAAGGCATACAGATCCTTCCTATCATAATTGGTTCTGTTACCACTTATTCCTGCCAGAAATGTAAGTCCCCACGGCTTATAGGTAAGATAATCGATTACAAAATAGGTGGACTGGTCATTATTATATTTAAAATATGAGGCACCATTCATGCCTGTTGTCTGCAAAGGTTCCGTTTCTGAACCTGTAAACCTGTAACTCGAAGTAGTGGAAACAGAATTCTGTATCTCTGCTCCGAAATCTAAACGGTTTTCAAAATCTTTAAACTCGTTCTTTAATGTAAAAGTTGAACGCAGCCCTACACTCGGGGAACTTGTAATTCCATATGCCCCTGCTGAAACACTTTCCGTATTGGCATTGTAATAAAACAGGGTTGTATAGTTTCTTAAATTAGAAGTAAGACTTACAGTATTACTCAATCCCATTCTTGTTGATTTTATTTTTGTTCCTGCATTTTTTCTGATATAAGCCGCATTTCCATTATCGATTCCTGCATAGTAATCATCGTATGAAATTTGTCCTGAAGTGTGTTCGTAAGAGTAAGCCTGACTTGCAAAGAAACTTAACTGATCCTTTTTGCTTACTTTCACCGTACCATTTACATTGAAAAAATTTTTCAGTCCTCCTCCATTAGGTCTGTATCCATCTGTTTCAAGATGCCCATATGCAGCACTTACTGAATAATTATCATCCGCAACATTCACCTGTGTTCTTGACTGAAAGGTTTTAAACGCGCCGAACATCGCATTTTCTGAAACAGATGCTCCTTTTGTAAAATCCGGACGGGTATAGAAACGAACTGCTCCACCTACTCCTCCGCCATACATTGTTGCGGCAGGCCCTTTGATCACCTCAACATTAGTTACATATGCAAAGTCGACATCATCCAGAACCGTAATCCCTTCAGCGTTGGTTAAAGGCATATTATTCCAGTAAGCTTTTACTCCCCAGTTATTAAATTTCTGATCATTCCCGTACCCTCTCAATACCAGTCTCTGACCTCCAAAATTCGTCCGTTTATCTACCTGAAGCCCTGGCATTGTAGATAAGGTCTGATCGATTGCTGCAGGATTATTTCTGTTAAGGTCTTCTTCAGAAAGGGTTTCTACAGATTGGCCGTGTCTCTTAAATTCTGCACGTTCCTGTTTAATTTTTTTTCTGCCAAGGATATTAATTTCATCTATTGATCCTTCCTGATTCTGCTGTGCATGCGCAATAGTACAACCTAACAAAGCTGCCATGCATATATATTTATTCATTGTTCAAAATTTGTGTTACCATTACTATAATATTCATACCTGTTTGATGTATCATACATTTCAGGAGGCGGAGGATTAATGGATATATAGGATATATTTACTGATGGAAAATGGTAGCCCGGGTATGTTCTGAAATCTAAATTGTCAGAAACAGAATATTCTTTACGAGAAATAACTGCTAAAAAAAGAGAAATTTTATATCCAATTTTACAATGCAAAGGGAAATCAAAATGCTTGTGTATATCGATATTTCGTACAGCCAGCTTTTCTGAAAAGTCAACAAGAGAATTGATGATGATATCTTTTTTATCTCTGTAACAGAAAATCTTTTTTTCACCATTAATAATCCGTGTTTGGATGATATCATAAGAATATCCGTTAAGAATAAACTCATTCTTTTCTTTCCACCGGACACCTGCAATATCTGCTTCTGAAAAGCATACGGTTTCTGAATCCTTGAATTTATTTCTCGCAATATTGCGTTGCGTTTTTCTATAAAACTCTTTCTTCAGACAAACCATGCCGGAATAAATCATATTATTACACAATATGATGACCGTAAAACATAGAAGAATAAAAAACAGTTTTTTGTACAAATGAAAATATTTAAGGGATGAATTCTCCGGAAGATTCAGTTTCCGTAAATTTTGAAATATTTATTTTATACAAGACCTTCGATCCCTGGGCAGTATATTCTATCCAATTGTCTTTTGGATTTAATTTTTGCGGAACAGAGTTTTCCAGAGGTGCTCCAGCCGTCATTTGATCTGCTGTCTTTGTATTTTCATCATTTTTGTAAGGAAGATTTCCTCTTATTACTATTGTGTTGCCTATGATATTTTGAACAAATGGAATGGTATTTCCTTCCACTCTAAATTTTTTTACGGTGATGACACTATTATTTTTATTTTTCAGTTTAACAGTATATACCACTCCTCGTACTCCTGCTCTTCCTCCCATCCACTCTGATTTTTCAGCAGAGATCACAGATAGTGTCTTATCCTGATATAAAGAGGATACCGGCATCCCACAGGAAGCCAGCATCCAAAATACTATTACATACAATTGATTATTCATTTTTAATCATTATCACCTCCGGTACGTCCCAGCACCAGGAAGTTACCACTATATACGATTTCACCTTTAGACTCCGCTTTCAAAATATAATTTCCAGGGACAAGATTTTGTCCGAATTCTTCATCAGACTTCACATTTTTCTTACTGTACACCAATCTGCCCGAGCCATCCACGATGCTTATATCCACACTGCTGTATTTGGCAGTATCAAATCTCAAATGGGAAATTCCTTTTGAAGGGTTCGGATATATAATGTTCAGATCTCTTTTAGATTTGGTTTCAGCTGTTGACAAAGCAGGCAATGTATTTTGAGTGGTCCATGCTCCTCTGCCATAAGTGGAAACTAATACTGTTTTGGTAGTGGGTCTGTAATCCAGATTAGTAATTCTTATATTTCCGATATTCCCTGTTACAGAAGACCATTCAGGAGTTGTTGCCAGGAAATTGGTAGTTCCCCAAACTCCCATTTCTGTTCCTATTATGACTTCATTTGGATTGTCTGGATTTCTTAAAACTGTTCTTACTGGCATATCAGGAAGGTTTCCTTCTTTATTCTGCCAGGTTGTTCCTCCATCTGTAGAATAGAAAACACTGGTGAGGTTATAGTTAGAAAAAGTAATGATTATTTCATTCTCATTCGCGCCAAATTCTATATCAGAAACAGTACCTGCTATGGGTGATGTCAGCAGGGTGGCTGCGTATGCTGTGGTGTTGGCATTTGCTACTTTAAAGATTCTTCCCAGGTTGGTTCCTACAAAAAGAGTGGTGGAAGCAGTTGTATAAGGAGATACTTTCATCCATGAAATCTGCTCTCCAGACTGTGCTGTTCCTACAGTAACCACGTTATTAGTGAATGATGTAGCTGTTGCAGAAAGTCCGCTTGTTCTGAAAAGTGTAAGCCCGGAACGATAAGAATAAAAGACATCATTGATCCTATCTAATGCAATTTCATTTGTAAAATGCCCTAAGTTTGCATTGGTACCAGCTATAAGATTATACACATTGCTAGCCAATAAATAATGATTGTTATTAGTATAGCTCGAAATTTCATAAGTATCAAGATCATCATACTCTGTATACATACCATCTCCCCCTGTACCAGCAAACTTGGAAAGAAAGTTATTGGATTGTGGCACACCATAAAGCCACCATGAACCATTATCCTGAGCCCCGGCCAATAATTCTTCATCTACCGGAGTTTTTGTAGGATTAAGCATTGCTGTGTAGAACTGTGTTACATTATACCTGGTATTTCTTGCCGAAAATGCTCCCGCTGTTCCTATATTCGTTTTATCAGGGACAAAGTAAACTCCTCCGTCATTTCCAAACATCATCTCCTTACTGGCATAATTATTAAAGGGGTTGAATACTATTGCATGTTGGTCAGCATGAACTGTAGAAACCTGCAGACTGGCCATATTGTTATTATCGGACCATTTTGAAATCTGGCTCCATGTACCTCCTCCATTAGTAGATTTATACAGATCAACACCTCCAATATACACTGTATTGTCATCTTGAGGATCTGCTGCGATCACAAGATCATAAAAAGATTGCCCTCTGGTGAAATCATTAGCAGGAATACTGGTATCTGTAGCCGCAGGCAATGTCAAAACGGGAGCTGCATTATTGGTAGCCTGCCATGTTACCCCTCCGTCCGCAGAACGTGCAATTCGTATTGGTTCTGTAGTTGTGGAGCTTCCCTGCATAAAAGCATAGATTTTATTAGGGTCTGTTTTAGAAAGACAAAAATTGACTCTTGCTCCTGCATTTCCTACATTATATACCTGATTAAAAGTATTTCCGTCTGCAGATTTAAAAATCCTGCCTCCCGAATCTATATTAGAAAATCTTGCAGTTCTGGTAGAAACCCAAACAGAATTATCTGTGCCAATTTCTATTTGCTGAATAGAATATCCTGTTGTACTGGTTGTATTTGTTGTTGTATCTAAAGCCAGTAAATTGGTATTTTTGGTAAATGTAGCCCCTCCATCAGTAGATTTGTATAAACCAGCCTGATTTAATCCCTGCCATCCGGCATTAAAAGAAGGAGTGGCTACATATGTCCCACTTACCCCTGCATATACTTCTGAGACTCCGTTGTTATTTCTTACTTTAACATCATTAATATAAAAATTTCCATTTCCTATTCCATTCGAATAGGTTACTGGTATTGTAAATATCTGTATCCAGGTTGCACCTCCATCCGTTGATTTCCATATTCCGGATCCTTTAGCATCACCTGTTTCAGTTTCCCCTGTACCAACATAAAATACCTGTGGATTATTTGGGTCATAAGTAATACATGAAACCGAAGTATTGGCCCAGAATGTACTGAGAGGCTGCCATTCATTGGTAATTACGGAAGGACCCTGGTTAACCCAAAGCCCACCGGAAATTCCGCCGGCAAATACTCTTTTGCCGGTAGGATCATTAGGGTCATACATAATGGCCCGTGTTCTTCCCCCTACGTCATAAGGACCTCTTTCAATCCACGGCTCATTCACAATTTTACGGCTAGCAGAGCTATTATGACTGGAAATAAAAGACATCGGTTGTGCAGCTTTATATTTCCCTGCGATAATATCCTCATTTACCTTTACAAGGCCTTCAAAATTGGTTCTCCCTGTGACAGGATCCATTGTTCTCTTGTAATCTTCTTCATAATACTCATTAGGGGGTATTCCAGTTGCCTTAGCAGCTTTATGCAGCTGTTTAAGGTTTCTGTCATATTGGGCATATAATTTCTGTAAATGTTTTTGATTGTTTTTGAGCGTATTATGCTGTGCATTCATATAAGTGCAAAGCAATACCGCCGCAACAGGGTAGATTTTCAGTTTCATTTGTTTTTTTTACGAATATACTTAAATAAATATCATAAATTCAAAACAAATCAACAAATATTATTGATTCAAAAACAAAAACAACAAAATAATATCAAATACCTATTTGTGCGCTTTTTTATTTTTTAATTAAAAGATTGTTTTTTTTAATTAAAAAACAAAAAGCCCCGGATAAATCCGGGGCAATTATATGATTATAAAAGAAATCTTACGCTTGAACGTTGTTTCCTCCTAATACGAAAGGCTCAACTTCTTTGATTTCTCCGAACTGCTGCTCGTAGTTAGCGATGTTCTGTTGAAGAGCGTTTAATACTCTTTTAGCGTGAAGTGGAGCAAGAATTACTCTTGATCTTACTTTAGCTTGCTGAACACCTGGCATCAACTGAATAAAGTCTACTACAAATTCAGATGGAGAGTGGTTTACTAAAGCTAGGTTAGCATAGATACCAGCAGCTACCATTTCGTTTAATTCGATGTTGATGTTTCCGTCTTGTGGATTTTGATTGTTGTCCATTGTTATAAATTATGTTTTTAAAATTCGAAATTTGAGATTGTGAAAATATAAAAATAATTTCAAATCCCAAATTTCAAATCATTAATTTTAGTTAAGGTCTTCGAATTCTTTCTTAGAACCAACAATAACGTTCTGATACTCTTTCAGACCTGTACCTGCAGGGATTCTGTGACCTACAATTACATTTTCTTTAAGACCGTTAAGATCGTCTATCTTACCAGCAACTGCTGCTTCGTTAAGAACTTTAGTTGTTTCCTGGAATGATGCTGCAGACATGAATGACTTAGTCTGAAGGGCAGCTCTTGTAATACCTTGCAGTACAGGAGTTGCAGTAGCAGGAAGAGCTTCTCTTACTTCTACCAATGCTAAATCTTCACGCTTCAACTTAGAGTTTTCGTCTCTTAATTCTCTTGCAGTAATCATCTGACCTGGTTTGAATTCTTTAGAATCCCCAGCATCTACTACTACTTTAAGACCGAATACTCTGTTGTTTTCTTCTAAGAAATCAAACTTGTGCTCAAGAGCTCCTTCAAGGAATTGAGTATCACCTCCATCTACGATAGATACTTTCGTCATCATCTGTCTTACGATAATTTCGAAGTGCTTGTCGTCGATTTTTACCCCCTGTAGACGGTAAACTTCCTGAATTTCGTTTACTAAGTATTCCTGAACAGCTGTTGGACCTTTGATTCTTAAGATATCTTCCGGTGTGATAGAACCGTCAGAAAGTGGAGAACCAGCTCTTACGAAGTCATTCTCCTGAACAAGAATCTGGTTAGAAAGTTTTACTAAGTAAATTTTTCTTTCTCCAGTTTTAGCCTCAACAATAAGTTCACGGTTACCTCTTTTAATTTTTCCGTAAGAAACTACCCCGTCGATTTCAGTAACGACTGCTGGGTTTGAAGGGTTTCTTGCTTCGAATAATTCGGTAACTCTCGGAAGACCTCCGGTGATATCCCCTGCTTTTGCAGATTTTCTTGGGATCTTGATTAAAACTTTACCAGCCTTAATTTTTTCACCATCGTTAACCATTAAGTGGGCTCCTACCGGTAAGTTGTAAGCTTTTTGCTCAACTCCCTTAGAGTCTACTACTTTTAAGGTAGGTACGGCTTTCTTATTTCTAGATTCAGAGATTACTTTCTCTTCGAATCCTGTTTGTTCGTCAATTTCAAGTTGGAATGAAATACCCTGGATGATATCCTCGTATTCTACCTTACCTGAAGTTTCAGCAATGATAACTGCGTTATACGGATCCCATCTACAGATTGTATCTCCTTTCTTCACTTTATCACCTGGTTTCACAGATAAGATAGATCCGTAAGGTACGTTAGCCACCATTAATGGAGTTCTGGACTCATTATCAGCAACTAATCTGAATTCTGTTGAACGAGACACTACAACCTCAGCTGTATTACCGTTTTCATCTTCAGAAGTAATTGTTCTTACTTCATCCATTTCTACGATACCATCTCTTCTTGCAACGATAGATGGGTTTTCTGATACGTTACCTGCAGTACCCCCTTGGTGGAAGGTTCTCAACGTAAGCTGAGTACCTGGTTCCCCAATTGACTGTGCTGCAATTACACCTACCGCTTCACCCATGTGGATCACTTTACCTGTTGCCAAGTTTCTACCGTAACATTTCGCACAGATACCTTTCTTAGCTTCACAAGTTAATGGTGAACGAACCTCCACAGCTTCTAATCCTGCTTCTTCGATTCTCTTCGCCAAAGATTCAATGATCACCTGATCTGCACTTGCAATAAGCTCGTCAGTTTCAGGATCGTAAATATTATGAAGGGATACTCTACCTAAGATTCTTTCAGAGATTCTTTCAACGATCTCGTCATTTTTCTTAAGTGCAGTAACTTCTGTACCTCTCAATGTTCCACAGTCGTCCTCTGTAACGATAACATCCTGTGCAACGTCTACCAATCTTCTCGTTAAGTAACCGGCATCGGCTGTCTTAAGAGCGGTATCCGCAAGACCCTTACGGGCACCGTGGGTAGAGATAAAGTACTCTAGAATCGAAAGACCTTCCTTAAAGTTGGCAAGGATCGGGTTTTCGATGATCTCCGCTCCGGTAGAACCGGCTTTCTGCGGTTTTGCCATCAAACCTCTCATCCCTGATAACTGACGGATCTGTTCTTTAGAACCCCTCGCTCCAGAGTCAAGCATCATATATACAGAGTTGAAACCACCTTGGTCAGTTTTCATTCTGCTCATGATCATTTCAGTTAATCCTGCGTTGGTATTTGTCCAAACGTCGATTACCTGGTTATAACGTTCTGTATCGGTAATTAGACCCATGTTATAGTTAGCTCTAATTTCGTCTACAGTTTCGATTGATTGTGCAATCATCTGTTTTTTCTCAACAGGAACTACGATATCCCCTAATGAGAAAGAAAGACCTCCTTTGAATGCGTTTGAATACCCTAGGTCTTTCATTGCATCAAGGAACTTCACAGTGGTAGGGAAATCTGTATCAGCAAGGATCTTACCGATAACGTTTCTCAATGATTTCTTAGTCAGAAGTTCATTGATATATCCTACCTGCTTAGGTACAATCTGGTTGAATAGGATTCTACCTACAGAAGTTTCGATCAGTCTTGTAACGATTTCTCCATCTTCTTTGATAGGAAGTCTACATCTTACTTTAGCATTTAAAGATACTCTTCCTTCAGCATAAGCAATTTCTGCTTCTTCAGGAGAGTAGAATGCAAGACCTTCTCCTTTTACTTTCATGGTCTCAGTAGAGCTTAATTCTTTAGTCATGAAATAAAGACCAAGAACCATGTCCTGAGATGGTACTGTAATAGGAGAACCGTTTGCAGGGTTCAAGATGTTCTGAGAACCTAACATCAATAACTGAGCTTCAAGGATTGCTTCTGGTCCTAACGGCAAGTGTACTGCCATCTGGTCACCATCGAAATCGGCGTTGAAGGCCGTAGTTACCAACGGGTGTAGCTGGATTGCCTTACCTTCGATCATCTTAGGTTGGAAAGCCTGAATACCCAGTCTGTGAAGCGTAGGTGCTCTGTTCAACAGAACAGGGTGACCTTTCATCACGTTTTCAAGGATATCATAAACTACCGGTTCTTTTCTGTCGATAATTCTCTTCGCAGATTTTACTGTTTTTACAATACCTCTTTCAATTAGTTTTCTAATGATGAACGGTTTGTAAAGTTCAGCTGCCATATCTTTAGGAATACCACATTCGTGAAGCTGTAAGTTTGGACCTACAACAATTACCGAACGCGCAGAGTAGTCAACCCTTTTCCCTAGTAGGTTCTGACGGAAACGACCTTGCTTCCCTTTCAATGAATCAGAAAGTGATTTCAATGGTCTGTTTGATTCAGATTTTACTGCAGAAGATTTTCTTGTGTTATCGAATAATGAATCTACTGATTCCTGAAGCATACGCTTCTCGTTTCTCAAGATTACTTCAGGAGCTTTGATCTCCAATAATCTCTTCAAACGGTTATTTCTGATAATAACTCTTCTATAAAGGTCATTTAAGTCAGAAGTAGCGAAACGTCCTCCATCCAATGGAACCAATGGTCTTAGTTCTGGTGGGATAACAGGAAGTACACGCATGATCATCCACTCTGGTCTGTTGATCATTCTTGTATTAGCACCTCTTAATGCTTCTACAACATTCAATCTTTTCAGAGCTTCAGTTCTTCTTTGTTTTGAACCTTCGTTGTGAGCTTTGTGTCTCAAATCGAAAGACAACGCATCAAGATCGATTCTTTTTAACAGATCTTCTACAGCTTCAGCACCCATTCTGGCAATGAATTTGTTTGGATCAGAATCATCAAGATACTGGTTTTCTACAGGAAGAGTTTCCATGATATCAAGGTACTCTTCTTCTGTAAGAAATTCCATATTTTCAAAATCAGAACCGTCTAATTTTTTAGCAATACCCTGCTGAATCACTACATATCTTTCGTAGTAGATGATCATGTCTAATTTCTTAGAAGGAATTCCTAAAAGGTATCCGATTTTGTTTGGTAATGAACGGAAATACCAGATGTGCGCAATTGGAACTACAAGGTTGATGTGCCCGATTCTCTCTCTTCTTACTTTTTTCTCAGTAACTTCTACTCCACAACGGTCACAAACGATCCCTTTGTAACGAATTCTCTTGTATTTACCACAAGCACATTCGTAATCCTTTACAGGACCAAAGATTTTCTCACAGAATAGCCCGTCTCTTTCAGGCTTGTGAGTTCTGTAGTTAATAGTTTCCGGCTTTAAAACCTCCCCTCTTGAGTCTTGTAAAATAGACTCCGGTGAAGCTAAACCGATGGTTATTTTATTAAATCTACTTGATTTATTTTTATTTGACATAATTTTTTTTAGATTTTAGATTTCAGATTTCAGATTTCAGAAGAAATCATCATTCCAAATTCAAGGATTATAAAATTCTTAGAGTGCCATAGTCTGACATCCTGTGTCTGACATCTGATATCTTACTCCTCCAATCTTACGTCTAATCCAAGACCTTGTAACTCGTGAAGTAATACGTTGAATGATTCCGGAATACCTGGTTCAGGCATAGATTCACCTTTTGCAATTGCTTCATAAGTTTTTGCTCTACCAATCACGTCATCCGACTTCACAGTAAGGATCTCTCTCAGGATATTAGATGCACCGAATGCTTCAAGTGCCCAAACCTCCATCTCTCCGAATCTCTGACCTCCGAACTGAGCTTTACCTCCTAACGGCTGCTGAGTAATCAATGAGTAAGGACCAATAGAACGTGCGTGCATCTTATCATCTACCATGTGTCCTAGTTTCAACATGTAAATGATACCTACTGTTGCAGCCTGAGTAAATCTTTCTCCGGTACCACCATCATAAAGGTAAGTGTGACCGAATTTAGGAAGACCTGCTTTCTCAGTGTATTCAGTAATCTGATCAAGAGTTGCTCCGTCAAAGATTGGCGTAGCGAACTTCATACCCAGTTTCTGACCAGCCCATCCAAGAACTGTTTCATAGATCTGACCGATGTTCATACGGGAAGGTACCCCAAGTGGATTCAATACAATATCTACTGGTGTTCCGTCTTCAAGGAATGGCATATCTTCTTCACGAACGATTCTTGAAACGATACCTTTGTTACCGTGACGTCCTGCCATTTTATCTCCTACATTCAGTTTACGTTTCTTAGCGATGTAAACTTTAGCCAGCTTCATGATCCCTGCCGGAAGCTCATCTCCGATTGAAATTGCAAATTTCTCACGGTTTTTAACTCCCTGAATGTCGTTATATTTGATTTTGTAATTGTGAATCAATTGTTTGATCAATTCATTCTTATCAGCATCTACTGTCCAGTCTGAACCGCTAACGTTTACATAATCTTCAACTGAAGTTAATAGCTTGTGAGTAAATTTCACACCTTTACCGATGATTTCTTCATCAAGGTCATTTTGTACCCCTTGAGAAGTTTTACCGCTTACCAGTGTATTTAATTTTTCAATTAACGTATTTCTCAACTCGTCAAACTTAGCCTTGTAAGTGTTTTCAATCTCTTCAAGTTTAAGTTTTTCTTCAGTTCTTTTCTTTTTGTCTTTGATGTTTCTTGAGAACAGTTTCTTGTTGATAACCACTCCTCTTAATGAAGAGTCAGCTTTCAATGAAGCATCCTTCACATCACCAGCTTTATCACCGAAGATTGCTCTAAGAAGTTTTTCTTCTGGAGTCGGGTCAGATTCACCTTTTGGAGTAATTTTACCAATCATGATATCTCCAGGCTTCACTTCAGCACCGATTCTGATCATACCGTTCTCGTCAAGATCTTTAGTAGCTTCTTCAGATACGTTTGGAATATCTGCTGTAAGCTCTTCCATACCTAATTTAGTATCACGAACTTCAAGAGAATATTCATCTACGTGGATTGAAGTAAACCAGTCTTCACGTACAACTTTTTCGTTGATTACGATTGCATCCTCGAAGTTGTATCCTTTCCAAGGCATGAACGCTACCACTAAGTTTCTACCAAGAGCTAATTCTCCTTTTTCAGTAGCATAACCGTCGCAAAGTACCTGTCCTTTTTCCACTACATCACCTACTCTTACGTTTGGTCTTAGGGTAATCGTTGTACTCTGGTTAGTTTTTCTAAACTTAGTAAGGTTGTATGTTTTAGTAGCAGACTCGAATTGTACTAAATCTTCGTCTTCGCTTCTTTCGTATTTAATAACGATTCTGTCAGCATCTACGTACTGTACTGTACCTGTACCTTCAGCGTTAATTAAGATTCTTGAATCTCTTGCAACTTGTTGCTCAAGCCCTGTACCAACGATTGGAGCCTGTGGCTTCAATAGAGGAACGGCCTGACGCATCATGTTGGATCCCATCAATGCACGGTTCGCATCATCATGCTCCAGGAAAGGAATCAATGAAGCGGAAATACCGGAAATCTGGTTAGGTGCAACGTCGATAAGATTAACCTGTGCAGGCTCCACTACCGGGTAGTCACCATCCAATCTTGCAATAATTCTATCTGTTAAGAACTCACCGTTATCACTTAATTCAACGTTTGCCTGAGCAATTACTTTATCTTCTTCATCTTCTGCATTTAAGTAGATAGGATCTGCGTTAAGTTCAATCTTACCATCTTCAACTTTTCTATATGGAGTTTCGATGAAACCTAGTCTGTTGATTTTAGCATAGATCCCCAGAGATGAAATCAAACCGATGTTTGGTCCTTCCGGAGTTTCAATCGGACAAATTCTTCCGTAGTGAGTATGGTGAACGTCTCGAACCTCGAAACCTGCTCTTTCTCTTGATAAACCACCAGGCCCTAGTGCAGATAATCTTCTCTTGTGAGTGATCTCTGATAGAGGGTTGGTTTGGTCCATGAACTGAGAAAGCTGGTTGGTACCAAAGAATGAGTTGATTACCGATGTTAATGTCTTAGCATTTACAAGGTCAAGCGGAGTAAAGATTTCGTTATCTCTAACGTTCATTCTTTCCTTGATTGTTCTTGCAATTCTTGAAAGACCTACTCCGAACTGTCCTGCTAATTGCTCACCAACAGTTTTAATTCTTCTGTTTGATAAGTGGTCAATATCATCAACCTCCGCTTTAGAGTTGACAAGCTCGATTAAGTGTCTTACGATCGCAATGATATCTTCTTTGGTAAGAACCTCAGTGGTAGTTGGAATATTAAGACCTAACTTTTTGTTCAATCTGTAACGTCCTACTTCACCTAATGAATATCTTTGCTCAGAGAAGAATAATTTTTCAATGATTCCTCTTGCAGTTTCCTCATCTGGTGGATCTGCATTTCTTAACTGACGATAAATATACTCTACTGCTTCTTTTTCAGAGTTAGTAGGGTCTTTTTGTAATGTATTCTGGATGATAGAGAATTCATTGCTGTTTTCTTTGTGAATCAGGATTGATTTCACACCAGCATCAAGAATAAGATCTAAATGTTCTTTTTCAAGAATAGTTTCTCTATCCAGGATGATTTCGTTTCTTTCGATAGAAACTACTTCACCTGTATCTTCGTCTACGAAATCTTCGAACCAAGTGTTCAATACTCTTGCAGCCAATGTTCTCCCTTCTACTTTTTTAAGGGCAGCTTTAGAAACTTTCACTTCTTCAGCAAGGTCAAAGATCTGAAGGATATCCTTATCAGATTCATAACCGATCGCTCTTAATAGAGTTGTTAATGGTAATTTTTTCTTACGGTCGATATACGCGTACATTACGCTGTTGATATCTGTTGTAAATTCCATCCAAGATCCTTTGAAAGGAATAATTCTTGAATAGTAAAGTTTGGTTCCGTTTGCGTGGTAAGTTTGTCCGAAGAATACACCAGGTGAACGGTGAAGCTGCGTAACAATAACTCTTTCAGCACCATTGATGATAAAAGAACCACTTGGCGTCATATAAGGAACCGGACCTAAGTATACATCCTGAACCACTGTTTGGAAATCTTCGTGTTCCGGGTCAGTACAGTACAGTTTAAGTCTAGCTTTTAGAGGAACTGAATAAGTAAGTCCTCTTTCCACACACTCATCGATTGAATAACGTGGAGAATCTACCAGGTAGTCTAAGAATTCTAATACGAATTGGTTTCTTGAATCCGTAATTGGGAAATTCTCTTGGAAAGTCTTGTAAAGAGCTTCTGTCTTTCTGGCTTCAGGAAGTGTATCAAGCTGGAAAAATTCTCTGAAAGACTCAATTTGGATATCCAAAAAGTCCGGAGTGATGATTTTTCCTTTCGCTGATGAGAAATTAATTCTCGGATTTCCTTGAGTTGTTGATTTTGTTTTACTCATAAAACTTTTAAGAAAGGGTTAAAAAATATTTTGATTCATTAAAAAATATCAGAAAAGAACAAAAACAAGATAAAAGTAAAAGGTAAAAGTGTTTTTGGCGCTCACAAAGGACCTTAAGCTCTTTTAAACGTTGTACTTGGTTCTTTCTAACTGCAACACTGGTATATCTTTTCACAGCGTAATGCAAAATATTTTTATTACTTTTGAGGCAGTATTACCGCAGTATTTATATACACGAAATCCCTTCCATGTTTTACACAATGAAAGAGTTGATTTTCAGTATTTTATAAATTTACAAACAATTTTTCGCGCCAAAAGAAGGGCAAAGATACAAAAAGTTATCCACAATAACAAATAAATCATCTCATTTTGAGACTCTTAAAACAAGAGAGGCTGCCCAAATATGAGCAACCCCTCCACAACACAAGCTAATCCTATGATTATTTCACAATAACCTTATAAGATTTATTTTTACTGGTTTCGCTACCAAACAAATATAAATACCTACCTGAGCGACTTCCGGTAACTTATTGATTATTAATAGAATGATCGCTAATAATTTGTTTTTCACTCTAATTTTGTTTCATGTTAATGTATTTTTCTTGAAAAAATCTCTTACATACTGTGTGATTCATAAATAAAATAACAGTTTATACAATTACCTACGATTGCAAAATGTTACCGAATTATGAGCAATTCCGTCCCCTTCCATATGGCAGAACACGTATTATCTCTGGGAAATATATTTCAGGGATTATTGTTTTTAAAAAAGGAGGATTATCTCGGAAAGTTTTTTTATAAAATAAACAATTTTCTTTTTGATCAGCAGACCCGCTATAGACCACTCTCAAATGACAATCTGTTTCAGCATGCAAGTGAACAGAAACATCAGCCAAACAATTCGGCAGATGATTATTAACAGCCGTACAATATGACAATTCAAACTTTGTCTTTATTACAGATACTAGCTTAGTGCTTGGTTTTCCTATAATCGCTAAAAGCTTCAGAATCCTATGGCTACAGAAAAGAAAGTAATTTCTATCCAATTATTGTGTTTTTTCGGTACAAATATAATATTTTTTCAATCAAAACAATACTTTATTAATAAAAATTCACGCAAAACAAACAAATAACAAAATACAATTAAAATATTATGTTAATATTTACGAAATATTTAATCGTAAAAAGATATATCCAAATTAGAAATAATAATATTAAAATACGATTACAAATTAAAAAGCATACTTACAAAGACTTACATACAAAAAAAGCCCGGGCAAATGCCCGGGCTTCTATATTTATAATAAAACTGAAATTATTTCAATTCTACTTCAGCACCAGCTTCTTCTAATTGCTTCTTAAGAGCTTCAGCTTCGTCTTTAGAAACACCTTGCTTAATTGCAGCAGGAGCTCCGTCTACGATATCTTTAGCTTCTTTAAGACCAGCACCAGTTAAATCTTTTACTAATTTAACGATAGCTAATTTAGAAGCACCTGCAGACTTAAGAATTACGTCGAATTCAGTCTTTTCTTCAGCAGCTTCACCAGCAGGACCAGCCATTACTACTGCAGCAGCAGCAGGCTCAATTCCGTACTCATCCTTAAGGATAGCAGCTAATTCGTTTACGTCTTTTACAGTTAGGTTTACTAGCGTTTCAGCTAAATTTTTTAAATCTGACATTGTTGTAATGTTTTTGTTGATTATTTATTTAATTTTTTGAGTGTAATTATTCAGCAGCTGGCGTTTCGTCAGTGCTTTCTGCAGCAGGAGCTTCTGGAGCTTCAGCAGCAGGAGTTTCTTCTACCGCAGGAGCAGCTTCTTCAGCTTGAGCCTCTACAGTTTCAGATTTGTTTTGAAGAGCAGAAACAACTCTCTGGATTGGAGACTGAAGTAATCCGATGATTTCACCGATCATTTCTTCTCTAGACTTGATGTTAGCCAACATATCTAGGTTATTGTCACCAACATAGAAAGTTTCCTGAACAAAAGCAGACTTTAAAGCTGGCTTTTCTTCTTTCTTTCTGAATCCTTGGATCAATTTCGCAGGAGCGTTTGCTGTTTCAGCAATCATTAACGCTGAGTTTCCTTTGAAAGATGGGAACATTTCAGAGTAATCTACTCCTTCAATTTGCTCCATTGCTTTTTGTAAAAGTGTATTTTTTACAACTTTTACTTTGATATTTTGTTTGAAAGCCTGTCTTCTGAAATCTGAAGATTTACCAGCGTTCAAACCTTCTAAATCTGCTACGTATACTACTTTTGCATCCTGAAGCAAATCTTTGATCTCTTGTATTGCTACAACTTTTTGGTCTTTTGTCATTGTCTTAAGGATTATTATTAGTTAACAGATTTAGTATCAATTGCAATACCTGGGCTCATTGTAGAAGACAAATAGATGCTCTTCACATAAGTTCCTTTAGCAGCAGTTGGTTTCATTTTGATCAATGTCTGGATTAATTCCTGAGCATTTTCTTTGATCTTAGCAGCATCGAAAGATACTTTACCAATACCAGCATGGATAATACCATACTTGTCTACTTTGAAATCAATTTTACCTGCTTTTACTTCAGTTACTGCTTTACCAATTTCCATTGTTACAGTTCCTGATTTAGGGTTTGGCATTAAACCTCTTGGACCTAATACTCTACCTAATGGACCTAATTTACCCATTACAGCTGGCATTGTAACGATAACGTCAACATCTGTCCAACCTTCTTTGATTTTTTGTAAATATTCGTCAAGACCTACATAATCAGCACCAGCAGCTTTAGCTTCTGCTTCTTTATCTGGAGTTACAAGAGCTAATACTTTAACATCTTTACCAGTACCGTGAGGAAGAGATACAACACCTCTTACCATTTGGTTTGCTTTTCTAGGGTCTACTCCTAATCTTACAGCGATATCTACAGAAGCATCAAACTTTGTAGTGTTCACTTCTTTTACAAGAGCTGAACCTTCTTCAAGGTTATAGATTCTTCCTTTTTCTACTTTGCTTAAAGCTTCCTTTTGCTTTTTAGTTAATTTTGCCATTTCTTTAGGTTTTAAGCGTTAGTTGGTTTAGTTCCTGTTACTCTTAATCCCATAGATCTAGCAGTACCTGCAACCATAGAAAGAGCAGAGTCCATTGTAAAACAGTTAAGATCCGCCATTTTATCTTCGGCGATTTTCTTTACTTGTTCCCAAGTTACAGAACCTACTTTGTTTCTGTTTGGTTCACCAGAACCTCCCTTGATTTTAGCTGCATCCATTAACTGGATTGCTGCAGGTGGAGTTTTAATAACGAATTCAAAAGATTTGTCTTCGTATACTGTAATTACTACAGGTAAAACTTGCCCTGGCTTATCTTGGGTTCTTCCGTTAAATTGCTTACAAAACTCCATGATGTTCACACCTGCAGAACCCAATGCTGGACCTACTGGTGGAGAAGGGTTAGCTGCGCCACCTTTCACCTGAAGCTTTACCATTTTAAAGACTTTCTTAGCCATTGTTTGTTTTTTAAATTTGAATAATTAATGAGTTTGGAAGCATTTATTATTCAGTAGGTTATGCACTCACATAACAATAAACCTACTTTTTGGACTGCAAAAGTATAAAATATTTTTGAAATAGCAAACGGAAATTGCTGATTTTTAAAAAGTTTTAGAAAAATAAATCAATCCCCATTATTGTATCATTAAAAATTCCTGCCTAAAAACAAAAACGGTTATTTGTATTAAATAACCGTTTCAAAATATTTTAAAAGGAAAGACTGATTAAAAACCGGAAGGTCTGTTAATTGTTTTTGCAGAACCGTCATTTCCACCAAGATCATCATTGATATCGTTTATATTTTGTTTTTCAATTAATCTTCTGTAGGCCATCAGATAAAGGTCAACAGTAAAGTTGTTATATGCTCTTGATGGTGTAGTAGAGTTTGTGGCAATAATTCTGCTGTCAGTAAATCTTGCTCTTATGTGCCATGTTCCATTACTTTTGAAGGCAACAACATCTGGTGATCCCTGCTTATTGTCATTCGCTCCGTTATCTCCATAATCAAGCATAACATTAGTAGTTCCGTCATTCAGTTTGAATGAATAGTTGTGAAGGATAACCAAAAAATTGTTTGCATCAATTTTGGTATCATAATCTGCTATTCCTGTTCCGGATACTCCGGTAAGAGTAAGCTTAAGATAATTGAACAGTCCGCTGCTTTCCAAAGCGGGATCATACAATTGCAAAGCATTCTGAGAAGTTGCCAAAAAGCTACCACCCGTCAACGTAGGTTCTCCCGGATTTCTTAAATACAGAGAATTCGTATAGGTTTTTCCATTAACATCAAGTGTTTCTGTAGGATTAGCGGTATTCACCCCTACTTTTCCTTTCTGGGCATTCAAAACCATCCCAAGGCACATGATTATTGTGATATAAATTTTTCTTTTCATAGTTTTTTTATTGAAGCCCTAAAGGCGTATTGGTTGATACTCCTGAATATCCCGGTGAAGCAGATGCTGAAACAGAACCATTAAAAGTTCCCCAGTCTTTAACTAATGATTTTTCAAAAACATTTAAGGTAAGTGTCCACGTTCCATTGATGGAAGAAACCGTTCCTGCTCCTTTAAAAGCTAAATTAATAGCATGATATTTTTTACCTCCACTGGTTACCTGCGTAATTTCAGTTGAATAGGAACCATAAGATTTTGGATTGGTAGTTGTATTCGCTGCCGAAACCGCTCCTGTAAAAACAGCACCTGTAATTGCCACAACATATTTACTCGCATCTAATCCTGTATTGAGATTTACAACTTCATCCTGTCTCACATTTTTCAATACAACATTATACATATTTACAGGCGCTACATTACGGAGCGATATATCCAACAGCTTCACCTTACCTACCGGTGAAGTATCTTTTGATCGGGTAAGAAGAAGATAGTTTCCGCTTGCCTTTGTATTTTCAGTATCTATTAAATAAGATTCCACTAATGTTTCCCCTTCAACATCCAATGTTCCTTTAGGTGTTGTAGTATTTATTCCTACTTGTGCATGTAAGCTTAAAGCGGCAAAACCCGTGAAAAGTATTGCAATAATTTTTTTCATAATGTATGTTTTTATTGAATTAATGGAGCTGTTGCTGCACCAGTAGTTGAACCATTAAGGTTTTGTGTTGAATTAAAATCTTTGGCATATGATCTGTCAAACACCAGTAAGTTAAGTGTCCACACTCCTGTAGGGAAAGAATTATCGGGAGAAAATCCCTGGTAATCGGCTTTAAGCTTCCACGTTCCTCCTGACGAGTACGCAAAGATCTGAGGCATTGGAGTAAGCCAGTCTGCAGAATACGTTCTTGTGGGCTGTGTAAATCCAAAAGAAGAAATTACCACCAAAAATTTGCTGGAATTGATCTTTGTATCAAATTGGTTTACCCAATCTTTGTCTGTAGGATCACAGGTAATCTTGAACTGAATAAGGTTAATAGGTGCCGGTGAATTAGGTACAAAAGAATCATTATACGCTGTAATTTTGTTTTCCGGTGCCGGAGATTTAATAATGAAAGTGTAATTCTCATCCGCTTTCAGTTTTTCCAGGGGTTGTTTAAAAACAATTCCTGATGTCTTCATTGTACCATTTACGGTAAGTTCTTTTTCTGGAGTCGCAGTATTGATACCAACCTGCGCACTCACGAGCACAGATGTGCCCACCAGAGTGATCATCGAAATAATTTTTGTCATTGAGTTATGTGTTTATAAAACTTGTGTTTTGAGTGGCTGATCCGAATTTTATTTTTATTTAAACATACAATACTGATACATCTGCAACCAGTGTATGAAATAAATAAAATAAAATTTTGTGGATAAGTTAACAGCTTGGTTGCAAGAAGCATGCCATCTGACGGTGAATTAAATCATTAAGAAGAATCCAATTTATAAAAAGCATTCCTGTTCACGATAGAGTGATAATTTAACAACCATAAAGTTCTTGATAGAAGTAGCCCGCAGACTAATGAAATTTGCATTTCAGTAAAGGAACTTTAATAAACTTAAAAAAACTCTAACTACAGGGAAAAATATAAAGATTGAATTTCAATATTTAATTATGAGGCAATGGAATTAGACAGCTATTTGTTGAAAAGTAACTGGGAAGCCATTACCATCATCTATCTGAAAAGGATATTAATAAAAAAAGACCGCTTTAAAAGCAGTCTTTTTTTATATTTTTATAAGTAAATGTATTATACTTTTTCTACTTGCATGTAGCTCAATTCCATTGGAGTTTTTCTACCGAAGATCAATACAGAAACTTCAATTTTCTTTTTGTCTTCAAGAATCTTCTCAACTGTACCATTGAATCCGTTGAAAGGTCCATCGATTACTTTAACGTTTTCACCTACGATATAAGGGATCTCAACATCACTTGCAAATTCTGAAAGTTCATCCATTCTTCCAAGCATTCTGTTTACCTCTGATTTTCTCATTGGAACAGGATCACCACCTTTCGTTAAACTTAAGAAAGAGATAACTCCAGGGATATTTTTAATAACGTGAGGAATCTCTCCCATCAGGTCAGCTTCAATCATCAGGTAGCCAGGATAGTAAGGTCTTTCTTTAGGAACTTTTTTACCGTTTCTAATCTGGATCACCTTTTCCATAGGAATAACCACTTGAGTAACGTACTGCTCAAACCCTAAACGTTTGATTTCTGTCTCAATATAGTTTTTCACTTTATTTTCCTGTCCGCTGATTGCTTTCAGCACATACCATTTCAATTCGCTCATTATGGAAAATACTTAATTATTAATTGAACAAGTTGATTAGCATTCCTATTATGTTGCTGATTGCTTTTGAAAACAATTCATCAACTCCAAAGGTAAATAAAGCCAGAATAACTGTCGCAATAGTCACTACAATTGTAGAAGACTGAAGGTCAGCCCATTTTGGCCATTCAACTTTATGTCTGAATTCGTTATAAGAACCTTTTAAAAAATCGATAAATGAACTCATAATTTATATTTGCACGGGCACAAGGATTCGAACCCTGATCAACGGTTTTGGAGACCGGTATCCTACCATTGGACGATGCCCGTAGTTAAAAAAAGCTCCGTAAAGAGTGTTCCTTACGGAAGCTTTTTTATATTGTTTTAGATGTGAATTAGTCGATGATTTCAGTTACCTGACCTGCACCTACTGTTCTACCACCTTCTCTGATCGCGAATCTAAGACCCTCGTTAAGAGCGATTGGCTGAAGTAATTCAACAGTGATTGTTAAGTTATCACCAGGCATTACCATTTCTACACCTTCTGGTAAGAAGATTTCACCTGTAACGTCAGTAGTTCTTACGTAGAACTGAGGACGGTACTTGTTGTGGAATGGAGTGTGACGTCCACCTTCTTCTTTAGAAAGGATATAAACCTCAGCTTTGAATTTTTTGTGTGGCTTAACTGAATCTTTCTTAGCGATAACCATACCTCTCTTGATGTCAGTTTTTTCAATACCTCTCAACAATAGACCTACGTTATCACCAGCTTCACCTCTGTCTAGGATTTTTCTGAACATCTCAACCCCTGTAATAGTAGAAGTTAATTTTTCATCACCCATACCTACGATATCAACTGGATCACCAGTGTTGATAACACCAGCCTCGATTCTACCAGTTGCTACAGTACCTCTACCTGTAATAGAGAATACGTCTTCGATTGGCATCAAGAATGGCTTATCCTGATCTCTAACAGGCTGCTCGATCCAAGTATCAACTGCATCCATCAATTCTTCAACAGTCTTAACCCACTTCTCGTCTCCATTAAGAGCACCAAGAGCAGATCCCTGGATTACTGGAGAGTTATCTCCGTCATATTCGTAAGTAGATAATAAATCTCTAAGTTCAAGTTCAACAAGCTCTAAAAGCTCAGCATCATCCACCATATCAACTTTGTTCATGAAAACAACGATTCTTGGTACGTTTACCTGACGGCAAAGTAGGATGTGCTCTCTAGTTTGAGGCATTGGTCCATCAGTTGCAGCACATACTAAGATCGCTCCATCCATCTGAGCAGCACCAGTTACCATGTTCTTAACATAGTCGGCGTGACCTGGACAGTCAACGTGTGCATAGTGTCTGTTTTCAGTTTCGTACTCGATGTGAGCTGTATTAATAGTGATACCTCTTTCTTTTTCTTCTGGAGCAGAGTCAATAGCAGAGAAGTCTTTTTTCTCAGCAAGACCTTTGTTAGCTAATACACTACTGATAGCTGCAGTAAGTGTAGTTTTACCATGGTCAACGTGACCAATAGTACCAATGTTCAAGTGTGGTTTGTTACGATTAAACGTTTCCTTTGCCATGATTTAAAATTATTTATTTATTGTTTTTCAAATTTTCGGTGTGCAAATATAATGAATTTTTAAATACCAAAAACTTTTTATTAAAAAAACTTTCAATATTCTCATCCAGTGAAGGACAAACCTTATATTTCAACGTATTGAGACTGCAAATTTACACATTTTTCCGGATTGAAAAAATCCTTAGAAATGTTTTATTAAAAATAAGAACTATCTCGTTAATTATTAATACAATATACAAGAAAAAAAACTGATCATTCTGCTCGCAAATCCATTCTTACTTTTTTCTCGTACATATAAAAATAACAACTAAAAATTAATATTATGAGAAAACTACTACACATGTATTGGGCTCTGATAGCCATTACAACCCTGTTTTCATGTGATAATTCAGATGAAAACATGATGTCAGAAAATATACCTCAGGGTCCGGATCTTATGGTATATGGAATAACTGCCATGAATGAGCTGGTTTATTTTAATTCCAACAATCCAAAAACTTTCACCTCAAAAACAACGGTAACAGGTGTTGCCTCCGGAGAAAAATTGCTGAGCATAGATTTCAGACCTGCTACAGGAGAGTTATATGCTTTATCAAATGCAAGCAAATTATATATTATCAATGTATCTAATGCTTCAGCAAGAATGGTAGGTTCAACAGCATTTACTCCCTCAATATCAGGAGCAATTGCTTCTATTGATTTCAACCCTACTGTTGATAGAATTCGTTTAGTAAGTAACACCGGACAAAATCTGCGTTTACATCCGGAAACGGGAGCTGCTGCAGCTACGGATATCAATATTAACGGAACAGGAAACCCTTCCATAACAGGAATAGCCTACACCAACAGTAAAGCAGGGGTTGCCACTACTGTGTTATATGATATTGATCCGATGCTGGGAAAATTATACAAGCAAGATCCTCCCAATAATGGAACTTTAGTAGAGGTTGGAAATCTTGGAACGACTTTTACAGGACAATCTGCTTTTGACATCAAATATGATAACAGTACTGCTCTTTTAGCATTCAATGATAAATTACATGTTCTGGATCTGAATAATGGTAAAATAACTTCAATAGGATCACTCCAGCAGGGAATCATTGATATTGCCATTCCTACAGAACCGGTAGCTTATGCCATTGACAATTCAAATAATCTTCAGATTTTCAATCCCAACAATCCTATGCCTGTTTCTAAAACAGTGGCCGGATTACAAAGCGGTGAGAGTATTTTAGGCATAGATTTCCGTCCTGCGAACGGACAATTGTATGCTTTGGGAAGCTCAAGCAGAATCTATACAATTAACTTAGGCACAGGTGCCGCTACTGCTGTGGGAGCATCTCCATTTTCTACATTGCTTTCAGGCACCGATTTTGGTTTTGACTTCAATCCAACAGTTGACAGGATAAGAGTAGTAAGTAATACAGGACAAAATCTCCGTCTGAATCCTAACGATGGAACAATTGCTGCTGCAGATCTTACACTGAATCCGGGAAGTCCAATGATAAGTGCAGCGGCCTATACCAACAACTTTGCCGGAGCTACCTCAACTACCTTATTTGTGATTGATCATAATACTGATAAATTATATCAGCAAAACCCACCCAATAACGGAACTTTAGCTGAAACAGGTTCTTTGGGAATCAACATTACCAATGCTAATGGTTTTGATATTGGAAGTATGAGCCAAAAGGCTTACTTAATAGCATCTGTAGGTTTATCTACAAAAATTTACTCTATTAATACAATGACAGGAGCAGCCACTTCTGTTTCCGATTATCCCAATACCGTAAAAGCTTTTACACTGGGATTAGGATTTTAAACTCATTCTTTATTTCAATAATCGAGAAGCGCGGAAAACTTTGTTTTCCGCGCTTCTTACTAATATAAATGAAAGATAATTTAAATTTGACTGAGCTTTTTTGTCCTGTTAAAGATCCAGAAAATAATAGGAAAAATAAGCAGGGTAAGTACTGTAGCTGTAATCAGTCCTCCGATAATGACAATGGCCAAAGGTTTCTGAGACTCCGATCCGATTCCTGTAGACAAGGCTGCCGGCATAAGCCCGATGGAGGCCATCAATGCTGTCATGATAACAGGTCTCGTTCTGGATTTCACCCCATTTAATATCGCAGTATCGATATCCATCCCGTCTTTAACATTCTGATGGAACTCTGTGATAAGAATTACCCCGTTCTGGATGCAAATTCCGAGAAGAGCGATCATTCCTACTCCGGCAGAGATTCCAAAATTGATTCCGGTAACATGCAAAGCGATAATACCTCCAATCAGAGCAAAAGGTACGTTCGCCAATACCAGAAGAGAATCTTTCATATTGCCAAACAGGATAAACAACAGAAAGAAAATCATCAGAATACTCACTGGTACTACCTGTGCCAGCCTGTGTGAAGCACGCTGCTGATTTTCAAACTGACCTGTCCATCCTACGGAATAGCCGTCCGGAAGTTCAATCGTTTCTACTTTTTTCTGGGCATCCGCAATGGTGCTTCCCAAATCTCTGTCACGAATGGAGAATTTGACCCCGATATATCGTTTGATGTTGTCTCTGTAAATAAATGCGGCTCCGTTATCCTTAACAATGGTGCTTATTTCTTTTAACGGAATCTTTGCTCCATCCTGTGTAGGAACCATCAAAGCAGCAATATCATTTTCATTGGTTCTGTACTCCTGTGAATAACGAAGACGGATCGGGAATTTTCTTTCCCCGTCGAACATTTCAGAAGCTGTTTTTCCTCCAAATGCCATTTCCAATACGGCTTGTGCATCCGCAGGCATTACTCCGTACGCAGCCATTTTATCTCTGTCCAGAACCACACTTACTTCCGGCTGGCCGATATTTTTAATAATTCCCGGATCTTTTACGCCTTGTACATCTTTAATCTTTAATAAAACTTCATGGGCTAATTTGTCCAGAGTTTCCAGGTTGTCACCGTAGATTTTAATTCCATTCTCAGCTTTAAAACCTGCCACGGCTTCAGCTACGTTATCGGAAATCGGTTGCGAATAGTTGAAGGTAATTCCCTGGTAACTTCTAAGCTTTTTATCTATTTCATTGATCAGTTCATCATAAGTAATCTTACGTTTCCATTCTTCTCTTGGCTTGAGGTTTACGGCAAACTGTACGAAACCAAATCCGTTGGGGTCGGTTCCGTCATTACTTCTTCCCGTCTGTGCAAGAACATCTGTTACTTCAGAGAAGCTCATGATATCTTTCTTTAAAAGGTCAGCTGTTTTCAGAGATTCTTTTAATGAGGAGCTCATCGGCATTTCTGCAGTGATCCACAATGATCCTTCATTCAACTGAGGCAGGAATTCTGTTCCAAGGAATTTACCAGAAAATAAAGTGACCGCTAAGAAGGAAATTGCCACAATCATACTTATTTTTTTATGCCTGAAGGTTAAATTGAAACCTTTCAAAACAATTCTGTCCCAGAAATTAACAAACGGGTTATTTTTTTCCCTTACGTTTTTATTTAAAAGGATATGAGAAAGAACAGGAACTAATGTTAATGTAAATATCAATGCTCCCATTAATGCAAATCCTAATGTAAATGCCAGAGGAGAGAACATTTTCCCTTCCACTTTCTGAAATGAGAAAATAGGAATCAGGGAGGTAATGATAATCAATTTCGAAAAGAAGATTGCTTTTCCCAATCCGGTTCCGGTCTGCTTAATCCAGCCTCCTTTTGCCAGTTTATTAAACTTCTCCATTCCGTACCGCTTCGCTTTATGGTCGAGCATTACGAATAGCCCTTCCACCATGACGACGGCTCCGTCTATGATGATCCCGAAGTCTACTGCACCTAACGAAAGCAGGTTGGCGCTCATCCCGGCCAGTTTTAAACATAAAAACGCAAACAGCAAGGATAGAGGAATGATGATGGAAACAATCAGAGTGGTTCTCCAGTCGGCCATAAAAATCAAAACGATTACTGTTACCAGTACAATTCCTTCAATAAGATTATGCATTACGGTATGCGTTGTAAAGTCCATCAGATTGTCACGGTCGTAGAAAGTCACCATTTTCACATCTTTTGGAAGGACTTTTTCGTTAAGTTCTTTAATTTTAGCCTTCACTCCTACCAGCACTTCCCTCGGATTCTCTCCTTTTCTCATGACAACGATTCCTTCCACCGTATCATCATGATGATTCAGGGCAGCCTGTCCTACTCTGGGCATAGAGCTTTCATGAACTTCGGCTACATTTTTTACCAAAACAGGATTTCCACTGTCATTCTGAATGGTAATATTTCCGATATCTGCTACAGATTTCACCAAACCAATTCCTCTTACCACGTAAGCCTGACCGTTTTTTTCAATAACATCTCCTCCTACATTCAGGTTACTTTTGGTGACAGCATCATACACCTGAAGCGGCGTCAGATTGTATTTATCCAATGCTCTCGGATCGATACTTAATTCAAAGACTTTATCCTGTCCTCCGAAAACATTAATATCCGCAACCCCTGGAACTCCTCTTAGTGCCCGGTCTATCACCCAATTCTGCAGGGTAAGCAATGCACGGGAATCTTTTGTTTTACTTTCCAGCGTATATCTGAAAATCTCACCGGTTGGCCCGTAGGGCGGCTGTACTTCGGGATCTACCTCATCAGGAAGGTTAATGGTTCTTAATTGGTTATTGACCTGATTTCTGGCAAAAGTATCATCCACCCCGTCGTCAAACAGAATTTTAACAATAGAAAGCCCAAACATTGTGGTACTTCTTACACTTGTTTTCTTCTGAACCGGGCTCATCGCCAATTCGATGGGTGTAGTGACAAAACGTTCTACTTCTTCTGCACTACGTCCATTCCATTGGGTGATGATGACAATCTGGGTATTGGTTACATCCGGAAAAGCTTCAATAGGCATATTTTTGAAACTTATAAAACCGGAGATGGCTAAAATCGCTACCCAAATAAAGGTAAATGCTTTATTTTTTAATGAAAAAGCGATTATATTTTTTATGAATTTATTCATGATAGATACATTGATGACCTAAAAAAGCCGTTAAAGAAAAAAGTACATATTCCTACTGGTTTCATAAGACTAGCTGTTCAGCGAACGGTAGATCAGCAGCTGATTGTTGGTAATCACTTCTTCTCCTTCTTTCAGACCGTCTGCAATATAGGTGACATCACCTACCTGCTTTAATACTTTGACTTCTCTGATCTTTACATCTGTTCTGGATTTAAAAATCACTACAAAACTTTTATTATCATCAAAAATCACAGCTTTGGATGGAACGGTAAGTGTAGCGTTGCTTTCCAGGCTGGAAACTTTTATCGTGGCTTTACTCTCCGGGATCAAAAGTCCGTTGGCATTGTCCAATACTACTCTTGCCTGCATGGCATTAGTTTGCGGATCAATAATTTTGAATATTTTATCAATTTTTCCGTCAAAAACTTTGTCCGGATATGAAAGAGTGGATACCTGAGCCTTCATCCCCAGGTTTATTTTATCAATATCAGATTCGTTGACATTCATAATTGCCCATACATTGGTAGTATTGGCCACATCAAAAATATTATCGCTTCTGTCACTTCGCAGCTGCATATCTTTATTGATACTTTTCTGAACAATATAACCGCTGATAGGTGCTACAACACTGTATATATTTCCGGTCTTCACATTATAAACCGTACTTACTGCCGCCGCTCTCTGCAACTGATCTTCTGCTTTTTGTAACTGGCTTTTAGCTTCCAGGACATCTCTTTCTGTATTAAGCTTTCCTTCATAGAGTTCTTTTGCAACACGAAGGTTATTTTTTGCCACTACAAGATCTGTTTTTGCATCACTTACATCCTTCTGAATTTCTGCAAGCTCAGTACTTCTGATAGTGGCTAAAACCTGTCCTTTTCTTACATAGTCACCCAATTCTACATTAACACTCATTACATTTCCTCCTACCAAAGGGTAAACATCTATATAACTGTTTTTGTCTGCTGAGATTTTTCCGTAAAAGCTGTACTCATCTTCTATATTTCTTTTTTCAACTTTTGCCAGGGAAATAGAATTCAGCATCGTGTTACTGAGCTCGAATCCTTTTTTTACATGAATATTTTTCTCTTCCTCTTTTTTTGAACAGGCTATTAATGAAATAACCATTAATAAAGGGATAATATATGTTTTCATCATTTTAATAGAAGATTTTCGTTTGTACTAGTTGATTAAGCTGTTCTGCCGACTGCATGATTTCATTTTTCATATCATAGATCTGAAGGGCTGTCTCCCTGTAGCTATCCATGAAGTCTGTGAATTCAATCAGGTTGACATTTCCTTTTCTGAAATTGTTCAGCATTCCGTTGTAAACAAGTTCCATATTCTGAAGGTCTGTAGTTTTTACATCCAGAAGCTGATCATATTGTGCCTTCCAGGTTTTGTATGCCGATTGAACTTTAGTTTCCAGAGTCAGTTTTTGAAAATCTGCATTTTTCTGATTCTGCTGGATGGCATAATTTGCTTTTACTACATTTCCCTGATTGGCTTTCCATAATGGCAAAGGAATTCCCAAGGTCAGATTTGCTTCGTTATTAAAAGTTCCTCCTGCCTGATCCCATGCCGCACCGACGGTAACATCCGGTACATTCAATGATTTCTGCCACTGGGCATACAACTTACTGTTATCAATAAGTTTCAAATTATATCGGTAATCTGCGTTATTTTCCAGGGCTTTGCTTTTCAGTTCTTCTTCATCACCGAAAGGCTGTGCTGCAAGAGCTTCTTTAGCTTCGGTTTCAGACATCGTAGGCTCTATCTCTTCTGTAACTCCTGTCAGAACTTTCAGATTCTGTTCAAAATCAAGAATGTTTTTATTAATCTCCAGCTTATCATGATTCAGCTGGATGACTATGCTCTGTAATCTGACAGCATCTTTAAGGGAAACATTTCCTTTGGCCGACTGTACACGGTAAGCATCCAGGAGATCATTCATATACCCCAGTTGTCTGTTGGTATTTTCCAGTTTTAGTTTTTCATAATAAAGATTGAAATAGGCAGAGCGCAGCTGAGATCTTAAATCTACCAGTAATTGTGAAAACTGAAGCTGGGCCAGTTCTTTATTGGATCTGGCAAAAGCAATTTCATTTTTCTTTTTACCGCCCATATAAATCAATTGGGTAATCCCTGCTCCCTTAGAATGTCCTACATCAAAAAATTTTTTGTCCTGCGGATTATAAGCATTAAACTGTCCGCTTAATTGAGGTAATTCCCAGATTTTAGCCTGCAGAATATCTGCATCAGCCATATTGATGTTGTATTGTTCGGCGAGCAGCTGGAGGTTGTTCTTCTGAAAGGCTTCTTCGCATTCCAAAAGAGACATCTGCTGTTGTGCCGCCATGAATGAGGAAACGGCGAGGCACAGCACTGCAATTCTGTTCATTATTTTTCTTTTTAAAATACAAAATTGCTCTGATGCTATTAAAAGAAACTTAAATGACGCTTAAAAAAATATTAAAATAGGCATGAACAGGCTGCTTATACCATAAAACACCAAACAAAATCAGTATTTTTTTCCCCCACCATTGAATTTATATTAAAAATCTCAATCGGGAGTTTAACAAAAAAAGCAACTGTTTTCGTATCAGTTGCTTTTTTTTATTTTTTAAAAAATAATGTAAACTTATTCATGTAATCTTCAGGTGAAGAGTATACAATATCTGCATCATGATATTCCAGAATCCTTTTGACAATTCTGAGCCCCAATCCTGATCCTGCTATATTCTGTGCATTATTTCCTCTGGTGAAAGCTTCAAACAGTTTAGCTTGCTCATTTTCAGAAATAGTATTACCATGAGAAATAACTTCCACAGAAAGGTTATCGTTGGTTTCAGTAATCAAAACATTTACTTCTGTATTATCTGAATACACTGCCGCATTTTTAAACAAGTTGATAAATACAATGACCAATAGTGACTGAATTCCTTTTATAGTCAGAAAAGCATTTTCAAAACTATCTTCATTGATCAGAAAATCCAGCTTAAGTTGTGGATAACTTTTCTCCACCGCTTCGAAAGCTTCAAAGATGACTTCATCAATTCTTACTTCCTCATAAATGCTCTGAATATTTTCTTTATCGAATTTTGTCAGCAGCAGAAGAGAGTTTGTCAGGTCTGATAGTTGATATATATCCCTCTGGATCTGCTTTAAAGAAGATAGTGTTTCCGGAGAATGCTCTTCAAACTTAATAAGATTCTCCAGCTGAAACGCCATTCTGGTGATAGGAGTTCTGATCTCATGCGAAGCACTGGCAGTAAAATCCTTTTGCGACTGAAATACATCATCCAGCCTTCCAATCATGGTATTAAAGGATTTGGCAAGAACACTTACTTCATCATTGGATTGTTCTACCGGGATTTGTTTGGTTAATTTATGAGCAGTAACTTCAGAAATTTCTTTGTTCAGGTCTTCCAGAGGACGCAGAAACTTTTCTACAAAATAATAGCTGAAGAAACCAATAAGCATGGTACTCATCACATAAGCTGTGATCAAAAGATATTTAAGATACCCCAATTTGGATTTTCCGTTGGTATCAAAAGCACTGGTAAGGATATAATAGTTTTCTCCGTTGATATTCCTGAGTGCCGCATAGATTTCCGGAACAGTTTTTTCCGTATAGATGATCTTCTTTTTATCCAGTTCTTTAAGCATAGCACTATCCCAGATAACATTCCGGTCTTTGATTGTACTGTAGATCAATTCTTTCTTTTCGTTGAAAATTAAAATCTTTTCATTCAAAAGAATGTTATCTGAATTTTCATTAAAGAAAACGGGTGCTTCTTCTTCAAAGTCTTTGGATTTTGAAATGAAATGGGAAGTGAATTCGAGCCTCTGCCTGAATCTTTCTTTAAACTCATCTCTTCTGAAATCGTTAAAAGATAAATAAATGACCGCCATCACCATTCCAAATAATAATGAAAAGGCGATGCTTATCGTCAAAGCTATCTTTCTTTTTAAAGACATTTACAATGGGCTTAGGTAGTATCCAAAACCTGAACGGGTGTGGATCAGTTTTATTTTAAAATCTTTATCAATCTTCTTCCTCAGAAAATTGATATAAACTTCTACAGTGTTGGTATTCGTATTAAAATTGTGTTCCCACACATGTTCTGTAATCTGTTGCTTGGAAACAGTTCTTCCCTGCGCTTCGGCAAGATAAACCAGCAACTGGAATTCTTTCAAGGTAAGGGTTATTTCATTTCCTCCACGATATACCTTCTGTTCTGTTTTGTTGATAATAAGATCATCAATTCTTAGAATATCCTGATCGGAATTATCAGAAGGCGCTTTTCTCCTTAGCAGCGAATTGATTCTCAGTAAAAGTTCTTCAAACTGGAAGGGCTTTACAAGATAATCATCAGCCAGCCTGGTGAAGGCATCTTTTTTATCAGAGATATCTCCATAGGCAGAAATGATAATGATGGGAGTATTCTTATCAAAAGAACGGATCGTCTGACAGACATCAAGCCCATTTATTTTAGGGACATTAATATCGAGTAAATAAAGATCATACGTACTATTTTTTATCTGGCGGAGAAAGGTTTCCCCGTCATAGATCTTATCACAGTTAAAATTATTTGATTCTAAAAATCTGCAAAGTTCTGCAGACAGAATGAGATCATCTTCCAATAAAAGAATATTCATCAAAAATTTATTTTACACGAATTTAACGAAAATTTTATGATTGTGATTGTAAAGATGAAGTAAAATTCATGACCTATCTTAATTGATCTTTAAAAATTTCAGTTGAAATGTTAAGATGAATCAATGAGTATTTTTATCTAATCAGGTGTTTAACGATAATATATCTTTAGGAACAAATTTGGTTGCCTTTATTTTCTAACCTAAAATTTGGGCATAAAAAAATCCCGAAGAAATTCGGGAAAATCGAGAGCCAACTACGGGACTTGAACCCGTGACCTCTTCCTTACCAAGGAAGCACTCTACCGCTGAGCTAAGTCGGCATCAACTAAAAAAATCACACTAAGTAGCGTGATTTTCTGTTGAGCGGAAGACGGGGGTCGAACCCGCGACATTCAGCTTGGAAGGCTGACGCTCTACCAACTGAGCTACTTCCGCAATTTTGTTTCCAAAATTATTGGTAAACGCTGTGCAAAACTAAGAAAACTTATCTAATCTTGCAAGTTTTTTTTATAATATAAAATGTGGGGAGAGCAGGATTCGAACCTACGAAGCCGAAGCAACTGAGTTACAGTCAGTCCCATTTAGCCACTCTGGAATCTCCCCAGATATTTTATATTAAAATGAGCCTCCAGAGGGATTCGAACCCACGACCCCGAGATTACAAATCACGTGCTCTGGCCAACTGAGCTATGGAGGCATTTTAATAAAAAACTGAAACTGATCGAGAAACTCTACTCTACACATTTCAGTGTTAAAAAAAAAACAACTCTTATTGAGGTATTTTTTTGAGCGGAAGACGGGGGTCGAACCCGCGACATTCAGCTTGGAAGGCTGACGCTCTACCAACTGAGCTACTTCCGCAATTTTGTTTCCAAAACTATTGGTAAACGCTGTGCAAAACTAAGAAAACTTATTTAATCTTGCAAGTTTTTTTTATAAAAATATAAAGTGGGGAGAGCAGGATTCGAACCTACGAAGCCGAAGCAACTGAGTTACAGTCAGTCCCATTTAGCCACTCTGGAATCTCCCCAAAAGTTTATATTTTATGAGCCTCCAGAGGGATTCGAACCCACGACCCCGAGATTACAAATCACGTGCTCTGGCCAACTGAGCTATGGAGGCAAATATAAAAAAGAATTCAAAAGATCGCTGTTCCTTTTTTGCGAGTGCAAATATAGAGCGGATTTTTTGAATTCTCAAATATTTTATAAACTTTTTTTAACTTTTTTTTCTAAGCCATTTCTTTTTTCTTGATTAGTAGCTTTTTAGCAGTATCAACGCAAAGGTCCAAACTTTCTTCAAAACTGGTGGATGTCTTCTTTACTACGATATCGTCTCCCGGAACGGCCAAAATAATCTCAGCAGTTTTATTCGCTTTATCAGCATTATTTTCAACTTTCAAAAATACCTTACACTCCTGAATCTTGTCATAGAAGGTATCCAATTTGCTTACTTTTTTGTCGATGTGTGATTCTAGTGGTTCGTGTGGAGTTAAACCAATTGATTGTACTGAAATCTTCATAATTCTTCTTTTTTTGATGCTCGAGGGTGAGCCTGATTAAACACTTTTTTCAATTGTTCAATATTAGCATTCGTATAGACTTGAGTACTGGCAAGACTGGAATGCCCTAATATTTTTTTCACTTTGGAGATCTCCGCCCCATTATCCAAAACGTGAGTAGCAAAGCTATGCCGAAGGATGTGAGGACTTTTTTTTTCTTTCGTTGTTATAAGACTAAGGTACTTATTAACTACCACATAAACAAATTTTTCGTTGAGTTTTTTCCCTTTCTTATTCACGAAAAAATATGATTTAAATTCTGTCTGCGGATTTCTTATTTCCAGATAACTTTTAAGGAGTTCAGACAGTTCATCGGAAATGGGAATTACCCTTTCTTTATTCCCTTTTCCTATTACTTTTAATTCATTTTGATATAAGTCAACATTCTCAAATATCAGGCCACAAAGTTCCGCTTTACGCATTCCTGTCTGATAAAGAACTTCCATAATACATTTTTCAAGCACATCATGTACCTGTTCAAAGATTCTTTCATTCAGATCCTGCATTTCCTCTTTAGATATAGGGATCTGTTTTTCAGGGTAAAACTTCAGGGAAGAGATCCCTTCGGTGGGAGAAACTTTAATCTCCCCTATTTTTAAAAGAAAAAGATAAAAACTGCGGAGAGAAGATAATTTTCTGTTGATACTTCTTTTGGAAATGTCATTTTCACTCAGTTCAACAATAAAATTTCGGATGATCTTTTTGTCTGCCGTGGCTAAATTGTCAGAAGATTCTGTTCGGAGGAAGAAATGGGAAAAGTCTTCAAGGTCTTTTTTGTAGCTTGTGATGGTATGAGGAGAATATCTTTTTTCGAATTGTAAGTATTCTAAAAACTTTTCCAGCATCATAGGTATAAAAATAAAAATTCACTCCTCAAATATAAGAATTTAAGAAGTGAATTAATATATGGTTAAGAAAAAATCTTAAGCCTGCTCTTCTTTGCTAAGCGCTCTTTGTTTGTAAGCCGCTTTTAGTCTAGCTTGTCTCAAAGTTACAGAAGGCTTAATAAACTGTTGTCTAGATCTTAATTGACGAACAGTTCCTGTTTTATCAAATTTTCTCTTGTATTTTTTTAAAGCTCTGTCGATGGATTCACCATCTTTTACTGGAATTATTAACATATTTTACATCTCATTTTGGATTGCAAAAGTAGACAATTTTTATGAGAACACAAAATATATTGCAATAAACAATCACTACTCTACCTCAAATCCGTTAAAAAACCTTGTATTAAAGCCCATTAGCCAACATTAATATTTTTATCCACAATGACTGGATATTCAAGCCTTACTACCTTCAGGTTAATCGTTTCACTTCCTAAATTTTATTAAAACAATCTATATTAATGAAATGTAAACAAAAAGCATTATCTTTGCATTCACTTTATTCATGGGGTTGACTGGTTTCGACAGCAAGACCAATGGGTAAGTAAGCATGCAGAGAACCGTAGCGCGATCTCTATAATCCCTTGCTACAAAATTTTAACTGGCAACGAAGAGTTCGCTCTTGCAGCTTAATATCGAAGTATAGTAGATCAAGCGTTTTCCCGAAGATTTCAGTAGGGAAGCAAGATATTCCACAAATGCTCTGTTCTGCGGCGTTTGATTCTGGGATATAGGAATGCAGAAATAAGGCTTTAGAAGCTTTGGCTAAAGCTCGAAAATTTCAGAAGATAAGCTGGTAGTTGGGTGTCTATCCTCTGCTTCCAGTCGAAAACCAATGGTAGAATAAGCATGTAGAAAGCTTATGTATTGCTTGTTTGGACGAGGGTTCGAATCCCTCCAACTCCACTTTTTAAGCTAAAGAGAATTTGTAAATTATTGAATTTTAAATAATTACATTTTCTCTTTTTTGTTTTTGTACCCAAAGTTGTACCCGAATTTTTAAAATGTACTTTTTTAAATCTATTTGATCTTAATTAAACCTATTTGAATTTTAAGAATACAATAAATTTGCAACAACACAAATATACTACGATTTAAAATAATGTCCGTTACTTTCAAAATGATCAAACATTATACTCCGTGCTGTTGCTTCCCAATCAATCACAACCCAATTAGGAATATTAAAAGTATCATCTTCATAAAGCCATTGTACAAAGTCTTCATCACTCGAAAATTCGCCGTAATAAAAATTGTTTACATAGTCATAAAGGCTTTGAAACTCCATTTTACCTAAACAATCCAAACACGCTTCGTAAACTTCTACATCATGTCCTGAATCATTGATTTGTTCAAATACTTCATATATATTTTTTGATATATGACACTCGCTCAATAATCCTAGTTTTTCTAGAATCGGACATTCGTAGTCCTGAAACATAAATTCGGGGTCTTGTTCATTAGAGTGAAGTTCATACATTGTCGTAAGTAATTCGTCATAGTCTGAATAATCAGAAAGATTTAACCATTTACCGTAAAGATTTCCGTTGTTATACTTGGCATATGTGCCACAATAGATACTAGCAGTATCAAGACAATTTGTTAACTTTGTCATGTCGATAAGTTTTAGTGTAGTTAAAATTTATTGATTCGCCTAGTTGTGTTCGAGACAGCTAGGCATTTTGTTTTATATTGAACCTTGTACACAAAGAAACAAGGCTAAAAGTAGCTTGTAAAGATGTATAAATATACAACAAAAAGCCCATAAACACAAGGATTTCAGGCACTTTTTAACCACTCGAAGCGCAGGAAAATGAAAACAGCCGTCAAAAAACAAAAATATTTGACAGGGGGCGCAACGAAAAAACCTCGCTGACGGGGTGTTAAATCCGTATAGTAGGTACAGCCCCGATGCCTATATAAAATTTTTGAGATACGGTATAGGGGGTGTATTTTTACAGCAAAAATTTGGCGGGTGGTGTAAATAGTAACCTAAGTATTATACATTCTCCCTGTATAGCCGTAATTGAAGTATTGAACCAGAAAACCTGAAACCTTCTACCATAGTTACCCGAAATATTGGTTTTAGGGTTGTTAGAAGTGAATTAGAGAGTGAGAAATATTGAAATAAATTGGTAGTATATATAGGTACTATGTAGCAGATTCTTTGTAAACACTCCTGTTATGGTAGTTTGAAGAGATTGCTCGTTAGGATTGCGCAAACCAACAAAAGATGATAGATCAGTCCCAGAAAAATATTTTTTTCATCATTTGTGTTTTTAAAGTCTTTTATTTTATCGAGAGACTTTTTTCATTTTGGGGCAAATAGGTAGGTATATATTGACAAAAGTACACTTGTTATGATTCTTGTTTTTTGCACCCCCGTTAAAACTATAAAGATTACTTACCTAAGTCGCAATAGACCTGTAAAAATTTACAAAATGAATCAAATTTTGTAGTTTACAGCGAATGTATAATAACAAAGGAAACTGTAAATTACTATAAAACTATTGCAGATAGATTTATATCCTCAGTTTCTCACAGTACAGATATGATATAATTTCCATTAGCGTATTTTAATCATAAACATGCGACCATACAAAAAAAAGTATAAAAAACCACTTTATTTTTCATCTTTGTAAATCAGATCATTATGCATTAATTCATAAAGATTAAAAAAAATGATGCAATATCTATTATTATTATTGACGCAATACGTAAATTAGAAAGTTAGGCGATATGATAAAAAAAAACAATAACTTTTAATGAATACTAATATATTTCCAGCAATAAATAGTGAAATTGCATTTTATAATCCTTCCAATTTTAAAATAACATTATGTGAATTATCAACAGAAGAATTTTTTAAAATAAATGATGATCCAAAAGATTTACAAAGTTCTATAAAAAGATCTATAATTTTGCACGAAACTAGACATTATATTGATCACATTGCAACATTGTGGGGACAAAAATATATGTTGAAGTTTGGCAAAGCAATAGATACAAGGTTAAGCTTAGATTATTTGAATTATAATAAATTAGTTGAATATTCTATTGATTCTAAAAGATTATTTTACAAAGACTATTATAGCGAAATTTATTCCACAAATAGATTTAAAACAGGGGATAAACCATGGTTGTCTAAAACTGTTATTGCTCATAAATTTGATAATAATGGAAATTCAGACCCAAGTTCTCCCATAATTATGTTTAGATTTACAAAGAACGATGGCACAGAAGAACCAATTGCTAGAGTTCCGTTATCAATTGTAAGTTTATTAGAAACAAATTCTACATTTGAGGAAATCAGAACAAGGGCAATCTCAATTGCAAATCAATCTGAAGATGTAAAACTTGTTGAACATATAAACTTCAATAGAGAACTTATTTGTGATTTAATTTATAATCAAAACTTAGCAGTATATAATGTTGCTGTACATTTAACTGCAAATGTATTTCACATAGTTGATATTGCAAAAGCTATAGAAACTTCTTCTGTATTTGCAACTGTTGCATTGAATATGCCTTCTGAATTAATTAATAAGATGTACATTAATCCTGATAATTATCTCGCTTGGAAAAATGAAATTCCATTCTTAATAGAAAACTTCGATTACGGATTTATTTTCATGAACCTCTTGTATAATTATAAAAGCTTTTATAATAGAGAAATTATTTCAGTTGAAGATATTCTTGACGCATCAAAACTCGGAAACTACGAGCAATTCTATGACTCGATTGTAAAAGAATCTGATCAAATACTTAATGAAATACAAAGTCAAAACAATTTCAGACGTATTTTTGAGGAAGAAATCAGTAAAGGAAGACAATTATTTCATAAATTGGGTGTTGGTTTTGAAAAGATAACAATTTCAAGAGCACTCTATGAACTTAAAATTGTACCTCATTATGAGTTTTCTGATACTCCATTATTCCTTAAAGGTTATGATAAAAATTTTCTTTACAAAAATACACCACATAATACAGAAGACTTTGATGAATGGGCAGAATGTTCGGCATTGATTGAAGATGAAATAACAAGTTTTTTTGAAATCAGGGGACTTTAAATATCACATCGCCTAACATTGTATTGGCAAAATGCGGGGTTATGTACAAAATTGAAAAGCAAAAATATTTATGGAATACAAAGACTTTGATATCGATTATATCGAAAGAACAGTAAAAATAATAGAACAATACGAAATATTAAAACATCAAATTAATATAAATGAAAGATTTGAAGTAACCTTACTTACAAACAGTTTACTTGCTTTAATTGTTTTTCCGAAGGAGAAATTTTATTCAGTTATTCCCACTGACAGAATTTTTACTGATTTAAAAAAAGAAATGGGAATTCCAAATTCATTTATTTCAGAAAAATATAAAACAATTAGAGAATTGATTATAGATTTGCGTCACTCAATTGCACACCTAAATTTTGATTTTGAATCAGACCATAATACCAATGAGATTAATAAAATAATATTTCGTGATGATTCCACTGAAACAAATCCTAAAATTGCAGAATTTATTCCTTCTGAATTAGCCAATTTTATAAGATATTATAGTAGTTGGCAAATTAAAAACATTCAGGAATATAAAAAAATAAAAAATAATTAAAAAAACGTTGCCTAACATTGTATTGGCAAAATGCGGAAAGCATTTTTTAGCTGAACTTTCAACCCTATTTAGCTCGCACTTCTCCAATACTTTTTCCGTTAGCGGCAACCAAAACAGACATAATTCAATTCATGACAGAGGTATATTTTGACGGTATCCAAAATATTATTATAGGAAGATTGAAACAAGCTGAAAAGAAAGTTTGTATTGCTGTAGCATGGTTTACAAACGAAGAGATTTTCACTGAGCTAATTACGCTGTTGGACAGGAAAATTGAAATATCATTAGTAATACTAGATGATTACATCAATAATGGACCTTTTGGGTTAGACTTTTCTGTCTTCATTGATAAAGGTGGCAAATTATTTTATTCGACCTTTGAAAACCCTGTACACCATAAGTTTTGCATCATTGACGAAAGCTGTGTCCTTTCTGGTTCCTACAATTGGACTTATTATGCAGAATTCAAAAATTATGAAAATGAAGTTTTGTTAACTGACAAGAATTATATAGAAAGCTACTCCAGTGAGTTTAATAAAATAATAGACACCTTAGTTCAAAAAAAGGAAGCAATAAAGTACTTAGAAATGCTCCCCTCGAGATTAGACATTTATTCACAGAAAGAGTATTTGGCTAATGACATTTTAATTCGTGGAATTAATCTCAATAGATTAGAGCTGATTGAGCAAGCAAAGGTTATTAATGCAACTAACATTTCTTTTGTACAAATGGCTTCAGTAAAAGCTCAAGAGCTTAAGACTAATGTAAAGTCAGTTATTCCGAGTAATAAAGTCAATTTTCAACAAAATATTTCGCCTATTACAAAAATGGCATATGGAATAAGTTCTAGAATAGGTGACGTTAACGATAGATTTGCAATCATCCTAAAGAAAGGAGAGAACGCACCAATCACTCAAAGTTCGATGTTTTATACAGTCAACGACAATCAGACGCAAATTAGTGTAGACACATACAAAGGAGATAACCCACAAGCAAGCAAAAACTTGTTGCTAGGAAAAATTCTAATAAAAGACTTGCCACCTCTACCTGCTGGAAAGGCAAGCATAAAAGTAGAATTCTCTATCGATATTAAAGGTGTATTAAATGTAAAAGTATTAAGTATTCAAACGGGGAACTCTCTTGAGGCAAATTATTATAATAGTATTTGATAACTGCCAGCCGCTAACAAGATATTGCTAAAAGCGGGGCTAAAATCTAAAATTCAACATTTGTACTTCCTATCCCTGCCTTCGGCAATACCCAAAACGTTGAGCTTGTAAAGCCAACAACATAAAACACTGTTTAACCCGTCGACTAGCTAAGGATAACTCCAGCTTCATTAGCTTTTTCTGCTATTACAGATAGAAGAGGACTTTGATAATAGTCTCTTTTTTCATAGGTGATGATGTACGAACCGTTGTATTTCCATTAAAGAAAACGGTCATATAATTACAAAAATTCTTATATTAGCACCTCAAATTTTATCGAAAAAATATAAAGCGTTAGCTTTTATTCTGTTATAGGGAATCTGGTAAATTCAAAATGTAACACGGAATAAACAGTTGATGCTCACGTCATATGGCGTGGGCTATTCTTGTTTGTGTTACAGGCTTACCAGAGCCCCCTATTGCAGATTGAGTTTAGTCCCACGCTTTCTGCATTAATAACCTTTTCACTTTGGGACTGAGTGATACAAAAAATCACTTATGAAAAAACTTATATTTTCTGTTTGCATTTTGCTTGGACAACTTTGCTTTTCTCAAACTGCCACAAAAAAGTTTAACTCATTTCAGAACCGATATGAATATTTTGATTCAAATGGAAATATGACTGGTTATGAAAAATATAACAGTTTCTCAAAACAATGGGAATATTATACAACAAATAATACTTCTCAATCTAGGCAGCCAACACAATATCGAGAACCTGCGAAATTAGATATTTCTGCTTTAGGAAATGCTATGACGACGAAACAAAATAATTATAATTACAATGTACAGCAATTACAAAACGCTGTTAATACTATCTCTGATCAAATCAATAATTTAGATTTATCGTACGAACAGAGGAAACTTATTTATGATACGTTTCAGCAAAATTGTGTTAATGAGATTAACCGTACTCGAATAAATTATTCTTTAGCAAATGAAACTAATCGCGTGATACAATGGCTGTATGATTCATTGAATACAATTATTAAAAATACAACTTCAACATCAAATTATAATTCTAAAGAATATCCAACTAGTGATGTTTCAAAACAGCAATTGAGCGCACAAATCTTAGAAAGATATTCATCTCAGATTATTGATCTAGATCTTAAAATAATGCATTACGGATCAAACAATAACGAATATCAAACCTACAGAAAACAGTTTTCATTATTAGCCCAGAATGGTGAATTAAATGAAACTAATTCAAAAGAATTATTTGATAAGATGCTGAATATTGTAGTTAGACTATCAAAAAAATAAATTTTATAGCTTGAACATGTTATAAACTTTAAATTGACACTACCCCGTGAAGTGTATATGATAAAAAATTAGGGTAAGTTACTATCTTACCCTAATTTACCAATTTTTACAGCATTTTGGACTAATTATTTAACTATAAAAATGACTATATATTTTCTCAATAAAATCAACTTCATCCTTATTTAATCTCTTCTCTTTTGTTCCTTCATGTGCCCACAAATTACGATAAGAGTTAAAGAAAGAAATCCATTTTAAAGCTTTCGCCTTACTTCCTTTACCATCTCCTATATCTATAGAGAAATCAGATTCAAAGGTAGTAAATCCAGTCGGTGGTATTTCTGGTTTTTTATTCCAATATTTTTCAATAATTGTTTTGTAATCGTTGATATTAAACATTTCTGTCCAGTGTATCTCTTTTGTACCTAAACCCTCTTTGTAATATTTTTCTTTTTCCTGTTCTGCTCGATTTAAACATTCTCTTTTTATACTATTTATCTCAAGCTCCCAGTTATCTCCATATATTATCTCCATTTTGTTTAAAACAATGGATTTCATTTTCTTCTCAATATCGATTCCTAATGATCTTCCTTTATTTTGCAATTGCTCATCTTGTCTTTCATTCCAATCAATAAGTTCAGTAGGTAAATACTCTTTGTGCTTCTTGTGAACTATACTTTGAAAAAACCTTAACCATTTTGTATCTGCTCCTGAACCGAGTAAACTTAATTGTGCATTTTTTTCATCCTCACTTATTTCGTCTCTAATAAAATTAAACAATGAATCTAAATATGGTTTTATTTTTTCAAAACGAATTTTCTCATTTTCCTCCTTAGTTAGTTCTTTAGTATCTGTTAAGAATTTATTTATACTATCGATCAAACATATATATGCATAAGTTCCTCTGTTTGAAAAAATAAAAGATTTTTCATCATAAAATAAATCACTATAATTCTGTTCTACAAAATCATAACACTTTGTTAAAAGCTCAAAGATCCTTTTTTTACATCTAACCATTTCTTTTGCATGATCGTGATTTGAAACATTGTACAAAGAATATGTATGAGCATCATCTGTAAATTGATTCCCTTTAGCCTTGGGTAGTAGATCACAAGCAGATAATGCGTTTGAAAATGGTTTAAATGCTAATATAGATTTATCTTCTCCTACGGATATTTTTTCGAACAGTGGACTATTTTGATTATTAGAAAGTTCTTTTATTATAGAAGATCTTAAAGCTTTAATTCTAGAATCAGCTCTATCTGAGTCCCAATATAAATCTTCTTCAAGATCCAATCTTAAACTAGGGCTTACCGCTTTTTGATTTTCATTAATATCCATAAAAATCTTTAACTGTTCACTAGTATCTAAATTATCAAATGCAACTACAGGAATTGTATTTGTTGTTTTATATTTTGAATTAGCATATCCATATACACGGTGTTGACCATCAATAATATATGCTATTCCATAGCTATTAGGGATTTTAAGCGTACCAAAACATGAGTTAGAACTACTAAGCTTATTACTAGATTCAAAATAAGTTTTATGTTTCTTATTACTGAAGTTAATAATTATAGAATTAGGAAAATATCCCCCTTCATCAATAAACTTCGTTATACTTGGCAACCTCTTAGGTACAAGCAGCCTTTGATATGTAGGAAACTCAGACTCATTTACTTTGGTTCTATGTAATATAAACCCCATTTTTAATAATAATTCTGGTTCAATTGAAAACATATAATATGTTTTTGTTCCCATATCACCTTTTACGGCTGGAATTTCAATTTTTTCCTTATTGATAAGTTCATTTTTAAATATCAACCCTAAAAATTGATAAAAGGCAACTCCTTTGTAGTTTTTAATTAAACTATTAAGATAATTGAATGTATTATTATTATAAAGAAATGAATTAGTAGAATCTAAACGTTTAACATCCTCACCATCAGATTCAATCCTTAAATTTCGTGTTGCGAAAATATATTTAACCTTTATATCTCTTCCGTAAATCTGTTGTAAAGTTTTTTTAAATCCATTTATTCTTTGAGCTAATAACTCGAATTCATCTTTATAACTTGGTGCTTTTTTAAGTTTTTCACTCGACTTACATTCAATAATTAATGCTGTTTCTTCATTGATAGCCAAAACATCGATTTGCTTCTTTTCATCGTTATTATAATATAAATATAGATTTTCGTCTATATTTAAATTTCTATAACCTAACTCATACATTTGACACCATATATCATCTTCAAATTTCTTAGAATGTGATTTTGATTTTTTTAGTTTTGTTTTAGTTCTTAATGGTTTTCCATTAATTTCCCATCCATCTGCCAAATAGCCATCTACTAATGAATGATCAACACTAATTGTTTGAAAGTCACTTTTTTTTGCTTTATATAATCGTCCTAAAAATGAAATATCATTTGTAATCTGTTTTTCAATTTCGATGACTTTAATATGATCGATATATGCCATTTTACAACAGGTTTGTTAAGATTAATTCTGAATATTTACCCCTTATCGCATTTCTTCCTCCAATAAGACTTGATCGATTTAATTCAAACATCCGATCTCCATTATTGAATATATCCTTAATTGAATTATGAGCTGCGTTAGTCATAATATAAAATGCTCCTATTTCTTTAAGTTCATTAATAAATTTAGCTAATCTATATTGATCTTCTAAAGAAAAAATCTTTTGATTGTATTGTATAAAACCATTGTTATTATGTGCTACTGTATAAGGAGGATCAAGAAATACTAAATCCCCTTTTTGAATGTTTTCAATAGAAGAATCAAAATCACAACATTCGACAACTGTGCCTTGTAAAGAAATGTTAACCTCACAAAGATTTTCATAATCAAATTTGTATTTATCCCTATGTCCATAGGGGACATTATATTCTCCTTTAGAATTAACTCTAAATATACCATTGAAAGATGTTTGATTAAGATAGATGAATTTAGCTGCCTCCATTATTTCATCATTGAATTTTGTCTTCCTAATTGAATAATAAAATTCTTCTGTATTTTTAAATTCCTTTAAAAAAATTATTACATCATCAATATTATCTCTTACGTTTATATAAGTATTTATTAACTCTTCATTGGAATCTGAAATAATTGCATTCTGGGGATTAAAATGAAAATAGACAGACCCACCTCCCACAAATGGCTCATGATAATTACCAAAATTTTCAATCGTTACTAATTTGTCAAGTTCTTTTAAAAACCATCTTTTCCCACCTGCCCATCTTAAAAACGGATTAATTTTTTTTTCTTTACCAACATTTTTTTTTTGCGACATATCCATCTTAATTTTCAAAATAATATTTAAAAATATTATTGACAGCTTTAATTTTTAAATAAATGCAATTTTTTTTAAGTTTATAATTTTCCATGGTTAGTGATTTTCCGCAATTTACATTAATTGTTTGAATTAAAAAAAAGGTTATCCGCACTTAGCTAATTAATTTTATTTATTATATCACATTAAATCATATCTCATCAAATCATCCAAATCTCTTAGTAACGGATTTCCTTTTATAACCTTCTTAAAAACTTCTAAACTGTTAAAATTTTTGACAGAAATCTCAGTTTTCAAACCCCTGTAATAAGTTTGGATTGTTTTCTTATTCTTACCTGTCGCCTCACAAAGTTTATTGATCGTTATCTTACCATTCAGGCTATAATCCCAATCTTGCATAACATTCAGTATTTCCGATATGGTTTTATCTTTACGATCTTGATTAATTTTTTTTAAGTTTAGCTTTCTTTTATCAGTTGGACTAAGTTTTTTTGTTTTATCATAAATGAATCTGCGTTTAGCATTAATTATTGGTTCTATAACATTTAACTGTCGGTAAACTTTTTCAAAGGTTTCCATTAACTCATTGTTCTCTAAAGGTGGATTCATTTTACCACTGTTGACAGAGTAAAGAAATTTTAATAAAACTCTCTTATCCACATCTTTATTTAAAGCAACCAATTGATATGTTATACTTTTTAAAATATTCTCTCTATTACCTTTAGAAATCTTTTTAAAAGGAACGAATACCTGAGCATAATTTAATTTGGTATCTCTACCTAAATCATAGAAGCCATGTTCATCATACACTATAACCTGATTTACTTTTAACATTTTCTGTTTCCTATTTAACTTAGTTTCAGGATTAAAAACGATTCGTCTCTTTTTATTCAATATAGGTTTTATATTGTGTAATTTACTTTTGCTATTTACAATTTTTATTATCTCTTTTTCAGGAAGAGGTGGAAAACATTTCTTTTGGTTTATAAATGAAATATAATTAAATAAATCATCTTGAGTGATTTGTGGATTTAATGCTATAAGCTGGTAAGCCATTGCACTTAAACATGACTCTCTATTCCCTTCTTGAATTATATTTGGTATATAAACTTCAGCAATACTTTCTTTTTCTTCCCAGAACACAATAGAATCTTGCCCCTTGAAGTCATAATCAGAAATATTATTAAATCTTAATCTTTCATTTCCCCCCATTATGATATTATCTCTTTTTTCTTTATAGATATTATTTGAAATGGGGAGATTTTTTTCATTATTAAAAAACTGACTACAATCAAAACTCTTTGAATCTTCGTTAAAATATAAGTCTTTATCATAACTATGTACACAATATTGTGTTGCTTTATTAGCTCTAATATCTGATTTTACATTAAGCAATGATGTTACAGCTTTATAAACATCTTTAAAATTTTCAAATGTTAATCCATCAACTTTAACCAGAACTCCTCTCCCTGTCCCTGAGAGTGATAACCATGAAGCAAGAATATATTTATTGCTTAAATCAATTTCCGTTGTTCCGTCAACATCAATATAAATAAAGCCTGTTGGTTCATCAATATTGCTATTTAGCTTTTTATCTCTAAAACTGAAATTCAAGGTAAAGCAAGGAAGTTGTCCCTTGATAAGGTTGTATTCAGCTTTATCGAAAGAATGGTAACTCCTTGCTTGTTCAATTTTATACTTGATCACTGTATCTGGGCTTTTAACCCTATCCAGAAAATCATATATATCTATCTCTCCTCTTACGATTGGATCGTATATGTTATTAAAGTAATTTATCATAATAAAGCTTTAATTGAGTGGTGTTAAAGCTTTATTAATATCACACATACGGTAATAAACCCGACCACCTATACCAACAGGCATTAGAATTCCTTTTTTCTTCCAATTGTGGAGTGTACTCAAATCAACATGAAAAAATTTAGCTGTTTCTTCTCTTGTCAACAGTCCTTTATTCAGTTTACATTGCTCTAAATGCTTATCTGATCTTTCAGATACATTAAAATCATTATTGCTAATATTAAATGAATTTTCTAATTCATTTTTTCTTTTTGTTATCATTATTTTTCATTTTAAATACTGATACAAAGGGAGTGAAGGATATGTGGGATCAAAAAAAACAGCGTCCCCGAGAACGCTATTTAAACATATTGATTATCAATAAAATATATTATAATACAATAAATCATGTAGGATGATTGTAGGATGACTTTAAAAAATTAACAATATTATTAGTTGCTGCCTTTTTTGAAGCTGCTCTTCCAGTATGTAATCCGGAAATCATATTACTAATACTTTTGCTATTCTTCTCCTTTCCTGAAAATAAAAATCGATCTGACCACCATTGATTGTAAATTCCTGCATTTTCTCCGATTCTCCTAATAAAGAATGGTTTCAATTCTTTAATTAAATAAGCATAATCAGACAGACTTCCGTTGACAAGTTTGATTTTATTAGTAATTGGTAAATCCATAAAAGCTTGAACAAAATCATTCTCACTTACTGTTTTATCAATGAAATCAGAAAACTCTAAATAAATACGTTTAACAGCATGAATATTGGAATCTCCGAAAACAGTAATATCTGATATTGTTATTGGTTTTGAATTGATAAACGGATACTCTTCTACAATGTGATTGTAAAGTCTCATTAAATCTTGTTTGTAATGAAACAGATTCATTATTCCAGACATTTCGCAATCATATAAATCAAAAAGCCGATCTTTTTCTTCAGATTTCTCCATTGAAAACAACAAAAGTTCTCTTTTATATTCTTCCCCTCTCCTATTCCAAATAATAATTTCATTCTCAACATCTGATATTTTAGATTTCAAAGATTCTGATAGCTGGGTTAGTTTTGTTTTTACAAATAATGTATTTTCTGGATTTAAAAAAGTTTTTTTATAATATTCTTTAATTTCCGTTATTATCTTATCAGCATTCTTTTTATCATAATATTCAGGAAATGGATTTTCCGTGCTAATATTTCCATTTAAGAAGTTTTGAGAAATTTGTCCTATTTTCCGAATATGATTATTCTCAAAAATTCTATACTCTTTGCTATCATTCAAATAATCGGAATAGGTTTGAAATATAATTATTATTAGGTTGCTTAAAATATCATTTTTGATCGTCAACTTTCTTTTTTCTTCTTTCTTTGACCTGCTATTGCCAAAAGTTGAAATCTTGTTTTCCAACTCTATTACTTCATTAAACAGCTTGGATACAATTTTGGTCTTCAATAGAACACCAAACCTTTTACTGTCACTATCATTAGAAAACAGTAGATTGTTAAGATTACTAAGCAATTTATCTGTATCAGATTGATTTATTTCATTACTTGCCACAAGCCAATCGACATCATTTATTATTATAGCTTCTATATTCATAAGTTATCAGATCCAGTTTTCAACAGTATTAATTTACCTTCTTTTACAGTATCATTTTCTTGTTTACTCCAAATTTCAGCAAGTTGCATTGATTGATCAATTGATTTTTGTCCTATATAATCAAGGAATTGTTTTTCTGAAGAATGTGCCGTAATATTCATTAATAATGGTGTCGGATATTCCTTTTTGGCGTAGAAGTTTGTTGCAAAACTCCTTCTACAATCATGTGATGATACTAATTTCCATTTAGGATAAAACCCTCTTTCTCCTTTCTTTGTTTCTTTATTAAATAAGTTACCTTCAACAAGTTCATCAATATCCGCTTTTTCGCAAACCTTTTTAATGTACCTATTAAAAAGAGTTGTATTTGTGTCGATATTTGTTGAGAACAAAGGAGGAAATTCACCATTGTACTTACTAAGAATATTTCTAACCTCTTGGTGAATAGGAATCTGAACCAATTTTTTAGTCTTTTCTTGTGTAATAACAATAAAATTAAAATCACCAATCTTTTGTACCATCTTAGTGGTCATTCTGAACAGGTCTGATGCTCTTTGCCCCACATAGCAACCAATAACAAACCAATCTCGTGTTATACTATATTTCTCATCTGAAAATGCAGTATCCTTTATTTTGTTGATTTCATCAATTGACAGTGGATTTATCGGAGTAGAAACAGTGAAGCCTTTCACATTATCAATTTGGTGGTTTACATCATGACCATTCTTTCGAGCGTCTAAAATAATCGTCTTGACAAATTTGATGTATCTACCTGCTGTATTTTCATTCGTTGCTCCCGTATCAATTAAAAATCTTACGAAGTCTTTACCGAAATTTAAATCTACATCTTTTAAGAGAAATGTTTTTTTCTTATATTTTTGGAACTCAATCAGCTTATTTACAATTGTTCGATACTTCTTTATAGATCTATCACTTACTCCTTTTCTACCTTTTGCAGATACTACATAAGGTAATTGTTCGACATAATATTCCCCGTATGCTATCAAGTAATCTTTTTGCTCTGGTTCAACTCTTCCGCTAAAAACATCTATCTTATTCTCTAACCATTCATGATTAATTTGAACTCCGTTTACAAAATCTTGATTATATTGTTCTAAAATAAAGACTTCCATCTTTTGCAAATTACTCTTCAGATTTTTGTGTGATGGATCGATTGGTTTAGGGAAACCTGTTGTAGTACTCCAAGATTTAACATCACATACAAACCCTGTCTTTCGCTTAGCATCAAACTTTCTACCTAAAGAGAATCGAAGATAGACTGGATTGCTTGAACTCTTTCCTTGAATTAAGAACTGAACTTTAGCCATGATAAATTGTTTAATACAAATCTATCACATCAAAATAAATTAGACAACATTTAGACAACAATTTCTCAATACCATTCAACTTTATTAAATATTATCAATTCAAAAACACAATAAAATAACTGATAATCATCAAGTTAATATTTAATTAAATTGATTAAGATTGAATAAAATTTAGCAATTAACACCAGTCTGAATCCCTCCAACTCCACTATTTAAGTTAAAGAGAATTTGTAATTTATTAAATTTTAAATAATTACATTTTCTCTTTTTTTATTTTTGTTCCCAAAATTATTCCCAAACGTTTTTATATCGCCTTCTGATTGATAGAATACAAAACCGATGAGCAAAGAATCATAGTACATTTAAATCCACTGGAAACATACAGAATTCCTGATTTCAAACCAACACAATATATTGATGCTAGTTGGCGCAGGATTATTATCGCATGGATTCAAACGGTAAAAAATGCGCTGTAACATTTATAATAAGCAAAAATGAAAGTGCTATCATGAATCTCAAGGACAACAATTGACAGTATATTGATCTGCTACATAGTACCAATACATATATCAATCCTTATCTTATTATATCACTTTCAAATCCAACTTAAACACACTAATCGCGAAAATTTGAAGAGAAAAAAAAAGACTTTAACCAAACAATAAAATATTATACGACAGGTTTTGTCGCTTTGCAGCTATAGATTTGTAAATATATTTTAACCAAAAATTCATTGTAAAATTTTAAAAAAAAGAATAGATTAGCAACTTTAAAAAATAAATTTGATGAAAAAACTTAATTTTTTAATGCTTTTGGCATTAACCCTCCTTATGTTCGGCTGTAGGACTGAACTTACTGAAAACGACACTATTCAATCAGATTTCAGGAAAACTATTAAATTAAAAGAAGCTTTAGCTTTCAAAAATTATCTTACTGAGATAAAAAACAACCCTTCACATTTTTACAGCAAAAACGAAGACTTTTTCTCTTCCCTACCTGATGAAGCAACTGTAACAGTAATTACACAGCATAATGTTACTTCTTACAGTACGGTAATCAGACATTTAGATAGGTCATCAGATGTTTTAGTATATAGTGTTGATAATGAAAATAAAAGTATAGGATTTACAGCAAAATATAAACCTGCTGATTTAACAAAAAACTATCAGATTGATAATTTCACGGGTACGGTTGAATATACAGCTATGAACAGCAGACCAATGGGAACAAGGGAGCTTGTGAACGGAGTGCCTTTAGCTCCTAAAACCGCACAGCAAAATACAACAGCAAGTAAAGTTGCTTGTTCATACAGCATTAACCTTATAGAAGTAAACTGCAACGGGGATAATCACACACCATCTCAGTATGCACAATGTGTCGCAAGTGAAAAGCCTTATTATGTTGTAGAAATTACAGAGGTTTGTCCAAGCGGAGGACAGCCTCCAAAAGGTTTTCCCAACATGGGAATGTATGATGGTGGCGGTGACAGCGGTGGCAGCACTACATCTAGCGAAATGTCTATTCAGGACAGCTTTAATTATATGTTGAATGAAGCTGGATTTCCAGAACTTTCGGCAGAAGAATATACTTATATTCAAAACAACCAATACATAGGTGGTCAATTACTTTCTTATTTCTATAATAATTTAAATCAGAATAATACGCAATTGCTACATTGGAGTATTAGATATTTTAAAAGTTTGGGAAATTTAGGAACAAACACAATTACTATATGGAAAGAATTTGAATCAAAGCTCAATTTTGCTCAGCAATTTTTTGCAAATAATCCCAATGCAACCTGGGAACAATTTTATAACCAGTTTTTGGATACTCCTTGTGAGAGAACAAAAACAACACTAAACAAATCTAATATTCAACAAGGCATTTCCAATGTAAAAGCACAGGCACAGAAAACTCTCATCAATCCAAAAACAGGAGAAATAGGTTTTAAAGAGAAAAAAGACGGAACAGTCGTTCCTGCCGATGTCACTTTATCTCATCAGGTTAAATTCAATGATACAACAGACGGCTATGGAGGATACCACAATCATACAGCATCGGGGATACACATACTTTCGCCTTATGACATTGTAGATACCTTATTTGGATTTGCAGCAGCACAAAGTGTAAATGATGGTGTGGGAAATGCGTATTTTGGAATGATAGCAGCAGAATGGTGCAATACTTGCCCTGGTGGAAAAAAAGAAATACATTATGTAATACGTTATGCAGGTACAGGAACAGAATTAGGAAATTTTGTATATTCACCTGCACAAATGGCACAGTTTAAGAATGACTATCAAACTAAAGAAAGCGAATTAACCAATACCAGTTTAAACGGGAGTACTTATATTAATTCAGCAGGCGATTTGAATGAAAAAGGATTAGAAAAATTGTTTTTTGATACATTGACAAATATCGGACTTGATAACAAAATAGTCCTTCAGCGTGTAGAGTCTAACGGAACTGTATATAATGTGACAAAAGATAATTCAGGCTCAATTACAGCAACACCATGTCCATAAAATTAATCTATAAAAAATAAAAAAATGAAAATAGTATATAAAATAGCTCTTATCTTAGTAATGCTGAATATCATATCTTGTAAAGCTCAGCTGACATTCCCATTATTAACATCAATAGATAATATTCCTAATTTATCACACTTAAAGGATACAAATAATGAACTTCAATCTTTTACGGGTACATACTCAGCTACATATAATGGTAATCAAATTACTCTTTTTATTTCTAAAGAAAATGATAAACTTTTCAACACTAGGGGAAAACAGATTTATAAAGATATTTTATCTATAAGATACATCATAAAAAATTCTTCTGGAGCTGTTCTACAAGATACACAAAATAAAGTTTTTCAACCAGATTTACTGCATACTATTTACAGTTTATGGGTAACAGAAAATGGCACTAAGGTATCATTTAACTATGCTGGTACAAATTGCAGTGTAGGTTGGGGTAAAATAATTTTAAAGAAACTCAATTTTAATCAAATCTCATGGGAATATCGTCCAAATGATATTACAACAACAGAAAGTAAATGTCCATCAACTTTGGATACAACCATTTATCTTCCTGAAACAAAAGATTTGATTTTTACTAAACAATAATGATAGAGACTGTCTTAATGGCAGTCTTTTTTACAATGATGAAATATGAAAACAACGTATAACAAAATAGTAGTAATTCTAATCTTATTTTTAAGTCTTATATCTTGTAAAGCACAACAAGTATTTCCTCTAAATTCAGATTATGAAGAAATTCCACAAAACTCTTATCTAAAAGATTTAAATAATGAATTAGCTCCCTATATAGGTACTTACAAGACAACTTTTGAAGGTAATGAGATTTTCTTATACATCACTAAACAAGATAAAAAAATAGAAAATAGCGCCCAGAAAAGCTACTATATGGATGCTTTAATCGTAAAATATATTGTCAAAAACTCATCTGGAAATATCTTACAAGACACACAAAATGATCATACATCTAAAATAGAATTATATAGTATTGGAACAAAACCCACTAAAAATGAAATAATTTTTGTATATTCTGGTACAAATTGTAATGTAGGTTGGGGTAAAATAATTTTAAAGAAACTCAATTCTAATCAAATCTCATGGGAATATCGTCCAAATGATATTACAACAACAGAAAGTAAATGTCCTTCAACTTTAGATACAACCATTTATCTTCCGGAAACAAAAGATTTGATTTTCACTAAACAATAATTACGTTTAATATCTCTAACTAAAAAAATGATTGGCTTTACTTGCATGTGGTAGAACCAATCATTTTTTTATTATAAGCAACTTTGAGAATACTTATCATTATTACTCCATATTGCTAAAAAATATTTATAGTACTATGTGACGTTCAAGTATATTTTCAAAATTTCTCTAACCTGTTCCTGCCTTTCAAGAATTCCATACTGCTCTTTTAAATCAGGAACGTTAGATAACAGATAAACTTTCACTTAAATCAAGATATTAATCTCTTAAAAAATTGATCAGTATAATCAAATATAAAGTTCTGCTTCTTCATTCATCATTTACACCAAATATAAACCACTGAAAACGAAAAGACTAAAACCAAACAACCCAAAATAAAAGCTTCTGGTCCACAAAAAAGACTAAAAAAATGTTTTATCGTAAAGAATTTTATATATTTGCACCATCTAACAATTAAAAAAATAATTTACTATGTCAGACATTGCATCAAGAGTAAAAGCTATCATCGCTGATAAGCTTGACGTTGAAGAAACAGAAGTAACTCCTGAAGCTAGCTTCACTAACGATTTAGGAGCTGATTCACTAGATACAGTTGAGTTAATCATGGAATTTGAAAAAGAATTTAACATTCAGATCCCTGATGATCAAGCTGAAAAAATTACTACTGTAGGACACGCTATCGCTTACATCGAAGAAGTAGTAAATAAATAATATTCTTCAACAAAAAAGAAATTAAACAAAGTTTATGGAATTAAAAAGAGTAGTTGTAACCGGATTTGGAGCAATAACACCAATAGGAAATAATGCAAAAGAATACTGGGAAAATCTTGTGAAAGGTGAGAGCGGTGCCGCTCCGATTACTCTTTTTGATGCCACAAACTTTAAAACAAAGTTCGCTTGCGAGGTAAAAAATTTCGATCCGTTACAGCATTTCGATAAGAAAGAGGCTAAAAAAATGGACAGAAATACTCAATTGGGACTTGTTGCAGCAAGAGAAGCTGTAACGCATTCCGGAATTATTGAAGACAATGTAGATAAAAACAGAGTTGGTGTAATCTGGGGTTCTGGAATCGGAGGATTAGAGACCTTTGAAACTGAAGTGTTAGGATGGGCGAATACGGAAATTCCGAGATTTAACCCTTTCTTTATCCCAAAAATGATTGCGGATATCACTCCAGGGCATATCTCAATTGAATACGGTTTCCATGGACCAAACTATACAACTGTATCTGCATGTGCATCTTCAGCAAATGCTATAATTGATTCCAAAATGCTGATCCAATTAGGAAAAGCAGACGTGATTGTGTGCGGAGGCTCTGAAGCAGCCGTTACAGCAAGTGGTGTCGGTGGATTCAACGCAATGATGGCACTTTCTACAAGAAATGACGATCCTAAAACGGCTTCAAGACCTTTTGACAAAGACAGAGATGGATTTGTATTAGGAGAAGGCGCAGGTTGTATCGTTCTTGAAGAATATGAGCACGCTGTAAAACGTGGTGCTACAATTTATGCAGAATTACTGGGAGGAGGTCTGAGTGCTGATGCACATCACATGACTGCTCCACATCCTGAAGGCCTTGGCGCTTATCTGGTAATGAAAAGTTGTTTGGAAGACGCAGGTTTAACTGCTGATGAAGTAGATCATATCAACATGCATGGTACCTCTACTCCATTAGGAGACATCGCAGAATCCAATGCAATTTCGAAATTATTAGGCGAACATGCTTATGACATTCAGATTAATTCTACAAAATCAATGACTGGTCACCTTTTAGGTGCTGCAGGTGTTATTGAAGCTATCGCTGCATTGGGAACTATTATTCATGGTACTGTTCCTCCAACCATCAACCATTTTACTGATGATGAAAATATTGACAGCCGTCTAAACTTTACGTTTAACACAGCTGTGAAGAAAGATGTAAAAGTAGCCATGAGCAATACTTTTGGATTTGGCGGGCATAATGCTTGCGTTCTATTTAAGAAAATCTAAATTCAATGAATGGAGTTACAGAAATACTTTTCTAAATTCCTTCTCAAAAAAAGAAAAAGACAATTAACGGAGAGAGAATATTTTCTCAGTACCGAGCTTAGAAAAGTATTGGGTACAGAGGTACAGAATATAGCTCTTTACCGCGAAGCTTTTTCTTTAAAAAATTCTTCTAAAAATCAAGACAGCAATTACGAAAGGCTTGAATTTTTGGGAGATTCTGTTTTGGGTACAATTATTTCTTGTCATTTGTTCCAGACTTATCCTCAGGCTAACGAGGGATATCTGACACAAATGAAATCTAAGATTGTTAATAGGAAAAACCTCAATAAATTAGGAGAAGATCTCAAGCTTACCAGCCTTTTGCAAAAGCAAAACAGCTCATCAGCTTTGGGAGAAAATATCTCTGGAAATTTGTTCGAAGCCTTAATCGGTGCCGTTTATTTAGACTTCCATTATGATGCCTGCAAGAGGATTATTCTGGAAAAATTGCTGACCCCTTCCGAGATCAATAAACTTGAAAACAAAATTGTAAGTTATAAAGGTCTCCTTCTTGAATGGAGTCAAAAGAAGAAGGTCAACATAAAGTACGAAACCTGCGAGGAGATACAGGCTAATAAATCTGTCGTATTCAGGTGCCATGTATGGCTGGGAGAGGAAAAAATTGCTAATGCAACAGAGACTTCCAAGAAGAAAGCAGAGGAAAAAGCAGCACAGAGGGCATTTTATATTTTAAACAAAAAAGAAAATATACTTGGAAATTCAAAAACTTTATGATCTTGATGATATAGAATTTGAAGATATTGCCATAGGATTGGTAAGATTAGCCAAAGATGTACCTGCTCACGAGTTTTTCTACAAAATAAATCAAAAAAACAACCTCAATTTTTCAAGAAAGAAAGATCTTGTCTTTCACGGGGGATATTATGATTATTTTTTCCCAAGATTTGAAGCCTATCATAAGTATACAAAGACTTGTTTTACCTTCATTTCCAATAAATCTTCTGAAAGTAAGCAAAAAAAAATTCAGACAGAACTCTTTACAGAAGAAGAAAACATTAAATTTTTATTAAATAATCAGGTAGATGTGGAATATATTCTGCATAGTTCGGAACAGTTTCCTGATTTTTCCGTAATTTTGCTCCCTGAAAATCTTGTGTTTCCAATTCAAGATTATACATTGAGTTCTGAAGAGGAACTTTATCAAATTATCCAGTATTATGAATAAGTATTTAAAGAAGACAAAAATTATCGCAACACTAGGCCCTGCTTCATCGTCGAAGGAAGTTATGTTAGATTTAATGAAAGCGGGTGTTGATATTTTCAGAATAAATTTTTCACATGCAGATTACGACTTAGTTCGAAAAAATATTGAAATAATTAGAGAGCTAAACAATGAGTATGGTTATTCTGTAGGAATCTTGGGAGATCTTCAGGGTCCTAAGCTGAGAGTGGGAGTTGTAAAGGAAGGATCTTATCTGAATCCAGGTGATATTCTAACTTTCACCAATGAAAAGATGGAGGGAGATTCCACTAAAGTGTACATGACGTACCAACAGTTTCCACAGGATGTAAAAGTGGGAGAAAGAATCCTTATTGATGATGGGAAACTAATGTTGGAGGTTATCGAAACCAATGAAAAGGATACTGTAAAGGCAAAAACTATTCAGGGAGGTCCGTTAAGTTCTAAAAAAGGAGTTAATCTACCTAATACAAATGTTTCTCTTCCTGCATTAACAGAAAAAGATATTCAGGATGCTAATTTCATGCTTGACATGGAAGTTGACTGGATTGCTTTATCATTCGTGCGCCATGCTCAGGATATTATCGACTTGAAGGAGCTTATCAAAGCCCATCCAAACGGTAAATTCAAAACTCCGATTATTGCGAAGATTGAAAAACCTGAAGGGGTAAAAAATATTGAGGAAATCCTTCTTGAATGTGACGGATTAATGGTAGCTCGTGGAGATCTTGGAGTAGAAGTTCCAATGGAAGAAGTTCCTGCGATCCAGAAAAACCTGGTAGAAAAAGCAAGATTTTACTCCAAGCCGGTAATCATTGCCACTCAGATGATGGAAACAATGATCAACAGCTTAACGCCAACAAGAGCGGAAGTAAATGACGTAGCCAACTCTGTATTGGATGGAGCTGATGCTGTAATGCTTTCCGGAGAAACTTCAGTAGGTAGATATCCGGTACAGGTTGTGGAAAACATGGCTAAAATTGTAAAGAATATCGAAACAACTCATTTCTACCAACACAAAAATGAGCCTATCGAGAAAGATTATAACTGTATCGATGAAAGATTCATTACCAACAGGGTTTGTCTTGCAGCAGTAAGAATCGCTAAAACAACAAACGTTTCTGCAATTGTAACACTTACTCACTCCGGGTACACCGCATTCCAGCTTGCAGCCCACAGACCAAATTCTCACATCATCGTATACAGTGGTAACAGAAGAGTCATTACGATGCTGAACCTTCTTTGGGGTGTTCATGCTTATTACTATGATATGAAGAAATCTACGGATGAAACGATCATTCAGGTAAATATGTTAACGCACAACTATGGTTATATCGAGACCGGAGACTTTGTAATCAACATCAATGCTACTCCATCGTATGAAGGTGGAAAAACAAATACATTGAGACTGACTACGGTATAAGCAATAAGCAAAATTACTTTTTGCAAAAGCATAAAAAAATCCCGGAAATTAATTTCCGGGATTTTCATTTTTATATGTGATAATTTGTCATTCTGAATGAAACGGAGTGAAGTGAAGAATCTCTGAGATTCCTCGGTTCCCCGGAATGACATTGTACAGATCTTAGTTACCAACAATGGTCTTTGCCGTTACAAACTCTTTTAAAGCTAATAAGGATAGTTCTGTTCCATATCCGGAAGCTTTTGATCCTCCGAATGGAAAGCGTGGATCAGAGCTCGTCATGCGGTTGATATTAACTGTTCCTGATTCAAGGTTTGCAATGAAGAATAGCTGACGGTCTTTATTTTTAGTCCATACCGAATTGGAAAGCCCGAAAGGAATATCATTGGCCATCTGTAAAGCTTCTTCCTCATTTTTTGCAATCATAACCATACCCAGAGGCCCGAAAAGCTCTTCTTTTAAAATAGGATTTCCTTCCTGAACTCTTATTAAACCAGGTTTAAATTCATTTTCAGAAATTCTTTCCAGAGGAATGATGATTTCAGCACCGTTTTCCAATGCTCTGTTGAACTGCGCTTCCAATTCATCAGCAAGATCTGGTCTTGCCATTCCTGCCAGTTTAGTTTCTTTATCTAATGGATCACCAATTTCATATTTTTTGTATTCTTCAATGAAAACGGGTAAAAATTGGTCTTCAATTTTTTCATCAATGATAAATCTTTTTGCTGCAGTACAGGTTTGTCCGCAGTTTTGAAGTCTGGATTTTGCTCCTGCTTTTGCGGCTGCTTCAAGATCTGCATCATCAAAAATGATAAAAGCATCACTTCCGCCTAATTCAAGTAAAGATTTTTTAATATTTAAACCCGCGATGGAAGCTACTTCTCCTCCGGCTTTTCCACTGCCTGTAAGGCTTACTCCTTTTACAGCATCATGTTCAAGAATTTCCTTTACAGCTTTATGCCCTACTTCAAGATTCTGAAAAATACCTTCCGGAAAACCTGCCTGTAGAAGAACTTCTTCAATGGCATTTCCACTTCCGAAACAAATTGAAGCATGTTTCAAAACAATTGTATTTCCAGCTAAAATGGCAGGAGTAGCAAATCTCAATACCTGCCAGAAAGGAAAGTTCCATGGCATAACCCCTAAGATTACTCCTTTCGGGGCATAATGAACTTCAGAATAAGCAAACTCGGATTCAACTTTTTCTGGTTTTAATATATTTTCAGCAGTGGCATAATAATTCATCATTAAAGCACACTTTTCCACTTCAGCAATAGATTCTGAAATGGGTTTATTCATTTCTGTAGTAATTATTTTCCCAAATTTCTCCGAATTATTCTTTAAAATTTCCGCTGCTTTTGCAATTAACTTCTGCCTTTCCTCAAACGGCACTTTTCTCCACACTGAAAACGCTTTATCTGCTTTAATAAGCTTGCTTTCAATTAATTGTTCCATAATATAAATTTCTGTTTTAAATTCAGCTAATGAATTTATGAGCGCTTTTATTTTAAAAGCACGGTGAAATTAGCAAATTCCATTCCTTAAGGGTCAATAAAATAATGATTTTCTCTATCGGAAGAATATAACTTTATCTTACATCATTAGCCATTCATTCACAAGACATGCTGCAAGCCTTGCTGTTCTGTCCTGGATATCGAAAGAAGGGTTTACTTCCGCCACATCCAGCGCCACCAATTTTTTATTTTTTAAGATATGTCTGTAAAAATGCATAAAGGCTGTATCTGCAAAGATACCATTATATGCTGCAGCAGAAACTCCGGGAGCCACTGATGCATTGAAGACGTCCATGCAAATGGTAAGATAGGCATAATCTACACTCTCCAGCAGTTCATCAATGCGCTGGTAGATGGAGCTAAGATTTTCAAAAAACAGTTCATCTGCCAGGATATATTTCATCCCATACTGATGAGCGGTATCAAAAAGCTTCAACGTATTGGAGTTTCTTTGAATTCCTATATGCAGAGAATTGATTGGACCTTCCTGAGCAATCTGCCAGAATCCTGTTCCTGAGCTTGGTCCTACTCCATTTTCCGGCTGTCGGTTATCAAAATGAGCATCGATATTAATAATACCAATCTTCTGTTCCGGAAAGGCTGTTTTAACACCTAAATAATGAGCATATGTCACTTCATGACCTCCGCCAAGTACAAGTGACTTTCCGCCTTTTAAAAGAACTTTTGAAACATTTTTGGCAAGATTGTTCTGAGTATTTTCCAGATTACCGTCTTCACAGGTAACATTTCCAAAGTCAAGCATTGAAAAGTCAGGAAGAATTACCGGAAAATTGGACATATTTTTCCTGATCACATCCGGAGCATCTTTCGCTCCCTGACGGCCTTTGTTTCTCCTTACTCCTTCATCTACAGCAAAACCATGCAATGCAAAATCTCCTGCAGCAATATTGTCGTAATTACGTTCTTCTTTAACTCTTTGAAATAATCTGTGATAGAGAAGTTCTTCTCCATCCAATCTGCCTTGCCAAATATTATTCATTATTAAATAATTCCAATTTGTAGGTTGCTTTTAAAGTGCAATCAAATTAAACTATTTCTTTAATTGTTCGTTTTTACCCGTCAAGATAACGAATGCACTTTTTGTTATCTGTAAAATACAAAATATGGCTCTGATAAAAAAATAAAAAGATAACAGAGCTGTTAATAGAAAAGATATAAAAATCAATCCAGAATAAAATATTCCTGAGACCTTCACTTCTTTTATTACTTCACCATTATTCCAAAGGGATTGCAAAAAAACAGTTATATTTAAAGATACTACAAGTAATACCAAATAAATTATAAAATTTTTAATTGCCTTCAAAACAATACTTTTATGTTGGATTTCCATCAATATAAACAAGTTCAGCTTTCAAGCTTCCCTGATTATACAGAATATTCTGGAAATTATTAGTTTTGAAAGTGACAAAATCTGCTTTTTTCCCTGCTTCCAATTGTCCTCTGTCTTCAAGATTCAATGCAAAAGCAGCACGGAAAGTCATTCCTGCCAACACTTCAGCGGTTGTAAGCTTTTGGAAGGTTGCTAAAATAGACGCCTGGGTAATTAAATTTCCCATGGGTGCCGATCCCGGATTCCAGTCACTTGCAATGGCTACTATAGCGCCAGCATCTAATAATTTTCTTGCTGGAGTAAATTTCTCACCTAGCCCTAAGCTCGCTCCCGGAAGTGCAGTTGCTACGGTATCAGAATCAGCCAAAAACTGAATATCCTCATCGATTGTTGCTTCCAAATGATCCGCTGACTTCGCTCCTACTTCTACTGCAATTCTTGAGCTTCCCGGGGTAAACTGATCTGCGTGAACGGTAATTTCAAAGCCTAGTTCCTTTGCTTTAAGTAAGAATTCTTTACTTTCTTCCGGCTGAAAAGCAGACTTTTCAATAAAGATATCAACTCTGCCCGCCAATTCTTCTTCTTTTACTTTTGGTAAAATTTCGGTGATGATATATTCAAGATATTCGGGATTGGTTCCTTCAAAATCTCTAGGTTTTAAGTGAGCTGAAAGACAGGTAGGAACTAAAGTGGCTTTAGTCTCATTCTGTGCTTTTTTTATTATTCTAAGCATTTTCAGCTCGTTTTCCACATCCAGACCGTAACCGCTCTTCACTTCAATAGTTGTAATTCCCAGATCAACCAAAAAATTGATTCTTTCAACTAATGTTTTTAATAATTCTTCTTCTGAAGCATTTCTTGTATGCTGTACAGAACTCCAGATTCCGCCGCCGCTTTCCGCGATCTCAAGATAAGTTTTCCCTGCATTTCGCATGGCAAAATCATTAGCACGGTTTCCTCCGAAACAAATGTGGGTATGTGAATCTACAAAGGCCGGAAGAACAACCTGTTCTCCTTCAATGTGTTCAATTTCTATCGTAGGATTTTCTGTTTTTAAAGTTTCAAAATTTCCAACTTTCCGGATGGTGTTCTGATCTAATACAATTCCTCCGTCTACAATAATTTCCAGCTGCTCATCGGAAAGCTTTCCTCTTAACGGTAAGTTAGCAAGTGTTACCACCTGCTTGAATGGTCCTATTAATTTCATTAGTTTAAAGTTAATGCGATGTTTAGATATATGCTGATCCATTTTATATCAATCTCCTTTTTCCAAACATTCAAAATTTCATTAATTTTTATTAATAATTTCTTCTCTCAAAAATACTTAAAATATCCCAATTATTTAAATCTTAGCTGTTCTCATTTTCAACGCTGGCTTAAACCTCTCTATCAATCTCAACGTTTTCTCAATCTGCCCTTCAACCTTTGTCTAAATTTGCTATCTTTGAAGTAAATGAAATGAATTAATGCCAGATTTTTTACATCCAGATAAGGAAAACTACTCACGAGAGGAGCTGATGCAGGAAGAACAGATCCGTCCGCAGAGCTTTAAAGATTTTGCGGGACAGAGAAAAACGCTGGAGAACCTTGAGGTTTTTGTTACCGCTGCGAAAAGACGTGGCGGAGCACTGGACCATGTTTTATTACACGGTCCGCCAGGACTTGGTAAAACTACTTTAGCCAATATTATCGCTAATGAGCTTGGGGTAAACTGCAAGGTTACTTCTGGCCCTGTATTGGACAAACCCGGAAGTTTAGCTGGTTTACTAACCAATCTGGAAGAAAATGATGTTCTTTTCATTGATGAAATCCATCGGCTTTCTCCTGTTGTAGAGGAATATCTGTATTCTGCAATGGAAGATTACAAGATTGATATCATGCTGGAAACAGGTCCTAATGCCAGAAGTGTACAGATTGGTCTGAATCCTTTTACTCTTGTAGGTGCTACTACAAGAAGTGGTATGCTTACCAAACCAATGCTTGCGCGATTTGGGATTCAAAGCAGGCTGGAATATTATTCTATTGAACTTTTGTCAACCATTATTCAGAGAAGTGCAAGGGTTTTAGGAGTTGTTATTTATGAAGATGCGGCGATAGAAATTGCAAGAAGAAGCCGGGGAACACCGAGGATTGCCAATGCATTGCTGAGAAGAGTACGTGATTTTGCAGAGATCAAAGGAAATGGTGAGATTGAGATCAAGATTACCAAATATGCTCTGGATTCTTTAAATGTGGATGAATTTGGGTTGGACGAAATGGATAATAAAATCATGCGTGTCATGATTGAAAACTTCAAAGGAAAACCGGTTGGTATTTCTGCTCTGGCTACATCTATTGCTGAAAATCCTGAAACACTGGAAGAAGTTTATGAACCGTTTCTGATCCAGGAAGGATTTATTATCAGAACTCCGAGAGGACGGGAAGTTACCGATAAGGCTTACAAACATTTGAATATTACAAGACCTAAAAACCCGGGAGAGCTATTTTAATTCAAAGTTTTGAGTTCAAAGTTCAAAGGTTAAGGTTAATGAGAATTGATTAGTTTATGTTTATACCTAAATTATACAGAAGTGAAGATTATGATTTGATGAGAGAGATTATCAAAGAAAATTCTTTTGCATTACTGATTTCTTCCGTTGATAAGATACGGGCAACTCATTCTATGATGATGCTTAATGAAGATGATCCTGAAAAAGCCTATATTGAAACTCATATTTCAAGAGCTAATCCTCAGGCAAAAACTTTAAAAGATGGTGATGAAGTTCTTTGTGACTTTTTGGGAGCCCATACTTATATTTCCAGCAGCTGGTATGATCATATTAATGTTTCTACATGGAATTATGAGGCAGTACAGATTCACGGAAAAGTTGAAATAATGAATCATGATGAGCTCTATGCTCATTTGGACAAATTAACGTCCAAATACGAAAGTTTTCAGCAATGTCCGATGATGGTGAAGGATATGGGAAGGGAATTTGTGGAAAAGGAAATGAAGGGGGCCTTTGGAATTAAAATACTTCCTACCGAAATATTTATTAAACAAAAACTTTCCCAGAACAGAAAAGAGACTGATTTTAATAATATTATCAGCCAACTTGAACAATCTGATGACAATGCAAGAAAAATTGCGGAGAAAATGAAATTAATAAAGAAATAATCAAAATATACATATGAAGTTATATCCAATACAATGTGGAAAATTTAAACTGGACGGCGGTGCTATGTTCGGAGTCGTCCCGAAGAGTCTGTGGGAAAAAACGAACCCTGCAGACGAAAAAAACCTGATCGAGCTGGGAACCCGTTCTCTGCTTATTGAAGATGGAAAAAAACTGATCCTGGTAGACTGTGGTCTTGGCAACAAACAGGATGATAAATTCTTTGGTCACTACTCTCTTTGGGGAGATGATACGCTTGATAAAAATCTTAAAAAATATGGCTTTATAAAGGAGGATATTACGGATGTATTCCTTACTCACCTTCACTTTGATCACTGTGGTGGAGCTATAGAATGGAATGACGATAAAACCGGATACAGACCAGCCTTTAAAAATGCCAACTTCTGGACGAATGAAAATCACTGGCAGTGGGCGACAGAGCCTAATGCAAGAGAAAAAGCAAGTTTCCTGAAGGAAAATATTATGCCCATGCAGGAAAGTGGGCAACTTAACTTTCTACCGCTTCCTACTACCGGGAACTACGGTTTTGCACCTGATCTGAAAATGGATGTTATCTTCGTAGACGGACATACCGAAAAACAAATGCTTCCGGTAATCCAGTATCAGGAAAAAACAGTTGTTTTTGCTGCGGATCTTATTCCAACAGCGGGACATATCAACCAGGTATATGTGATGGGTTATGATACAAGACCTCTTTTAACACTGGAAGAAAAAGGAAAATTCCTTAAGCAGTGTGTAGACAACGAATATTTATTGTTCTTTGAACATGACGCCCATAACGAGCTTGCCAGCCTTAAAATGACCGATAAAGGGGTAAGACTTGATGAAACGTTTAGCTTTAATGATGTTTTTGGATATTAATTTTTAATTATGGAAGAATTACATTCAGAAACACAGCAGACAGAACCGGAACCAGCACCCAAGATCATTGGTTTAACAGGAGGAATAGGTTCCGGTAAAACCACAGTAGCGCGCTTTATAGAGGAATTCGGTTTTCCGGTTTATTATTCCGATGACAGAGCGAAAGCTATAGTTAATGAGAGTGAAGATCTGAAAATAAAAATCAAAGAACTTCTTGGTGAAGATGCTTATGATGGAAACGGATTGTATGACAGAAAATTTGTAGCAGATAAGGTTTTTAATAACAGAGATCTGCTTCAGCAGTTGAACGAAATTATTCATCCTGCTGTAAAAATTGATTTTGAAAACTGGCTTAAGAAACAGAGCAAGTATCTAGTTTTTAAAGAAACAGCTTTATTGTTTGAACTAAAGCTTAACAGGCAATGTTATAAATCTCTTCTGGTAACAGCCGAGGATAACATCAGGATCAAAAGAGTAATGGACAGGGATAATAAAACCTACCGTGAGGTAGAAGCTGTCATGGAAAAACAAATGCCTGAAAGGGATAAAATTAAAATGGCAGACTGCATCATCTACAATAATACCAATCTGGAAGAATTAAAAGAAGAAACTGAAAAAGTGATCTTCAATATTGAATAAATAAAAACTCGTTAGAACCTTTTCTAACGAGTTTTTTTCTGCAAAAATATTTCCTGAAGGGATGGATTCATCCGGGATCTTTTACAAAAAATAAGCCTCCAGATGGAGGCTTATTCTATTTGAAATTTAAATAATTTATTCTTTGATAAATTTCTTTTGGGTAGTAGTACCGTTATCATCAATATCAATTACATAAACACCATTAATCAATCTACTTACGTTGATCTGGTTGTTAAGTAAGATACCGTCAGCGATAACCTGTCCTGCAGCATTGTAGATCTTATATTTAGCTCTCTTGCTAACATTTTTCACAAACAATACTGAGCTTACCGGGTTAGGATAAATCATGACACTTGTCTGATCAATTGGATTAGCAACAGTCGGTTTAGAGATTCTTACCGTGTAATCTTCTACTTCTCCGTTTTTGAAGTCAGCACAGTTTACAGGGATACCATCTCTCGACATGGCTACTCTCATCACTACATACTTATAGTCTGTCATACTTACAAAAGCATCTGCCGGTACGTTGAATTTACCTGAAACAGGGCTGTTTGAATTTGGTGAAGAAGTAAATACTCTTTCGTTGATGTCAAACTCTCCGTTTCTGTTGAAGTCAATCCAAACTGCGATTCCTTCGTTGTAAGTAGTTCCTGTCCATTTTTTCTCAATGATGATCTCATTGTCAGTTGAACCCTGGATCATCTCGATAAATGTTTTAGGAACTCCTGTATAATCTGTATAAGTAGATGCTCCGGATTCATTCTCCATTGTTTTCTTACCTGTAGGCTTCACTGTAACTTTGGAAATATGCTCACCTGTAGAATTTTCAGCTTTCATCTTACAGTAAATTACTGTAGGAGTCGTAAAGTAATATGGAGGAGTGTAATTTCCTGGTGTACCGCTACAGATATTAACTACCTGCATTTCATATTTCGTTAATTCTGTAAGACCTGTCAATACAAGGTTATTAACTAACGACGGTACTTCTGTCCAGCTCGGAATACCTACTTTTCTATATCTAAGAACATATGTTGCTCCCGGGAACGGATCCCACTGGATGGCCGCTGATGTAGGAAGCAATTGAGTAATTGTTAATCCTGGAGGCGGAATCTGGCATATTCTTTCTGTAGTAAATACTTTAGGATTTGAATATGGGTTCAGCGTTGACTCACCGTTACACTGGTTAGCAATCTGTACTTCATAAGTTGTATATGGCTCCAAAGGAGTTGCACTTCCTAATACATAAGTATTCGCAGGAGCTGCCGGTAAGCTGACAATATTCCATGGACCTGTGCTACCTACTTTTCTCCATCTCATTGTATACGTAGAACTTGCTGCAAGCGGAGACCAAGTAATCAATGCTGTTGTTGGAGTAATGTTACTTATCGTTACATTCGGAGGAGTAGGATCACATCTTGTTGTGAATGTCTTGATTGGCGTTGCTGTTCCAACGATATCTCCACAAATAGCTGCTACCTCTACTTCATAAGTAGTAGCTGGCGTCAATCCACTAATTACTAACGGAAGGTTACCCAATTGTGCAGAAGCGTATACCTGAGTCCATGCTGATGTTCCCTGAACTCTGTATCTTACCACATAGCTTACTCCTGCTCCTGTGATTGTTACAGTAGCTGTTGTATGTGTTGTTGTAAATGTTGGAGCATTAGGAGTTGCATTGCTACAAGGTCTGATTCTTACTCTATAGTCTTCTACTTCACCATCTACTGCGTTCTGGCACATTACAGGAGCACTTGTACGTTTCAGTACAACTCTCATTGTAGTTGTTAATGGTCCTGTGTAAGCTGTTGAAGGAACTGCAAAAGTAGCAGTAACCGGAGTCGTTGTATTAGCTGGAGAAACTAAAATTCTTTCGGCATCAGTAAACTGTCCGTTTCTGTCAAAGTCGATCCAAGCAGTTACAGCATCGTTACCTGTTGCACCTGTCCAGCCTTTTGCTACAGAGATTTTATTATTCTGAGAATCTACATCTAGTGTAATAAGAGTCTCCGGAGTAGTATAGCTGATATAATTTGTCTGTACCGAAGTATTATTCATTGGCGGAACTCCAAGGTTCGAAGAGGTAACTGTTACATTCGAAATATGATCATTCGTACCGGTACCTGTCATTGGACAATAAGATAATGGAGGTGTTGTGAATGTTACTGTTGGTGAGTAAGATCCTGTAGAACCGTTACAAGTTGTAGAAACCTGAACATCATAATTGGTCTGCTCTGTAAGACCAGTGATTCCATAGAAGTTCTGACCGGCAGGAACTGTAGCTGTTTGCCAAACTCCACTTGGAGAAACTCTCCATCTGATGTTGTAAGTAGCTCCGGTAGTAGCAACCCATGATACCGTTGCTGTAGTAGCACCGATATTGTTCACGGTAATATTTGTTGGAGCAGCTGTAGAACAAGGTTGAGCATCTACAAATTTTACTGCATAATCTTCTACTTCTCCCTGGGTGAATGTACCGCAAGGATTAGCATTATCAAAATATCTCATTACTACACGCATACGGGTAGGAAGTGTTCCTGTATATACGTTACCACTTGCAACGGTAGGCACTGCAAATGTAGCTGTTACCGGAGTAGTTGTATTATAGGTAGTATTAAGAATTCTCTCGCTGGTTTCAAACGTTCCGTTTCTGTTAAAGTCTACCCAGGCTGAAACTCCATATGAAGTAGGAGAACCTGGCCAGTATTTGTTTACAGAAATTTTATTATTTGCTGAACCTCTTTCAAAGATTACTACTCTTGTAGCATCCGCTGTATAATCTTTATAATTGTCAGATCCTGAATTACTCATCATAATAGGAGTATTCGTAGGAGTAACAGTTACATTATTAATATATCCGCTTGTTGCAGTATTACTTGTAGGGCCTGCTGTACAGTAAGTCAGCGCCGGTGTTGTAAAGGTAACCGTTGGTGAGAATGCACCTGTTGCTCCTCCACAAACAGTAGCTACCTGTACATCATATGCAGTCTGCTCCAATAATCCTGTAAGTAGCTGGTTACTGATTAATGGTGTATTTACTGCTATCTGTTGCCATGCTCCGGAAGGAGAAACTCTGTATCTTACGATATAAGTAGCTCCTGTAGTAGATGTCCAAGTAACATTCGCTGAAGAAGGAGTTACGTTATTAACCATGATATTAGATGGCGGTGCTGTAGAACATCCTGCCAAATCAATAAGTTTTACTGCATAGTCTTCAGTTTCACCATAATAATAGGTTCCACAAGCACTAATAGGGCTGTATTCATTTAATACAACACGCATTTTTGTAGTCAGGTTTCCTGTGTATACACCACCTCCATTGGGTACTGTAAATGTAGCGGTAACCGGAGTAGTTGTATTACTTGGTGAAGTAAGCACTCTTTCTGTTGCTTCAAAAACACCATTACGGTTAAAGTCAATCCAAACTCCTGTTAAGAAGCCGTATTGATAGCCAGGCCACGTTTTTGAAACTGAAACGGAAGCAGTACCTCCTCTTACCAAAGTAACCACTCTTGTAGGATCCGTACTGTAATCTGTATAGCCACTCTGACCAGAGTTACTGTACATAGACGGAGCTCCTTGTGCATTAACAGAAACCTGATTGATATATCCATCAACAAAGGTACTTGTAGCACCGGAGTTACAATAAGTAAGTGCAGGAGTTGTAAAGTTGACACTGGAAGAGAATGCTCCCTGTGTACCACCACAGATAGTGGCTACCTGAACTTCATACTGAGTCTGCTCAGTTAATCCGGTAATAACCTGGTTTCCGACCAAAGGAGTTGTCACATTGATTGTAACCCAAGGTCCTCCTGATACAGGTCTGTATCTTACCACATAAGTGGCACCTGCAGAAAGGTACCAGCCTATATTAGCAGAAGTTGTTGTCAGGTTTGAAACTGTAATATTGGTAGGTGGAGCTGTTGAACAGGCTGGAAGCGGGTGGCTTTCCAACTGTATTCTGGGAATATCTGCAAGTCTGTCTTTTGCAGAAGGAGGTGCTGCAGGGTCTGGATTTGCAGTATCTTCATAATAGATGATCCCCCTGTTTGCTCCAGCATTATAAGATCCCCAAGCGGTACCTGGAGAAGATGCATAATCCGGAGTTTTTTCATTGACAGCTACTACCAGATTGTCTGTTCCATTCCATAAAAATGGTGTAGCCAGCTGAAGAGTTACCCAGCTTCCGTTAGTTAAGTTAGGCAAAACTCCGTCAAACACCTGAGTCATGGAACTTACCGGAATCCAGCTTGTATTGGAGGCAAAGTTATTCTGGGTTGTGTTTCCCATGTATACCACCCAATCCTTATATACAGCCTGAGAGGCTGCAACGGTGGTGGAATAAAACTTTATAGCCGTGATATAGTTCGACGTACCTATAGCAGTCGTAAGTTCAGCAGCAGTATAAATCTGCTGAGAATAACTATACCCATAATAGGAACGTATGGGGAGATACACTGAGGTACCCGTTCCTGTCCCGATCTGGCCTGCCTGAGCCGAGACTTTGGATGCAAAGCCTGTGCAAATCAAACAGAGAAACAGAATTAAAGAGGTAAAGAATTTCTTCATAATGTTTTCATTATAATATTAATCACACAAATCTAATCATTTTTTATTATTAATTTATAAGTACATTTATGTTTTTTTTAGAAAAAAATAACAAATTCATTACTTATGCTCTAAATAAAGAAATCCCCGGGACTTCCCGGGGATTTACTAATATTTAAAGGTTATCTTTATTTTTTGATAAATTTAGATTTGAATTGTTCAATTCCTTTATCATCTATTGTAATAATGTAACCACCTTTAACTAAAGCTGAAACATTAACCTTTCCATTATTGATATTTCCTCTATCTACTAATTGTCCGGCAGCACTATAGATTTTATATGTTGCTTTATCTGAAACTTTAGTAATGTTTAGAACATCAGTTGCAGGGTTTGGATAAATCTGAATACCATTATTTTTAACAGCATTTTCAGAAGTAGCAAGGTTACCTGTTATCACTACGTTATAGTCTTCAACTTCTCCATATTGGAAATTAACATCACATACATATTCTGCAGGTAATGACAGACCAACATTTCCGTTTCCAGTACCAGCACCTACGAAAAATGCTACCACTCTCATTCTTAATGGCTGTCCTTCCACTGCATTACTTGGAATCGTTACGTTTCCGCTTACTACAGTTGATGGCTGTGTTAAAGTCACCGGATAATTCAATACTCTTTCTGAATCACTGAAAACTCCGTCCTTATTAAAGTCAATAAATGCTGCTACAGCGTCATAATCTGCAACATCAGGATTACCTACAGTAACAGACATAGGATAAGTATTTCCTTTTGTTAAGTTAATCTGAAGAGCTGAATTCGTTGTATAGTTTGTATAGGTACTATTTAAAGAAGTATTATTTACGTTGGCAAGGGTTACATTTGCAATATACTCATAGTTTGCATTAGCTGTAGCAGCTGTACAATAAGTAAGTGCTGGTGTACTGAAGTTTACAGAAGTAGAATATGTACCTACTGTTGTTCCACAAACTAAGGCTACCTGAACTTCATAGGTTGTACCATCAATCAGATTACTCAGGTTGATAGAAGGAACCGCTGTATCAGCTTCAGTCCAAACTGTTGTTCCTACTTTTCTGTAACGTACCTTATAAGTTGCTCCGGTATAAGACATCCAAGATACACTTCCTGAAGACACCGTGATGTTACTTACCACAACGTTAGTTGGTGCAGCACTGCTACAAGCAGATAGAGGTGCAATAGTAACAGGTCCTACTGCATAGAAAACATTTCCTATTGAAGAAACTCTTACTTTAATAGTCTGACCATTCAATGAAGAAGGGAAAGTAAAGTTTTCAGATCCGTCGTTAGGTGTTGAAGCAGATAGTACAGTCCAGGTTGTTCCGTTATCTGTAGTATAGTCAATCTTTACGTTTGTAACATTATAAGGTGCTGCATTAGTATTTGCAACAATCCATTGAACCGGAGTTGGGGTATTCACATCAGCATATTGGTTCGCTAATCTGAAAGGACCATTATCTCCTACAACAATAGTCTGAACTTTAAAAGCAGATTGCTGTTGAGCTACATTGGAATTATTATCTCTTACAGTTAATGCAAAATTTGTAGTTCTTGCAGTAGTAGATACCGCTTCCCAGGTATTGTTTGCATTATTTAGTACTCCGTTCATTACAGATGTAAATTTCGGGAAGTATCTTGTAGGGCTTGTACTTGGAGCAGCAGATCTGAATGAAGCTCCCGAGATTGTATTTCCTAAATTATACTTATCAATAGAAACTGCAGCATCATCTACTTCTTCCCAGGAATAAGTCATTGGATCATTTTCAGGATCTGTAGCAGTACCTGTTAATGCAAAAGCAGTTCCTTTAGGTATCGTATATGTTGGCAGATCAGTAATTACCGGTGGATTATTGGTAACGGTAGTTTCTACATCACAGGTTTTTGCAATTAAGTTAGCCTGAACCTGACCGATACTTGCTTTATGGAAATAAGGATCAGAGTTAGCCTGAATATCTGTATCAGGACCCGTAATACCAGCATATCCCATAATGGTAGATCCAGAACCAGGTTCCATATTTACCCCGCTTCCTTCAAGATTATGAGAGAAAGTATGGTTAGCTCCTAACTGGTGACCCATTTCGTGAGCTACATAGTCGATATCAAAGCTATCTCCTGATGGAATTCCGTTTGCCGGAGAAGTAAATCCTGAACCTTTTCCTTTAGGAACTGAAGATGTAGGATTAATACATACACATCCGATACATCCTGCGTTTCCTCCGCCTCCGGATTTACCGAATAAGTGTCCGATATCATAGTTTTCATTTCCAACATTGGCTGTCAAAGCTGCTTGCAGCTGTGTGTTCCAGGCTCCCTGTGATCCCGTTGCAGCAGCTGCATATGGATCGTTATTCGGATCAATATAAATTACACCCGGAAAATTCTGTAAATTCAAATGCAATGCAAAATCTTTCTCGAAAACTCCATTTACTCTGGTCAGAGTATTATTGATGGCAACAAGCGCAGGAGCTCTTTTCTGATCATCGGTAGCAGTAGCAGGTACCCCGGCAAGGGTCATAAAGTATTGCGTATACTCACCTGTAACAGACATTGCCAGTCTCATTGTTCTGTATTTCTTGTCAGAACTTTTGTTAAAAGTTGTTGGCTGATTAGAGAACGACTGTCCATTTTTCAATAGAGCATCTATTTCCTTTTTAGCAGCAGGAGATTCATCTGTAGAACATAAGAAACCGTTCTTTTCCTTTTTTGTTTTAGGATGAACAGCATACACTGTTTTATCTGCGGATGTAGGGTCTATAAATTCATATTTATCTCCATGGATAATCATTGACTGAAAATCATTAGGAGCGATACTGAATCTTAAGTATTTGGTAGGGTCATCTACACTTGTTCCAACATAAGATCCTAATTCATACTTATCTGCCAGTTCTTTTACAACTACTGGAAAACTGTATACATTAAACCTTTCAATCTTCCCACTCATGGTAGGAAGAGAAATTACTACAGGAGTGGCATTTGTTCCCATTTCCTGTGCATTCTTCAGCTGAGATCTCAGTAAGTTCAGGTCCAATTTATAGTACCCGTTACCTCTTACATTAGATTGATCTACTCTAAATCCTGTACTTCTTTTGTTATCGTCTCCTTTTTTAAGAGAAGTGGGTGTCCATTGCCCGAACACTGCCCCTCCTATAAAAGTAAACATTAAAGCAGTAAATACTCTTTTCATAAATTAAAACACAATTATAATTTCCGCCAAATATAACTATTTTACAACTCACAGAGATAAAATAACTTAATATTTTTTAATATTATACATCCAACAAGCATATTCATTAAAAAAAATACAAACTTTAGAATATTCTAAAGTTTGTATTTTATCTATTGTAAAAGTTTAGGAATAATATTTCTAGAACTTATAAGCGATATTCCATGCAAATCCCATATTAAACTTTGAAGAGCTTTTTCCAAAACCGGGAACAATCATGGGAGAGATGTCATCCTGCTTGGAAGTATATACCATATATCTTGGCTGAAGATTTACATCTATATAAAAATTGGAACTGAATAACTGCACCCTTCCTCCTATAGTTCCTTCCAGCCAGAAAGAAGACTGAGAGGATGAAGGAAATGCTTCGGAGGAGTTACTTCCCCCAAATCCACGAACGGGAACCGCCATATATTCCTGATTATAAAATGATCCTGCCACTTTTCCTCCGGCATAAAATCCATTGAATTCATTTTCAGCATCTTTTGCAAGCATATAGAATGCTCCTAACTTAACAAAAGGACCGTTTGCTTTAGCATCATATCCATTCTTCTGATATACGTTTTTCTCAAAACCCGCTTCTGCAATGGCATGAACATTTCCCCTGATCTTTGAAGAGATAAATCCCTGATACAGTTTTCTATCCGAAAAAAATCCGGCTCCGGTATTCAATACATCAAGGCCAACCATAAAATTAGGCTCATATTTTTCGTGAACCTTCTTCTCTGCTTCCTTTTTTTTGTCTTGTGCCCAGCTTATTATTCCAAATAAACTAAAAAGAAAGGTAAAGATTAGTCTTGTCTTCATTCTCTATTTGATTTTGCCCGGCCTCCAGTTTTAGTACCGGATTAGGAGTTAATAATTCTGAACTTAAATTCTCATATGACTTTTTGATTCCACATCCCGGAGATACATAAGTTGACTTTGTAGTATACTTAATCCTTACTTTAGACTCTGCACCATCATATGTAAGTTTGAAATAAACATCTGTATAAGGCGAATTGTCTACCCGCAAAGGAATGAGTCTGGAATCAATTTTTGCAAGTTTACCCAACTGTACTTTTCCGGCACCATAGTCTACGGCTACATAAAGGGTATCCAGTGTCTTCTCTTTTCCACTATCCATAGATCTGAAAGCCACCTTCATTCTGGGAGTTCCTTCTCCACTTTCACAAATATCATCGTCGCCTCCACAGGAAACAAGCATTCCTAAAAAGCAGATTGCTATGAGAAATTTAAAGTACTTCATATTAAGATTTGAAATTCAAATTTAAATAAATTTATTTTTTAATCAGTAATGCAATGTTCTCTACATGGTGTGTCTGCGGGAACATATCAACCGGTAATATTTTTACTAAAGTATAATGATCTTTCATCAAAGCAAGGTCTCTGGCCTGTGTTGCTGAATTACAGCTTACATAAACTACTTTTTCCGGTGAAAGCTTAAGGATCTGTTCTACAACCTTCTGATGCATTCCGTCTCTTGGTGGATCTGTAATTAATACATCTGCTTTAGGGTGGTTGGCCATGAATTCATCATTGAAAATATCTTTCATATCCCCACAGTAGAATGTTGTGTTTGTTAAACCGTTCAATGCAGCATGTTCTATTGCCGCATCTATTGCTTCCTGTACAGATTCTATTCCGATTACCTGTTTTGCATTTCTTGCTACATACTGAGCAATTGTCCCTGTTCCTGTATAAAGGTCGTACACTACTTCATCACCTTTCAGATCTGCAAATTCCAATGTTTTTCTATACAGTTCCAACGCTTGTTTGTAGTTGGTCTGGAAGAATGATTTCGGTCCTATCTTAAACTTCAGCCCGTCCATTTCTTCCATAAGGTAACCTTCTCCGAAATACACATTGATATTTAAATCATAGATAGAGTCATTCTGTTTAGGATTGATGGCATATACCAACGTTTTAATCTGAGGGAATTTTTCCAATAAGAATTCGAAAAGCTTTTCTCTGTTTTCTTTTTCTTCTCTATAAAGCTGAAAAAGAACCATCCACTCTCCTTTTGAGTTCTGTCTCATCATTAAGGTTCTTAGGAAACCTTCCTGATTTCTCACATCAAAGAAATCCAGGCCAGTGTTAACGCCATATTCTTTTACAGCCAATCTGATAGCATTGGAAGGATCTTCCTGAAGGAAACACTCTTTCAAATCAAGAATTTTGCTCCACATTCCCGGAATATGGAAACCTAAAGCGTCCTTGCTCCCGAAATTCTCTTCGGAACTGATTTCATATTGAGTAAGCCATCTTGCATTGGAGAAAGAAAACTCCATTTTGTTTCTATAAAAATACTGTTCTTCAGATCCTAGAATTGGCACGGTTTCAAACTCATCAATTCCTCCGATTCTTTTAATATTGTTATATACTTCTTCCTGTTTAAAATCAAGCTGTTTTTCATAGCTCATATTCTGCCATTTGCACCCTCCGCAAGTACCGAAGTGAATACATTTAGGCTCTACTCTGTACGGTGATTTTTCAAGAATTTCAATCGCTTCGCCTTCATAGTATTTTGACTTCGCTTTTTTCACTCTCACATTCACAATATCTCCTGGAATTGCTCCTGTCACCATGACCGTTTTACCTTCCTCTGTTTTTCCTATTGCTACGCCTTTTGCTCCGGCAGTCAACAATTTTATATTTTCAAGAGTCAGATCTCTTTTTTTCTTCCTACTCATTCTAAAATTTTCTATTTTCCTAATTGAAACCTTTACGTTCCAGTTTGCAAAAATACAATAAAAAAAACCTTATCCGAAGATAAGGTTTCTATACTGTGTTAAAGTTTATTATTTTGTTGGCGCCGGCTGTGGATTTGCTGGCTGTGGCGCTTGCTGCATTGCAGATGGATCAAGCTGCAGTTGCGGCTGCATTTGTGCATTAGGATCTACTTTCGGAGCCGAAAGGCCTGTCTGCTTGTCAAGAATCGTTACCAATTCCTGCTCACCAAGGTTTACGAAAGATCTGCTGGCAATTTTACCATCTTTATCAATAATTACAAAGCAAGGTAATTTGAATCCGTATACTCCATATTTCTTAGCAATATCTGAGTTCAATCCTCCTTCTCCATATACATTTACTCCCTGAATTCCTTTTAATAAAGAATTACTTGTTTTAATGAATTGGTCTTTTGTATCATCAACGTTTACAAACACAAAATTCATTTTAGATTTATAAAAGTTTACTACTTCTTTTAATACAGGAACTGTAGCTTCGCTGATGTAAGGATTCCATGAAGCATAGAAGAATAACATATAAGGTTTTCCTTTGTTTTCAGAAAGCTGATATGATTTTCCGTCTTGTTTTGCTAATGATGCTTCAGGAGCTGCATCCCCTATTTTAAGTCCTGTAATGGCAACCTGCATTTTTAAAAGATCACTTTTAATAGTAGCATCTTTAATATCTGAATCGATGATCTTTTTAATCTTGTCAATATTGGCAGCCGGAGTCGTTGGATGAATATCAGCCTGAGCCATTACAAAGGCAAGAAGATAATCTTTTGCAGTTTGCGATAAATCTTTTTTTGTTTTTAAATACTGAGCGAACATCTCAGAAGTTGTAATCCCTGTTTTTCCTTTGCTGTTTGCTTCAGCATATTTCTGGAAATCAGGAGTCATTTTTACAAGAAGGTATTGTCTGTAAAGAGGAATGGTTTTCACCATTGCATCTTTGTCTGTTTCTAGCTGAGTTTCGTAATCTTTGAAAGCCTTAGAAGCTTTGAAAGAAGGATTTCCAGACATTGGACCGTGAGACATTTCATAGTTCGCAAGCAAGTTAAGAATGGTTACTTTCACATCGTTTTTCTTCCATTCCAACAATCCTTTACTTGGATTATTTTTCTTTGCAAGGTCATCTACATTTTTATTAATATCTGCTTCAATTTTATGCATTCCTTTCAAAAATGCAGCTTCATCTCCACTCATTAATACAGGCAGATTAACTTTACCCCCATATTCTGCAAGAAACTTCATGCTTGCCGTAAGGAAATCATTATTCTTTTTAGCATCTCCGGTAATCACATATTCATTTGGGAAGGTAGCTCCGTTTCCTGAGATATTCACTTTTTGCCCACCTTCAAGATAGATCAGGCTTTGTCTGCCAGCGTAATTGATTACGTACATTCCATCTTTAGGAGCATCAAAATTTCCTGAAAAGTTTCCGTCTTTATCAAGACCTATATTAATCAAAGGCAGGGTTCCTACTCCTGAAGCTTCTACAAATTCAATTCTTTCTAATGGTGAGCTTCCAGTAATTTTTCCTTTTACTTCTACTTTTTTTGAACAAGACATCACAAAGAATGTGATGATAAACAATAAAAGATATTTTTTCATTTCAATTTTTAATATTACACAAAAATACGCTTTTTAGGGCTTGTTAATTCACTCTAATTATTTTTTTTAAAAATTTTCTTATTACCATTCAAAAGGGATATTCCAATTATTGAAGACCATCTTTCTGAAGGTAAAAAGTATTGAAAGTTTTTTCAGAAACGATTCAATTACCTTCCAAATATATACTTAATAAATAAAGAATAACGAAGATCAGCTAATAAGTTAACAAACTTTAACAGGATCATCTTTCACATAAAAAAATCGCCTCCAGAAATGAAGGCGATTTTTTATGTATTTGAATCAATTCTATCCTTGATCTGCAAGAGCAGCCATATATTCTCTGTTCATTCTTGCGATGTTTTCAAGAGAAATACCTTTAGGACATTCTACTTCACATGCTCCGGTGTTTGAACAGTTTCCGAATCCTTCTTCATCCATAGCTTTCACCATATTCAGAACTCTTCTCTTAGCTTCTACTCTACCTTGTGGAAGTAATGCATACTGAGAAACTTTTGCTCCAACGAATAACATTGCAGATCCGTTTTTACAGGTAGCCACACAAGCTCCACAACCGATACAAGCAGCAGCATCCATTGCTTTATCTGCATCTTCTTTAGGAACAGGGATTGCGTTAGCATCCAGCGTATTACCGGAAGTATTCACAGAAATAAACCCTCCAGCTGCCATTACTCTGTCGAATGCGCTTCTGTCTACCATCAAATCCTTGATTACAGGGAAAGCAGCACTTCTCCAAGGTTCAATAACGATTGTCTCGCCATCTTTGAACATTCTCATGTGAAGCTGACAAGTTGTAATACCCGTATCAGGCCCGTGAGCTCTACCATTGATGTAAAGAGAACACATACCGCAGATTCCTTCACGACAGTCGTGGTCGAAAGCAATAGGTTCTTTTCCTTCGTTAATTAAGTTTTCGTTCAGGATATCCAACATCTCCAAAAATGAAGAGTCTGTAGATACATCTGATATTTTATAGGTCTCAAACTGACCTTTAGTTTTACTATTTTTTTGTCTCCAAATTTTCAGCGTAAGATGTAAGCCTTTTTTTGCACTCATAATGTTATATTTTAGGTTGGAGATTATTTATAACTTCTAGTTTTAACCTCGATGTTGTCATATATCAGCTCTTCTTTATGCAACACTTCAGCGTTGATATCGTCACCCTGATATTCCCAAGCTCCGACGTATTTGTAGTTTACGTCATCTCTTTCCGCTTCTCCGTCCGGAGTTGAATGGTCTTCACGGAAATGTCCACCACAAGATTCATTTCTGTGTAGTGCATCGATAGCCATTAATTGTCCAAGTTCAAGGAAGTCTGCTACTCTGAATGCTTTTTCAAGTTCAGTGTTCATACCTTCTCCTTCTCCCGGTACTTTTACATTTTTCCAGAAATTGTTTCTTACTTCTTCAATTTCCTTGATTGCTTCTCTTAATCCTTCAGGAGTTCTTCCCATCCCCACTTTATTCCACATAATGTTCCCCAATTGTTTGTGGAAATAATCTACAGAATGAGTTCCTTTATTGTTTAAGAAGAAATCAATTTTATCTTTAATTCCTTTTTCAGCCTCGTCAAACGCTCCTGAATTAGTAGGAATAGTTCCTGTTCTGATATCTGCAGAAAGATAATCCGCAATAGTATAAGGAAGTACGAAATATCCGTCAGCAAGACCCTGCATCAATGCAGAAGCCCCAAGTCTGTTGGCTCCGTGATCTGAGAAGTTAGCCTCACCGATTACGAAACATCCAGGGATTGTAGACTGAAGGTTATAATCAACCCATACACCACCCATGGTATAGTGAACTGCAGGATAGATCTTCATTGGAGTTTTGTAAGGATCATCAGCAGTAATTTTTTCGTACATCACGAATAAGTTACCGTATTTCTCCTCTACCCAGCTCTTACCTAAATCATAGATCTGCTGATCTGTAGGATTATGAATATGTTTTTCGATAGCGGCTTCTTTACCTTTTTTCATGATCTCAGTAGAGAAATCCAGGTAAACACCTTCCTGAGTATCATTATTTTCAATTCCGAATCCGGCATCACATCTTTCCTTAGCAGCTCTGGAAGCAACGTCTCTAGGTACAAGGTTACCGAATGCAGGGTATCTTCTTTCCAAATAATAATCTCTATCTTCTTCTTTAATATTTTCAGGTCTTAATTTACCTTCTCTGATCGCTACAGAATCTTCAATTTTCTTAGGAACCCAGATTCTTCCTGAGTTTCTTAATGATTCTGACATCAAAGTCAATTTAGACTGTTGTGTTCCATGAACAGGAATACAAGTCGGGTGAATCTGTACGTAGCAAGGGTTTGCGAAGTAAGCACCTTTCTTGTGAATTTTCCACGCTGCAGACACGTTTGATCCCATTGCGTTGGTAGAAAGGAAATATACGTTTCCGTATCCTCCTGATGCAATTACAACAGCGTGAGCAGAATGCCTTTCAATTTCACCTGTTACAAGGTTTCTTGCGATAATTCCTCTTGCTTTTCCGTCAACAATAACAAGATCTAACATCTCATGACGGTTGTACATCTTGATTCTTCCTTTACCGATCTGACGGCTCATTGCAGAATATGCACCTAATAATAACTGCTGCCCTGTTTGCCCTTTTGCGTAGAAAGTTCTTTTTACCTGAACCCCACCAAATGAACGGTTATCCAGCTGACCGCCGTAATCTCTCCCGAAAGGAACCCCCTGGGAAACACACTGGTCAATAATATTTGCAGAAACTTCAGCCAATCTGTAAACGTTAGCTTCTCTGGCTCTATAGTCACCACCTTTGATGGTATCGTAGAATAATCTGTAAGTAGAGTCACCATCTCCCTGGTAATTCTTAGCTGCGTTGATCCCTCCCTGAGCTGCAATAGAGTGTGCTCTTCTTGGAGAATCCTGGTAGCAGAATGCTTTTACGTTGTATCCTTGCTCAGCCAATGTAGCTGCAGCAGAACCTCCTGCCAAACCTGTACCTACAACAATAATATCAATCTTATCTCTGTTGTTTGGTGCAACAAGGTTCATATGGTCTTTATGATTTTTCCACTTGTCTTTAAGAGGACCCGCTGGAATTCTTGAATCTAATTTACTCATACTAGTATATTGATATTATTGAGTTATAAAATGGAAAACTGCTACGATGATAAATCCTGCAGGGATAAGGATGGAATACCATGTCCCGAAAGCTTTGATCACCGGCGTATATTTTGGATGTCTAGCACCGATAGACTGGAATGAAGACTGGAACCCGTGAGCTAAGTGTAATCCCAATAGAACAAAAGAAATTACATACAATGCCACTCTCCAAAGATCAGCAAACTTTTCATGAAGCTCAGGCCAGAAACGTTCAGCATCAGGAGTTAATCCTTCTACATACTTGTAATTCATTTCGTGTAGCCAGAAATCATATAAGTGAAGCGCCAAGAAAGCTAAAATAACAGCTCCCGAAATAATCATATTTCTGGACATCCATGAAGAATTCACTGATGCGTTGTTAGCTGCATACTTTACCGGACGCGCTTTATTATTCTTGATTTCAAGGACAAATCCCATTACAAAATGGAATATTACTGCAAAACCAAGAATAGGCTGCATTAAGAACTGCACAAAAGGATTATAGCCCATAAAGTCAGATGCTGTATTAAATGCATCCTTGTTTAGAACTGATAACAAATTGGTTGTCAAATGCAGTATAAGAAAAATCAGCAAAAACATAGCTGATAATGCCATAGCGTATTTTCTACCTATCGTAGAACTCGTTAAACCTGCCATATAAGTTTAAATTTGAATTTCCACAAAATTAAGAAAGTTTAACAATATCGAAAAGTGAGAAATCTCACAAATAGACAGTTTGTAATGTTTCTAAATAAGATTTTCACCCATTATAAATACAGGAAAATGGGTAAATTCAGAACCGTCATTTCAGATTATAAATTTTGTCTCTGAAAACTACTTTTTGAATGGTAGGTGACAAGGTTTTTATCTCAAAATGGTCTACTCTCCTCGAAGCACAATACGGATTGATTATATACTGTAAAATCTTTGTCTTATTTTTCATATCCGAAATCCAGAAACAGACTCTGCCGCCATTTTTCACTGAAAAAATTTTATTTTTATTAAAATGATGAACCAATATCTCCTCTTTCTGATTTTCAAAAGCCGTGATTCCACTTCTTATTATCAGAAACAGCAACGCTACCGTCACCAGTCTCATCCTGTTTTTTACATTGAATTTGAGTATTGCCGGCCTTAATAAATATACAAACACTGATGCTGACATCACTTCTATTCCATTCATTGGAATATTTTCAAAGAACAGTACATCAACCTCAGCAAACCAATGAATCATCTCCAGTAAAATCTGAATCACCTCATTATACACAACATTTATCAATTCAAAATCAACTCCAGAAGAAATAAGAACCGTCATTAAAAAAGAGAAAATAATAATTATCTCAGAGAAAGGAACAATAACAAAATTGGCAATGACTGATATCAGTGAAAACTGATGAAAATAATACAATACAAGAGGAAGTGTTGCCAGCTGCGCAGACAAAGATATTGTAATCGTGTTAAAGAGAAGTTTTTTAACATAATTATCCTGTTTTGGCCAGTACTTCAGCAGAGGCTGGTTCAGCCAATAAATTCCTAAAACAGCCAGAAAGCTAAGCTGAAAGCCCACATCAAAAAGCTGTTGCGTATCTCCGGTTAGAATAAAAAAAGCAGACAAGGCTAATGAGTGAAGCAGATCTGGTTTTCGCTGAAGTAAAACAAAAATAAAATATACACTCAACATGATACAGGACCGCAGTACTGAATTACCAAATCCTATAAAAGCAGCAAAGAACCAGATAAAAATCAAACTGAAAATAACAGCATATTTTCTGCATTGCAAAGGAGCAAATCGAATCAGAAAAAAGTAGAACACCCCAAAAACAACCACAATATGAGTTCCGGAAATAGCCAGAAAATGAACCAGTCCGGACTTATTGAAATCTCTTACAGTGTCTGCATCAATTTCCGTCCGATCTGCCAGAATAATGCCTTTCAGAAATTCTTTAGTTCTTTCTGAAATTTTTGTTTTATCAATTTTTTTAAGAACAGCAAACCTATATTGCTTAAGCTGATCTGCCAACGTTAAGTCATTCCGTTCCGCAGATACCATTTCTTTTGAAAGATAAATCTGGTAATCGATATGTTTTCTTTTGAGATATTTAGCATAATCGAACTGAAAATCATATAATGAAACCTGAGGTTGCGTAACGTAAGCTTCAGCTTTGTAATAGTGAATAAAATCCAGTTCTCCTCTATCTTTCGGAACATAAAAAATGGCATTAAAACATGTATTTCCTCTCTGCGCTAAGCCTTCGTATTTTCTATATTTTTCAGAAGAATTTAATTTCTGGGAGATCTTAAATGCAACTACTTCATTTTTCCTTGCCAAAAGTTCATAATGGGGTGAAGAGGTGTTATAGAAATGGAGAACAATTCCTGCTCCAAATAACAGAAGCATCAGAAAAATGGTTTTGGTTTTATGCAGAAAATAAGAATGAAAACAGATTAAAATCAACAATACTGAACAGATCATTACAACTCCATTAACAATGATCTCTGTCCATATCATTTTATCCTGAAAAAGAATTCCAAGAATAAAACATACTGCCAGAATAAGAAGAGGCTGCTTGTTCAATTTCCATTAATTATCCTTTTAAAATAAGCAATGAATGGGACATTCATGATCTCTTTAAAAACTAAATAAGCGTTCTGTCTTCCATAAAAATGTCAACAGAACGCTTAATTTTTTTTTCTAAAAATTACATTTAAAAGTATACTATCTCTTTTTCAGAAATTTATCCGTCAAACGTTTCGTTTCTTTGATATAAAATAAAGGATCGTTACCATAATCTTCATATTTGAAATCACCTGCCTTTTTAGGAACAGCAGGCTCTATTTGTGTTCCTTCATGCCATTCATTGAATGAGGTAATCCCAATAAATTCAGGATTTACTTTCACAGCAGCATCAAACATTTTTTTATAATATTTTCCTTGATCTCTGCTTTTGAAATTGGCTTCATTCCATGGACGGATTCTTGTATCGGAATATCCAGGGCCCAGACAAGGAATAAAAATCAGATGGTGATCTTTAGCGAAGTTGGCCATAAAATCCCAATTCGCAGTTGTACTTCCATATACAAATCCTTCGCTGGCAAAATAGGTATAAAAACCATCAAAGCCGGATGACTCAAAAAACTTTGCATCATCTTTCTCCACCCACAGCCCGATATAAAAAGCATCCAGATCTGTATTTCTGACTGTTTTTTCTCCATCTTTGGATAGTATTTTCACCCATTCTTCTTTAGGAATTTTATAGCTATCATAGACATAAAACAGAGGTTTCCCTTCCTTTTTATAGAAGGCATGATGATTGGAATACGTTTTTACAAGATAAGAAAGCTGCTCTTTTAATTCTGAAGTGTTTTTATAAAATGGCTCAATGTGAAATGCTATTTTTAAATCAAACCGATCCGCAATATCAAGGTATTTGATAAGACTTTTATCTGTAAACGAATCTTTTCCCAACCAACTCACAACGACCACTCCCACTCCGGATTCTTTGATCATTTCCATATGTTTTTCAATGATCTTTGTGTCATTGGAACTATAATTTCCAAGGGCAGGATAAAAATTAGCTCCGATATCATCTCCTCCTTTATGATGCCCCAGATTGTTCCACTTCGGATTGCTCCAGTGCGGAAGGATCTCATGATTCCAGTGTTGATAATCTCCGTCTGTTGCAGGATTGGCGTACCAGCCGTAATAAAATATCTGGACTTTATCTCTTTGAGTGTTCTGCTGAGCAAAACTGTTTGAGAAAAATAATGTGAGAGTCAGTAATAACAAAAAACGGGTACAATACTTCATAGTTAAAATTAAATAATCAGAAACTCAGCAAGAACTATACTTTCAATATGACCACAGCAATATACTGTATTTATGTTCTTTCATGCTTCTAAGCCTTTAAGTTTTGGTCTAATTACTATAATGTAAAGATAAATAATTTTAGAATTCTTTTTCTAAAAAAAGAAATTTCCCTTATAAAAACAAATGGATTAAACACATAAACTCAATAATAATTTAAAAAAATCGAGCTTTGCACGAAAAACACACATTACTCATTATCAGCAATTAACATAATAAAATATTCTAAAATTCACTAGAATTATTCTATTCTTTACCTTACATTCGAAACATAACTTTTTATATTTACAAATGATGAAAAAAATTATTTTAGCATTTGCATTGATAACAATGCCAACAATAACTGTTGTAGCAAACATTAATTCTAAGAAAGATATAGTTCTTTCTAAAAAATCAGTTCCTACCAATCAAATTGAAGATTTTTTCAAAACAGAAAGTTTTTTAAAAATTTCTAAAAACTTTAATATTAAGAAAGAAAATTTTGATTTGAAAACGGCTGAAGTTATTAAAATTAATGAAACTTCAAACCTAATACGTCTACAAGTTTGTAATGGGTCTAGGATTGACTATGTAACACTTATGCCTTATAATACTGTTGCATTATATGAGAAGACGCTTCTCAATCAAACTGGAAATGGTTCCATAGAGCAATATGATGAAAATGGTACACTTGTTGCACATTTTGATGCACAAAAAGTAGATGGAAAATATAATGTTAAATTAGGTTTTGTTAATCCTTCAATATCATTAGTAGATCAACTTTCTTGTATTAAAGAAACGTATGATTATATTAAGAAAAATTGCGACAGCGACACAGCATGTTCTATTACTTGTGATTTATCACCACAATGTGCAGTGATAATGTATGGTGTGGCAGCAGCACACTGCGCAGCGTCTGGTAATAAACCAGTAAAATCATTTGCTCCTATAGGATAAATTATAATAAAAATTATGATGAATATTTCATTAACAATACTTTTAATTTTCTATTTCTTACTTATTTTAAGTTTTTGCATAGCAATTATTAAAATAAGTAAATTGAAATCACATAAAAGATTAATATGGCATTTAATTGTATGTTTTATGCCAATTATTGGGCCTTTAATTTTCTTTGCATCAGAGTTAAATAAACGTTCTAATGAATAAATTCAAAAGATTAATTTTCATTGGAATCTTCTTTAGCTCCATTTCTATTCTTTCTCAAAATCTTACAGTAAAATATAGATTTATAAAAGAAAATACTATTATTTCAGATTATGATTTAAATCTTGAAAAAGATTATAGTTTATTTTATGAGTCAGGATATTGTTTTAAAGACATAGTGTCTAGGTCAGAGTTGATTATTTTTAAAGATAAATCATTTGATATTAAATTATTCGACAAGGTAGGAGAACTTAACATTATGACCAGTAAACCTCTTAAGCTAGAATGGATAATAAAAAAAGGAAAAAAAACTATTGGAAAATATAATTGTCAGCAAGCAGAAGTGATTTATAAAAACAAAAAATGGATCGCTTGGTTTACCAATGATTTACCTTTTCAGGAAGGTCCTTTTATTTTTAATGGCTTGCCTGGGTTAATTCTTATGATGGAAAATGATAATTACAGATTTGAGCTTTTAGAAATTCGTACATTAAAGAACGAATGCTCTCCAATAATAGGCGACAGAAAAGAAATTTCATATGAGAAGTATGAAAGTCTATTCAATAGTCTTTCTAAAAAAAATGATGCTCTTTTAAAGAGTCTAGGTAATTTAAATTTAAAACTAGAAACTAAACTTGAATCAATAAGTGAAAAAGAAAAAAAAATCAATACTTTAAGAGAAATATTATAAAAAGGCATCCCACAAAGGATGCTTTTTTTATAATTAATTGTATCTTAATATCACGTCAGCAGCGTGCTCACTAGCTCCTTTTCCGCCAAGCTTTTCTCTCAGAAGATGATAATCATTCAGAACCTGCTGTCTTTTCTCTCCTGATATAATTTTATTGAGCTCTTCTACCAGGTTTTTAGTATTCAGATCATTTTGAATCAATTCTTTCACCACTTCTTTGTCCATAATCAGGTTAACCAGAGAAATATAATTGATATTTTTAACCAGTCTTTTAGCAATAGCATAGGAAATCTTACTTCCACGATAGCAAACTACTTCAGGGATATTCAGCAAAGCAGTTTCCAATGTTGCAGTTCCGGAAGTCACCAGAGCGGCTTTTGAACATCTCAGCAGATCATAGGTTTTATTAGAAACAAAATGAACATTGGCATCCACATATTTCTCATAAAATTCTTTTGGAAGACTTGGTGCTCCGGCAATCACAAACTGATAGTTCTGAAATTGCGGTCTTACGGAAAGCATAATCTCAAGCATTTTTTCTACCTCCTGTTCTCTGGAACCTGGCAGCAATGCGATGATCTCTTTTTCGTTCAAACCATGCTCTGCTTTGAATTTTTCAATGCTGATTTCCTGCAGATCCGAAATAGCATCCAGCAACGGATGCCCTACAAAATGAGAGTGAACCCCATGTTTTCTATAAAAATCTTCTTCGAAAGGAAGGATGACCATCATTTCATCCACATATTTTTTGATAATCTCTACCCGCCCTTCTTTCCAAGCCCAAAGCTGTGGTGAAATATAATAAACGACTTTGATCCCAAGTTCTTTGGCAAATCTGGCAATTCTCAGATTAAACCCCGGATAATCTACCAGGATCAATACATCAGGTCTGTTCTTCTGAATATCCTCTTTACAGAACTTAATATTATTGAGAATGGTACGGAGGTTCATCACCACTTCCAGAAATCCCATAAAAGCAAGATCGCGGTAATGTTTCACCAACGTTCCGCCCTGAGCTTTCATCAGGTCGCCACCCCAAAATCTGAATTCCGCGTTGGGATCTTTTTGTTGTAAGGCTTTCATCAGGTTGCTGCCATGCAAATCACCGGAAGCTTCTCCTGCAATAATATAATACTTCATTTCTATAGTAAGGATAGAGAACAAATTAAGACAGATATAATCTTAATTCGTAAATTTGTTCAAAGATAATGATAAAAAATGTCAGAAGAATTTGAAATCCGGAATAAAGTTGCAGAAAGCGGCCTTATCAATTTTGACCTTACCACTTTACTGCCAAAAGGGGAAAGAAAGGGTATTGACCTTAAAGATTTCCTTTTTCAGGAGATGATCCTGAAAGAAAAAGATTTCCGTGAAAAGGTAGATGCTATCGATACGGAACAATATAAAGACGCATATATATACATTTACAATTCTGTAGACACTATTATTCCTCTTTGGGCTTATTTTGTTTTGACAGCTAAAATTACAGATGTAGCAAAGAAAGTGGTTTTTGGAAACCGCGAGGATCTGGAAGTTATCTTAATGCATAATGCAATCCAGACCCATGATTTTGAGGAAATGAGAGGAAAAAGAGTACTGGTGAAAGGATGTTCGGATAAAGAAATTCCTGAAAATGCTTATATAGAACTGGTAGAACAGCTAAAACCTATTGTAAAATCTCTGATGTTCGGAGAAGCATGTTCAAATGTTCCTATCATTAAAAACTAAGACCTTCTCAACAGCTCTCAGAAACTTTAACAATAATTGTGAGAAACGGTCATTTTCTGAGGCATATTTTTTGATAACTTTGGTGTACTTAATACTAAATAAACACAAAAAATGAGTTTAATTGACCTACTTACAGGGAACACAGGCAACCAGGTTGCTGAACAGGCTGAAAATAAATTCGGAATCAGCAAAAACCAGGTAATTGCCTTATTAGCTGTTGCTACACCTCTTATCATTTCTTATCTCAGAAATAAATCTCAGGATGCTAAAGAAGCAGAAGCTTTAAATAATGCTTTAGATAAAGACCATAACGGAAGTATTTTAAATGATGCTTCACAAATTGAAGCAAGACAGGCTGAAGGAGGATCTATTCTTGATCATATCTTCGGTGGACAAAAAAGTACTGTTGAAAACCAATTGTCACAAAACACAGGAATTTCAATAGACAAAATTGGTCCTATCCTTGCCATGCTGGCACCTGTAGTAATGGGTTATATCGGACAGCAAAAACAACAGAGTAATGTAGGAGCGGGCGGCCTGGGAGATCTTTTAGGAGGAATCCTTGGAAATGCTTCCAATCAGGCACAAGCTCAGCAGTCTAATCCTTTGAATGACATTCTTGGAAGTGTTCTCGGAGGCGGCGGCGGGCAATCTCAATCATCAGGAAATCCACTGAACGATATTTTGGGAAGTGTATTAGGTGGCGGTGGGAACCAGCAACAAGGTGGCGGCTTAGGCAGCATCCTTGGTAATATTTTGGGAGGTAAATAATTAATTTAATTTTCATAAAAAAAGACCGGAGATATCATCTTCGGTCTTTTTTATTTTTAATTACTTTTTAGATTTTTCTGCAGAAGCGGCAAAAGATTTTGAAGCTTTTTTAGGTCTTCTTTTACCATAACTTCCGGAATTAATTTTTCCTCTTCTTGATTTTTTGTCACCTTTTCCCATAGTAGTATGTATTTGTTGTTGTACGAATTTAAAAAATACAATACTAAAATCCAATTAATAAAGCTGTTAAAGTTTTATAAAAATAAGAAGGAAGCTGGAAGAGGAGGCTGGAAGTTACCATCAGGTTACCAATTTCGATTCTTAATCTGCAGATCAGTTATCTTTTTTCATTTTGCTAACAAAGGACTGTTTAAACATTTAATGCTGCCAGGAACATCTTCCAGCCTTTTAAACTTTTACCGTCTTCCATTTTCCTTTTTTAAATAGAACAAAAGCAACAATGGTAATTAAAGTTTCTGCGGCAGGAATCGAGATAAAAACTCCTTTTGGACCCATATCAAGATATTTTGATAAAAAATACGCCAGCGGAATCTGAAACAGCCAGAATCCAAAAAGATTAACCCAGGTGGGAGTCCATGTATCACCGGCTCCATTAAAGGCATTAATCATCACCATCCCGATGCCATAGAAAATAAATCCTATACTCATAATCTGAAGTGCATTCTTGGCAAAGTCTTTAATGGCAGTTTCCTGAGTAAAAAACCCAACTAAAAAATTACCCATAAAAAGAAATATCATACTTACTATCAGCATAAAAATGACATTATATTTTACTGTTTTCATCACCGACTGTTCTGCTCTCAACATTTCATTCGCTCCCATATTCTGTCCCACCAATGTAGAGGCAGCATTACTCAATCCCCATGCCGGAAGCATAAAGAACATCATCAGTCTTAAAGCAGTCTGATAACCTGCCGATGCATTTTCCCCTCCCGTAGTCGCTACAAGTTCCGCCAGGAAAATCCAACTGCATGAAGCAATGACAAACTGAAAAATTCCGGGAGTTGCAATTTTTATAATAGATTTAATTAACTCAAAATTTGGTTTAAAATAAGAAAGTTTAATTCTTATCTGAGTATCGGCTACTAAAAGATGATACAACTGATAAATAACCCCAATGCTACGTCCTATTGTGGTTGCCAAAGCAGCTCCTGTAAGCCCCAAAGCAGGAACTGGTCCTAAGCCTTTTATCAGAATCGGACAGAGAATAATGTTGGCAATATTGGCTATCCATAAGCTTTTCATCGCTATCATTGCATTTCCGGCCCCTCTGAAAATACCATTAATTAAAAATAAAAGCATAATAATCGTGCTGCTTCCCATCATAATTCTGGTAAAATCCTTCCCATAAGCTGCTGCTTCCGGTTTTGAACCCATCAGAATCAGAATTTCTTCAGCAAAGAATACTCCGAGTAAGCTTAAAACAAAAGTGATCGCAAATGAAACGAGTAATACCTGCGCCGCACTTCTGGAAGCCTGTTCCGGATTTTTTTCACCAATTCGTCTTGCTACCAGCGCTGTTGCTGCCATACTCATTCCAATCGCAATGGAATACATTATGGAAAGTACAGATTCGGTAAGTCCTACGGTCTGAATAGCAAACCCACTTTCTTTCAGATGGCCGACAAAATAAAGATCCACAAGCGCAAATACGGATTCCATAGCCATTTCCAGCATCATGGGAATTGCTAAAAGCAGTACAGCACTTCTGATATTCACTTTCGTAAAATCAGTTTCTTCACCACTGAAAGCTTTTTTCAAAAATTCAATATATTTTGTCATGATTCTCTTTAGTTTACTTAGCAAAAGTATCTATTCAAAAACAATTAAAAGTTCGCATATGAAAAGTTTTTAATATTTTTTCTGGTAATCCCCATGTAAAGTAAAATCAAATAAAATCAATTTTACAATAATAATTTATCGTAATACGATAAATTATTATATATTTACAACAAATAAAATATCTCATGAAATTAATTGGTGAAAAATCTATCTCCACTGTTTTAAATAAAATCCTGTTGGCTGGCTCAATAGCTCAATTACTCTATGTAAGCTATATAATTTTTGGTTTCGTTATCATATATATTAATATACACCAGGGAACTCATTTTTTTTCCGAAACTTTTAAAACTGGAATTTTCAACAATGAATTAACAAAAACAGCTTCTGATTCTTTAGATTTTCAATTTAAAATACCATTATCTGATTCTATTATTAAAGGAAGTTACACCTTACACACTTTTATTTCAATTTCTTTTTTCATCGGATTTTACAGTCTGTTTACTTTTTATTTGTTTAGAATTTTCAAAGGAATGAGTTCGGAGATTATTTTTAATACAAAAGTTATTCAGGATCTAAAACTCTTTGCTGTGCTTAATATAATCTTTATCCCCATTTATTGCACTATTTTATATTTCATGGATCAATCTATATACAGCATAGATCCAATATTTATACTGCTCCATCTCACCTTAGGAATTATTATACTTTTTATTATAGAATTTTTTAAAAAGGGATATGAATTACAATCAGAAAATGACTTAACTATATAATCATGCCGATAATAATCAATATTGATGTAATGCTTGCAAAACGAAAAATGCAGTCCCAGGAGTTGGCCGAAAAAATAGGAATTACACAGGCTAATCTTTCAATTTTAAAAAATGGAAAAGCCAAAGCATTAAAAATTTCAACCTTAGAAGCCATTTGTACAGCATTGAATTGCCAACCTGGAGATATACTGGAATTTAAACCATAAAAAATATATAACATGAAACTCTATCTAACTTTAAAAACAATTATTGTCACATTCGTGCTATTTTCAATTGCAGCAACAGCACAGGAACTCACCAATGAGCACAAACAAATGTTAAAGTACGATAATACAGCTTATTTTAACAACCTCATCAACAAAGACAACATGAATGCATGCTATAAAATTGAAAACAATGCTTATACGTTGTTAGGCCTAGCTATTAAAATGAACAGTAAAGAAGTATTTCAAAAGCTGATTGATGAAAAGGCAGATTTAGAAAAGACTTGTGACGGAAAAACGCCATTGATGTTTACAGCAAAATATGGCAACACTGAATTTGCAAAGAAACTCCTGGCAAATGGAGTAAAGAAGGATACTAAAACATCGTCCGGTTATACAGCTCTGGATTATGCCAAAAAATATGAAAAACCTGATATCATCAAGCTTTTGGAATAAGGATGGAGAACATAATCTGCAAAACAGGAGTTTTACGATTTTATAATTAATAAGAGAATAAGCTAATGAATAGAAAGATAATTATTATCAAAACTTAGCAATTGGTAATAAAATTTAATTTAGATTTGTATATTCTTAAAAATTATTCTTATGAAAAAAATAATCTCTACTACCTTTCTATTTGGAATGTTACTGTCTGGCAGTATGTTATCTGCTCAGAAGATGACTCAGGAAAAGATGAAAGCCATTTATTCTGATGATATAGCAACATTTAAGAAACAGTTTGCCCCGGGAGATTACAACAAATGTTTCCTTGTTGGAAATATACTTTATTCACCTCTTGGTTTCAGCGTAATGTCTGACAGAAAGAATATTATCAACTTCCTTTTGGATAGCAAAGCGAATGTGAATAAAAAATGTCAGAATAAAACACCTCTTGAAGTAGCTGATGAAACAAAAGGCAGCGAAGAAGTAAAGAGAATTCTGATCGCAAAAGGTGGTAACAGAATTTAAAAAAATCTAAAAACAATATATGAAACTTCCGAAAGGGAGTTTTTTTTATTTATAAAACCTGCAAAAATCTTATCTTTGCCAACGAAAAATTCAAGGTTCGGAATTGAACCTTAAACATTGAACTTTAAACAAATAATTATGTTTCGATCACACACCAACGGAGAGCTATCTCTGAAAAATCTGAATGAAGAAGTTACACTATCAGGATGGGTACAGACTATCCGTGATAAAGGATTTATGATTTGGGTAGATCTTCGAGATCGTTACGGAATTACCCAGCTGGTTTTTGACCAGGACCGCTCTTCAGCACAATTGATGGAAGAAGCTAAGAAACTGGGCCGTGAATTTGTGATTCAGGCTACCGGAAGAGTTATTGAAAGAGTAAGCAAAAACCCTAATATTCCAACAGGGGAAATTGAAATCCTGGTAGAGAAACTGACTATTCTGAACGATTCTCAGCTTCCTCCTTTCACTATTGAGGATGAAACGGATGGCGGTGAAGAATTAAGAATGAAATACCGTTACCTGGATATCAGAAGAAATCCGGTAAAAGATAAACTGATCTTCCGTCACAAGATGGCACAAAAAGTAAGAAATTACTTATCTGAAGAAGGTTTCATTGAAGTGGAAACACCTGTTTTGATCAAGTCTACTCCGGAAGGAGCAAGAGATTTTGTTGTACCAAGCAGAATGAACCCTGGACAGTTTTATGCATTACCACAGTCTCCACAGACATTCAAACAGCTTTTGATGGTAGGTGGAATGGATAAATATTTCCAGATTGTGAAATGTTTCCGTGATGAGGATTTAAGAGCCGACAGACAGCCGGAGTTTACACAGATCGACTGTGAAATGGCATTTGTAGAGCAGGAAGACGTTATGAACGTATTTGAAGGAATGACTAAAACCCTTTTAAAAGATATTACAGGTCAGGAATTCGGAAACTTCCCAAGAATGACTTTCGCAGATGCGATGAGAAAATACGGAAATGACAAACCGGATATCCGATTCGGAATGGAGTTCGTAGAACTGAATGAACTGGTAAAAGGAAAAGACTTTAAAATATTTGATGACGCTGAATTAGTAGTCGGAATCAATGTAGAAGGATGCGCAGAATACACAAGAAAACAAATCGATGAACTTGTGGATTGGGTAAAACGTCCTCAGATCGGAGCTTCAGGAATGGTTTGGGTAAAATTCCAGAATGATGGTGTAAAAACCTCATCAGTGAACAAATTCTACAACGAGGAAGATTTAGCAAAAATCATTGAAAAATTCGGAGCAAAAGAAGGAGACTTAATGTTGATTCTTTCCGGAAACGAAAATAAAGTAAGAGCACAGCTTTCAGCATTGAGAATGGAACTTGGAAACCGTTTGGGATTAAGAAAAGGAAACGAGTTTGCACCACTTTGGGTTGTTGATTTCCCTCTATTGGAGTGGGATGAAGACACTGAAAGATACCATGCAATGCACCACCCTTTCACGTCTCCAAAACCGGAAGATATCCACTTACTGGAAACTGATCCAGGAAAAGCAAGAGCCAACGCTTATGATATGGTTCTGAACGGAAACGAAATCGGAGGAGGATCTATCAGAATTTTTAACAGAGATCTTCAGTCTAAAATGTTTGATTTATTAGGATTTACCAGAGAGGAAGCGGAAGCTCAGTTTGGATTCCTGATGAATGCATTCAAATATGGAGCTCCGCCACATGGAGGTTTAGCATTCGGGTTTGACCGTTTGGTAGCGATTCTTGACGGAAACGAAGTGATCAGAGATTATATCGCTTTCCCTAAGAACAATTCAGGACGAGATGTAATGATTGACGCACCAGCTTCTATTGCCGATGCACAGCTCGACGAATTAGAATTACAATTGAATTTAAAAGCATAAACATAAAGCGGGGTATTTTCCCCGCTTTTTTTATATCTGTATTACAGGAAGCCTTAATCGACCCGTTGTATCCTGACCCTAATATTTAAAAAAAATAATAGGAAAAAAATAGTATTATTTAGAGTCGAAGAATATTAAAAATTCCAGCATATCTTATCAATTTTCTAACAAAATAAACTTTATGCCGGTAAAATATGTATTTCAATACACTATATCAAAAATCCGTGAAATAATTAAATTTAAAATTTAACAGCAAAAATTAAATTAAAATAATTTTATTAACGAAATAAATACACATTATAAATAAAAATACAACAAAACAATCATTATATTATGTTATATGTAAATATCATTTTTATTAATATATTTACATTACACAGCTGAATTATAATGAAGAACTTAATCAAAACTTAGGAATTGATGTATTTTTATAATTTGATGCGTAGGATAATAATAGAGCTGTTCATATTTTAAACCTTGATCACCAAACCAATATTAAATAATATGAAAAGCAAACTATTACTATTATCAGGATGCCTTGTTCTGGCCCTGAATTCATGTAGGTCAGACATTGAAAGTCCTCAAACTGATTCAACAGATCCTACAACCACAAAGCTGGACAATGCAAAGATTCACAAATTATTAATTGACGAAAAATACACGTACATTAATGAAGTAAATGGAGAATACTTTTATGCAGAAGATATTACGATTAGCCCCGAACAGTTTAGTGTATTACAAAAGCAGGCCAACCCTGAAATATCAACTGCCGAAAAAAGTACCATTGTAAGTTCCTTTATTAAGACATGGCCCAATGCAACAGTGTATTATACATTACCAAGCCAGGGAACTCTGAGTACTCAGAATTATAATACATTCCTGACCAATATCAACAAAGCGTTTGATATGATTTCTTCACAAACCAGTATGCAGTTTGTTGAACGGACCAACCAGACAGAATATATCACCTTTACTTATACAACGTCCAACAGTTCTCCGCTTGGATGGCAAAAAAACAGAGTTAACGGTATTAAAATTTACAACATTACCTATCCCGCCATTATTGCTCACGAAATAATGCATTCTATGGGAATCATGCATGAGCAGTGCCGCCCAGATAGAGATCAGTACATCATTGTAGATGTTAACAAAGCGGTGGAAGGAAGCCGTCATAACTTCAATCTTTATAATGATTATGCAGGACATGGTGCATTTGATTTCGGTTCAGTCATGATGTATCAGTCTACAGACTTTGCTATAGACGCAAGCCAACCGGTAATGACCAAACTGGACGGATCTACATTTACCAAGCAAAGAACAGGATTGTCTGCAGGTGATTATGCGGGTATCAATCATTTATATGGACCTGTTAATGCCAGTTCTGCAATCAACGGAACTTATACGATGACAACAGCTTTAGCGAATGATAAAAATGTAGATATTACCGGAAGTTCCACTACAGATGGCACGGGTATAATTCTGTATTCAGCTTCTACAGGGAACAACCAGAGATTTACTTTCACTAAATCAGATCATGGGTATTACATTATTAAATCAATATTGGATCCTGCAAAGGTTTTAACTGTGAAAAGTAATGGGACAACAAATGGAACAGCTGTTGAATTAAGAACCAATGCTAATACAGATTCTCAGAAATGGTTATTATTCAATCTGGGAAATAATGGTTTTGGATTTGCTCCCAAGAATGCGCCGGCACTGAGGCTAGAAGTAAAAGATGGTTTAACAACCAATCTTACTCCTATTGTCATCGGTACTACAGATCAAACGGTGCAGCCTTCTATAAAGCAACGCTTTATCCTTACAAAAGTTAATTAAATTTCTTCTTACAAAAAAGAGGTTAGGAAATAAACTTCCTAACCTCTTTCTATTTGAGAACTATTTATTAGATTAATTTCAACATTTCATTTCTTCCAGGCCCGGTAGAAAGATAAGCCACCGGAATTCCCAGTTCCGTTTCCAGAAATGATAGAAATTCGTTCATTTCACCGGGTAATTCAGAAGGACTTTTCATTGCAGAAAAATCAGCATTCCAGCCATTCATCCATTTCAGTACGGGTTTTCCGTTTTCCGGAAGCAAACCTGAAATAGCGACTGTTTTTCCATCTTCCAGTTCATAATGGGTACAAACTGCCACAGATTTCAATCCACTTAAAACATCAGCTTTTGTCAGAACCAGCTGAGTGACTCCGTTGATCATTACTGCATATTTTAAAGCAGGCAAATCCAGCCAACCTGTTCTTCTCGGGCGTCCTGTATTGGAACCAAATTCATTTCCTTTCATTCTGAGATCATCTCCAAATTCATCTAAGAGTTCCGTTGGAAATGCTCCATTTCCCACCCGGGTACAATATGCTTTCGCTATTCCGTAAATCTCACCGATCTTTTTAGGTGAAACACCCAAACCGCTACTCGCTCCTGATGCAGTCGTTGAGGAAGACGTTACATACGGATAGGTACCATGATCAATATCCAACATGGCTGCCTGAGATCCTTCTGCCAATACTTTTTTACCTTCAGATAAAGCTGTGTTAAGATAAATTTCAGTCTCTGTACAACTGAATTTTTTAAGGAATTCCACCGCATCAAAAAACTCTTTACTGATTTCTTCCAAAGCAGGCAGAACAATCATTCCTTCCTCTTCCAGCATTTTGTAATCTCTATTAAGAATATGCTGCGCTCTGCTTTGAAAATCCGGTAAAAATATATCCCCTACTCTTAGATTCTGTCTTAATATTTTGTTTGAATACGCCTGGGCAATCCCATTTTTTGTACTTCCGATAGTGGTATACCCGGGACTTTCCTCCATAAAAATATCCAGAAGCTTATGCGTTGGCATTACCAGATGTGCTTTTTGGGAAATAATGATACTGTTTTCCGGCTGAATGGTTTTATCAAATACCTGAAGATTCAGAATTTCTTTTTTAAAACTTACCGGATCAATAACAGTTCCGGTTCCGATTATATTCTTCACTCCATTCATAAAGATTCCCGAAGGAATCATTTTAAGCGTTATTCTGCGTCCGTTTCTTTCAATGCTGTGCCCAGCATTAGATCCGCCGTTAAAACGAGCTGTAATGTCGTAATTTTCACTGATCAGATCAATGAACTTTCCCTTTCCTTCATCTCCCCATTGTAGTCCTAATACAATATCCATATTCGTACTTTAAATTTTATGAAGCAAAGCTATGACAGTCAGCAGGAAACACCATTGCCATTTGATAAAAAGAGATCTGATCAGAAATGAGAAGCTAAATATCAGAGGTTAGAAGCCATTCACAACTCTCCCACTCACATCATTAATCAATTAACATCTATCATTAATAATCCTACACTATATTTCTCCTGATTCTGCTCAGTGAAGAAGGGGTCACGCCAAGATAGGAAGCCAGCATAGATTGCGGAACTCTGTTGGCCAGCCCTGGATAATGATTTAAAAAATGAATGTAACGAGATTTTGCATCCTGATTGAGCATGATACTGGCGACCTTCAGTTTATTTTCTACTACAAAAGCGTGGATTCTTGCAAACAAAATAGGCCATACCGCAATTTTTTCTTCCAGGATTTTAAAATGCTCACGGTCAATGACCAGCAATATAGCATCGGTAATCGCTTCAATATCTTCATGTGCCGGCAGCTGATCGGTAAAGCCCTGAAAGTCTCCAATAAATCGTCCTTCATAAATAAAATACCGTGTAAAATCATCACCTTGCTTGTTATAGTACAAAGACCGGAAAACACCTTCCTTCACAAAAGCAATTCTCTGACTTACTTTCCCGGCTTCTATGAAAGGATCTCCCTTTTTGACCGTTATTTCCTGAATTCCTTCAGCAATCAACAGCTCATCCTGAGGATTCAGTGTTCCGAATTTTTTGATATAAGTAAAAAGCTCTTCCATATTTTGATATAACCACGGATTGCGGAAATATAAAGGTATAAAAGTCGCGGATAAAAACAATTGTCATTTGACAACAAAGTCCACGAAAGGTACCACACGGGCTTCTGTCGGCATATTAATTGCTTGATTTTTAAAAACGTAAGACAATGAAAGCAATTTGGAACGGCGCAATTGGCTTCGGATTAGTCAACATTCCTGTTAAAATTTATTCCGCAACGGAAACCACAAAATTGGATCTCGATATGCTCGACAAATCTGATTTTTCAAACATCCGTTTCAAACGGGTAAACGAAAATACGGGGAAAGAAGTTAAATGGGAAAACATCGTCAAAGGTTATCTCATGGACGACAAATATATCGTTCTTGACGAAGAAGATTACGAAGCAGCAAGCCCTGAAAAAACAAAAATACTTTCTATTGACCAGTTTGTAAAGGAAGTAGAAGTAGACAGTATGTATTTTGAGACTCCGTATTATCTGGAACCTCAGAAAAATGGTGAAAATGCTTACAGACTTTTATTAAAAGCTCTTGAAAAAACTGCCATGGTAGGAATTGGAACTTTTGTGCTTCGTGACAGCGCAGCCATTGGGATGATCCGTCCTTACAATGACGACATATTGGTTTTGAACCGTTTAAGATTTGATCAGGAAATAAGAGATTATTCGGATTTAAAAATTCCTGCCCGGAAGGCTCCGAAACCTGCAGAGTTGAAGATGGCTGTCAGCCTGATTGAGCAGCTTTCACAGGAGTTTGATCCCGCCATGTATAAAGATACCTATTCTGATGAGCTGATGAAGATCATCAAGCAGAAAGCAAAAGGCAAAAATGTAAAAGCCCAAAAAGCTCAGCCTGCTAAAGAAGGTAAAGTGATTGACCTTATGGCTCAGTTAAAAGCCAGCCTGAATACCTCTAAATCCAAATCTGCATCATAATGGCTCTCAAAGATTATCATAACAAAAGAAAGTTCGATGAAACCAGCGAACCTAAAGGGAAAACAAAAAAGAGCAAAGACAAACTGATTTTTGTGATTCAGAGACATGCTGCCTCCAGACTTCATTATGACTTCCGGCTTGAAATGGAAGGTGTACTGAAAAGCTGGGCTGTTCCGAAAGGCCCGTCTTTGGACCCAAAAGACAAACGTCTTGCCATGATGGTAGAAGATCACCCTTACGACTATAAAGATTTTGAAGGGAATATTCCGGAAGGAAATTATGGTGCCGGACAAGTGGAAGTATGGGACAGCGGAACCTATGAGCCTTTGGAAGAGAATTCTAAACTTTCTGATGAAAAAGAACTTCTGAAGGAACTTCATGCCGGTTCTTTAAAGTTTATTTTACACGGTAAAAAGCTGAAAGGTGAATTTGCTCTGGTTAAAATGAAAAATACGGATGACAACTCATGGCTGCTTATCAAGCATAAGGATGAATTTGCAGAAAGTCCTTATGATGCCGAGGAAAATACTTCACCAAAATCACTGGTCACCCAATTTCTAGAGGAAAAAAAAAGCCTAAAAATAAAAGAAAAAAAGAAGTCATAACTTCTGAAAAACCCTTCAGGAATTTCAATTCGTTAACGAACGAAAAAAAGCTTAAGTCTTTCATTAAACCTATGCTGGCTAAGCTTTCAGAGGAAGCCTTCAATGATAAAGACTGGATCTTTGAAATAAAATGGGATGGTTACAGGGCTATTGCAGACCTCAGCCATGATGCTCCACTTTTCTATTCCCGGAATGGAATTTCCTTTTTATCAAAATTTGACAAAATTGCTGAGGATTTCAGCCAGCAAAAGCATAGTATGATCCTGGATGGCGAAGTTGTGGTCTATAATGATCAGGGAAAGCCTGATTTTCAGCTTTTGCAGCAAATTGGAGACAATCCTGATGCGGCTCTTGCCTATCAGGTTTTTGACCTTCTATGGCTCAATGGTCATTCTACGGAAGATCTTCCCTTAATTCAACGAAAAGAACTTTTAAAAGAAGCATTAACGGAAACCGAACGGATCAAATATTGCGATCATATTCCTGAAAAGGGCATTGAATTTTTTGAACAAATGAAAGAAATGCAGCTGGAAGGAATGATTGCAAAACGGGCAGACAGTCTGTATGTCGAAAATCACAGAACCACCGATTGGCTTAAAATCAAATTTTCCAATACAGAGGAGGTCATTATTTGTGGTTTTACAGAACCCAGAGGATCGCGGGAAAGTTTCGGAGCACTGATATTAGGAAAATTCATCGATGGTCAGCTTACTTACTGTGGCCATACAGGAACAGGTTTTAATACGGTTTCTTTAAAAGAAGTGTATGAGAGACTTCAAAAAATAATTGTAAAGTCATCCCCGTTCGAAACAGTTCCAAAAACCAATATGCCGGTAACGTGGGTAAAACCTGAACTGGTATGTGAAATCAAATATTCTGAAATTACCAAGGACGGAATCTTCAGACATCCGGTTTTTATTACCATCAGAGAGGACAAAAGCTCGGAAGACATTAAAGATCCATCCTTCACCGAAAAATCTAAAGATATGAATACGAAAGCTTCACCAAAAAAGACAAAGACTTCTGAGAAAGAGAAAGAAGTTACCTTAGATAAGCATCCTGTAAAGCTTACCAATCAGGATAAGGTATATTTTCCTGAAGATGGTATTACGAAAGGAGATGTTATTGAATATTACCAATCGGTATCCCGATATATTTTACCTTATTTAAAAAATCGTCCGCTTTCTCTCAACCGCTTTCCCAATGGAATTGAAGAACAGAGCTTTTATCAGAAAGATGCAGGAGATCATGTTCCTGACTGGATAAAAACCACCCAGGTATATTCTGAATCGAATGATAAATACATTGATTATATTTACTGCAATGACAAAGCAACCTTAGCCTATCTGAATAATTTAGGCTGTATAGATCTTAATCCGTGGAACAGTTCATTACCGGATCTTGAGCATCCTGACTATCTGGTGTTAGACCTGGATCCTTCTTCAAAGAATACTTTTGATGAGGTAATTGAAACAGCGCTGCAGGTGAATGAAGTTTTAAAATCAATTAAAATAAAAGGCTACTGCAAAACTTCCGGGAGTACGGGAATTCACACTTATATTCCGATGGGAGGTAAATATGATTTTGACCAGGTAAAAGATTTCGCCCATATTCTCATGAAACAGGTAAACGAAAAACTGCCTAAGATTACAACGTTGGAAAGAAGCCTGCAGAAAAGGGATAACAAAAAAATTTATCTTGATTATCTGCAGAACAGAACAGGACAAACACTCGCAAGCGCCTACAGCCTCAGACCAAAACCCGGAGCATCAGTTTCCATGCCACTGGAATGGGACGAGGTGAAACCAGGCCTGAAACCAACAGATTTTACTATTAACAATGCCCTTGAAAGAATTAAGGAGAAAGGAGATCTGTTTAAACCGGTTTTGGGGAAAGGAATCGATATGATGAAGGCTTTGGAACTACTGCAAAATATTGATTAATTTCTTTATTTTTGCCTTCAAAGCTTTTACCCCTGGATGATTCAATCAAATTACAGTTATATTTCAATGAAAACATAGAAAGAGAAAATCAGAAATTTTTCTTTCAGTATACATGGAAAAAGCATTTGGTTGAACTAAAAAAAGCAATCATATATGCTGTTCTATTCATGGCACTAGGATTTTTTCCTTTAAAATCTATGAATCTTGGTCCTGTTTCCGTTATTTTTAAATATGGTAGTTTCTTATTTGCAGGATATATTTTTCTTCTTTTATATCAATATTTCAGTGCCAAAAATAAAACCTTCAATTTAATAGAGGAACAAATTGAAAATCTTAGAAACAAACATGCTGAAATAAGTTTTATAACCCTTCACAAGGATAGTATTACTGTTAAAAATCCATTCAATACCATCAATTGTGTTTGGGAGAAGACCCATTATAAAATGGTTAATCAATACCTTATTTTAAATATGGTTAATAAAAATATTAATTTCATTTTTACAGAACCTGAGTTTAAAAAGAATGAATATAAAATTTTATTAGATTTTTTACAGCAATATTCTAGAAAAGAGAAGTAAAAACTCCCACATTACAATAATGCGGGAGCTTCTTAAAAAAATTAAATATAATTATTGATTGTAAATGTGTACATCTCTTTGTGGAAAAGGAATTCCGATTCCTGCTTTATCGAGAGCTTCTTTACAACCGATGATTAGCTCTTCGTTCATCGTCCAGAAGTTTTCTGTGGAAGTACTTACTCTTACCGAGATATTGACAGCGCTGTCTCCAAGCTCTGTCACTACTACCTGTGGAGCTGGTACTGCAAGTGCATATTGATTGTTCTTAATAACATTCATTAAAAGGTCCTTGGTCTGTCTAAGATCTGCATCATAAGCAACGCCAATATCCAATGACGTTCTTCTTGTTCCCAGTTGGGTAAAATTGGTAATGCTGTTATTTGATACTACCCCATTTGGAATTACTATCAGTTGGTTTTGTGGCGTGATCAGTTTCGTATGAAAAATATCTATGGCATCTACAGTTCCTGAAACCCCTGAATTGGTAGAAATAAAGTCACCAATCTTAAAAGGTTTTAATAGTAGAATTAAGATTCCTCCTGCAAAGTTCGTTAAGGATCCCTGTAAAGCTAAACCTACTGCCAGACCTGCGGCACCAATCATTGCGACGAACGCGGAAGTCTGTACTCCAAGCTGAGTTACAACAACAATAAACAAAAGAATATTAAGTCCCCAGTTGATAATATTTAAAAGAAAATGCTGCAGTGAAGCTTCCATATTTCTTTTTTTGAAAGCTTTTTCCACCAGTTTCTTAATCATTCTGATCATCCAGGATCCGATCAGGTAAATCAATAATGCAGAAATGACTGCAGTAAAGATTCTCGGTGCCCACGAGATGGCTGAAGAAATTAAAGTGTCCCAGTGTTGTTGAATTTTGTTCAATTCTAAATCGTCCATTTTTATACTATGTGTTTTACTATTTGTATCAATACAGGATTGATATCTTCTGCAGGATTTGGAAAAAAGAAATACGCCCTTCCCTACCTGAGCGAAGGTAAAACATATTTATCCTTGAATTAGATTGACAGCAGAAAAAGAATATTTCAGCTTTATTCAATAATTATTCAGAAACTGAATCTTGCAGGAAGAAATAATTTTTGGGACATAGAATTACAAAAACAATACCGAACTGTCTCCTCTTAAAGAAAAATAACGTTAATGAAAATTCCTTAAGGCAATTTTGCAGCAAGGCTTTCCGGTAAAAGTCTAAGAATATGATAGATAATTTTCCACTTAAAGTTAGGGACAATGGTAAAAGAACTTCCTGCGTTGACAATAAATTTTGCCACGTAATCAGGTTCCATGATCAGAGATTCATTGAGTTCTAAGCCTTCGTTGATTTTTGTTCTGATATAACCAATAACCAAAGCATTCACAATAATCTTTCTGGAAGCTAATTCTTGTCTCAATCCTGCCAGAAACTGTGTAAACGCAGCCTTTGTACTTCCGTAGACAAAATTACTTTTTCTTCCTCTTACTCCGGACAAAGAAGAGAGTCCAATTATCCTTTCCAGATTTATATTGCTTCTATCCATTGCAATCATACTCAGGATAGACACGCCCCCCATATAATTGACCTCCATCATTTGCTTTGCTCCTTTGAAATCAGTAAGCGCTTTTTGATTGTCTACTAAAAACCCAGCAGCATACACTACAATATGAGGCTTTACAGAAAGACTGGAGTAAAATTCATGATGAGAATCAAAATCAGCAGCATCAAAATACATAACCATTACTTTTGAGCCGTCAAGATTGTTTGAATCAATAAAATCATTCAAAGAGGTTGTATTCCTGGAAGCTGCGATTACGGAAAACCCTTTCTCCACATATTGTTTTATACATTGCTTTGCTACATCAGAATTAGCCCCCAGAATAAGAACGGTTTTGTTTGTATTTTGATTCATGAAGCAAAGATAATTTTTATTAAACACTAATTTCACTAATTGTTTTTCACAAATGGACACAATTTTTCAAACCAGTGTAAAAAAATTGCGGCGGGTGAACAGAGTTCACCCGCCGCAGCTAAATATTTTCAGACTGAATTATTTTTTTTCTTCAGTTACTGTTTCTTTTTTGTCTTCTGCCTTCTCAGCAGCTTTTGCTTTATCTCCAAAACGAGCTTCAGTCATTTCTCTTGAAACTGCTGCTTTTTCGAATTTCAGTTTTCCGGATAATGTTTCAATAACAAAACCGTCATCCTGAACCTGAGCAATTCTTCCGTGAAGACCTGATGTAAGAACTACTCTTGTTCCTACTTTAAGGTTTTCCTGAAAGTTTTTCTCCTGCTTTTGCTTTTTCATCTGAGGTCTGATCATCAGGAAATAAAACCCTACAAACATTACCCCCATCATGATCAGCATCATAGGTGAAGATCCACCTGCTGCCTGTAAAAATAGTGTCAACATATTCTAAATATTATGGTTGAATGTTCGCTGTGAACGTTAATCTGATTGGAGCTTTTTCTACGTTTGCAAAAACATCTGCATACTTCTGAACATTTCCGTCGAAGCTTGAAGAGTCAAAGTGCAATGTAACTTTTCCTTTTTTACCAGGCATGATTGGCTCTTTTGTAAAATCCGGAGCTGTACATCCGCATCCTGGTTTCACTTCAGAAATGATTAATGGGTTTTTACCCGTATTGGTAATTTCATATACGTGCTCTACTTTATCTCCTTTTTTGATTTTTCCAAAATCGAAGCTGTTTTCAGATAAAGCTACAGAAGTAGATGGTTCGTTAGAAACCGGAGCAGCTGCTTCACCAGTTACAGGGGCTGCCGCAGAATCAGTGGTTACCGGAGCCGCAACAGCTGCAGAATCAGTAGTTGCAGTTTCAGTACTTTGAGTTTCTTTGTTTTCTTTTTTACATGAAACTAACCCAAAGCCTATAATTGACAAGGCGATAATTGATAACGTCTTTTTCATTTTATATTCTATTTTGATCTTTACAATATTTATCTAAAATACCATTGATGAAGATATTGGAACGGTCTGTAGCAAATACTTTTGCAATTTCAATATATTCATTAATGATCACTCTTGAAGGGGTGAAAGCAAAGTTATCAAGCTCTGCAATGGCTGTAGACAAAATCACTTTATCCATTAAAGAAACTCTTTCCAGATCCCAGTTTTCCAGTCTTTCTTCAAGTTTCTTTTCATTGTTTTCCCAGTTATTCAGGGTATCTCTCAACAATTTTGCAGCGAATGTTTTATCTTCTTCATCTTTAATCATTTTGATCAAAGTTCTGCTTTCTTCATCTTCTCTCAGGAAACCGATTGTTTTTTGTACCATGGAGTTGGCAATATGGATATCATCATACCATGAAAGTTCCTTATCACCTAAGTAATCATGAAAATCTTCATTTTCAGCAATGTATCTTAAGAATAATTTCCCGATAAATTTCTGATCTTCTTCAAAGGAATATCCTTCTTCTTTCATGAAATCCTGATAACGTTTCCCAGCAGTAATTCTCTGGAAAGTCTTTACCAATAAGTCATCATGCATATCCCATTTCAATTGCTTGTGCTGACCCGTGAAAAATAATCTTTCAGGGTTTTCTTCCAGCTTAAGTAATACCTGGTTATTGATGAATTTTTGGTTAGGATTAATATCAGCATCAGTTTTAAGAAATTTATTCTTACCAATTTCGATCTGATTTTCTGCCAAATCTTTCAGACCCACCAAAAAGTTGAGCTGATAGATGTATAGATAATAGATTTTCTCTATCCCGGCAAACATGTTTTTCTCTAAAACATCAAATTTTACAGGATTTTGGTAGTAAGAATACACGGTCTGTACTACTTTTTCACGGATTTGTCGTCTTCCTAACATTCAAAGAGCTTTTTTATGGCTGCAAAGATACAAAATTTAAAATTGATGAAATTCGTAGTGTGATGACATTTTTGTAATTTTGTCAAACTATATGAAAGCGCTAAAAACCTTAAACCCTTATTTTTGGAAACACAAAATGCTATTGTTTTGGGGGGTACTCTTTATCATCGCCAGTAATTTCTTTAATATATATAAAGTCCAGTTTGTAGGAAAATCTGTGGATGAACTTACAAAAAGTGGAAACCTTGGCTTCAACCAGCAGGTTTTAATCTATGTTGGAATTATTGTAGGATGTTCTCTTTTGACAGGATTCTTCACTTTTATGATGAGACAGACCATTATTGTTGCCTCCAGAAGAATAGAATATGAACTTAAAAATAAAATCTACAGACATTATCAGGATTTATCTTTAACGGATTATAAACAAACCACTATCGGAGACTTAATGAACAGATTGAGTGAGGATGTTGTTGCTGTGAGAATGTATCTTGGCCCTGGCGTGATGTATGTTGCCAACCTGATCGTTCTGGTAGTGATCACGGCAATTTATATGGTGAAAACGGATGCATCCATGACGATGTGGACCTTGCTTCCACTTCCTATTTTGTCTTTTGCTATTTATAAGGTAAGCTCAATCATCAACAAAAAGTCGAAGATCATGCAGAAAAGCCAGTCTGCGATTTCAACTTTTGTTCAGGACAGCTTTTCCGGAATCCGTGTGGTAAAATTTTTCGCCAGAGAAAAATACATTGAAAAAAACTACGGAATCAAAGTCACCGATTATCAGAATAAAGCTTTGGATCTTGCCAAAACAGAGGCTTATTTCTTCACCATTATTCTTTTTGTCATCGGATTATTAAATGTTGCTATTATCTGGATTGGAGGAACAAAATATATTGCCGGAGAATTAAGTATTGGTAAGATTGCAGATTTCTTCATGTATATCAACACCCTGATTTTTCCTTTCTCTATGGTAGGATGGGTAACTTCTGTTAACCAGAGAGCTGAGGCATCCATGCAAAGAATCAATGAATTCATGGATAAAAAATCTGAGATCATTAATACTAATTTTGAAAACTATCCTATCAAAGGAGATATCGAATTCAGAAATGTTTCTTATGTATATCCGAATACAGGAATCAAAGCACTGGACAATCTAAGTTTCAAAGTAACAGCCGGAGAATCATTAGCTATTATGGGTAAAACCGGTAGTGGAAAATCAACTATTGCCCTGCTGTTATGCCGATTAATAGATCCTACAGAAGGAGAGATTCTCATTGATGGTAAAAACCTGAAAGACCATAATCTGGAAAACTACAGAAACTTTATCGGGTATATTCCCCAGGAGAGCTATTTGTTCTCTGATTCCATTGAAAATAATATTGGTTTTGCCATTGACCATCCTTCTCACGAGAAAGTGGTAGAGTATGCCAACATTGCGGATGTTCACAAAAATATTGTAGAGTTTAAAGACCAATATAAAACACTTGTTGGTGAACGCGGAGTCATGCTTTCGGGGGGACAAAAGCAAAGAATTTGTATCGCAAGAGCCTTAATTAAGGACCCCAATATCATTATTTTTGACGATTCTTTATCTGCTTTGGACACTGAAACGGAGCAGAATATTCTGGAAAATATTGACAAAAAAATCAGTAACGCAACTTCCATAATTATCACACACAGAGAGTCTAGCGCTCAAAAAGCCCATCAAATTATCAACCTGACCGAAATTGCCAATTCTGTAACCGCTTAGCCATTTCATTCTCAATTGTTAAATAAATCATAAAAAAAATTTTGTGATTAAAAGAATTCTTTTATATTTGTTCTTAACAAGATTAAAAAATATCTAACAATGAGTGAATACAAGGAACGCCATGAAAATGAGATTTTCACGAAGGTGTTAAAAGCAGGGAGAAGAACTTATTTCTTTGATGTGCGCGAGACGAAAGCAGGAGATTATTATCTTACAATCACTGAGAGTAAGAAGAATTTCGGAGAGAATGGGGAAGCTACATTCGAGAAGCATAAAATTTACCTTTACAAGGAAGATTTTAAGAGTTTCCAGGAGATGTTTAATGAGTCCACAGATTTCATCATTAATGAAAAGGGTGAGGATGTAATTTCAGAAAAACATGACAAAGACTTCAAAAGCAGATCTTTCACAATTGATTCTGACGACGAAGTTTAAAAAAGAATATCTAAAAAACACAAGCATCTGAAAAAGATGCTTTTTTTATGCTCTACATTCAGCATTTGCTATAAAAAAAACGGGCTAAAGCCCGTTTCCATTGAATATTATGATGACTATTTCAATCCGTTATTACTGATTTTCTTTTGTTATGGATACGATTTCTTTTGAATCTTCCTTATTCATAAAACTGAATAATACATCCGGCAGCTCATTATGACAAGGATCCTCAGAGGTTCTATTCGTATTAAGGCTTCTATTGGTAACTTTTGCTGCAGAAAACATTACAATTCCTCCATCTTTTCTGAGAGTTGCCAATTCTTCATTCTTAGTACTCGGGTCAAAGTTTCCGAAGCACATTACATTATTTTTGGTTTGAAGGAGCGGAAACTTTTCAGCAGTAATCCCGGATAGGATGGTTCCGTTTAATTTGAATAATTTATAATCTCCGTCAAAATTCCTGTGCGCTATAATTTCAGCAACACCATCTGCATCAATGTCTCCTACAGCCAGTCCTTTCCAGTCTGACGCAGAGCCCCAGTTTGTAAATTCAGAAACTTTTGTGAGAACGCCACTATCGTTAACACGGTAAACGTGTATACCATTATACATTAAATTATTGTCATCCGCATCAACAAGTAATACGATCTCATCTTTTGTATCCCCATCGAGATCACCGGATGCCACTGCTTTGATCTTAGAATTAGCAGGCAGATTAAGTGAATTTACATATACTGACTGTATATCTGTACCATTGAACTTATATACATGAACCTCTTTATTATAATTTCTTACTGTAATAACATCATCTTTTCCCCCACTGATATAGTTTCCTGCTGTTACACCTACCCATTCTGACTGCGCTCCCCAACCAGTATATTTTGCATGCTGAACGATATTACCATTATCAACTTTTAAAACATATATCCCATTTTCGCTGGCATCTGCATGATCACTTAACGCTACAATTTCACTTTTGCTGTCTCCAAAAAAATCACCGGCAGCCAGACCTTTCCAGTTATATGAAGCTCCCATTACTTTACTGCTGGTCACTTGCTGAAACGCTCTGTCATGGGGTTCCAGAGTCTGCATCAACCCATCAAAATTTCTTATCACGACAAATTCATCGTCGCTGTCTCCATCAAAATTACCGCTTGCAATTCCCCTCCAGTCAGAATCTTCTCCATACTCATGATCTGTATTGACGGGCACAATTAAGTTTTCAAAATTTGATAAAAGAGCCCACGTGATAGAAGAATCAAATACGGTTATATTGCTGTAATAATTTTTGGCTGCCTGTAAATCTGAAACTATCTGATATAGTGTTTTATCGTCATATTGAGATAAATACAACCATAAATAAGCTGTATAAGTGCCATATCTGGGAGTTACAGCAGGATCAGAGGTATTAATATTATACTTGATATTCCAATTCTCACCATTATAATTAACCCCATTTTTTATATGCAGAGGAGAGATATAAATATCTTTAGTCAGCGTTTTAGTATAGGCATTTATATCTGCAGTGGTATAAATAAGGTTTCCATTAATTGAAATACCATACTTATTGCATTCATAAGGAAAGGCAGCCGTTAAATCAGCATGAGAAATATCTTCACGTAAAGTATCGTGCTTCCAATAGGTCCAGACATTAGATCCTAAGCTGGCATTAAGTTGTGTATTTGCTTTTATAAAATTGGCAATTTGATTGAGCTGGACAAGATAATTGTTTTCACCCGTTGCCCTGTACATCTGCACCAGCACTCTTCCAACAGAGCTTTGCATATTAAAAGGTAAGATTACTCCCGGAAAAGCTATTGGTGGATTATTATCGCTGCGTTCTTTGTAATATCCTATCGTGTTATTAGAACCAGGTTCTATAAACCATTGGCCCGTATGGTAAGCAAGTGTTTCTTTTATTTTTTGGATGAGATCATTAGCAATTGTTATATAGGTTTGACCCGCATAACGACCTATTGAATCATATGTTAAGTTTTGAATAGTACTGTCTTTTTTAACGATTGCTGCAAACTTAGCCATAGGATAGGTAATATTGGCACTATGTACCAAATGCGAATAAGGCAACCCTGTTGTATCTGTTACCGCATTATAATGGTTAGTAGACCAGGCAGCACCGGAAACATGGCGATAATCATAAATTATCGGGTATCCCAATGTAGGATTTCTCAAATCATCTCTCCTGTCAATGGTATTTCCGATACACTGGATTAAAGTTTCAGCATATTTTTTTTCAAGTGTTTTTTCATACATTAAAACCAATGCTTCCATATGGGCAGGGACAGCCCACGCGAACTCAAGCTGATCTGTACTTGTTGAATTACCATTCCATTGATCAAGGCCTCTGGTATCAAAAAGACGTTTAAAATAAGATTGGGAACCTGATTGAGAATAGGATTTTATTGCAAAAAAAACAATAAGAATTGTAAAGATTTTTTTCATGTTATAGCTTTGATTAAGTGAGTTGAGTGAGATTTTTCTCATGAATCTACTTAAACAAATATAAGTGTTTTAGTCACCAATCATGGAATTTATTTTGTGAACATTACCCCCCCAGTAAAGCAAGCGAAAAGTTAAAGCTCAGACTTGAAAAAAATAAAGCCTTTCAAATTTTGAAAGGCTAAAAATAGGTTAAGATGTACAAATAACTTATTCTTTAATAAATTGTTCTGTAATTATTTTCTTTTCTGTGACTACATTTAGGATATAGTTTCCATTCGGAAATGCTGAAATATTTATTTGTGATTCCTTTGTAGTTTTTATGAGTTGACCTGCCAGATTAAAAATTTCAACCTTTACAATTTTATCACCAGTTTTTATATTTAAAACATCTTTAGCAGGATTTGGATAAATTTTAAAATCATGAATGGGTACTTCTGCCACACCAAGACTTCCCATCAATTCATAAGCTCCGGCATCAGGGTTACCCATACGGGCTGTTCCTCTTATATCATCTGTAGGAGCATCTGTCATCATCCCGTAATTAACAGCAACGCTATTAGGTAACAAGGACAATCCATCATCTGAAGTTCTTAAAATTCCATCTGCTCCAAAAATATTGGTTTCATCTGTAAAACCTGGATTCGTCTGAAATATATTATTAGGATAACCATATAAAGAATTTTGGTTTGCCAAAGTATAAAATCCCTGCGGCAACTGAAACAGGTTATTATAGAAGTAATTTTCAGCCGGCCAGTCATTATGATTTTTATAATCTGCTCCGGGCTGACTATCTGTACCATTAATATTACCCCAGAATATATTATTTTTTACGTAGTTATTTCCCAGATAGGTAAAAAATCCACCTCCCCTTGTTCCCGTATTTTTATAAATGGTATTGTTGATGACTTTATTGTTTCCATAATAAAGAAAAATACCTCCTCCCATGTAGTTTGTAGTATTTTCGTAAAGGAGATTATTGACGATGAGATTCGAACCCTTTTCAGTATAAATACCGCCGCCGCCATAATAATAAGTATCAATCAGACTGATCCCTCCTTTATTTTTAGCGATCACATTTTTACTGATCACATTATTTACACCTAAAACTGCATATATACCCCCACCATCGCCGGTAGCAGTATTATCATGAATATAATTATTGGTAATGGTATTGGTTCCTTCAAATACACTAACGCCTCCACCATCATAGAAGGCTTTATTATTATAAATCTCATTGTTAGAAATGATATTATTACCATTTGACGTGTAAATGCCTCCACTTGAATAGCCGGAATTCATATAAATCCTGTTATTCGAAATTGTATTATTTCCATTAATAAAATAGATGGCAGGACCTGCTAATCTCGAAGCAACATTTCCGTTTAGATTATTATTAACAGTACCATTCGCAAAGCCATTAGTAATAGAAAATCCATCTAATCTCACACCAATTGCATTGATACTATTACCAGAAAACAATACAACATGGTAACAGTTGTCAGTTTTAGTTCCTAAGGTACCTATATCACCGCTCAGAATTGTTATATTATTGTTGATATTTCGGTCTGTTAAAGATATTTCAGTTCCATTAAATCCACCATACACAGAAATACCGTCTTTTAAATAAAACGTTTTATCCTGACTATCCGAAGGAGAGCTGTTTCCAAAGGGGTCTCTTGCTGGAATATAAGTTCCGCTGGATACCCAGATTTCATCCCCAATCTGGCTCGCATTGATGACTGTCTGTAAATCATTACTTGCTGTAGCCCAAGAAGTGTAAGGTGCACTTCCGGTACTGGAATTAATATTCACATACCTTACTGTTGAAGAAATTGCAATGGAATTCAATATAAAAAGTAAAAAGTAGATTTTTTTCATTAGCCGATGATGTTCATAATTATCGTGCAAATATACTTTTTATAAGTCAGGATAAAAAAAATAACACACCAAAAAGTGTCATTTTAATACAGTTTGATTGTTTTTCGGACATAAAAAAAGCACATTTTCTTATTGAAAATGTGCTAATTTAGGGTGAATGATGGGTCTCGAACCCACGACCTTCGGAACCACAATCCGACGCTCTAACCAACTGAGCTACAATCACCGTTTTCTGAGTGCAAATATAGGACAATTTCCTCAACTACCAAACAATTCCATCAAAATTTTTCAAAGAAATTAATTTCTCAGATGTAAAGCCCTCAGCGTAAGTCACTCCCGATAATCGCCCTAAATCCTGAGCTCGGTAAGTTAAGCTTTCATAAAAGTCTTTGGTGGTAATTGGAGTTTCAGGTTCTTTAGATGTTGGATCATAAAACTGAGTTTTGTATGCCATACAGGCTTCCAGCTTTTTGTTAAGATGTTCTGAAATGTCAATGACAAATTCTGGTTTGATATCTTTCCACTGAATATAATGAAAAACATGTTTTGGTCTCCACACTTCCTGGGATTCTCCATCAAGTACTGTTTCAATTTTTCTCAGTCCTGACAAAAAGCATGCATCCGACACTAATTTCGCTCCTTTTGCATGGTCCGGATGTCTATCATCAATCGCATTAGCTAAGACGATTTCCGGGCGGTATTTGCGGATCATTTTTACGATCCTCATTTGATATTCTTCAGAATTGACCAAAAATCCGTCTTTCATTCCCAGATTCTCTCTTGCAGAAAGTCCCAGAATTTTGGCAGCATCTGCAGCTTCGGCTTTTCTGGTTTCATCGGTGCCTCTTGTTCCGAGCTCACCTCTGGTAAGATCTACGACCACACATTTTTTTCCCTCAGAGACCATTTTAGCAATAGTTCCGCCACATCCAAGTTCTATATCGTCGGGATGAGCTCCAAAAGCAAGTATATCAGTTTTCATAAATTCAAAGATAGGATTTAAAATAAAAACTTCCCAAACATAAGGAATGGGAAGTTTTAATAGCTATAATTTAAAATTTAAATTACTTGTTGATTTCTGCATTTAATTTTACAGCATCCTGATAAGTAGGATCTAACTGTAAAGACTTTGCAACATAATCTTTTGCTTTTGCAGCATCAGAATCTTTACTCATGTAAGCTACTGCAAAGTAAGCGTAAGCAAGAGTCTGCTTGTTAGCTTCCTGATCAGCAGGTTTTACTGTACTGATGAATTTCTCATAAGCCAATTTTGCTGCTTCATTGTTACCAGCTTGTTGGTAAGAATATCCCTGACTGTAATATGCCGGAGCCCAATCCGGAAGAAGAGCAGACATTTTTTGCCATGTAAGAATTGCTCCGTTCCAGTTTTTCGCATCCTGATAAGCTGTTGCCAACTTGAATAAAGCATCAGAATCCTGGCTATTGGCAGCAACCTGCTTTTTCAATGCTTCAATAGCAGGGTTAGTAGGTCCTTTATCTGCTTCAGCTTGAGAAGCACCTCCACCACCTGCGATGTTTGCTAATTCAAGATCCCATTTCATTGTTTCATCTTTCGCAGCTTTTGCAATAGCAACTTTCTGCTGAGATTCTGTCATTAAAGCTGTTTTTTTAGCAGCATCTTTTTCATCTTTTGCTAAACCTGCTGCAATAAGACCTTGTAAACCCTGGTCAGCAGGCTGCACTCTTGTTTTCTCAGCCTGAGAAACGAAAGTATCCATATTTTGCTTAGCATCTGCGTAGTTTTTATCGGCATATGCATTGTAAGCTCTTAATTTGAATTTAATAGGATCGTCGATTTTATCAAAAATCTTGTCTAATACCATTTTAGAGTTTGCATAATCTTCGTTTGTGAAGTATAGTTTTGCAATTTCCAATTGAGTATACGGATCTTCATCAGCATATTTTGTATAGTTGATAAGGTCTTGCGTAGCTTTTGCATTCTGCTGATATCTGATATCATAACCAGCCAACGCTTTGTATGCCGGAGCATAAGTAGGATCTACAGCAATTGCTTTATCAATACTTTCTTTTGCATTTTTCCACACTTGTGCCGCCATCCATAAAGTTGCCATTCTTGTGTAAACGGAAGCTTTATTTTTAGCAGTAGGTAATGCTTTATCATAAGCAGACATAGCCTCTCCCGGCATTCTCTTTAATCTGTAAGCATCTCCTAATGTATAATAGTAATGTGCAGGAACACCTTTTTTCTCAGCTTTCTCGATAGCTTTAGTCAAAAACTGGATAGCAAGATCCGGTGAACTGTTTTTTTCGAATAGAGTTAAAGCTTCTGCTGCTCTGAAAAGAACTTCAGCATCTTTTTCTCTTGAATCAGTAACTACTTTCTGAATTTCAGCAATGGCATTTTTATCACCTTTACCTAATTTCACAGCAGCTAAACCGATTTTGTTCAGATAGCTTTTACCATCAGCAGCTAAGCCTTTATTGAAATTTTCAATGGCCTTAGCATAATCCGGCTCTCCTTGTCTTAAGAAAGTATTTCCCAAATAGAAGTAGTTTTCAGCTGTAGGTTCTTTAGCGATCATTTCAGTGAAGTTTGTTTTTGCCTGTGCAAATTTATCACTGTCTATACTGTTGATACCATCCTGCAATGTCTGTGCAGAGGCAAAACCGGTAAAAAATACCACGGCTGCTCCAAAAGCAATCTTCTTTACATTCATATTCATTATATCTTTCATTTTATATTTTCTAATAATTGAGTTTTATTCTACACAATTTTCAGACCAAATCAAAATTTTTAATGGGGATAAATTGTGAATTTAATATTTTTTAACGCATCTGCACTTCTCTCTTATAAATATTATAAGGTTGAAGGCCTTCTTTCTGTACAATTTTCTGTCCTAAATGAGTACATGAAAATCTTATAAATCCATTGGCAATATTGAAATTCCCTTCGTTGATCAGGAAATAAAGTACTCTTGTAAACGGATATTCCATGGTACGAAGTCCGTCAAAATCCGCATTATACGATTTTCCATTTTCTACTACAGGAAGAACCTTCACCATCTCTCTCAATTTTTCTGAAGTTTTATCATAAGGACGGCTAAAAGTATTTAATCCAACAACACCTATTTTATCAGGATATTTTCCTAATTCCTCTATAATCTTCTGGTTTCCCGGGATAATGGAAAATTTCAGGTCTTTTGGTTGTTTTTTCAGTGTCTCAGCAACAAAATTAAGGTTACTGGAGTTGGTTCCGTCAAAAATAAATTCCTTTTTATCAGATATCAAACCGCTGTTGATTTCTTCCATTGAAATACTTTCTTTCGGAGAATCTTTAGGAACAACAAAAACCACTGCATCTGCAGCGAATTTAGCAGGAAGAAACTTTAAATCTGTTCTTTCCTCATATGTTTTTATTTCTTCAGGATTAAGATTTCTGGACATTACCACCACTTTAGCACTTCCTTTCAAAAGATCAAGAAGTCCCAGGTCTTCTTTCTTCGTTTCTACTTTGATATGTGTTTCAGGATAGTTGATCATATATCCTTCAGCTAATGCTTCTGTAACGCTTTGAAAAGATTCGTCAGTAAAAATTGTAAGATCACCTTTGTGATAGGAAGGAGTATTTTTCTCCTTTTTGCAACTTGCCAGCATCATGCTCAAAACAAAAATTACTGCAAGCTTAAAACTATTCTTCATTTCTCGATTTTTTAATTCTTGAGATCGCCCTGTAAATTCTAAAAATACCATAAATAATAAGCACCACTCCTAATGCATAAGCAACAGCAGGCTCTAAAATAGTAAAGAAGAATTTGTAGACAATCACTACAATTCCTAAAACGATATAAAACAATCCCGTAACCAGGGATAACCAATTGAACATCATGTAACAAAAATACCAAAAAAAATAAAAAGAGAAGCATATGCTTCTCTTTTTATTTATATTTTGAATAAATAAGTCTTATTCAAAGTTCATAGTAAATGGTACGCTATAGTAAGATCTAACGCTCTCCCCGTTTCTCTTCGCAGGAGTCCATTTTTTAAGTTTCTTAACTACACGCATTGCTTCGCTGTTGAAGTCGCCATTTGGAGATTTCTCTTCAATAGTAACATTCGAAACAGTTCCGTCTTTTTCTACAACGAACTTAAGCTTCGCTTTAAGTGTTCCTTCACCTCCTTCCATCAAAGATGTATCGAAGTTATCTCCCAAGAACTTTCTTAATGCTCCCATACCTCCAGGATATTCTGCAGACTGGTCAACATCTTTATAGATCTCGTTAGGGTTGTTCGCTTTTACTTCTACTGTACTAGCTTTAGTACCTGTAGATGGTGGTGGCGGTGGTGGCGTATAAGCCGGAGCTTTTACCCCCTCCTGATTCTGCAGACCAGTTGTAGTTTCCAACTGCTTAGAAATCGGTGGTGGTGGAGTTTCAATTTTCGGAGCTTTTACAGGCTCAGGAACTACGTTCTGAATCACCTCAATTTTTTCTTCCTCTTTTGGAGGAGGAGGTGGTGGTGGTTCTTCTTCTTTAGGCTGCTCAATAATCGGTTCTTCTTCGATAATATCTACTAGATCTGCCTTAACTTCTTGCTTAGGCGGGGCTGTAAGATTTTTAATCGTAAGATAGATGAACGGAGACAAAGCTGCCAAAAGGAATAAAGCGGTTCCGATAATAAAAGACTTTGTTAAAAGTCTCGGATACTGATGTCTAAGATCATAGGCACCATATTCCTTGTTTCTATTTTCAAATACGATCTCGTCTAATGTAAGATTCTGACCGTATACATTTTCATCTGCCATAGATTAGATATAACAATTTTATGGTTAAATTACTTTGTAGCAGCAGCTGGTGCAGCAGCACCTCCTACTTTTTTCTCGTAAACAGCTTTTTCCCAAGGCTTAATGTCAGTAACACCGTACTGCTCACTTTTGGTAATTGCCATTTCATCAAGAATATCAACAAAGTTCTTATATACAGCATCGTCAGTTGGCTTAATGATCACGGTAAATTTCGTTTGATCTGCAGCTCTAGATTTTGCCTGCTGAATTACTTTTCTAATTCCTTCTCTGTCAAGAGTAGTTTCCATAAGAGTTTGGTCATTCAAGGATGTAGCATCCTGCTGGTGCCAGAAAACTCTGTTATTTTTTCCTAATAAGATAGAAATTGAGTTAGAAAGTTTAATTTCTGTTGGAGGTGGTTTTTTTGTTTCATCTTTCGGTTTAGCCGGAAGACCCAAATCCATCACGTTCGGTTTACTGAACGTAGTTGTGAACATAAAGAAGGTAATCAATAGAAAACCCAAGTCCACCATCGGAGTCATATCGACTCTGGTACTTTGCTTCTTGGAACGGACCTTGCCGCCCTTGCCGCCTTTCTCTTGTACTTGTACTTCTGCCATTTCTATCGATATTATTCGTTAGGTTTACCTTCTTGTGATGTAATCAACCAAAATTTAAGAAAATCAATATCTCTTAAACCCTCAAATAGGCTTTTAACTTTAGGATACTCAGTTGTAACGTCACCTTTAATCGCTAACTTGTAGTCAGGGTTAACGCTCAAACTTTCTTTTACCCAATCAATTAATTGCTTATTTGTACTGTCCATAGGAATACCTGTAGGACTCTTATAATTTTTCTGCTCATCTGCAGGCAGATCCAAGTACCCTTTAAGTTGGTTCATTGGAACTCCAATTGCCTGAATTTTCTGGAAAGCAGCTTTTTGGTTATTGTCAAAAGTAATACCATACTTTTGTCCCATTTTATCCAAAAGAGCAAGTCTTTCTGATGCATTTTCTACTGGCTGAAAATAGAATTTTCCATCCGGAGTAGCGTTGATAGTCATTAAACTAGCATCAGGAAGCAATTTTTCCGAAATTGAAGATGGCGGTTTGATCTGCTCCACGTCAGGTTTTTTAAACTGAGTGGTCAAGATAAAGAACGTAAGGAGTAGGAACGCAACGTCACACATTGCAGTCATGTCCGTAATTACTCCATGTCTTTTTGGTTTGACTCTCGCCATTATTATAAAATATTTTTAATTAAACTTCTTTTAATTGCTAATGCAAATATCTTGCTAATTCTTAGTTGAATTCAGCGAAAGATTGTTGGATACTCATAGAGATCTCATCGATCTTGTAAGTTAATCCGTCAATTTTAGATGTAAAGAAGTTATAAAGGATAATAGCGATTGCTGAAGTACCAATACCTAAAGCCGTGTTGATCAAGGCTTCAGAGATACCTGTAGATAGAGCAGCAGCATCCGGAGTACCACCTCCTGAACCTAATGCGAAGAACGCCTTGATCATCCCGATTACCGTTCCAAGTAGTGCTACTAACGTTGCAACAGTACCTAAAGTAGAAAGGATCATCATGTTTTTCTCAAGCATTGGCATCTCAAGAGTAGTAGCTTCTTCGATAGCTTTGTTAAGAGCTACCATTTTCTGCTCCTTATTTAATGTAGTATCGTGAGAAAGTGCTTTGTAAGTAGTAAGACCTTCTTTTACTACGTTACCAACAGAACCTTGTTGTCTGTCACACTCTTCGATAGCTTCGTCAATTTTGTTTTGGTTTAGTAAGCTTCTTACTTGTACAACGAAGTTGTCTAAGTTTCCTTTTCCAGCTGCTTTACCAAGAACGAAATATCTTTCAAAAGAGAAAACGATTACAGTAATCATGAAAGTAATCAAGATTGGTACAATAACCCCTCCTTTGTAGATAATACCTAAAAACGATTCTGGGTGAATGTCTTTTCCTTCAACAGTTGAAAAAGCTACAGAACCACTTCCTAGTTTATCTGCATCTTTAAAGTTTCCTGGGCTACCAAGAACGAATAAATAAATACATACTCCTATAGCAAATAGAATAGGAATAATAACAGCTGGATTTAAACCTCCTGCCTTTCTAGCAACTACTTGCTCATCATTTTTTGAAACATTCATTTCCATATTTAACTAAATTATATTGTTTTAAAATTTTACAGGGTGTAAATTAAAGGCAAAATTAATTAAAATGCAAGAGTCTTAATTAAACATTTTGCTTTTTTTTGATAAAGAATTTTTAATACGATTTCGAAATAGTAATTATTTTAAATTATTTTATTTATTTTTTCCAAATTTAACATTTGAATTAAAAAATCATAAAAATAAGACACCCATTTTTTTTAATTTCCCAATGTTAATTTTTTTTTAAATTACGATATTCACAATACGGTGAGGGACTACAATGATTTTTTTAGGGGTTTTACCCTCCAAAATCTGTTGCATTTTCTCGTTCGAAATCACCAAATCTTCTACTTCCTTGGCAGATAATTGAGCGGAAAGTGAAATTTTGAACTTCATTTTACCATTTACACTTACCGGATACTCAATTTCATCTTCAACCAGATAATCCTCATTCAATGCCGGGAATTTTTCAAATTCTATTGATGTATCGTTTCCTAATAAACTCCACAGTTCTTCACAGATGTGAGGAGCATACGGAGAAATGATAACGGCAAGCGGTTCTAAAATATTGCGCTTGTTGCATTTTATTTTCTGAAGCTCGTTCACAGCGATCATAAATGAAGATACTGAGGTATTGAAAGAGAAATTCTCAATATCATATACTACCTTCTTTATTAAGGTATGTAAAACTTTGTATTCTGCTTTTGTAGGTTCTTCGTCTGAAACTTCAAATACTTCCCCATTGAAATAAAGGTTCCAGAATTTTTTAAGGAAACCATATACTCCACTTAGCCCTTGCGTATTCCAAGGCTTGGATTGTTCCAACGGTCCTAAGAACATTTCGTATAATCTTAATCCGTCTGCTCCATACTCTTCACAGATGTCATCAGGATTGACTACATTATATTTTGACTTGGACATTTTCTCTACTTCACGGTCTGTAATGTATTTTCCGTCTTCCAGAATAAATTCTGCCTCAGCATAATCCGGTCTCCATGCTTTGAAAGCTTCGGTATCCAAGTCATCAGAGGTTCCTTTTAATAAGGATACGTCTACGTGAATCTGCTGAGTCTGGTAGTCTTTAGCTAAATTTTTAGATACATACTGATTGGTTCCGTCAATTCTATACACAAATGCACTCATCCCTAAGATCATCCCCTGGTTGATCAATTTCTGGAACGGTTCATCATGATTAATATATCCTCTGTCTTTTAAGAACATATTCCAGAAACGGGAATACAATAAGTGTCCGGTTGCGTGTTCGCTTCCTCCTATATATAAGTCTACCTGTCCCCAATAATCTGCTAAGTCTTTTTTAACAAAAGTTTCTTCATCATTCGGATCCATATATCTAAGGAAATACCATGAGCTTCCTGCCCAACCTGGCATTGTAGATAATTCTAACGGGAAAATAGTTTTATCATCAATTAAATCTGTAGCCACTACTTTCTGGTTTACCTCATCCCAGGCAAATTCTTTTGCATTTCCCAGTGGCGGATCTCCATCTTCTGTAGGTAAGTATTTTTCAACTTCAGGAAGTTCCAACGGTAAAGCAGAAGCAGGCAACGTGTAGGGCATTCCATCCTTATAATATATAGGAACGGGTTCTCCCCAATAACGCTGTCTTGAGAAAATAGCATCACGCTGTCTGTAGTTGGTAGTTCCGTGACCGATGCCTTTTGCTTCGATCTCAGAAATCATTTTTGCTTTCGCTTCATTATAATGTAATCCGTTTAAGAAATCAGAGTTTACACAAACGGAATCTTTGGAATCAAAAGATTTTTCCTGAACGTCTTCTTCGGTTTCTACAACTTTCTTGATTTCAAGATTAAATTTCTTCGCAAATCTGTGGTCACGCTCATCATGTGCCGGAACCGCCATCACTGCTCCTGTTCCATATCCCATCAACACATAGTCTGAAATATAGATTGGCATTTTTTCATTGCTGAAAGGGTTGATCGCATAACTGCCGGTGAAAGCTCCGCTCACGTTTTTCACGTCAGACATTCTGTCTCTCTCCGTCTTTTTAGAAGTTTCTTCTATATAAGTATCTACTTCTACTTTTTGAGCATCCGTAGTAATGGTTTCCACTAAAGGATTTTCCGGAGCCAATACCATAAAGGTTGCTCCAAAGATGGTGTCAGGTCTTGTTGTAAATACCTCAACAGTCTCGTCATGTCCTTCTACTTTGAAACGAACCTGTGCTCCCTGAGATTTTCCAATCCAGTATTCCTGAGAATCTTTCAATGGCTGCGGCCAATCTAAAGTATTTAATCCCTGTAACAATCTTTCAGAGTACGCAGAAATTCTCATACTCCACTGCATCATTTTCTTTTGAAAAACAGGGAATCCTCCTCTTTCAGATTTACCGTCTTTCACTTCATCGTTGGCCAGTACAGTTCCTAATGCAGGACACCAGTTCACAGTAGTTTCAGCTCTGTAAGCCAGACGATAATTTAAAAGGATATCTTCTTTATCAATATCAGAAGCATTCTTCCACTCTTCTGCAGTGAAATTTAATTCGTCGTTCTGATTGGCATTTAATCCTTCTGTCCCTTTTTCTTCAAAATGCTGAATTAAAGAATCAATAGATTCCGCCTTATCTGTATATTTATTATACCATGAATGATACAACTGGATAAAAATCCATTGTGTCCATTTATAGTAAGAAGCATCAGAAGTTCTTACTTCTCTGCTCCAGTCGAATGAGAACCCGATTTTTTTCAGCTGCTCTTCGTATCTGTTGATGTTCTGTTCTGTAGTAATAGCCGGATGCTGTCCTGTCTGAATAGCATACTGTTCAGCAGGAAGTCCAAAGCTGTCATATCCTACCGGGTGAAGTACATTAAACCCCTGATGTCTTTTGTATCTCGCATAGATATCGGATGCAATATATCCCAGCGGGTGACCTACGTGAAGTCCTGCTCCTGATGGGTACGGGAACATATCGAGTACATAAAACTTAGGTTTGTCTGTGTTATTAGAGGTTTTATAGGTTTGATTTTCCTCCCAGTATTTCTGCCACTTTTTTTCTATCTGCTGATGATCGTAAAACACTTGATATATATGTTATATGTTAGACTGAATTATTTATCTTTTTGTCAAGATTCACAAAAATAATGATTTTAAAGTAAATAGAAATTGAATTTATAATGAATTGCAATTCTATCCTCAACAAAAAAATCCCATCCGGAGATGAGATCTGTTTTATATCCTGAAGTATATACTATTATTGAGTAACTCTTTTGAAGGTATATGTTCTTGTCTGGAATATAGTAGGATCCTGAGTCTCCTCTCTTACCGCAAGATTGAGCGTTGTAGCATCCAAAGTAATAACCTTTGCATTTTGCGGCTCCACTATTCCCTGGATTTTCATCTGAACGTCTTTCCCTTCCTTATTATAAGTATAATTGAATTTTATATCTGAAAGAATAGCACACTGACCCGGTGTAGCAGTATCTCCCCAGTTCGTCTTCCCTCCTTTAGAGTCAACACTAAACCACCATCTTGTCTTTTTTTGACAATCTGTATAAGTAATCGTGTTAGAAACCGGGTCTTCCCCAACTTCTACCGTGGTAACTACTTCTTTTAACGGTTGCCATGTCCCAACAAGAGGAGCTTCCAGAACAGTATCATTGTCATTACTACAGCCTGTAGCTGCAACAAACAAGGATAAACCTGCAAATAGTAATGCTAATTTCTTCATAGATCAATTTTTTCAAGCGCTAAAATTATAATTTTTTTGATTTATATTACTATTTTTTATGAAAAATTATTTCATCGGCGATTATTTATATATATTTTAAAATAGTGACACCCTATTTTCCCTTTATTTAAGAAATAATGAATACATGAGCATCATTCATTCTATTAAAAAAGTTATTTTTGCAGGAAACAAAATACAAATGCAGGATATTACGAAAAACAATTTTGATTTTATACGTGTTCTCCTTGCCTTTATTGTCTTTCTTGGACATCTTGGCACCCTCAGCGCTTCTCCTGATCTCAAGATCTTTGAGCACAGTCCCATTGAAATTGCCGTTTTCGGTTTCTTTGCAGTGAGTGGATTTCTTATTGCAAGGAGCTATGAAAGATCTTCAAGCCTGAAAAGTTATTTGAAAAAGAGAATCAAAAGAATTGTTCCCGCTTACTTATTGGTAATTTTTTTATGTGCCATTTTATTAAGCTTAGTCAGCACTTATTCCTTCACCGAATATTTCAGCAATACACAGGTTTACAAATACCTTTTCTGGAATTCATTATTTTTAAATTTTAAAGCACCATGGCTTCCCGGAGTTTTTGGGAATCAGGCAGTAAATGGAGCCCTATGGACACTTAAAATAGAAATGTGCTACTATTTTGCGGTACCTTTGTTGTTTTTGCTTTTCGGAAAGAATAATAAATACAGAAATATAAGTTTGATTATCTTATACTTTTTATCACTTATTTATCTCAATTATTTTGAATCCTTAAATAAAATTTCGTTAGCCAAACAACTTCCTGGAACATTATCCTATTTTATCCCGGGAATGTTGATCTATTTTAATTTTGACAAGTTTATCAAACATAAAAATATAATTTTCATCATTGCTATCGCCACAGTGTGGATTGATTTATTTTTAAAAATCCAGCTTTTTTCTCCAATGATGATCGGTGTTATCGTAATGTACATTGCTTATTCATTCAAATTCTTAAATAATTTTGGAAAATACGGGGATTTCACCTATGGAATCTACATTTTCCATTTCCCTATTATCAGGACTTTCCAGACTTTAGGATTATTTGAAGATTACAATCCATTTGTAATGGCTTTGGTATGTATGTTGGTGGTAATTGCAGTAGGTATAAGCTCCTGGCATCTTTATGAAAAAAGATTTTTATAATTTAGCAGTTTAAAAAACACAAATGAAAGATCTTGTCTCCATCATTACTCCCTGTTATAATTCTGCAGAATTTATCGAGGAAACCATACAGTCTGTTCTTAACCAAACCTATGAAAACTGGGAATGGCTGATTACAGATGACCTTTCCAAAGATACTACTGTGGAGATCATCAGAAAATATAATGATCCGAGAATAAAACTGCAGGTGCTGGAGAAAAACGGTGGTGCAGGAAATGCCAGAAATAACAGCCTGGAAAGAGCTCAGGGAAGATATATCGCTTTTCTGGATTCTGATGACTATTGGTATCCTGAGTATCTGCAAACGATGACAGATTATATGAAGGATCACAGTGCAGAACTTGTTTATTGTAATTATTCAAGATGCGATGAACAGCTTCAGCCTATTCTGAAAGATTTTTTGGCAGACAAAGTGGTTACATTCTCGAATCTGTTGAAAACATGCCGTTTGGCACCGGTTTCTACCATGTATGACACTCAGAGAGTTGGCAAATTTTTGTTCCCTGTAAAAAGCAAACGTGAAGATCATGTCATGTGGCTGAATCTTTTAAAAGTAATTCCGGAAGGGATTCCGGTAAAAAAAACACTGGCAAAATACAGGATGCGTGAAAACAGTGTTTCAAGAAATAAAAAAAATATCATCAAAGATCAATATCTTGTCTATAAAGATTTCATGGGATTCTCAACAGTAAAATCATTGTATTATACTGCCAATTGGGCAATAAACGGATTCCTGAAATATTCGAAAATTTTTAATTAATGGAATATTCAAAAGAGTTCAAAGCTGCTCTGAGTGCTTTTTCCGGAGCGGAAAAGGACAAACTAATTTTCAGACTCCTGAGAAAGGATAAATTATTGTCGAAAAAACTCTATTTTGAACTCATTGATCCGGAAACTACGGATGATAAAAGAGATGCCATGGAAGAACATGTGAAAGAACAGGTTCTTCTCGCTTCAAAATATGTGGGAAATGCCAAATATTTCCTTTCCACTGTTCGAAAAATAAGTGCTGAGATTACAGAGCATGTAAAAATTACCACTGATAAATTCGGTGAGATCTCACTGAATCTTCTTCTTGTCAACAAGATATTGGAAAACAACAGCGACCTTAGCAGACAAAGGTTCGACAATGTTTACAAGCTTTATATTTATATTATCAATAAAGTCTTTAAATCATTGATTCTGGTAAAAAAACTGGACGAAGATTACTGGATGGAAATTGATGAATATCTTCGTGATACTCACAAGAAAATAGCAGAAAACCATTATCTTCAAAAATTGTGTACCAATAATGGTCTTGACCTCAACTGGCTGGAATGCGACAGAATTCCAGAAAACATTGATCAGATCATGAAGGAAATGAAAAGTCAGGGATATTTACGCTAAGATTTTCTGAAGTATCATTCTGGTAGAATCTGGTTTCCCATCTACAAATTTTCCCGCATTTCCGGAGATTGAAGTAAGTTCTTCTCGGTTATCTTCATTCACGAGAAATAACACAAATTCTGAGGCTGCATACTCGTCCGAGAAAGATTTTCCGCCATTTGCTGAGATAAGGTCGTCAGCTTCCGGATTCTTTTTATAATGATTCCCGAAAATCACCGGAACACCGAACGTAGCGGCTTCCAGAATATTGTGAAGTCCGGCATCATGAAATCCTCCTCCTACAACAGCTACATCCGCATAAGAGTATAGTTTTGATAATAAACCAATACTGTCTATAATCAGAACCTGCGTATCAAAAGTCATCCCTTGAGTATTCTGTATTTCGCTGTACAGTAAAGCATCCTGGAATCTATTTTTCAAATGTTCCACTCGCTTCAGATCATGAGGTGCTATGATAAGTTTTACCATATTATTTTTACGCGAAACCACTTCTGCTATTTTCTCTTCCGCCTGCCATGAACTTCCGAAAACAACCGCTTTTTTCTCACCAATAAAGTCAGCAATGAACTCTACATGATTATTTCTTTCACGGAGCTGTTTTACTCTGTCAAATCTTGTATCACCAGTTACAGTAGACTTCGTTAATCCAACACTTTTCGCCAAAGCCAATGAAAACTGAGTCTGGTGGAAAAACCAATCTACATTTTTCTGAAGCTGCTTTACAAACCATTTTCCATAGGAAGTAAAGAAAGACTGTCTTTCGTAGAACAACGCCGAAATAACATAAATCTTCGTCCCCCTACTCTTCAGTTCAGCCAGGAGGTTGTACCAATAATCGTATTTAACCGTAAAGAATAGTTCAGCATTAAATTGTTCTGTAAATTCTTTTACAGTCTTTTTATTGTCGAAAGGCAAATAACAGATAACGTCCGCAATATGTTTCTTTTTAACAACATTTTCATACCCTGACGGCGAGAAAAAGGTCACCAGGATCTTGTGTTGTGGAAAGTTCTCTTTCAGTTTCTCCAGAACAGGTAATCCCTGCTCATATTCACCAAGGCTTGCCGCATGCATCCAGATCACTTTATCTGTTTTTGAAAGTACAGACTTTACTATATTTAAAGACTGCCCTCTCCCTTCAACGCCTTTTTTAGTTTTATCATTAATCAACGCAAAAACCTTCATACCGAAGGTAAGAAGACTGATAAATATATTGTATAAAAAAGCCATTTACTTATTCTTTAATTTCAATTCTGTCATGATCCGTGGGAGGATTTGAGATGACTAAAAACTCAATTTCTTCATCTGTTTCATTAGAAATAAAATGCTTTGCTCCGGGTTCAATGGATATAGATTCTCCCTGGCGAACCAAAAATTTTTCTTTATTGATGTATAATACTGCTTCTCCCTTCAGAATATAAAAAAACTGTTCTGCCACTTGATGAAAGTGCAGTCTTTCTGAAGTTCCTGCAGGCATTTTCTCCTGCTTTACGGATAAGCCCTGGGTATTTTTAAGGATCCAGCTGTCGCATTGGTTTCCCCACTTATAATGTTCTGAATTATTTTTAGAATGTATCATTTAAACAAATGAGCTATAAAAAGTAATGCCGGAGTAAATAAAACAACTGATAAAAATATAGTGGCCATTGAAATTCTGGGTTTAGCCTTATCATCAACCGCATATCTGAACATATAATCCTGAAGATTCAGAAAAATTATTGCCAGAACAGCAAAAAGAATTCTCAATCCGATTTTCATAATCAAGAACTGAGCATTCATATTCTGATCTGTAATTTCTACCGGGAAATTCGTGTCTTCGGGATGTCTCATACCATATACGAACAGCGCATACAATCCCAAAGCTAATACAGGCATCAGAAAGGCATACGCCCTCCCTCCAAATCCGTCTGCTTTTCCTTCCATATCAAAATGTACGGGAATTCTCTCTGGCAAAGTGCTAAAGTTCTTCAGGGTAAATCCCCATAAGAAAGCGACCCATCCAAAATTTAAAATATCAAAAATTATAAAAAGAATATTTTCCATTTCAGATGAGATTGAATTAAGGTTAGATTACACTTTTCAGCACTCTCAGTTTATGAGTATGCTTATTCATTTCTTTATTAAAAATTCCCGTGGAATCCAGCGTATCAATTCTTACTTTTCCGGATGCATGGATGATCTTTTGATTTTCCAGCATAATTCCTACATGGATAATTTTTCCTTCTGCATTTTCAAAGAACGCAAGATCGCCAGGCTGTGTTTCTTCTACGAAAGTAAGCGGTTCTCCCACCTCAGCCTGCTGTGAAGCGTCTCTGGGTATTTTTATATTGTGAATTTTATAAACCAATTGGGTAAATCCGGAGCAGTCTACCGCAAAAAAACTTTTCCCTCCCCACAGATATGGTACGTTCAGGAATTCTTTTGCTGTAAGAGCGATACTTTCACGCACATCATGGCTTCTTCTTGAAGCTACCACCGGGAATTCCACTTCGGACCCCATAGAGAGTAAAGTTTTCCCATCGTTCATTAATACGGAAGAAAAATCTTCGGTAACGACAGTCAATTTTCTTTTGGCCAGCTCTTCGTCTGTCACAGGTTTCAGCTGTTTGGTATCCATCCATCCTTCATAGCCATCATAATGCATCTTTATTCTGGTCCAGTTTTTATCTACTTCCAAAATATCTGCACTTTCCCCAAACAATATTTCCGTAACAATTTCAGCTCTGTCAGAATTTTCTGCACGAACCGGCGCTACTGTAACAATACAAACTCCTTTATTCATTAATTTTCAATTTAAAGATTGAATAATTTAAAGATTACAATATAATGTATACTTCTTTAAATGTTTAATCCTTGAATATTTAGTTACTTTCTGCGTAGAAAGTTGACTCCATCACGCAAAGGTAAAATAAGATTTTCAAAATCTTCGTCTTTTGCTGCCAAATCATTCAATTCCTGGATAGACTGGGTAGATTTCAGCTTCGGATTTTCTTCCAGCACTTTTCCATACCACAATACATTATCAAAAAGAATCACCGTTCCTGACTTTGTATGGGGTTTAATCAGTCTGAAATAGTCAGCATAATTTTCTTTATCAGCGTCTACAAAAACCAGATCAAAAAATTCATCTGTTTCTTTTAAATATTCCTTGGCATCCTGAAGTTTAAAATCAATCTGACTGGCATATTCACTAGACTCAAAATATTTTTTAGGAAGATAGGCAAGATCCTCATTCACATCCAGTGTTGTAATTTTTCCGTCTTTTGCCAGTCCTGATGCAAGACATAAAGTAGCATATCCGGTAAATGTTCCTATTTCAAGAATGTTTTTCGGCTGCAGCATCTGGGAAATAATCGTCAAAAGTCTTCCCTGCTGATATCCGGAAATCATGTGAGGCTGTGTTGTTTTCTGATACGTCTCTCTTCGCAGCTTTTTCAGAATTTCGGATTCCGAAGAAGCATGTGCCTCCAAATATCTGTCCATTTCAGGATTCTTTTCTTCAAAAAAACTCATACCATTTTAATTTAAACAAATTTAAGGATTTTAAAGCTAGTTTTTAAATTCAACAAGAAGATACAAAAAAAGAGAGAAATTAATCCCTCTCTTTTTCTTAGCAAGATCTAAATTGTATGTAAAAAGCCATTATATGGCTATACAATATTGTCTTATACCAGCACAAACCCATCCCGGGCAACACTGTGTTTGTGGGCTGGTACAAAATATCTGTGGATTACACCCGTTAATAGCACCTTGTACAGTTTTCATTTCTCCTCTTGAAAGTTTTTTTAAATTTTTCATAATGATTTTAGTTTAGTATTAATTTCCTACTCTTTAGATTTTCGGATACCTCTTTATGTATTTCCTTTATCAGGGACTTAAATATACATATTCTTTTATTAATCAACTAATTATATACCTAAAAATTATTTTTCGAGCGTATAAAAACCTACATATCAGTGAAAACCCCATATAAAATACCGGGAAAACACGGATGTTATTTTTGTGGTATTAGCTTTAAGTTTGCAGTAAGAATAAGGGGTAAAAACACTAAGAGAAAACATGATGATTGCAGGAGAGACACAAACTAACCATGAGAATCACACAAAAGTTGTACTGAAAAGTAGAACTGATTCTTCTGCAGCAAAAAGTAAGACAGAAATATCCACTTCATTTTTGCAACGAATTATTTCGCTCCTGAAAAAGGAAGAATTAATTTGATTAAGAATAGATCCCGGCCACCTTCGGGATTTATTTTTTTTACACTATGGGATCTCATTTCCATTTTCCCAACATTCATTCTACAGCACTTACCAAGTTCATTCTAAAAATCTTTTATCAGAGTCATATTTTAAGTTTATCCAATCAGCTTAAAATCTCTTTGAACAAAGGCTGCTTTTCAAAAATTCTGATTAATATTCCTTCTTTAAAAGTCAAAATCCTCATAAAAAACAGGAAAAACACCCGTATGTAATTTCCTGCATGCCTCTACCTTTGAGATAAGTTTTCCAACCATGAAACATTCAAATCAAGGAGGAACCCGAAAATCCTAAAAAGAGTAGGGATATTTTAAAAGCAGCCACATGAAAACAAAGACTTTATTATTAATCGGAGCAATAGTGGGACTTGTTATGATATTTTCCCAGCTAAAACCTCAGGAGATGTCTTTTTACAAAGAAAAAGGCAATTACATTGTAGACAATAATTACATTCTGAAAGATGTTAAAAAAATTTCAGATGAAGACATGAAAAGTTTGTTAAGCCTTCAGAAACTTCATCAGAACAGTTTGGGTACCAATTTTATTATATACAAAATCAACAGACAGTATGTAATCCGCGGATGTTTAATGAAAGCTAATATCGACTGGAAAAAATACGGTGATCTGAGAGCAAAAGTAGAAGGCATCCTGAAAAAATATGGAGCTAAAGAATTGGGAACAGATTATTATGCAATTCAAAACAACCAGGTTGCTACCAATGTTGCTTTACTAAGCCAGAAAGACATCGCCTCTTTAGGCAGATTAACTGTTAGAGGAGCAGAAGAATACACCATCTGCCCACCTACTATGGGTAGAAGAAATCTTACCAATGTGATTATAAAATCTTACAAAACCAATACAGCTATTGATCCCAGAATCAATGTAAAACTGAATAACGTATTGGTGAATTACAAATAACCTAAAAAGGCTGTTTTTAGTCTGAAGACAGCCTTTTCTTAATTTTTTTGCCATGAAAAAAAAACTTCAGTTATCCGGAATTTTCATTATTCTGCTGGTAGTCTTTACAATTGGTATGAAAGGAACATTTGATGGATATTATGGTTTTTATTATGAAGACAAAAACTATGAAAAACCATTGGCCTATAGTATTGCTGAAGACATTGCCCAGTCAAAGCCTGTCAACATATTTACTTCTTACACTGGTTTTGATACGGGATATGGTTTCTACGCACCGAATGTTGCCAGCGACTTTGTCATGAGTTTTGAATTAAGAGATAAGAATGGAAAGGTTGTGGAACAAAAAACACTTCCCTACTTTAAAAACAAAGAAAGCCGGGTGAGATATACCACTGTCTTCAATATGTTTCTTGATAAAATTTCCACTAAAAATATATACGATAAAAAATACTATCAATATCTGGATATTATCATCAGACAGATTGCTGCCCATGTGATGGCAGAAAACCCAAATGCGGCCAGCATTACCACAAAACTTTATCTGTACGACTACCCTACTATTGCAGATTTCAAAAAAGGAAAAACGAATGAAAACCTTATCCTTATTGATGAATTCAAATACTAAAGTGATGAAAAAGCTGAATATACTCTACAACAAAATTGAAAATTTCTTTTTCAAACAAGATAACCAAACAGAATTCTTAAGTTTCTTCCGGGTGGCCATAGGAATCGTTATCCTATTACAGTTTACTGCAGTGTTGCCGGATTTTAACAAATTATTTTCAAGCAGCAGTATTATTCCACAGGATATTATGGGTGTTTTCACTCCAGACTGGCTGATTACGTTTTCAAAAATTGTCAGTTTCTTACAAACTTTCGGAATTGAAGAAAGTACAACAATAGTAATAACCAAGGTGTCGTTTATTACGTTTTGTGTTTTTATCATCATCGGGTTGTATTCAAGAGTGTCAGCACTTCTGTTACTTATACTGCAGATTGCATTGCTCAAAGGAAGTTCATTCTTTGCTTACGGTGCAGATTTTTTCACGAGCATGTCCTTATTTTATCTGATTATTTTTCCTGCTGATCAGCATTTTTCGCTAAGGAATTTTATTTTCAGCAGAAAACCGGATGATCGTAATTTCACTCCGGTCAAAAGATTATTCCAGGTTCATATTTCTATGGCCTATTTCTTTTCCGGACTTGACAAAGCTTTAGGTTTCAACTGGTGGAACGGTGAATCTATATGGAAAGCCATTCATCTTCCCTATTCCAACAGAGACCTGAATATTGATTTCAGCTGGCTGGCAGAACACTCTTATATTGTAAGTCTGATCGGATGGAGCACCATTATCATTGAGATGTGCTACCCGTTCTTTATCTGGTACAAACCTACACAGAAAATATGGCTTTTTCTTACCATCTCTATGCATATAGGAATTGCGCTCGTACTGAATTTATATTATTTTTCAGCCATTATGATCGTCTGGAATATCACCAACTTTTACTTTGAACAGCCCGCTAAAAAGACTGTTTTTTCTTCAAAGAAAAAAATATCAACAGAATATATTCCCAAACAGGCCGGTTGATAAAAAAACAAATCCCGAATTGCTTCGGGATTTATGATGATATAGGGTTTAGTCATTATTTCTTAGGAGCGATATCCATCAGTTTCATAAACTCATCAAGTTTAGGCATAATGATGATTTCCGTTCTTCTGTTTTCTGATCTTCCTGAAACGCTCATGTTAGTTGCTTTCGGGTTGTATTCAGAACGTCCGCCGGCAGTAATTCTTGCCGGATCTACTCCAAACTGAGTCTGAAGAACTTTAGCAACAGAAGTACCTCTTAACGCAGAAAGATCCCAGTTGTCTCTCGGAAGATTTGGAGAGTTCAACGGAGCGTTATCCGTGTTACCTTCAATTAATACTGAGTATTTATCGTAGTCGTTGATAACTTTCGCTACTTTACCTAACACTTCCTGAGCTGCAGGTAGAATATTGTAGTCTCCGGTTTTATATAGCATTTTATCTGAAAGAGAGATCATTACAACACCTTTCAGTACTTTCACCTGTACATCTTCATCTGATACATTATCCAAAGATCTCTTCAGCTTATTAGACAATGCAAGGTTCAGACTGTCATTTTTAGCATTACTGGAGATCAATTGCTTGATATAAGAATTGGAAGCATTGATTTCTCCTACCAGTTTATCAATGTTTGCAGAACTTTTTCCAGTATTGGACAGACATGCATCAAGTGATGATTTTAAAGCATCATGCTGGCTTTTCAACAAGTTGTTTTCACCTGCCAATGCAGAGTTTTGAGATTTCAAATCCTGAATTTCTCTCTGTCTTTCTCCAATATTTTCAATACACTGCTTATAGTTTGTGCTCAAAGCATCATACTGCTTTTTGCTGACACATGATGTCATCCCCAGCGCCATTGCAGAAACTGCTAAAATTTTTAAAATCTTCATAAATAATCATTTTTAGACTACTCAAAGTTAGGAAAATTCAATTGAATTATATCGGTTATCTTTGCATAAAAGAAATTCTCAACATCGATGTTGAATAAATTAACCTTTATCAGTCAATTAAAAAATCTTGTTCACGAGCCGGAAAACCACTCCTATCTTTTAGCAGTAAGCGGAGGAGCAGATTCTATGGTTTTAGCCTCATTATTCAGGGATTTAAAGCAGGAAATTCAAGATGCCAGGTTTCAGTTTCAGGTAGCGCATATCAATTATAAACTTCGGGGGAATGATTCGGATATGGACCAGAAAACGGTGCAGGATTTTTGTGAGAAAAATCATATAAAATTTCATCTGTATGAAGTTTCGGAAAAAGATCATAAGCCTGAAAATTCTATCCAGCTCTGGGCAAGAGAGCTTCGGTACGCCTTTTTTAAAGAAATTCAGGAAAAAGAAAAACTGGAATTTCTCGTTACTGCCCATCATCTTAATGATCAGCTGGAAACGTTCATCATTAATCTTTCCAAAGCTGCAGGCATCAATGGATTGAGTGGAATTCCTCCGAATGATAATAAAATCCTTCGTCCCCTTTTAAGTGTTTCAAAAAAAGAAATTTATCAGTTTGCTGAGCAGCATACTATTGAATTCCGGGAAGATCTTTCTAATAAAAAGAGTGATTATCTGAGGAATAAGATCAGGAATGAGATTGTTCCGATGCTGATGGAAACCAACGATCATTTTCTGGAAAATTTCAGAAAGAGTTCTTTATATCTTAATCAGACTAAGGATTTTGTTCATGAACAAATTCAGGAGATAGAAAAACGCCTTACCCTATTTAACCAAAACTATAAAATCTTATCAAAGGAAAAGCTGGATCTGGAAAGTGATTTCGTAAAATTTGAAATTTTAAAGAAATACGGATTTAATCAGGAGGAAGAAATCCCCAAAATTTTTAAAGCAGAAAACAACAGTTCTTTTTTTTCAAAAGATTATCAGCTGATCGTCAATCGTGATGAACTGATCTTTATTGATAAAAGTGGAAAAAAGGAAACTCCGGAAGAAATAGTACTGATTGACCACTTTGATTTTTCCGAAAACCAGATCAGCATCGATCTCGTAGATGATCTTGAAAACATTGTTGAAATCAATAAAGAATTTGAATGGGACTTCGATGCTGAAAAGCTCCAGTTCCCTCTTCTTTTGAGAAAACAACAGGATGGAGATGAATTTTATCCAACAGGATTTTCAGGGAAAAAGAAAGTTTCTAAATTTTTTAGGGACGAAAAATTATCTGCCTTGGTCAGGGAAAATATCTGGTTATTATGTGACTTTGGAAACCATATTCTGGGCGTCATCCCTCTCAGACAGGATCGCAGGTATCAGGCAGACAGGACAACTCAAAAAAAGATAACTGTAACGTGGACAGAAAAACAACTAATTCGTTAGCTGTTGATGATTTTAAGAAAGACAGCAATATAGCTTTTGGAATTTTATACCAACAGTATTTTGGTTATACTCAAAAATTCATTCTCAGGAATAAAGGGAATCTGCAAGATGCAGAAGATATTTTCCAGGATGTCCTGCTCATTCTGTATGAAAAACTGAATGCCGATGAGTTTAAAGTTCAAACCTGTCTGGGAAACTACATTATCGGAATTGTTAAAAATCTGTGGTTAAAAAAATTAAGAAACAGAAATTTTTATATAGAGTCTCCCGAAATCTATTTCATAGAACATCAGCAGGAAATAAGTGCTGCCATTGAAGATGAAAGATATTATTGGGAAAAGCTGGCGGGTTATATCAAGTCTATTTCTTCACACTGCCAGAATCTGATCCATGACATTTTTATTGAAAATAAAAGTATTGAGGAAATCCAGAACAAGTATCAGTATTCAAGCAGGCATAATGCTCAGAATCAAAAATACAAATGTGTAGAACAGATCAAAAAGATAAAAAACAACAGTGTTTTTTCTACCTGACAATCAAGTTATTAAAAAAAAGTAATTTAATGATGGGTGATTTTTTTATGGATCAGGGAACCTAATAAGAAAAGAAATATATGTTTAAAAAAATCATTTTGAGTTTTCTTATAGCAATAGGAATTTCATTGAATGCACAAAGCACAGGTATCAGTTTTCAAAAAATTGATTTAGAGGCGGCGAAAAAAATAGCGGCAAAAGAGAATAAACTTATCTTCATTGACCTGTTCACCACATGGTGCGGCCCATGCAAGCTCATGGCAAAAAACACCTTCACAGACACCAGAGTTGGAGAGATGTTCAACAAAAATTTTGTAAACCTTGCCATAGACGCAGAAAAAGAAGGTCTGGGACTCGCCAAAGAGTTTAAAGTGGTCAACTATCCTTCCTTTTTATTCCTGGATTCTAATGGGAAACTGGTTCAATATGATTTCGGATATTATAATGCAGAACAGTTTTTAGGCGTAGGAGCATCTGTTCTGGAAAAAAAAATGCCCCAGTCAGGTAAAACTTTAGATCAGGTAAAAGGAAAAATGGTAGGAGATAAAATTGATAATTTCAATGCGAAAGATCACCTGGGAAATACATTTTCTTCATCAAAAGAAAACAAAAAACTGGTGGTTGTTTTTATCCGCGGACAATGGTGCCCGTACTGTAACAAATATATTGAAACATTACAGAATCTGTCTCCGGAATTGAAGTCGAAAAATGCAAAACTCGTTATTATTTCTCCCGAAAAACCGGAATTTATAGAGAAGACGATCAGTAAAACAAAGACAGACTATACTGTTTTATATGACGAAGGGTATAAAATTGCAGAAGCATTTGATGTTCTTTACACTCCTGATAGTGAAACTCTTAATTTTTACAATTCAAAATTAAAGGAGGATTTTGCTGACAGCAGATCAGATCATTCAGGACGACTTCCTGTATCCGCAACATTCATTCTTAATGAAGGTAAAGAAATTACATGGAGACATTTTGATCCCGATTATAAAAAAAGAGCATCAGTAGAAGATATTTTAAAAAATCTGAATTGATTTTTCCAGTTTTTCTATCCTGGTAAAAATTCAAATGATCATACCAAGTTGGCAAAATTGAAAAAATCAATAATCATTTTGAATGCAAAATAAGCAACATATGTATTGTGATTGGAGCATATGATAAAATATTTTACGCATCAGGCTTAAAAAAAGAAAGTTTCTAAATTTTTTAGGGACGAAAAATTATCTATTTTAGCGAGGCAAAAAATCCGGACACGCACTCATTAGGAAAAATACTGTATTCGACAGCTGTTCTTAAGGGAAAACAGAAGATATGCAAAGAATGAGAAAACGAAATGGAGTCTCAAAACTTTAATGAAATGAACAATGAAATTTAGAAATTGGTTTTTATTAATTCTACTATTTTTAGCGACAGGAATTAATGCGCAGATAAAAAATCCTGTAAAGTTTAAATTCACCATCAACGAACTGGGAAACAATCAATACGAAGCGGTATTGAATGCTACCATGGAAAGCGGATGGCACATTTACTCTAAAGATTTACCGGAAGATACCGGAATTCCGACGGAGTATAAAGTAACAGGGAAGAATATTGAGTTGATTGGAAAATTTACCGAAGCCGGTAAAAAACATGAAGAATTTTCTGAAGCCTTTGGAGGGACCATTGTATTCTACTCCAATTCTGCCGGATTTAAGCAGAAATTTAAATTAAAAGATCCGACAAAACCCGCAGATGTTACTTCTGAAATTACCTATCAGACTTGTGACGACAGAGTTTGTCTGGCTCCCAATACATTAGAATTCAACCAAAAAGTTACCCCAAAAGGTGCAACGGAAGAGGCCGCAACTGAGGAAACCACAGGTCCTGTAAAAGACTCTGTAAAAATTACTGAAACGGTTACTGAAAATCCAGCAAAAACAGAAGCTACGATCACAGAAACTTCAAAACTGGATCCCAAGCAGCTGAAAATTGCAACCATCGATTTCAAAAAACCTTTGACTGATTGCGGTACAGCGTCTACCAAAGTGGATGAAAATTACTGGACATATCTATTCCTTGGATTTATCGGAGGGTTAATTGCCTTGCTTACACCATGTGTTTTCCCGATGATTCCGCTGACGGTTTCTTTCTTTACCAAAGGGAGCAAAAACAAGGCAAAAGGAAAAAGAGATGCACTTATTTACGGTTTTTTCATTCTTCTGATCTTTGTTTTACTAAGTATTCCTTTCCATATTATTGACGGAATTGCCGGAAATATCTTCAACGAGATTTCAACAAGTGTATGGCTGAATATTGCATTCTTTATTATATTCATCTTCTTTGCCGGAAGTTTCTTCGGGTATTATGATATTACGCTGCCAAGTTCTATTGCCAATAAATCTTCCAAAGCGGAAGAGGCAGGAGGAATTATCGGTATTTTCTTCATGGCATTAACCCTTGTGATTGTTTCTTTCTCATGTACAGGTCCTATTTTAGGAAGTTTACTGGGAAGCGCCGTGACAGGTTCATCCAATGTTCCTATGCTGCTGACTTTTGCGTTGGCAGGATTCGGGCTGGCATGGGCCATTATTTTTGGGTTGCTGGCATTGTTCCCGCAGGCATTACAAAGTCTTCCGAAATCCGGAGGATGGATGAATACGGTAAAAGTAGTTTTAGGATTCGTAGAACTGGCTTTGGCATTGAAATTTTTATCTAAAGCTGATCTTGTATCCAAAACATTCTTCTTAAAAAGAGAACTTTTCATTGCGATCTGGATCATTATTGCATTAGGATTGGCATTGTATTTATTAGGATTGATCAGATTCCCGCATGATGATAAAAAGCCTAAAATCTCTGTCACAAGAAAAATATTGGGGGTATTGGGAATTGGTTTTGTGATCTACCTTATTCAAGGGTTAATCCCATCCGAACGTCCGAAACTTCAATTATTAAGCGGAATTTTACCTCCTCTGAACGTAAGCTATTTCCATGATGAAAAAGACGGAATTTTAGGAATGCATCCGGAACACGACTTCTTCAAAGCAATAGAACTGGCTAAAAAAGAGGATAAACCCATCCTAATTGACTTTACAGGATACGGATGTGAAAACTGTAGAAAAATGGAGGAATTTGTTTGGAGCGAGCCGGACATTCTGCCGATCCTTCAGAATGATGTCGTATTAGCTTCCTTATATGTAGATGACAAAGAAGAACTTCCTGAGGATCAGAAAACCAAAATTGACCTTGGGGACGGACAAATCAAAAAGGTAAAAACAATTGGAGACCGATGGAGCTTATTTCAGCAGGTGAACTTTAACAATAATTCTCAGCCTCACTATGTTTTAATAACTCCTGATGGAAAAGTAATTAACACACCTGTTTCAGGATATATGCCTAAAGAGGACTTCAAAAAGTTCCTTGAATGCGGGGTAAATTTCTATAAAAAGAATAAATAAATTATTTACATATCATTTAAAAACTCACACTTTATCGTGTGAGTTTTTTGTTTTAATGAATTAAATAAACAATAAAACACCAAACGTAGGCTAAAATTAATTATATTTGAATAACTATCACCAATTCAAATACATATGAGATATTTAACCTCTACTTTTTTATTTCTTATCTATTCCGTATTAACAGCCCAGTCTGCCCCTTCTATAGAATGGCAAAAAGCATTGGGAGGCACCCATGGTGAATCTGCCAATGCCGTTCAGCAAACCTCCGACGGAGGATACATTGTAGCCGGACATTCTATGTCCAATGATGGCGATGTCAGTGGAAATCATGGAGGAGGAGATTACTGGATCGTAAAATTGAATTCTTCGGGAAGTATACAGTGGCAAAAATCGTTAGGAGGAAGCAATGTTGATGATGCACAATCTATCCGTCAGACTACTGATGGAGGGTATATTATTGCCGGATCATCCAATTCCAGTGATGGAGATGTCATCGGAAATCATGGAAATTATGATTACTGGATTGTAAAACTTGATGCCAACGGGAATATGCAATGGCAGAAATCACTCGGGGGAAGCAGTATGGATATGGCCCAATCTATTCAGCAGACTTCTGAAGGAGGATATATTGTAGCCGGCTCTTCAGGTTCCGATGACGGTGATGTGAGCGGAAATCACGGAGGAGGAGATTACTGGATGGTAAAATTAGATAGTAACGGAAATATACAATGGCAGAAATCGCTGGGCGGAAGCAGCAGTGAGCAGGTTAATTCTGTACAGCAGACTTTTGATGGCGGATATATTATTGCAGGAACCACCGTGTCTACAGATGGCGATATTACTGTAAGCTACGGGAACAATGACTTTTGGGTAGTAAAACTTGATTCCAGCGGAAATATTCAATGGCAAAAGACATTAGGCAATATTGGCGACAATATAGGGTATTATGCGCAACAGACTTTTGATGGCGGTTATATTGCCGTGGGCACTTCTTTTAATCCTTCAAATCTTGAAAGCGGACTTCCCGATTATTGGGTTATCAAACTAAGCAATAACGGAACTATCGAGTGGGATAAGTATTTTGGAGGAAGTTTTCATGACAATGCAATAACTATTCGCCAGACTCCCGAATGGGATTATATTGTTGCAGGCTGGACAGCTTCCAACAACGGACAGGTAACCAATCATCACGGTAATCTGGATTACTGGATCATAAAACTGGACAGCAGCGGAAATCTGAAGTGGGAGAAAACACTGGGAGGACCTGATGTAGAGTACTTAACTGCGGTTGAACTGACCGCTGATAACGGGTATATTGTTTCAGGAAGTACAGGATCTACCAGTGGAGACGTTACCGGACATCATGGCCTGATCGATGCATGGGTAGTAAAATTAAGTCCGGAACAGCTGGGCATTTCAGAAAATCAGCAGATGCATAAACCCAACCTCTACCCTAATCCGGCAAAAGACTTTTTCTACTTAGATCATCTGCCCAAGGAAAGTACTATTACCATTACCGATATGTCCGGAAGAAAACTTTTCTCCCAAAAATACAACGAGGAAAAAATTAAAATCAGCACATCTCCATTTACTGAAGGACTTTATATGGTACAGGTGAAAAACAGAGAAGAAATTATGCTTTCAAAGAAATTAACAATCATCAGATAAGTTTCTTTCAGTGACCAAAACACCATAAACATCCACATTTTTCATTAGAATTATCAAAAGAAACAGAAATACTTAAAATTAATCCAAAAACTATCAATAAATTCATGAATCTATAAAATTTTTAATAATCGAGGCATATGTTTTGTATGAATTCTTCAAAAAAAATACCGTTTAACATTTAAAAATTTTAATCATGGCAGAAGTTATTGCACAAGAAAAACAAGGCAGCAAGCAAAAGAAAAAAATGATCAGAGTAGACATGACTCCTATGGTAGATCTGGGATTCTTACTGATCACTTTCTTCATGTTCACCACCAATTTTACAAAACCTAATGTAATGGATTTGGGGCTACCTGCAAAAGACCACAATCCTAATCCAATCCCAACCGATTACGTAATTGGAGATCAAAACCAGATTACCTTTATCCTTGGAAAAGACAACCGCGTATTTTATCATCAAAGCAATGCTACAGATTTGAATTCCGCCAATCTTAAGGAAACCGATTTCAGTGGAATAAAAATTTCCAAGATCATTGCTGAAGCCTATAAGAAAGCTCCGGCTCCTGAGAAATTCACAGTCATTGTAAAACCCACGGATGAAGCCAGTTACAAAAATTTTGTAGATATGCTGGACAACCTTGCCATTTCTAAAAAAGAAAGATATGGGGTAACAGATATCAAACCCTGGGAAACAAAGGTTTACAAGGAATTAACTCAATAAAAGACAAGGGCATTTTTTAAATGCTCTTTTTTTGATTAATTTTGAAAGGAGAAACGAATCTGCAGATAACCTGCTGTATTATTTTTAACCTTCTAAATTTTGGAATCATGCTGAACTTTGAAAGAACAGGAAACGGAAAAGAAACTTTGGTACTTCTTCACGGATTTATGGAAAACATATCCATCTGGAGCGATATGGAGCGTCATCTTTCCAAAGATTTTTCACTGCTTAAAATCGACCTTCCCGGCCACGGTCAGTCTGAAATTTTAGCAGAAGTTCACACCATGGAACTAATGGCTGAAGAAGTAAAAAAAGTTTTAGATGACCAGCATTTAGTAAAAGTACATCTTCTGGGACATTCTATGGGAGGCTATACCTCTCTCGCATTTGCGGAGAAATATCCTGACTCTTTAAAAAGCTTAACATTATTTTTCTCTACTTATTTTCCGGATGACGAAGAGAAGAAACAGCAGCGTATCAAAAGCTATAGAATCATAAAGGATGCATTTGCCCACTATGCAAGAGCCGGAGTTCCTAATTTATTCAATCCGAATGAAAGAGATATCCTGGAAGGAAAAATAGAAATAGCTCTTGAAACCGCCCTTTCCACAAACAATTCAGGGGCACTTGCCTGTGTGAAAGGTATGGTAGAAAGAACCGATAAAAAGCATGTCCTGGAAAACCTGGAAGCTAAAATCTTAGTACTGGCAGGCAAACATGATAATGCCGTAAAAACAGATATGATGATCAAGCATCTTCCGGACAGAACAAATATCAAATCTTACATTCTGGACTGCGGCCACAACGGACATTGGGAAAAACCCGGTATCTGTGCAGAAATTATCAACACGGAACTTCTTCACAATCTTCCTAAAAAACTGGTTTTATAAAATAGATTACCATACAAATTAAGCCGTGCATAACAAAAAATCCTGTATATTAGTAGAGGATAATTTGGGTAATGGCTTTATTTTCATTCAAAAAAAAGAAACCACCGGCACCACCGGTTATCGGACTTACACTTTCAGGCGGAGGAATGCGTGGGATTGCCCATATTGCCGTACTGAAAGCTCTGGAAGAATATCATCTGAAACCACACATTATCTCAGGAACAAGTGCAGGATCCATCATTGGTGCTTTTTATTCTTTTGGAAAAACGCCGGATGAAATGATGGAAATTGTAAGACAGACTTCTTTTTTCTCCAGATCTGCATTAAAATTATCCAAAAACGGAATTTTCAGCTCCAATTTTATTTTAAAACTGTTCAAAGATTATTTCCCGGAAGATGATTTCAGTATTTTAAAAATTCCGATGTATGTAGCAGCTACAGAAATGACTCATGGCATCGTAGATTTCTTTTCTGAAGGAGAGCTTTTTGGACCATTGCTTGCCTCTTCCAGCGTTCCGTTTATTCTTCCTCCGGTAAGAATTGGTGAGAAAATTTATGTGGATGGCGGTGTTCTGGATAATCTTCCCATTGAGCCCATCATGGATAAATGCAATTTTCTGATTGCTTCTCATGTCAATTCCATCAGCTATGATGAATTAAACAAAATGAGCCTGATGAAGGAGTTTGACAGAATTCTTCACTTAGCAATTGCAAAGTCGGTATATTCTAAAGCAAAATACTGCAATATATTTTTAGATCCGCCCAAAATGACGAAATACAGTCTTTTCAACAAAAGATATATGGATGAAATGTTTCAGCAGGTATACGACTACACCTGCCAGGAACTTGAAGAAAAAGGATTTCGTAAAAGTATTTAGAAATTTTAATCAGAAAATTTACAGTTTTTTATTCCTATAAACCTTCCTCTTTCACTTTCTCTTTAAAGTTGACTATAGTTCCTGCCAATGAATCTAAAGATTTCCCTCCGGCTGCATTAATATGCCCGCCGCCGTTGAAATATTTTCTTGAGAATTGGTTTACGTCTACATCATCTTTACTTCTGAAAGAAATTTTAACGAAGTCTTCGTACAGATCTTCCATAAAGAACGCAGACATTTTTACGCCGGCAATACTTAAACCATAGTTTACAAAACCTTCGGTATCTCCTTTCTGGAAACCAAATTCTTTCAGTTCGTTTCGGGTAAGGCTTAACACAGCTACTGTTCCGTCATTCACCACTTCTATTCTTCCAAGAACCAAAGCAAGCAAATGCAGTCGGGAAACCGTATTGGTATCCCAGGTATTGGAAGTAATCATGGCTGGATCTGCACCGTGTTCGATAAGATTAGCAATAATCCTGTGTGTGGTAGCGCTGGTAGAACGAAAACGGAATCCTCCCGTATCTGTCATGATACCTGTATAAAGACATTCTGCCATATCCTGGTTCACCAGTTTTTCATCATTCATTGCTTCAATAAAATGATAGATCATCTGTGAAGTGGCAGGAATGACTGTATCAGAATAAACAAAATCAAATTGTTCCGGCTGCTGGTGATGATCAATAAGGATTTTCTTTCCCGGAGCTTTTACCAGCCAGTCTCCCAATAATCCGATTCTTGACGGAGAATTAAAATCCAGGCAGAAAATAACATCTGCTCCCGCAATCATATCCGCAGCCAGTTTTCTTTTATATTCTGCAATAATAACTTTTTTAGATTCCGGCATCCATTTCAGAAACTTCGGAAAATCATTAGGTACGATAACCTCTGCATGAATTCCTTTTGCTTTCAGATAATGTTTTAATCCCAAACTTGAGCCAATAGCATCTCCATCCGGATTATAATGGGTAAGAATCACTATTCTGCTATCCTGGGTAAGTAATGTATTGATATCTAAAAGTTCTGTTGGTGTAAACATCCGGTGTTTATTTTTCGTTAAAATTAAAGTTTTCAAAGATAGAGCTTTTATATAAATCATTTAAATATTATTTTTGCACCGGAAAATGGTTTTCCTGTGAGGGTTTATAAATAGCCAACCGAAAAACAATAAATTTTATTTTAAAAAAAGATAATTAAAGTTTGTAACTTATAAAAATTTATATATATTTGCAACCTGAAAATTAATAGATTAATTACGATTTAAACATATAGTAATGAGTAAAAGAACATTCCAGCCATCAGAAAGAAAAAGAAGAAACAAACACGGTTTCAGAGAAAGAATGTCTACGCCAAATGGAAGAAGAGTTTTGGCTGCGAGAAGAGCTAAAGGCAGAAAGAGTTTAACTGTAAGTGCTGCACGCGCTAAGAGATAATCTTTTTATTATCATATACAAAACATGCTTGAAAAGTTCTTTTTCAGGCATTTTTTGTTGTTAAAATTTACTAAAATTTAGGCTGAATCAACATCTTTTTCTATTTTTAAAAGTTGAAATATTTTTATAAGAAATAGCCTTTAAAATTAAATTATGCCACATACAAATATCGCCGGAGACAATATTATAAGTTTACAAAACGCCAAGATTGCGCAAAAAAACTTTACTGTACTTTCTGATGTAAATCTTAATATAAAGAAAGGTAGATTCTGCTACCTTATCGGAAAAACAGGTTCCGGAAAAAGTTCCCTTCTGAAAACGCTTTACGGACACATTCCATTGGCATCAGGACATGGAGCTGTTGTAGGATTTGATCTGGCAAAACTAAAGCCGTCTGACATCCCTAATTTAAGAAGAAAACTAGGCATCGTATTCCAGGACTTCCAGTTACTTTCAGACAGAACGGTTGAGAAAAACCTTAAGTTCGTTCTTGAAGCCACAGGATGGAATGACAAAGTAAAAATAGAAGACCGTATTAATGAGGTATTGGGAAGTGTGAACATGAAAAGCAAGAAGCACAAAATGCCTCACGAACTTTCCGGAGGAGAACAGCAGCGTATTGCCATCGCAAGAGCTCTTCTTAACCACCCGGATCTTATCTTAGCGGATGAGCCGACAGGAAACCTTGACCCTGAAACTTCCAATGAAATTATGACATTATTAAAGCAGGTTGCCCTTGAAAATGGCGCTGCAGTAGTAATGGCAACACACGACTACCACATGATTCAAAACTTCCCGGGTGAAGCGATAAGATGTGAGGACGGAAAAGTTTCTGTATTGGATACTTCAGAATTATTTGAATAAGAACTAAAAGAGTTAGAAACTGTTTTCTAAAATCTGCTTTCTAACTTCTCTACTTAAAAACATGAAACTCTTTAGTGAGTTCAAGATATTGGTCCGAGTATTGTCTCGGACTTTTTTCTATGATAAAATCAGATTCGCTGATTTCTTTTTCTTGTGATGAAAACTCCAGAATCAATCTTTTTGCCTTCGCATTTTCAATTCCTCTGATATTCACTTTTCTGTTCAGATGCAGATTATTTTCTTTACCAACTGAAATAAAAACTTCCCCTGCTTCCACAGGTATGATTACAGAAAATATCCCTTTTTCTGACAATAATTCTGCCACCTTACTGATCAACTGTCTGAAGTTTAATTCTACGGTTTGACGCGCAATCTTATCTTTTTCAGATCCTGATTCTTCAAAATACGGAGGGTTGGACACAATCAGATCAAATTGTTCTTTTGTTTCAAAAGTTTTAAAATCCTGATGGCCATTTTTCAGCCTTGCATGAAAAGGGGAATTTTCAAAATTGAGCCTGGTAAGCCTTGCTGCATCTTCATTAATATCCAATCCTAAAAAGCTTGCCAGTGGGTTTCTTTGTGCCAGCATAAGAGAAATTAATCCCGTACCAGTACCAACTTCCAAAACACCGGAAACATGTTCTACATCGGCCAAAGCTCCAAGCAGAACACCGTCTGTTCCTACACGGAAGACGTCTTTAGACTGCTGAATTTGAAATTGTTTAAATGTAAAAGGTTTCACTATAAATTGGTAGGCAGCGTAATAATGAATGTAGACCCCTTCCCTACTTCTGATTTCACAGAGATCTCACCTTTATAATCCTCGATCATTTTTCTTACCATCGACAAGCCAAGCCCCATTCCACTGCTTTTAGAAGTAAAATTCGGTTCAAAGATTCTTTCATACATATTTTCAGGAATCCCGACTCCGTTATCCTGAACAGAGATCATGACTCTTCTCTGGTGCTGTTCCACATCTACATTAATGATCAGTTTTCTCTGGTCACTTTCTGCCTGTTTTGCATTGGTAACAAGGTTTGTGATAATTCTGGAAAGATAGATCCTGTCCATATTGATCATAATATTCGTCTTGTTGGCATGCATAAAAATACTGTCATCATTGAATACACGGAGAATATCTTCAACTTCCGTATTCAGATTGATCACTTCATTGTTTTTTTCAGGAAGTTTGGCAAATTCTGAGAATGCTGAAGCTACTGTAGCAATCAGATCAATCTGATCTACAATAGTTTTACTCATCTGCTTTACTCTTTCTCTGATATTCGGATCTTCGGGATCAAATTTTCTTTCAAAATTCTGAATCGTAAGCTTCATAGGAGTCAGCGGATTTTTCACCTCATGAGCTACCTGCTTGGCCATTTCTCGCCACGCTTCTTCAGATGCTTTGAATCTAAGTCTTTCTTTCTGGTCCTGAATCTGCAAAATCATCCTGTTATAAGCCCTGGCCAAGGCATTCAGTTCATCATTCTTATAATATCTGATAGGACGCATTTCGTTTTCAAACAAAGTAATACGGGTAATCATATCAGAGAATTTCGTAATGGTTTTTGCGAGGCTATTCGACGTAACCCAACTGATCCAGATACTGAAAAGAATAAGGAAAATATCTACTAAAAGAATATATTTTACATACTGATGAAGAACCTCAAGATAAGCTGATTCATTATGGTATAAAGGAATATAAACAATTCCGATAGGCTCAAGTTCATTGTTTTTCAACAAAAGATAGGAAGAAGTCAGCTTAGCATCCTTCGCAGCATCATAATTCACCATATCTACTCTTGCGTCAGTAGACAGAATCTTATTGATGATTTCTATAGGGATTGTTTTCTGCTCAACTAAACCTTCATCTTTGTTGGAAAGCAAATAGTTTCCTTTCAGATCATAAATAAAAATGTCATGCTGGTTGATATCCGCTATTTCAAAAATTTTATTTCCTAAAACCTCGGGAAGATCTTTTGTTTCTATAAGGGTCTGGCTTACGGCATAGTCCAGATATCGCATAACAGCATTGGTTTTATCCTGCATATCGATATTACTCTGCTGTAAAGAATGATTTCTCAATACAAAGTAAGGAACAAGAGATGTAGCAACGACACTTAAAAAACATACCAGCAAGAAACCGAAAAACACCCGGTTTCTTAAGCTATATCCTTTATACTTATTTATTGACATTCTACTTTTTAATTAACCTAGCAATATACTTACCAATGATATCAAATTCCAGGTTTACTTTATCACCAATTTTCAAATGTTTCATATTCGTAAATTCCCAGGTATAAGGAATAATAGCTACGGAAAACTGATTATCTTCACTTTTAGCAACCGTAAGACTGATTCCGTTTACTGTAATGGATCCCTGAGGTACCGTTACAAAAGTTCCGTCATTTTCATACTTCATAGTAATAAAATAACTTCCGTCTTTATTTTCGATACTCACCACTTCTCCGGTTTTATCAACGTGTCCCTGAACAATATGACCATCCAGTCTTCCATCCATCTTCATACAACGCTCAAGGTTCACAACGGTTCCCAGTTCCCATTTTCCAAGGTTGGTTTTTTCCAGCGTTTCGTTGATTGCTGTCACCACATAATGATTGTCTTTTATCTCAACAACTGTAAGACAACAGCCGTTGTGGGCAAGGCTCTGATCAATTTTCAGTTCGTTTGTAAAAGGGCAGGTCAGGGTAAAATCTATATTGCTTCCTTTTTCTTCAATCTTCTCAATAACACCAACTGCTTCAATAATTCCTGTGAACATATTATTTTTTGCTAAATTTGTAAATTATAATCTTCAAAGATAATCAAAATGAGCCCAAAAAACCATAAAGTACGAGTAGGAATTTCAATCGGTGATTTCAACGGCATAGGCCCGGAGATCATTATGAAGTCTCTGAAAGACAAAACTATTACAGATTTTTTCACTCCTGTAATTTTTGGTTCGGGGAAATTATTCACTTATCAGAAAAATATTTTTAAGCTGAATCTTAATTTCAACTACGTTAACGAACCTTCACAGGCACAGGCAGGGAAACTTAATATGGTTAACCTTACCAAAGAAAACGTGAATGTAGAATTGGGAGTTCCTACTGAAGAATCTACAAAAATGGCCATTGATTCTTTAGAAGCAGCTACTGAAGCTTTGATAAAAGGAGATATTGACGTATTGGTAACTGCTCCGATCAACAAGGATGAAATGGTAAAAATGGGATTCAAACATGCCGGACACACAGGGTATTTTGAAGAGAAGTTTAACAAAAAAGGATTAATGTTCCTTGTTACTGAAGATCTTAAAGTAGCTGTTTCCACGCATCATATTCCTATTGCACAGGTAGCTGAAAATATTTCCAAGGAAAAAATAAAAAAACAGATCAGAGCCTTAAACCAAACCTTAATAGAAGATTTCTGTATTCAAAAGCCAAAAATTGCTGTATTGGGGCTAAATCCTCACGCAGGAGATGGAGGTGTTATCGGAAACGAAGAAATCGAAATCATCAGCCCGGCTATTAAAGAACTTTCTGACAACGGAATACTGGCATTCGGGCCTTTCCCTGCAGACAGCTTTTTCCAGCCGAGTAAATACAAAAATTTCGATGCTGTGTTAGCAATGTATCACGATCAGGGGCTGGCTCCTTTCAAAACATTAGCGTATGAAGAAGGAGTAAATTATACCGCGGGACTTCCTTTTATCAGAACATCTCCTGATCATGGAGTTGCCTACGATATTGCAGGAAAAAATGTGGCGGATGAGCAGAGTTTCACGGAAGCCATCTTCACAGCAATCAAGGTTTTCAAGAACAGAAGTGAATACAGTGAACTGATGAATGACCGCCTTCAGCCTAGAAAAATGGCTGTAGACAACGGAATAGATGAAGATCTACCGGAGGAAACTGAAGCATAAATCTTTAAAACAAATTTTAAATTAATTTGTTTCAGATTTTATTTGTTATTATAAAAAAAATGCATATTTTTGCACACTCATTTTATGGACAAGTTAAGAAACTATGACGTAAGCTTTTCCGGACTTAAAAACGGAAAACACGGGTTCAAGTTTGAGATAGATAAAACGTTCTTTCAATTATTTGACACTGAGCAGGAATTTACAAATCCTAGAATAGAAGTGAATGTATCACTTGATAAGCACACTACTTTTTTAGAATTTGAGATTAAAATTAATGGATGGGTTGAGTTGGTTTGTGATATCACAAATGAAGATTTCGACTATCCAATTGAGAATGAAATCAAAATTCTGGTGAATTTCGGGGAAGAATATGATGACAGCAATGAAGATGTCATTACCATTCCTACCGCAGAGCATGCTTTCAATGTAGCACATTTGATTTATGAAAATGTAATGCTTTCTATCCCGATGAAAAAAATCTCACCGAATGTAAGTGATGAAGATCTTAAAATTCTTGACCAGTTCAGTCCTAAAGATATTGAGGTAACTGAAGAAGAAGAACATGAAAGTGACCCTAGATGGGATGCTTTAAGAAAATTAAAAGACAATAATTAAATAGAATAATTTAAATATGATGAGATGATGAATCTCATCGCTCATCAATTAAAAAAGTTATTAGAAAATGGCACATCCAAAGAGAAGACAGTCGTCTACAAGAAGAGATAAGAGAAGAACTCACTACAAAGCTGTAGTTCCTCAATTAGCTAAAGATGCAACAACAGGAGAGCTTCACCTATACCACAGAGCTCACTGGCATGAAGGAAAATTATACTACAGAGGTAAAGTAGTATTAGAAAAAGAAGTAGCTACTACTGAAGAAAACTAAGAGTCGCTTTTCGCTGAAAAAGCCTCATTTTAATACAAAAACCGCCCAATTTTGATAAAATTTGGCGGTTTTTTGTTGTTTTTTACGTTTTTTTGGTATCTTTGGCATCAAATCAAATATCAAATTTATGGACATTAAAGACATACAAAATCTTATCAAGTTTGTATCTAAGGCTGAAGTTTCAGAAGTGAAGTACAAAACTAAAGATTTCGAAATCACTATTAAAACTCCATTAGCTGGAAGCGATGCTGTTTATGCACAACCGGCGGTATATCACACTGCTCCACAAGCGGTAGCTGCTCCGGCACCTGTTGCAACTCCTGCTGCTCCTGCTGCTGAGAAAGCTGAAGCTGCATCTGATGACAGCAAATATGTAACAATCAAATCTCCAATGATTGGTACTTTCTATAGAAAACCATCTCCTGATAAAGATGTATTTGTAAATGTAGGTGACGAAGTTTCTGTTGGTAAAGTAGTTTGCGTTATTGAAGCAATGAAGCTATTCAACCAGATTGAATCTGAAATCAGCGGAAAAATTGTTAAAATTTTAGTTGACGACGCTACTCCTGTAGAATACGACCAACCTTTATTCTTAGTAGATCCATCTTAATTAAGATATTGATTAATGATGATTGATAATTGATGATAAAGTCAATTTCAAATTTCAAATTTTCAAATTTCAAATAGTATTAAGATGTTCAAAAAAATATTAATAGCCAATCGTGGCGAAATTGCAATGCGTATTTTACGTACTTGTAAAGAAATGGGGATCAAGACCGTTGCGGTATACTCTACTGCTGATAAAGACAGTCTTCACGTAAGATTTGCTGATGAAGCGGTATGTATTGGCCCTGCAATGAGTAAAGATTCCTATCTTAAAATCCCTAACATTATTGCGGCGGCGGAAATTACCAATGCTGATGCCATTCACCCAGGTTACGGATTCTTATCTGAAAATGCTAACTTTTCAAGAATCTGCCAGAAAAACGGTATCAAATTTATTGGTGCGTCTCCTGAACAGATTGAAAAAATGGGAGATAAAGCAAACGCTAAGGCTACCATGAAAGCTGCAGGTGTACCATGCGTACCAGGTTCTGACGGATTGATCGAATCTTACGAGCACGCAGTAAAAGTTGCTGAAGAAACCGGATATCCGGTAATGATCAAAGCTACTGCCGGTGGTGGTGGAAAAGGAATGAGAGCGGTATGGAAAGCTGAAGACCTTAAAGATCACTGGGAATCTGCTATTCAGGAAGCTGTAGCTGCCTTTGGAAACGGAGGTATGTATATGGAAAAACTGATTGAAGAACCTAGACATATTGAGATTCAGGTTGCCGGTGACCAATTCGGTAAAGCTTGCCACCTTTCTGAAAGAGACTGTTCTGTACAGAGAAGAAATCAGAAATTAACTGAAGAAACACCTTCTCCTTTTATGACAGATGAACTTCGTGAGAAAATGGGTGATGCTGCTGTAAAAGCTGCTGAATTCATTGGATACGAAGGGGTAGGAACCATCGAATTCCTTGTAGACAAGCATAGAAATTTCTATTTCATGGAAATGAATACAAGAATCCAGGTAGAGCACCCTATTACTGAACAGGTAATTGATTATGACCTGATCAGAGAACAAATTCTTCTTGCGGCAGGAACTCCTATTTCAGGAGTTAACTATTACCCTAAATTGCACTCCATTGAGTGTAGAATCAACGCAGAAGATCCTTACGCAGACTTCAGACCGTCTCCGGGAAAAATCACAGGATTAAATATCCCTGGCGGACACGGAATCAGAGTAGACACTCACGTATATTCCGGATATACAATCCCTTCTAACTACGACTCTATGATCGCTAAGCTTATCACTACGGCTCAAACCCGTGAGGAAGCGATTGCGAAAATGAGACGTGCGCTTGAGGAATTCTATATTGAAGGAGTAAAAACAACTATTCCTTTCCACAGACAACTGATGGATAATGAAGATTATCTTGCAGGAAACTACACGACAAAATTCATGGAGGATTTTGTAATGGACAGAAAATATGATAATCACTAAGATTATTTTAAAATACAAAGTGAAACTGCCTCTTTTTTGAGGCAGTTTTTATTTATATCCATCATAACCTTTCCACTAAAGGTATCAGAAGGCCTTTTAAATAACGCTTTGCCAGTCATTAATAAAAATTAATAAACAATCAGAAAATATTTTTTTTCCAGTATAAAGATATAATACCTATAACAACCAATCAACAAAGAAAATATTCTCTAATTCAATATTATTCCACCTTAAATTCTACTTTATTTTTACACTAAAACGACACTAGGTATTTGTTTATGCATATCATTAATATTGCGTAAATTTGTAAAAAACAACAATATGTCAACAGCAGAACAAACAAAAAACTCACAGTATTTTATTGACCTTGAAGACAAACACGGAGCGCATAACTATCACCCACTTCCAGTAGTTCTGGACCGCGGAGAAGGTGTATTCGTTTGGGATGTGGAAGGCAAAAAGTACTATGATTTTCTTTCAGCATATTCTGCTGTGAACCAGGGGCACTCCCACCCAAAAATTGTAGGAGCTTTGGTAGAGCAGGCACAAAAGCTGGCTTTAACTTCAAGAGCATTCTATAACTCTAAATTAGGAGAATACGAACAAAAAATAACGACTCTTTTCGGGTTTGACAAGGTTTTACCCATGAACTCCGGAGCGGAAGCTGTGGAAACAGCCGTAAAATTAGCCAGAAAATGGAGTTATGAAGTAAAAGGAATTGCAGAAAACGCAGCAAAAATTATTGTTTGCGAAAACAATTTCCACGGAAGAACAACCACTATTGTTTCTTTTTCCAATGATCCGGATGCCAACCAAAACTACGGACCTTTTACCCCAGGATTTATCAAAATTCCTTATAATGATATCGCAGCATTGGAAGAAGTTCTAAGCAGAGAAGCAGAAAGTATTGCAGCATTCTTAGTAGAACCTATTCAGGGAGAGGCCGGAGTATATGTTCCGGATGAAAACTTCCTTAAAAATGCTTCTGAATTATGTAAAAAACACAATGTTCTTTTCATTGCTGATGAAGTTCAGACTGGTATCGCAAGAACAGGAAGACTGATTGCCTGCCACCATGAAAATGTACAACCCGATATCCTGATCTTAGGAAAGGCACTTTCCGGAGGAATGTATCCTGTATCTGCTGTTTTAGCGAATGACAGCATCATGAATGTTATCAAACCAGGACAACATGGTTCCACATTCGGGGGAAACCCTATTGCATGTGCAGTAGCAGTAGCAGCATTGGACGTGGTAGCTGATGAAAAACTTTCCGAAAGAGCAGAAGAATTAGGAAAACTTTTCAGAGCTGAAATTGAGAAGCTGATAGAAAAGACAGATCTTATTACCAAAGTAAGAGGAAAAGGCCTTCTCAATGCTATCCTGATCAATGATACACCTGATAGTTCTACGGCATGGAATCTTTGTTTAAAATTAAAAGAAAACGGTTTGCTGGCAAAACCTACCCATGGTAATATTATCAGACTGGCACCGCCATTGGTAATTACTGAAGAGCAATTGCTGGATTGTGTGAAGATTATTGAAAAGACTATTCTCGAGTATAAATAAATGGCTCTTTCCCTTGCAATCATTACTTATAATGAAGAAGAGAACATCGTAAGACTTTTAGATTCAATATCAGATATTGCTGATGAAATCATTATTGTTGATAGCTTTTCTACGGATAAGACTAAAGAGATTTGCACTCAAAAATATCCACAGGTAAAATTCTTTGAGAAAAAATTTAACGGGTATGGTGAACAAAAAAACCATGCCCTTCATTTATGCTCCCATGAATGGGTTTTGTTTCTGGATGCCGACGAAGTTCCAGATCAAAATATGAAGAGATCTATACAAAACATTGTTTCTTCAGAAAGTACAGAATTCAATGTATATAAAGCAAAATTCAACAATCATCTGGGAATTCACCTGATCAGATATGGAGGCTGGGGAAATGTATGCCGTGAAAGGCTGTTCAGAAAAAAATATGCAAGGTATTCGGATGATAAAGTTCATGAATTTTTGATTACTGATCAGAAAATAGGTCTTATGGAAGGGAAACTGGATCATTATACCTACAAAAGCATTCATCATCATGTCTCAAAAATTAACAGATACTCTGATATGATGGCGGAAAAGATGTTTGAGAAGGGGAAAAAAATCAATAGATTTAAAATCATTGTAAGCCCTATTTTTGAGTTTATTAAGGTTTTTATCTTCAAAGCTGGTTTTCTGGATGGATTTCCCGGATTTTATGTTGCTAAAACAATGTCTTATTACACTTTTTTGAAATACATCAAGCTGCGTGAAAAAATAAGACGGTTAGAAATTGAACAAAATACAGTAAAATAGTATGATTCTGTATCTTATTCCATTTGTATTGGCGGTATTTATCGTTGTGTATTTCCGTCTTTATTTATTTGCTTTTCCTCTCAACAGACTGGTTATTCTTATGTATCACCAGGTTGAAAAAGAAAGCCATGAAGACCTGACGGTGAGTGTAGAAAATCTTGAAAAACAGTTTTCTTACCTGAGCCGAAAAAAATACGCTTCCCTTTTTTTTTCAGATCTTACTGTATTATCAAAAAAAAGCATCATCATAACCTTTGATGACGGATACAAAAACAACCTTGAGTATCTTCCCTCTTTACTGGAAAAATATAATCTGAAAGCAACTATTTTTATTCCAACCGGATTTATTGAAAAGGGATATAATAATTATCCGATGATGACCTTTGAGGAAATCAGGAATCTGGATAAAAAATATTTTGAGATTGCTCTTCACAGTCACGCCCATGAAAATCTAAAAAATGCTTCTTTTGACTTTATAGAAAAAGATCTAAAAAAAAATATGCAGATTCTTGATGCTCAAAATATCAGGTATTCAAAGGTTCTGGCATACCCATACGGGAAATATCCACAAAAAAAACATGATAAATTAACATTTTTTTCTATTTTAAAAAAAATAGGAATTGATTTTGCAGTAAGAATTGGGAATAAAGTAAATTATTACCCTACCCAGCGCCCATACGAACTGTGTAGAATTGATATAAAAGGCAAAGATTCGCTTATAAAATTCAAATTAAAACTTATCTTTGGCAGATTAAAACTATTTTAAAAAACAATACTAAGGAGTATTTAACGTACTTCCCTATCAAACAAATCGTTGTGATGAATATAAGTGGTTTGATCATAACATATAATGAAGAAAAAAATATACAGGATGTCCTTGAGTCTTTTGATTTTTGTGATGAGATCATAGTTGTAGACTCTTTTAGTACGGATAAAACTGTAGAAATTGCGAGGAAATTCCCCAATGTAAAAGTGATTCAGAATAAATTTGAAGACTTTACAAAGCAAAGAAATTTGGCTCTGGATACTGCAACCAACGACTGGGTTTTATTTTTGGATGGTGATGAAAGAATTACCCCGGCCCTGAAGCAGGAAATTATCGATGAGCTTAATAAACCCGGGCAAAAAGATGCCTACTATTTTTACAGGAAATTCTTTTTTGCCCAGAAACCGATTCACTTTTCAGGAACACAATCTGATAAAAATTTCAGATTATTCAGAAAATCGAAAGCCAGATATATGGCAGGAAAAAAGGTACATGAAACTCTGGAGGTTAACGGAACCATTGGAGTTTTAAAAAATAAATTACTCCATTACTCCGTTTCAGATTATGAATCTTACAGAAAAAAAATGATTCATTACGGAGTTTTAAAGGGTAAAGAACTGGCTGCTAAAGGGAAAAAGTATAGTATTTGGGTTCAATATCTTAAAACTGCTTTTAAATTCTTTAAAGCCTATATAATGAGACTAGGAATTTTAGACGGAAAAGAAGGATATCAGTTATCTTATCTGCAATCTTTAAGCGTTTATGAAACCTATGAATCATTAAAAAAAGAGCAAAATTAGTTGAATGAAGATTTGTATCATTAGTTATGATTTTTGGGATTATGATAAGTATATTGTTGAAACATTATGCAAAAGGGGTATTGATGCACATCATGTAAAGATCAGTACCGTTACTCATTCCAACTTCAACGAAAGAGCGGTCAATGCTTTAAGCAAAACTTTTTTAAACAAAAATCTTAAGACTGAAAAAAGACAAAAATATGTTCTGGATTCGCTGGAAAAGTTAGGTCATCAGGATCAGATACTTGTAATGAATCCGGATACGTTCGATCTTTCTACTCTTCAAAAAATCCGAAAATCTACAGACCGTCTGGTAACCTATCTTTACGATAATCTTGAAAGGGTTCCGGTAGAAGATAAATTACATCTTTTTGATAAAGTATTTTCATTCGACTCTATTGACGTCAAAAAGCATGGGTTTGAAAAGTTAACAAACTACATTTATCTACCCCATTGTTCACAGGAAATTCAGCAGCCGGAAATGGATCTTTTCTATATCACATCTTATGATAACAGAAGGGTTTCCCTGATAAAGTTATTGGCTAAAAAACTGATTGAACAGGGATTAAAATTCCAGATTATGATCATTGGAAAAAAATCATGGAAGCATCAGCTCACGAATATTTTCATGACAGTTCCTAAAAATCTTTTCCTGGTGTTCAGTATCAAAAAGATCCCGCACAACGATCTTCCTAAGTATTATAAGAACTCTAAAGTTTTACTGGACCTGATGCGTGAAGGACAATATGGTCTTAGCTTCAGAGTTTTTGAAGCCATGGCTCTGGACAAGAAAATCATTACCGATAATGAAGCCATTAAAACCTATGATTTTTACAATCCCAATAATATTTTGATTTTAAACAAAAATATTAGTAATCTTGACAAATCTTTTTTTGAAACACCTTACGAGAAAATTCCGGAAGAAATCTACTACAGATACACTTTGGATAGTTGGGTGAATAAAGTTTTTGAACTGGATACTAAAAACTGACAAATGGGAATCTTAAAAAAAATAAAAAAGCACTTCGAAAGAAAAGAAAAACTTAAATATCTCCAGACTAAGGATGTAGTCAACATTAATCTGTATGACGCTTCCCAAAAAACAATCCTGTTTGCATCAAGAGATTTCCCTGCCCACGATAAAGAATCCGGGGCTAACAGATTGAAAGAACTTATATTTATTTACAAAGAATTAGGATATAACTGTATTTTATTTGCTCCCCATAAATTTGAAGATGATTCTTATGTGAAGTTCTATCAGCAGCACAATGTTATCGTTTACATAGAAAACAATAAGTACAGGAATATCTATGATTTTCTGTCTTCTTTTAAAAAGATAGATTATGTTTGGTTCAACGGTCCGCTGGCTCTGAATCTTTTTTATAAAAAGATGAAAACCGTTTTACCTTCTGCCAAATTCATTTATGATATGGTGGATATTCATTTTTTAAGGTTTAAAAGAGCGATAGAACTGGAACCGAACCGTATTTCATTAAAGAAAAATTATAAACATTTTTTCCGTCTGGAAACGGTTGTTGCACCGCAACTCGATTATATAATTGCCATATCTGATAAGGAAAAAGAAATTATGAGCCAGTATGCGGATCAAAACAAGATCATTACGGTATCTAATATTCATTATCCGAAAATTGATATTTCTGAAAGAAAAAATTTCAGCGAAAGTAAAGGAATTACCTTCATCGGATCTATCCATGAACCGAATATTGATGCGGTAAAGTTTTTATATGAAAAAATAATGCCCATCGTCTGGAAAACCAACCCTGAGCTGGAAGTAAGCATCATCGGTAATGTCGCAGAAAAACTGGATCTTAAACTATTTCCTAAGTTTACATTTTTAGGGTTTGTGGAAAGCATCGAAGAGCATTTCATGAATTCTAAAATTATGGTAGCTCCCTTAAGATTCGGAGCTGGAGTGAAAGGAAAAATCGGACAGGCTTTTGAATACTTTTTGCCCGTGGTTACCACAGATATCGGAGCAGAAGGAATGAAACTTACCGATAAACAGAATGTATTGATTGCCAATGACGAAGCCCGTTTTGCAGAGGCTATTATTCAGCTGAACAATGATGAAGATCTTTGGAATACCTTAAGCAGAAATTCTGTAGACAGTCTGAGTGCATTCTCACCTGAAGAAGTAAAAGAAAAACTTAAAACATTATAATCCATGTCATTAAGTGTAAATTACCATGGTTTTTTTGACGGGAATTTTGGAATTTCCGAAGCGACCAGATTAAATGCTTTGGCATTAGAAGCAATCGGGATCAAAGTAAACCGGATAAATTATTCCAGTGAAACTTTTGAAAGAATTGATGCTGGTTCAGAAGTACCATCTTCCATCAATGTTTTTCATATTAATATCAATTTTATTAACAATTTTTTCTCCAAGAATCAGGATCTGAATCTTAAGGATCATTATAATATCATTTACTGGGCCTGGGAATTTCCTGAAGTTTCTGATAAAGTTGTTGAGATATTAAATGTCTTTGACGAGCTTTGGGTTCCAAGTGATTTCTGTGTGAATATCTTCACAAAATATACAGGAATTCCTGTGATCAGATTTTCACATCCGATCCAAAAAATGGCAGAGTCTAAGGATTTTGAACTAAGCCAGTATAATATTTCTCCGGATTCAAAGATCTATCTGACGATTTTCGATTCTCTGAGTACCACGATCAGAAAAAATCCGGAAGCTACGCTTGAAGCTTTCACAACCGTTTTCAAAGAAGATAAAAACAGTGTTCTTATCGTGAAAACTCATAATCTCGAAAGAAGCAAAGATGCTCAGAAAGCGCTGGAAGCTTACAATAATATTCCAAATGTAATAATTATTAATGAGCATTTTTCAAAAGAGAAACTACATTCCCTGATCCAGCAGTCTGATGTTCTGATTTCTCTCCATGGGTCAGAAGGTTTCGGCCTGACGATGGCAGAAGCAATGGCATACGGAAAAATTGTTGTGGGAACAGGTTATTCCGGGAATCTGGATTTTATGAATGTAAATAACAGCTTTCTTATACAGTATGATTTCATCAAAACGGCCAATACAAAGGGACTGATTGATGAGGGTTTAACGCTTGCCAGACCAAGTCTAAAAGATGCTGTTGAAAAGCTCCAGTATATCAAAAATAATTTTGAAAGCCTGACCTTGATGAGAGAAAAGGCAGAATCACAAATTTCAGACAATTTTTCCATCCAATCTATCGGAGAGCTATTCAAAATCAGATTGAATTTCATTGATGGTTTTGGTAAAAAAGAAAGTAGTGGTGGCAATGATGTTAATAATGTTTTCTATTTAAGCGAAATTGAAAGATTAAATTCCAGAGTCAATTATCTTGAGCGAACTCTTTATAATAAAATAAGAAAGAAAGTAAATGCTTTCTTCAAAAAAAACAGAAAATAGTTTTATTGGTTAATTTTCTGGTTGATCAGATTATAGAATCACCAGATTAATGATAAACTCACAATATTTCAGATGAAAGACAAAATTGCAATAGTAGTCCAAAGGTATGGGTTGGAAATTAACGGAGGTGCAGAACTTCACGCAAGATTATTAGCTGAAAAATTGTCTGGAGTTTATGATATTGAAATTATTACAACCTGTGCTATAGAATTCGAACGTTGGGATAATTATTATCCGGAAGGAATTGAAAGCATCAATGGTATAACTGTACGAAGATTTAAAACTGTAAAAAAAGACTTAAAAAAATTCAACGAGCTCAGTAAAATTGCTCGCAGCTTATATAAATATTACAGCAGAAAGCTCAGCTTTGTAAACTTCCCTTATTTGCTTTATAAGAGATTTAAATACAGCAAAAAGGATTTTAATTTCAATGAATGGTTGGAAGTACAGGGACCATTTTCAAACGATTTAATTCATTTTATTAAAGACAAAAAAGAAGATTATAAGGCTTTTATTTTCTTCACTTACTTATATCATCCTACCAATATCGGGATCAGAGAAGTGGCTGACAAAAGTATTCTCATCCCAACAGCACACGATGAGCCTCAATTTTATCTTGATGGGTATTCCCAGTTATTTTCTCTTCCAAAATTCATCATGTACAATACACAGATTGAAAAGGATTTTGTAGAGAGCGTTTATCCTCAGGCAAAAAAGCTAAAGTCAGAAATTGCAGGAATTGGTTTTGACGATTATGATGTTTCATCAGGCGAACTTCCTCAGGATCTATATCAGACCAAATACTTTATTTATATAGGAAGGATTGTTGAAGACAAAGGCTGTGTCATGATGATTGAATATTTTAAAGATTTCAAAGAAAAACATCCTGAATATAAAGACGTAAAATTAGTGCTGGTAGGAAAAAATTCTCTTGAGGAAAGCATAACTGAGGGAGATGATATTATTCTTACCGGATTTGTAGACCACGACCTCAAAAATGCTTTACTGAAGAATGGCAGCGCACTGATAATGCCTTCATTCTATGAAAGTCTGTCTTTGATTACATTGGAGGCTATGTTACTGAAAATCCCTATCATTGTAAATAAAAACTGTGAGGTCTTGTACTCGCATATTGAAAAGAGTAAAGCCGGGAAAAGCTTTACAAACAGTACAGAATTTTCTCAGGCATTAACGTTTTATATGCAGCAGTCACAGGATAATCTTGTTTCTGAAGGCATCAAAGCAAGAGATTATGTTTTAAAAAACTATTCATGGGATACCATCATCAACAAATTTAATTCCGCCATTACATCTTTATAATGACCAAAAAAATTCTATTTTTTTTTCCTGAAAATCCATTTTCAAACAGGGCAGGAAATACAACAAGAGCAAAAACCACCCTTACTGTTTTAAAAAAAATGGGATATCAGATTGATCTGGTAGGAGTCTCTGAGATTTATAAGAGCCAAAATGACACTACAGATATTGATAAAGATATTGTTGATCATCTGTTTTTAATTAAACACAGACCATTAAAAGTAAAAACATCATCAGAATATTGGAAGCACAAAATATCAAAATTCTATAAGAAACCTAATGAGTATAATCACTTACTGACAGATTTTGCCAGGAAAGAATTTGCTGATATCTTCCATAAGGAAAAATATGATGCGATTATCATCAATTATGAATTTTGGGCAGGATTAGTTGATCATGAATCTATGAAAAATACTTTAAAGATCATAGATACCCATGATTGGATTACTCTCAATGAATTTTATAAAAACAGATCATTAGATATTGGAAAACGTTTCAATGAGGAAATCAGAAATCTTTCAAAATTTGATAAAATAATTACCATTTCAGAAGATGAGCATCTTGTATTTAAAAGGTTCCTGGGGGAAAAGGTGATCAATATATCTCCTTCTTTTCCATCTCATTTCGAAAAAAATGATCGTGTTAAAAAGTATGATTTAATTTTTGTAGGGTCTGAAAACATTTTCAATATACAATCCATACAGTGGTTTTTTGATCATGTCTATCCATTGCTTCCCTCAGGCATTAATATTGTCATTATCGGGAGAGTATGCAAGCATATTGAAAAAAGAGAAGGTGTAACCTTAATAGAATTTATAGAAAGCCTGGAGGAGGAGTATCACCAGTCTAAAATTGCAATTTGTCCAATGCTGGAAGGTACAGGGATCAAAATTAAAGTAATAGAAGCGCTATCTTACGGGCTTCCTGTTGTAGGAACAGAACGAGCAATTGATGGTTTCCCCTCAAAAACGTCAAATGGATGTCTGGTAAGTGATCATCCGGAATTGTTCAGAGATCAAATTATGTCTTTACTACAGGACCAATCCTATTATGAGGATATAAAAACACAGGCTAAAGCCTATTTTAAGAATAATTTTTCTGAAGAAAAAGCAATAGAAAAATGGAAAAAAATTTTACATTAATGGATGACCTGGCCATCATCATACTTAATTACAATTCTTTTGAGGATACCCAGCGAGAGGTTAATTCATTATTAAGCGAAGGGATCCCGGAAAAATCTATTTATATAGTAGATAACAATTCAAAAGACAGAAAGGAAATTGAGAAACTGGGTTCTCAAAAGCAAATCAACTCTATTTTAAGTGATTATAACGGCGGCTATGCTTTCGGTAATAATTTAGCCATTAAAAAAGCAATGGAAGATGGTAAGAATTATTTTTTATTATTAAATCCGGACATTGAAATATCCCGCAGCACAATCAGCCAGTTATATAACGATTTAAAAGAATTTCCGGATATTGGAATCATTGGCCCAAGAATCTGTTACAGAAACATTCGTGACAGAATATTTTCAGATGGCGGACTCCTGTTTCCCGAGGAAGGTTTTCAGGGTGGACACACCAATTCTGAACAGGATAAAAACTATGTAAATGCGCCTCATTATAACTACAATATAAAATATGTAGATGGAAGTGCCTTAATGTTCAGAAAAGAAATACTGGATGATGTAGGTTTAATGAATACCAGCTTTTTCATGTATTATGAAGAATCTGAATGGTGCCTGCGACTTCTTAAAACCAACAAATGGAAAATTGCGGTCAATACCCAATGTGAAGCTTTCAATCTTGCCAGTGATAAAGGCAGTTTTTATGAATATTATATCACCAGAAACCGTATCTGGATGTGCAGGCTGTATGATGGGAATTTAAAATATGTAACCAAAGAGCGATGGAAGTTTGCAAGGAAAGCACTTAAAAAAGGAAAATTTTCTATGGCAAAAGCTTACATAAAAGGTATATTAGATGGCCTTTATTCCAATTTAGATAAAATAAAAAATGAGTAAAAAAAATATTATTAAAGTAGGATATCTTTTATCTTATGACTACTGTTACATTTTTACATCTCTTAAGCATATTTATGAGCATGCAGACCGTATTGTAATAAGTTATGATGCCAATAATAAAACCTGGGCAGGAAATGATATTCATATTCCTGAAAGTGTTTTCAGTGATATCAAAAAATTGGATACTCAGAATAAAATCATTTTTTACAAAGACACTTTCTTCATTGAAGGGATGCAGCCAATGGAACTGGAGACCAGACAAAGGAATATGATGGCGGAAAAAATGGGCGCCGGTGGATGGCATATCCAGATGGATGGTGATGAATATGCTTATGACTTTGGAGTATTAGCCGGATTTTTGAAAGGGAATAAATTTTTATTAAAGAATCCAGCCAAAAATCCTTTTAATTTTCAGGTAAATTTTGTGACATTATTCAAACATAATGCGGAGGGATTTTTTGTCATTACTCCTTTTGATGAAAAGTGTATGCTTATCACAAACAATCCTCAATATGAGTACGCAAGAAATACAAATAAAGGCAGAATCCTGCCACTGGATTTTTATTTAATACATCAGTCCTGGGCGCGGGAAGAAAGTGAAATTTCAGAAAAGATCAATAACTGGGGGCATAAAAATGATTTTGACACCTCAACGTTTTTAAATTCCTGGAAAACAGTAAATGCTGACAATTATAAGACATTTATCGACTTCCATCCTTTATATAAGGGCATATGGAAAGAACTTTCCTTTTTCCCTGCGAAAAATATTGATGAATTTATTCTCTCCTTCTCAAAGAAATATCCTCAGCAAAAACTTAATCTGAACTTATCTTTCACAAAGAAAATCAAGATGAGAATTAAAAGTCTTTTTTAATTCTTTCAGACCAAAATAGTAAAGGCTAATGTTAGTGTAACATTAGCCTTTTTTTCTAATTTATTTGATAAAAACACTTTCAAACTTTTCCATAACGGCCCTCGGATTGAAAAGTTCTGAGTAGCAATCCCAGTTTTTACCTTCATCCGGTCGAAAATTCTTCAGGATTTGCATGATATCCTGTTTGTCGCTATATAAAATGGCTTTATCCCCCAGAATCTCAAGATGTGATTTCTCATCAGATCCGGACCATGTTATAATAGGTTTATTTTTGATAGAAAATTCACCTACAGCCATTCCGAAACTCTCTCCCTGTGTGCGGGCATGCAAAAATGCATCAGAAGTATTAATAAATTTCACTTTTCTTTCAACATCTGTTGTGGGAGGAAGAAAAATAATGTTTTTATAAGACCTGAAAAAGTTTCTCTTTACAAATTCATCAGTTCCCATAAAAACAAAGTATATATTTTTATTTTTCAGGGCTGTTTTTTTTACAGCTTCCATCACAAAACCAATATCAAAAGTTTCGGTTCCGCCGTATCTCGCAAATACCACGGCATCTTTTGGGATATTCAACTCAGCGCGAAGATCACCACTCACTTCAGGAAGATCTACAATATGAGGAACAAAAGGAAGTTTTCCGCCGCTCATTGTTTTTGCCAGCCATTCAGAGACATAGGCATAAACATCACCGTAAGGTTCATTATATTTAAAAACTGCATGAATAGCCGTTTTTATAAGATCATGTGGAGTATCTGTTTCTCTTTCTCCTGATTTTATTGCATAAAAAAGATCTGCATTTGCCTTTTTAATGATTTCATCTCTTTCCCTGATATCACTATATCCAACAACATTAAACCTTTTTTTAAAACGTTCAATAGCTTCTTCAGCGTTATTCGGACTGTTTTCAGGATAAAGAATCATCGACTCGTTGCCAAGCATTTCCTCATTATAATAAGCATAATCAAAAAGAGCATTAGAAGTCCCTCTATAGCATAATTGATTTTCGTGGAAAATAATTTTCATTTGTTAGTACGTTAAATTATTTAGTTTTAACCTTTCTCCATAACCGTAATAAAAGTATATAATCTTACTTCTGTAGCTTATGAGATAGATTCTGACAAGCAAAAAAGCTTTTCATTGATCAACTAAACTTATAAGTTACAAAAATACATTTTTAATGAAAGACTACCGACTGTTTCTTTATCAACGAAAACATTTTACAAATATTCGTTTTTATTCTTTGTTGTATAAAGAAACCGTCTCAAAGCTGAGACGGTTTTTTTGTAAAATAGTAATATTATTTAGTTAGTATGCGTAGAATTCAATTCCTTCAGAAACATAGCCTGCCGGTCTTGCGCTGGATCTTGAATAATAATGATCTTTACCATTCCAATATCTGTAAATAGGAACTGTATTAGGCTGCTGAGTAGCAAAAGCATTGAACTCAATTCCTTCGTCTACATATCCCTGATAATATCCCGGAGTTTTTGTATAGTAATGATCTTTACCATTCCAATATCTGTAGATAGGAACTGTATCCGGAGCCTTATATAAGAACGCATTAAACTCTGTTCCTTCAAAAGAATACCCGCTGTAGCTTCCAGCAATTTTTGTATAGTAATGATCAACCCCGTTATAATATCTGTAAATTGGGATTGTTTTAAATTCAAGATACACTTTGTTATCAATCAGATATTGATCTACATAAGCTTTAAGCTGAGCTTTTTTAACAGGATCTTTTACAAAGTCATAAATAATAATCAGCCCATTACTTCCAAAATCCACCAAAACAGAATTACTTACATTGGAGCTGTTCTGCCAATTGGAAATATTAACTTTAGGATTGGTCTGATCAAGATTCAAATCTCCAACTAAACCTTTTGAAGGGTCCCCGCCTCTGGTTTTGTATGTTAACTTTTTAGAATAATTCATGTGGTATTCAGAGGTATTTACATCATTGTCCACATTTACATTAAAAATACTTAGCATCCCCGCCTTTACCCCGATTCTGGCTGCCTTATCACGAGTCTGGCTGGTTGTTTCAGACTGGAATAAAATATCAAGCTTTGCTCCTGTATAAATATCAGTCATTACGTGAGTCCCATAATCCTGAACAATCTGCTGCGGAGTTTTTGTTTGTAAATCCTGAGCAAATTCAGGAGTTATATAATCACCCAGCATATCTGTAGTAGCATTGAATCTTACTCTTTTCTGTTTGATCGTAAGGTTATAACTTCCGTAGATATACTTTGCATCAAACTTATTGTTGGTTGTTACCGCTGAACCAAAACCTACAGAGAGTATTTTTTTAAACAGTGGAAAATTTACTGTTGCATCCACTTTGGTTGAAACCATTTTGGAATAAGCCTCAGCATTTTCACCATAGTCTTCGGCGTACTCCTGAGAGTTTGTGTTTTCGCTGATTAATCTGTTGGTTTGTTCTAATTTAAAGCGGTCAATATCAACCACCTTAAAACCGGCAGCTGTTGCGTTGGCATATTCACCGGTAACGTTATAACCATGTCCTAAGACATCATAAATCCCGTCTCCTGCAAATTTGGCTGCAGACATTCTGTTACTAGCCTTTGCCGCTGGGCTTTCAGGCGTTATCTCTGAATTCAGATCTTCAGAAGAACACGAACTCATAAAAAGCATCAGTAAACTACTGAAGCAAAATAAAATTTGTTTTTTCATAGATTATTAAATAAGTTTTTGCAAATATAAAATTCATCACCAAGTGAAGAAATAATTTATTAATGACATATATCATTAATTAGTGAATTTAACAATCAATTAAAACGCTATTAATAAACAGCTTTAACATCACACAATAGAGAAATAATTAAAATAAATGATTACTCTTATTATTTTCACATCAAATTCACTCTCTATTTAATGATAAATAAAAAGTGGAGTCAGAATTACCGACTCCACTTATATAACCAAATTGATTTATATAAATCCAAAAATTAATTAGCTGGAATATAGAAAGCGATGCCTTCTCTGATACTCCAATAGTTTGCAGGACCTAAATTAGGTGAAACTGAAAGATAATGATCCGATCCGTTTTTAGCTTTATAGCTATATACAGGAATTCTTCCGGCTCCCGCCTCTTTATAAGCATAGAATGCTACCCCCATATAAACATTCCAATAGGAAGATGGCTGTAACGTACTTGCCTGGGTAAAGTAATGATCTGCTCCTGAAGTACTTTTATAGCAGTAAATAGGAACTGTTTCAGGTGCTTTGTACTGGAAAACTTTAAATGTCGGCCCTTCATTAGTCCAGTAAGAAGATGGCTGAAGGTTCGTATTAAAAGTAAAATAATGATTACTGTCTGCCTGATTCTGGTAACCATACAGCATGGTTGTATTGTACTCCAATGAAATCTGGTTATCAATTAAATACTGATCAACATAAGCTTTAAGCTGAGCTTTTTTAGTGGCATCTTTTACCAGATTATAGATAGGAACAAGCCCATTATTTCCGAATTCTACCAATACCGAATTACTGGCTGTAGAACTGTTTTGCCAGTTTGAAATATTAATTTTCGGAGTATTCTGATCCAGATTCAATTCTCCAACCAAACCTTTTGAAGGATCTCCTCCTCTTGTTCTATAGGATAATTTCTTAGAATAATTCATAGATGATTCCGAAGTATTCACATCGTTGGTTACATCTACATCAAAGATAGATTTCACTCCCACTTTTACGCCAATTCTTGCAGCGCGGTCACGGCTTTCGTTAGTTGTTTCAGACTGGAACATGATATCCATCTTAGCTCCTGTATAAATATCAATCATAACGTGGGTTCCGTAGTCCTGTACAATCTGCTGAGGAGTTTTCGTTTGCAGATCCTGGGTAAATTCCGGAGTTACATAATCTGCTAACATATCTGTAGTAGCGTTGAATCTTAATCTTTTTTGCTTAATGATAAGATTGTAACTGCCATAAATATATTTGGCATCAAATTTATGGTTGGTAGTCACCGCAGAATTAAATCCTACTGATACTGTTTTTTTAAATAAAGGAATTCCTGCAGTTGCCTCTACTTTTGTGGAAATCATTTTAGAATAGGTTTCTGCATTTTCTCCATATTCTTCAACGTACTGTTGGGTATTGGTATTTTCAGAAAGCAATCTTCCTGCCTGTTCAGAATTGAATCGATCAATATCAATTACTTTAAATCCTGCAGAATTAGCATTGGCATATTCCCCTGCTGCATTAAAACCGTGTCCTAAAACATCATAAACACCGTCTCCTGCAAATTTTGCTGCCGACAAACGATTAGATTTTGCCGGGCTATCAGGAGCAGATTCATTATTCAGATCTTCCGAAGAACATGATCCCATGAGAAGCATCAGTGCTGCACTGAAGCTAAATAAAATTTGTTTTTTCATAGTATTATTTAAAAATTTTCAACAAATATAAACTTCATTATTAGGTGAAATACAATAAGAACAACTGACATATATCATTTATTAGTGATTTTAATACGTAGTTAAAATAATATGAATAAACATTTTTACAATCACTTATTTGTGATTTAATTAAAAAATTTATTTTATAAGAAGAAACTTACATACATTCAAAAACAGATTCACACATCAAACTTAACACTTGTTATTTATGAGTTCATTTTTCATAACCAACCATTCATAAATTATGGCTCATGAATAAAAAAAATATAATGCTAAAAATAAAATCGGAAGTTTAAAAACCGTATTTATCGAAAATCTTTGGAAATAAGTAAAAAAGTCAGGATTAAAAAACAATACGCCGTCAGAAATCATCTCTTAAACGCATAATTTTAAGTAAATTTGCAAAAATTTAAATTGAAATGGAGAAAGTAAGAGTACGTTTTGCTCCAAGTCCTACAGGGCCATTACATTTGGGAGGCGTAAGAACCGCATTATATGATTATCTTTTTGCTAAAAATCAAGGGGGAGAATTTGTATTGAGAATTGAAGATACAGATACAGCCAGATATGTGGAAGGAGCTGAAGAATATATTGAAGAAGCTTTAGAATGGTGCGGAATCATTCCTGATGAAAGTCCCAAAAAAGGAGGAAAATTCGCTCCTTACAGACAGTCTGAAAGAAGAGACATCTACGACAGATATACAGAACAGATCCTAAAGACAGATTATGCATACATTGCTTTTGATACAGCTGAAGAACTGGATGCAATACGCGCAGAATATGAAGCGAAAGGTGATGTTTTCTCATATGATAACAAAACAAGGAACCGTTTAAGAAACAGTCTTGCTCTTTCTGAAGAAGAAGTTCAGAAGCTATTGGATGAAAAAACACCCTACGTGGTACGATTTAAAATGCCTGTTGACAGAGTATTAAATCTTGAAGACATCATCCGTGGAAAATTTTCAGTTAATACCAATACTTTAGATGATAAAGTTCTGGTAAAGAATGACGGAATGCCTACTTATCATTTTGCGAACATCATTGATGACCACGAAATGGAAATTTCTCACGTTATCCGTGGAGAAGAATGGTTGCCATCTTTAGGACTTCACACTTTATTATATGAAGCAATGCAGTGGGAAGCACCACAGTTTGCTCACCTTTCTTTAATTTTAAAGCCCGAAGGAAAAGGAAAATTAAGCAAAAGAGACGGAGATAAATTCGGATTCCCGGTATTCCCTCTTGACTTTAAAGATCCAGCTACAGGGATAGTTTCTAAAGGATACAGAGAAAACGGATATCTTCCTGATGCTTTCATTAACATGGTTGCCTTATTAGGATGGTCTCCTGCCGATGATAAAGAAATACTTCCTTTGGATGAAATGATCAGGGAATTTGACCTTCACAAAGTACATAAAGCGGGAGCAAGATTCAGTAAAGAAAAATCAGAGTGGTTCAACCACCAATATATTCAGATGAAATCTGATGAAGAGCTTCTTCAGATCCTGAAAAATACTGATCTTGACCTTTCCGGTGCATCTGATGAAAAACTATTGAAAGTAATTCATCTGATGAAAGAAAGAGCTACTTTCCCGAAAGACATCTATGAGAATGGAAAATTCTTCTTTGAAGCTCCAGCTTCGTATGATGAAAAAGCTTCAAAAAAAGCATGGAATGAAGAAACATCAGCAATTTTAGGAGAATTGGCCGCTGCATTTGAAGCTACAGACTTTGTTGCTGAAACATTAAAGCAGGCAATGCATGATTTCGCTGAAAGTAAAGGATTAGGAATGGGTAAAGTAATGATGCCATTGCGACTATCTTTAGTAGGAGAATTAAAAGGACCGGACGTTCCGGACATTCTGGAAACCCTTGGTAAAGAGGAAAGTATCTCCAGAATAAACAATGCTATAAATAATTTTAAATAGAATAACCATAATTTTTCATACATTTGAAAGATTTAATTTACTTCAAGAAATGGAATATTTAAGTTTCGAACTTCCTATCAAAGAATTGATGGATCAATACCAGACGTGTTCTTTAGTAGGAGAAGAAAGTGGTGTTGATGTAAAATTAGCATGCAGCCAGATTGAGGATAAGATTTTAGAAAAGAAAAAAGAAATCTATTCAAATCTTACGCCTTGGCAAAGAGTACAACTGTCCCGTCACCCGGATCGTCCTTATACATTGGATTATATCAACGGAATGGCAGACAAAGGCAGTTTCTTAGAACTTCATGGAGACAGAAATTTCGCTGATGATCCGGCAATGATTGGAGGATTGATTACCCTTGATGGTCAGAAAGTGATGATCATAGGGACTCAAAAAGGAAGAACAACTAAAGAAAGACAGCACAGAAGATTTGGGATGCCCAATCCGGAAGGATACAGAAAAGCTTTAAGATTAATGAAGCTGGCTGAAAAATTTAATATCCCTGTGGTAACTTTAGTAGATACACCGGGAGCTTATCCGGGACTGGAAGCTGAAGAAAGAGGACAAGGAGAAGCTATTGCAAGAAATATTTTTGAAATGGTACAGCTGAAAACTCCAATCTTCACATACATCATCGGAGAAGGTGCCAGCGGTGGAGCATTGGGAATAGGTGTAGGAAATAAAGTATACATGCTGGAAAACACATGGTATACAGTAATTGCACCGGAAAGCTGTTCTTCTATCTTATGGAGAAACTGGGATCATAAAGAAGATGCAGCCAATGCATTAAATCTTACTCCGGCAGATGCTTTAAGAGAAAAGTTCATTGACGGAATCATTGAGGAACCACTTGGAGGTGCTCATTATGATCAGGAGACCACTTATTTGAACTTGAAAAATTCAATTTTACAAAATATCAAAGCTTTCTCCAAATTTACAGGACAGGAGCTTGAAACCCAAAGACAGGACAAATTCATTGCAATGGGTCAGTTTAAAGGATAAAAAATAAAAAGGTTAAGAATTTCTTCTTAACCTTTTTTCTTTAGTTTTCTTCTCTTTTATCTATTCTGCAACGTTCAGTGCAATTTCAATATCCTGAGTAATTTTCTTCACAGAAGAATATTTTGCATCACAGACTGATGTGGTCATTACGTATTCCCCTTTATCAACCAGGATAAAATTCTCCCCTCTTGCAGGAACAGTCAGATTATAATATTTTTTTCCACTTATTTTTACAATAAGATTACAAGCCGATCTGTTTTTGATATTCACATACGCTTCATTCTTATTCAAATCATTATTAAAAAGATGGGTAAGCATCGCTGCTGTCCTTTTATTTTCCTCACTTGGTCCAGACTTAGAACTTCCGGCACTTTTTGCTGAGCCTGCAGAACCTGTTGAAGCAAAAGAGGTACTTCTTCTTTCTTCTTTTAAAGCTTCAATAGCAGCGGCTGTATTATTAGAAACAGGTTTGCCGTTAACAGTATTAGTTTTATTAACAGCTACTGTTTTACCGCTATTCAGCTCATTATTTTTAACGATATTTTCTATTTTCTCCTTACTAATTGGTTTAATGGTAGGTTTTGCTTCAGGTGAATTATCTGCCATAATAATATCAATCAGCCTTCTTTTAAAATAGTCTGTTTTGGCGTGTCCGGGGTTCTGTTTTAAAAAACCGGCAATTACTCTTGCCTCTTTTGAGATCTCAGCTTCCTGTTCGGTATAGATGATTACAGTTTCTTTTTCAACAACAGCTTTAGATTTTGTTTTTTTCTTTTTTTGAGAAAAACCTAGAGCGAAAATGCATATAAATAGAAGGAAGAAGATTTTTTTCATTAATCAAACCTTTAAAATAGTATTAAATATATTAATAACGTGAAAAGTCATTTTTTAGTTTATCATTAAAATCATTATCTTTGCACTGCTCTAAAATTAAGCTAAAAATTAATACTAATCTTAAATAAAAAATAATAGATATTATGTCTTATACACCAGTTGCTGCAGACGTAGCTAAATTAAGAAACCAAACAGGTGCAGGTATGATGGACTGCAAGAAAGCTCTAGTTGAAGCTGAAGGAGACTTCGAAAAAGCGGTAGATATCCTTAGAAAAAAAGGACAAAAAGTTGCTGCTAACAGAGCAGACAGAGAGTCTACTGAAGGCGCAGTAATCGCAAGAGTAAACGAAGACAACACTTTAGGTGCTGTAATTTCTTTAAATTGTGAAACTGACTTCGTTGCTAAAAACGAAGCATTCGTTGAGCTAGCTTACGAATTAGCTGAAATGGCTATTTTCGCTGCTACTAAAGAAGAGCTTTTAGCTACAGATTTCCACGGAATCACTGTTGCTGAGAAATTAGTTGAGCAAACAGGAGTTATCGGTGAGAAAATCGAAATCGGATCTTTCGAAAGAATCCAGGGAGATTTCTTAGGAGCTTACATCCACGCTGGAAACAAAATTGCTGCTATCACTTCTCTTTCTGCAAAAGTAGATGGAGCTGAAGAAGCTGCTAAAGCTGTTTCTATGCAGGTTGCTGCAATGAACCCAATTGCTCTTGACGAAACTGCAGTTTCTCAGGAAACTATCGACAGAGAGTTGGAAATCGAAAGACACAAACTTACTGAAGAAGGTAAGCCTGCAAACATTATCGACAACATCCTGAAAGGTAAAATGCAGAGATTCTACAAAGACAACACTTTGGTACACCAGGATTTCATTAAAGACGGTAGTATCTCAGTTGCTGATTACGTAAAATCTGTAAACGCAGACTTAAAAGTAACAGGATTTGTAAGAGTAAGCCTATAAGCAGACTGTTTCAAAAGAATATAGAGTCCCGGTGAAAATTTCACCGGGATTTTTTATTATCATTATTTTCACTCAACAATGTGGTCATATATCTGAAAAAATTAACACACTAAAAAATTCACTCAAAAAAGAATTATTAGCAGATAATCACCATGGTTACGCTCAAGAGTTAATTACCAGTTTCATACCTAACAGGGTTTTTGATTAAAAATCGAAGGCTTATATTTAACATTTATTTAAATTTTATTAAAAGTATTTCATTTTTTATTTTATTTTTGTAGAAATCCTAATTCCATACTCATGAAAAGATTTCTACTCAGTTTGGTATTAATTTTTTTAACAATTAATACACTCTTTGCACAAAGGGATACCGAGCATTGGATTGCTCCTTATTATGACAGTGTTGGAGGGTATACCAATATGATATACCTTTCTACTGATTCCCCCACCCCTTTTGATGTAACTATTTACAACAACAATATTCCGCTTACCACTGTTACCATCAGTAAAGGTAACCCACAAACTTATAAGGTTACCAATAGCCTTATTTCCACAGGAACATCTACCGAAGCATTCATTGTGGGTAATAAAGGGCTTTATTTAAAAGCGATCAAACCTTTTTACTGCAGTTTAAGACTAGCTCAGAGTGTTCACGGGGAGGTAATTACCAGTAAAGGAAAGGCTGGAATTGGAAAAACATTTTTCGTTGCCGCTGCACCTAATACCAATACCAGTAGTATTCAGAATTTTACAGCAGGTGTTCTTGCTACGGAAGACAATACGAATGTAACAGTATCATGGAACCCAACTGCCGGAGTAGTTTTTATTAACGGTAGCCCAACTGGAAATACTCAGACTTTTACTTTACAAAAAGGACAATCTTTCATTCTTGCAGGATCCGGCTCTCAGTCCGGAAACAAAACAGGTTTTATTGGTGCCAAAATAGTTGCAACCAAACCAGTAACATTGACCAATGGAAGCTGTAATGCCAACTTCTCTGCTTCAACAACAGGAAGTGATCCGGTTCTCGATCAATCGGTTCCGGTTGACAGACTTGGAAATACTTTTGCCATAGTAAAAACAAGATCTACAGCTCCTACCTTAAATATGGAGGGTGGTCTTATTGTTGCCACTGAAGATAATACCGAAGTATATTTAAATGGCGGAGGTACTGCTGTTGCTACACTTGCTGCCGGAGAATGGTACAGAATTAATGAAACCAGCTATGTTGCTCAGGGGACATCAGGACATTCAAACATGTTCATTTCCACAACCAAAAATGTATATTTATATCAATTTATTGGAGTATTATTAAGTGATGCCACCAATGGATTCAACTATATTCCGCCATTAAACTGTTTCCTTCCAAGAAAAATTGATGAAATCGGAAAGATCAATGAAATGCCTCTTGGAGTAGGAGGAGCCAGCATGACAACAAGTGATCTTGTAGTAAAATTAAACATCCTAACAGAAGCTGGTGCTACTGTCATGGTAAATGATGCTCCTCTTTTGCCTGAAGCCGGACCTTATCCATTGGCAGGAAATGCTAACTGGGTTACCTATGGAATCAACAGTGTATCTGGAAATATTAAGATTACCTCTACAAAAGCTGTAACAGCAGGTATCAACGGAGGATATAGTTCTGCAGGGTACGGAGGGTACTTTGCCGGATTCTCATCAATCCCTCTAATTGCGAAAAAGACAGGTGAATGTGTTCCGGGAATCGTTCTTGAGGTAGACGATGGATATGAAACCTACCAATGGTTCCGTGACGGAGTTGCTATTCCAGGTGCTACAAGTTATACATATACTCCTACACAATCAGGAAATTATACCGTAAAGGTAACAATGGGAACATGTCCTCCTGTGACAACTCCTATCTATAAAGTACAAAACTGTTTAAAAGAAACTACACAGGCTCTTAATGCTTGTTCTACTAAAATTATTACCCCGGCGTTTACTTCTTCCACACAGACTGTGGTTCCAAGTACAGTGGTAATTTTAACACCGCCTACCAAAGGAACAGCTGTAGTTAATCCAAACGGAACGATTACTTATACACCTAATCCGGGATATTTAGGACCAGATAAAATCGTTTATAAATTCTGTGGAAACTCTGTTGAGTTTACAGATTGTGAACAGGTAACACTCAACCTTACTGTAGTACCATTCATCGTAACTGATACTTCTATTAAGGCTTGCTGGTATGATGTAGCACCTTACGCTTATTTTGACCTTACCAAAGCAAAGGTTACAGATTATAATGCTGTTACAAAAAAATACTACCGTACCCTGAATGACCTTACTGCAGGGATCAATGAAATTACAACACCAGAAAACTTCCCTTCAACAGGAGGATTTGTATATGTGAAAGTAACAACTGCTGAGGGATGTACGGCCAATGCAAAAATTGAATTAATTGTACTTCCAATTAAAAAGTCTCCAATCCTTGTAGATCAGTATATCTGTATGGATGCGAAAACTAACCTGGACGCTGGTCCCGGATATGATTCATACCAGTGGAGCACAGGAGCTACCTCGTCAGGCATCAGAGATGTTGGTGTTGGTGAATACACCGTAATTCTTGGTAAGAACGGATGTTTCCTTACACAAACTGTAAAAGTTAAAAAAGTGGAGGATCCCGTAATTCAAACCATTGAGATCAACAATAATACAGCAACTGTAATTGTAAGCGGTGGTAAAGCTCCTTACCAATATGCAGTTGATGGAACTGCAAACTGGCAGGATTCAAGTACCTTTACAGGTTTAACAAGAGGACAGCACACTTTCTATGTTAAAGATTTTTATAACTGTACTCCTATTGCTGTAGAAGTAACCATTCCTAATCTGTTAAATGCGATTACACCTAACGGAGATAATGTAAATGATTATATAGATTACAGTGAGCTTGCTTACAAAGAAAATCTTAGCTTTGTTGTGTATGACAGATATGGAAATATGGTGTTTACCGGAAACAGATTCAACAACTACAGATGGGATGGAAAACACTTTGATAAAAAACTGGGAACAGGAACATACTGGTACCATATCAGCTGGAATGAATCCAACAAAGAAAAGACTCCAATAAAATATACAGGTTGGATTCTTGTTAAAAACAGAGAGTAATAATTAGTTTAAAACTATATTTCATAGGCCGCGATTTTATAATCGTGGCCTATTTTATTACGCAACTCTCCCATCTAAGTAAAGTATAAATATGAGTGCTGAGTCATATAAAGCCTATATCATCACAAAATCATTTATTCCACATTAATGTGAAGAAGAAAAACAATAAAAATTTTACAATAAAAAAAGTAATTATTAATTATTTTTTCAACAAAACAAAACAATAACATAATATTAAATACAAAAACAACTAATTAATTACAATAATCACAAAAAACTTGTTTATTATAGTATATTTGCAACGAATAACCCAAACTGATAAAAAAATGATTACAATATTACTTTTAGGATTGCCGCTCTACTTATTAACCTGACAAAGCTTCCAACATTACTCTGATTGAGCCGGAACATTGTTTTAAGTTTTATAAGAACCTTTTTTTCAAAAAACTGATATTAACATTTTATCACAATAATCTGTTTTTTAAAAGCAGCATTTCAAAATGTTACTATCCTAAATTCCTTTCCCTTATTGCAGTTATTATCTGCATACACATGAAAATTAATTATAAAAAACACAAAAGATATGATGAAAAAATTATTCTCGAGGAAAGAGCGTATTACCAATATGTTCCTTCAAAAGGCATGTATTTTTCTACTGACTTTATTCACCATGAATATGTCATTTGCACAAAGAGATACAGATCATTGGTTTGCCCCAATGATGAAAAGAAATACAAACGATGCTGAGCAGCAAGGGTTATACTTTTCTACAGATTCTGTAACTCCTTTTCCCATAGAAATCTACAACAATAATATTCTGATTGGTACCGTTACGGTCAGTAAGGGAAATCCACAAGTCTTCGATGTACCTTTTCAAAATATGATAACCACATCCGTGGCAGATTTATTCAAACCTGTCAAAATGGGATTGCATACAACAGGCACCAAACCCTATTTTGTAACTTTCAGATTTTCATCGCTTAATCATGCAGAAATATTAACGTCTAAAGGGAAAGCAGGAATTGGTAAACTTTTCTATGTAGCAGCAGCTCCCATAACAGAACCCAACTATACTGGTCTAAATTTTACTACGGGGATACTAGCTACAGAAGACAATACGAAGATTACAATCTCCGGATATTCTCCTAATGTAGTATTCTCCAATAATATGACAGGCACCACAAATCCTACAATAAACTTTACCCTCAATAAGGGACAATCATACATCATTGAAGGTGACGGAGATGAAATTGGAAACCGCAAAGGTTTTATCGGTGCAAAAATTACTGCCGACAAACCTATTTCAGTGACCAATGGTAATTTCAACGGGCAATTTTCTCTGAATACCAGTTCTACTACAAGTTTCGGAACGGATATTATGATGGACCAGTCAGTTCCGGTGGACAGATTGGGTAATGAGTTTGTGCTGGTAAAAGGAAATGCTAATATCAGTGAACGGATTGAAGATGCATTAATTATTGCAACAGAAGACAATACTCAGGTATTCATCAACAATTCAGCTACACCCGCAGCCACGCTTAGTGAAGGACAAAGTTACAGGGTTAATGAAGCATCAAATACAAATTACATCAATCAGGGTAATAATCATTACAACATGTACATCAGAACGACTAAAAATGTTTATGTATATCAACTGCTGGGAGGTGTTGCCAATGATTCATGGGCTGCAACAGGTGGATTCAATTATATTCCTCCTCTTAATTGCTTTTTACCCAGAAAAATTGACGAAATTGGAATGATTAACATCCTTCCCCCTACGGTCAATACTGTAAAATTAAACATACTAACAGAAACCGGAGCAACCATTATGGTTAATGGAAGTACTCCTCCTGCTACTCAGGGACCTTACCCAGTGAGCGGAACCGGCAATTGGGTTTCTTACTCAGTTCCAAACATTACGGGAAATATAACAGTAACTTCCACTAAGGCTGTCACTGCAGGAATTGCAGGAGGAAGTGGAGCTGTAGGATATGGTGGCTATTTTGCCGGATTTTCTTCTATTCCGGTTATTGCAAAAACTACTGGAGAGTGTATTCCGGGAATTATGCTGCAAGTTGATGACAGTTTTGACAGCTACCAATGGTATAATGGAAACAATCCGATTCCGGGTGCAACAAGTTATTCCTATACTCCAACACAATCAGGAAATTACACCGTAAAAATTACAGTTGGCTCATGTCCGCCAGTCGTTACACCTATGTATAAAGTTTATACCTGCCTTAAGGAGACAACTATCAATGAAACTATATGTGACGGAGTAAAAGAGATTGTACCCACATTCTCAGCCTCTACCCAGACGGTAGTACCAGGAACTGTAACAATCATTACTCCTCCTGCTCATGGAAATGCTGTTATTGATCCAGCTACAGGAGTAATCAGCTATGCTCCTTCTTACGGCTATATTGGTGCGGACAAGATCATTTATAAATTCTGTGGAAACAATCCTGATTTTACAGACTGTGAAGAAGTTACTTTAAACCTGACTGTATCTGAAAGTCCGATAGTAAATGATTCCTTAGTAAGAACCTGCTTCCTGGAAGCCAATCCAGCCACAGGATTATTTGATCTCACCCATGTGAATGTAACCTTAGCTACCGGAATTACCAGGAAATACTATCCTTCTCTGGCTGATGCCCATGCAGGAACGAATGAAATTTTAACTCCTGCCAATTACATCGCACCTAATGGAGTTGTTTACATAAAAGTAATCAACGGGAGTGGCTGTTATAGAGTAGCCATGGTGACTCTTGTTGTTTTACCTCCTGCAAAATCTGACGTACTGACAGATAAAATCATATGTATGGAAGGAAAAACAACACTTGATGCCGGACCGGGATTCTCCAATTATGAATGGAGTACCGGAGCAACTACTCAAACAATTGAGAACGTAGGCGTTGGAGTTTACTGGGTAAAAATAAAAACCGGAGAATGCACTACCCTGCAGACGGTAAAGGTATATGCGTCGGAACAACCCGTAATTTCAAATATCGATATCTCAAACAAAACAATAACAGTGAATGTTATAGGAGGTACCTCACCATACAGATACTCCATGGATAATATCAACTGGCAGGATTCAAATGTATTCACCAATATCAATAGAGGAAACGCCAGCATCTATGTAAAAGACCGTTATAATTGTGACCCGATAAAAGTGGATATCACAATCCCGAACCTGATCAATGTAATTACACCCAATGACGACGGAGTAAACGATGTTGTAGATTATTCTTCATTAGCTGTTAAGAATAACCTGGTCTTTAGTATTTTTGACCGATATGGAAGTAAAATTTTTCAGGCTGATAAATCCAACGGTTACAAATGGAATGGAACCGCCGACGGCAGCAGAAGAGTTACTACAGGCACCTATTGGTATGAGTTAGGCTGGAACGAGCCTGATGCCAAGCAGACCTCAATAAAGTATTCAGGCTGGATTCTTGTTAAGAACAGAGAGTAATACTTAATTTAAAACTATATTGAATGAGCCACAAGTATCTTCTCGTGGCTCATTTTTGTTAACGGCTTGATTAAGTTCGCCTAGTGATCATATAAAAAACAAAAAAAATAATAAAAATTTAAACTCTTCTTAACCACAATTTCAAAATCATATTTTTTTTGTTCTATTTTCAATAATTTAATACTTTTTATCACTAAATTTGTGGTAAAGACCACCGCTGAATGAAAAAAATTTTATGTTTTTTGTTTATGTTTTGCATATTCACCTCTGCTCTTGCCCAGTTGGACCGGGAGCATTGGTTTGCTCCAATGATAGACAGAACAACCGCTCCCAATCCTTATCAGAAACTTTATTTATCCACTAACAGAACAACTCCTTTTCCTGTAAGCATTTACAGTAATAATGTTCTGATCGGGACTGTAAATATCAGTAAAAATAATCCGCAGAAATTTGATGTATTAAGGGATTATATTATTACCAAACTGCAGGGAGATTTGTTTACCCCAACCACTAAGGGATTATATCTTAAGGCTGAATTTCCTTTTTATGCTAATTTAAGGTTCTCAGTATTCAACCATGCAGAAATTATTACTTCCAAAGGAATTTCTTCTACAGGACTGAAGTTTTACGCTGCAGCCGCTCCTATTACTGTGAGCAATTCCATTCTGAATTTCATGACCAGCGTACTGGCAACTGAAGACAACACAACTGTTACCGTTTCCGGCTATAGTCCTACCGTACAATTTTCAAACGGAATGACAGGAGCTGCAAACCCGTCTATAACATTTACCTTAAATAAAGGCCAATCTTATATTATTGACGGAATCGGCAATATAGCAGGAAACTTTAACGGCTTCATAGGCTCAAAAATCATTTCAAACAGACCCATTAATGTCACCAATGGGAATTTTAACGGCCAATATGCAGGAAATTATCCAGCCAGCTCAGATATTTTAATGGATCAGGCAGTACCTGTCAACAGACTTGGGAATGAATTTGCCATTGTAAAAGGTAGCGGACCGATTGGTACCCGTACAGAAGGAGCCATTGTAATTGCTACTGAAGACAATACTCAGATCTTTGTCAATAATGAAATACCGCCGATAGCAACCCTTAATGCAGGGAAATACTTTATTGTTCCCGACTCCAAATATATACTTCAGGGAAACGGTCATTATAATTTATATCTAAAAACCTCTAAAAATGCTTATGTCTACCAGATTTTAGCGGGAGATTCAAATGCAGGAAGTGAAGTATTTACAGGCGGATTCAATTTTATTCCAGCATTAAACTGTTATCTTCCCAAGCAGATTAATGAACTGGGACTTATTAATGAAAATTTTGTTCATTCCAACGGTCATCCCGGAGGTATTCTGAATATCACCACCAAGCTGAATATTATTACAGAAAGAGGAGCTAACATAACAGTGAACGGAGCTAATCCTCCTGCAATAACCGGCCCTTACAATATGACAGGCACAACGAATTGGGTTACCTATGGTATTCCCAATGTAACGGGTACGATTACTGTAGTTTCAGATAAAGCGATTATGGCTGGTATTACCGCCGGAAGTGATGCTGTAGGATATGGAGGCTTTTTTGCCGGCTTTCCTACGCAACCCGTTATTTTACAGTCCGGAGGCGGCTGTATTCCAGGAATGGTTCTTACCGTAGATCCTTTAATCTATGATACCTATCAATGGTATAGAAACGGGGTTATTGTTCAGGGAGCTACCACTTCATCAATCACTCCTACATTACCAGGATATTATACGTGCTCTGTAACAATGGGAAGTTGCGCTCCTTTGGTTACTGAGCAATTTAAAGTTCTGAACTGTACAAAACTTACCAATACATCATATAACGTTTGTAATGCTAAAACCATAGTTCCTGCATTCAGTACTTCATCACAGACTCCTAATCCAAGTACTGTAGCTGTTACGACAGCACCTTCATTGGGCACAGCGGTTGTAAACCCTGCTACCGGTATTATTACTTATACTGTAAACACCATGGGTACAACAGGAACAGATACATTCACTTATACATTCTGCGGAGACGATCCTGACTTCCCGGATTGTGAAACAGTAACCGTTACCCTGAATGTTCAGGCTCTAACGGTAACGAATGCAACATTATTTGCCTGTGACGTTAACGGGCAGGGAACTTTTAACCTGACAACAGCAAATGTTACCAGCAATTCCCCTGTTACCATTACTTATTACCCTACCCTTCTGGATGCTCAGAACGAAAATGCTTCAGCATTGATAACTAACACAACCGCCTATACCGCAACTAACGGAACAATTGTATACGCAGTTGTTAATGATCATATTGGCTGTAAAAATATTGCACAGATAACACTATCTCTTTTTAATAAAGCAATTGTACTGGATAACTACAATGGTGTTTTCTGTGATGATAATCTGGATGGAACAGTTACAGTTATACTTTCCAATATAACCCCAATTGTACTTAATAATCCGAATTACTTTACCAGTGTAAGATACTATGGCAATCTTGCAGATGCCAATGCAGGAAACAACAATACCCTTCCTAACAACTGGAGCTATACAGCCACCACAACCATTTACATCAGAGTAGATTCTCCTGACGGATGTGCTTCTGTGATCAAACCTTTACAATTCAGTATTGGAGCCAAAATAACATTGATTACCAAAACCGTTACAGAAAGTACCTGTGATGATGATCTGGATGGAATAAAAAGTGTAAACTTAACCCAGTTTATCCCTCAGTTTACATTAGATCCGAATGTAACCTACACTTTTCATTCAACTTTAGCAGATGCACAGAATAATGTGAATGCAGTTTCATCCCCTGTAAATATTACAACTTCACAAACCTATTATATCCGTTTCGAAAAAAATGGAGTCTGCCCTGAAGTAGGTACTCTGAAAATCAACATTAAAGTACCTAAGAAATCAGATATTTTAAAAGACAAGGCAATTTGCCCGAAAACCACCACCACACTTAATGCAGGGCCTGGGTTTGAAAAATACTTATGGAGCACCGGTGCAACCACTCCTTCCATTACAAACGTTGCCCCAGGAAATTATTGGGTAGAACTTACCTTCAACGGCTGTGTTTACAAGCAATATGTAAATGTTACTGAATGGCCGCTTCCTATAATAACCTCTATTGAAATTGATGGAACAACGGTAAAAGTTGGGGCAAGCGGTGGTACACCTCCTTATGAATATTCTTTAGATAGTGTGGTATGGCAGAGTTCCAATGTTTTCTACAATGTACCCAGAGGAGCACACAATGTATTTGTAAGAGATTCTAAAATGTGTGCGGACGTTAAAAAACCATTTGCCATTATTAATCTGATCAATACTATTACTCCGAATGGTGATGGTTATAATGAAGTAATAGATTATTCTGCTTTAATGAAGAATGACAATCTTGTCTTCCGGATCTTTGACAGGTATGGTGCAGAGGTCTTCAGAGGTACTCCTGAAAACAGATACACCTGGGATGGAAGAATTGGCGGCAGGTATGTTCCTACAGCAAATTACTGGTACTTTATCACCTGGACGGAATATGGCTCAAACCTTACGGTAAAATACACAAGCTGGCTGCTTGTAAAACATAGATAAAAACAGAAATCCGGAAGAAAGAACAGTTGAACATTCAGCACTTCTTTCTTCCGGATTTTTTATAAATGTTTTGTTTTTTAAATGAATGACAAGTTTCTAACACTCCTTAACAATTAAATCCCAAAGTTTAATATAACTTTAACCACTATTCTTCATCTAACTACACAGAATTGCTTTATTTCTATGTAATTTTGCGCATTATATGAAGAAACTGTTTACTCTACTGCTATTGGTTTTTCTGGCAAAAATTAATGCACAAATATATTCCGGGGAGGTATTTCTGAGAGACAACTCTATTTTATATCTCAATCAGGTGTATGTCACCAACTTGAATACACAAAAAACCGTTCTTACGGACTACAATGGTAATTTTAATATTCCGGCCAACACCGGGGATGTCATTCGGTTTACCTCTATCGTTACCGAAAGAAAAGATATCAAACTGACCCCTCAAGCCATGGAACAAAAAAATCTGGTTGAGCTTAAAATCGCCTATTATGAAATTCAGGAAATTGTTCTCAGCAGGTTCAAACCTACTGGAAACCTTAGGTATGATGTAAACTCTTTAAGAAAAGAAGATAAAGCTTATGCGCTTAAAAAAGTAATTGGTCTTCCAGAGCCCAAAGGAGATGGAACACCTCCTGAACTTCCTGTTGCCGGACTTCGGGATGGAGGACTTACTTTCAGCCTTGAAAGCATCTATGATATTCTTTCAGGAGAAAGAAAGAAAAAGCAGCGTTATCAGGCCTACGAGAGGATGAACAGTTCTGTAGCACAAATCAAAAATTATCTGGGTAAAGATTATTTTGTCAAATTTAAAATACCGGAAAACTTAATTGACAACTTCCTTCAGTTTGTTTATTCTTCAGAAAATATCCAGGCTTACGTGTTGGCAGGCAACTTTGAAGCAGTGAAAATTCCTATTGAAAAATATCTTCCTATATATCAAAAAAGGCTTAGAAGTTCGCACCTTCAGGACGTTGTAGGCGGTAACTAGAAAATCATGAAGTAAGCAAGAACGCGCTCCATCAGTATTTTAGAAGACAAGAATATAACTACAAAAGGCTGAATATTTATTGCTTCGCATAATAAACTATTCAGCCTTTTTTTTATCAAGTAATACTTTATTTTTTGATCACTTTTATAGATTGGGTTATATCTTCCATTTCAATATTTACGAAATAGATTCCCGGAACCAATCCTGACAAATTAATTTGAGATTTGGCAGTATTGAGCTTATAACTAGAGACAAATTTACCAGATGCATCTACTACAGAAACCGATTTCACTTTTGAGGGTGATTCAATATGTAAAATATCAGTTACCGGATTTGGGAATGCCTTAATTGAAACTTTACTTGATTCTTTGACAGACAGCACATTACCAATATTTAAGGTATAATCTTCAACCTGACCAAAAGCTGCGTTCCCACAAGGAGTTTGATTAGAATAATTATTTGGATCGTTTAGATTCGCATTGTTTAATCTTACTCTCATACGAACTGTTCCTAATGTAGCAGTAGGTGGTATTGCAATCTGCCCAACCAAAGGAGTGTGGTTGTTACCAACAGTTTCTAAAACCTTCTCTCCTACATCGTCAAAATCAAAATCATTATTAAAGTCTATCCAAACTAAAACCTGATCCCAAATTCCTTGATTTAGACTTAGTGCCGAAAAATCATAAGTCTGACCTAATACAACGTTTCCAATTATGGATGTATAATCTTCGTAACCTATTACATAGTCGTTTGATGAATTGTTATTGATATCAGCAAATGTAACATTGTTTATTCTCGCAAAAACAGGATGGTTAGTACCTGCGTTACAAAAATCAGTTGGAGGGGTTGTAAATGAATAGACAGGGCATCCGGTCGCACTACCCGCTGTATTTTTGGGTACAGCTTTCCAATAATAAGTTGTAGATGGCATCAGACCTGAAACCTCATAACTTGTACCGGTTATAACATTGGAAATAAGTGTGCCTGGATTTGAGTTTTGATCCATATATATATCATATGAATCAACGATACTCCCTGTAGAAGGACTATTCCATGTTAATTTTGCTGAGGGAGTATAATGCACACCTGTTGCCATATTTGCAGGAGATATCAATGCAGAACAATTAGGTGCTGTAGCAGGAACAGCAGTCACGCTCACATCATCCAGGAACATTAAAAAATTAGAATTATTATGTCTAAAAGCAATATAAACCTGCTGTCCCGCATATGCGGATAGATCAATGGTTTTAAGATAATATTTCTTAATGGGTCCGTTACTATTTACAGTTTCAGTTAATAAAGGTCCATTTGCTAAAAATGCGGCTACACTGTTTGTTGTTGCAGCATAAACAGAATAGGTTTCAGTTGTATTTTGTAATACCTTCACCTTATACTTAAGTTGTGCAGAGGACGCCGTAGACAGATTAATTACCGGTGAAACAATATAATTATCCGGATGGGAGTTAATTCCTACAGATACAAGCGCAGGATTTGTGTTATAGCTTTGCTGAATATCATTAAAGTCATACCAATTTTTCCCGTCGCCATCCTGATCATAGACAGTCCAGTCTGTAATATCTAAATCATCAAAATTATCAGAAAAATAAGTTTGTGCATATCCAAACGATGCTAATAAAAGCGAAAAAGTAAGTAATAATTTTTTCATACAAGTCAGTATTTAGTTTTTTCAAAAAGGCAACAAGAAGTCTATCCTGTTCATTAACCTTCTATTGATAAACCAAATCTAAATATATTTAGCCGTGCATTTTCCATAATTTAGATAAGTATATTAAATGATGTATGCTTTATGCGGGCTTGACGTATATATGATGTAGGCAATATAGAAATGTAAAAATGATTTTAGTCCATCTGTGTTCCTTTTCAAAATTTCTTTTCCTTAGATAGAATAAAACCAACTTACCATTTACCACAGTACCTACACTATGAATTATTCAAATTTTACAATATATTACTCTTCAATTTTCAAAAATATGTGTAATTTTATCTCACAAACAAGTGTTTAAAATAAAAACACTGGTATTTCGTTATTCAAATAAAACTACGACCGCTGAAAACAAATTAAAAGAGAAGCACCAAATTTTTAATTTAATATTAATTAATGAAAAAAGTACTTTTACTTCTTTGTTGTATGTTTTTCGTTGCTATGTCTTCTCAAAAAAAAGGGAAAGACTACAGTAATATTTTGAAAAGTAAGAATATCTACGAGATCAATGCCTTTTTGAGAGATGCCCACCCTGATGATCCCCGAAGATCCGTTCTGAAACCCAGGGTCATGGAAATGATGAAAGAGTATATCAAAAATGCTCATCCAGCTGATCAAAAAGTAAAAGATATGCAGGAAATGCTTGCGATGCTGAGAAGAAGACCTTCTACCAAAATTACTTTTGATGAAATGAATGCGATCATCAAACAAAAGCAGATTGCAAAATATAAGGCCGAGCTGGCTGCCAAACAATCTACCACAGTGTATACACCGAGTACCGCTCAAAATACATATGTTGTCAATACCACTGCCAATACTGCAATTCCTAATGCGGAAGCAGAAGAATTCAATATGCTGATGGCTGTTTCTCCTGTAGAACATAAAAACAGGACTGTAAAAATCTTAAATTCCTTATTTGATAATGATCCTAATGCTAAAGAATGCATTGTTTTGATTCAAAATAAATCAGACTGTAATATCATTGTAAGAATAGAAGGCGTAGGAACTACCAAATACAGACTGGCAGTTCCTGCTCAGGGTGAAGGATCCATTGTTATAGAAAAAGGACAGTATCTATTTACCAGTCTGGTTTGCGGGGCTCAATATGCTTCACAAAAAACGATCGAAAGACCCATTATGGTGGCTTTGGGACGTCAATAATACAAACTAAAAGCATATGATCTCTATGTCTTTTACTACCAAAAGACATAGAGACTCCATAAATTTTCACTATTTTTGCACTCATTTTATAACTCAATGGGCAAGAATAAATTAGCAAGATTTGCAGAAAACAAAATATTACCGAATGTAATCCAGCCAACAAGAGAAGATGCTTTAAATGGCTTTGATCTAAAAGGAAAATGGAGAGATAATTTCTTTAAAAATGACAATCCGGTTGTACTGGAATTAGGTTGTGGAAAAGGAGAATATTCGGTAGGACTCGCAAAAACATTTCCTGAAAAAAACTTTATCGGAGTAGATATTAAAGGTGCAAGATTTTGGTTCGGAGCGAAGGAAGCTGTAGAAAACAACATGAATAATGTAGCGTTTTTGAGAACTCAGATCGAACTTGTTGATTATTTCTTTGCAGAAAATGAGGTAGACGAAATTTGGATTACGTTCCCGGATCCACAGATTAAATACAAAAGAACAAAACACAGATTAACACATCCGGATTTTTTAAACCGATATAAAAAGTTTCTGAAACCAGGAGGAATCATTCACCTGAAAACCGATTCAGAATTCCTGCATGGGTATACGCTTGGATATTTACAGGGTGCAGGTTACGAGATCATCTCTGCCCACCATGATATCTATGGCGCCCCGGAATATGACCCTAATACAGAGCATCTGAGAGATATCAAAACGTATTATGAAGAGCTGTTCTCAGCAAAAGGAAAAACCATTACTTATATCAAATTCCGGATAAGCTGATGAAATAAAAACCTGATGAAAAAAAATTTTCTAACAATTTTATTCCTCACATTTCTTATCCCGGGCTTTATACAGGCTCAGAAAAGCAGTAAAGATATTTTAAGAAGCACAAACATTAAAGAAATTGAAGAATACCTGAAGAACGCACACCCTGATGACCCTAAAAGGACGGTGCTGAAACCCAAGCTTATTGCTTTAAAAAACTCGGAATGGACAAAGGGAGCCCGTACCGCCAAACCTATGGAAGCAAGGCCAGTAATTGCCGATATTCCGAAGAGTGCGATGAGGAATCCTAATTCTGACGATGCGGAAGAGTTTAAAAAGCTTATCGCTGAAACCTCTGCCGAACATAAGGAAAAAACAGTGAAGCTTCTGAACGCTATGTTTAATGAGGATATCAGCCGCAATGAAGCGATTCTCTTATTCAAAAATAATTCTGACTGCAATATTGTATTACGGATAGAAGGAAAAGAATTTTATAATCTGGCTGTTCCTGCCCATGCAGAAAACTTCATTGTGCTCAAAAAAGATTCATATACATTAAGCAGCAATACTTGTGATCTGAAATATTCATCCCGGAAAGACATTAAAAAAAGTATATTTGTAACAGTAGACAACCCGAAACCCTCCAACGTTGAACTGAAATCTACTATTCAAAAGGAGCCGATAACGGAACAATCACAGAAAAAACAAAAGTCAAAAAATAAAATAGGATGAAAAAACTATTAGTTCTCACCGGAATTTCGCTGATTCTTGCCAGCTGTAATGTGAATTACGGAGGCTATCCGGGAAGGACATCCTACCCTTATCCTGCTAATAATTCGGGGAACAGAGCCAATACAGAAAGAGAATATAATGATCTTATAAAAACTTATAAGCCGGAAACAGCCGACGTCCTTAATGATCTCCTCAACAGTGATGATCCTAAAAATCCCAGGACTTCTATTTCTGTAGAAAATAAGTCTCCCTGTAATATGGTGCTTACGGTAAGCGGAGGTAATTTTTTTAAGAAAATTCCCATTGGCGCAGGGAAAATAGGATATACTATGGTTCCGAAAAATCAAAATTACAGATTATCGGGTATGCTTTGTAACTCGGTCTACCAGTCTACAAAGTTTGTCACAACCTCTTATTCTATAAAACTTTCAAACTAATATATAACCTGCAGGGTCCTGCAGGTTCTTATTTTTAATGAATATCTCTATTGTAATGGCTGATGGCTGTAGCATTGTTTTTAAGCTTTCAGAATAACTCCAGTAGACCAAGGTATAAAATTATTTTTCACTGTTTAAAAGCTCTTAATTAGCGCTCTCCCGAAACCAATATATTCAGGCAAAGAAGATATAATCAAAAATAGTATCCTTAGAAATAATTTCTGATATAAACAATAAAAAACGCTGGATCGAAATCCAGCGTTTTTCCTATATTAAAGAAAATCTTTAATTATTCTGCATCGAAATCAGCATCTGTATCAGCAGATACTTTTTCTCCTTCTTCTTTAGATTTTTCTTTATCAGCTTTTCTTTGAGACTGACCTTCTTTGATAGATTCAGAAACTACGCTAAGGATCATATCAATAGACTTAGAAGCATCATCGTTTCCTGGGATAACGAAGTCAACTTTTCTAGGGTCAGAGTTTGTATCAACGATACCGAAAACTGGAATACCTAGTTTCTTAGCTTCAGTTACCGCAATGTGTTCTCTTAAGATATCAACTACAAATACAGCAGATGGAAGTCTCACCATGTCAGCGATAGAACCTAAGTTCTTCTCAAGGTTAGCTCTTTGTCTGTCAACTTGTAATCTTTCTTTTTTAGATAAAGTTTCGAACGTACCGTCTTTTTTCATTTTGTCGATAGAGTTCATCTTCTTTACAGCCTTTCTGATAGTAACGAAGTTCGTTAACATACCACCTGGCCATCTTTCTGTAATATAAGGCATATTAAGTTCAGAAGCGTGTTTTGCAACAACTTCTTTCGCTTGCTTTTTAGTAGCTACGAAAAGAACTTTTTTACCTGCAGAAGTTAATTTTTCTAAAGCGCTGCACGCTTCATCCAATTTAACTGCTGTTTTATGTAAGTCTACAATGTGAATACCGTTTTTCTCCATAAAAATGTATGGAGCCATATTTGGATTCCACTTTCTAGTCATGTGACCGAAGTGTACGCCAGCCTCTAAAAGGTCTTTTACATTTGCTTTTGCCATGTTTTCTGTTTTTGTTAGTTTACTTTCCGTCTTTTAAACAATCAACAACTTCTTTAGATGGGAGAAGCGTTTGGATGCTAAACGTAACGGGCAATTGGCGGTCTGCTTTTTTGCTTTTGGCAATGGGCTTTTCGCCGAGATTAAGTTTAAAAAAAATTTAATACATTCCTGTAGACAGTAGCCATAAGCCATCTGCCAACGAGAAATCTTAACGTTTTGAGAATTGGAATCTCTTTCTTGCTTTTTTCTGACCTGGCTTCTTTCTTTCCACCATTCTTGCGTCTCTTGTAAGTAAACCAGCTGGCTTCAATGCTAATCTGAACTCAGCGTTGATTTCGCATAAAGCTCTAGAAATACCTAATCTGATAGCCTCTGCTTGACCTGTATTTCCACCACCGAATACGTTTACGGTAACGTCATACTGACCAACAGTCTCAGAAAGGATAAACGGTTGGTTTAATTTGTAAACCATCACGTCTGTAGAGAAATATTCTTTAGCATCTTTACCGTTTACTGTAATAACACCAGAACCTGGTTTTACATAAACTCTCGCTACAGAAGTTTTTCTTCTTCCGATTTTGTGAACTATAGACATAATTAATTATTTAAATTCGTTAACATTAATTGTTTTTGGCTGTTGAGCTTCATGTTTGTGCTCAGTTCCTTCATATAAGTAAAGGTTCTTAAGGATAGCAGCTCCTAATCTGTTTTTAGGTAACATACCTTTTACAGATTTCTCTAATACCTTTAAAGAATCTTTCTTTTGAAGTTCAGCCGCAGTCATAGACTTCTGTCCACCAGGATATCCTGTATGCCAGATATAAGTCTTATCAGCCCACTTGTTTCCGGAAAGTGTAATTTTCCCAGCATTCAAAACGATTACGTTATCACCACAATCTACGTGAGGTGTGTAATTCGTTTTGTGCTTACCTCTCAAAATCTTTGCAACCGTAGAAGCTAATCTACCTAACGGCTGTCCTTCAGCGTCTACCACAACCCATTCTTTATTAGCAGTAGCTTTGTTCGCTGAAACAGTTTTGTAACTTAATGTATTCACACGTTTTAGTTAAAGATTAAACATAATTTACCCCTAAAAGGGTGTGCAAAGGTACAAATTATTTTCGTAACCAAAAAACATATTTCATTTAATCTATATAATCTTCGTGCTACACCCCGCTATCAATAGATTTTAACACTATTTATACTTTTGGCACAGATCTTGCGAACTGATGAGCCGATGAAAAAAACACTTCGAAGATTCTAAAAACACCAATGAAACAGCAAAGAGTTTATTCCCTCAACTCTTTCTTTTATTAAATTTACTTTAAAGATTTCCGTAAAATACCTGGATATAACTATAATTTCATTGAAATAATTATATTTGCGTTAATCATATTCCATAATTCATGAGCCACGGAAAACTAAGAGAAGACAAAACCTGCCTGAACTGCGGGCATCAGGTTGAAGAAAGGTTCTGCCCTCACTGCGGACAGGAAAATACTGAAAGACGACAGCCCTTTTATTTTCTTTTTACCCATTTCGTTGAAGATTTTACGCACTATGACGGTCAGTTCTGGGGGACCGTAAAAAATTTGTTATTTAAACCCGGCAGACTAACGAACACTTATCTTGAAGGGAAAAGACAAAAATTCGTGCCTCCTGTGAAGCTTTATATTTTTGTCAGTTTTATTACATTTTTTGTTTTTGCCCTGTTTCCTATGGTTGATATAGGTTCTGCGAAAGAGGGAAATATTGCAGAAAAAAGTAAGACCAGCCTTTTAAAAGTCATGAAACCTGTCGAAAAACAAAAGCTGATAGACAGTATACAAGCCAAAAAACACCTTACTGAAAAAGACTCTCTTGCCATTGAAGGAATAAAAGCAGTTCCTGACTCTTCTGAAATAGAAGACATCATTGACATGGACAAAAAAATAGATCCGGACGTTAGCTTTGGAGAATATAAAACCAGGAAGGCTTATGATTCTGCTAAAGCCAAAAACCCATCATCTCTCGGTTTTATTGAAGCTCCCATTGTTCACAAATTCTTTGAACTAAAAGAAAAGGGTGTAAAGAAAAAGGAGATTATTGCCGGGATGATAGAAAAGTCTTTCCATAATCTTCCCAAAGCACTTTTTATTTACCTTCCTCTTTTCGCGTTCTTTTTGTGGATCTTCCACAGTAAGAAAAAATGGTGGTACTTTGATCACGGAATTTTCACTCTGCATTACTTCTCATTTTTATTGCTTACCATTTTATTCATATTCCTACTTTTCAAATTGACAGGCCTCACAGATTTCTGGCCGCTGAATACTATTTTATATTTAATAATATCCTTCCTGCTATTATATACTATGGCCTATTTCTTTATTGCTCACAGGCGGGTTTATCGTGCCCATGGCTTGGTAAGCATTATTGTCGGAATGATACTATTCACTATTAATTTTATGGCATTCATGTTTTTACTTCTAGGGCTTGCCTTAATAAGTTTCATGATGATTCATTAATAAAAAAGAGGCTGTCACATTGAAAAGCCTCTTTTTATTTATTTTCTTAATGATTTAGTTGCCCTAAAACTTGCTATTACATAATAGGCGACAAACACCATGGAAAACTTCAGAATGGATGGAATAGCAAGTTCAAGTTTAAAAATTAAAGTACCTGCCACAACCAGAATAGCCATCACTACGAAAGATAGTCCCAGTTTTTTAGCTAACGTAAAATTCGGAGTATCCAGATAATAAGCAATGCCCCAGGCTGCACCAAAAGCAATAGCATAATAGAACTCTAAACCAATATTCTCTGAACTTAAAAAGAAATAATTAATCAGGAAGCTTACTACAGTTCCCAATGTGAAATATATCAACGCTTTTTGCATGTCTGTAAAAATATGCTGCAAAAATAAAGAATTTAATTGTGGTGCAGAATCTTTGGAACTAATTAATTATTGAACCACATGCTGCTATTGTACATCAGGATAATTTGACAGTATCATTAAAAACAATACAATATCACCCAAAAAGGTAATTGCATACAAATATCACAAATTATACATTTGAAATAGAATTAATAGCTGAAATTCACAAACCCAAAAGTCAATAGACATGAAAAAAATCCCTCAAAAAACAGTAAAAATCACACACTTTAAAGAAAATAATGTTGAAGTGAATGTAATTATCAGTGCCAATACACAATTTGGCGACCCGCATTTTATCATTAATGGAAAGAGAATAGATGATAACAATTTAAATGACGATAAATTTTCTTTTACTATTCCAAAAGCAGATTTAGCATCAGACCATTTACTTTTCGCGACTTCTTTCAATATTAATATGCAGGTGAACCATCTGCAGATATTGATCAATACGTGCAGGATAAAGTTTGAATTCCCTCAGATTCCTTCCAGGAATTTTCATTTCAATCCTTTTGAAGGTAAAACAACTGATGATTTATCCGGTAAGTTTATCTATGGTGTTTATAAATACATAAAAGTTGAGCTATGAAAAAGATCTTAATAGTAGCAGCACTGATATCCAATATGACATTATTGTTTGCTCAAAGTAAAGAAATCAGTGCAGAGTTAAACAAACTGGAACTTTCCAATGCTCCCAGTGTAATGCTTCTCGGTTTGGCAAGTTCAGATTTGGAAACCCCCAAATCAAAAAAAGCTTTCATGACCAGTATTGTCAATTCATTCAGCGAAAATGACGGTCTTCCCAATGCCTATGCTGTAGAACTCACCCCTACCCATTTATTTCCTCTGACGGAAATGGATGCTTTAAAGTATGCCGGCATTAAAAGCATTAAAAAACCAGATAATAGTTATGAGTATAAAAACAACATTTTCAGTGAAGCAAAAAACGTTTCTGTCTCATTTGCCTTTCTGAGAAATTATAAAATTGAAGATCTTGACACGGAAAACCCTTCGGTATCTTTTTCTTTAAGAACCACCGTATTTAAAATAAGGAATAAAAAAAACATAGAGGCTATTACGAAGTCAAACGCCAATATATCAAAACAATTAACTGATATTCAAAAAGAGTTTGAAAGATCACAGGAGTATAATGATATAGAAACATCCAATGCCAGCCCAGATGAAAAAAATGAGAGGAGAGCAAGGGCATTAGAAAAATTTGTCACCGATTATTACAAAACGGAAACTGAAAACTATAAGAAATACCTTGATGAAAAACCTGCTTTTCAATTAGATGTTGCTTCTGCCTACAGTACTTTCTTTTTAGATAATCAGTTCAAGAATAATCAGTTTGGAAAATTGGGATTCTGGATGACCATGAGTTCCGGGATCAATCTGGAAAGAACAAAAACTCCGAAGAAAAAAGAAGATGAAAACAATGAAAAATCAAAAGTAATCATCAAAGAAGCTTCCACCACAGACGCATCAAAAATTGAGAAAAGATTGAATTTCTACGCTGTTGCAAGATACATGCAGGATAAAACAGTTTATGATGTTGCCAATGGATTCAGCAGAACTGATAATTATGATTTTGGTGGCAAAATAGAACTCGTGTACAACAGATTCTCTATTGGCTATGAATTCATTTACAGAAGCAGCGATCTGGATAACACCTACCGTTCCAACGGAATCATCAACTATAAAGTATCTGACAGTGTGTATATCAATGCTGCTTTCGGAAAAAATTATGGTGACAAGAATAATCTTATTACATTTTTAGGATTAAACTGGGGACTGGACAGCAAAAGAAAAACTCTTTTCTCAGAAAAAAAGTAATACAGATAGTTTCCCCTGAAATAAAAAACAAACTACAAGGCAATACAATAGAAAAATGTCAGCGGAACTTTATCTGCTGACATTTATATTTTTACAGAAAAGTGTAATAATCTGTAAAATACAGACCTTACCTCTAACAAAGTCTTTCGGAGCAAAAAAATAATTATCACAAATTACTGAAAATCACAACATTAATACACGCAACAGGGTTTTCATTTTATTACTATATTTGAGAACTTAGAAACTTTCTAGAATTTTTATGGAAACCCAAAAATATACTCCAACCAACAAGGTAAGAATCGTAACTGCTGCCTCATTATTTGATGGGCATGATGCTGCGATCAATATTATGCGTCGTGTTATTCAGGGAACAGGATGCGAAGTGATCCACTTAGGACACGATAAATCAGCAGAGGAAGTTGTAAATACAGCTATCCAGGAAGATGCCAATGCTATTGCATTAACTTCATATCAGGGAGGTCACAACGAATATTTCAAATATATCTATGACCTTTTGAGAGAAAAGAATTCTCCGCAGATCAAAATTTTTGGTGGCGGTGGCGGTGTAATCCTTCCGGAAGAAATCAAAGACCTTATGTCTTACGGAATTGACAGAATTTATTCTCCGGATGACGGCCGTGAGCTTGGGCTTCAGGGTATGATTGATGATTTGGTACACCGATCAGATTTCGCTACCGGAAAAGATGTTACCGCAAAAGATCTTGATGATATCAGCTTTGAAAGCCCGTCAAGTATTGCACAAATCATCTCAGCCGTTGAAAACTTTTCAGAAGAAAAACCTGAGCTTGTAAAGGCAATCGACGAAAAATCCAAAGATTTAACCATTCCAATTATTGGTATTACAGGTACCGGAGGTGCGGGTAAATCTTCTTTAACAGATGAACTGGTAAGACGTTTCTTACGTTCAAATACCGATAAAAAAATCGCTATTATTTCCATCGACCCTTCGAAAAAGAAAACAGGAGGTGCTTTATTGGGAGACAGAATCCGTATGAACGCGATCAATGATCCAAGAGTTTATATGCGTTCTATGGCAACCAGAGAAAATAACGTTTCTGTTTCTCCTTTCATTCACTCTGCGCTGAATGTACTGAAACTGGCTCATCCGGATGTTATTATTCTTGAAACTTCAGGGATCGGGCAGTCTGGTTCGGAAGTTTCCGATTTCGCAGATGTTTCCATGTATGTAATGACTCCTGAATATGGAGCTTCTACACAGTTGGAAAAAATCGACATGTTAGACTATGCGGATCTGGTAGCATTGAATAAATCTGACAAACGTGGTGCACTGGATGCTCTTCAGGCAGTAAGAAAACAGTTCCAGAGAAACCATTTACTATGGGAAAGCCCGTTAGATGATATGCCGGTATATGCCACCAAAGCTTCTCAGTTTAATGATCACGGGACAACAGAATTATACAACAGATTAGTATCAAAAGTAAATGATAAATTCTCTGAATTAAATCTAAAAACTTTTGTAGAACAGGAAGTTACAGAAGAAGTAACCATTATTCCTCCGAAAAGAGTCCGTTACCTTTCTGAAATCGTTGAAAACAACAAACAATACGACATCAATATTGAAAAGCAGGCTGAGTTAGCCAGAAAAATGTATCATATTGAAGGCGTTAAAAATATCATTTCGAATGAAGTTCTGGATGCTGAATACCAAAAGGCAGAAAAAGAGCTTCAACAGGATAACATCGACTTCTTAAAGACTTGGGACGATACGAAAAAGGCTTTCCATGCCGAGTTTTATTCTTATTACGTAAGAGGAAAAGAAATTAAAGTGGAAACATCCACAGAATCTTTATCTCACTTGAGAATTCCAAAAATTGCATTACCAAAATACAATGACTGGGGAGATCTGATCAAATGGAAAGGCCAGGAAAACCTTCCGGGAAGCTTCCCTTATACTGCAGGTATTTATCCGTTCAAAAGAACAGGTGAAGATCCAACAAGGATGTTTGCAGGAGAAGGAGGTCCTGAAAGAACCAACAGAAGATTCCATTATGTTTCTGCAGAAATGCCTGCAAAACGTTTATCTACAGCATTTGACTCTGTAACGTTATACGGTCAGGATCCTGCTTTACCACCGGATATTTATGGTAAAATCGGGAATGCGGGAGTTTCTATTGCAACATTAGATGATGCGAAGAAATTATATTCCGGATTTGATCTTGTCAATGCACTAACCTCAGTTTCAATGACGATCAACGGTCCTGCACCGATGCTACTGGCTTTCTTTATGAATGCTGCCATCGATCAGAATGTTGAAAAATATATCAAAGAAAACGGTTTAGAAGCTAAAGTAGAAGCTAAGCTTAAAGAAAAATTTGACGATAAGGGGTTAGAAAGGCCAAAATATAACGGTGAACTTCCTCCATCCAATAATGGCTTAGGACTACAGCTTTTAGGATTAACCGGTGATGAAGTAATCCCTGCCGATGTATATGCAGAAATTAAAGCTAAAACGATTGCTACGGTTCGTGGTACTGTTCAGGCAGATATCTTAAAAGAAGACCAGGCTCAGAATACGTGTATTTTCTCTACGGAATTTGCCCTGAGATTGATGGGTGACGTTCAGGAGTATTTTATCAGAGAAAAAGTAAGAAACTTCTACTCTGTTTCCATTTCAGGATATCATATTGCTGAAGCAGGAGCGAATCCGGTTTCCCAATTGGCATTCACACTGGCTAACGGATTCACTTACGTGGAATATTACTTAAGCCGTGGAATGGATATCAACGATTTTGCTCCCAACCTATCTTTCTTCTTCTCCAACGGTATTGACCCTGAATATTCTGTCATCGGACGTGTAGCAAGAAGAATCTGGGCAAAAGCCATGAAATTAAAGTATGGGGCTGACGAAAGAAGCCAGATGCTGAAATACCACATCCAGACTTCAGGACGTTCTCTGCACGCTCAGGAAATTGATTTCAATGACATCAGAACAACTCTTCAGGCGCTTTATGCGATCTATGATAACTGTAATTCACTTCACACCAATGCTTATGATGAGGCAATCACGACTCCTACCGAGCAGTCTGTAAGAAGAGCAATGGCAATCCAGCTAATCATCAATAAAGAATTAGGATTGGCTAAAAACGAGAATCCGCTTCAGGGATCATTTATCATTGAAGAATTAACGGATCTTGTTGAGGAAGCTGTATATGCAGAATTTGACAGAATCACAGAAAGAGGAGGTGTTCTTGGAGCGATGGAAACGATGTATCAGCGTTCAAAAATCCAGGAAGAGTCAATGCATTACGAATGGCTGAAACATACAGGTGAATATCCGATTATCGGAGTAAATACTTTCTTAGGAAAAGACGGTTCACCAACAGTTTTACCTGGAGAAGTTATCCGTTCTACGGAGGAAGAGAAACAGGCACAGATTGAATCTCTTCATAACTTCCAGCAAGCAAATGACAGCAGATCTGAAGAGGCTCTGAAACAACTTCAGCATGCAGCCATCAACCAGCAAAACTTATTTGAAGTAATGATGGATGCAGTGAAATACTGTTCTTTAGGACAAATTACCAACGCTTTATTTGAAGTGGGTGGTAAGTACAGAAGAAATATGTAATCTACAGATACAATCATTATAATTTATAAATACATGAAATCTCCCTATTTTTGGGAGATTTTTATTTTTACAATGAAACCAAAAGCTTTATTCAACTGGAGCAGCGGAAAAGATTCTTCCCTGGCTCTTTACAAAATACTACAGGAGGATCAATATGAGATTTCCACACTGCTTACCAGCATTAATAAGGAGTTTCAACGGATTTCCATGCATGGAGTTCATGTATCGCTTTTAGAAAGACAAGCGGAAAGCCTCGGAATTCCATTGATTAAAATGGAGCTTCTTAAAGAACCGTCAATGGAAGAGTATCAGCAAATTATGAGTACAACAATGGCCGGAATTCAAGCTCACGGTATTACCCATTCCGTTTTCGGTGATATTTTTCTGGAAGATCTGCGAAAATACAGAGAAGACCAATTAAGTACTGTCGGTATGAAAGCCGTATTTCCCTTGTGGAAAGAAGATACATCCAACCTCATCCATGAATTTTTAGATCTTGGTTTTAAAACCATTGTAACCTGTGTAAATGGAACTTATCTGGATAAAAGTTTTGCCGGACGAATTATTGATCAGCAATTCATTGATGACCTTCCTGAAAATGTAGATCCATGCGGAGAAAACGGAGAATTTCACACCTTTACTTTTGATGGGCCCATTTTCAAAAATCCGATTCAGTTCGAAATCGGGGAAACCGTGAAAAAGACTTATCCCAAACCTAAAACAAGCCCTGAAGAAGAAGATAGCGAATATGTTTTCTGGTTCAGTGACCTGGTATTAAAATAAGCCTGTAAATTTCTGACACAGGCTTTTTCAATGTATTCTCTTTTCGACGGCACTTCCGGTTAGAGTATAAAATATGATACAAAGACTGATTAAATTTATATTAACTTGATCCGCCAGCCTATATTAGCACGCAATTTGCTTCCCTTACTGCTCTTCAGGATATTTTAGTATCTTTAAGAATATCAATCATCATTTAAAAATACAACACCTGTGATCAAAAATTTATTATTCCTGTCCTTTTTCTGCTTTTTATCTTCCTGTACCACAACTGAGGTTTCAAAAATTGCCCCGGTTGATAAAAAAGCTATCATTGATTCAACCATTGTTGCTTTTCAGAAAACACTTTTAGAGCAACAGATTGATTCTGCTTTCAAAAAATATCATTTCAATGGAAGTATTGCCGTCTTTAAAGATTCTATCCCACTTTACAGAAGGGAAAACGGATACTCAGATTTTAAAAGAAAAACTAAAATTGACAGCAATACCATTTTTGCGATCGGATCTGTGAGCAAACAATTCACCGCTGTTTTAGTCTTGCTTCAGATGGAACAGGGAAAACTTAATGTAACCGATAAGGCATCAAAATACCTGAAAGAATTTCAGACCAGGGAATATGAAAATATTACGATTCATCAACTGTTAAACCATACTTCCGGATTGAATCTTATGGGTGGAAAGCTGATGTTCAAAAGCGGAACAGATTTCTATTATTCCAATGATGGCTTCAATGCACTTGGAAAAATTGTGGAAAAAGTCTCTGGAAAATCTTATCATGAAAATGTATTGGAACTTTTTAGAAAAGCAGGGATGACTCATTCCTCAACAGGAGATATTTTTAAAGGTCATAATTTTGCCAGTGCTTATGTTGGTACTCCTGTTAAATTCTCAGAGGTTCCCAATATGCCGAAAAGATTAGGAGGACCAGAAATCGGAACGCCTGCCGGTGGAATACTTTCTACCATTCAGGATCTTCACTCATGGAATAATGCACTGTACGGCGGAAAAATTTTGAAACCTGAAACATTGAAACTTTTCATGGCCAAAAGCGCAGAAAGGCATCATGCTACATTTGGAAAAATGGGTTATGCTTACGGAATCATGCTTAATATCGGCCAGCCTAATTCCTATTTCCACAGTGGTTATGTAAAAGGTTCTCCCTCTTTAAATATTTATTATCCGGACACCAAAACATCCATAATCATTCTTTCGAATATTGCTGATGAGGAAAAAGGAAAAGGTGCGATCTTCAGACCTCATATTGAAGTAAAAAAGATCACTGATCATCTGGAGAATACACTTACACAACTTAGACCAAAGCATTAGTTTACTGGTAATTTTCTATGCCGGATCCAGAAATTCCTGCATTTTTACAAGGTTCTTTTTATGTTCCAGAAAACTGAATACCGCAAAAGCAAGAGATACCTGCAATACGAAAGGAAGAACTAGAGTCACCAGAACTCCAACAACATCTGTATAATTTTGTTGTCTGAAAAACTGGTAAGCATAATCTCCGCTCTTCAATGCTACCTGCGTCATAGAAGTGGTGCATACAACCATTAATCCGAGATTCTGCTGATACATGGTATAAAGACATTTTCCTTTGTATTTAAAGTCTGCTTTTATATATTTCCAGATTTTATAATTAAAAATCCATATCAATATGGTTGTCAATACAAATGATCCATTAAGAAGTCTGAAAAGTATTTTATAGTCCTCCTGATTTCCTGCCAAAAAAATCAATATAAGGTTAACACCAAATGCCAGAACACCTATCATCAAAGATTTTTTGAAAAGGCTGCTGTATTTTTCCTGAATAATTCTTTTAGCAATCAAAGGAATTTTAGTGGGATAAAATAACAGGTAATTAACCATCTTAAACTCGCCATCCCAGGATTCTTTTACCTTTAAGAAAGCTTCCTCGAAATTGATATTCTCATTAAACTGAATATCTGAAATCTGGCTGATCATGTGATCTCTGATTTCCACCAGAATATCTAAGGACAGCTCCTGAGTGATCAGATAATCCGTAATTTTATTTTCCTGTAATTCGGTGATCATATATTGAATATTGTCTGTAGGTTAAGTAAATAGCTTTTCATCTCAGTCTCCTGTTCTGCCTGTTGTTTTTTGCCTTTTTCTGTCAACAGGTAATATTTCCTGTCTCTCCCGTTAATCTTCTGAATTTCGGAAGTGATCATTTCATCGCTTTCCAGTTTATGCAACAATGGATAGAGTGCCCCTTCTGTCATTTCAAGCTCACCAAGAGTAAGTTCTTTCGCTCTTTGAGTAATCTGATACCCATACATTTTAACTTCTTTTGAGAGGAGCTTCAAAATAATATTCTGCAGGGTACCTTTATAAAGACTATTCTTTTTCATGGAATGATTTATATACATTGCAAACATATGCATAATTTTCTTATGCATGTAAATTTAATACAAAACTTTTTAAATTGCCGAATGAAAAAAATGTACTTCATTGCGGTTTATCCTCCTCAGGAGATTATTGAAGATATAAAAGTATTTAAAAAAGATCTGGCAACAAACTATGCCAATTCCAAGGCTTTGAAAAATGAAGCACATATTACACTCTTTCCTCCGTTTTCAAGAGAAATTGAATTAGAGGAGGATATTCATATTGCTTTTCAGAAGATCAACACGGAAATCACACCTTTTGAAATGGAACTGGATGGCTTCGGAAGCTTTCCCAATCCTAAAAATCCTGTACTTTACATTCAGCCAAAAGAAAACATTCAATTAACAGAGCTTTATCATAGGGTAAAGGAGTATTTTAATTTTGCTCAGTATTCTTTTCACCCGCATATGACTGTAGGATACAGAGATCTGACCTGGGAAAATTATCTTAAAGCCTGGGAAAAATATGAAAACAGGGAATATAAAACTAAGTTCTTAGTTGATAAAATAGTACTTCTTCGTCATGATGGCCAGTGGATCCCTATCGCAGAGAAAAAACTGAAAAAATAAAACCGGCTGCTGGAGCCGGTTTCGTTTCATTTATTTATTCTTTAATGACTTTCTGAGAAATAATCAGGTTTTTATTTTCTTTTACATTCAACAGATAAGTACCTGCCGGATAGTTTTTAATATCAACCTTTATTGCAGAATCATTCAGTTCAAACCTGGATGGAATAAGCTTTCCTGAAGCATCATATACTTCTACTTTTACCTCTTTTGAAAAACCTTGTTTTCCTTTAATGAAAATTTCTCCGTCTGTTGGGTTAGGATAAATACTCAAACGACGCTCTTCAGCTTTTACTTCTGAAATTTTAAGCGTTGACTTACTCAGAGTCCATGAAACATTGGTAACATGAAGCGTACTGTGATTGTCTACTTTCAAAAGTGGGTTGTTATCAACTACCGAAAATGTCAAAGTATTATTTCCGTTATTAAGCTGCCCTGGAGTTATTGTAATACTATTTCCTGTTGCTCCGAGGCCCGTTCCGTTCAAGCTCCATGAATTGACCAGAGTATTCGGAATAGGAAGAATTTCGTTAACTGTGAAAGTAATATTTGATGTAGCATCAACGGTTGTATTATTGGCCGGAGTATAAGAATCTACAGGGGAAACCAGACTATGAATCCTTTCAATAATTGCCTCTTTACATACAGAGCAGAACTGTTGGTTAAGGTACCTCATTTCACAGCTCTGGTGCGGTCTGAACCAGCTTGGACTTTCAGCATGGGCATACACACCTACCCCATTTAATCCTACCCAGTTTTTCCATTTTATCGTGGCCGGATTAGAATTCTGTGTTTTGTTGGGAGATTCCAGTGAACCTGAAAACCAATATTCATCGGCCAGCTTACCAAATGAGTGTCCCAGCTCATGCACTACAATTTCATTGGAAGATCCATTGAGCGAAGCAAAAGCATAAGTGCCTCCACAACCTCCGTATTCTGTAGAATTACCCAGTACATAAGTAATATCATAGTCCGGGATATTGGCTGCCAAAACTTGTCCTACTTTATTGGTTGTATTACTGTATATACACCTGTGGACTCCTACATCAAACGTAGATCCTAGATAGTTATTGGGATTGGTTACGGGAATTACAGGCTCTGCCACATCAGTTGCAGTTCCGGGATGCTTCACTCCTGATTCTGTGGAAATCACTTTTACCGCATAGGCATTGAAGTAATTTTTATATTCAGTATAAGGGCTTTTTGTAAAAAGATAATTAATTGTATTCTGAGCTGATGTTGTAAAGGCAGTTTGCTGTGCAGAGGTGAATCCGTCACCTAACACTGCAATAACAATCCGCTTACTGTTGTCTCCATTCTGTAAAAGCGGAACGGTTTCGAATGTTTGTGCAAAACAACTGCTTCCAATTAAAAGGGATAATAAAGTTTTTTTCATGATTATAGTTTTTGAGTGAATATTACTTGTGAACCATCATCAGTTGCTTTTTCAATCTTTACTGACTGTACATTTTCAGAATAAGAAAACCTGGCACTGAATTCAGTATTTTGAAGGGAAGCTTTATGTCTTGATATTCCTTCTTTTTCATACACCTCCAGTTCAGGATTAAAAGGGTCTTTCACAAGTTGTTTTCCTACTTCTTTCCCATCAGCTCCTGCTAATGTAATCACAAGATCACCCTTACGGATGTTGCTTCTTTCAAATGGAGGCATATGTTTTAATCTGCCATCTACAATTTTAGTACTCTGCAGAGTAATTTTTGCATTTCCAGACTGATCTTTATCTGCCTTGAAAAACAAATAAATAATCCGTTCGCTCTTCGTTGTCAAAGTTTCCGAACGCTTATTATGAACTAAATTATTTCTCTCCTGAACACCAAAAAAGAGAAAAACAGGAACGATAAATACGTTAAATACATTTTTCATGATCATTTTTATTTAAAGATATTAAAATTTTAAACATAAACTAAAATCATTGTCAATACTTTTTCCATTTAAAAAACATAGAAAGTTGCTATCTTTGAAGCAATGATTTCAGAGAAAATAATTTTAGGAATTGACCCGGGGACAACAGTAATGGGATTTGGTATCATCTCCGTAAAAAAAGGAAAAATGGAGATGGTTTCTATTCACGAGCTCATCTTAAAAAAATATCCCAATCACGAAACCAAGCTGAAGTATATTTTTGAAAGAACCCTTTCTCTTATTGATGAGTTTCACCCTGATGAAGTTGCTCTTGAAGCTCCTTTCTATGGAAAAAACGTTCAGAGTATGCTGAAACTGGGCCGTGCTCAGGGTGTTGCTATGGCCGCCAGTCTTTACCGAAATATCCCGATTACAGAATATTCTCCAAAAAAAATCAAAATGGCGATCACCGGAAACGGAAACGCCAGTAAGGAACAAGTAGCAGGAATGCTTCAAAACCTTCTTAAATTAAAGGAATTCCCTACAAAATATTTGGATGCTTCCGATGGTCTTGCCGTAGCAGTATGTCATCATTTTAATTCAGGAACAATAACCGATACGAAATCCTATTCCGGATGGGAAAGTTTCCTGAAACAAAATCCGGACAGATTGAAATAGTTTTCCAATTCTTCTTGCTCGTTTTCAAAATAAAAATTAACCCTCTAAAAAGCAGCACCTTACATAAACACAGACAATTACTTGGTAAAACATAATACTATCTTTTACATTGGTATGATTTTTAGTACTACCTTTGTATAAATTTTCAGTTATGAAAACAAACCAACAAACTATAAATCAAGGGACTCATAAAATAAACTGGTTCCAAAAGTTTCTGATGGTATGTTCAGGCGGGAACATCCATATTTTAAGAAAGACTCCAAGTGAATGGAATAAGTTTTCCGGCATTGGAGGTATTGTCCTTTTCACTGCAGTATTCGCCACTTTGTCTGCAGGCTATGCGATGTATACAGTATTCGATAATATCTGGGCAGCTGTAGGATTTGGAATTCTGTGGGGTCTGATGATATTCAACCTTGACCGTTATATTGTTTCTTCCATCAAAAAAACGGGAACATGGTGGAATCAGATTTTAATGGCTATTCCACGTCTTATCCTTGCTACATTCCTGGGAATTATTATTTCCAAACCTTTAGAACTTAAAATTTTTGAAAAGGAGGTCAACAAACAGCTGAATACTATTATTCAAAGAAATAAAAAACAGCTTCAGGGTGAAATGAACGGCAGGATTCTTCAACAAAGTGGTCCATTTGAAACAGAAAAGCAGCAGATTTCAGGGAAAATTGCTCAGTACCAACAGTCTTATGATTCTGCTTCCGTAGAGCTTGAAAAAGAGATTCTGGGTAAACAATCTGGATTAACCAGTGGAAAAGAAGGTTATGGGCCCAATGCAAAACGTAAGCAGCAACTGAAGGAGCAGCGCAGACTGGATCTGGAAAATTACCAGAAACAAGCAGCTCCCAGACTGGAATATCTGGATAAAGAAATATCCAAGGTATACACGAATCTGGAAACGGAAAGAAAATCTACAGAAACTTTTGAAGATAAGTTCAATGGCTTTGCAGCAAGACTTCAGGCATTGGATGAACTTGGTAAAAATTCTGCCATTATCGGACTTGCAGCCGCTTTTATCATGGGATTGTTTATCTGTCTTGAAATTTCTCCGGTTCTGGTAAAACTGATCTCTCATATAGGACCATATGATTATCTTTTAGAAAAAACAGAAAACGATTTCAGATTGTATTCCAAAGAAAAAATTGAAAAAGGAAATGCCCTGACTGATTTCAGAATTGACGATTTTAAAGATAATCTGAAAAATTAAAGTGATCATTCCCTAGAGCATCCACTTCTAAACATTAGAGAAAAAATCTATAATAAATAATTTTTCAATAAATAAAATCTAACCTTTCGATATACAACGAAAGGTTTTTCTTTTAATAAGGTATTTTATGTAAAATATTTTCTAATTTTATACTACTTAAAATTCTTGCTATCATGAAAAACTTAATTTTTGCATGTACACTGCTGATAGGCAGTGCATTTGCTCCTGCCCTAAAAGCACAGGCATCAGAACCATTTTTAGGGCAAATAGCCTTTGTACCTTATAATTTTGCTCCAAAATATTGGGCAGAATGTAATGGGCAACTTCTGCCCATCGCGCAAAATCAAGCACTTTTTTCATTGCTGGGAACCACTTATGGAGGAAACGGAACCACTACATTTGCTTTACCTGACATGAGAGGAAGAGTACTCGTTCATAACGGACAAGCTCCGGGAGGGCCAACGAACTACACTATGGGAGAAATCGGCGGAACTGAAAGTGTAACATTACTGATAACACAAATGCCGGCTCATAACCACACAATAAATGCGGTAACAGCGGAAGGAAATCAAAACTCACCTACCAACAGCCTTCCTGCAGACACCAAAACTCTTGACAAAGAATATTCCGACGCGGCGGCTAATACTACGATGAAAAACACAATGGTAGGAAACACCGGAGGAAGTCAGCCTCATGAAAACAGACCTCCTTTTATTACCCTGAAATGCATCATTGCATTGGCAGGAGTCTTTCCATCACAAAACTAATCGTTATGAAAATTCTTTACTTATTATGTCTTGCTATGGGAAGCTCAGCTTTCGCGCAGACAATAACTTTCAGCGGATGTCCAAATCTGTTTGACAGCCCGCCTAATACGTACGTCTTTAACAAAACCGGGGTAGATGCCTTCAGTAAGAACATCTATATGACTACTCCTGTTGATGGCGGGCAGGATTGTAGTGGATTAGGTACCTGCGAATTTAAAATTCAATGGAACAACGCTCTTACAAGATGGGAATTTCTCGGTGATGAAGGAAACGGAACTTTTACAGCTCCTTATCTGATTTATTACAACTCCACAGGTAACAATTCTGTCCCGATACCTCCGGGTAACAATATTGGAACCTGGGTTGAAAATACAACAATGACTAACGGACAATGCGGGGGAAACCTTACTGCGGTCAATTCCACTATGACAGGTGATGTACAGACCTCAACATTGGGGACTTCGGAACTTTCAAAAGGCAAAATTCAGATCTTCCCTAATCCTGTTACCGATTTTATAAATATTTCCGGTATTGACAACGGGCTATCTTTCCAGATTTACACTATTGACGGACGTCTTGTAAAATCGGAAATGTTTGATTCCAGGATTGATGTTTCAAAGCTGGTTCCTGGTGGATATGTATTAAAAATAAATACCCGAAATTTTCAAACGCATCAATTTAAATTCGTGAAAAAATAGAGCATTATTGTATTTTAAGAAATTAATTACTAAAGCTTTCGGAATTTCCGGAAGCTTTAATTTTTCATGGTAAGGAACATTTTTTGTATCAATCAGAATATGCCATCAAGTGTTGTACATCATTTCATTTATTTCCCGGATACTGAAATATTACGAATTATATATCAGTCAGGAGCGGTTTATGATTATTTTAAAGTTCCGTCTGACATTATTGAAAAGTTTAAGGAGGCAAGATCCAAAGGGCAATTTTTAAATAAAGTGATCAAGCCCAGATTTAAATACATGAAGATTGAATAAAAAAATGTCCCCATTGAGATGGAGACATTTAGATTTATTTAAATGATGATCAGTTTATTTAATAATCAGTTTAGAAGACTTGCTGTCTTTTCCATTAGAAACCTGAATCATATAAACTCCTTTTTCTAATTGCTGGTCTACTTTGAAAACGCCATTTCCTTCTTCAGTTACAGATGGGCTTGATACCAATCTTCCTGACATATCAGAAATAGATACTTTTAGGTTTTTACCATTTTTAGCTTTAATGAAGATTTTATCTCCGGTTGCTACCGGATTAGGATAAACTGTTAAATCACCATTATCGGCTTTCACTTCACTTGTTCCCAAGTTGGTAACAAATTTCACAGTATAATCTTCAACCTGCCCATATTTCAATTGTCCACAAGGTGTCATGTTGGTATTCTCATCATCTACAAGAACTCTCATTCTTAGTGGAGTATTCAATACTACTGAAGCAGGAGCTGTAATCGTAGTACTGTAAGTACCAATTAAAGTAACTGGATCTGCAATAATATTATCCGCTGAACCTACAAGCTCAGAAGCTTCAAAGGTTCCGTTATTGTTATAATCGATCCACACTCTTATATCATTATTTGAATCTGATACATTCACCTGAAGGTTATGAGTTCCCGTAGCAGAAAGTTCAGTTGATGTTGCTCTTAAGCAGCTAGCTCCTGTATAATCTTCATAGAAATTAGCAGCACTTTGCCAATATCCTGTTGATGCATTATTAATATTTCCGAGTTTTACTAAAGTAGGGCCTACGAAATAGTTACTTGGTGTAGTAATACCTGTTGGATTACATGCCGCAGCAATAGGAGTTCCAATAGCTGCTCCAACAGACGGAGCTGTTGCTCCCAATGAAGTACTTAGCCCTCCTTTCATCAGGAAGAAATAAAGAGCTGCTCTATCATGCTGCCCATTGGTAAATTTAAATGCTGATGGATTTGTGTAGTTCATCATATTATACTGTACTCCCTGATAATTCACTCCTGAACAATAATTCATATCATTATTGGTAGGTGCCGGATCGTTCAGCAAACTTCTTGATCTTTCTGTATCACAAACCTGGTCATCATCATTCTCACAGTTACCAGTGGTTGGTGGGCAGAAATTAGTAGTGGTATCTCCTTGTGGTGCATCCGGGTTTACATTTCCAAAAGTATGAAGTAATCCCATACTATGTCCAAATTCGTGTGCAAGAGTAATATCATCCTGTAGTGTAACTACAAAAGATTTCATAAAGGATTCATAAGAAGAATCAGGGTTCTGAGGTAATCCTGCCCATCCCATGATACCATATGTACCGCCACCATCTACTTTATTCATAATATAGATGTTGAAGTAAGATGCTTCCGGCCAGTGTGGAGCAATAGTTTTTACTTGTGCTGTAGTAACTCCGTTAGCGCCATTACGTTTTACTCCATAAGTATCATATCCTGTAAGACTTCCTCCGTTATATCGAACAATCCCTGTAGTGGCATTACAGTTAGGGTCTCTTTTAGCCAATACCAGTTTAATCGGCATTGTGGCAGCACTACCAAAATCTGCCGGAACTCCCTGAGTCCACTGGTAAGTCCCTGCATACATTTGATTACAGTGATCCAACCAAGCCTGAATCTGTGCATCACTCTTATTGTAAGCAGTACCAATAGCCGCACCAGTAGGTGTTATTACGTGTACTACTACAGGAATTTCATAAACTCCGTTTACAATTTTGTATGCACTTGCATTTTTAGCAGTCGTATTTTGGTTACCGCTAATAATTTTGTTACGGATATTGCGAATCATTTGATCAATTTCCGCATTCTGTTTTTGGTGTACTCTCTGTTCGTTATCAAAGTCACACCAATCTTTTTTTTGCTGTGCAGATACTGAAAGGGATAGTAACAAAGCCCCACAAAGGATAGTTTTCTTCATTTTACTAATTTAAAAAATTAAACAATTTACAAATTTACTGCGTTTACATACCTACCTGTGATATTCACAGCTAAAAACAAGCAATAAAATTAAAATTTCATTACAGTTAGTAGAAAAAACTTAACTATTGTTACATTTAAATTGAAAATAAAATTAACATCAAACCAATTAGGAGTAAATTTATTTACAATATAATCAATAAATAAATGAAAATATACATAAATAGATAATTCTAAAAATCGGAAATTTAAAATTAACACCCTATCAATCAAACCATTAAAACAAAATCATAAAATAAAAAAACCGCACAAATTGTGCGGTTTTTCATATTTAAAATGAATTATAATTTTACAAAGAATAATTCGGAGCTTCCTGTGTAATAATTACATCGTGCGGGTGAGATTCTTTCAATCCGCTTCCGGTAATCATAACCAATTTTGAATCTCTTTGTAACGTTTCAATATCTTTTGCACCACAGTATCCCATTCCGGCTCTCAAACCTCCTGTCAACTGGAAAATAACATCTTCCAGTTTTCCTTTATGCGGAACTCTTCCTTCAATTCCTTCTGGAACGAATTTTTTAGCTTCACTTTGGAAATATCTTTCTTTACCACCTCTCTTCATTGCTGAAAGGCTTCCCATACCCTGGTAAGATTTGAATTTTCTTCCCTGGAAAATAATTTCCTCTCCCGGAGCTTCATCTGTACCTGCTAAAAGTGAACCTAACATTACAGCACCTGCCCCGCTGGCGATAGCTTTTACAATGTCTCCGGAAAGTTTGATACCTCCGTCACCAATTACTGCTACATTTTGAGATTTAGCATATTCGTAAACGTTATAAATGGCAGATAGCTGAGGAACTCCTACTCCGGCAACCACTCTGGTTGTACAGATCGATCCGGGTCCTACACCTACTTTCAATACGTTTGCTCCTGCTGCAATAAGATCTTTTGCGGCATCTGCTGTTACAATATTCCCTCCTACAATATCAAGGTTAGGATATGCTTTTCTGATCTCTGAAATTTTATCTAAAACTCCTTTTGAATGGCCATGTGCAGAATCAATTGCTACAATATCAACTCCTGCCTGTACTAAAGCCTCAATTCTCGTTAATGTATCTTCTCCTACTCCTACTCCTGCTCCTACGATAAGACGACCATTTTCATCTTTATTAGCATTAGGATATTCCAACTGATTATCGATATCCTTGATGGTAATTAGACCTACAAGTTTATTATCTTTATCTACGATAGGAAGTTTTTCAACTCTGTTTTTAAGAAGAATTTCTTTAGCTTTTTCAAGGTTGGTATCTTTATCTGAAGTGATCAGATTATCTTTGGTCATAATCTCTTCTACTTTCATATCAAGATTTTCCTGATATTTTACATCTCTGTTCGTAATAATTCCGATCAGGACATTATCGGGATCTACTACCGGAAGACCGGAAATCTTATACCTTGACATAAGATCTTTAGCTTCACCTAAAGTATGATCTTTAGATAGAGTAACCGGATCAGAGATCATTCCGTTTTCGGAACGTTTCACACGGTTTACCTGAGCTGCCTGCTCAGCGATTGTCATGTTTTTGTGGATAAATCCCAACCCTCCGACTCTTGCTAAAGCAATTGCCAGATCAGCTTCAGTAACAGTGTCCATCGCAGCGGAAACTATCGGAACATTCAGCGTGATTTTGTCGGTAAGTCTTGATTTTAATGAAACCTGGTTAGGTAAAACTTCTGAATAAGAAGGGACTAGAAGAACGTCATCGAAAGTGATGGCTGTCTCTACAATTTTGTTATGAATAGACATCTTTACTTTCTTTGCAAAATTAGGTTATTTTAGTGAGATATGAAAATCCTTTTTGATAGTTTAAATAAAAATTAATAATCAATAACTTAAATCAAAAAACCGTCCTTTTGTCAGAACGGTTACGGTACAAAATAATTGAATGAGTATGAAACTACTTTATATATATGTTAAATATGAACATTGAAGGTCTATTTGACGAGGTTTTCAGTTTCATCCGGTTTGAATGTTTGAAAGAGTATGATTATTTATCAGAAACAGAATTAATCATTTTTGAAATATCACTGGCAGTAAAGTTTCCTTTCACATCTACGAATACTATGTCATTTTTCTTGGAGCCAACTGTAATCAGCAGATTTTTAATGGTCTCCCCATCCTGTTTTACTCTGATGTTGATATCATCTCCGTCATGTTTTATGCTGGCCCACTCTTCATAATGATTATGATTCAAAAACTGAGCGTAGTCATTAAGCATTTCCTCATTTCCATTGGTTACAGTAAGAACCTTTATTTTGGAAGCTTTCTTCACCAGATCTATGGTCTCTTCACTTTCTCCTTCTTCTCTCAAGGCTTTCTTAATATAAGACTTAGCCAAAACCATGGGTACATTAATACTTGCAAACTGTGCTCCCTTGAAGTCATATTTTGAATTCTGAAAAAAATCTATGTTCGGTTTTTCTGAAACAATACATGATTGAAGCATAGCCACTGTCAAGATAGCGAGGAAAATGCTTTTAAGAGTCTTCATAGTTTAGTTTTTTTATTTGATTTGTCTCAAGCTTCCTCCTGAAATTTTGTCCACTTTAGCATCCAGCTCAGGGTTCCCTTTCAGTTTTACATCGGCTCCTGAAGAAACACTTACTTTTAACTTGTCTGTAACAAGTAAAGAAATACTTGCTCCTGAGGTAGATTCTACTACTGCTGTTGCGATTTTAAGATCATCAGCTTTACAAGAAGCTCCGCTGCTGACATCAATTACGGCAGAGGCTGCCTCTCCTGATAAGCTAATACTTGCTCCGCTGGAAGTATCTAATGCCAGCTTTGGTGTTTTAATATCAATATCTATTACTGAACCTGAGTTTACTGCTATGGCAGCATTTTCATTCAATTTGAATGTCCCTTTAATAATAGAACCAGATTCTGCTTCGATTGCAAGGCTGCTTTCTGTAACAGGGTTCACTGCTGTAAAGACACTTCCTGACGATGTTTTTATAGCACTGATACCGGGAGCTGAAACATTAACATTAAGGTTTTTAAATCTCAGATTTCGAACTCCTTTATTATCCACATATATTTTCAGCACTCCGTTTTCCACTTTGGTGATTACATATTGAAGTTTATCTGCATCTGCAATCACTTTTACACTCCTGCTATTTTCCTGCTTGAAGGTAACATTTACTCCCACACTGGCATCTATTTTTGAAAACTCACCAACATTTCTGTTATCACCATTCAAGTAAGAAGATGTATTTCCTGATGTAAGGTCACTTCTTACCGAGCTTGTCACAGAAGAGGTAATTGTTTCGCCGGAATTAATGATTTTATTAACATCCGACAGTTTCATTTTTCCATTCAGAATAAAAATGATATTTTCTTCTTTGGAGTCTACATTGAACACCAGATTTTCAAGATAGTTATCTTTTTCATCTTCAGCCAGGAATTTCATAGAAGTTCCATCACTGCTCATAGACATCAGCTCGTTAAAGTTTAATGATTTTAAGGCATCGTTTATTCTCGCCGTTTTATCCTCGTTCATTTTTATATTGGCAAGATTCTCATCTTTTAAACGATCCGGAAAGGTAATTTTAGGGATAATTAAAATTTTAAGTCCATCTACATCGTTCAGAATCGGTTTTATTTTTCCGATATAAGCATCATCTACATCAATGGTATTCAGTAGCTTGAACATCGGTTTTTTAATATTGATGGATGTCACTCTTCCCTTTCTTTCAAAATCCTGAAAAAGCTTGTCTAATTTCTCAGTCTGTGCAGAATAAGTTGCAAAGCTGCTTAGCATTACGGCTATTATAAAAAATATTTTTTTCATGGGATTGTTCTGATTTTTAGTATTCGCTGTCAAGATTTTCATTTTTTTGAGAAGATGCTACTGTTTTTTTAAATTCGTTTCCTAATTTCATAAAGGAATATTTGGCAACATCTATGGCTTCTTTTTCACTGCTGATTCTCTTGCCGTTTACAATAACATATGAGTCATCGTATGCAGAAGCAGAGTCATTTATATTTCTACTGTTCCGGTAGGAAGAATTATCCACGTATCTAGGTTTTCTTTCCTTTTTAAGTCTTCCTCTTTTTGGCAGAATTTCGTCCATAACATCTTTTTCTGCCACCGGGTTGTCCTGAAAAACAGAATCTTTTTTCACCCCGGAAATAGAGTCTGTATGATTCACTGCAACCTGTTCCTGATGATCACTGTTTTCTTCAATAAATCCGGATTTCTGTTTTAAGATTTCATCTTTTACCAGTTTTTCTCTGTCCTGGGCATCTGCTGTCCTGGAATTATTATAATTAAGAAATAAGCCGATACCAAAAACCAGTATTACACTGGCCGCCATCCAGAACCATTTCGGAAAAGAGGGTTTCTTTTTTTCCAATGGTATAATAGGGGCCATATTCTGTTCAGGTTCCGCACCTTCTGCAGTCTGAAGAAAGTCTTCAAAACTCCAGTCCATTTTTTCTTCCTTAATTTCCCGGAAGACTTCGTTGTATTTATCTTGTAATTGATCTTTTTTCATAGCTCATCAGTTGTGAGATTTGTTCTTTTACTTTTTGTCTCGCACGCATCAGGTTTACCCTTACTGCATTTTCCTCCATTTCCAGCATTTCAGAAATTTCGGAAACATCATACTCTTCTACATCTTTCAAGTGGATGACCATCTTCTGTTTTTCGGGGAGCTGATTGATAAATCCTACAATATGTTCCTTAAGGTTATCAACTTCCATACTGTAAAGCTCCGAGCGATGAAGCTGCATATCCGCGAAGCCGATCTTTACATCATGATGCTTCAGGCGGTTCAGGCATTCGTTCCGGACAGACTTCAGCGCATAGGATTTAAAATTCCCGAATTGCTCAAGCTCATCCCTCTTCTGCCAAAACTTCATCATGAGATCCTGTACTACATCTTCCGCTTCATCACTGCTCATGACAAACCGCTTCGCAAAACGATACATCTCGTCTTTGAGAATAAACACCGTATTCTTGAAAGTTTCTTGGGTCATGAGTTTTGTTTCTTATAGGTAAGACAATTGCCATTACTTATCTATTACATCAAAAATAAAAAAACTTTGAAAAATTCTGATATTTTTTATTTTCAACCCAGGACTGCCTGAGTAAAGCTACTCCAAAATCACACATTTACCTTTCGGAAAGGAAGTATAAATAAGGAAATCCGTAATGTTTCACCATAGTATTTTGATTTATTATTCACACATTTGTCGAGTTATAAAAGTTTTATATATTTAACATCATAAAAACTAAATGCCAGTGATGAAAAAAGCTATTTTACGGCTATGCTTTCTGCTTACCATTCTGTCTACCTTATGGTGCTGCCGGAATGAAGAATTCTCTACAGAAGATTCTTCTCAACAACGCTCTTATAATTCTTCAGCGAGATTTGCATCAAAGAGCTGGGGAAGTATTGAATTAAAAAAAATTAGTTCTACACAAATTTCATGGGAATATCGACCTAATGATATTATTCTTGATGATAGCAAGTGTCCTCTGGGAACAGATATAAAAATTTACCTTCCTGAAACAAAGGATTTAATTTTCACAAAACAGTAATATTCCAGTTTAATAATATCACAAATAATGAGAGCTCTACTACTTTTTCTTATTTTTTCATCTATATTTTCATCTTCTCAGGTCATTAAAGATTCAATTTTGGGGAAACCTAAATTCGTAAAAGAATACGTAGTTTTTCTAAACGATTCTGGTCCATTTACCTTTATGAAGGGTGATGGTGAATATGGACATGCTGTAATCATGATTCCCAAAAACCTAAGAAGCAGAATGCGGGAGACATGGTTTGAAACAGATTTCTGCCGATATATAAATAATGAAACTAACTATGATAAAAACCGGAATATAACAAAAGAAACATGGTATTACAAATCAGGAGAAATTGTTGATAATTATGATTATACATTTGATAGTCTTACTAGGTTAATTGAAGAAAAAAGGAAAAACAAATACTCCGAAATCTCTTATCATTATTTTTACAACGGAAATAATAAAACCGTAAAATTTAAAGAAGCCTATTACAAAATTAAAGATAAGCCTATGGAAAAATACATAAGCAATCTTGAAAATTTCAAACCTCTGTATATAACTAAATTTGATACTCTAACAAGAACAGACAGTATTTTTACAATAACAAATGATATTTGGAAAAAGGTAGGTGAGCGTTCTTATACTGAGGTTAAAGATTCTATTTATCATAAGAAACTAAATCGTGTAAAAATTTATGATAATCAATATCGTGTAATTGAAGAAAAATCTTTCGATCATAAACTTGATTATGAAAACAAAAAAATATTTTTAAGCAAGCATATGAAATACGAATATGATAAATCCGGAAATCTAATACAGAAAGCTGAAATTAAAGATGGAAAGTACCATTATTATACTATACTTGAAAACGGTAAAATAATCACAGAAGAAAAAGATGGTAATTATGAAAAACCCATGTCAATCACTTATACTTATACCAAAGATCAAAAATTAGAAAGAACAACAGCACACTACAATAATAATATTTGGCATGATATCCGATTTGAATATAAAGGTAATTATATCACCAATATGACTTACCTTAATAAAATCGGGATGGAAGATAAAAACATAGTTCCTAAATTAATAACTTTCAAATATAAGTTTGACAAACAAAAAAACTGGATAGAAATGATTAAGAATGTGGACGGAAAAGATCTTTATAAATGGGTGAGAGAAATTGAATATTATTGATATCTGGATAGTTTACAGTTATTATACTCAAACTAAAAATAAACCCCTCAAAAAAAATTCTGAGGGGTTTATTTTTAGTTAATACGTATCAAAAATATGTTTCAGAATCGCTTTATCTTCTTCTGTTAAAGCAACTTTCCTTCTTGCCATGGCTCTTTCTGCCACTTCATATACTTTATCAAGTTTGAATCTTTCATCATCCTTCAGTCCGCCCCATGAAAAGTTTTCCACAAGGTTAGGGGGAAAACCTGGTTTGAAAATATTGGATGCAACTCCTACTACTGTTCCTGTATTCAGCTGGGTATTGATGGCTGTTTTGGAATGATCTCCCATAATCAGACCTGCAAACTGTAATCCAGTATCTTCGAATGCTTTTGTTCTGTAGTTCCAGAATTTTACGCTACCATAATTATTTTTCATGTTGGAAGAATTGGTATCCGCTCCGAAATTACACCATTCCCCAATCACAGAATTCCCCACAAAGCCTTCGTGTCCTTTACTGGAGTATCCGAAGATAATGATATTATTTACTTCTCCACCTACTTTACAGTGAGGGCCGATGGTGGTAGCTCCATAAATTTTAGCGCCAAGGTTGAATTTGGAATCATCACAAAGCGCTATTGGTCCGCGAAGATGACAGCCTTCCATGATCTCAGTATTTTTCCCGATGTAAATTTTTCCGGTTTTAGTATTCAGGGTAGAAAATTCAATTTCGGCCCCTTCTTCAATGAACAGATCTTTTTTATCTCCTAAAAAGCCATTGGTAGACGATAGCTCTTGTGAAGCTCTTCCTGTAGTCAATAATTCAAAATCAAAATCAATCGCCAGGTGATTATAAGAAAAAAGATCTTTCGGTCTTTTGAAAAAAACAAGTTCTTCCTTAATATCGGTCATTTTTTCAATCTGGTTCAGAGAAAAACCTTTCATATTGATTTTAGCAGCGATCAGTTCGTCTTCATAAACCAATGCTTCTCCCTGCTTAAGGTCTTTAATCTGTTGAATTACAGTTTCTGTGGGAAGGAAATTAGGAACTAAAAAAAGACTTTCTTTTTCCTCCGGGCTTTTAAATTTATCCTGAAGATACATTTCTGTGAAGTAGGCTACCTCAGTATTTTCAAGGATTTTCTGCCAACGTTCTGAGAATGTAAGAATTCCGCATCGCATCGCTGCAACCGGTCGTGTAAAAGTAAGCGGAAGAAAGTCTTCCCAATATTGTGCGTCTGAAAATACTAACTGCATCATTCAGTTTTTAAGTTTAAGGTTTATGTTCAAGGTCAACAAATTTACAATAAAAAAAGTCTCCCAAAAATTGGAAGACTTTAATATTTTAAATGTATAAAAATTACTTAGCGAATTTTTTATACTTGTTCATGAACTTATCAACTCTACCTGCAGTGTCAACTAGTTTTACTTTACCAGTGTAGAAAGGGTGAGAAGTTGAAGAGATTTCCATTTTGATTAGAGGATACTCTTGTCCTTCATACTCGATAGTGTCTTTTGTTTCTGCAGTAGACTTGCAAAGAAACACCTCGTCGTTACTCATATCTTTGAAAACAACAAGTCTATAATTTTCTGGGTGGATTCCGTTTTTCATAATACTATTTTTAAAAAAATTAAGTTTGCTTTCGAAATAGTAATGGATATTTCTCTGCTAAATTTTAGGTTGCAAAAATACAACATTTTTTCTAAATTCCAAATACTGAATTCAATATTTTTTTATAGATAAGAAATTCAAAGTATTTTCGTTAAATTTGGAACTTACTTAAACTTTAATTTCAATGAAATTCAAATTATTACTGGCTTTTTCCTTCTGGATGTTACTTGTAGCAGTATCATGTAATAAAGATGATATAACGTTTGACAGTCCTTCACAGGAACTCCGTTTCTCTAGAGATACGGTATTTTGTGATACAGTATATCATCAGGTACGTTCAGAAACTTACGTTGTGAAAGTATATAATAATGAAGATAAGGACATTATGATTCCAAGAGTGAATCTTGAAAAAGGAGCTTCTTCATTATATAGGATCAATGTAGATGGAAAACCGGGATATGATTTTAAAAATGTTCCTTTAAGAAAGAAAGACAGCCTTTATATTTTTGTTGAAATTGCCCCGGAAGCTACCGGACCGGAAGCTATTGCAGAAGACAAAGTTCTTTTCACCAGCCCAACCGGACAACAACATGTGACTTTATTTTCTGTGGTTCAGGATGCTGAATTTTTCATCCAGACCCCTGGCAACCCGAATGTAATTACCAGTTCCACCACATGGAATAACAATAAAGCAAAGATCATCTACGGAAATCTTACCATCAATCCAAGTGTAACCCTTGATATCAATGCCGGAACTAAGGTTTATTTTCACAAAAACAGTGGAATGAAAGTATCTTCCGGAGCGGTCTTGAATATTAACGGAACTCAGGCAGATCAGGTTATTCTTCGTGGTGACAGAAATGATCCTTATTATGATACAATTCCTAAAAACTGGAATTCTATTAAAATGGAAGCCAATTCTACCCTTAAGATGAACCATGCGAGGCTTTTCGGAGGTACGAGAGGATTGGATATGAAACAAACCAATGCTACCATTACCAATTCATTCATCCATACTTTCTTTGAATATGGAATTTATGCTGTAGGTTCTACAGTAAATGCGAACAATCTTGTAATGAACAACTGTGGTTTATCCTGTGTCGGGATTTTCCTGGGTGGAAAACACAGCTATACTCATGCTACGATCGCGAATTACTCCAAGACGATGAGCTCTTTTGACAGAACAGGAATTTTTGCCGCCAATGAATGGAAAAATGATGCAGGGCAATCGCAGCAAGGAGCCTTACAGCAGCTTGACATCAAAAACAGTATTGTCTATTCTGACAGAGATGATGCTATTCATTTTGAGCAAACCCCAGGACAGCAGTTTGAATTTTTACTTCAAAATTCATTAATCAAATATACCAGTGCCACCGGAGCAGGTTTCACTTTTGACAACAATCCGAATGTGATACAAACGGTAAAAAATGCAGAGCCTCAGTTTGTCAATTATTTTATGGCAAAAATGAATTTAAGAGTAAAACCGGGTTCACCAGCTCTTGGAAAAGGAAATACAGCTGTAGCAGCAACAGTACCTTTTGATATTGTGAATGTATCAAGAACTGCCAACCCAACTTTAGGAGCTTATCAATAATGGAAATTACCCAGTTACAACAGCAGGTAGATGAATGGATCAAAACCATTGGGGTAAGATACTTTAATGAACTTACCAATATGGCGATGCTGACAGAAGAAGTAGGTGAAGTAGCAAGAATCATTGCCAGAAGATATGGTGAACAAAGCGAAAAAGAAAGTGACAAGAATAAAGATCTTGGTGAAGAACTGGCAGATGTGCTTTTTGTAACGTTATGTTTAGCCAATCAAACAGGAGTCAACCTACAGGACGCTTTTGACAGAAAAATGAAAATTAAAACTGACCGGGATAAAGACCGGCATCAGAACAACGAAAAATTGAAATAATGTTAAATGATGAGTTATAAATAATACATCAATTTGTAACTCATTATTTTTTAAGATAATGCAGATCATAATGAAGCTAGAAAAATCAAAATTATCAGGAGATAAAACAGTACAGATCAGCGGTTCGAAAAGTATTTCGAATCGTTTATTGATTCTGGAAAGCCTGTTCAGCAATATAAAAATCGGAAATCTATCCAATTCCCAGGATACTCAACTGTTAAAAAAAGCTTTATCTGAGGATACTGAAGTGGTAGACATTCATCATGCGGGAACGGCTATGCGTTTTCTTACTTCTTATTATTCTATTCAGGAAGGTAAAACGACAATTCTTACCGGTTCCGGGAGAATGAAAGAAAGGCCTATCAAAAATCTGGTAAGTGCTTTGAGGGATCTTGGAGTGGAAATTGAATATATGGAGAACGAAGGTTTTCCCCCTTTAAAAATTACAGGAAGAAAGATTACTGAGACGTCCGTGAATGTTCCTGCCAATATTTCAAGCCAGTTTATCACTTCCCTGCTTCTTGTTGCAGGAAAACTTGAGAATGGATTGGTGATTAACCTTGTGGGAGAAGTGACTTCAAGATCGTATATTGAAATGACCCTTGATATTCTGACAAAGTTTGGAATCCAAAGCAGTTTTGAAGGAAATACCATTAAAGTAGAACCTTTCACTCCTGACAATTCCGCAGTAGTACATTATGAGGTGGAAAGTGACTGGAGCTCGGCTTCTTACTTCTACTCTATCTGTGCATTGGGAAGAAAAACGATTCACCTGAAAAGTTTTTATAAAGAGTCAACGCAGGGAGATTCTGCAAGTGCTGACATCTACGAAAAGTTCTTCGGAATTAAAACTACATTCTCTGAAGATGAGCATAAATTAACACTTGAACCTCAGCCAGATTTTTCTTTCCCGGAAAAAATTGTTCTGGATATGAATGACTGTCCTGATATTGCGCAGACTCTTTGTGTAACAGCAGCCGCTTTAAAAATCCCTTTTGAGATTTCAGGACTGGGAACCTTAAGAGTAAAAGAAACCGACAGGCTTCTTGCCTTATATAATGAACTGCAAAAACTAGGTACTGAAACAGAAATTACAGATCAGACGATTAAATCAATCAGTTTTGGAGAGCCACAAGGCCATATTTCTATTAAGACCTATCAGGATCACAGAATGGCCATGAGTTTTGCACCATTTTGTCTGATCAGCGAGCTCAATATTGAAGATGAAGATGTGGTAGAAAAGTCTTATCCAATGTTCTGGAAAGATCTTGAAAGCATACTATCCCATTAATTTAATACTATAAAATGTGGTAATTTGAATAATAATTTTTATTTCGGATTACCACATTTTTACAATGAAGTTGTTTAAGAAGGATTGAAGAAATAAAGTATAGTTAAGATGAATCATTCTGATTTTCAAGCTTAAAAGCGAAGCTCATCTTATTACTCTCAACACTTTAATACAATCTTAATGTTTCAAAAACAAAAGTTTAAACAAGTTGAATATAATAATGATGAAAACTTTCTTTTCCTTTTTGCTTGTTTTATCTGTTTCGAGTTTATCTGCTCAGAAGCTGAAAAATTTTTCGGTTCCGAAAGGCTATACTCAGATTGCAGAAGCCAAAGGCGATCTTGACAAAGATGGAAAAGATGAAACAGTCCTCATATTTAATACGAATATAAAAGCATCAGACGAGCAGAACCCGGAAGGTACAAGTGATTATAAAAGGGTTTTCTATATTCTGAAAAAGGAAAACAACGGCCTGAAAGTATGGAAAGAAAATTCCGAGATCATTTTTTCTAGCGGATTCGGATTTTATCCTTCCGATAATACTCTTACAATCGATATAAAAAATAACTGTCTTATTATCGAACAGCTGTTTTTTACCAATTCAAGGCATACCCAGCAATATAAGCATACCTTCAGATTTCAGAACGGGGATTTTTATCTGATAGGTTTATACGATCATTTTGAAGATACCTGTGATTTCAGTTTTACGAATGAGATCAATTTTTCTACAGGCCAGGTGATTATTGACAGAGAATATTCATCCTGTGATGATGATACCAAAGTACCAGAAAACTCGCATAAAGAATTTACTCATCAATTCCCGGCTCTTATTAAAATGAATGATTTCTTTATCGGAGACCACAAGTTCAGGCTTCCCGGTTTGAAAGAGGATTTTGTGTTTTAAGAGAGACTTCTATCTGGAAAAGCTATATCTTTTAAAAATGCAAAAAAAAACAATTCTATAGTTCTATTTAAAGAAAGCAAAGAAGGTGACAATGTCGATAATGAAGCTTAATTGCTATGCATTCGCTTAGAAAGAATCAATTTATTGATTTCATTTTTGCTTCCTCAATTTTAAGAATAGAAAATAATCTTTGCGTTAATAAAAATCGTCTTATTTCTTCTAGCTTCCATCATCCAACTCCCTGACTTTATACCAACTTAATTATCTCTTAAAGTTAAATTAACTCCTCGTGTTTTGATATATTCTTATTTTTAAGCTACCTTAAAAAATAAAAAAACTATGTTCAAACAAAACATGAAACGCTTTACAGCCATTACTCTTGGAGTTGTTACTGCGTCTATCTTTTTTTCGTGTTCAAATGACAGCATGATGGAAAGAGATTCTAATGAGAATCCTAGGGCTTCTTTAGCAAAAACAAGTAATAAGGCTTCATTATTACCTGTTGCCCTGAATAACTGGATGTCTGGTCTTCAGGATAATATTTCCCTTTCAAAAATCTCCATTCCCGGAACTCATGATTCAGGAGCACGTGTAGATGCCCCCGTGGTATCGGGTACGGCTAAAACCCAAGACCTCAGCATTGCGGAGCAACTTAATGCAGGAGTCCGTTTTCTGGATATACGTTGCAGACATATTGACAATGCTTTCACTATTCATCACGGAGCAATTTACCAAAACCTGAACTTTGATGATGTTTTAAATGCATGCTATACATTCCTTCAAAACAATCCGTCTGAAACCATTATTATGTCTGTAAAGGAAGAATATGATGCTTCCAACACGACCAGAAGTTTTGAACAGACCTTTGATGCTTATGTACAGAAAAATCCTTCTAAGTGGGATCTTGGAGCAAACATTCCTACACTGGGTTCTGTTAGGGGAAAGATCAAATTACTAAGAAGATTCTCTTCGGGAACAACCAAAGGAATCAACGCCTCACCATGGGCAGACAATACTACTTTTGATATCAACAATTCCGGGGTACAGTTGAAAGTGCAGGATTATTATAAAGTAACTAATAATGACGATAAGTGGAATGGGATTTCCAGCCTTCTTAATGAAGCTAAAAATGATACAAACGGTAAGCTTTTCGTGAATTTCACGAGCGGTTATAAGCCGGGAATTTTTGGAATTCCAAGTATTCCTACGGTATCCAATAATATCAATCCTAGACTTAAAACATTCTTCCAGACGAATACTCAGGGATCATTCGGAATAATGCCAATTGATTTTGTGAATGCTGAGCTTTCTCAATTGATCGTTAACACCAATTTCTAAATTATTATTTGTTAGATTTATTCAAAGGCTGTTTCTCTTGTTGAGACAGCCTTTTTGAATTTTGTTCTGCTTTTTATCTCCCGCAGATTTTGCAGATAACGCCGATTACCATAAATATCTGCTTAATCTGTTAAATCCGCAGGAGCTCTAAATTAATTCATAAAAAAAGACTGCTTCGAAAACGAAACAATCTCTCTTTGTAAAAGTAAAAGTATAATTAAAAGCTATTTCTTAATTCCGTAAGCAGCCAGTATTTTGTTGAAGATCTCCGTATTTTCAAACAATCCTGTGAATTCTTTTGAATTCGGCCCGTAAGCAAAAACACTTGACGGAATAGAGGTATGATCATTCGTACTGAAATTTCCAAAAATCCAACCGTCTTTCAGGCTTCCGTCTAAAAGGGTTAAACCTCCTGTTTCATGATCTCCCACCACAATCACTAAAGTTTCTTTATTCTCATCAGCAAATTTCATCGCCTTCCCTACAACATGATCAAAATCCAGCAATTCTGTAACCAGCTGTTCTATATTATTGCTATGGCCACCGCCATCCGTCTGGGAGGCTTCAATCATCATAAAGAATCCCTGTTTATTATTTTTTAAATCATTTAAAGTAAGATCAAAAGCATCTGCCAGCCAGTTTCCTCTTCCATTGGTGATTCTTTGTGAGGCCAAAGGATCAATAACTAAAGTACAGTTGCTGATTTTCGTTACTGATCTCAGATTCTGATACAAATCTATTTTCGCTTCTTTAAATTTCTGAATATTTTCCTGAGACAATCCACTGGTAGGACCTCCAATCAGAATTTTTGTTTTTGAAGCTGCAAAATCTTTCAGAATAGGTTCCGAACTGTTTCTGTTATCTGAATGCGCATAGAAATCTGCAGGTGTAGCATCTGTAACATCTCCGGTGGAAATAAGACCGGAAGTCATTCCTTTTTCAGCAATAATATCAGGAATTTGTGCCAGTGCTTTCCCCATAGTATCAACTCCAACAAAAGTATTTTTAGTTTTCACTCCTGTTGCAAATGCTGTAGAGCCCGGTGCAGAATCCGTAATATAGGCATTGGATGAGTTGGTTTTGGAAAGCCCTGTGGATTTCATGTTGAAAACATTCAGTTTCCCTTTGTTGGCTGTAAAGGCAGCATAATATTGTGGCAGAGAAGTTCCATCTGGTATAAGGAGGATAACATTCTTTACTTTTTTAGTTACTCCATCTGATGCATAAGTCGGTGTATATGTGCTGTATTCTTTTGTATTTTTATAAAAGTTTCTTGGAATAGAGTTCATGAATTTTTTAAGATCCGGAATATGATCGGTATTGATATAATCCACGCCCATATCCATAAAATTCACCCATGCATTCGGGAAGTCCGGTGCTCCATAAAAACGTACTGGCTTTTGCTGGGCATGTGCTTTTTCAACAGCAGTTTTAATCTTTGCCGTTTCCTCGTCTCTCGGAATTCCTTTTCCATTCCATTTTACCAATCCGGGAAGGTCTGCACTGAACATTCCTACTCTTTTTAACTGATCTGCAGAATAATTTTTATCCAGATCTCCATCAAAATAAAGATAGCTTGGATAATTTTTAAAATCTTCAGGCTGAGGTCTTCCTCCGGTGATCACAATTTTTATTCCTGAATTATCCGTGATTTCCGGATATTTTTTTAAGGTACTGACCAAAGCATCCAGTGATGTTTTATAATCCAGCTTAATATCGATAAGCAACTGAAGTTTCTTACCAGCGTCAGGATAGATATTCCCTTTGTTGATTTTAATCTGTTTTGAAATATTATCGAGATAAAGATTTTCCAGCGTTCTGTCTGCAGAAAGTTCCTTTTCAGTATGAGCAACCCAAAGCTTTCCTTTTACCAGAAAAACATCTGCCTCAATGGAACCGAAGTTAGCATAATAAGCCTGCCAAAAGGGAATTTCCTGCATATAATCATTATGCGAATGCGCATTCCCTACATTATAATTTAAATAATTCTGTGCCTGGTTTTCAGAAAAAACAGCCAGGGCCAATACAGCCCATATTTTTGATAGTTTCATTCGTATATCATTATTATTTTATAGGTCAAAATGAAACGACCTATCTCCATACCTTTGAAAAAACTATATCACCACAGAAGGTTCTGTAATGATATAGTGACTTATATATAAAAAGATTAAAATTTTACCAGCCCTCATTTTGTTTAATAATCCCGTGACTGTTTACGATTTCAGCCTGTGGAACTGCCCAAACATTATGTACTGCCGGATTAAAGTTTCTTGCTGCCCAGACTACCTGTCCATTGATACCGTGCAAAGGTTTCGCATAAGCTGCCTGCGCGTCTCCCCAACGTACAAGGTCTCTGTGTCTGTCTGCCCATTCTCCTGCCAGTTCGCAACGTCTTTCATGCTTCAGGTCAGCCAGAGTACATCCGTTTTTCGCAGATAACCCAGCACGTAATCTGATCATATTGATTTCCTGATCTGCAGATTTCCCCTGCATTAGTGAAGCTTCTGCTTTGATAAGAATTACCTCAGCGTAACGCATAATCGGCACGGCAAGGTCTGTACATGGATAATCTCCGTTGGCACTCACGTGGCCACTGTTCAATTGATATTTGAACGCATCCATATATTTATTGAATTGGTATCCGGTAAGGGAATTAGAAGAAGCGTATATTCTTTCTTTTCCATTAAAGGTAAATTTGTCTCCTATTTTAAGAATGGTAGCACTTCTTCTAAGGTCTCCTGTTTCGTATTCATCAAATAGCTCTTTCGTTGGTTGGAAGTATCCCCATCCGTTATATTCTCCCCATCCTTTGTTTTCAAGCATTACTCCTGGAAGAATACTTCCCCATGCGGTAAACTTTGGTGTTCCCGGGATCGACCAGATGTATTCCGAACTGTAGTTATTTTCAGCTTTGAAAACATCCGCGAAATTTCCCAATAAGGCTCTGTTTCCTTTCGTCATTACTTCATTAGCCCAGAATTCTGCATTTTTCCAGTCTTTCATAAACAGATATACTTTTGCTAACAATGCCCATGCTGCTGCTTTATGAGGTCTTCCATAATCTTTTGCAGGAAGTTCTGCCTGTGCAGGTAATAATTCTGAGGCTCTTTTCAGGTCATTCACAATATAAGTGTAATTCTCCATTACATTGGCTGCTCTTGGAATCGGGTTGGTATCCGGATCTTTCGACCGATCGATAATTGGAACTCCGGCTTTTTCATTTCCGTACGAATAAGCCAGCTCAAAATACATTCTGCTGCTCATGAACAAAGCTTCTCCCAGGTATTTATTTTTGGTAGCCTGTGAAGTCTGAATATTATCAACGTTACGGATCACACGGTTGGCCACTCCAATCACATTGTATCTTTTGTTCCATTGGGTTTCAAGATCTCCTGCCGCGATATAATTGCTGCTGAAGTTTTTCGCATTATCCGCCTCACTTTTTGCTCTTCCGGTTACCATATCATCACTGGCATTGATGAACCAGAACAGTCCTCTTCCATAAAATTCACCATCGAATAAAGGCTTGTACATAGCATTTGCTCCGGTAACCAAATCGTTTTCCGTTTTCCAGAAACTGGCTTCCGTAGGGGTTCCTTCCGGCTGCACATCTAGTTCTCCTGTACAAGATAAAAGCATTACAGATATTCCTGATACTAACAATATTTTATTGAAAAATTTCATTTTTTTACTTTTTGTTGGTTAAAAAATTATAATCCGACCTCCACTCCAAAGATGAATGAGCGTGCCTGAGGATATCTTCCGGTATCAACTCCGTAAGAGTTCATTCCTACTTCAGGATCGAATCCTGTATATTTCGTTATGGTAAACAGGTTGTTGGTGGTCATATAAATTCTCACTTTGTTCACATCCAGTTTCCTGTACAATTCTTTTGGTAATGAATACCCGATGGTAAGGTTCTTCAGTCTTAAATAAGATCCATCCTCCACATAGAAATCCGATACTTTGGAATAATTACCACTTGGATCACCATGTACCAGTCTTGGAATATCGGTGTTGGTATTCTGAGGTGTCCATGCATTCAGGATATCTCTGTCCATATTATAATTCTGTCCTGTCCCGCCTGGATTTAAAGAAATAAACTTCATCCCGTTAAATATTTTATTTCCGTATACTCCCTGGAAGAATAGATTCAGATCAAAATTTTTCCATGTCATGTTGTAAGAGAATCCGTAAGAGAATTTAGGATATGGACTTCCAAGATTGACAAAATCGTTATTATTAAGCACTCCTGTATTTCCTTCTTTCTTCAGGAATTTGATATCTCCGGGTTTTGCATTCGGCTGAATAAGATTTCCGTTAGCATCCTTATAATTGTTGATTTCTTCCTGAGTCTGGAAAATCCCTCCCGTCTTATAACCATAGAAGGAATACAGAGGATCTCCTACTTTCACACGGGTTGGTTTCAATACTCCTCTTACTCCGTTATCATTGATAAAGATCTCATCTACATTGGCAAGCTGCTTCACCGTATTTTTTAGTTGACTCATTGTAGCGCCTACTGAGAAAGAAAAATCACCTGAAATCACCTTATTATAATTGATTCCTAATTCATATCCTTTATCCTGAAATAATCCTGCATTCACATACTGATTATTATAGGTTGCCGTACTCGGTAAGCTTACGTTGAAGATCTGGTCTTTGGAATTCTTTACGAAATAATCAAACTGTAAAGAAAGACTGTTGTGAAGGAATGAAGCATCCACCCCAAAGTTGGTCTGTTCAGATTTACCCCATTTCAGATCCGGATTTGGACGTGTGGTTGCATAATAAGCAATATTCTGAGAAGGATCCTGTCCGAAAATAATATTATTATCTCTTGTCATCAATGGGTTCACTGCCTGTGGCGAAATTCCTCCAAGATTTCCCAGAATACCATAACTTCCTCTCAGTTTCAGACTTGAAAGCCATGAAATATCTTTCAGAAAGTTTTCTTTCGAAACTACCCATGCACCAGAAACGGCATAATAATTAGCAAATCTGTTCTGTTTGGCTACCAGTGAAGAACCATCACGTCTTCCCAATAAACTCACGATATACTTTCCTGCATAGTCGTAGTTTACTCTCGCGAGGTAAGAAACCAAAGATTGTTTGAATCTGTAACTGGAAACATCTTTATTGGTATCCGCAGCATTCTGAAGGTGTTGGAAAACCTCAGCTTCACTTCTGAAGTCATACGATTTTGCCACAAAACCGTCATCAATTGTTTTCTGGAAAGTAAAACCTCCAAGGAAATCAAAATTATGTTGCCCCGCTGATATTTTATAAGTCAACAACTGCTCCGCAAGAGCTGTAGATGAATTATTGGATTGATATTCTAGATTATTGGTATCAAAAATTTTTCCTACTTCCAACACTCTGTACGTAAAGTTCTTTACATCTCCCAATTTAAAAGTCTGTGAAAAATTGGAACGGAATTTTAAATCTTTTGCCAGTGTGATTTCAGCATAAGGATTGATTAAAATCTCGTGGGTAGGGTTTCTGATGCTGATTCTTTTAAGATACGCCACCGGGTTGATCATATCTCCATAACCTCCTGCCACATCAATGGGTAATCCGGAAAATGCACCACTTGGCGTATATACCGGAACATTGGGCGGATAGTACATGGCAGCTACTAAAGCTCCTGTATATCCACTTTTTGTATCGGCTGTATTTCCGTCAGAGTAATTATAGTACATATTTTCTCCAATTGTCAGCCAGTCTTTTACTTTATGTTCAGAATTGACTCTAAAATTGTATCGTTTTGCCTGAGTATTCAATAAAATCCCCTCAAGACTTCTGTGGTTCATACCTACGAAATATCTGGATTTTTCGCTTCCTCCACTTAAGTTTACATTGTATTCCTGGATTGTTCCTGTTCTGAAAATTTCTTTCATCCAGTCTGTTCTGGTAACTCTTCCGTCCGGATATTGATTGGGATTAAAAGCCATCGGCAAACTTCCCAGCTTCCCGGCATTTTCATAGGCTTTGTACATCACATCCTGGAATTCCGCAGCATTCAGGGATTCCTTCAGCCTCCAAGCCTGGTTGACTCCGTATTTAACATCAAAATCTACCGTAAGATTTCCTTTTTTCCCTTTTTTAGTGGTAATAAGAATAACCCCTCCTGAAGATCTTGCTCCGTAAATAGCTGCAGAAGCATCTTTTAGCACAGAAATATCCTGAATATCATTTGGATTAATAGAGGGTGTTCCATTAAAAACTACTCCGTCTACAACATACAAAGGCGTTTCACCATTGATTCCTCCCAGACCACGAATATTTACTTTAGGTGAGCCGTTAGGATCACCACCCTCGTTCACTACAGTAACTCCGGGTGCTTTACCCTGAAGTACTTCTCCTACTCCGGACAAAGATCTCGAAGTAAGCTTATCCAGCGAAGCCTCCGAAACAGCACCGGAAACTTTACTTTTTTTCTGTGTTCCATACCCGACAACAACAATCTCGTCGATGGATTTTTCTTTTAAGCTGTCTTTTTTTTGAGCGAGGAACATCGGTGAAGCTGATATTGCACCAATAAGTAATACCCTTCCCGTTAAATACGTTACGGATACAGGGATTTTAAATACATTCATGATCTCCTTTTTGATTAGGTGCAAAATTAGATCAGCCTGCTTCCACCACTCATTAAGGTTTTCTTATGTTTTTATTAAGAAATTTTAGCTTTTTTAAGATGACTGTCATCACAAAACAAAATTAAACAATTGTATTTCAATTATATAAGCAATTAAAAGTAATCATTCCTCAAATATTCTATGCATAATTGAGATTAACTTTATTTTAAGTTTACAGCAGATACAAATAAGAAGTTAGCTTATAAAAATAGCCTCCAGAAAATTGGAGGCCATTTTATATAAATATATTGCTCAGAATATTTATCTATATATAATAATATCTTTTACGATCTTACTTCCGTAGAAATTCTTTTCTTCAGTGGTAAAATAGAAACTGTTCTTTTGCTCGTAATATTTTGTTTGATCTCTTGGAACAGGGTCTTGCCAGCGTATCAATAAAGTTGCTGGATTATCCACACCTGGCGTTCCTGCAGAAAATTTAAACATAGAACCTGGTGTTATATTTTTCTTTCTGCCATGGAACTCAGACGATACCATCTTAGGTTGTACCAATCTCATATCGCTTAGCAATATGGAGAAAGGTTTCCCAATATATCTGTCTTTAGCTACTTCAAATTCTTTAAGATAAGCCAGTGTATCTCTTGCATACTTTCTTTCGCAATGGGTTATTATAATAACAGTACCATCTTTCTCACGGATGACTTCCTGAGCATTGAAAGAAGAACCAGTGATTAATAATAATATAAATATCAGTTTCATCTGTAAACAATTATATCTTGTACTATTTAATCCCATAAAAAGCCTGCACATAGCTGGTAAAATAAAAGTGATTTTTTCTCATTATATCCACTTTGTTTTTAATTAATTAAATATAAGTAATTTTTCAAAAGCTTTATTATTTAAATAATATCTCTAATTTTCAGATATTATCTATCCCTGAGTTCATTTTTCTTTTTTTACATTTGCTGAAAATAGATTTTACTTTTGAACACAGACCTTTAAAAATGTCTCACTGGCATCAGAAGTAAAATAAAAACATTAAAAATCATACGAATTCAATGACCATCATTATAACAGGAACCTCATCAGGAATCGGGTTTGCATTGGCCGAATATTTTGGTAAAAAAGGACATAAAGTATATGGATTAAGCAGAAAGCATACAGAAAGCCAGTACTTCAAATCCATACCTACAGATGTAACAGACAACACCGCTGTTCAGAATGCTGTTGCTGAGGTTTTAAAAACAGAAACTAAAATTGATGTTCTGATCAATAATGCCGGAATGGGAATGGTAGGTGCCGTAGAAGATTCTACCAAAGAAGATATTCTGAAACTTTTCAGCCTGAATCTTGCCGGACCTGTACAGATGATGAGCGCCGTTCTTCCGAATATGCGTGAACACAAATTCGGAAAAATCATTAATGTTTCCAGTATAGGAAGTGAAATGGGTCTGCCTTTCCGCGGATTTTATTCGGCTTCCAAATCTGCATTGGATAAAGTAACTGAAGCGATGAGGTATGAAGTCTACCCATGGAATATTGATGTATGTTCGCTGCATTTGGGAGATATTAAAACCAATATTGCAGACAATAGAGTGATTGCACAGGTTTCCCAGCCTTACAAAAATGTTTTTGACAAAGTATATGCGCTGATGAATTCTCACGTGAATGACGGAACAGAACCTTTGGAAGTAGCAGAATACATTGAAAAACTTTTAGCAAAAAATAAATGGAAAGCTCATTATTATTTTGGTAAATTCGGGCAGAAAATCGGGGTTCCTTTGAAATGGATTCTTCCACAGGGAACTTATGAGAATTTGATGAAGAAGTATAATAAACTGGATAAAAATTAGTTGATTGATAAGGCGCATTGTCATTCTGAATGGAATGAAATGCAGTGAAGAATCTTTTGTATTTTTATAGAGATTCCTCTTCATATTCAGAAGGATAAATTGAAATTACTTTTAAAAATATTTTTTGTACTGTTCTGCGTTTTCACACAAGCGCAGAAGAAGCAGTATTGGCTGATTGACACGGAAACTAAAGTCAGGAAAAAAGTAAAAGATTCTACTTCCGCAGTAAAGTTTCTTGATTCCTTAGCCCAAAGTAATTATTTTTTCACCCAGCTGAAAAACGTAAAGGTAAAAGGGGACAGCACGGAAATTTTCTACGATAAAGGAAAAAATTTCAATGAAACGTATGTCAACCTTACGGATTCTCTGGTTCAGAAATTAAAGATTCAGAAAGATTTTTTCACTAAAAATTTAGACTCTACCAAGAAAAGCATCAACAAAACTTATATTGATGAAGGGTATTCTTTCAGCAGAATCAAATCAAAATATAAAGGGCAGAAAAACGGTTATCCCATTGTAGAACTCGACATCAACAAGAATGATAAAAGAACGATCAACGGCTTTGTGGTAAAAGGATACGAAAAAGTTCCCAAAAGATTTATCAAAAACCTGGAAAAGGAGTTTAAAGGTAAAAACTATGATGACAAAAATCTTTTAGCCATCAACAAAACCTTCCAGAGCCATCCTTTCCTGACACTTGAACGGCAGCCGCAAACTTTATTTACGAAAGACTCTACCAGTATTTACCTGTTCCTGGAAAAGAAAAAGACGAATACCTTCGATGGAGTGATTGGTTTTGGAAATGACAAAAGCTCCAAGTTTACCTTAAACGGAACCATGAATGTCAATTTCAGGAATATGTTCAATGGTTTTGAAACCGTCAATTTATACTGGCAGAGAAACCCGGATAAAGGGCAGAATTTCGATCTTAGGGTGGATATTCCATACCTGTTCAAATCGAATATCGGGATGGATACGAAAGTAAATATCTACAGACAGGACTCAACATTTGCCAACGTGAAATTCCTTCCGGCCTTTTATTACCATATCAATAACCGAAATAAAATCGGTTTGAGAGCGACTCTCGAAACCTCTACTATTATTGACACCCTATACGTTCAGGGAAAAGATTACAACAAAAAAGGGATCGGGATATGGTATGAAATGACAGAACCCACAGATATTGACCTTTTCCTTTACAAAACAAGGATCAATGCCGGATATGACTTCTTAACAACCACCTATTCTAAAGATAATATTAAAGCCAATCAGAATCAGTTTTATTTCTTTGGTGAACATAATTATCACATTTCAGGAAATCATTTTCTGAACATTAAAGCGGAAGGTGCCATGATGGATTCCAAAATAGAGTTTTCCGCCAATGAATTATATCGTTTTGGAGGTTGGAATTCCATGCGGGGATTCAATGAAAACTCTCTTGCCGCCGACTTTTATTATTATGGTAGTCTGGAATACCGGTATCTGATCGGTAATCAGGCATTCTTTGACGTCTTTGGACAATATGGCCAGCTCAATAATAAATCTTTAAATGTAAAACCTAAACTCTATAGTGTCGGACTCGGTTTCAATTTCTTTATTCCTATTGGTCTGATGAGTTTCCAGCTGTCTAATGGTAATGAGTTTGGAAATCCTTTTAAATTTAATGATATCAAAATTCACTGGGGAATTCTGAGCAGGTTTTAAAAAAGAAAGGAAGAGGGAAGCTGGAGGCTGGAAGTTCTCGAAGTCACAGTTTTACTATCCTGTTGTTTTTATAGAAAAGTTTTTTTTCAAAAATTTATTACTGAGGATTTCAGGAAGTTGATAAGACTCAATAACTTCCAACTTCCCTCTCTCAGCATCCCTACTTATATTAATATCTATATAATAAAGCAAAAGTCCCTAAACAAAGGATATTTTCCATTTTACTTATTTATTAATTCTTCATGTTAAAAAATATTAAATCGTATTTTTATTTTAATACATCATTAAAGTACAGGTAACAGTGCACTGCTAAATTTGCCTTCAAAAAAATGAAGAAAACTCTAGCCACTTTTGCCGTTTTTTTACTTCCTCTTTATTTTTCTGCACAGGAAATCAATATTTCAGGAAATGTAAAATCAGAAAACGGTTCTAGTGTTTCCGGTGTAAATATCACCGACAAAAACACAGGAAAGACTGCTACTACAGATGAAAATGGTAACTTCACCATTTCTGCAAACCCCAAAGACATTCTTGAATTTTTTGCACCTGATTTTTCTGTTTATACCGTTGAGGTTTCTTCCAAAAAACAGTATGCCGTTATTTTAAAAAAACCAAGCGAAAAGCTGATTGAAGGCGTTGTTATTACCGCGTTAGGTATTGCCAAGAAGAAAGAAAAGATTGGTTATTCCACTCAGGAAGTGGGAACGAAACAGTTTGAAACCATCACTACGCCAAGTATTGGTAATTTATTCTCAGGACAGGTAGCGGGTCTTAATGTTTCCAATCCTACAGGAATGCAACAGGCTCCGCAATTTACATTGAGAGGAAATTCCAATCTGGTTTTTGTGATTGATGGTGTGATTGTAGAAAAAGAAGTTTTCCAGAATTTAGATCCTAACAATATTGAAAACATCAACGTCCTGAAAGGAGCTACCGCTTCTGCGCTATACGGTTCAAGAGGTCGTTACGGAGCTGTTTTAATCACCACAAAAAATGCTAAGAAAAAAGGATTCTCCGTAGAGTTTTCACAAAACACCATGATTACGGGAGGATTTACCAATCTTCCAAAAACCCAGACTGAATATGGAAACGGGTCCCATGGAAAATACGAATTCTGGGACGGAGCCGATGGCGGGGTGAATGACGGAGATATGATCTGGGGCCCAAAATTTGTTCCCGGGCTACAGATTGCCCAGTGGAACAGCCCTATCAGAGATAAAGTAACAGGACAGGTTGTTCCGTGGTACGGAGCTGTGACAGGAACTCAGTATGATGATAAATCAAGGTATGAAAGAGTTCCGATCGACTGGAAATACCATGATAACTTAAGCACTTTCCTAAAGCCTGCGGTGATCAACAATAATAATTTTGCGATCAGCTATAGAAACAACAAAGACATCTACAGATTCTCCGGGAACTTCATGAATTATGATGACAGAGTTCCCAATTCCTATCTTCAGAAATATGGAATCAACTTCTCTTCTGAAAATCATCTTGGTGAAAAATTAATATTTGATACAAAATTCAACTTCAACCAGGCTTTTACTCCTAATATTCCTAATTACGATTATAATCCAAGCGGGCATATGTACACCATCCTGATCTGGATGGGAGGCGATGTAGACGGAAAAGCATTGAAAAACCATATGTGGATTCCCGGAAAAGAAGGAAGAGCACAGGCCAACTGGAACTATGCATGGTACAACAATCCATGGTTTGGAGCGGAATATTACAAAAATCAGAACAGAACCAATATCATCAATGCCCAGACAGGGTTAGAATATAAAGCAACACAGGACCTTTCTGTAAAAGGAAAAATTTCCCTGGTTGAAAATCACAGCAAAACGGAAGTATTGAGTCCTTACTCTTATTTCAACTACAGCGCGCCAAGAAGTGGTGGATATATTCTGAAAGATAATAAAACATGGAATCTCAACTATGATGTTCTGGCAACTTATAAGAAAAAAATATCTGAAAACTTTGATTTTACAATCAATGCCGGAGGTTCTGCTTTCTATTATAAAAACAACAACAATGAAAGGTCTACAGACGGATTAAAGATTCCTGAAGTATACACATTCGAAAACTCTATCGGAGCGCTTAAAAATTATACCTATTTAAAGGAAAAGTTAATTTACAGTGCTTATTCAACCATTGATATCGGAGTGTATAATGCTTTCTTCATCAATATTTCCGGACGTAATGACTGGTCTTCCACTCTTCCTAAAGCCAACAGATCTTATTTCTATCCTTCTGCTTCCATCAGTGCGGTTATTTCAAATCTGGTAAAACTACCGGAATCTATCAACATGCTGAAACTTTCCGCATCATGGGCAAAAGTAGCTTATGATTTCCAGCCATATTCCATCAGAAACTATTATCTGAACAATGAGGGAATCACATTCAACGGAAATCCTACGTATTATTACCCAACCACTCTGAACGTAGAAAATTCTTTGAAACCGGAGCAGACAAAATCTTATGAATTAGGGTTAAGCGCAGGTTTCCTGAATAACAGAATTACCTTCGATGCCACCTATTTCAGAACATTAGATTATAATAATATTCTTCAGTTCCCGGCAGCTGAATCATCAGGGTTTACCTCACAATATGTAAACGGAAATGAATATACTACGAAAGGATTTGAAGTTTCCCTTGGTTTAGTTCCGGTAAAAACTGCTGATTTCAGTTGGAAAACCTTGATCAACTGGAGTACTTATGAACAAAAGCTGACTTCCATTTATGATAATATGCCGAACTACAAGAATATTAAGTTAGGAGAAAGAATGGACAGCTATTATGATTATACATGGCAAAAGTCTCCGGATGGAAAAGTAATTCTTGATGCTAATACAGGAATGCCGACAAGAGCTAATAACCCAAGTAACCTGGGACATTTCAATCCTGACTGGACTTTCGGTTTCAACAACACTTTTAAATATAAAAAATTCACTTTAAACATCGGAATCGATGGAAGTATCGGTGGCGTGATGAGGTCGCAGGTAGTGGAAAAAATGTGGTGGGGAGGAAAACATCCTAATTCTGTAGCGTACAGAGATCTTGAATATGCGAATCCGGGAACGTACTATTTTGTACCGGATGGGGTTAATTACAATCCGGCAACCGGGCTTTATACACCACACACCAAAGCAATCAGCTATCAGGACTGGGCACAAAACTATCCATACCGTGCAAGAGTAACGCAGGATGAAAGCGAAGAGTTTGCGAACGTTTTCGACAGAACTTTCGTCAAGCTTAGATCTGTAGTATTAGAATATGACTTCTCTTCATTATTGAATCCTAAAGGAATGGTAAAAGGTTTCACTGCTAATATTTCTGCTTATAATCTGGCAATGTGGAAAAAATCAAAGAACTTATATTCTGACCCTGATTTTCAGGCAAAAACAGAGAATGACATTCAGGATCCATCCAGCAGATGGTTTGGAATCGGATTTAATCTTAAGTTTTAACTAAAAAGTACGTCTAGACAATGAAAAATAATATAAACAAAGTGAAAGGGCAAAAAGGTAAAACCGCAATATGGATGATGAAATCTATATTTACAGCCGGACTTCTGACATTAGCATCATGTGAATCCAACCTTGATACTATCAATGAAAACCCGAATGACCAGGCCAGCATTGACCCCAAATATCTTTTGACCTACGTAGAAAAGTATACTTTCCAGGTCAATGGAGATAATATGTACGCTTCAAGGATGATGATTGGTACCGATGGCGAGAATTCATACCAGTATATGAAATGGAATGATACCTCATTTGAAGTATATACAAGAGAGCTCCTGAATACCGGAAAAATGATGCAGGAGGCGGAAAAAAGAGGAAATAAAAATTATCTGGCCATTGGAAAGTTTTTAAGAGCTTATCATTTTTTCAATATCAGCTTAAAAGTAGGGAGTGCACCCTATTCTGAAGCAGCTAAAGGTGAATCAGGAATTACTCAGCCTAAATATGATACCCAGGAAGCAATCATGTCCGGAATTTTATCAGAATTAAAGGAAGCCAATGATCTTATTAATACCAATGATAAAATTGAAGGAGATATTGTCTACAACGGCGATGCTTTAAAGTGGAAAAAACTGATCAATTCATTCCGTCTGAAAATTCTGATCACTTTATCTAAAAAAACAACCATAGGAAGTTATAATATCGCTGCAGAATTTGCTTCTATTGCAGGAAGTCAGTCTCTCATGACTTCCATTGCAGATAATGGTGAACTTAAGTTTGCGGATGCTGCTGACAGCAGATACACTATGTTTAACAACAGTGGATATGGTTCAAGTCTGTACATGGCAGATTATTTTATTAATATGTTCAAAGACAGACATGACCCGCGTTTGTTCACCTTTGCAGCACAAACTACCGGAGCTAAAGAAGCCGGAAAAGCAATTACAGATTACACTGGATATAACGGCGGAAATCCTATTTCCCCTTATTCTGATAATGCAGCACTGATTACGGCAAAAAACATTTCTAAAGTAAACGACCGTTTTTATAAAGATCCTACCAATGAACCTTCTTCTGTATTGAGTTACTCAGAACTTGAGTTTATTCTGGCTGAAGCTGCGGCAAGAGGCTGGATTTCGGGATCTGCAAAGACACATTATGACAATGCCATTAAAGCGAGTTTCAATTTTTATCAGACCTATGTGAAAAATCCGGGACAATATTTCTCAGGCTTTGATGTGAATCAATATCTGGCCACTCCTTTAGTCGTTTATAATAATGCGGATCCACTACAAACACAACTGGAGAAGATCATGACTCAAAAATACATGACGATGTTCCATCAGGCACAATGGACTTCTTACTTTGATTATTTAAGAACAGGCTTTCCAAATTATCCTTTAAAGGCAGGAGTTGCAGCACCTTTCAGATTCAGATATCCACAGTCTGAGTATAATTACAACAGCAATAATTTAAAAGCTTCTTTAACCGCTCAGTATGGAGGAAATGATAATATCAACTCCAAACCCTGGTGGTTACAATAAAAATCTGATTATTTTTATATAAAACAAAGAAATCGCAGGAAAATCCTATTAACTTGCGGTTTCTTTCTTATTACGATTGAACATGAACAGAAGAGAATTTTTAGAGAAATCAAGTCTTTTATTAGCAGGATTAGGAACTTCAGGTGTTCTGCATCCTTCTATTTTAAAAGCTTTAGCCATTGATCCGGCTGCTCAGTCTACATTTTATGATGCAGAGCATGTTGTCATCCTGATGCAGGAGAACCGTTCATTTGATCACGCTTTTGGTGCGCTTAAAGGAGTAAGAGGTTTTTTGGATAAAAGAGCTTTTGTAAAACAGGATGGACATTCTGTTTTCTTTCAAAAAAATGACGACGGAAAATATGCATCTCCCGCCCGACTGGATTTAAGAAACACAAAATCTACCTGGATGAGCTCGCTTCCACATTCATGGGCTGATCAGCAAAAAGCATTGAACAAAGGAAAATTTGACCAATGGCTGCAGGCGAAAGCCTCAGGTAATAAAGATTATAAGAATATCCCATTGACACTAGGCTATTATAACCGTGAAGATCTTCCGTTTTATTATCAGCTGGCCGATGCATTCACGATATTCGACCAGTATTTCTGCTCTTCTCTTACCGGAACAACTCCCAACAGGTTGTTTCTTTGGTCCGGAACCTTGAGAGAACAGCAAAACGGAAAGGTAAAAGCCAATGTTGTGAATGAAAACATTGACTATGACAAAGCAAGACAGGCAAAATGGAAAAGCTTCCCGGAAATCTTAGAACAGCAGAATGTTTCGTGGAGAATTTATCAGAACGAAATCAGCCTTCCAAAGGGAATGTCCGGAGAGCAGGAAGCCTGGCTAAGTAATTTTACAGATAACCCGATTGAATGGTTTTCAAGATTCAACGTTAAATTTTCAAAAGGATATTATCAGAATATTCCCAACATCATCGCTTATCTGAAGCAGGAAATTGAAAAAAATCCTAAACAGAAAGAAAGACTTGAAGCTATGCTGGCGGAGGTACAGGAAGATCAGGTGAAATACCATCCTGATAATTATTCCAAACTTTCAAAAGAGGAGAAAAACCTTCACGAAAAAGCTTTTACGACCAATTCCAACGATCCGGATTACTGGAAACTGGAGATCGGAAAAGATGAAAACGGAGAAAGACTGGTTGTGCCGGAAGGAGATGTATTATTTCAGTTCCGTAAAGATGTAGAAGAAAAAAAGCTTCCATTGGTTTCATGGCTGGTAGCTCCTGAACATTTCTCGGACCATCCGGGATCACCTTGGTACGGAGCATGGTATATTTCAGAAGTTTTGAATATTCTGACCCAAGATCCTGAAACCTGGAAAAAAACAATTTTCATCATCAATTACGATGAAAACGACGGGTATTTTGACCACGTACTGCCTTTCGCTCCACCTGTGAATCCAAGCCAGCCTGTTGATATGAACGGAAAAGAAGGGGTGGAATATGTAGATCAATCTCAGGAATATATGAGTAATCCTTCTTTAAAAAATTATGAAAAAGTTGAAGGAACCGTAGGATTAGGATATAGAGTACCGATGATTATCGCATCGCCATGGACAAAAGGAGGCTTCGTCAATTCCGAAGTATCAGATCACACTTCTGTACTGCAGTTTCTGGAGAAGTTTATTATGAAAAAATTCAAAAAGAATGTACATATTGACAATATCAGTGACTGGAGAAGAGCAATATGCGGAGATCTTACCTCTGCGTTTAACTCTTCCGGTGTAAAAGCTCCACAGATGAATTATCTGAATCAGAAAGATTATGCTAAAACCATCAATGCCGCCAGAAATAAGCCTGTTCCTGATCTGAAATGGTATTCTGAAGATGAACTTAAAGACAGCTTACTTGACATTCAGGAAAGAGGTCTCAAGCCATCCAATCCGCTGCCGTATCACTTCCATGTCAATTTAGAAGGCGGGCAGATCAAAATGACGAATCTCAAAGAGAATGGAGTTCCTTTGCTTGTTTATGACAGGACGCAATTTAACAGTAATAATTATCACTTTTCATATGCTTTATATTCCATGCAAAGTTTATCCCATGCTGTACATTCCGGAGCCTATGATTATGAAATTTTCGGTCCCAATGGCTTTTTCAGGAAATTCCAGGGAAGTATTTCACCGGAAATAGAGATAATTTTGGTGAATGTGAGCGCAAAAAACCAAGTGGAGCTGACTATAAGAAATGACAAAAAGAAAAATTTCACCATCAATCTGGAAGATTTGTACACAAAAAATAAGAAAACAATTTCTGTACAAAAATCAGAGGAAAAAATAATGATCGATCTTGATAAATTTAAAGGGTGGTATGATCTGAAAATAACATCAAACGAGCATTTGTGGCACTTTGCCGGACGTATAGAAACCGGAAAAGTCTCTGTTTCCGATCCGCATTGGGCGTAAAAAACCTTTATAATACCGATAAAATCCTGTACAAAATTGTGCAGGATTTTTTTTGAGTTATTTCATAATTATAATGCATTACATATGATAAATAAACACTTAAATAAAAAATGTGGTATATTTTTATCACCATAAGCTGAATTTTATTATCTTCATGTAACTAATTACAATGTCATGAAAAAACTAAATTTAACTATTGCAGTGTCTTTATTTGCATTTGCTTTATCTGGGAATCTGAGTGCACAAGACCTTGCTACAGATAACCATACGGTTACCATTTCTATTCCCGAAGTTGCATTGGTAGATATTGAACCAGCAGCAACAAAAAATATCACTCTTGGATTTACAGCTCCTACTGAAGCGGGAAATCCTATTCTTCCCGCTGCGGCCAACACTACTTTGTGGCTTAATTATTCTTCTATTAAATCTGTGGCAGATCCTTCCCGTAACGTAAGCGTAAAAATGAACGCTATCATTCCTGGAGTAGATCTTCATGTAACGGCGGCGGCTGCCACCGGAGCAGGAGCAGGTACATTAGGAACTTCTGCAGGTCTGCTTACCTTAACCGGTACTGACCAGACTATTATTTCTGGTATTGGAAGTGCTTATACAGGAAATGGAGCTAATAACGGTCACAATCTCACCTATGCACTCGCTGCAGGAAGCGGTCCTGGAGGTGTAGCAGCTTATGCAGATTTACAGGCAACAGCTACTGTTGTTGCTACCGTTACTTATACAATATCAGATAATTAGAATTTAATTAAAATTCAATTTTGCCTTTCAAAAACAAGAAGAAGCTGTTATTCAGTTTCTTCCTGGCTTTGTATTACTCATAATTTAACTCCAAACTTTACATCATGATAAAGCGTATCCTTATTTTGATCACCCTGATTTTGCAGTTCAGCTTTTTACATGCCGGTATTGTGATTATCAACGGGCTTACGCATTCTTATAAAATCGAAAACGGAAAGGTGTATAAAGGAAAAGTTGCTATTGAAAACACAGGCAGCAATCCTCAGAGTGTAAAAATATTTTTACAGGATTATACCTATCACGCAGATGGAACCATCAATTATACAGCTTTACGTACCAATAAACGCAGTAACGGAGAATGGTTAAAGCTCAATACCAATCTTGTTACCCTTAAAGGTAAGGAAAAGACCGAGATATTGTATGAAATAACAGTTCCCGATAAGGCAATGGAACCGGGAAGCTACTGGAGTGTGATCATTGTAGAACCGGTAGAAGAGATAAAACCCAGTGATAATAAACCGGGAGTCAGTATCACTTCTATTATACGGTATGCTATTCAGGTCATTACAGATTTTGAAACAGAAAAGGGCAAAACGGACCTTAAATTTGAAAGTGTAAAAGTGGAAAAACAGGAGGGAAAACAAACAGCAAAGATAGCAATAGCCAATAATGGCAATCTTTACTGTAAACCTACAGCTTCCATTGAAATCTATAACCGTAAAACGGGTGAAAAGGTGGGAACGTATTCAAGTTTAACGATGGGGCTGTTACCAGACACCTCCAAAACATTTTACATTGATCTCAGTAAACTACCTCCTGACAAATACAAAGCAGCTATCATAGCTACAGATGAAGAAGAGAATGCTTTTGCACTCAATGTGGAATTAGAAGTAAAAAATGATTAGAACTTGGACTTTATTTATTATCATATCACTATTCCCGGTATTTATTTTTTCTCAGGAGCAATCCAACCGATTGATCAGTAAAAAAGATAGTTTAATGCCGGGAATGTCTACTTCTATTCCCTTCACATTGGAAAATAATTCGGCTGAAACCCGGACCTATGATATTTCAGTTACCACATCAAGCCCGTTGATTAGTCCTATTCTAATAAAAGGAGAATTCCAGATTTCTCCTCACGAGACATCAGTATATCTCGTTCCTTTGCGTATCGGATCAGAAACAGGACAGGGCACTTATTCTGTAACCCTGAACATTACCGATCGTAATCATGGAACAGCTTTTACAAAAAATGCAAAAATTATAGTTTCAGTGAACAGGAAGCTTTTGGTTACGGTTTTAAATACACCTGAATTTGTAAGAGCAGGAGAAACGATCCGTTCGTCTTTTCTTTTAAAAAATAATGGTAATACAACAGAAAGCATTGTTCTTGAAAGTAAAAATGCTATTGTTGATAATGAACCGTCACTGGTTCTTACTCCCAATGAATCCAGGATCATTACTATTCACAAAGTAACAAACCCTGAACTTCCTCAAAACGAATTTCAAAACTTAAATCTTTCGGTATACCCGAAGAATTATCCTAAAGAAAATCAGGACGTCTATGCAACCACTCAGGTAATATCGGTAAAACCATCTGAAAACGATATTTATCACAGATTACCTGTTGCCCTCTCTTTATCTTTCATAGGAATGCAGAACATGGGCGTTTATAATGATGGATTTCAAGGCGAAATTTATGGCAAAGGAACTCTTGATAAAGACAATAAAAATCAGATTGAATTCAGGGCTGTCACGCACAACCCGATAGAACTTAATACATTCACCCAGTATGAAGAATATTTTGTGAATTATAAACGTGATAAACTGTATATTCATCTTGGTGACAAAACCTACTCTTCTTCTTATCTTACAGAATTTGCAAGATATGGCCGCGGGGCAGAAATCCGATATGATTTTAATAAAGTGAGCTTTGGTGGGTTCTATAATCACCCGAGGTTTTTCAGAGATATTAAAGATGAATTTAATTTCTATTCGGCCTTTAAAATCAGGAAAGAATCTGAAGTTTCAGTAGGCTATCTCTACAAAACTCCAAGAAATGGAGAGATCAGATTCGGAGATGTAAAGCTTGACTCAGATGCTCACCTTCCTTATGCTAAAGGGAAATTTAAAGTTTCAAAGAATATTAATCTTTCCGGAGAATTTGCCTACAGTACAACACAAAAAACAGATGGAACAGCTTATTTATTACAGGCAGAAGCCATTTTTAAAAAATTGAACGGAAGCCTGATGTACATGAGAGCCAGCCCAGATTTTGCCGGATATTTTACCAATACAAATACCTTTAACGGTAATATTTACTATAATATCACCAAAAAGATCAGTGTATTTGCCAATTACATGCAGGATGCCAAAAACTTTCAAAGAGATACACTGTTACTGGCTGCTCCCTACAGAAAGTATTTTCAATATGGCGTACAGTACAAATATCTCCCTCGCGGCTCCATCATCCTTAATAATGGATATCAAATCTATAAAGACCGTTTAGAACCTAAACAGTTTGATTACTATGAACGTTACTTCAAGGTAAGTATTAATCAGCAGATAGGTATATTTCAGATAAATGTGGATGGACAATTCGGTAAAACAGATAATTATCTGACAGGATTTAATGGAAATTCCAGTTTTTATTCTGCGAATCTTTCATTTCAAAAATTCAGAACATCGTTTAACATCTTCGGAAGTTATGCTATAAGCTCAAGATATCAGCTTCAAAACCAGAGAAATCTTTACTACGGAGCTAGAATCTTCAGTCAGTTTTCTGATAAGACCAGCTTAAGTATCTTCTATCAGAACAATTATATGCCAGAGGAATATTTCAGAGACAGAAATCTGTTTGAACTTCTTTTTCGCCAGCAGTTATTTCCCGGAAATGAACTTGATCTATCCGGAAGATATTCATTGCAGAGAGGAGAAATCGGAGATAAAGATTTTATATTTTCAATGCGGTATACCTGGCGTCCTAACATTCCGGTACAGAAAACTGCCGAATATATTTCGCTGTCGGGAAATGTCAGCAATCTGGGTATAAAAAAGACTGAAGGCGTAAGATTAATGCTTGGAAGTTATCTGTCTATTACGGATAAGGAGGGAAATTATATGTTTAAAAATGTTATCCCGGGTAATTATTTTCTTGAAATAGACCGCTCCACTACAGCAATCAATGATATTCCCACTCAAACGTTTCCTGCCAGTCTTTCATTGGTGAATAAGGAGAATACTTTTAATTTCGGATTAACAACAGCAGCCAATGTTCAGGGACATGTCAAGTTCCTGGAAACCGGAGAGAAAGATCAACAAGATTATGGGCAACTATCACCTGTAAAAGGAAAAAAGAAAAGGGAAAGTATTATTGTGGAAGCTACCAATAATGACCAGACTTTCCGTAAGGTATGCTATATAGGAGAAGATTTTGATTTCACTTATCTCCGCCCGGGAGACTGGATTGTAAAAGTTTACCGTAACGGACTGGATAAACGCTATAAAATCACAACAGATAAATTCCTGTTTACTTTACAACCTTCGGAAACAAAAAAATTAAGTATCAATGTTGTTAAACAGCAGATAGAGATCAAATATCAACAGGAATCCTTGAAAGTAGGATATAATGAAATAAAAAAGAAGAGATGATTCTGATCCGTACCATATTATTAATTGTATTTTGTGCTGTATCCGGTCCAATCTATTCCCAGACCGCAAGTACTACTGTCAGTATAACATTGCCTGTAGTAACGTTAATGGATGTTGAACCTACCGGAAGTATAACCTTAAATTTTACACGTCCTACCGAGGCTGGAAATGCTTTGGTAGCGCCAACTCCCAATACATCAAAGTGGATCAACTATACATCCGCTATCGCTTCCGGAGGACTTACAAGAAGAATTACGGCATCTGTTAATCAGGTTATTGCAGGGGTCAATATAAGAATTCAGGCCGCTGCAGCTTCCGGAGCCGGAGGTGGAACATTGGGGACATCTGCAGGACAGGTTACGCTTACCACTACTCCAACTACCATTATTAGTGGTATCGGAGGAGCATTTACCGGAAATGGAGCGAATAACGGCCACGCGCTCACCATTTCACTTGCCACTAATACTTATGCCAACTTACAGGCTCAGGCCAATACAGCAATTGTCATCACCTATACCATCACAGAATAAATTAAAAATGAAAATAAAAAGCCCTTTTCTCAAAGAACAGTTCTTAAAAAGATATCTATACATTATTGCTTTACTAATGGGAAGTTATCTTGAAGGGCAAACCATAAACATTGCAGGAACAAGCTGGACGGTCAGTGTTCCTACCATTACAGAGGCAGGAAGTAACTATGCCGGAACTTATGATAATCCTTCGCAATTAGTTTTGTCCGGACATTTACCAGGATCTTTCCTGAGTCTTCTTACAAGTGCCGGCGCCAGAATCAGTATGCAGCATGTTCCCACTTCCTGGAATAGTGCTTTGAAACTCTACGCAAAAAGAAGCGGAGGTACAACCAAGATCAATGGCCTTTGTGTAGGCTGCGCTGCAACAATTTCAGGAGGAAATGTGAATTATGTAGAAATACCGCAAACCGGCTCCGCAACACTTTCAACAATTACTTTTACCGGAGTGTTAGGTGTGAGCCACAATGTTGATTATTCCGCTATTAATGTACAATTGGAAATTAGCGGCGTTTCTGTAACAATTCCTGCGGCGGCATACAGTACACAAATAGTTTTCACAATTGCAGCCAATTAAACTCCAAAGCCAATCCAGATACTACTTATCATCATTAATTGAACAATCCATTTAAAGAGATATTCAGTCAATTTGTATAAAAAAAACAATCCTTTTCAAAATCAGAAAAGAATTGTTTTTTAGTATGTAAACTTAATTAATGTTTGGCCCACCAAAGAGGAGTCAGTACAGCATCTGTGCCACCAAGTAATTGTACAGCTTTATCATATCCGGGCTGATCCGTATTTCTGAAAGTACTTGGATATCTTAATCTCTGAGGAAAATTCTGAATAGAATTCGTCATATAGTTTCCTGAGCTCAAATTAGGAAGGTTTGGCAATGGAGTTTCGATGGCTGGGTTTTCAAAAAATGGCAGCCCGAGTCTTCTCTGATCATTCCAGGATTCTAATGGTAACCAAGGCATATTGGCAATATATTTCTGGGTAATAATCTTTGTGAGTTTATCATTCTTTACCGATCCATTCTTATAGATGGTATTCACAGGATATTTAATTTCAACCGAAACTAAGTTTCCGTTGACAGGATCTTTATATTTCATGGTATGGCTTGCTCCCGGTTCTGTAATATGACTATAAGAAACAGAAGTACCATCACGGTTATAATCCGTTGAAGCAATATATTGACCATAGAATTGAGAAACTCCATTATAAACAAAACTTTCCTGAATTCCTTTATTATAGGCAGCTTCATCACTCATTGGAACGGTCCAGCCTTTCAATGCAGCTTCCGCCAAAAGGAAATAGGTTTCCCAGCTTGCAAAAAATATTCTTGCATTCTTACTTTCCCTGTACTGCTTACCTAAAGCCGGCATACATCCTACTACATTTCTTAAGCCATTTCTCTGTCCTTTTACGCCCCAGTTTCCAATGGTATAGGCGTTCCATGTATTTACGGTATTTACTGTTATTTTAGAATTGTCTTCAAACGTAAGATCTCCGTGATTGGTAGTTGCCTGATTGGTATAAGTTGGATATAATGAGTAAACCGGGCTTGTAAGATCCCCAGGAATATAGAATGTTTTATAGGCTCTCGGATCTATTTTATTGGGTAATCCGTCCAACCAGTATCCTGCACTTGGGTCGTTGGTCATTGTAGTGAACTGTTGATCATATTTTATACCAATATAATCAGAAGCCTTTACCTGTGTATGTTGAGCCGCTGGTAACTGGTCTGTAGAATTTACTCCTCCCAAGCCAATGTATAAATTATTAAGGGTTGCTGATAAGATCTGAGAGTTCCATTCTCTGGACATTACACCTGTCAGCGCATCCCATCCCGGTTTTTCAGTAACTTTAAAATTATCTGCACTTGTAGCGATAAACATATTTGAATTAGCCGCTGCTTCAAATTCTGTTTTTGCTTTTGAAGGATCTACTTCGGCAATTCTCATGGCAATTCTCATCCTCATAGAGTTGGCATATTTTACCCACTGTGTCCAGTTAAACCCATACACCATATCATAGGCATTTGCATTGGATGGTACGCCTTGGGTTGTGTCCATTTTTGCGACTGCATCTTTTAATTCTTCCAAAATAAAATAATACACTTCTTTTTCAGAATTGAAAGTAGGATTCGTTCCCTGGAAAGCCTGAATAGGTTGAGGTCCGAAATTATCCGAAAATTCACTCATTAAATAAGCTCTCCAGATTCTGGAAATCTGAATGACATTGTCATAATAAGGTTTTCCCTGCCCGGCTACCTTTTTCTCATTAGCCAACTGAATGGCCGCATTTGCATTATTCAACCAGTCTGAAATGTATTTCCAGTACTCGGAAGTCCAGGAATCGTCGTAAGTTCCACCTGCAATTCCGGTTGTCAAATGCTGTCTTGCTGCCGTTTTCCAGTATAAAACAAAAACACGTTCTGCGATATTAGGATCTTGCTGGGCACCGAGAATTGAGTTATTTAAAAAATATTCAGGTTCTGCCTTATTAGCGTCTACGGCAAACGGGTTATTATTGATGTCTTCAAAATCATTGCATGAAGTACATAGTAAACCAATCGTAAAAAATGATAAGATATATTTTTTCATTGTTTCAGTTGTTAATTAAAAGCCTAAAGTGATTGTAAATAAGTAAGATCTTGAAGTAGGAAAAGCAAGGTTTTCAAATCCTGTAGCATTAGAATTAATTGCAAATACGGATTCCGGATCAATTCCTTTGGCTTTACTATAGATCATCCATACGTTATTGGCCGTAAAAGCTACTTTAGCACTCTGTAAGGCCAGTTTTTGGAAAATACTTTTAGGGAAATTATAGGTCAGCTGAATATTTCTTAAGCGAATATTGGTAGCATCATAAATGTTTTGTTCTGTAATTCCTAAGTTTCCAGATGTTACAGCTCCCCAATAATCCTGTTGAGTAATTTCTTTGGTATTTGCTGTATAACCGCCATTGCCCTCCACTACGGCATCCAAAATCATATTATCACGTTTTCCTCCGGGTGCAGTGTCTGCAGCAAGTCCATTCGCTTGTAATGCAGCCTGTGTTGCAGAGAAAAATTTACCTCCGATTCTTCCGTCAATTAAAAATGAAAGTCCAATATTTTTATAAACAAAGCTGTTTGTAAAGCCAAACAAAGCTCTTGGGGTTTGATCTCCCAGATAATATTGATCAGAAGTAGCCCGCGGTAATCCGTTTTGATCCACAATAAGCTTTCCATAATGAGGACTGCTGGTATCTTCTACTCTTAAGAATTTCGTTCCATAAATCGCTCCGTAGGGTTTTCCTACTTCTGCGAAGAAAGCAACGTTATCAAAACCTGATAAAGGGTATTTTGAAACAATCCCATCAATTTTATCGATGTTACTTTTTAATGTTGAAAAGTTGACATTAACATTCCATACAAAACTTTCCTTCTTAAAGATATCCGTATTCAATACAAATTCAAACCCTTTGTTATGCAGCCCTCCAGAATTAATTTTCTTTTTCTCATATCCTGAAAGAGGATTTATTGGTAAATCTATCAGCTGCTCTGTTGCATTATTACTAAAATAACTTACATCCAGAGATACTCTGTCAAAAAACTTCATATCTGCCCCGACTTCAAAACTTTTAAGTTTCTCGGCATGAAGATTTGAATTAAAAAGAATTTTATTTCTTGTAAGCACTATATGTCCGCTTGGATCTGTGGAAGCGGTATAGGTATTATATAACTGTTGGGGTGGTAAAGAATTTCCTGTAACTGCGTAAGCCGCGCGAAGTTTAGCAAATGTTAAGGCATTTAAAGTTGTACCATTTAATTTTTTCAGCATATCTGTCAAAACTAGTGAAGTACTCACGGAAGAATAAAAATAAGACCTGTTATTAATATTCAAAGTAGAAGACCAATCGTTTCTTGCCGTAACATTCAGAAACCAATATCCGTCATAATTAATTTCAGCAGCAGCAAATACTGAATTAATTTTTTTCCACATATCAACTTCAGTCGTTGTAACAGAAGCAAGATCACTCGTATTAGAAGTGCTGAAAACATTGGCAAGAATCAGATTTTGTGTGGAAAAATAGAGTGCCTTATCCCTGCTTTCCATCATTTGCCCATAAACAGAAAGCGATCCTCCCCATTTACCAATAATATTATCTTTTTTAGCATTAAGACTTATAATATAATTATTCTCATAAAACTTTTGCTGACCGGTAGAATAAGAATTATTACGGCCAGATCCCGTCCAAACCCTTGCATCATTATTTAAAGAATAGAAATCTGTCCCTAGCCTTACATCTGCACTCAGCCAGTTATTAAATTGATATTTAAGATAACCGTTTAATAAAAATCTATCTTTTTTATCAGCATTTAATGCATTATAGGCTGTCCAATAAGGATTAACTCCATTGGAGGTTATCCAGCGCGACATTACTTCATTTTGCATCTGTCCCTCACGATAATCTCTTACATCAATATTTTGAGGCATCAGAAGGATTCTTGGGTAGTAATTAGCATCCCCTTGCCCTGCAGAAGGTCTGTTTGTCCCTTTAACACTCATATATTGGGCTTTCACCTCAGTAGTCCATCTTTTATTAGCCCCAAAATTAGAATTCATTTTTGCCATAAAATTGAACCTCTCATATTTTGAATTCGGAATCTGGCTATTACTGTTTAAATAATTAGCAGAAGTGTATAAGCTTGATCCTTCACCAATGCTTTCCTGAAAGCTCAATGTATGCTGTGCGGTAGTTCCTGTCTTAAAAAAGTTTTTTAAGTTATCATGGACCGTCATATTTGATCCTTCAAAGGCGGGTCCCCAGGAAGTTGTGTTATCACCCCCTTGTAGATTGGGTAAACCATTACTTCCTTGTGCGAAACTATGCTGCAAATCAGGTTTCATAAAAATATTTTCAAAACCTAAACTTGTAGAATATGTAATTCCTAATCCTCCTCTTCTTTTACCGGTTTTGGTTGTAATCAAAATAACACCGTTTCCACCTCTGGAACCATAAAGAGCAGAAGCTGCACCTCCTTTTAAAACGGAAAGGCTTTCGATGTCGTCCGGATTAATATCACTTAAACCATTTCCCATATCAAGATCCGGATTCCAGAAATCGTTATTAGAATCTTTTCCATTCTGCTTAACCTTTGATCCTAAGTTATTACTTAACGGAACTCCATCCACCACAATAAGAGGCTGATTATCTCCTGTAAAAGAATTAAAACCCCGTAGATTAATCTTGGAGGAAGAACCTGGTCCAAAACCTGCTTTAATCACTTGTAATCCGGCAACTTTTCCTACTAATGCATTGGTTACATTATTTTCTTTAGCGTCGACAAGGGTTTGTCCTTTCACATCCTGGAATGAATATCCAAGTGCTTTTTTTTCCTTTTTTACACCATAAGCTGTAACAACTACTTCGTCAATTTTTGACGCTTTAGTTGAATCAGTTTGTGCATACAATCCACTGAAAAAGAATAAGGATTGGAGCAGTCCAACCTTAAAAATGGTTTTTTTCATAAAAATTAGATTTGGTATATATTTAACAATATCACAAGATATTTCAACAAATAAACGTAATTATTACTAAATTAATATACAATCACTAATTATTTATGCTAAATCTATTAATAAAAGCAACCAAATCTTTTTAATCACAATATCATAGATCATTACTATGAGTGAAAAGCTTTTGATAATTAAATGATTAAGTGAAAATTAAAGTGGGATGGGCTATGGTCTAAATTTAATACTCTGTAGGGATGGGTTGAAGGAAATAATGGATTTGTTAGAATTACTATCGAGTGACTGTTGGGTTATAAATGATTATTAATAAGTGATCACCTAAGTGGTGAGGCATTCCGCAGGAATCCCATGTACATTTTATGGATTTAAAAAGTAAAAAAGGAAATATGCTTAAGTTTAATAGATATAGTTAATTCTAATTGTTGAGACTCTGCGGAGTGACAATTGGAGTATGTGACAATAGTAATAAGCTGCAAATAATAAGTGGTAAATGATAAGTGATGAATAATAATTGATGATTGCTTACTACGCGCATCTATTATCTATTATCTATTATCTATTATCTATTATCTATTATCTATTACTCATTGCTCATTACCCTGAGCTGGGTATAAAGCAAAAAAAAATCCTTTATCGTTATGATAAAGGATTTTTAAAAATAAAATAAAAACTGGCGGCGGCCTACTCTCCCGCGTTAGCAGTACCATCGGCGCTGGTGGGCTTAACTTCTGTGTTCGGAATGGGAACAGGTGAGCCCCACCGCTAAAACCACCCTAAAGAAGGTATATAAGGTTACAGGTTGTAGGTAATAGGCTGCAGGTTTCCCTGACTCCTGATTGCTACCATCTGCTCCCTGTTTTAAGCGATAAAAACTTTCACAAAGACAAAACCTTTACTGCACATAAAGCACTTGGTTTATATTAG